>NZ_CM145758.1:967500-2465000 GCF_055635455.1 Paracoccus sp. KKT209
TGGCAGAAGCCAGCCTGACTGCAAGACTGACAAGTCGAGCAGAGACGAAAGTCGGCCATAGTGATCCGGTGGTCCCGAGTGGAAGGGCCATCGCTCAACGGATAAAAGGTACGCTGGGGATAACAGGCTGATGATGCCCAAGAGTCCATATCGACGGCATCGTTTGGCACCTCGATGTCGGCTCATCTCATCCTGGGGCTGGAGCAGGTCCCAAGGGTATGGCTGTTCGCCATTTAAAGAGGTACGTGAGCTGGGTTTAGAACGTCGTGAGACAGTTCGGTCCCTATCTGCCGTGGGTGTTGGAGACTTGAGAGGAGCTGCCCCTAGTACGAGAGGACCGGGGTGGACGTTCCACTGGTGGACCAGTTGTCGTGCCAACGGCAGTGCTGGGTAGCTATGAACGGACAGGATAAACGCTGAAGGCATCTAAGCGTGAAGCCCCCCTCAAAACAAGGTCTCCCTTGAGAGCCGTGGAAGACCACCACGTCGATAGGCCGGAGATGTAAGTGCAGCAATGCATTCAGTTGACCGGTACTAATGGCTCGATAGGCTTGATTTGATCCGGAAGAAGACAGACTGTCTTCCTCCCATGCATCCTTGGACAACAAAAACCCCGAAAGGGGCGACGCTGAGCGTGTCTTTCCCGGTCTGGTGGCCCTAGCGCGAGCAAAACACCCGATCCCATCCCGAACTCGGCCGTTAAGTGCCGCTGCGCCAATGGTACTGCGTCTCAAGACGTGGGAGAGTAGGTCACCGCCAGACCTGGTAAGACACGCAAATATCTCTCTGATAACGATGAAAACCCGCAGGACAAAACTGGCGCGGGGTAGAGCAGCCCGGTAGCTCGTCAGGCTCATAACCTGAAGGCCGCAGGTTCAAATCCTGCCCCCGCAACCAAAAATACCGAACCCGCATACAGCCCGCTTCCCAGCGGGCTTTTTGTTGTCCACCGCAGACAGCAGCGTCACGAGATCGCCTTGCAGAGCTGACCTGCCCCCCGGAACGTCCCTCGGTTTAATGTAGGGTTTGCTTCACAACGAAGGAGCAGACGACATGAGGAAAAGCCGCTTCACCGAGGCGCAGATCATTGGGATGATCAAGGAGCAGGAAGCCGGAATGGCGGCGGCGGAGGTCTGTCGCCGGCATGGTCTCAGCCCGGCGACGTTCTACACGCTCAAGGCCAAGTATGGGGGCATGGATGTGTCCGATGCCCAAAGGTTGAGGGTGCTTGAAGACGAGAACGGCAAGCTGAAGCTGCTTCTGGCAGATGCCATGCTCGACAATGTCGTTCTGAAGGATCTCCTGGGATCGAAGCCATGGGACGCCACTGGTCCAAGGACTATGGCTGAGCCCTGACGACACCGAAAGCGCGGCGGGACGCGGTGCTCAAGACGATGCGGGATCATGACATCTCGCAACGCCGGGCCTGCGTTCTGGTCGGTGTCGATCCAAACACGGTGCGGCGCGAGCGGCCGCCCGACAACCCGGAGATCCGCAAGGCCATGCAGGAGATCGCGGCGCTGCGCCGCCGGTTCGGCTATCGGCGGATCGGACTTCTGCTGGAGCGCAGGGGCATGCTGATGAACCCGAAGAAGCTGTATCGGCTCTACCGCGAGGAAGGGCTGTCGGTCCGGCGCAGGCGAGGCTGTATCGACCCAGTAAAAATTTGCTCATGCTACAAGGAGTGAAACGTAGCGATGAGTGGACCATTGGAAGACGTCGTCAAGCGGTGGACGGCCAAGCGCAAGTCAGCGCTGGTCATCGAGATCATTCAGGGCAAGACGACGGTGGCGGAAGCCAGCCGCGGCTATGACCTCTCCCCATCCGAGATCGAGGGCCGGGTCGATGATGCCCGTCGGGGCATGAAGAATGCGCTGCGGGCAAACCCGCTCGATGTTCGGCAGGAATACGAAAGCAGCTTCGTGACCTGCAAGAGGCCTACGGCGAGGCCATGCTGGAGCTGCGCGCGCGAAAAAAGTTGGCGGCCCTCATGGTGAGCCATTGAGCCGCCATCGGTCCGAGGCCAATGGCGAACGGAGAACGACAATTGATCCGGACGCTCCATGAGGGCCTGCTGGCAGATGGCATCAATGTGTCGCTGGTGAAGCTCTGCGCCGGGTATTGGCGTCCCGCGACGGACGGTCTACTACAAGCCGACCAAGGCCGCCCCGAAGATCGATCCCCGCTTCGCCGAGCCGATCAAGGCCATGATCGAGGAAAACCCATCGTTCGGCTACCGTATGGTGGCTTTCCTGCTGGGCTTCAACAAGAATACGGTGCAGCGGATCTTCCAGTTGAAGAACTGGCAGGTCCGCAAGCACCCTGCCGGCATGCCCGCGCATCCAGGCGCTGCCGCCCGTCGCCACCGGGCCAAACGAGCGCTGGTCGACCGATCTGGGCCGGCAGGGACGGCTGGCCTCTCTGGCCCGTGTGATCGACTGTCACACCCGGGAGCTTCTGGGATGGCACCTGTCACGCACCGGAAAGGCGACCACAGCGGCTAGCGCGCTGGAACATGCTCTGATCAGCCGCTTCGGCACCTTGGGTCGCGTCAACCGCGAGTTCTTGCTGAGGTCTGACAATGGGCTGGTCTTCACCAGCCGGCACCACACGGCCCTGGTGCGCAGCTACGGTCTGAGGCAGGAGTTCATCACTCCGCATTGTCCGCAGCAAAACGGCATGGTCGAACGTGTCATCAGGACGCTGAAGGAATGAGGAGGATCAGAAAACGGTCCAGTGGACCGTTTTCCCGACAAATGCGTTCACCGCCACCGCTTCGAGAGCATCCAGCACGCCGCGCGGGCCATCGGAGACTGGATCCAGTTCTACAACACCCGCCGGCCGCATCAGGCGCTTGCCATGCGGACACCTGCCCAGGCATTCAGATTAGCGGCTTAACCTGAGCAGATTCAGCTGGGTCAATACACCACACCGTATCCTTGTCCAGCCAGATCAGCAGCGATCCGCGCCGCCTCAGGGCATTATTGTAAGACGGCCAGTCCGTCGTGCGGTAGCAGGCAGCCTCAGGTTTGCTCATGCCGAGACGCTTACCCTACTAGCCAGCCCGCGTGAATCCCGCGGCAGGCTGGAGTTCTTCAACAACGCCGTTTGAAACTGGAGTTTCCAGCTAACCTTTCTTGGCTGCGAGAGGAGCTGAAAACGACGAAGGCATCGAAGTTCACGGAGGCGCAAAAGGCGTTCATCCTGAAGCAGGGCGAGGAAGGTATGCCGGTGGCGGAGATCTGCCGAAAGGCCGGGATCAGCCAGGCGACCTACTTCAACTGGAAGAAGCGGTATGGCGGCTTGCTGCTTGACGAGATGCGCCGGCTGAAGGCGCCGGAAGACGAAAACAGCCGGCCCAAGAAGATCGTTGCTGACCTGACCTTGGATCTTGAAATGCTGCAGGACGTCATCCGCCGAAATGTATGGTTCGCCCCGCCTGTGCAAGGTTCTTCCTGATGACGTTCAGGATTGCATAAATGTATCCGGCCTCTCGCGAGTGAGCTGGTTTTCCAGCCAGGCCATGATGAGATCCGCACGCGCCGTTCCCAATTAGCTTGTTCGGGCACGAAGCCCGCTTTCGGAACGGATTTACGGCGCGTCGATCATCCTTTTCGTCATCATTTCGAGCCTCGCATTCCGATCCGGTTGAACCGGATGGGGTTAAGCGCCAAATCCTGCTGGCAGGCGCCGTTCATATGTTGCCCCGGGCTTGCTGAGCACAACCCAGATCACCCTTGCTAGCTTCGCCGCCAGTGCGACTGTGACCTTATTGACGTGCATCCTTTCTCGAAGCTCGTCGGCCCATTGGCCAAGGCGGTCCTTCGTTCGGTCCAGATGCAGCAGGACCGATCGTGCGCCGTGGATCAGAAGCGTTCGGACATAACTACTTCCTCGCTTCGCTATGCCGAGCAGGGTCTGCTTGCCACCTGTCGAATGTTGCCGCGGCACTAGGCCCAGCCATGCAGCCACGTCTCGTGCTTTCTTGAAGCGCGACGGGTCACCGATGGACGCCAGGATGGCAGTTGCGCCGAGTGGCCCGATACCAGGGATCGTCATCAGCCGACGCGCGGTCTCATCTCTGTCCGCAATGGCCTTGATCTCCGTGGACACGCTGAGGATACGCTCCTCTAGGCGCAATAGGTCCAACTGCAGCTCCCGCAGGACAATGCGCGCCCGCTAAGTCAAATCATTCTCCGGGTCATCGATGGCGCGGACGATATCGAGTTTGAACACCCCGGCGCCTTGGCGGAGAGCGACGCCATGCTCCAGACAGTATGAGCGCATCTGACAAATAAGATTGGTTCGTCCCTTCACCAGTCGGCTGCGCACACGGTGTAGCATCTGCAGATCAACCTGATGCGCCTCCTTGATCCCGACGAAGCGCATTGTGGGTCTGGTTGCAGCTTCCGCGATAGCCTCAGCGTCGATGATGTCGTTCTTGTGCGACTTCACGTAGGGTTTGACGAACTGCGCCGGGATGATGCGGACCTCGTGACCGAGTTCCTTTAGTTTCCTGGCAAGCCACTGCGATCCGGGGCAGGCCTCCATGCTGACAAGAGTTGGCGCCGCTTGTGCAAAGAACTGCAGAAGGGTCTCGCGCCGAAGCTTGGCTTTCTGAATCGGTGCGCCCGAGGTGTCGAGACCGACCACGTGGAATAGGGTTTTGCCGATGTCGATGCCGAAGACTGCGCAGATTTTGGGTTGATGGTGCATGCTCATATCTCCCCTGTTGACGGTGACACGATTGTTGCCCGAGGCGGCGGGGCGAACCATCCCATTAGCTCTGAGGCCTGGTCGGACACGGGAACTTGTCGATGGGATGTTGGTGGATTGGGGGGTGTCGGTCCGCTAAGCATGTGGGGTCCTGCTCTTTGATCCGCCGAGCTACAATTACAAATCCCGCCGACCCGGGCAGGACGCATTGGAACTGAGGATCAGGGAGATCTGCGAGACCGGAGTGCGCTATGGCTATGGACGTGTCCACGTCCTGCTGCGACGGAAAGGCTGGCAGGTGAACATCAAGAAGACGCGCAGGATTTACAACGAGTTGGGTCTGCAGCTCAGGAACAAGAACCCAAAACGGCGGGTGAAGGCCAACTGCGCGATGATCGCCAGAAGACTGTCGGGCCGAACGATGTCTGGGCTATGGATTTTGTTCATGACCAACTCGCTCTGGGAAACAAGCTGTGCATCCTGACGATCGTCGACAGGCACTCCCCTTTCTGTCGCTGGCGATCGTCCTGAAGCACGCGCAAACGGTTCCGGTTCTTTGTCATTCCCCCGGTCTTCTTCCGAGCCAACCGGCAGGCGAGATGCGCGAGCCGGGCCTGCGCCTCGGCAGGAACACTAAGCTTCTTGCCGAGGTTGCGCAGCAGCGCTGCGGTCTCGAAGATGCCCACCAACGGGTGGATCACCTTAGCGGCGGCATTTCAGACGTTCCTGTCGCCAGCGCCGAACGGCCGTGAGCACTTGCAAGCCTCACACAGGGCCTGGAGACTACGCCCGCCGCAAGACGATCATTGTCATCTCGGGGGGTACGCCAAAGCGGAAGGCGAAGCCAGGCGTGTGCCCGGTTCCATTGCTGACATAGATCTGCGTGTCGCCCAGGTGGTAGAGTCCCGAGACAAAGCCGCCGTTCATCCGGGCGACGAGGCGGCGGAGTCCGACGGCCATGCCGCCATGGGTATGCCCGGACAGTTGCAGATCGACCCCAGCCCGGGCGGCGCGCCGGGCCAGTTTCGGCTGATGCGAGAGGAGCAGAACGGGCGTACCTTCCGGCGCACCCGCCAGAGCGAGGGACAGGTCCGGCCGGGCCTCGCCATATCCGCCCGAGGCAAGATCGGTCACCCCGGCCAGCACCAGATCGGCGCTGCCGCGGCGGATCACGACGTGGCTGTTCGGCAGGGGGCGCAGGCCAAGGGTGGGGAAGACCGCCATCCAGGCGTCATAGTCGAAGTAATACTCATGATTGCCGGGGACCATGTACACGCCGTCCGGTGCCTTCAGCAGGCGCAGGGGCGCGATGTCATCCTGGCGCGTGGCGGGCAGGCCATCGACCAGATCGCCGGTGATCGCCACAAGATCGGCGCCTTGGTCATTTGCCAGCGCCACCACCTTGGTTGCCCAATCGGCGGGAAAGAGCTTGGAGATGTGAAGGTCCGAAAGCTGCAGGACCCGGTAGCCGTCAAGCTCCGCTGGCAGATCCCGAATGGCGACTTCGACAGTGGTGACCGGGGGAAGCCGCAGGGCTTGGACCACGCCCAGGCCCGACAGGCACAGGACCGTCGCGCCCATTGTCAGGCGCATCCATGGGGCAGGACGGACCATGCGGCGGGCGGCCAGCGATCGCAGGACTGTCACGACATCCAGCGCCACCTGGGCGACAGCCAGCATCAGGACCGAGGCAAAGAGCCAGCTGAGCGCGATGATCATTGGCCGCGGCAGCTCGATCGGGTCCAGCGCGCCGGTCAGCAGCTGGCTGAAGACCCGATTGACCGCAACCAGCAGCACCAGCGCCATAAGGAGGTAGCGCGGCAGGCGGGCGATCGGAAGCCTGCCGACGAAGCGGAGGGCGACGATCAGGCCGATGACTAGGGTGGCTGCATGGAATGTCAGGATTTCCGGCGAAAATGGGCTCATCTTGATCCTGGCACGGGTGAGGCGACCTTGGGAGCGTCCTGCAGGTGCTGCATCCGCCTGCGGGGCTTGGTCGAGGCTTTTGCTTGCCACGAACATAGGGTGGAAGGAACCCTACAGGGGCCAGGCGACGGGCCTTCAGCGGGACATGACGTTCACGATCAGGGCATGCACGGTCACCGATCCACCAATCCAAGACAGAAGGCGGCTCCGCTGCCCGCGGGCGAGGGCGCCATCCCGAAGCGTTCGGAATGGCCCCGTGCCGTATTATCCGCCGGTCGCCTCGAACAGCTGGCCGGTCGAATAGCTGGATTCCGCACTGGCGAGCAGCACGTAAAGCGGCGCGATCTCGACCGGTTGGCCCGGACGACCCATGGCCGTGGAGGCGCCGAACTGTGGGATGGCGTCGGCAGGCTGGCCGCCCACGACCTGCAGCGGCGTCCAGAACGGGCCAGGCGCCACGGCATTGACCCGGATCCCGCGGGATGCCAGCTGCTTGGCCAAGACCTGCGCATAGATCACGTTGGCCGCTTTCGTCTGGGCATAGTCGAACAGGTTCTCGGGCGGTTGTTCGGCGACAACCGAAGCGGTGATGATGATCGAGGCCCCGGCCTCCAGATGCGGAAGCGCGGCCTTGGTGATCCGGAAGGGCGCATAGACGTTGGTCTTCATGGTCTGATCGAAGGTCTCGTCCGAGATTTCCTCGATCGAGGGCGCTGATTGCTGGAAGCCCGCATTGTTGACCAAGATATCGAGGCCGCCCAAGGCCTCCACCGCCCGTTGCACCAACTCCTGGCAGAAATCACGGTCGGTGATGTCGCCCGGAATGGCCACAGCGCGCCCACCCGCTTCCTCGATCAGCGCAACGACCTCCTGCGCGTCCTGCTCTTCGGCAGGAAGATAGTTGATCGCGACATCCGCTCCTTCGCGCGCGAAGGCGATCGCGACCGCACGTCCGATGCCGCTGTCGCCGCCGGTGATCAGCGCGCGCCGCCCCTCAAGGCGGTTCGAGCCGCGGTAGCTGTCTTCGCCATGGTCGGGAACCGGGTCCATCTCGCTGGCAAGACCGGGCCACTCCTGCTGCTGCTTGGGGAAGGGCGGCTGAGGATAGGCCGTCTGCGGATTGCGCATCCGGGTCAGGGGCGCAGCCTCGGCAGCCTGCCCGTTTTCTTGGGCACTGGCCGCTCCGGCGAAACCGACGGCTGCCAAACCTCCGGCCACTCCGCCCATCAACTTGCGCCGGGCGGGATCTTGGGGCTTATCTTCGGTCATGAGAATATCCTTGTTCACGGGATGGCCGTTCCGCCAGATGCTGACGACCCTTGAGATCGCCGCGACCGATCTCCTGCCGCCTGACCGGTCGCCAATGGGACCATGGGCAGGTAATTGACAGACGCAGGACGTGGGCTCCAACCTCTGCTCCCCCGGCGCGACGTGCTAGCAACGGGTGGCGGAGAATTATGTTCCGCTGGTAGTTCTACTGTCGTTGAAGTGTCATTCATCGTCGGCCGTGGAGGCACCGACATGCAGAATGGCGCGCTGATCATCCCGCGCCACCCTGAGCAGGAAGCGGCGGGTTGGGACCAGCGCTTTTTGCGGCGGCATCAGGAGGCTTTTACACACTATGGGAAATGCGGATGGCCGGAGAACGCGTGCCACAAAAAGGCGCGCCAAGCGATACGGGCGCGCCCTGAACATTGAAGTCAGCAGCGTTCAGGCCGCTGCGGCCTGCTCCGGCATCGCGACCTTGTTGGGTGCTGCAGGATCGGCTGCATGTCGCGCGGCAAGGTCAGGGAATCGTTTCGACAGCGTCAGGTCGGTGGTCATCATGAGGCTTTCCGCCTCGATCACCTTCCCCTCGGGTCCGGCCTTGGCATAGAGCCAGCTGTGGTTTTCCAGCAGGACGTGGAAGTACTTCAGCCCATTGATCCGTTCACGGCGCAGGCTGACCTCTTGGGCCGGGACCCGGTAGCCGCCTTGCAGGACCCCGTGGTTGGCAGAGAGGCTGACCCCCTCGATCTCGCAAGGCCGGTCGCGGAACTCGGTCGGGGTCCAGAAGTCGGCCGAGAGGACGGTCTGGACGCCTTTCGAGGACAGGATTCGATCACCGACGCGGATCTCCTCGACGGGGCGCCAGCCATCTTCCATCCGTAGGAGGGTGCCCTCGGCAAAGCAGGGCCCGCCCAGGTCCAGCGGCACGCCCGAGGGCGGCACGCCGCCGCTGCTGCTGCTTCCGTCGCCACCGCGCGAGGCCAGGAACAGGATTGCAAGGGGGATGAGGGCCAGCCAGTAGTCGCTCGGACCTGCCATCGGGGGCACGGCGGCAGGCGTCGGGGCAGCCAGAACATCCACGATCGGAACCGCATAGCCGCCTGCGACTGCCGCCTGGCCGGCGCTCATCACCAAGGCGGCCGGTGTCAGCTTGGCCAGGCGCTTGCCGATCCGGCTGAGGCCGGACTGCTGCATCATGCGGCTCAGTGACGTCGTCGCCAAGGCGAATTTCGGGAACAGGGGGCGAGGTCCGTGAACAACCCTCCGGCGCGCCGGCGACGTTCCTGCCGCAGGATCGGCCGGTGCCGTGCTGCAACGATTGCGGTCGGAAACGGCGCTGTCAACAATCCGGGGTTGTACCATTTGCGTGGACCTCCTCATCAAAATCGGAAAGATCCAAACTATGCGTCACCCCTGCAACTTTAAAAAGTGCAAAAAGACGCGATGGGAGGGGGAACGGCACAACTCAGGAGTTATTAAAAATACTTTACAATAGCTTAACGCAAATCTGGCGCTATCCTTTTGGTTGGGCTGATAATAGTCAAACGGTTAGTTTCTAGACCCAACGGTCACATTTTGCGCTGACTGCGACCTGAGGCTGAGATCAAGGCCTTCTGATTCGCGAGTTTGGTCCACCAACTGCATCAGTTGAGCTCGGTCTCTCGGTCCTCAAACCAAGCCTCGAGAAGACCGGCCTTCTCGCAGCCATTCCATCTGGTCCGGGGGCTGCTTGACCTCAAGCATCTAGTTGATGCGCGAGGGCGCCAAGGCGCGGGAGATACTGGCCTGGCCACGTCCGTGCACGGATGCCTTGTAGTTCTGGATCGTGTCGGTCCGCGCCGTATCCAGCAGTCGCCGGCTGATCTGCGAAGGGCTGGCCGAGGTGAACTTGCTTCCCAGCACAGCGGCGTAGCCGCTGACGACCGGTGCGGCGAAAGACGTGCCGTAGAGGTTCGACAGGTCACCGTGAACGCCCACTGTCAAGAACTGGCGCTGAACGGCCGGGTTCTTGCCCGCAAAGTTGGAATAGCTGGCAAGCCGGGCCTTCTGCTTCCTTGTGCCATTTCGGTCCAGCGCGCCCACGAAGATCGTCGAAGGCGTCCCCACCAAGGCCACGTTCAGAAAGTCGGTACTGCCGGAGCGGGTGCCAGCGCCGATCGCCACGCCGTCATTGCCCGCCGCCTTGGCGATCACGGCAGAACCCTTCTTGGCAAAACCGATGAGCGAGCTTTCCTGTGCCGACCACGCGATCTGGCTGGCCCGCGTTCCAGAGCGGGCGAACATGCCATAGCTGAGATTGGCGACATTGAGGCCCGTGCGGCTGAGCGTCACCCGGCGGCCGGTGGAATAATCATGTGAGGCAAGCATGGAGGAAGGGGCCAGCATCGATCCTTTGAGCCGCGCCCACTCTCCGTGCCGCAGCGGCTGGTTGCCCGTGCCAAGGTCGCCCGACAGGCGCCTGCCGCTTGTGAAGTCGTCCACCACGGTGATGGTCGCGCGTTGGCCACGATATCCGGCGTTCCAGGCGCCGATGATTTCCGGGCTCATCCAGGCCTGATAGCGCGGCTTTGCCACCGTAGCCGAACTGACGCGCATGGGCATCTTGGACGATCGCTTCTTCTTTGTGGTCTTCGCCAATCCCGAAATCTCTCCGGTCACGGCAGGCGGGGCTGACCAGCTCAACTGTCCAGTCGTCAGCGGCTCGGATCTGGCAGGCGAGGCGAGGCTGAGAGAGGCAGTCAGGCCCAGGAAGGCCGCGAGGATGAACAGGCTATGCTTTGGCACTGCGAGTCTCCACTACTTGTGGTTGCATCGCTGTCCTAGCACGAACCCCCGAAGGATTTCAGCAAAAATCTAGGGAAATGTGTATAGTTTTAACTATTCCAAAGCATCCTTCGGCACTGTCGGACGTCCATACCGCGTGACAGAACCGGCACGTAATACAGCTCAAGGTTGTGGAATCAACATGTTGGCGCGGATTGTCAGCTGAGCTTCCGAGAGAGAATGATCCATCGCTACGCGCCAGCTGGCAGCGCGACAAAGAGCCCGCAAAACGCCAGGTTCTACTCTCTGCAACTCAAGTCCTGCGAAGGCGCCGCCCCAAGGCCCGCGTCAGCGGAGCCCCTGTGGCACCATGAAGAATCACCGACCCGCAGATGACCAGGCTGACCGCGTGCCAGATCACCGCCTCACTGGTCCGCTGCTCCATCAGGGAGGCGTAATAGATGGCCGCGACGGCAATCGGTCCGAACCATCCCATGAACAGGGCCTCGGACCTCGTACGGACGTCGGGCAGCCACCGCCGCAGCAGAAGAAGGACGGGGGGCCGCCGCAGCAGCAGGATGGCCGCGACCAGCAGCGGACCCGACCATCCCAGGTCCATCCATCCCTTCCACGGCAAGACGCTGCCCAGAAGGACAAAGATCGGGATGGCAAAGAAGCGGTTGACCGCCTCCTGTCCATGTTCCTCGTTCTGCCGGTCGGACTGGTTGATGACTTGGGTAAAGGCGATGCCTGCCGCAAAGACCAGTAGAACCTCGTCGCTCTTGATGATGCGGCCGATGCCCAGGGCCAGGAAGGCCATCGCCACCGTATAGACCAGCCGCCACTGCTCCAGGATCGCACCGCGCCGCTCGGCCTGCTGCAGCAGCCTTGCAGCCCCATAACCGATGGCCCCGCCGACCAGGGTGGCAATGCCGATATCCCACAAGAGCGACTTGCCCAGCCAGTGGACGAGGGCGTCGCCGGTCGGGCGCGTGATCAGAAGAAACGGCAAGAAGACGAACAGGTAGGCCAGTCCGTCGTTCGCACCCGATTCAAACGAGATGGCATGGCGCAGGTTCTCGGGGATGTTCTTCTCAGCCTCCGCGCCGGTGACGATGGGGCTGGCCGCGACCGGATCCGTGGGCGTCACGATCGCACCGATCAGGGCCGACAGTCCAAGGGGCAACCCTAGGATCAGAACTACCAGCGCCGTGCTGATGATCCACATCAGGACCATGCTGAGACCGATCAGCTTCAGCATCTCCCTCCAGCGGCGGCGCAGATAGTCGGCCGGGATGCGCAGCGCGACGCCCACAAGGCCGATGCCTATCGCCAGACGCGCGGCATCCTCCATGAGAGAGGCGCGATGGCCCGTCCCCTCCAGGTCGATCAGGTTCAGGACCTGCGGACCGATGGCGATCCCGATCAGCAGGGCGAGGAGGGTAGGCGGCAAGGGGCTGCGTGCAAGCCACTTGGACGGCAGGCCCAAGGCCAGCGTGACGCCGCCCAGAAGTGCCACGAGAACGTCAAAGTCGTTCACCGGCCGATCTCCCTTCGATGGGTTGACGAGGCAGGTGGAGGGGCGGGACGTGCCTGCGCCTGTCATCCACTGCGCGGGCCGGCCGGATCATCGGCGGCCCGCGCCCGTTCAATTGACCTTTTCGGCTGCCATATCGCAGCCGACCTGAGGTTCGCTGGCCGGATCCTCGCGCAGCGACCGGATTGCGTCGGACCAGATCTGGGTGGGGTTGGCGGTGGAATCGAAATCCGCCCGCCCGCTGACCTTCTGTCCGTCCCAGGCCAAGGCATAGCTGTCCATCGCCAGGTTGCGGGTCATCTCCAGCTTGACGCCGCGGACGACGGTTTCGCCGATGATATCGAGATCGCTCATGATGCACTCCTTGAACGCTTCCATAAGTAATAAGCTTCAGGGCATGAATAGTTCCCGCTGCAGCGCGGCAGAGGAGCGGCGTGTCGGCGGCCGGGGCGGATCAAACGTTGGCGCAGGAGCCATGCAGGGCTGAGTTTCGCAATTCCTGCCGAGCGTGAGCCGAGGCCCGTTCCTGTGGCCAACGCCAAGTGCCGGAGGAAAAAAATCCAGGTGGGGCTGACTGGCGCGCGTGACGAGGACTTCGGACGCATCGGCACGCTCCTGCCACTGGCACCAGCATCAGGTGCGGTCCGCTGGCAAAATAATAACAAAATGTGCGGGCAGGAAGTCAGGAGCGCAGGCAATCTGATGACCGGCGGTTCGACCGGCAACACTTCAAGTTGCTTCTTACAACCCCCCAAGATGGACCGTATGCCGCGCCGAAACCTGAAAGGATGCTTCCGAAGGCGGGCGCCGAGAAGCTGCGCTTTTTGCTGCTTGGCTGAACCGATCCTGTCTGAAGCCGACATGCATTTTGCCGCGAAACAGAGGAAAGGACTAACACCGGAAGCCGCAGCGAGAAATGTGAAGCCGCAGCAGGGAATGTACCGATAAGGGCGAATGAAAAACGGCGCGCGGGTGCGCGCCGCTCAGGCGGAGGACTCAAAAATCCTCCGGCGCTTCACTCTGCGGGCAGGGTATTCCTGCGGTTCCACCGGACCGAGGACCAGAGCGATATCCCGATCAGTCCCGCCCCGCCCAGGCCGGTGATGACCTCGGGGATATGCACCAGCGCCTGGGCGAACATGACAACCGACAGCGCGATGATGGCGTAGAAGGCGCCGTGTTCCAGATAGCGGTATTCCGACAGGGTGCTGTTCTCGACCAGCATGATGGTCATCGATCGCACATACATCGCCCCGATCCCCAGGCCGATCGCGATCACGAACAGGTTCTGGCTGAGGGCAAAGGCCCCGATCACGCCGTCAAAGCTGAAGGACGCGTCCAGCACCTCCAGATACAGGAACGCCCCCAGGCCGCCGCGGGCCGCGCCGTGCAGGGTCTCCTGCGTGCTGTCCAGAAGTCCGCCCAGCACCTCGACCAGCAGAAAGGTCATCAGCCCCCAGATCGCGGCGCCGAAGAACACCTCGCGCTCGGTCCCCTGCAGCAGGTGCGAAAAGCCCAGCACGAACAGCAGCACGACAGCCACCTCGATCCCGCGGATGCTGGCGTATTTCGCCATGTGCCGTTCGACCCAGTGGACCCAGTGCACATCCTTTTCGTGGTCAAAGAAGAAGCTGAGCCCGACCATCATCAGGAAGGTGCCGCCGAAGGCCGCGATCGGCAGATGCGCCTCGTGCATGATATGGGCATATTCCTCGGGCTGGCTGGCGGCCAGCAGCAGCGCCTGCCACGGCCCGATCCCCGCCGCGATCACGACGATCAGCAGCGGAAAGACGATCCGCATGCCGAAGACCGCGATCAGGATGCCCCAGGTCAGGAAGCGCCGCTGCCATTCGGGGCGCATCTCCTTGAGCTTGTTGGCATTGACGATCGCATTGTCGAAGGACAGCGAGATTTCCAGAACCGCCAGCACCGAGCAGATGAAGAGGATCGACAGCATCCCCGACAGGGTCCCCGTGGTCTGCCAGCCCAGGACCGCCCCGAGCGCAAGCCCGAGGCCGGTGACGATGATCGCCCATTTCAGATAGGACAGCACAGGACGGCCCGCGCGCGATCCTCCTGCCGATGGCGAGGTATCCTTGTTCATGATGGATTTGGTCCAGGCGGCTGGAAAGGAACAGGTGCCGACATCACGAAAGCGCCGCCACTTTCGCCAGAGGGGCCCGGTCACCGCTCGACTGCGCCAAAGCGCCGCAGGCATCTAGCGCACCCGGGCCCGGGCCGACAAGCGGCAAGACCGGCTTTTTGCTGAAGATCATAGGGGAGAAGGCAGAAAAATGCCCCGCCCGCAAGGGCAGGGCCAGTTCCAACAGGGAGTATGGGTCAACAACCTTGCGGCGAAAACGTTCCCGCCTCTGTCCCGCCCGTCACTGATTTTCCTGCTTGTAGTCGCCGGGCTTGGCGGGGTTCATCACGTCGAACTCCTCGGGCGAATGGGGCACGCCATGATGGTCGCCCTGGCCGTTCTGGCGGGGCGGGTCGGTGGCCGGGTTGTCCTGCTTGGGCTTTTCCTGGGTCATGATCAGGTCCTCCTGCAGGCTAACGGGCGGGCCGGGCGGTTGTTCCCCTGCAGGCGCCCTCAGCGCGCGGCGGCGATGGCCAGCCCGTCGGTCACCGCCGTGAACACGTCCTTGAAGGAATGCCCGGCCGCGGGAAACCGCGCCTTCATCGTGGCCGAGACCATCGACATCAGGCTGGAGCCGCCGACATAGACGACCTGGCGCACATCCGCCGCATCGATGCCCGCAAGGCGCAGCGTTTCGTCGGCGCCCTCGGCCAGGGTCGCGGCATGGCGGGCCAGGCTGTCTGCCAGTGCCTCGGGCGGCAGCGGGGCATAAAGGCCGCGCTCGACCTGGTCCAGCAGGATGCGCGGCTGGGCCTCGCCCGCATTGGCCGCGATCTTGCCCCGCTCGACCGCAAAGGCCAGATCGTGACCCAGCTCGTCCTCCAGCACGCGGGCCAGCCGCGACAGCCTGTCGGGGTGCTGGGCCAGGCGCAGCATCTCGGCCACCATCCGGCGGTTCTGGGGCGTATAGACGAAGGGGATCTTCTCCCAGGTGGCCAGGTCGTTGTAGATGGCGTTGGGCGTGGGCGAGGTGCCAGCCCCCATCGCCTTGCGCAGCTGGCTGCCCTTGCCCAGCAGCGGCATCACCCGGTCGATGTTGATCGCACGGTCGAAATCGGTGCCGCCGATGCGCACCCCGTGATTGGCCAGGATCGCAATGCCGCCGCCCTCCGACCGGAACAGCGAAAAATCCGACGTGCCGCCCCCCACGTCCACGATCAGCCCGATGGTGCCCGGCTGATCCAGCGCACCGCTGGCGATCGCCGCAGCCTCGGGTTCGGGCAGGAACTCCACTTCGCGAAAGCCTGCCTCCAGATAGCAGCGGCGCAGATCCTCCTCGGCCTGCGCCTCGCGCGGGTCGCCGGCACCGTGAAAGACCACCGGCCGCCCCGACAGGGCGCGGTCGAAGGTCAGGCCGGTCTGCGCCTCGGCCCTGATCTTGATCTGGTTCAGAAAGCGCGCGATGATGTCGACGAAGGTCACGCCCTGGTTCAGGATCTGGCGCTTTTCATGCATCAGACCGGTGCCCAGGACCCGCTTCAGCGCGCGCATGAAGCGGCCCTCGACCCCGTCCAGCAGCGCCTGGTTGGCCGGATCGCCGATCAGGGTGCGCCGGCTCTCGTGGTCGAAGAAGAAGGTCGTGGGCATCGTGGTCTGGCCCGGCGCCAGTTCGATCAGCCGCGGCCTGCCATCGCAAAGATAGCCCGCCGCCGAATTCGAGGTGCCAAAGTCGATGCCCAAGCTGCGGCGCTGCGATGCCATGCCCATTCTCCTGCCTCGGGGACGAGGCTGGCGGGGATAGGCAAGCATCCCCCGGCTGTCAAGCAGGTGGCCCGCGCCTCAGCCGGGCGGCAGTTCAACCTCACCCAAGGCGGTTCGGAAGGCGGGGCGCGCCTTGCACCGTGCCAGATAATCCTCCAGCGCCGGGCAAGCCTCCAATGAGGTCACCTGCGCCGCCGCCCAGAGCGAATAGCCGATCTGGCAGTCGGCGCCGGAAAATTCGCTGAGCAGCCATTCCGACCCGTCCAGCCAGTCGTCCAGCAGGGTCAGGCCTTGGGCCAGCCGGTCCGAGGCCCCCGGTTCCGCGCGCCGCGCGACCTGCTGCAGCAGCGTTTCGGAATAATGCAGCCAATCCAGCCAGCCGATCCGCCCCGAGGCGCCGGGCGCCCGCCACAGGTCCGGTGCCCGGGTTTCGCACAGCCATTCGGTCATCGCCCCGGTCTCGTGCATGGTGACCTTGCCATCCCGCAGGGCGGGCGGGCGCGGGGGATGCAGCGCCGCCTGCAGCGTATCCGGCGCATCAAGGCGCTCCAGCGCGTAATCGCAGCCGATTTCCTCCAACAGCCACAGGATGCGGGTGGAACGCGAATGGGGCACATGCCACAGGGTCAGGTCGGTTGTCATCGCGCCAGTAACGCACGGTGCCCTGGCTTTCGCAATGGGGCGACGCCGCGATCTCAGAACAGGATGTCGTCCAGGTTTTCGGCCTGGGTCGGGGCCGGTCCGGCCTCTGCCGGCGCGGCGGAATTCGCAGGATCGGCCAGGATGGCGTCGTGGATGATGCGTTCCTGCTGCATGGAATAGCGCAGGCGCATGCGGGCCATGACCTCGGCCGCGGCGCTTCCCGGTGCGGGGGGCAGGGCCAGGGCGGGCAGGCCCTGGCGCCGATGCGCCAGAACGGCGCCGACAGCCGCCAGCCGGTCCCGCACGGTCAGATGGCCCGACAGCAGCTGCACCCCTTCGCCCAGGCGCACCGGCAGGACACGCCCTGTCGCGTCAAAGCCCGCCGCCGTGTCCGCGATTGCCTTTTCGCTCTCGTCGACCAGCGCCGCCAGCGCCTCGGCCGTCCCGCCCATCGCCTGGGCCTGGCTTTCCAGCTGCTCGACGCTGGCGATGCCGACGCGGTTGGTGCAGGTCCGCATCGTGTCCAGCGACGCCTGCAGCCGGCCGACGATGTGGTCGCTCTGGTCGGTCAGGGCGCGCAGCCAGCTGGCCAGCTCCCGCAGCGGCCGGCCGTCATTGCCCAGCTTGGCGCAGATCAGCACCGCATTCAGCCCCGACAGCCGCACATGATGGGCGATCTGGCGCAGTGTCCGTTCATGCGCCAGGATCATGTCCAGTCGGTCGCCGACCGCGACGGCCTGGTGGCGCATGGCGGCCAGTTCGCCCCCCATCCGGCCCAGGTGCAGGGCCAGCCGGCCGTGCCGTTCCAGCGGTGCCGCGCCTTGGGATGCGCCCGACAGGTAGAAATCGCGCGCCGTGCCGATCGCCTCCGCCGCACCGGCCTGAACGTCGCGCAGCGCATCAAGCGAGCCGGACACCTCGGCCACCATCTCCTCGACGGCGCCCCCGATCAGCCCCTCGGCCAAGGCAAGGGCTGCATATTCGACACCGGTGTCGCGCTCGGCCGCGCCCTCGATCACCACGGCGCGGGCGCGTTCCAGGCGCTGCCGGGTGGAATCGCCGATCTGCAGGGCCACGATCAGCCGCGAGACCTCGGAAAAGACGTGGTTCATCCGGGCCGCCAGGTCGGCGCTGGCACGGGCGGTCTGGTCCTGGTCCTTGAGGACGCCGGCGCCGGTCCGGGCCAGGCGCACGATCAGCGGCATCACCTCGATCGTCACCGTCTCGCGCAGCTGGGCCGCAACCTTGCCCATCGTCTCGATGTCCTCGGTCACGCCGTCCATGGCGTCCTTGACCTGGCGCAGCACGTCCTCGGCCTCGCTGGCCATTTCCGCCAGGCGCTGGATGAAGGCCGTGACCTGCGGCTGGCGCGGGGTCAGCACATTGCCTTGGATGCGGGCGTTGATGGCCACGTTGGACATGGTCCGCACGACGCGGTCCAGCTCCGACACCTCGACCCGGATGCCGTGGACGGCGCTGCGCAGGCCCTGGCTGTCTTCCAGGAAAGAGGCAAAGTCCTGCTGGAGCCTCTGGATGTCGCCCTCGACCTGCGCGGTCAGCGTCTCCAGCGCGGCGCGGCTGTCGGGGCCCAGGCTTTGTTCCAGGCGCGCAAAGTGATCCTGCAGCGCTCGCAGGCTGTCCACGGCCGCCTCCAGGTTGCGGCCGGCGGACAGGAACCTGTCCTCGGTCACCCGCAGCACCTCGTCCAGCGGCGCCAGGGCCGCGGCGGTCCATGCCGGATCATGCCGCGGGGCAATCGGTGTCTGGATCATGCGCTTTCTCCCATCCGGTGGCGGCGGGCGAAATTCATGATCGCGGCGGCCATCTTGTCCAAAGGCAGGCTGAGGCCGACGGCCCCCGCCTGTACGGCTTCGCGCGGCATCCCATAGACCGCGCATGAGGCTTCGTCCTGCGCGACGGTGGGCGATCCCGCCCGCCGCATCTCGGCCAGGCAGCGGGCGCCGTCGTCGCCCATGCCGGTCAGGATGATGCCCATGGCATTCGCCCCCGCCGCCGTCGCGGCCGACCGGAACAGCACATCGACCGAAGGGCGGTGCCGGCTGACATAGGGTCCCCCCTGAACCGAGACGCGATAGGCCCCGGGTCCCCGCCGCAGCAGCAGGTGATGGTCGCCCCGCGCCACGACGACCCGGCCGGCGCCCAGCTGCGCCCCGTCCGTCGCCTCGGCCACCGAGACGGCGCAGGCGGCGTCCAGGCGGCGGGCAAAGGCGCCGGTAAAGCCTTCGGGCATGTGCTGGACGATGGCGATGGCCGGCGCGTCCGGGGGCAGCATGGTCAGCACCCGCAGCAGCGCATCCGTCCCGCCGGTCGAGGCGCCGATGCAGACCACCGGCTCGGTCCGGGGGGCGGGGCGCAGGAAGGTGGGCGGGGGCAGGATCTCGTCCGCGGTCAGCTTGGGGCCGGGGGCGTGGAACTGCGCCATCATCGCGGCCGAGGCGCCGCGGGTACGCGCGGCCGCCCGCAGCGCGTCGCAGATGCGGATGGCGCCTTCGCCGCGCTGCCGGGCATTGCCCTGGGCGGGCTTCAGGATCGCCTCGACGGCGCCTGCATCCAGGGCCGCGATGCTCTGGTCCGACCCGCGCTCGGTGGCGCCCGAACAGACGACGACCGGGATCGGGTGCTGGGCCATGATCTTGCGCAGGAAGGTCAGCCCGTCCATGCCGGGCATTTCCAGGTCCAGCAGGATAACATCGGGCAGGGCGGTGCGCATCGTGCGGGCCGCGGCCATCGCATCGGCCGCCACGGCCATCACGCTGAGGGCCGGATCGCTTTCCACGATATGGCGCAGCATCGCGCGTGCCGAGGCGCTGTCATCCACGATCAGGACCTTGATCGCCGGTGCTGCCGAAGATGCCATGACGCTACTCCTTCCGGAAGATCGTGGGGCGGACCTGGCGCAGCCCCGGGTGGCGGACGGCCATTGATTCCGAATGGCCGACCAGCAGATGGCCGCCGGGCGCCAGATGCGTGACCATCCTGGCGATCACCCGGTCCTTGTCCTCGGCCGCGAAATAGATCAGCACGTTGCGCAGCAGGATCACGTCCACGTCCCGGTCCACCGGATAGGCGTCATCCATCAGGTTCAGGTAACGGAACCGCACCCGCCGCCGCAGTTCCGGCACGATGCGCGCCTTGCCCGCCAGCCCCGGATCGGCCGAGGTCATGACATAGCGCCGCAACAATTGCGCCGGGACGGTGGCCAGCTGGTCGCTGTCATAGACCGCCGCCGTCGCGCGTTCGAGCATGCGATAAGAGATGTCGGTGCCCAGGATCGCATAGTCGAACCGCCGTCCGGCCCGCTGCGCCTCGGCCAGGACCATGGCGGCGGTGAAGGCCTCGGCCCCTTCCGAACTGGCGGCGCTCCACAGCTTCAGGCGCGGGGTCAGGCCGGTCCCGCGTCGCCGCAGGATCGCCGGCAGGATCTCGTCGACGAGGAAATCGAAATGCGACGGCTCGCGAAAGAAGCTGGTGGTGTTGGTGGTGATCAGGTCGATCACGATGCGCAGCTCGTCGGTCATGTCGCGGTCTTCCAGCAGCATGCGCAGATAGGCCTCGGTATCGGGCAGGCCAAAGGCCATGACGCGTCGCCGCAGCCGCTGGTCGATCATCTGCACCTTGCTGGCCGGCAGGCTGATGCCCGTCAGCGACCCGATCAGGTCGCGAAAACGGTCGCCATAGCTTTGCGGGGCAAGCAGGGTCATCGGAACACCGTCATTTCGCCGCATCCATCTGCGGCTGCACCGGCACGACCGGCACGGCCGCGAACAGCTTGTCCAGGTTCAGGACGCTGACCACCTGGCCCTTGCGGCGGCCGATGCCAACCACCGCGCCGCCGGTCCATTGCAGCAGGCCCGCCTCGGTCATGGGGCGCAGCTCGGGGTCATCAAGGCAGGTCACCTCGATCACCCGGTCGGTCCGGATGCCGATGATTGCGCGGTCCTGGCCGCTGACCATCCACACCACCAGGATGCGGGTCTGCGGCGTGTCCGGCGACGGCGGCAGGCCCAGCAGGTTGCGCAGGTCGACCACCGGGACGTTCTCGCCCCGCAGGTCGATGATGCCCAGCAGATGCGCAGGTGCGTTCGGCATCGGCGCGATAGGCCGAAGATCCAGGATCTCCTGCACGCGCGACACGAGGATCGCATAAAGCGATCCGTCCGCCTCGAAGGTGACGACGTCCGAACTGACATGCGTCATGGCTCTCCCTCCCTGCCTCAGGCCGCGTTGCTGCGCTTGAACCGGGCGTCGAGGTCGTCATCCTCGGTTCCCAGGTCAAAGTCGAAGCCACCCCCGGTCGCGGGCACGGGGACCGGTGCCTTGCGGCGCGGGGCCGGGGCGACGGCGGCAGGCGCGCCGGCACGGGGAGCCGCGGTCGCCGGCGACAGATCGCCCTCCGAGACATTGAAGAACCCGACCGCAGCGGCCAGCCGGTCGGACTGGCTGGCCAGTTCGGTGGCGCTGGCAGACAGCTGTTCGGAGGCTGCGGTGTTTTCCTGCGTGACC
The DNA here is from genome assembly GCF_055635455.1 of Paracoccus sp. KKT209. The sequence continues at coordinate 988,722 of NZ_CM145758.1, forward strand.
TTGTCCAGCTGCTGGATGGACATGCTGATCTGGGTGCTGCCGGTGGCCAGCTCGCGCGAGGCGACCGAGATCTCGGTCACCAGGGCCGAGGTCTTTTCGATGTCCGGCACCAGACCTTGCAGCATCTCGCCCGCGCTGGCGGCGGTGCGCACCGTCGCGGCCGACAGCGACGAGATCTCGGCGGCCGCCGTCTGGCTGCGCTCGGCCAGCTTGCGCACCTCGGCCGCCACGACGGCAAAGCCGCGTCCATGTTCCCCGGCCCGTGCTGCCTCCACCGCGGCGTTCAGGGCCAGCAGGTCGGTCTGGCGGGCGATCTCCTGCACGATCATGATCCGGTCGGCGATGGTCTGCATTGCCTGCACCGCCTCGGCCACGGCCTTGCCGCTCTGCCGCGCATCGGCGGCCGATTTGGTGGCGATCTGCTCGGTCGCGGTGGCGTTGTCGGCGCTCTGCTTGATGTTGGCGGTCATCTGCTCGACCGCGGCCGAGACCTCCTCGGTCGCCGATGCCTGCTGGCTGGCACCCTCCGACAGCTGTTCCGAGGTCGCGGCCATCTGGGTGCTGCCCGAGGCGACGTTGCGCACGGCGGTGGAGACATTGCCCACCACGTCGCGCAGCTTGACCACCATGTCGTTCAGGCCCGACAGCAGGTCGCCCAGTTCGTCATTGCGCCGGGTGCCGTCGGTGGCCCGCAGCTCTCCGTTGGCGACGCGGCTGGTTTGCGCCACGGCCTGCGCCAGGCCGCGGGAGATCGAGACGACCACGACCAGTGCGCCCAGCCCGCCGATGACCAGCGAGGCGGCCAGCAGCAGGATCAGGTTGCGCTGCGCGGCCTCATAGCTGGCCGCGACCGCCGAGATGTCATCGTTGATCTTTGCCTTGAAGGCGTCGCGGGCATCCAGAAGGGCGGCCATGGACTGGTCGGTCAAGGCTGCCGCCTCGGTGTGGTAGAGGGTGTTGGCAGTATCCCCCTGGCCACTCAGTTCCGACCGAACGATCCGCTGGTTCAGCTCCCAGAGCTGCTGGCCGATGCTGCGATAGTTTTCCAGCGCCGCGACCACCCCGGCCTCGTCACCCGCCTTGGCCAGAACCTCGGCGTAAAACGCGTCGATCTTGGCCTTGGTGCTGTCCATTTCGCCGCGCAGCGAGGGGATGTGCTGGTCGGGCGCATCGGGCAGGCCGATCAGGATCTCGGCCACGGTGGAACGCAGCCGCAGTTCCTCGCTGACAAGGTCCTCGTTCACCATCAGGGCGGCAACCTCGACCTGGACGGTCTTGTTGTACTGGTCGTTCGACTGCTTGAGTTCCTCAAGCGCGATCAGCATGGATATGCCCGCCAAGGCAAAGACAAAGGCGAAGATGGCCACAAGCTTGGCCTTGATCGTGAAACGCATCACGGGGTTCCTTTTCATGGGTGGTCCGCTGCCCTGCTGGCCTGGGCGGCAAAGATGTTGGTCAGGTCCGGGATCAGCACGAAGCCGTCGGGGCTGTTGTAGAGCCCGCTGATATGGTCGGCGGGCCAGGCGGTGGCCGAGACGGGCGCCGCCTCGATCTGGGCGGCCTTGACGGTGGTCACCTCGTGGACGGCATCGGCCATGATCGCGACCGTGGCCAGGTCGCCCTCCAGATCGACCTCCAGCACCATGATCCGGCGCCGGTCGTCCTGGCCCTGGTCGGGGATGCCAAGCGCGTGACGCAGGTTGGCCAGCGGCACGACCGAGCCGCGGACATTGACCACGCCCGGAACAAAGGGACCGGCGCGCGGAACCCGCGTCACGGGCAGGGGGTCCAGGATCTCGCGCAGCGCGCAGGCGGGGATCGCCAGCTTCTGCGCGCCCACGGTCAGGGTGATGACGGTCAGGTCATCGCCGGGGGTGATCGCGCTCATGCCGCCACCTCGCGCGTGGCCGGGTCGGGCAGGCTCTGCCCAAGGGCCAGAAGATGCGTCACGTCCAGGATCAGCGCCACGGAACCGTCGGCCAGGATGGTCGCGCCCGACACGGCGCGGACATTGGCATGCAGTTTCGACATCTGCTTGATCACCGTCTGGTTGGTGCCGATGATGCGGTCGACCACCACACCCACGCGGGTGTCGCCAAGCGTCACGATGACCACGTTCTGGTCCGGCCCCGGCCGGCCGTCGCAGGCGAAAAGCTGGCGCAGGCGCAGGAAGGGGACAAAGCGGCCCCGGATCTCCAGAAAGTCGCTTGCACGGTTCGGGACCCGCTTTTGCGCGGGCAGCTCCACGATCTCCTGCACCGCCGCCATCGGCAGGATATAGCGTTCGCCGGCGACCTCGATCAGCAGGCCGTCGATGATGGCCAGGGTCAGCGGCAGGCGCAGAGTGACGGTTGTTCCTTCGCCCAAACGCGAGTCGATGCTGATGGCGCCGCGCAGCCCGTCGATGGTGCGCCGCACCACGTCCATGCCCACGCCGCGCCCGGAAATCTCGGTCACCGCGGCGGCGGTCGAAAAGCCCGGCTCGAAGATCAGGGCAAAGCACTGCGCCTCGGTCAGGACCGCATCGGGCGCGATCAGCCCGGCAGAGACCGCCTTGGCGCGCAGCTTGTCGGGGTTCATGCTGCGGCCGTCGTCGCGGATCCGGATCAGCACCTCGGCGCCCGCATGTTCCGCCGACAGCTCGACCCGGCCCTCTGCGGGCTTTCCGGCGGCCAGGCGGTCCTCGGGCGTCTCCAGCCCGTGGTCCAGCGAATTGCGCAGGATGTGCACGATCGGATCGGCCAGCTTCTCGATCACCGTCTTGTCCAGTTCGGTGTCCTCGCCCAGCACGGCAAAGCTGATCGGCTTGCCAAGCGTGTCCGACAGGCCCAGGACCAGCCGGCGAAAGCGCGCGACCAGGCTGCGCATCGGCACCATCCGCATGGTCATGGTGCTGTCGCGCAGGCGGGCGGCCAGGCGGGTGATCTGTTCGGCCGTGGCCATCAGCGCGGCATCGCGGCTTGCGCGCGCCAGTTCCGTCAGCCGCGCCTCCAGGATGACCAGCTCGCACGCTGTCCATCAGCGCGTCCAGCCGCTCTGCCGGGACGCGGATCGTGGCGCCGGCCTGCGCTGCCGCAGGTTCGGCCCCTGCGCGCGGCGCGGCGGCGGGTGCCGGGGCGGGGCTGTCGGGGGTCGCCTCCGCTGTCGGTTAGAAGGCAGGGGCGGCGTCCGGTGCTGTCACGGGAAGGGGCTCATCGCGGCTCAGGCGCCAATCGGCGTCGGCAAAGATGAACACATCCTCGATCTGCGCCTCGGTCACGGCGGCCGGCAGGTCCATCGCCCAGACCAGGTGGCAGGTGCCGGGGTCCAAGCGGTCCAGAGGCGGCACGGCGCTGGTGTCGCAGGTGATGGCGGTGGCGCCCAGACCGCGCAATTCGTCCAGGATGATGTCGGGCCGCGCCCCCATTGCAAAGGCCGCGCCGCGCAGGCCGAAGGTCAGCCGCGCATGACCGGCGTCTGCGGCGGGCGCCGGGGCGGCGGCGGGCGCGCCTGCCGTCATCTGCGCCTCCAGGGCCTGCAGGATGGCCTGGCGCCGCCCCTCGGGGTCGGGAACGCCCTCGACCAGGCCGGGGATCTGGTCGCGCGCCTCCAGCGACAGGTGGATGATGTCCGAGGTGACGACGGCCGCGCCCGACCTGATCCTGTCGAAGAGGGTCTCGAAGCTGTGGATGAAGGCGGCCAGCTCGCCAAAGCCGAACATTGCGCCGCTGCCCTTCACCGTGTGCAGGTCGCGGAACACCTGGTTCACCAGCGCCATGTCCTGCGGCGCCGCCTCCAGGTCCAGCAGCCCGCGCTCCAGGCTTTCCAGCAGGTCCCTCAGCTCTTCGCGAAAGATCGCGGCCATGTCGTCCATCATCAGCCCAGGACCTTGCGGATGACGGCCAGCAGCTTGTCCTGGCTGAAGGGCTTGACCATCCAGCCCAGGGCGCCTGCCTCGCGCGCCTGCTGCTTCAGCGTCTCCTCGGAATCGGTGGACAGCACGATGATGGGGACGCCCGCGCCCGACGGATGCTTGCGCAGCTCGCGGATGAAGCCCAGCCCGTCCAGGTTGGGCATGTTCTGGTCGGTGATGATCGCGTCAAAGCGTTCGGACGTGGCCTTGCCCAGGCCGTCGCGCCCGTCCACGGCCTCGACGACCCGGTAGCCCGCATCGGTCAGGGTCATGGCGATCATGCGCCGGATCGACGGGGAATCGTCCACCGTCAGCACAGTCTTGGTCATCTTGCGGCACCTTCTTCGCCTGTCTGTTCTTTGCCGCCGGGGGCGAAGGTCAGGCCCAGCTTTTGGGCCAAGGCGCCCGGGGCGCCCGACGCATCCATACCGACCTGCAGCTCTTGCCCGCTTTGATCCGCCATGCGCTGCGCCGCGACCAGAAGCTGCAGGATCGCCGCGTCGGCCCGTGCCAGTCCCGTTGCATCGATACGGACCGGGCCCTGTGCCAGCGCGTCCTGCAGCGTCCGGGACAGCCCTTCGGCCTCTGCCAATGTGATCTCTCCGCTCAGCGGCACCACCGTGGATGTCATGTCGTTTCCAATTGCCAAGCCGTCAGCGCCAGCAGCATGCCGGGCCTCGCCAAGCCGGGCAGGGTAGCCCGCATCCGGCAGGGCTTCTTACGGACCATCGCGACGGCTTCTTTAGGTCGCTGACCGAATGGGTGGGCCATCCGCCAAATGGCGGGAACGTCTGGCTGTGGAGCACGGGCGATGCGCCATGCGGGCGACGCGAAGGTCGCGTCTGTCAAAAGCGCGACTTGCGCTGCGGTCCGGGATGGCTTGATATGATCACATCAATACCGTGATGGAGTTCGTGATGGCGCGACCGACGATTGCCGATCTGGCCAGGGCTTCCGGCCTCAGCACGGCCACCGTGGACCGGGTGCTGAACGGGCGCCACAACGTGCGGCAGGAGACCGTGCGCCGCGTTCACGAGGCCGCCGAGGAGATCGGCTATCACGCGGCCAATGTGATCCGGCACCGGATGCTGGCCGACCGGCCCGAGCTGCGCCTGGGCCTTGTTCTGCAAAAACCCAAGCACCGTTTCTATCAGGACGTGCTGGCGATCTTTGAACAGCAGGCGCGCGCCAACACGCAGCGCCGCGTGCAGGTCGTGCCCCGGTTCGTGGACACCCCGCAGCCGCAGGAGCTGGCCGAGGTGCTGCTGTCGCTGAAGGGACGGGTGGACGCGGTCGCGGCCACGGGGCTGGATCATCACCTGGTGACGCAGGCCGTGCAGGCGCTGCGGACGGCGGGTGTGCCGGTCTATGCGCTGCTGTCGGATTTTGCCCAAGGCGTGCGGGAAAGCTATTTCGGGACCAACAACCTGAAGGTCGGTCGCATGGCCGGCTGGTTCATCTCACGGCTGGCGCGGGAACCGGGAAAGGTCGCCGTCTTCATCGGCGGGTCGCGCTTTCACGGGCACGAGCTGCGCGAGACGGGCTTTCGCAGCTTCTTTCGCGATGCCGCGCCCCAGTTCCAGCTGCTGGACACGCAGATCAACCTGGAAACGCGCCAGCTGACCTATGAGGCGACGATGAACCTGCTGACCCGTAACGAGGATCTGGTCGGCCTCTACGTGGCCGGCGGCGGCATGGAGGGCGCGATCCAGGCCGTGCGGGAGCTGGATGCGGGGTCGCGCCTGGTGCTGATCGTCAACGAACTGACCCCGGATTCGCAGGCGGGCCTGCAGGACCAGGTGCTGGACATCGTGCTGGGCACGCCGGTCCGGACGCTTGCGGCGGAACTGATCTCGATGGTCATCGCGACCTCCGAAAAGGGCATGGCGGAAATTCCCGGCCAGCGGTTCTTCCCAAGCGAGATCTGGACCCCGGAGAGCGAGTTCATGAGGTAATTGCATCATGCCTTCCTCACCTTTGCATCATCTTTGATGCGATCGGGGCGGCAAATCCGTTGACCGATGAGGTGGTTTCGGGAATCTTCCTCTCAGCGGCGCAGGGGAGAGGCGCCGCACAGCACGACATTCCGATCAGGGTCCAGGACCGGCGCATGCGCCGGCCGGATGGCGGGTGCCCATGCTGGAGGCTGCACAAGGCGCGTCGGCGCCGCTTGAGGAGGAGATAGAAGGTGAAGACGTTCCTGATGACCACTGCCTTGGTGGCAAGCCTGGCTGGTGCCGCGACCGCCGAGAATATCGGCGTGTCCATGGCGCTGTTCGACGACAACTTCCTGACGGTCCTGCGTGGCGGGATGCAGGACTATGCCGCCGGCCTGGACGGGGTGACGCTGCAGGTCGAGGATGCGCAGAACGATGTCGGCCGCCAGCTGAACCAGATCCAGAACTTCGTGGCCTCGGGCGTCGATGCGATCATCGTGAACCCGGTCGACACCGACGCGACCATCGCCATGTCGAACCTGGCGGCCGAGGCTGGCATCCCGCTGGTCTATGTCAACCGCCAGCCGGTCAACGTGGACGAGCTGCCCGAGGGGCAGGCCTTCGTCGCCTCGGACGAACTGGAATCGGGCACGCTGCAGACGCAGGAAATCTGCCGCCTGCTGAAGGAACAGGGCAAGGGCGAGGGCGCCCGTGCCGTGGTGATGATGGGCGAACTGTCCAACCAGGCCGCCCGCATCCGCACCCAGGACATCAAGGACGTGATCGCCACGGATGAGTGCAGCTTCATCGAGATCGTCGAGGAGCAGACCGCGATGTGGTCGCGCACCCAGGGCACCGACCTGATGACCAACTGGCTGTCGGCGGGCATCGAATTCGACGCGGTCATCTCGAACAATGACGAGATGGCGATCGGCGCGATCCAGGCGCTGAAGACCTCGGGCGTGGCGATGGACGCAGTCGTCGTGGGCGGCATTGATGCGACGGCCGACGCGCTGGCGGCGATGCAGGCGGGTGATCTGGACGTGACTGTGTTCCAGAACGCCGCCGGGCAGGGACAGGGCGCGGTCGACGCGGCGCTGAAGCTGGCGCGCGGCGAAAGCGTGGAGTCCAAGGTCTATGTCCCGTTCGAACTGGTGACCCCGGCGAACCTCGCCGATTACCAGAAGTGATGACCCGCCGGGCCCGCCAGCGCGCGGGCCCGGCCGTCACCAGGAGGATATCACGATGTTGGACGGAGCAGGCGCAGCCGCGCGCCGGGCCTTTGCCGGGGAATTCATCCTCGAGGTCGACCATGTGCGCAAGGAATTCCCCGGCGTCGTCGCGCTGGACGACGTGCAGCTGAAGATCCGCCCCGGCACCGTCCACGCCCTGATGGGCGAGAACGGCGCGGGCAAGTCGACGCTGATGAAGATCATCGCCGGCGTCTATACGCCCGACCGCGGCGAGGTGCGCTTTGCCGGACGGCCGCTGGAGATCCGCACGCCGCTGGACGCGCTGAATTCCGGCATCGCGATGATCCATCAGGAACTGAACCTGATGAACACGATGACCGTCGCCGAGAACATCTGGATCGGCCGCGAGCCCAAGGGCATCCTGGGCCTGATCGACCACGCAGGCATGGCCGCGATGACGCGCGACCTCTTCGCCGATCTGGGCATCCGCTTGGCGCCCGAGGACATGGTGGGCGACCTGACCGTGGCGCAGAAGCAGATGGTCGAGATCGCCAAGGCCGTGTCCTTCAATTCCGACGTGCTGATCATGGACGAGCCGACCAGCGCCATCACCGAGACCGAGGTGGAGCACCTGTTCCGCATCATCCGCGACCTGCGGGCCAAGGGCGTCGGCATCGTCTATATCACCCACAAGATGAGCGAGCTGTTCGAGATCGCCGATGAGCTGACCGTCTTTCGCGACGGCAAGTATATCGCGACGGTGGCCGCCCAGGACGTCACCCGCGACCAGATCATCAAGATGATGGTCGGCCGCGAGATCACCGACATGTTCCCCAAGATCGACTGCGAGATCGGCGAGACGATCCTGGAGGTCCGGAACCTGACCCTGCCCGGCGTCTTTGCCGATGTCAGCTTTGCCCTGCGCCGCGGAGAGATCCTGGGCGTGGCGGGCCTGGTCGGATCGGGTCGGTCCAACGTGGCCGAGGCCGTGTTCGGGGTGCGTCCCGCGACCAGCGGCCAGATCCTGATCGACGATCAGGTCGTCGACATCAAGTCGCCCCCGGTCGCGATGCGCCACGGCATGGCCTTCCTGACCGAGGACCGCAAGGAGACCGGCTGTTTCCTGAACCTCGACTGCATCGAGAACATCCAGGTGGCGCTCCTCTCCAGCGGCAGGGTCGACAACCGCGGCTTCGTCAACCAGCGCGAGGTGAACCGCCTGGCCGAGGAATTCTGCGCGAAACTGCGCGTCAAGACGCCGAACCTGGCGGAAACCGTGGCCAACCTGTCGGGCGGTAACCAGCAAAAGCTGCTGATCGCGCGCTGGCTGCTGACGAAGCCGCGCATCCTGATCCTGGACGAACCCACGCGCGGCATCGATGTCGGGGCGAAATCCGAAATCCACCGGCTGATCACGCAGCTGGCCGCCGAAGGGGTGGCGATCCTGATGATCTCGTCCGAACTGCCCGAGGTGCTGGGCATGTCGGACCGGATCATGGTCATGCACGAGGGCCGTATCAGCGGTTTCCTGGACCGGGCCGAGGCCGACCAGGTGCGCGTCATGGAACTTGCGGCGAAATAGGGAGGAGGCCGTCATGGCAACACAAGCAATCGGCGGCGAACGCGTCGCACCCAGGGCGCATCGCAAGCTGCCGTCGGAACTGAACATCCTGCTGGTGCTGATCGGCATCGCCCTGGTCTTCGAGATCCTGGGCTGGATCTTTCAGGGACAGTCCTTCCTGGGCAACCTGAACCGGCTCAAGATCATGATCCTGCAGGTCTCGGTCATCGGGATCATCGCGGTGGGGGTGACGCAGGTCATCATCTCGGGCGGGATCGACCTGTCGTCGGGCTCGATCGTGGGGGCGGTGGCGATGGTCTCGATGAGCTTTGCGCAATCGGCCGAATATGCACGGGCGGTCTATCCGGCGCTGACCGACCTGCCGGTGATCGTGCCGGTGCTGATCGGGCTGGCCTGCGGGGCGGTCGCGGGCTTCATCAACGGCTGGCTGATCGCCTATACCAAGATCCCGCCCTTCATCGCGACGCTTGGCATGATGGTCACCGCCCGCGGCTTTGCCAAATGGTACACCAAGGGCCAGCCGGTCAGCTTTCCGACCGACAGCTATGCGGCCCTGGGCGCGGGGATGATGCCGGTGGTGATCTTCCTTGTGGTGGCGGCCATCTTCCACGTGGCGATGAAATACACCCGCTATGGCAAGTACACCTATGCGATCGGCGCGAACCCGCAGGCCGCCCGCGTGTCCGGCATCGACGTCGAGCGCCATATCGTCAAGCTGTACATCGTCGCGGCGACCCTGGCCGCGCTGGCCGGGATCGTGGTCGCGGCCCGGGGCCAGACCGCGCAGGCCGGCATGGGGATGATGTACGAACTGGACGCCATCGCCATGGCCGTCATCGGCGGCACCTCGCTGGCCGGGGGGCGCGGCTCGATCGTCGGCACCTCCATCGGGATGGTGATCTTTGGCGTCATCATCTCGGGTTTCACCTTCCTGCGGCTGGACGCCTATTACCAGGAGATGATCAAGGGCGCGATCATCGTCGCTGCCGTCGTCGCCGACACCTATCGCCAGAAAAAGCGCGTCAAGAAGACCTGAGGGCGCGCCCCCCTGTTCCCCTTTGGCGGCCATTCCGATCCATGCGCAGCCATGGCCGGCATGGCCGTCCCCTTCCGGAGCCGATGAGTGATGAAACACACGCTTGACCCGCACATGATCCGCCACCTGTCGCTGGAGGAGACCTGCCGCAAGGTGGCCGACCTGGGATACGACCACATCGAACTGTCGCCGCGCCCGGATTTCCTGTCCTGGTGGACGCGGCCCAAGGTCTGGCCCGAGCGGATCGCCAGCTTCAGGAAGGCGCTGAAGGATCACGGCCTCGGCCTGGCGACGCTGCAGCCGATGTACCGCTGGGCCAGCCCCTATCCCGATGAATGGGAGGCGGCGATCGACAACTGGAAGCGCGCGATCCAGATCGCGGTCGAGATGGACTGCCCGATGTTCGTCAGCGAATTCGGACGCGGCGGCAGCCCCGACCGCAGCCTGAACGACCGCAGCGGCCTTCACCGCCCCGAGACCTGCGAGAACGCCTTCTTTCGCGCCATGGACATCCTGGTGCCGATCCTGGAACGCGAGGGGCTGGTCCTGTCGCTGGAAGCCCATCCCGAGGACTGGCTGGAGGAGATCGCCCCGGCCATGGACATCATCAGGACAATCAATTCCAAGGCCGTGAAGGCGTCCTTCATCGCGCCGCACACGTTCTTTTACGGTCCCGACATGGTGGCGAACCTGCGCGCGACCCAAGGGCATCTGGTGCATGTGCGGCTGGCCGACACCTATGACCACACCAAATCCTCCCAGCTTCGCTATGTCGTCAACCCGCCGGGTGCGAAGGTGCGCGTGCACCAGCACCTGGATTTCGGGCAGGGCGAGATCGACTGGGACATCTTCTTCGCCACCCTGGCCGACATGAAGTTCGACGGCGTCCTGTCGAACTGCGTCTTTGGGTGGGAGGACCGGGCCGAGGACAGCGCCCGCTTCATGCTGGACGAAACCAAGCGCTATGTCGCGACATACTGGAAATAGGAAGACGAACATGACCCTGAGGATCGGAGTCATCGGAACCGGCATGATCGGCCGCGACCACACCCGCCGCATCGCGCAGGTACTGTCGGGCGCCCGGATTACCGCGCTGAGCGATTACAACCCCGACGCGGCCCGCGCGGTGCAGGCCGACTTGGCACCCGACGCCAAGGTTTATGACAGGGGCGAGGACCTGATCGCCGCCGATGACGTGGATGCGGTGCTGGTCTGTTCGACCGGCGCAACCCACGAGGCCTATGTCCTGGCCGCCATCGCCGCTGGCAAGCCGTGTTTCTGCGAAAAGCCGCTGGCAACCACCGCGGAAGGCGCCAAGCGCATCGTCGATGCCGAAGTGGCGGCGGGCAAGCGACTGGTGCAGGTCGGCTTCATGCGCCGCTATGACACTGGCTACCGGATGCTGAAGGAGATCGTGGACAGCCAGATCGGCAAGCCGCTGATGGTGCATGCCGCCCATCGCAACCCCACGGTGCCCGAACAGTATGTGACACCCATGGCGATCCACGACACGCTGATCCACGAAATCGACGTGTTCCGCTGGCTCTTGGACGACGACTACGTGTCCGCGCAGGTTGTGTTCCCGCGCAAGTCCAGCCATGCGCATGGCAAGCTGGCAGACCCGCAGATCGTCCTGCTGGAGACGGCCAAGGGCATCCGCATCGATGTCGAGATCTTCGTCAACTGCCGCTATGGCTATGACATCCAGTGCCAGGTCGTGGGCGAGGAGGGGCTGGCCAACCTGCCCGAGCCGATGGCCATCACCCTGCGCAAGAACGCCATGCGGCAGAACGCGATCATGACCGACTGGAAGGACCGCTTTGTCGACAGCTACGACGTCGAATTGGCCGATTTCATCAAGGCGGCGTCGCAGGGCTCCGCGTCGGGTCCGTCCAGCTGGGACGGCTACGTGGCCGCCATCAGCTCGGACGCCTGCGTCGAGGCGCAGGAAAAGACCGGGCAGATCATCCCCATCACCCTGCCGGCCCGTCCGGCGCTGTATAGCTGAGACCGCCATGCGCTTTGCGATCAACCACATCTCGGCCCCGAACCTGCCGCTGGCCGAGTTCTTCGCGACGGTCCGCCGCCTTGGCGCGACCGAGGTCGAGATCAGGAACGACCTGCCCGACGTGCTGGGCCGCATGGACCCGGCCCAGGTGCGCGCCGAGGCCGAGCGCCAGGGTGTCACCATCCTGTCGATCAACGCGCTTTATCCCTTCAACGTCTGGTCGGGCGACCTGCCCGAGCGCGCGGTCAAGATGGCCGATTATGCGCAAGCCGCAGGCGCCAAGGCGCTGGTCATGTGCCCCCTGAACGACGGCACCGAGGTCGCCTTCGATGACCTCGTGGCGGCGCTCAGGGCGATGAAGCCGATCCTGGAGGACCGCAGCCTGACGGGCCTGGTCGAGCCCCTGGGCTTTCCGATCTCCTCCATGCGCAAGAAATCCACCGCGATCGCGGCGATCAAGGCGGCAGGCGGAGAGGGCGTCTACAAGCTGATGCACGACACCTTCCACCACCACCTGGCCGGAGAGACCGAGGTCTTTCCCGACTGGACCGGCCTTGTCCACATCTCGGGCGTGACAGACCCGGAGGTGGCGGTGGACGACATGCTGGACGCGCATCGCGTGCTGGTGGACGGGCAGGATCGGCTGGAGAACCTGCCGCAGATTAGGGCGCTGCTGGACGCGGGCTATGATGGCCCCTTCAGCTTCGAGCCTTTCGCGGCCGAGGTTCATGACGCAGCCGATCCGGAAGCCGCGCTGAAAACCAGCATGGATCACATCCGGTCCGGCCTGTGACCACGGCGGCGGGCGTTCGCGCCCGCCCTCATCTTGAAGGAGTTCGCGGAATGAAGACGCTTGACGTGATCACCATCGGCCGGTCCTCGGTCGACCTTTATGGCCAACAGGTCGGCGGGCGGCTGGAGGACATGGGCTCCTTTGCCAAGTATATCGGCGGCAGCCCGACCAATATCGCCTGCGGCACGGCGCGGCTGGGGTTGCGCTCGGCCGTGATCACGCGCGTGGGCGACGAGCACATGGGCCGATTCATCCGCGAACAGCTGGTCCGCGAGGGCGTCGATATCCGTGGCGTGGCCACCGACCCCGAGCGTCTGACCGCGCTGGTGATCCTGGGGATCCGCGACGAGGACAGCTTTCCGCTGATCTTCTACCGCGAGAACTGCGCCGACATGGCACTGTCCGAGGACGACATCGACGAGGACTTCATCGCCCAGGCCCGCTGCGTGCTGGCCACCGGCACGCATCTGTCGAACCTGCGCACCGAGGCCGCCGTCATGCGGGCGCTGGAACTGGCGCGCAAGCACGGGGCGCGGACGGCGCTGGACATCGACTATCGTCCCAACCTCTGGGGCGTCGCCGGCCATAACGAGGGCGAAAGCCGCTTTGTCGAAAGTGCCCAGGTCACGCAAAAGCTGCAGGCGACGCTGCATCTCTTCGACCTGATCGTCGGCACCGAGGAAGAGTTCCACATCGCCGGCGGCACGACGGACACGCTGGCCGCGCTGCGGGCGGTCCGTGCGGTGTCGGACGCGACGCTGGTCTGCAAGCGCGGCGCCAAGGGGGCCGTCGCCTATACCGGTGCCATCCCCGACAGCCTGGACGACGGCGAGGCGGGGCCGGGTTTCCCGATCGAGGTCTTCAACGTGCTCGGCGCGGGCGACGGCTTCTTTTCGGGCCTGCTGAAGGGCTGGCTGGACGGCGAGCCTTGGCCGAAGGCGCTGGAATACGCCAATGCCTGCGGCGCCTTTGCCGTCAGCCGCCACGGCTGCACCCCCGCCTATCCCAGCCTGGACGAGCTGCGCTTCTTCCTGTCGCGCGGCGTGGTCCGCCCCGACCTCAGGAACGATGCCGCGCTGGAGCAGATCCACTGGGCCACCAACCGCCAGGGCCGGATGGGCGGCGACTGGTCCACGATGCGCGTCTTTGCCTTCGACCACCGGATGCAGCTGGAGGCGATGGAGGGCTACACGGCCGCGAAGGGCGGCACGTTCAAGCGGCTCTGCCTGGAGGCGGCGCTGACGGTTCAGGATGGGCAGGGCGGCTATGGCATCCTCTGTGACAACCGCATCGGGCGCGAGGCGCTGCATGCGGCCTCAGGCACCGGCCTCTGGATCGGGCGGCCCTGCGAATGGCCGGGCTCGCGTCCCCTGGCGCTGGAGCCCGAACTGGGCCCCGATTGCGGCGGGCTGGGCGAATGGGCGCGCGAGAACGTGGTCAAGGTGCTCTGCTTCTGCCATCCGGACGATGACGCGGCCCTGCGCGCCGAGCAGGAGGCGACCGTCGAACGCCTTTATGCTGCCGCACGCCGCAACGGGCTGGAGTTCCTGCTGGAGGTCATCCCGTCCAAGGTGGGACCCGTGGATGACGACACGACCGCGACCCTGATCCGCCAGTTCTATGCCGCGGGCATCCATCCCGACTGGTGGAAGCTGGAGCCGCTGACCAGCCGAACCGCCTGGGCCAAGGCCATTGCCGCCATCGAGGCGCATGACCGCCACACCCGCGGCATCGTGGCCTTGGGCCTCGATGCGCCCGAGGCCGAGCTGGCCGCCAGTTTCGAGGTCGCCGCAGGCTTTGACCTGGTCCGCGGCTTTGCCGTCGGTCGCACGATCTTTGGCCAGACTGCCCGCGACTGGCTGGCGGGGGGCATCGACGACGCAACGGCCGTGACGCAGATGGCCGACCGCTATCGCCGCCTCTGCGGCCTCTGGGACAGGGCCCGCGCCGCCGCAAGGGTCGCGGCATGAACCAGCCCATTGTCACAGGCGACGCGCAACCCGTCCCGACGGATCACGTGAAAGGTGCAAGGATGAATGGCACGATCAGGCTGACGGCGGCGCAGGCGATGGTGCGCTGGCTTTCGGTGCAGATGACCGAGGAGGGCGAGCGCTTCATCGAAGGGGTCTGGGCGATTTTCGGCCATGGCAATGTGGCGGGCCTTGGCCAGGCGCTGCACGGGATCGGGGACGCCCTGCCGACCTGGCGCGGGCAGAACGAGCAGACCATGGCGCATGCGGCCATTGCCTATGCCAAGGGACGTGCCCGGCGGCGGGCCCATGCGGTGACGGCCTCGATCGGGCCGGGATCGACCAACATGGTGACGGCCGCGGCGTTGGCGCATGTGAACCGCCTGCCGGTGCTGTTCATCGCGGGCGATGTCTTTGCGACGCGGCGGCCGGACCCGGTGCTGCAGCAGGTGGAAAGCTTTGGCGATGGCACCATCAGCGCCAACGACTGTTTCCGCCCGGTGGTGCGCTATTTTGACCGCATCACCCGGCCCGAGCATCTGCTGACCGCGCTGCCCCGCGCGCTGCGGGTGATGACCGATCCGGCCGAATGCGGGCCGGTCTGCCTGGCCTTCTGCCAGGACGTGCAGGCCGAGGCCCATGACTGGCCCGAAGCGTTCTTCGAACCCCGCACCTGGCGCATCCGCCGACCCGAGCCTGACGCGACCGAACTGGCCGAGGTCACGGCGCTGATCCGGGGCGCCACGGCGCCGGTCATCGTCTGCGGCGGCGGCGTCATCTATTCGGGTGCCGAAGCGGCGCTGGCCGAATTTGCCGCCCGCCACAACATCCCCGTCATCGAGACCCAGGCCGGCAAATCGGCGCTGGCGCAGGGGCATCCGATGAACTTTGGCGCGGCGGGGGTCGATGGTTCGGCGGCGGCCAATGCCGCGGCGGCGGCGGCGGACCTGGTCATCGGCATCGGCACGCGGCTGCAGGACTTTACCACCGGCTCTCGTACGCTGTATCCGCAGGCGCGGCTGGTCAGCATCAATGTCCAGCCCTGCGACGCGGCCAAGCACGGCGCGATTGCCCTGGTCTCCGATGCGAAGGTCGCGCTGGAGAGGCTGACCCGCGCCCTGGGCGACCACCGTTTCGCGGCCGCCGATGCGGGGGCGCGGGCCGCCTGGCTGGCCGCGGTGGACACCCATTGCGGCGCACCCGTCGCTGATGGCCTGCCCACCGATGCGCAGGTGATCGGGGCGGTGCAGAAGGCCGCGCCAGACGGCATCGCCATCTGCGCGGCCGGCACGATGCCCGGCGCGCTGAAGCTGCTGTGGCAGCCCAGCCAGCACGGCTATCACATGGAATACGGCTATTCCTGCATGGGCTACGAGGTGGCAGGCGCAATGGGGCTGAAGCTGGCGCGCCCCGACCGCGAGGTGCTGTGTTTCGTGGGCGACGGCAGCTACATGATGGCCAACAGCGAACTGGCCACAGCGGTGATGCGGCGCATCCCCTTTACCGTGATCCTGACCGACAACCGCGGTTACGGCTGCATCAACCGCCTGCAGATCAACTGCGGCGGGGCCGAGTTCAACAACATGTATGTCGATTGCAACGTCACGGCGCAGCCGCAGATCGACTTCGTGGCCCATGCCGGCAGCATGGGGGCGCATGCGGTCAAGGCGCGCGACCTGGAGGATCTGCAGGCGCAGATCCGCGACGCCCGCAGCCGCGACATCCCGACCGTGATCGTCATCGACACGACCGCGCGCCCGGGTCCGGGCGACGGGCTGGAGGCCGCCGGTCACTGGTGGGACGTCGCCGTGCCCGCCGTGGGCGACACCGACAACCTAAAACACGCCTATGCCCGGTATCTTGAACACGCCGCCCGGCAGGCCCTGACGAACTGAGGCATGACATGATCCTTTACGGCACCAATCCCATCGCCTGGGCCAATGACGACGACCAGAGCATCGGCGCGCATATCCCGACCGAACAGATCCTGCGCGAGGCCGGGCAGGAGATCGGCTTTGACGGCATCGAGAACGGCCACCGCTGGCCCGACGATCCGCAGGCGCTGAGGGCGCTGCTGGGCGGATACGGGCTGCGCTTCATCTCGGGCTGGTATTCCACCGAATTGCTGACCCGTTCGGTCCAGGACGAGATCGCGGCGGTCCAGCCGCACCTGGCCAAGCTGAAGGCGAACGGGTGCAAGGTCTGCATCGTCTGCGAATGCTCGAACACGGTGCATGGCGATCCGGCAAAGGCGGTCAACGACCGGCCGCGCCTGACCGACGCGCAGATGTCCGGCTTTGGCGCGAAGATGGAGGAATTCGCCGCCTACCTGGCGGGGCAGGGTATCACGCTGGCCTATCACCACCACATGGGCACCGTGGTCGAGAGCCCGGCCGAGATCGACACCTTCATGGCCGCGACCGGTCCAGCGACGCATCTGCTGTTCGATGCCGGGCATTGCACCTTTGGCGGCGGCAACCCCGAGGAGGTCCTGCGCCGGCACGCAGCCCGTGTCGCACATTTCCACGCCAAGAACATCCGCCGCCCGGTGACCGAGCGGGTGCGGGCCGAGAACCTGTCGTTCCTGCAGGGCGTCCTGGCCGGCGCCTTCACCGTGCCGGGCGATCCCGAGGGCGCGATCGACTTCCTGCCGCTGCTGCGGATCCTGGCCGATGCGGGCTATGACGGCTGGCTGGTCATTGAGGCCGAGCAGGACCCCGAACTGCGCAACCCGTTGCATTACCAGTCGATGGGGCTGAAGGCGCTGAAGGCAGCCGCGGCCGAGGCGGGCCTGGACCAGAGCGTCGCGGCCTGAGGCAGGGGAGGGGGCCATTGTCCCCCTCTTCCATTCCGGGCGCGGCCCGTTGGCAATCGGACAAGGAAAGGGCCGGACATGGCCGATCTTTTGCGCAAACCCTTTGGGACCCATGGCGAAGTGCATCGCATCACCCCGGCGGATGCGGGCTGGCGATATGTCGGCTTTTCCCTGTACCGGCTGCGTCCGGGGGAACATGCCGCCGAGGCGACCGGCGACCGCGAGGTGATCCTGGTGATGGTCGAGGGCAAGGCGGGCATCCGCGCAGCCGGGCAGGACTGGGGCGTGCTGGGCGAGCGGATGAATGTCTTCGACAAGACGCCGCCGCATTGCCTCTATGTGCCGAACGGGCAGGATTGGGCGGCGGAAGCCGTCACCGACTGCGTAATCGCGGTCTGTTCGGCGCCGGGGCGGGGCGGCCATCCGGCGCGGCGGATCGGCCCTGACGGCATCACCCTGACCGCGCGCGGCAAGGGCACCAACACCCGCCACATCAACAACATCGCCATGGAGGCCGAGGACTGGTGCGACAGCCTGCTGGTGACCGAGGTCTTCACCCCGGCCGGCCACTGGTCGTCCTATCCCAGCCACCGACATGACGAGGACGACTTTCCGCGCATCACCTATCTGGAAGAGACCTACTATCACCGCCTGAACCCGGCCAAAGGCTGGGCGGTGCAGCGCGTCTATACCGACGACGGGTCGCTGGACGAGGCGATGGCCGTGCGCGATCATGATGTGGTGCTGGTGCCGCGCGGGCATCATCCCTGCGGTGCCCCCCATGGGTTCGAGCTCTATTACCTGAACGTCATGGCCGGGCCCCGCCGCAACTGGCGTTTCGTCCCCGCGCCCGAGGTCGAAGAGATCATCGCCCGCGACAGCTGAGGGCCAGTTCCGGCCCTAGCGCGCCGCGGCCGGGGCGCGGGTCGCCATGGTGGGAAGCATCGCCCGCAGCGCCGCG
Source organism: Paracoccus sp. KKT209 (assembly GCF_055635455.1). The sequence continues at coordinate 1,006,909 of NZ_CM145758.1, forward strand.
ACCTGGCGCTGCAGGTCCTCCGCGTCGGAACCCTCGGCCTGGGCGCGGGCATCGGTTTCCAGCTGGGCGAAGCCCTTGTGCATGTGGCTGAAGCCGACCAGCGCCGCGGACCCGGCCAGCTGGTGCGACAGGCGCCACAGGTCCTCGAAGCTGGACGGCTGATGCGCCATTTCCGACAGGCGCACCAGCCCATCATGCAGTTCGGCCAGGATGCGGTGCAGGATGACCTCGGCCCGATCGGGGCCGAGCGTGTCGGCCAGCATCGCCCGCGCCTGCGACAGCTGCGGGTCTTCGGCCCGGTGGTCGTGCGGGGTCTCGGCCACCGGCTCTGCCGCGTCCGGCCCGGCCCTGCGAAGGCCGGGGATGCCCGCGATGGCGGCCTCCAGCCTTTCCAGCGACAGGGGCTTGGTCAGGACGCCGGTCATGCCCGATTCCTCGAAATGCCGCAGATCCTCGGGCAGCGCATGGGCGGTCAGCGCGATGATCGGGGTGGCCGCATTCGGCCCGCCCTGGCGGATCTGGCGGGTAGCGCTGACCCCGTCCATGCGCGGCATGCTGATATCCATCAGGATCAGGTCGAAGGGCCGGGTCTGCGCCATCTGAACGCCTTCCTGTCCGTCACAGGCCTCGGCGACGCGGCAGTGGCGCTGCTTCAGCATCTCGCGCACGATCAGGCGGTTGGTGGCATTGTCCTCGACCACAAGAACGTCCAGCTGCGACAGCATGGCCGCGCCGGGCTGGCCGGGCCCGTCAGGCGCACCATCCGCGGGCAGGGCGGGCGCCTGTTCGGGCAAGGTCAGGCGCATGCGAAAGGTCGATCCCAGGCCCGGCTGGCTTTCCACCCTCAGCTCTCCGCCCATCAGCGACACCAGGCGGCGCACGATGCCCAGGCCCAGGCCGGTGCCCTCGACCACGCGGTTGTAGGAGGAATCCAGCGTCACGAATTCGTCGAAGATCTTTTCCAGATCCGCCGCGGCGATGCCGATGCCGGTGTCCATCACCCGGAACTCGACCTCTCCGCTGGCGCCGCTGCGGTCCACCTGGACGGTGATGCGGCCGTTCTCGGTGAACTTGATCGCATTGCCGACCAGGTTCACCAGGATCTGCGACAGGCGGCCCGGATCGCCCAGCAGCATCGTCTGATGTGTGCCGATCATGCTGAGCGACAGAAGGTTGCCGCGCTGTTCGGCCTGCGCCTGCAGCCCGTCCAGCACGTCGGACACCACCTGGCTGGGGCAGAAGGGCTGGTTGGCCAGTTGCAGGTTGCCGCTGTCCACGCGCGAGATGTCCAGGACGTCGTTCACATGCGACAGCAGCATCCGCCCGGACCGCTCCATCACCTCCAGATAATGGCGCTGCCTGGCATCGAGGCGGGTGGTCTTCAGCAGGTCCATGGTGCCCAGGACGCCGTTCAGCGGCGTGCGCATCTCGTGGCTCATCACGGCCAGCATCTTGGCCTTGGTGCGCTCTCCGGCGACGGCGTGGTCGCGGGCGCGGATCAGCTCCGCCTGCTCGCCCGCCCGGCGCGAGATGTCGCGCACGAAGGCCACCAGTACCGGACCGTAATGGCTGGCGGCGCTGGAGATCGCCACCTCCACCGGAAAGACCTCGCCCGACCGGCGCCGCGCCGTCGCCTCCAGCGGGTCGATGCGGACGCGGGTGCGGGGGTTGCGGCGCATCCGGTGCAACAGTGCCTGGACCTTGCGGCGATGGCCCTCGGGCACGACCAGGTCGGTCAGCTTGGCGCCGATCGCCTCGTCCGCGGAATAGCCGTACATCCGGCAGGCGGCCTCGTTGAAATCCAGGATGCGGCCGTTCGCCCCCGCCACTAGGATCGCGTCGATCGAGGTGCCGATCACCGCCTGAAGCCGGTTGCGGGTGGCCTCGGTGCTGGCGGCCTGGCGGCTGGAATTCCTGAACAAGATGGCCAGCGCCATCACCACCGCCAAAAGCGCCGCGAACAGGATCAGCACGATCAGCGCCAGGTCCGACAGCGCATCCGCCAGCTCGACCCGCTGGCGATCCAGCTTGCCGGCAAAGACGCGCACCCCGCTGAGCGACACCGTGCGCATGATCGCGCGCATCTCCTCGGCCGCGGCCAGGAACCGGGGCAGGGCCGCGACCAGCCGGTCGTCCGGCCCGTCGATCCAGACCATCGCGCGGTCGAGAAAGTCATAGGCCTTGGCCAGCGACGCGGCGGCCTCGGGGTCGGCACGCACGCGCTCGAACACTTCCGAAGTCCTCATCATGGTCAGCCGCGCAAAAAGGACATCAAAGCGCTGCCGCAGCTTGACCAGTTCGGCGGGCCGATCCTCGGGCGTGGCCAGGCTGGCGCGGTAGATGAAGGACATCATCGCCATGGTCTCGACCTCGCCCTGGGCCAGCGACCAGCGGGCGCTGTCGGTGTTGGCGGTGGCCAGTTCGTCGATCTTGGTGCGGGCGTCGGCGCTGATCAGCCAGATGGTCAGGGCCAGGATGCTGACGGACAGGAAAAAACCGCCCAGGACAATGTAAAATCTGCAGCGCATGCGTGCGTACCGAACCAAAATGTGGGGCAGGGCCGCAACGGGTCGCGGGCTCTGCGGGACGTGCAACGCGGCCAGGCCGCGCCGGTTGCTGGTGCCGCTCGGCCGGACCGGCGCGGACGCAGGCCGGACAAGGGGCAGGATCGGCCAGTCAGCGCCGGCAGCCGCCCTTCCCCCGGGAGCAGCCGGCAAGGGATTTTCCCATGTTCATCCGCAGGTTCTCCTTGCGTCCCGATCGGCCTCATTTTCCCACAGCCGGATTGATGGCGCGCGATAGAATAAGGCTAAACTGCGGTTCCAAAGGTATAGCCGCCCCTCCGAAGCGTGCAGCCGTCGGGCACGGCAGCGGGGATCCGGCTTCCGGAGGGCGCCGAACGGGGGCTTCTTGGGATTTTCGGCTGCCTCGGACCCGCTCCAAGAGGGCGCCACCGCACCCTGCTTTTGGACTCACGCCCTATCCTTTTGCGCACTCCATTTCCCGCGGGCAGCGGCTAGATTGAGGACAAGACGAAAGGAAACGTGACATGCTTCGCACCATCTCGATCGGAAACTACATCTTCGTCCAAGGCATCTTCGAAGGCGCCGCGCTGGACGGAGACATCATGGTCCGCGTGGGCAGCCGCGTCTACCAGGGCAAGCCGGTCGGCTGCTGAAGCACCAGGTTCAGGGCGCGTCCGGACCCCCCTTCGCGACGCGTCCTGATTTCGACAAGGGTCCGCAGAGGCCCGGTCGACGGCGGGATTGGCGGCTTGCTCCGCATGGCCTGGCCGTCAGAACCACAGGCGAATGACATGTGGCTTCGGTGCGCCCGTCCGGCAGGACGGGCGCACCTTTTACCATTGGGCCGCGGCCACTGGACTGCCCTCACCGCCGGAACTCCGCCAGCCAGCGCCGCAGGTCCAGATCGGCCGAAGGTCCGGCGCCAAAGATGCCCTGGTCCAGCTGGCCCAGCAGGCGCCCCTGCCGCGGGCTGGCCGCGCCACGCCAGGCGACATGCCGGGCGGCGGCGGCGCGCAGGGCGCGCAGATCGCCCGCGCGGACGGCCTGCTCCATTTCCGCCAGATGGGGGCTGCGACGGAGGGCGCGCGGCAGGGGGGCAAGGCTGGGGATGCGGTCCCACAGGCAGGCCGTCAGCGCCGCCCCGAAGGCCAGCGCCACAAGGCCGGTCAGGATCAGCCTGAACCTGACGCCATCGGCCTCGCGCGCGCCGAAATTGGCGCCGAACCCCGCAAAGCCGAAGGGGATCGGCTTCATCGGCGCCACCTCCATCTGGCGGCTGTCGGTGTCGAACCAGGGAAAGGCCACGGCGGGCAGGACCCCCGGTTCTCCGGTGCGGGGACGCAGCTGCCATTCCCAGACCACCCGCGACACCGGCCCCTGCGGCGTGGGGATCGTCTCGCGCAGTTCGGGCTGGGTAAAGCTGATCAGCCAGGGCTGCTGCAGGTCGGGGCGCGGCGGCAGGTGATGGGCCAGGGCGCCAAGCGCCTCGATGGTGACGCGGCGGGTCAGGACCTCGTCCTGCTGCAGCTTGCCGGACTGGGCCGACAGCTCGTCCGTCAGCACCAGCGCATGCGCGGCCAGCGGCCGGCGGTCGCCCGGAAAGGGCCGGACGGTGATCTGCGCCGGGGCCGAGGTGACGCTGCGCTTTTCCCGGACCCCCTTGTCCAGCACATGCGTCAGGTTATGGGTGATCGCCGGCACCGTCAGCATCCCCGCCCGGCGCGGGAACAACGCGATGTCGCGCTCAAAGACCTGGATCATCCGGCCGCCGATGCGTTCCTTGAACCACCGGTCGCGGTCGATCTGCATCCAGTCATAGGCGTCGGAATCGGGAAAGCGCAGCTGTTCCAGCGATACGGTCAGGTCGTATTCGCCGCGCAGGGTCAGGCGCACCATTTCGGCCACGACGGGGTTGCCGTGATCGTGCAGGATCAGCAGCCGCGCCTCTCCGGGGGCCAAGGGGCGGGACGGTTCGGCCCGCAGCGGGCCCGCCAGCAGCACCAGCAGCAAAAGGGCCAGGCGGATCACCACGGGTCGCCCTCCTCGGGTCGGATCAGGCCCATCTGGGCCCGGCGCTCGTATTCGGCGCGGATGCGAAGGCGCAGGAACTCGCCCGGATCGTCGACGATGGTCTCCAGCCACTCGTCACTGGCGGCCAGGCCGCGCGCGCCCAGGGGGCGGCGCCAGCTTTCGGCGGCGGCATTGGTCAGCGCGTTGCGGATCTCGTCGGCGGGGGCGGGGCGACCTCCGCGACCGATGATGCGGCCGGGAACGGTGCTGTCGCCGCGATGCGGGGGGTACATCGTCGCAACCAGGTCGCGGTTGGCGCGGGCCTGTTCGTCGGCCGGATTGGCGAACAGGACCGCGTCGAAATAGGCCACCGACAGCGGGTAGTCGCCCGTCGCCGCCAGGCTGAGCCCGCGGTTGTAGGTCTGCGACCGACCGGCCTCGGCAAAGGCCGCGTCGGCCTGGGCATGAAGGCCCTGACGGTACAGCGCGATCCCCCGCGCCGCAGGGTCGTCCAGCGCCATCAGCACGACCGGGTCCCAGCCAAGCCGCAGGGCCAGCGCGCCGATCCCCGCCGGTCCCGCCAGCCCCAGCAGCAGCGCCGCCAGCGCCAGCAGCGCGGCCCCCACCCTCACCGCTGCCTCCGCAGCATCATCAGCAGGGGAAGCACCGCCAAGGCGGCCAGGAACGGCCCCAGGTCGCGATAGCCAAGCGCCTTCAGCGCCGGATCGCGCAGCTGGTCGCCGCCCTCGCGCAGGCGTGTGGCCAGGCGGTCGGCCTCGTCCGCCTCCATGACCCGGCCGCCGCCGCGCGCCAGCCGGAACAGCGCATCAGGCGGGGGCAGGGGCGCACCCTCGGCCAGCGCGTCAAGCCGCAGGCCCCAGATCCGCACGCCAAGCGCCGCCAGCCGGTCGGCCTCGGCCAGGGCCTGGCGGTCCACGCCGCCGCCGTCCGAGATCAGGACCAGATCCGCACGCCGTGGATCGGACAGCATCTGGGCGGCCATGCCGATGGCTGCGGCCGGGCGGCTGCCCTTGCCGGGCACCGTCTCGGCGTCCAGGACCCCCACCAGTGTTTCCAGCGCGCGCGGATCGGTGGTCGGGGCCGAGGCATTGTAAGCCTCGCCCCCATAAAGGATCAGGCCCACCGGCCGCCCAGCCAGCCCCTGCAGCAGCGCCGCGCTGGCCTGCTGCGCCGCCGACAGCGCCGCGCCCCCGGTGATCGAGGGCGACAGGTCCACCGCGACCAGCACCGTGTCGGTGCGCGCCAGCACCGGCATGTCGACCCGGCGCATCCCCGGACCCGCCAGCCCCAGGATCAGCGCCAGCAGTGCCGCAAGGGGCAGCATCTGGACCCAGCCCCGTTCGGTTCCGGTGATCGCCCCCATCGCCTGCATCGCGGCCAGCATCTGCGGGGGCATCACGCCCTCCCAGCCCCCGGCCGACGGCGCGCGCAGAGCCCGCCACAGCGCCAGCGCCGCCCAAGGCAGCAGGGCCGCAAGCCACCAGGGGCGCAGCAGGATCAGGCTGCCCATCGGCGCTGCCCCCAGCCCGCCAGCACCAGCAGCGCCGCCGCCGCCGCCGCGGGCCAGATCCAGAGTTGCTGCCAATAGCGCAGCGGCGGGCGCTCGCCGGGGTTCGGCTCCAGCCGGTCCAGGGCCTCGGTCATCGCCTCAAGGTCTTGGGCCTGCCGGACGCGGAACATCTGCCCTTGAGCCAGTTCGGCGATGCTGCGCAGCGTCGCGACATCGACCGCGTCGCGGGCAGTGGGCATGTTCTCCAGATCCTCGGGGCCCAGGGCGATGGTGTGGATGCGGATGCCGTGGTCGGCCGCCAGCCGCGCCACCTCGGTCGCCTGCACGCTGCCCGAGGTGTCGACGCCGTCCGACAGCAGGATGGCCACGCGGCCCGGCGCGTCGCTGGCGTCCAGCCGCCGGATCGCCAGGCCCAGGCCGTCCGCGATCGCCGTGCCGCGCCCCGAAATGCCGATCTGCGCCTCGTCGATGGCCTGCGCGACCGCGCCCAGGTCAAAGGTCAGCGGCGCCGCCACATAGGCGCGCCCGCCAAAGATCACCAGCCCGATCCGGTCCCCCCGCCGCGACGTGACAAAGCGCACGGCGGTGCGCTTGACCGCCTCCAGCCGACTGACCGCCTGACCGTCCAGCTGGAAATCCTGCTGCTCCATGCTGCCCGACAGGTCCAGCGCCAGCATGATGTCGCGGCCGCTGGCGGGGGTGACATCGGCCACCCGCTCGACCCGCGGGCCGGCCAGCGCCACCACCAGCAGCACCCAGGCCGCCGCGGCCAGCCAAGGCCGGGGCGGGCGGTCCGCCCGCTGTCCGGGCCGCAGCGCCGGCACCAGATAGGCGGGCAGGCGCAGGGCCGGTTGCGGACGCGTGACGGGCGGGGCCCACCAGCGCAGCAGCAGGGGCAGGGGGACCAGCAGCAGCAGAAGGGGCAGCGCCAGGCTCATCGGCGCAGGCCCCGGACCAGTCGCGTCAGCCGGGCGCGCCGGGCGATGCGCTCGATACGCTCATCCGATGGCGGCGTGGCGGCGCCGTAAGCCGCGTCGTGCAGGGGCGGGGGCAGGTGGCCCAGGTGCCGCGCCAGGGCCAGCATCCGCTGCGGCACCGGCAGGGCGCGCAGCTGCGACAGGCGCAGGCGGTGGCGCGGCGCGCGGCTGCGGGTGAAGGGCAGGATCAGCGCGGCGGCCAGCACGCCCGCCGCCAGCCCCAGGCCCAGCAGGGCCAGCAGCTCGGGCAGGGACAGCCAGGCCATGCCGGTGGGCAGGCGGGCAGGGGCCAGCTGCTGCAGCATCTCCTCATGGGTCATGGCGCAACCTTCAGGGCCGTCGCGCCCATGGCGGCAAGCCGCGTGATGTGGTCGCCCAGATCGACGGGCGCCAGCCGCGCGACCAGCGGCCGCCCCTCCAGCGCCACCGGCATCGCGCGGGCAGGGGGCGACACGTCCAGCGGGTCCAGCATCAGCGCGATCTCCAGCCTGCGGCCGCGCGCCAGGCGGGTCAGCAGGGCATCGGCGCCCGCGCAGCCGTCCGGCACGGTGGCCAGCAGGATGCGCGCGCCCGGCGGCGCCAGGCGGGCGGCCAGGGCCAGCGCCTCGGTCAGCGGCAGGTCGGGACCGGGGTCGTCCAGCGCCGCCCGGTGGCGGTCGGCCATCATCGTGCAGATCGCGGCCATCTGCGCATCCCCGGCACCGGGCGGGATCGACAGGACCTGCCCTGCGCCCATCGCGACCAGACCGACTGCGCCCTGACGCGCCACGGCCTGCCAGCCCGCATGCGCCAGGTGCCGCGCCGCCGCGACCGAGCGCAGCTGCGGCCCCGTCCCCCACAGCATCGCGGGACGGAAGTCGGCGATCAGCAGGGTGATGTCATCGCGATCCTCGTGCAGCGCGCGGACATGCGGGCGGCCGGTGCGCGCGGTGGCCGAAGGGTCCATCCGGCGGGGGTCGTCGCCGGGGACATAGGCGCGGATCTCGCGCAGGTCCATGCCGCTGCCGGGCAGGCGCGACGGCGCGACGCCGGCCCTGCGGGTGGCCGGGCGATGCCGCGCCGCGCCGTAAGCCTCGTCGCGCAGCGCCAGCAGGTCCTGTGCATCCAGCCGGATGCCCGGGGCCTGGCGCCAGCGCGGCGCCCCTACCACGGCCGGATCGCCTGCAGCGCCTCGGCGATCAGCGACCGGCCATCGCGGCCCTCGCTGGCGGTTTTCCAAGTCGGGACCAGGCGGTGGGCCAGCGCGTCGGCGGCCAGCGCCTCGGCATCCTCGGGCAGACCATGATCGCGGTTGTGCAGCCAAGCCCGCGCCCGGACCGCCGCCGCCAGGGCCAGCGTACCGCGCGGCGAGACGGGATGTTCGACTGCGTCTGCCAGCAGCCCGCCGCGCCGCGTGGCCACCACCAGGCGGATGATGAAATCCTTGAGCACCGGCGCCAGGTGGATGCCTGCAACCTCGGCCCGGGCGCCGGCCAGCGCCTCGGGCGACAGGCGATCCGTGGCAGGGGGCGGGGCCGCACGCCCCTCGGCCTCAACCAGGTCCAGGATCGCCAGCTCGGCCTCGGCGTCGGGCAGGTCCAGCCGCAGGTGCAGCAGGAAACGGTCCAGCTGCGCCTCGGGCAGGGGAAAGGTGCCCTCGTGCTCGATCGGGTTCTGGGTCGCGACGACCATGAAGGGCTGGGCCAGGGGGCGGGTGATGCCGGCGGTCGTCACCTGCCCCTCGGCCATGGCCTCCAGCAGGGCCGACTGGACCTTGGGCGGGGCGCGGTTGATCTCGTCCACCAGCACCAGGTTGTGAAAGATCGGGCCGGGCAGAAAGTCGAACCGCCCCGTTTCCGGGCGATAGATCTGGCTGCCGGTCAGGTCCGAGGGCAGCAGGTCGGGCGTGCACTGGATGCGGGCATGTTCCCCGGGCAGGCGCGCGGCCAGCTGCTTGACGGCGCGGGTCTTGGCGATGCCGGGCGGGCCTTCCAGCAGCACATGGCCGCCGACCAGAAAGGCGATCAGCAGCCGCTCGACCAGCCAGTCATGCCCGATAAGCGTGGCGGAAACCTCGTCCGCCAGCGCCCTGACGCTGTCGCGCGCGGCAAAGGCCTGCGCAGGTTCGTGACCCATGGGCGTCTCCCTTTTGCCTGCGCATCGTGCAGCCAGCCGGCCCGCCATTTCCAGAGCCTCGTGGCCTTCTGCCACCAAAGTCTGGCGGCGGCCGCCCCCTGGCAGGGGCGGCCGCGGGGTCTCAGGCGCCAGCGGACTCCTGGGCCTCGGCCTCGGCGCGGATGTCGTGCGAGATCCGCATCGAGCAGAACTTGGGGCCGCACATCGAACAGAACTGCGCCTCCTTGTGCGCCGCCGCAGGCATCGTCTCGTCATGCATGGCGCGGGCCGTGTCGGGATCCAGGCCCAGGTTGAACTGGTCCTCCCACCGGAACTCGAAACGCGCGCGGGACAGGGCGTCGTCGCGCAGCCGGGCGCCGGGATGGCCCTTGGCCAGGTCGGCGGCATGGGCGGCCAGCTTGTAGGTGATGACCCCGGTCTTGACGTCGTCGCGGTCCGGCAGGCCCAGATGTTCCTTGGGGGTGACATAGCACAGCATCGCCGTGCCGAACCACCCGATCATCGCCGCCCCGATGGCCGAGGTGATGTGGTCATAGCCCGGCGCGATGTCGGTCGTCAGCGGCCCGAGGGTGTAAAAGGGCGCCTCGTGGCAATGCTTCAGCTGCTCGTCCATGTTGGCCTTGATCTTGTGCATGGGCACATGGCCCGGCCCTTCGATCATCACCTGGCAGTCCTGCGCCCAGGCCAGCTGCGTCAGCTCTCCCAATGTGCGCAGCTCGGCGAACTGCGCCTCGTCATTGGCATCGGCGATGGAGCCGGGACGCAGCCCGTCGCCCAGGCTGAAGGACACGTCATAGGCGCGCATGATCTGGCAGATCTCGTCGAAGCGTTCATAGAGAAAGCTCTCGCGGCCATGATGCAGGCACCATTTCGCCATGATCGAACCGCCGCGCGACACGATCCCCGTCACGCGCCGCGCCGTCATCGGGATCATGTGGCGCCGCACGCCGGCATGGATGGTGAAATAGTCGACCCCCTGTTCGGCCTGTTCGATCAGCGTGTCGCGATAGACCTCCCATGACAGGTCCTCGGCCACGCCGCCCACCTTTTCCAGCGCCTGGTACAGCGGCACCGTGCCGATCGGGACCGGCGAATTGCGGATGATCCAGTCGCGGATGTTGTGGATGTTGCGCCCGGTCGAGAGGTCCATGACCGTGTCCGCGCCCCACCGGATGGCCCAGACCATCTTCTCGACCTCCTCCTCCATCGAGGAGGTGACGGCCGAATTGCCGATATTGGCGTTGATCTTGACCAGGAAGTTGCGGCCGATGATCATCGGCTCCAGTTCGCGGTGGTTGATGTTGGCGGGGATGATGGCGCGGCCTTCGGCGATCTCGCGGCGCACGAATTCCGGCGTGACCAGGTCGGGCAGGTCGGCGCCGAAAGGCTCTCCGTCGCGAAGGCCGGCGGCGGTGCGGCCCTCGTTTTCGCGGATGGCCACTAATTCCATCTCGGGGGTGATGATGCCGGCGCGGGCATAGGCCAGCTGGGTGATGGCGCGGCCTTCCGCGGCGCGCAGGGGCGTCTGCGCGACCGGAAAGGGCGGGGTCAGCCGCGCGCCTTGGGCAAAGCCGTTGTCGGCGGGCGTGATGGCGCGGCCCGGATAGGGTTCGACATCGCCGCGCCCGGTCTGCCACTGGCCGCGCACTGCCTCCAACCCGCGGGCGATGTCGGTCCGGGCGGCGCAATCGGTATAGGGCCCCGAGCTGTCATAGAGGGTCAGCGGCGCCTCGTTCGACAGGGCGATCTGGCGCAGGGGGACGCGGATGTCATGGATCTGGCCGGGCAGGTGGATCTTGCGTGATGCGGCCAGCGGATCGGTGGTGATGCGGGCGATGGGCGTGTTCATGTGGTCTCCTCTTTCGAAAAGACCCGAGGCAAGAACGGGCAGAAAGGCCGCCAGGGCCCACCGCGACGCGGCATGGGCCAAGATGGCCCGAAAGGACCACCCCGCGATCTGCATTGGGGAAAGCCAACCTTCGGTCTTCCTACGCCAGTCTCAACTGGGTCAGGTTCAAAGGGTCGCTTCACCGGGGTTTCCCCCTGTCAGCCTCTCAGTCCCCGTGGCGGGACTCCCCTGACGTCCGGGTAGCATCGGGCCAGTCGCGGCCGGTGTCAAGGCGCTGTCGCCGGGGTGCATTGTTCCCGCCCCCGGGCCACGCTAGCCTCTGCCTGCGGCCCGAGAAGGAGAGCAGCATGGACTTTACCATTTCCCCCGCGCTGGAGGACCTGCGCGCCCGGATCGCCGGTTTCGTGGCCGAGCGCGTCCTGCCGCTGGAGCAGGACAGGGCCTCCTTTGACGGGCATGGCAATATCGACCCGGCGCTGCTGTCCCGGCTGCGATCCGAGGCGCGGGCGGCGGGGCTGTGGTGCCTGCAGCTGCCCCCCGAGGATGGGGGCTTGGGTGTTGGGCTGCAGGGAATGGCGGTCTGCTACGAAGAGATGAACCGCTCGATCTTTGGCCCGGTGGTCTTCAACGCGGCGGCGCCGGACGATGGCAACATGATGGTCCTGTCGCGGCTGGCCACGTCGGACCAGAAGGCGCGCTGGCTGCAGCCGATCGCGGAGGGCCGGGTGCGTTCGGCATTCGCGATGACCGAACCGGCGCCGGGCGGCGGATCGGACCCCTCGATGATCCGCACCTGGGCGCGCCGGCAGGGCGACCGCTATGTCGTGACCGGGCGCAAGTGGTTCATCACCGGGGCCGAAGGGGCGCAGCATTTCATCCTGCTGGCGCGCACGTCCGAGGGGCCGTCCGACACGCTGACCGCGCTGCTGTTCGACGCGGACCAGCCCGGCTGGCGCATCCTGCGGCGCATCGGCATCATGGGCCCCGAGGAACATGGCGGCCATTGCGAACTGGAATTCGACGGGCTGGAGATCCCGGCCGAGAATGTCCTGCTGGCCGAGGGCAAGGGTATGCGCGTCACCCAGACCCGGCTTGCGCCCGCGCGGCTGACCCATTGCATGCGCTGGCTGGGGCTGGCCCGCCGCTGCATGGAGATCGCGCAGGATTACGCGCAATCGCGCGAAGGGTTCGGCATCCGGCTGGCCGACCGGGAAAGCGTGCAGATGATGCTGGGCGACCTGGCCATGCGGATCGAGATGGGCCGGCTTCTGGTCATCAAGGCCGCGTGGGAGCTGGATCGCGGCAGCCGCGCGGGGCCGCAGATCTCGATGGCCAAGATCCATGTGGCGAACCTGCTGCATGACGCGGCCGACCGGGCCATCCAGATCAACGGCGCGCGGGGCTATTCCACCGACACGGTTCTGGAATGGATCTATCGCTATGCCCGTCAGGCCCGGCTGGTCGATGGCGCGGACGAGGTGCACAAGATGGTCCTGTCGCGGCACCTGGCCGGGCAGGGGCGGGACTTCTGGTCCTGGCAGGTGTCGGCATGAGCGATTCCCGCTTTGCCGGCCTGGGGGACTGGCTGCGCGGACAGTTCGGGACGGACCGCCATACGCTGCAGCCCATCGCGGGGGGGCAGTCGAACCCGACCTGCATGCTGGACGTGGCGGGGCGGCGGATGGTCCTGCGCACGCAGCCCTTGGGGCCGATCCTCAAGGGCGCCCATGCGATCGACCGGGAATACCGCGTCCTGCAGGCCCTGACGGATACCGATGTGCCGGTGCCCCGCCCGATCCTCTATTGCGCGGATGAAACGATCATCGGCCGGCCTTTTTACCTGATGGAGCGGCTGGAGGGGCGGGTGTTCCACGATGCCGCCCTGCCCGGTATGGCGCCGGCCGAGCGAAATGCGGTCTATGCGGAAATGGCCCGGGTCATGGCGCGCCTGCATGCGCTGGATCCGACAGACGTGGGCTTGGGGGACTATGGCCGACCCCAAGGCTATTATCTGCGCCAGATCACCCGCTGGGGGCGGCAGTGGCGCGAGTCCCCCCTGATGGCGGAGCGGCCCATCGCGGCGCTGCCGGCGCTGGAGGCATGGCTGACGGCGCATCTGCCCCGGACCAAGGAGCGCGCGTCGATCACGCATGGCGATTTCCGGATGGGCAACCTGATCTTTGCCCCTGACGCGCCCCACGTGATCGGCATCTTGGACTGGGAGCTGTCGACGCTGGGGCCGGCGCTGGCGGATCTGGGCTTTTGCTGCATGGCCTGGCGCACGGAGCCGGAGGAGTTCGGTGGGATCAGGGGGCTGGATCTGGCTGCGGCGGGAATTCCGGGGCGCGAAGCATTTGTCGCGGAATATCAGCGAAATGCACTGACGGGGCCACAGCTGGAACCGTTTCATGAGGCTTTCGCCCTGTTCCGCTTTGCGGCGATCTTCGTGGGGATCGCGGACCGTGCCGCAGCCGGCAGCGCCGCTGGCGATGATGCCGCGAGGCTGGGGCCGCTGGCCGCGGTCTTTGCCACGCGCGGGCTTGAGGTGGCAGGGCGCGGCTGATCCATCAGCCGCGCCGACTGCCGAGGCTCAGATCGTTTCGGCGGTCCGCTGCATCCATTCGCGGTGGCGCCGCTCATCGGCCAGCGCCTTTTCGAAGAACATCCGCGTCTTGTCGATCGCACCGGGGTGCTGCGAGGCGCGCTCATAGGCGGCGACGGTGTCCTCCTCGTTGGTGCGCATGGCCTTGAGGATGGCCGCATCCCCGAACAGGTCGGCCATGGCGATCTTGCCGGTGGTCAGGATCTGCTTCATGTCGCCTTCGACCGGCGCCTCGGCACCCGTCTCGCGGGCGATCTCGCGCAGCACTTCCAGATGGGACAGGTGGTCCTGGCGGAAATTCTCGATCTGGCTGCTCAGCGCGCTGTTGGACAGGCGTTCCGCGGTCGATTCATAGGCCGCGATCGCGTCATGTTCCAGCAGGATCAGGTTGGTGACCAGATCGTTGAATTCGCTCTCGGTTCCGACGGTGGTGACCATTGTCGTTCCTTTCTTGTGTCTGTGTCCAAGGCCGCGGCCCTGGTCATCTGGCCCCGCAGGGCCGGCATTCCACAAACAGGAAGCGGAATGTTTTGTTCCAGCGGCCCTGAACCTAACTGGCAGGCGACTGATCTGCGGCTGGAACAATCACGGCGGGTCACGGTTCGGTGAGAGAACTGTCTGCAAACCGAGGGAACCCGCCTGATGATGATGACGCTGACATGGGGGCTGCTGGCGCTTCTGGGACTGGCCCTGGCGATCGGAGGCGGCTGGCTGGCCGCCTTGGGCGGCAGCTGGTACTATCTGGTCGCGGGGTTGGCGCTGCTGGTCAATGCCTGGCTGATCCGCGCCCGGCGACCCGCCGCAACCTGGCTTTACGGGGCCATCATGCTGGGCACGCTGGCCTGGGCCCTGTGGGAAGTGGGGCTTGACTGGTGGCAGCTTGCACCGCGCGGCGGGATCATCGTCGTCCTCGGCCTGTGGATGCTGTTGCCGGGGGCACGCCGCCCTGCCAGGCCGTCGTGGCATGATCCCACGATCCCGGACCAGCGGCAGTTGCCGGCCCTGCCGGTGGCCGTGGCCAGCCTAGTCTGCGTGGCGGTGGCCGTCTATGCGATGTTCCAAGATCCCCATGACCTGCCGGGACGGCTGCCGGAACAGGCGCTGGTTCAGGACCCGGCCACGGGGGCCGATTTCGAGGAGGGCGATTGGCATCAATACGGCCGCACGAACTATGGCCAGCGCTATTCCCCGCTGGCCCAGATCACCCCGGCCAATGTCTCGGAGCTGGATCTGGTCTGGAGCTATCAGACCGGCGACGTCAAGCTGCCCGAGGACGTGACCGAGACGACCTATCAGGTGACCCCGCTGAAGGTGGATGACACGCTTTACGTCTGCACCCCTCACAATCTTGCCATCGCCATCGACGCGGGCACCGGAAAAGAGATCTGGCGCTATGACGCGAATTCCGGCCTGAACCCGGACCGCCAGCACCAGACCTGCCGCGGCGTGACCTACTGGGAGGCGCCGGCGCCTGCTGCCGCGGCCGCCCCCTCGGTGACGCCGCTGCCCCAGGAAGAGACCCCGGCCCCGGCCACACCCGAGGCAACAACAGCTGATGCCGCACTATGCGCCCGCCGCGTCTATATGCCGACCGCCGACGCCCGGCTGATCGCGCTGGATGCCGAGACGGGCAAACGCTGCACCTTCTTTGCCGACGACGGAGAACTGCACCTGGAAGCAGGCATGCCCTACAATCCCGATGGCTATTACTATTCCACCTCGCCCCCGGTTGCGGTGGACGGCCTGATCATCATCGGCGGGGCGGTGAACGACAACTTCTCGATCTATTCGCAATCGGGCGTCATCCGCGCCTTTGACATCGACACGGGCGAACTGGTCTGGAACTGGGATTCCGCCAACCCGGAACAGACCGAGCCGATCGATATCGCGGGAGGAGAGACCTATACCGCGAATTCCCCCAACAGCTGGTCGGTCTTTTCGGTCGATGAGGAACTGGGACTGGTCTACATCCCGCTTGGCAACCAGGTCCCCGACCAGCTGGGCATGGGCCGCAGCGAGGCGGTGGAGGAACATTCCTCCTCGGTCGTGGCGCTGAACGTGGCGACGGGGCAGCGCGAATGGGTGTTCCAGACGGTTCATCACGACCTGTGGGACATGGACGTGCCGGCGCAGCCGGTGCTGGTGGACCTGACGCAGCAGGATGGCGAAACCGTGCCGGCGCTGGTCCAGGCCACCAAGCAGGGCGACATCTATGTCCTGGACCGCCGCACCGGCGAGCCGCTGCTGGACGTGACCGAACATCCCGCGCCGGGCGGTGCCATCCCCGAGGACTACACCGCGCCCACGCAGCCCCGTTCCGCGCTCAGCTTCATGCCCGATCCGCTGACCGGCGCCGACATGTGGGGCATCACGATGCTGGACCAGCTGGTCTGCCGCATCCAGCTGCACCGCCTGAACTACGAGGGCCGCTATACGCCGCCGTCGATCAAGGGCACGATCGTGCATCCGGGCAATTTCGGGGTCTTCAACTGGGGCTCGATCGCGGTCGATCCGGTGCGGCAGGTGATGTTCGGGATGCCGACCTATCTGCCCTTCACCTCGCGGCTGGTGCCGCGCGACCAGATCCCCGAACCGTCCGAAGGCGAGACCGCCAGCGAACAGGGCCTGAACCGGAACGAGGGCGCGCCCTATGGCGTGGTGATGGGTCCCTTCCTGGGACCGCTGCAGGTGCCCTGTTCGGCGCCGCCCTGGGGCTATGTCGCGGGGGCCGACCTGCGCACCGGAGAGATCCTGTGGCAGCACAAGAACGGCACCGTCCGCGATATGACCCCGCTGCCGCTGCCCTTCGAGCTGGGCGTACCGGGGATCGGCGGGCCGATCATCACGGCGGGCGGCGTCGTCTTCCTGGGCGCAACCGTCGACAACTATCTGCGCGGCTATGACCTGACCACCGGGGCCGAGATCTGGCGCGCGCGCCTGCCGGCGGGGGGGCAGTCCACGCCGATGACCTATGAACATCAGGGGCGCCAGTATGTGGTGATGGTGGCCGGCGGCCACGGCTCGGTCGGCACCACGCCCGGCGACTACATCCTGGCCTATGCCCTGCCTGACGCGTAATCGAACAAAGGAAAGAACCGGACCATGAACAACCGAGTGATGATGATGCTGTTGCTGGTGGTGCTGATCGCCGCCGTTGTGGCGGCCGTGGCCTTCCTGCGCGCCCCGGCGGATGTCGAGGGCATGGAGGCCGGCAGCCCGCCCCATGCGGTCGTGCAGGAGTGACCGCGGCCGGACAGGCGCGGGCAAGACAGGACAAGGACGGAAAAGATGAACGACACCGACCCGATGGCGGAAAGAATGAAGCAGGTTCTGGCCCGCATGTGCGAGCGTGAGCTGACTGTCGCCACCGCCGAAAGCTGCACCGGCGGCCTGGTAGCCGCGCTGATGACCGATATCGAGGGTTGTTCCCATGCCTTCGATCGTGGTTTCGTCACCTATACGGATGACGCGAAACGCGAGCTTCTGGGCGTCGATGCGGATCTGCTGCAGGACAAGGGCGCCGTATCGCAGGAGGTGGCAATCATGATGGCGGAAATGGCAATCGGGCGGTCCCATGCGGATATCGCCGTGTCGGTGACGGGTTATGCGGGCTCTCCGGGCGGCGATGCCGAAGAGGGGTTGGTGCATTTCGCCCTGGCCCGGCGCGACGGCGAGACGCTGCACCGCAAGGAACAATTCGGCGCCATCGGTCGCGACCCGATCCGCGCGGCCTGCCTGAAGACCGTGGTCGAGATGATGGAGGGCGCCGTTTCGTGACCGACCTTTCCTTTGCCGCCCTGCACCGCCACGGCTTTGTCCGCGTGGCCACCTCGACCCCGCGCGTGCGTCCGGCCGACGTGTCCTTCAACCGCGACAGCATCATCGCCGAGGCCGAGCGTGCCGATGCGGCCGGGGTGGACCTGCTGGTCTATCCGGAACTGTGCCTGTCCTCCTATGCCATCGACGACCTGCACCTGCAGGACGCTGTCCTGTCGGCCGTCGAACGTGCCGTGGGCCGCGTCATCGAGGCAAGCGCCAAGCTGGCCCCGGTCCTGCTGATCGGCGCGCCGCTGCGCCGCGACGGCCGGCTTTACAACTGCGCATTGATTATCGCGCGCGGCGAGTTGCTGGGCGTGGTGCCCAAATCCTATTTGCCGAACTATCGCGAATTCTATGAAAAGCGCTGGTTCGCGCATGGGCGCGGGATCACCGGCCAGCAGATCGACGTGGCGGGCGTCACGGCGCCCTTCGGCACGGACCTGATCTTTCAGGCCAGCGACCTGCCCGGGCTGACCTTCCACACCGAGATCTGCGAGGACCTCTGGACGCCCGCACCGCCCTCATCGGATGCGGCGATGGCGGGGGCGGTGATCCTGACCAACCTGTCGGCGTCGAACATCGTGATCGGCAAATCGACGGACCGCCACCTGCTGTGCCAGTCGCAGTCGATGCGCGCCTTTGCGGCCTATGCCTATTCGGCGGCGGGTCCGGGCGAAAGCACCACCGACCTGGCTTGGGACGGGCAGGGGCTGATCTATGAGCTGGGCGACCTGCTGGCGGAATCGGCGCGTTTCCCGACCGAGCCGCAGCTGCTGATGGCGGATGTGGACACCGGCCGCATCCTGTCGGAACGCATGCGCACCGGCAGCTTCAACGATGCCGCCCGCCAGGTCGATCCGCAATTCCGCCGCATCACCTTCCGGCACCGCCCGCACGGGCGCGACGCGGGGCTGATCCGACCCGTGGCGCGCTTTCCCTATGTCCCCAACCGCGCCAGCCACCTGGACCTTGACTGCTACGAGGCGTTCAACATCCAGGTCGAAGGCCTGCGCCGCCGCTTTGAATCCACTCGCGGTGACAACCTGGTCATCGGCGTGTCCGGGGGCCTCGATTCCACCCATGCGCTGATCGTTGCGGCCAAGACCTGCGACCGCCTGGGCCTGCCGCGCGACCGCATCCTGGGCTTTACCATGCCCGGTTTCGCGACCTCCGAAGGCACCAAGTCCAATGCCTGGAAGCTGATGCGCGCCATAGGCATCCAGGCCGAGGAGATCGACATCCGTCCTGCCGCGACCCAGATGCTGCAGGACATGGGCCACCCCTTCGCGGAGGGCCAGCCGGTCTATGACATTGCTTTCGAGAACGTGCAGGCGGGCCTGCGCACCGATTATCTGTTCCGCCTGGCCAACCAGCGGAACGGCTTTGTCATCGGCACGGGCGACCTGTCCGAACTGGCGCTGGGCTGGTGCACCTATGGCGTCGGCGACCAGATGAGCCATTACGCCGTCAATGCGGGCGTCCCCAAGACGCTAATCCAGTACCTGATCCGCTGGACCGCCCGCACCGGGCAGTTCGACGATGCCACGGCCCAGGTGCTGGAGGCGATCCTGGACACCGAGATTTCTCCTGAACTGGTGCCGGTCGACGGGGACGAGGGGATGCAGAGCACCGAATCAAAGATCGGCCCCTATGCGCTGAACGACTTTTTCCTGTTCCACATCATGCGCTATGGCCTGCCGCCGTCCAAGGTCGCCTTCCTGGCTTGGCATGCCTGGCACGATACGACGCAGGGCATCTGGCCCGACGCCTTCCCCGAGGCCAAGAAGAACGCCTATGACCTGGCGACGATCCGGCACTGGCTGGAACGTTTCCTGGTCCGCTTTTTCGCCACCAGCCAATTCAAGCGCTCGGCCCTGCCGAACGGGCCCAAGGTCTCGGCCGGTGGCGCCCTCAGCCCGCGCGGCGACTGGCGGGCACCCTCGGACAGCGTGGCGGCGCCTTGGCTGGAGGAGTTGGAGTCGGTGCCGGAGAGGTGGCCCGGAAGCTGATCGCGGGACGGTCGGCAGGGTCTGACCGCAGAGGAGGGACCACGATGCAGGATCGGTTGTGGACGGCATCGGCGCTGGCGGTAGGCTTTGCCCTGAGCGGCTTTTTCGACGGGGTGCTGCTGCATCAGATCCTGCAATGGCACCACCTGTTGAGCCTGGTCCCCGGCATCACCGACCTGCGCCAGCAGATCCTGTGGGACGGGTATTTCCATGCGGCCATGTATCTGGTGGCCGCCTTGGGGCTGGCCGGGCTTTGGCGCGCGCGGCGTAGCGCCTCTGTCGGCACCGTGCTGTCCGGCTGGCTGCTGATGGGTTTTGGCCTGTGGCATGTGGTCGATGCCGTCCTGTCCCACTGGGTTCTGGGCATCCACCGCATCCGGGTGGACAGCGCCTATCCCCTGCTGTGGGATCTGGGGTGGCTGGCAGTTTTTGGCCTGCTGCCCTTGGTAATTGGCTGGATGCTGACGCGACGGGGCGGTGGCCAAGGGAGGGGACGGCCGCCGGTGCTGCCCGTCGCGATGCTTTGCCTGGGGATGGGGGCATGGGCGATGCGTCCGCCGCCGGACATGCCGCTGACCGCGATCGTGTTCCGTGTGGGCCTGAGTGCGGAACAGGTCACGGACGTTCTGGACCGAGCGGTCGCGACGCTGGTCTGGGCCGAGCCCGACATGGGCGTCGTGCTGGTGGACATGGAGCCGGGGCAGCGCCTTGGGCTTTACCGGAAAGGCGCGCTTCTGGTGGGCGGCTCGGTGCTGCCGGCTGGCTGCTTTGCATGGAGCCGCGCCTGAGCAGGATTAGGATGATGTGGCGACTCCGGAAGAGGTGCGTGCTTCTCTTATTTTTCAAAGGCATTTTGGAAAAACAGAAAGGCCTCAGGAGTTCTTTTATGAAGTGCGAGGCGGGTTGGAAACCAGCCAATGGGGACACTACAGGCGACGCTACCTGTTGGACGAAGGACGGGCCCTTTGGGAGGGGCTGGGTCTCTCGTAGGTCGAATGCTTTGGAGCGCCGCAGGCGCGTTAAACAGGCCCGCGTATATTGTGACGGATCCGCAGACGACGGCTGTCAGCTAATGCGCCTGATCGCTCATCCCTCGATCGGCACCATCCGCGCGCCGGTCGGGAAATAGCCCATGTCCCGCACCCACATGTCGCCGGTCCGAGGGTCCGCGTCATACTGCTCGGCCGTGTAATTCCCGAGGGTGCGAACGGCCACATTGAAGATCGGATAGAACTGCACCTTGCGGGTCAGGTCCTGGTGGCGGGCGTGCAGCACCTGGCAGCCAACCTCCAGGTCGTTGACGAAGAACGTCACCTCCGACCTGGTGGTGTCCTCCTCATCATAACGGACATGGGCCGCCCAGGACGTATAGACTTCATCCAGCGGAACGCGGGGCGAACCGTATTGATGAACGTCGAAGTCATAGCCCATTTTCCCGGCCTTGTTATCCCATTCGCCGATCGGGCCGTAATGCTGGGCGAAAGAGCTGGTATAGGGCGTGTCAGCCGCGCCCCAGGCTCCGTTGAACTTTTCCAGGATGTCGATCTCACCGGGCCAGCGATTCTCCCAGATCCCGCGCGAGTTTTGCACGCGGTTCACCAGCCAGAATGCCGGCCAGCTGAAAAGCCGGTTCGGGATCCTGGCCTCCATTCGCCAGGTCCCTTCCTCTCCGCAGACCTCATCAAGATGCAGGCCTTGAAGAACGGCGGCCTGGAACGACCAGGGGCGCCCATCCCACTCCGGCCGCTCATCGCCGGTAAAGCCGCGCGTGTGCAGCCGGATGGCGTTCTCTCTCGGGTCATAGCTGATGGGGTTGTCGGCCCCGGCGATGGTCTCGTCGGCGTAAAGGCCCGTTTCCCCGTTGCCATATTGGGCGCGGCCCTGAGACAGCGCCGACATGAAGCACGGCTTGCCGTCCGCGTCGAAGCCGGTCGGCGACCATTTCAGGGTAGCCGGATCGAAGGCATTGCTGCGCCTGGCGCCCGACAGGTCCAGCCGCCGCAGCGGGCGGTGGTAGGGCTGCGTGATCTGCTGGGGTTCCGCTCCCTCGACATAGAGGACCGTGACGTTCCGTCCCTTCTGCTTGTCCCCCAGCCCCTTGACCCGGATCGCGACCTGGAACCCTTGCCCGCCTGAGTAGCTCTCACGCGGGCTGATCTTGACGTAGTGCAGCGGGTCGTCTCCCGGCGACCAGTGGTACACCACATCCAGGCCGGCGAAACGCTCGCGGGCCTGCGTCGAACTGCCGACATTGATGCCGCCGCCGTTCAGATTCACCATTCGGTCGCAGTAAGCCATGAAGGACTGCCATTCGCACTGATCGACAGCCACAGGAATGTAGATGTCCTGCGTGCCGGGCGGGACGATCACCTCGGACGGAATGTCCAGCACGGGCTGCGCCGAAAGCGTCCAGATGGGCACGTCAGGCACGGCCTGCCCCGGCGTGGAGCCGGGACGGAGGGGTTCGGCCGCTTCGAATGCGGCCAAGGGGCCTGCCAGGATGCTGCTGCTGCTCAGGTAGCCGGCGAGGCTCAGGAGGATGTTTCTGCGGGTGGGCATGGCGTTCCTTTCGAGGGACTATTGCCAAATTCTGCCGTGAGTGTCGATCAGCCTCAGGCCGAGCCGTCGCGATTGCGGCCGCTGCCGCATTGTCACGTGCGGGCGCGACCGCGCAGGCGGGCAAGGTCAGCAGCATGATCAAGGCCCCTTCGACCGCAGGCGGCCTGCCTTTGCAGCTGACATGCAGAAGGACCTTAAATGGCTGGTCAAGAGTATGGGTTTCTTGAAATTGGCGACCCCGGAAGGACTTGAACCCTCAACCACAGACTTAGAAGGTCCGTGCTCTATCCAGTTGAGCTACGGGGCCGCATTCGCGGTCGTCCGATCGCGCGCCCGTCATAGCGCGGTGCGTCGGATCACGCCAGAGCCATCGTCATGAAGACCGAATTCGGGTCGGCGCGATAGCTGCCGAAGGGCGGGCATTCGCTGAACCCCGCGCGGGTGTAAAGACCGCGCGCTGCCACAAATCCCGGCTGCACGCCCGTTTCCAGCGACAGGCGCGACTTGCCCATCCCCTGCGCGTGGCCGATCAGGTGGCGCAGCAGCATGCGCGACAGCCCGCGGCCGCGGCATTCGGCCAGGACATGCATCGACTTGACCTCGGCCTCGGGCCCGCCCAGGTCCTTCAGTGCCCCCATGGCCACCGGGCGTCCGGCATCGCGGATCACGAAAAACGCGATGGTCGGTTCGGCCAGATCGGCGCGGGGCAGCATGTGGATGGATTCGGGGGGCGTGTCGGCCTGCATCTCGGCGGTATGGCGCTGGAACAGCAGGTCCAGATCCGCGCCCATCGGGCTTTCCCGGTCGATGGTCAGCGTCATCTGCGGCACCCCCAGCATATGTCCACGCCGGACCTAGCCCGGCGTGACGTTCGCGTAAAGACCTAGAGGACCTTGTCGAAGACCGCCGTCAGCCGCGCCACCGTGCCCTCGACATCCTTCAGCTTGTCCAGCCCAAAGAGCCCGATGCGGAAGGTTGAGAAATCGGCGCCCTCCTCGATGGCCAGCGGAACCCCGGCGGCGATCTGGGTGCCCTGGGCCGCAAAGGCGCGGCCGGTCTTGACCTCGGGGTCGGCGGTATAGCTGACGACGACACCGGGCGCCTGGAATCCCTCGGCCGCGACCGAACGGATGCCGCGCGCCGCCACATCGGCGCGGATGGCGCGACCAAGACGCCATTGCGCCTCGCGCGCGGATTCAAAGCCCATCTGGCGCGTTTCCTCCATCGCGTCGCGCAGGCCCAGCAGCGCGTCGGTCGGCATGGTGGCGTGATAGGCGTGGCCGCCATCCTCATAGGCCTGCATGATCGCGCGCCATTTCTTCAGGTCCAGCGCAAAGCTGTCGCTGTCGGTGGCGGCCAGCCGTTCGGCCGCGCGATCCGACAGCATCACCAGCCCTGCCGCGGGCGAGGCCGACCAGCCCTTTTGCGGGGCCGAGATCAGCACGTCGACGCCTGTGGCCTCCATGTCCACCCAGATCGCCCCGGAGGCGATGCAGTCCAGCACCATCAGCGCGCCGACTTCATGCGCGGCCTGGGCCAGGGCGGCGATATAGTCGTCGGGCAGGATCAGCCCGGCCGAGGTTTCCACATGGGGGGCAAAGACGGCATCGGGGCGCGCCTCATGGATCTTTGCCACGACCTCGTCCAGGGGCGGGGGCGCATAGGCGGGCCGGGGTTCGTTCCCCTGCGGGCGGGCCATGGCGACGGTGACCTCGCGGGCAAAGCCGCCGGCGTCGAAGATCTGGCTCCAGCGATAGCTGAACCAGCCGTTGCGCACGACCAGCGCGTGGCCGTCGCGGCCGAACTGCCGGGCCACGGCCTCCATCGCATAGCTGCCGCCGCCGGGCACGATGGCGACCTCAGCGGCGCCATAGACCTCGCGCAGCGTCGCCGACAGGTCGCGCATCACCTGCTGGAACCGCTGCGACATGTGGTTCAACGACCGGTCGGTGAAGACGACCGAAAACTCGTCCAGACCTTCGGGGTCGATCTCGGGGCGCTGATGGGGCATGGGGCGTCCTTTCGCTGCTGTCCGGGGGAATCTAGCGCGACCCGCGCCACGGTGCCAGACCGCCAAAGGGGGCAGGCGGGATCACCCCTTGCGGTGCCCCCGTCCGCGCGACTACCTTCGGGTCGTCAGCAACATCAAGGTTTTCAATGCGCATCGGCATACTTCAATGCGGCCAGTCCCCAGCCCAGTTGAAGGACAGCCTGGGGGATTACCCGGACATGTTCATCCGCCTGCTGGAAGGGCGCGGCTTCGATTTCCGCACCTGGCACGTCGAGGAGATGGAGTTTCCCGACGACGTCACGGCGGCCGATGGCTGGCTGCTGACCGGATCGCGCCACGGCGCCTACGAGGATCACCCCTTCATCCCGCCGCTGGAGGATTTTATCCGCCGCGCCCATGACGCGGGCGTGCCGATGGTGGGCATTTGCTTTGGCCACCAGATCATCGCCCAGGCCCTGGGCGGCACGGTCGTCAAGCATCCCGGGGGCTGGTCGGTCGGCACCCAGGATTACGATTTCAACGGCGAGACGGTGACGCTGAACGCCTGGCACCAGGACCAGGTCGTGGCCCTGCCGCCGGGGGCGCAGATCGCGGGCCAGAACGCCTTTTGCGAGAACGCGGCCCTGATCTATGGTGACCGGGCCTTCACGGTGCAGGCGCATCCGGAATTCAGCGACGACTTCATCCAGGGGCTGATGGACACCCGCGCCAAGGGCGTCGTGCCCCCCGATCTGCTGGCCCAGGCCGCGGCCCGGATGGGAGAGCGCAAGGGATCGGACCTTCTGGCCGACCGGATCGAGGCATTCTTCAAGCAACCGCGCGCCATGACGCGCCACGACGCCCAGGGTGCCGCATGAGCGATTGGACCGACAAGCTGCCGCAGGCCGCGCGCGACTTCATGGCCGGGCGCCGGCTGGACGAGGTCGAATGCATCGTGGCCGACATCGCGGGCGTGGCGCGGGGCAAGGCGATGCCCGCGTCGAAATTCGCCCGGCAGGAACGGTTCTACCTGCCGAACTCGATCTTTTTGCAGACGATCACCGGGGAATGGGCCGACAACCCCTCGGGCGCCTTCACCGAACCCGACATGGTGATGACGCCCGATTATTCGACGGCGACGGCCGCGCCCTGGACCGCCGACTGGACCATCCAGGTGATCCATGACGCGCTGGACCAGCAGGGCAACCCGGTGCCCATCGCGCCGCGCAACGTGCTGAAGCGCGTCGTGCAGCTTTACCGCGACAAAGGCTGGAACCCGGTCGTGGCCCCCGAGATGGAGTTCTTCCTGGTCGCGCGCAACATCGACCCAAACCAGCCGATCATCCCGCCGATGGGCCGCACGGGGCGTCGCGCGGCGGCCAAGCAGGCCTATTCCATGTCGGCCGTGGACGAATACGGCAAGGTCATCGACGACATCTATGACTTTGCCGAGGCGCAGGGCTTCGAGATCGACGGCATCCTGCAGGAAGGCGGCGCGGGCCAGGTCGAGATCAACCTGAACCACGGCGATCCGGTGGCCCTGGCCGACGAGATCTTCTATTTCAAGCGCCTGATCCGCGAGGCCGCGCTGCGCCACGACTGCTTTGCCACCTTCATGGCCAAGCCCATCGAGGGCGAGCCGGGCAGCGCGATGCACATCCACCATTCGGTGACCGACATCGCCACCGGCCAGAACATCTTTTCCGACGAAAAGGGCCGCGAGACGCCCGCCTTCCTGCATTTCATCGCGGGCATGCAGCGGCATCTGCCGGCGGCGGTCGCGCTGCTGGCGCCCTATGTGAACAGCTATCGCCGCTATGTCCCGGACTTTGCCGCGCCCATCAACCTGGAATGGGGCCGCGACAACCGCACCACGGGCCTGCGGGTGCCAATCTCGTCGCCCGAGGCGCGGCGGATCGAGAACCGGCTGGCGGGCATGGACTGCAATCCCTATCTGGGCATCGCCGCCTCGCTGGCCTGCGGCTATCTGGGCCTGCTGGAGGCCGAGAACCCGCGTGCCGAATGCCTGGGCGACGCCTATATGTCCGAGGACGAGCTGCCCTACAACCTGGGCGATGCGCTGGACCTGATGATCGAGAACGAGGCCATGCGCAGTGTCATCGGCGAAGAGTTCACCGCCGTCTACGAATCCGTCAAGCGCAACGAGTACAAGGAGTTCCTGCAGGTCATCAGCCCGTGGGAGCGCGAACACCTGCTGCTGAACGTATGAACCTGCTGCACCTGAACGACCGCCCTGGCGCCTATCCGCCCAGCCTCTATGCCGCGCAGTCCGGCGAAGAGCCCGGGCGCGCGCCGCTGCGGGGCGACCGGCGCGCGGATGTGGCGGTGATCGGCGCCGGATACACCGGCCTCTCGGCGGCGCTGCATCTGGCGCGGCAGGGCCTGTCGGTCGTGGTGCTGGAGGCGCATCGGGTGGGTTTTGGGGCCTCGGGGCGCAACGGGGGACAGATCGGCTCTGGGCAGCGCCAGGAGGTCGATTGGCTGGAGCAGCATCTGGGTCCCGAAGCCGCCCGCCGCCTCTGGGACCTGGGCGAGGAGGCCAAGGCCCTGACCCGCGCCCTGGCGGCCGAGGCGGGCGTGCCCATCCGCGACGGCATCGCCCATGCCTGCCGCACCGCCTCCGAGGTCGATCACGCCCGGCACATGGCCGATCACCTAACCCGGCATTATGGCTATGACCAGGTGGTCCCGCTGGACCGGGGGCAGCTGGCCGAGGCGCTTGGCAGCCCTGCCTATGTGGGCGGCGACCTGGATCGCGGGGCGGGCCATGTCCAGCCCCTGGCGCTGGCGCTGGGGATGGCGCGCCTGGCCGAAGCCGCGGGGGCCACGATCTGCGAGCGCAGCGAAGTGACGGGCATCGCCCATGCCCCGCATGCGGGACAGGACAGCCGCATCACCACCCGTGACGGCAGCCTGCGGGCCGGTCACGTGATCCTGGCCTGCAACGGCTATCTGGGCCGGCTGGACCGGCATGTCGCCGCGCGTGTCCTGCCGATCAACAACTACATCGTCGCCACCCGCCCCTTGGGGCCGGATTTCCCCGAGATCCTGCCGCAGCGCATCGCGGTCGCCGATACCAAGTTCGTGGTGAACTACTGGCGGCTGGATGACGAGCGACGGCTGGTCTTTGGCGGCGGGGAAACCGTGACCTATCGTTTCCCCCGCGACATCCGCGCCGTGGTGCGTCCGCACCTGCTGTCGGTCTATCCGCAACTGGAGGGGGTGGAGCTGACCCATGCCTGGGGCGGCACCCTGGCCATCACCATGAACCGGATGCCCTGCTTTGCCCGTCCGGCGCCGAACTGCCTGTCGGCCAGCGGCTATTCGGGCCATGGCGTCGCGCTGGCCACCCTGGCCGGGCGCCTGATGGCCGAGGCTGTGGCGGGGCAGGCGGGGCAGTTCGACGCGATGGCGGCGGTGCCGACGCGGGCCTTTCCGGGCGGCGCCATGCTGCGCCAGCCGCTGCTGGTCGCGGGCATGGCCTGGTTCGGGTTGCGCGACAGGCTGGGGTTCTAGTCCCGGGGCAGGCCCATCCGGTCCATGACCTCCTGCCGGATCTGGGCGGATTCGCGGTCGCTGATGCCCAGAAGGCCCGTCACCAGCCGAATCAGGCTTTCCTCGTCCGCGTCGCGGTCGGCATCGGCATAGGCCACCTCCCACATGGCGGCCAAAACGCCGGCGCGGTCCTCCAGCGCGATGCGGTCCTTGATCTGGCGGGTAAAGCGGACGGTGTCGCTGGCCTCGGCCTCCATCGCCTCGGCCTCGGCGCGGCGGCTGGCGGCTTCCTGCGGGGTCAGGCCCCGGCGGCAGGCCAGGATGCGGTCGATGCGCTGCCGTTCGGCCTGGTCATAATGGTCATCGGCACGCGCCACCCGGACCAGCAGCGCCGCGATGGCCAGTTCGGCTTCCTCTCCGGCCAAGGGCGCGGGTCCGGGGGCCTCGCCGGTCAGGCGAGCCAGAAGATCCTTGAACATGGCGGCGACGTTCCTTTCTGGGGTGGTCCGGATCGTTTATGGCACCTGTGACCCGTCCTGCCAACGCGCGGGCCGGCACGCCGTTCCCGGCAGCCCCCCGTCACGGCCGCCCGGCCGGAACACCCTGCGCCAGCGGCCGGGCCAGGGCGCTGATCAGGTCGGTGCGGGTCACGATGCCCAGGATCCGGTCGCCCACCAGCACCGGCACGGCATCGACCTGTCCATCGGCCATCAGCGGCAGCAATTCGCCCAGCGGCGTGGCGGGGGTCGCCTGCGGGATCTGGGTCTGCATGATGGCGCGCGCCGGGTTGCCCGCGGCCAGGGTGCCGATCAGGTGGATCTGGAAGATCACGCCCAGATAGCGGTCGCCCGCGCCCACGACCGGGATCGAGGTAAAGCGATGCTGCCGGAACAGGCCCGCCACGCGTTCGACCGGCGCATCGGGCGGCACCGTCACCAGATCGCGGGACATGATGTCGGCGGCGGTGACCGGCCCCGTGCGCTGCGCCGCGGCCTGCAGTTCGGCCGCGCCGACCAGCCGGGCCAGATCCTCTGCCCCCAGGTTGAAGCTCTGACGATAGCGTTCCAGGATGTCGTTCAGCTGCGCCTCGGACAGCCCAAGCCGGTGATTGGGCGCGGGGTCCCGGGTCCGGTTGGGGTGGTGTTCGTCGAACTGGCGCAGCGGATAGTGGCGCCCGGTCAGCCGGGCGTAAACCGCCGCCAGCGCCACCAGCAGGATCGTCCCCGCAGCGACCGGGGCCAGGGCAAAGCGAAAGCCCAGGTCGGCCACGGCATCGGGACTCATCGCGGCGGTCATGGCCACGGCCCCGGCGGGCGGATGCAGGGCGCGGCAAAGGATCGTGGCGGTGATCGCACAGCCCACGGCCAGCGCGATCCGCAGCGCCGGGTCGGCGATCAGCAGGCAGGCCGCGACCCCGATCAGCGCCGCGACGGTATTGCCCACCACCGCCGCCCAAGGCTGGGCCAGCGGACTGTTCGGAACCGCGAAAAGCAGGACCGAACTGGCCCCGAAGGGCGCGATCAGATAAAGCCCCAGCTGCCCGTCCACCGAAGGCGACAGGGCAAAAAGGCCCGCGACCGCCAAGCCGACAAGGGCGCCCAGGCCCGCGCGGAGCGCCTCGACCGGCGGTGTGGAGGCCACGGCGGGACCGAGGGCGCGCAGGATCCTGTACAATTCTGACGGCACGGGATGACCTCCGGGCATGAGACTGCACGTGGTTTCATCGAAATGCCTAAAAGTAAAGCAGCGACGGGATGAAATGCCGGTCACGGACTTGGTTGCCGCGACCAGTTCTAGGGGTGAACCTCCGGGCTACTGGCCGGTGCCATCGCCTCCAGTTCCGCCAGATGAGCGGCCAACCCGGCGCGATCAGGCGATTGCGCGCCACGCGCCGTCGTCTCCATCCGGTTCAGGCTTTCGCGGATGTCGTCAAACCCGATTAGCGCCACCGATCCCGCCATCCGGTGGGCCAGGCGGGCGACATCCTCGTTCAGGGCAGGGTCCTGGATCATGTCCCGCAGCCGCGCCAGCCCGTCGTCAAGCTCGGCCAGGATGCGGTCCACGACCTGCGCGGCGCGTTCGGGTCCGATACTCTCCGCCAGATGGGCGCGGGCGGCCTCCCTGCGGTCCGGCGCCGTGCGGGGCTTGGCGGGGGGCGGGGTGGCGGCGTCGGCCTTGTTGGTGAAGCGCCTGAGGATGTCGTCCAGCGCCTTGAAGGACAGCGGCTTGGTCAGCGTGGCCTCCATGCCGGCCTGGGCGAAATTCGCCTGGTCCGCCGGAAGGGCATGGGCCGTCAGCGCGATGATGGGCGTGTCGGTGTTCGGACCCTCGCGCCGGATCGCCCGCGCGGCCGTCACCCCGTCCATGCGCGGCATGCTGATATCCATCAGGATCAGGTCAAAGCGCTGGCGGCCCGCCTCGATCACGCCCTCATGGCCGTCGCAGGCCTCGACCACGCGGCAGTTGCGCGAGGCCAGCATCTCTCCGACCACCATGCGGTTGATCTGGTTGTCCTCGACCACCAGGACCTCCAGCTGCGCCGGGGCCGCGGGCGCCGGGGCTTCGGGCGCGGCCGGCGCCTGGGGCTCCGCGGCCTGCTCGGGCAGGGGCAGGCGCACGGTAAAGCAAGAGCCCTCGCCCGGCTGGCTGTCCACCGTCACCCATCCCCCCATCAGCCCGGCCAGGCGGCGCACGATGCCCAGGCCCAAGCCCGTGCCCTCGACCTCGCGCTGGAACGAGGGGTCGAGCGTCACGAACTCGTCGAAGATGCGCTGCTGGTCCTCGGTCGCGATGCCGATACCGGTATCGGTGACGCGGAACTCCACATGGCCCGCACCCACGCTCCGGTCGATCTCGACCAGGATATGCCCTCCTTCGGTGAACTTGATCGCGTTGCCGACCAGGTTCATCAGGATCTGCGTCAGCCGGACCGTATCGCCCAGCAGCGGGCGGCGGTTGTCGCCGATCATCGCCAGCGACAGGACATTGCCGCGCTGCTGCGCCTGCGCCTGCAGCCCGTCCAGGATCTGCGAGACCAGCTGCCGGGGGTCGAAGGGCCGCCAGACCAGCTCGATCACGCCCGCATCCGCGCGCGAGATGTCGAGGACGTTGTTCACGTGCCGCAGCAGCAGCTGCCCCGACTGCGCCATCACCTGCGCATAGCGGCGCTGGCGGTCGTCGAGGTCGGTCGTCATCAGCAGGTCCAGCGTGCCCATCAGCCCGTTCAGCGGGGTGCGCATCTCGTGGCTCATGACGGCCAGCATGTCGGCCTTGGCCTGCTCTCCGGCCAGGGCGCGGTCGCGGGCGCGGATCAGCTCGGCCTCGTTCGCGACACGTCGCGAGATGTCGCGGACAAAGCAGACCATGACGGGCCCCGTCTCGCTTTCCGCCCGCGCCACCGACACCTCGATCGGAAAGACCTCGCCGGACTTGCGCATGGCCATCGCCTCGGCCGGCCTGGGGTTCTCGGACAGGTCGACCCACCCGGTGCCGTCCAGCATCGCCTCGACCTGAGTCCGGACCTCGTCGCGCAGCGGCTCGGGCACGATCAGGGACACCATGTCCGCGCCAAGCGCCTCTTCCAGAGAATAGCCATAGATGCGCACGGCCACGTCGTTGAAGTCGATGATGCGGCCGTGGGCATCGGCCACGACGATGGCGTCGATGGATGTGGCGATCACGGCGCGCAGGCGGTCATGGGTCACCGCGATGCTTTTTGCCTGGTCCCGCGCGTTGCGCGCCATGAAGGCCAGCGCCAGCACCACCGCCACCAGCGACAGGAACAACGCCGCCACCAGCAGCGCCAGGTCCTCCAGCGCCGAGGCGACCTGTCCCCGCTGCTGGTCGGAATGCAGCGAGTTGGTCCGCACCCCCTCCAGCGAGATCTCGCGGACGGCGGGGCGCAGCGCCCTGGCCCGCGTGCTGAGGTCGGGCAGGGCGGCGATCAGCTGCGCATCGGAGCCGTCGACCAGCGGCACCGCATAGGCCAGGAAATCGTTGATCTCGGCCAAGGCCGTCTCGACGCCGCCGTTCAGGCGCACATGTTCGAAAACCTTGCCGATGTTCAGCGTGCGGTTGCGGGAATAGAAGACGTCGAACCTCAGCCGAAACTGCTGCAGCTTGGCGGCCTGGTCCGGGGGCGGGGTCTGCTGGATGTCGCCGAGGATGTCCAGCATCGTCAGCAGTTCCACCTCGGACTGCGCCAGTGCCCATTGGACGCTTTCCAGATTGGCGCTGGCCAGCTTCTCGATCTGGCGTCGTGCATCGGCACTGATCATCCAGACCGTGCCGGCACAGGCCGCGACGATCAGGATGAAGCCGGCTAGGGTCAGGCCAAATCTTTGACGCATTCGAGGCCTTCGGCACGCCAGGCCGGCGCGCCTTCATGGAGGGGGTGGGGTCAGGGGGCAGGCGCGATCCGGGCCAGCTGCCAGATGCTGCGCGAATAGATCACCTCGGCCCGCAGCGCCGCGTCGCTGTCAAAGGGATAGATGACCCACAGCGGCCCCTTTTCGCGGATCGACATCGGTTCGCCATCCATGTGATAGGCGACGATCGGGTGGTGCTCGGTGACCTCGTCCAGCGGGATCTCGACGGCATAGTCGTTGATGGCGGTCGCCTGCACGCTGCCTTCGGTGATCCCGGCATGTTCCAGCAGGTCCCGCAGCGGAACCCCAGTATATTCATGCGGTCCGTCGGTCCAGATCGTGCTGGTGGTGAAGGTCACGGCCTCCATCTCCTTCAGCGCCTCCAGGTCATAGCTGGCGGTTCCCTGGGGTCCCTCGACCGTCAGGATCGGCTCCTCGCTGGCGGCGGGCAGGGCCGTGGCGGCGAAACCGGCCGTCATGACGGCGAAGGCTGCGATAAGGGCTGGGCGTGTCATGCGCGATCCTGTGGCACGGGGTTGGGCAGTCCGGAACTGAAATCTGTCATATGTGCAGCCCAAGCGCATCATTTCGTTCGTATTCACCTTTACCCGAAAGTATAGTCGAGACATCCTAAGGCCGGTCCTGGACGGAATTTTTGAACAGGATGGGATGGTTTTACGCTGCTTTTGCAGTATCACGAAATCTTGTGATCATGATATCCAATTTCTTCGCCAATGAATTACACGAAAGAGGTGCCCCGTGAAAATCCTGATCGCAGATGATCATGACCTGATCCGGGAGACCCTCGTGATGTTTCTCACCAGCCAGAATGTCGGGGACATCACCGAGGTCGGCGACGTTCCCGAGGCCGAGGCCGCGATTTCCAAGGCCGGTCCGGACGGGTTCGATCTGGTGCTTCTGGATTACGACATGCCGGGCATGGACGGTCTGGCCGGGCTGACGCGGA
Organism: Paracoccus sp. KKT209; assembly: GCF_055635455.1. The sequence goes on from NZ_CM145758.1 coordinate 1,039,745, forward strand.
TCCGCAAGTTGATGGCCGGAAAGCCGGTCGCGATCCTGTCGGGCACCGCCTCGGCGACGGTCGCGCGCGAGGCGATCGAGGCGGGGGCGCGGGGGTTTTTGCCCAAGACGATGGGCGCGCGGTCGCTGGCCTCGGCCATCAGCTTCATCGCGGGGGGCGACGTCTTCGTGCCCTACGGCTTTCTGGACCAGGCGGGACCCAAGCCGGTGGGTGACCTGACCCTGCGCGAGACGCAGGTTCTGCGCGGCCTGACCGAGGGGCGGTCCAACAAGGACATCGCCCGCGAACTGGGCCTGCAGGAGGTGACGATCAAGCTGCACGTCAAGACGCTGTGCCGCAAGCTGGACGCGCGCAACCGCACCCAGGCTGCGATGATCGCCCGGGACAGGCGGCTGATCAGCTGAGACGGAAGGGGCGCCGCCTTCGCAGGCGCCCCCTGGTCGCGCAGGATTTGCGCAGGTGCGGTTCAGACGATCCCGCCGCCGCCACCCACCGATTTCGGCCGTTCGGCCGCCACGCGGGCGCGATAGCCGGAAGCGCGGAAGGCCGCCACGGGATCGACCGCTGCATCCGCGCGCAGCCGCGCCATCTGCAGGATCGGCTCCACATCGGTCCGGAAGGCCGCGCGCAGAGTCGCGGCCGCCATCAGCGCGTCGTTGTCCTGCCTGAATCCTTCCAGCGCCGCGCGGTCGACCAACGACGCCTGCACAAACGCGCGCTGGATCTCCACGGCCGAGATCATCAGGCTTTCGATCGGGTCGGTGATGTTGTGGCTCTGGTCGATCATGTGGGACAGGTCCAGGCCCGGCCTGTCCTCCAGCTCGACCAGCTCGTTGAAGACCAGGAACAGGCGGAACGGGTCGATCGTGCCGGCGTCCAGGTCGTCGTCGCCATATTTGCTGTCGTTGAAGTGGAACCCGCCCAGCTTTCCCGCCCGGACCAGGCGCGCGACGATCATCTCGATGTTGACGTTCGGCGCGTGGTGACCCAGGTCCACCAGGCACTGCGCCTTGGGGCCCAGCTCCTGCGCGGTCATCAGGCTGGTGCCCCAGTCCTGCACCACGGTCGAATAGAAGGCCGGCTCATAGATCTTGTGTTCGGAAAAGATCCGCCAGTGGTCGGGCAACCCGGCATAGACCTGCTTCATCGCCTCCAGATAGCGGTCGAACTGGCGCGACAGCGACGTCTGGCCCGGAAAGTTCGACCCGTCCCCGATCCAGACCGTCAGCGCGCGTGACCCGATGGCCTGGCCGATCTCGATGCATTCCAGGTTGTGCTCGACGGCCTGCCGGCGCGTCGCGGCATCGGTGTGCGACAGCGAGCCGTATTTATAGCTGTGCGCTTGGTCCGGCTGGTCCTGGAACGTGTTCGAGTTCATGGCGTCAAAGCCCAGCCCGACCTCCTGGGCCTTTTCGCAGAGCAGCGCCGGGTCCGCCTTGTCCCAGGGGATGTGCAGGCTGACGCGTGGCGTCGCACCGGTCAGCTGGTGGATGACGCCGCAATCATCCAGCTTGTCCATGATGCCGCGCGGCTCGCCCGCGCCCGGAAAGCGGGCAAAGCGGGTGCCGCCGGTGCCGGTGCCCCAGCTGGGAACCGCGACGCCAAAGGACATGGCGCGGGCGGTCAGCGCCTCGATCTCGACGCCGCGTCGTGCCAGCCGGCCCCCAAGCGCGTCGTAATCGGCCGTCAGGTCGGCCCGGCAGGCGTCGTTCTGCGCCTCGATGATGCTTTGGTCGATCATGGCTTACCTCGTGAAGGCCTGGACGTTGCCCGCGTCCACGTTCAGGATGTTGCCGGTCGACTTGGCCGACAGGTCGCTGGCGAAGAAATACGCGCCCTCGGCGATATCCTCGGGCAGGACGGACCGCTTCAGCATCGAGCGGTTGCGGTACATCTCCTCCAGCCCCTCCTTGTCGGTGCCATAGGTGCTGGCGCGCTGGTCCAGCCACTCGCCCTCCCAGATGCGCGATCCGCGCAGGACGGCGTCGGGGTTCACCACATTGACGCGGATGCCGCCTTCGGCCCCTTCCAGCGCCAGGCAGCGGGCCAGATGGATCTCGGCCGCCTTGGCGGTGCAATAGGCACTGGCATTCGGGCTGGCGGCCAGGCCGTTCTTGGAGGCCACGAAGATCAAAGAACCGCCGATGTCCTGCGCCCGGAAGGTCTTGAACGCCTCGCGCGAGACCAGGAAATAACCCGTGGACAGGATGTCCATGTTCTTGTTCCAAAGTGCCAGCGAAGTTTGCTCGATGGGCGCGGACGAGGCGATGCCCGCATTCGACACCAGGATGTCGATGCCGCCGAACTCGACCGCCATCTCGGCATAGGCACGGGCGACCTGGGTCTCATCCGTCACGTTCATCTGCACGCTACGCACGACGTCGCGGCCAAAGCTGCCCGCCAGTCCTTCATGGGCGGTCTGTAGGGCATTCGCGTCGATGTCGGCCAGCATGACGCAGGCGCCCTCGCGCAGGAACCGTTCCGCCGTGGCCGCGCCGATGCCGCCCGCGCCGCCGGTGACCAGAGCCACGCGGCCCGCCAGCGATTTGGGTTTCGGCATGCGCTGCAGCTTGGCTTCCTCCAGCAGCCAGTATTCGATGTCAAAGGCCTCCTGCTCGGGCAGGCCCTGATAGGTGCTGACGGCGCTGGCGCCGCGCATCACGTTGATCGCGTTCACGTAGAACTCGGCCGAGACGCGGGCCGTGGCCTTGTCCAGCGCGAATGTCAGCATGCCGACGCCCGGAACCAGGTAAACAACCGCATTCGGATCGCGCAGGGCCGGGCTGTCAGGCTTTCTGCAGCGATCGTAATAGGCGGCGTAATCGTCACGATAGGCGGCGACGGCATTGCCCAGCCCGGCAATGGTGGCATCAAGATCGGGGTTCGCCGGGTCGAAGTCGACGACCAGCGGGCGGATCTTGGTGCGCAGGAAATGGTCGGGACAGGATGTCCCCATCGGCGCCAGCGTCTCCAGCGCGTTGGAGCCGACGAACTCCAGCACGGTGGGCTGGTCGTCGAAATGCCCGACCTTGTGGCGGTCCTTGGAGATCAGCCCGCGGATGACCGGCATCAGGCGGGCAGCGATGTCGCGGCGCTGCGGTGCGTCCAGCGTGGGCACCTTGGCACCGCCAAAGGCGGGCCGGCCGGCGGTCCGCTCCTCCAGCCAGGCCGCAGCCTTGTTGATGATCTCCAGCGTCGTCAGGTAGCAGTCCTTGGCGTCGTCGGCCCAGGTGAACAACCCGTGGCTTTCCAGAACCGCTCCGCGCATCTGCGGGTTCTCGGTCGCCAGCTTTTCCAGCCACAGCCCCAACTCATAGCCGGGCTTTTTCCACGGCAGCCAGCCGATGTCGCTGCCAAAGATCTCGGCCGTCAGTTCGCGCGAATTGGTGGATGCCGCGATGGCGATGATCGCGTCGGAATGGACGTGATCGACATGCTTGCGGGGCACATAGGCGTGCAGCGGCGTGTCGATGCTGGCCGCGCGCGGGTTCAGCGCAAAGGTGCAGTGGGGCAGATAGCCCACCATCTCGTCTTCGTGGGTGACGCCGCGATACTTGCCCTTCAGCGCCCGCAGCTTGTCCATGTAGAGGGTCGAGAAGCCGTCCATCTTCATCGACCCGATGTCGCCGCCCGAGCCCTTGACCCACAGCACCTCGACCTGTTCGCCGGTCAGCGGATCGGTCTCCATCACCTTGGCCGAGGTGTTGCCGCCGCCGTAATTGGTGACGCGCTTGTCCGATCCCAGCAGGTTCGAGCGATAGAGCAGCTTTTCGGATTCGCTCATCGACGCGGCCTGCGCGTCGTCCCACAGGTTCTGCAGCCGTTCGGGGGCAAGAGTGGCGGTCATGGTATCCTCCCATCCTGGCGGCAGGACGCCGCGCCGTCAGGATGCGGATAGCGCGGCATTCGGCTCAAAGTCAATCAGTTTCAATCATAACCGATCATTATGCAGGTGCAGAAACAGTTTCTGCGCGCGAAAATGATTGACACTGCGCGTTTATGATGGAAACTGAGCGCAACATCGGAGGGGACCATGCTGGAGACGGAACGACATCGCATCATCCTGTCTGCCGTGCAGGAACGTCCCGTGGTCAGCGTGTCGGACCTGTGCGCCCTGACCGGCGCCTCCGAGGCGACGGTCAGGCGCGACATCGCCCAGCTGCATGTCGCCAAGAAGCTGCGCCGCATCCGGGGCGGGGCCGAGGCCATCGCGCCGCCGCAATTCGTGGGCATCAACGCGCGCCCCTTTGCCGTCAACCAGGTGATCAACATCGCGCAGAAACGTGCCATCGCGCAGGCGGCGGTCGACCTGTGCGAGGATGGCGACGCGATCATCATCAACGGCGGCACGACGACCTTCCAGATGGTCCATCCGCTGACGACCAAGCGGCTGCAGGTCTTTACCAACAGCTTTCCCATCGCCGAACACCTGCTGAAGCAGTCCAAGAACACCGTTCTGGTGCCGGCCGGCGCGATCTATCGCGAGCAGAACATCATCCTGTCGCCCTTTGACGAGGATGGCAGCCGGCATTTCCACGCGCGCCGCATGTTCATGGGCTGCCGGGGCCTGGGGCCCCTGGGCCTGATGGAGGGCGACCCGCTGCTGGTGCAGGCCGAACAGAAGCTGATCGGCCAGGCGGACCAGCTGATCGTGCTGGCCGACAGTTCCAAGTTCCGCCAGCGGTCCAGCCTGCTGCTGTGCCCGCTGAACCGCATCCATGCCGTCGTCACCGATGACGGGATCGAGGATCGTGCCGCCCAGATGCTGGAAGCGGCCGAAGTCCGGCTGATCGTGGCCCCCGTGGCCGCGGCCGACCGCAAGAGCCGCGTTCAGGAGGAGTGACGCGGTACCGCTCATAGGGAGGATCACATGAGCATTCTGAGAAAGGCACTGACCACCGCCGCCATCGCATCGGTGCTGATGGCGGGTGCGGCCCAGGCCGAGACGACCCGCATCGCGCTGGTGGTCAAGGCCTTGGGGATCGGCTTCTTCGAGGCGGCCAACAAGGGCGCCGAGGAGGCCGCGGCCGAGCTGGGCGACGTCGAGATCATCTATACCGGCCCCACCGACACCACCGCCGAAGGCCAGATCGAGGTGCTGAACAGCCTGATCGCGCAGCGCGTGGACGCCATCGCCGTCAGCGCGAACGACACCGACGCGCTGGCGCCGACGCTGAAGCGCGCGATGGATCGCGGCATCACCGTCATCAGCTGGGACAGCGGCGTGGCCCCCGAGGGGCGCGAGATGCACCTGAACCCGTCCTCGGCCCCGCTGATCGGCAACATGATCATCAAGCTGGCGGCCGACCAGCTGCCCGAGGGCGGCGACGTGGCGGTGCTGTCGGCGACCACGACCTCCACGAACCAGAACACCTGGATCGAGGAGATGAACAAGGTCGCGGGCAATTATCCGAACGTGAACGTGGTCGCGACGGTTTATGGCGACGACCTGGCGGACAAGTCCTATCGCGAGGCGCAGGGCCTGATGCAGAGCCACCCGGACCTCAAGGCGATCATCGCGCCGACCAGCGTGGGCATCGTCGCGGCCGCACAGGCGGTCACCGATGCGGGCAAGATCGGCGAGGTCAACGTGACGGGGCTGGGGCTGCCATCCGAAATGGCCGGCCACGTGAAGTCCGGCGCATCGAAAAGCTTTGCGATCTGGAACCCGATCGACCTGGGCTATTCGGCCACGATGATCGCCTATCACCTGGCCAAGGACGAGGCCACGGCCGAGCCGGGCGCCACCATCCCCATCGGCCGCATGGGCGAGATCACCCTGGACGAGAACAACGAGGCCGCCATGGCCGACCCCTTCGTCTATGACAGCAGCAACATCGACGAGTTCAGCTCGATCTTCTGATCGCCGAACCTGCCCCGGCGCGCCATGTGCCGGGGCCTTTCCAGCAGGACATTTCCCATGCAGGCTGATCCCCCGGCCGCGGCCGGCCCCGTGCTGTCGCTTGACGGCATCGTCAAGACATTTCCCGGCGTGCGCGCCCTGGACGGCGTGCGGCTGCAGCTGCATGCGGGCCAGGTGACCGCGCTGATCGGCGAGAACGGCGCCGGCAAGTCCACCATCGTCAAGCTGCTGACGGGCATCTATCAGCCCGACGAGGGCCAGATCCGCGTGGACGGCCGCCCCGTCACATTTCCGACCGCACAGGCGGCGGGCCGGGCAGGGGTCACCGCCATCCACCAGGAAACGGTGCTGTTCGACGAGCTGACCGTGGCCGAAAACATCTTCATCGGCCACGCGCCGCGCACCCGGCTTGGGCTGATCGACCGGCGGGCGATGCGTGACCGGGCGGGCGACATCCTGCGCTCGATCGGGTCCGACCTGGACCCGTCGGTGCGGCTGCGCGACCTGGGCATCGCCAGCCGCCATCTGGTCGCCATCGCCCGCGCCCTCTCCATCGACGCGCGCGTGGTCATCATGGACGAGCCGACGGCCGCGCTGTCCCACAAGGAGATCGCCGAGCTTTACGACCTGGTCGAGACGCTGAAGGCACAGGGCAAGGCGATCCTGTTCATCAGCCACAAGTTCGACGAGATCTTCCGCATCGCCGACCGCTGGACGGTGTTCCGCGACGGGCAGTTCGTGAGCGAGGGGATGATGGCCGACGTCACGGAAGCCCAGCTGGTCAACCTGATGGTCGGCCGTTCGGTCGACCAGATCTATCCCAAGCGCCCCGCCCGGATCGGCGCGCCCCTGCTGACGGTCGCGGGCTATTGCCACCCGACCGAGTTCGAGGACATCACCTTCACCCTCCATGCCGGCGAGATCCTGGGCTTTTACGGCCTGGTCGGCGCCGGCCGGTCAGAGGTGATGCAGGCGCTGTTCGGCATCACGCAACCGTCGAAGGGCGCCTGCCGGATCGAGGGGCAGGTGCGCGTCATCCGCACGACCGCGCAGGCGGTGGAGGCGGGCATCGTCTATGTCCCCGAGGATCGCGGCCGCCAAGGCGCGGTGAAGGGGCTGCCGATCTTCCAGAATGTCACGCTGCCCTCGCTGGCGCGGACCAGTCGGGCAGGGTTCCTGCGGCTGGCCGAGGAGTTTGCCCTGGCCCGCGACTATACGCAGCGGCTGGACCTGCGCGCCGCCAGCCTGGACCAGGACATCGCCCTGCTGTCGGGCGGCAACCAGCAGAAGGTGGTCATCGCCAAGTGGCTGGCCACCAAACCCCGCGTCATCATCCTGGACGAGCCGACCAAGGGCATCGACATCGGGTCCAAGGCCGCCGTCCATGACTTCATGTCGGAACTGGCCGCCGAAGGCCTGGCCGTCATCATGGTCAGCAGCGAGATCCCGGAGGTGCTGGGCATGTCCGACCGCGTCATCGTCATGCGCGAGGGCCGCCTGGCGGCCGAATTCACCGGCGCCGCCATGACGCCCGAAAACCTGGTCCGCGCCGCCGTGGGGCTGGACCGCCAGCGCGAAGGAGAGGCCGCATGACCCTGCTCAAATCGCGCGAGGCGATCCTGGCGCTGGCGATCCTGGCGTTGCTGGCGCTGATCGCCAGCCGCTTTCCGGCCTTTGTCGCCCCCGCCAACCTGGCGCGGGTGTTCACGGACACCTCGCCGCTGATCCTGCTGGCGCTGGGCCAGATGGCGGTGATCCTGACGAAATGCATCGACCTGTCGGTGGCCGCGAACCTGGCGCTCTGCGGCATGGTCGCCGCGCTGATGAACGGCGCGGGCGTGCCGCTGCCGCTGATCCTGCTGGCGGTGATCGTGCTTGGCGCCGCCCTTGGTGCCTTCAACGGGCTGCTGGTCTGGGCGCTGGGCATCCCCTCGATCGTGGTGACGCTTGGCACGATGACGATCTATCGCGGCTCGATCTTCCTGATGACGGACGGGGCCTGGGTGAACGCCCACCAGATGGGCGCGGGCTTCAAGGCCTTTCCCCGCCAGGTGATCCTGGGCCTGCCGGTCATGGCCTGGATCGCGGTCCTGGCCGTGGCACTGGTCGGGCTGCTTATGACGCGCACGCCCCTGGGGCGCGCCTTCCTGGCGGTCGGCGGCAACCCCCACGCGGCGGTCTATGCCGGCATCTCGGTCGGGCGGACGCAGTTCGCGGCCTTTGTGCTGTCGGGGGCGCTGGCCGGGCTGACCGGCTATCTGTGGGTCGCGCGCTATGCGGTGGCCTATGTCGACATCGCCAGCGGGTTCGAACTGGACGTGGTCGCCGCCTGCGTGATCGGCGGCATCGCCATCGCCGGCGGTTCGGGCAGCGTCGCGGGCGCCGTGCTGGGGGCGCTGTTCCTGGGCATCATCAAGAACGCCCTGCCGGTCGTCGGGATCTCTCCCTTCTGGCAGATGGCGATCTCGGGGGCCGCGATCCTGCTGGCCATCGCCTTTAACGCCATGAGCCGGCGCGAACCCGGCCGGATCATCCTGAAACGCGCCGAGGTGCGGATATGACCACCCCCACAGCCCGCCAGATCCCCGACCGCCTGACCGGCCCGGCCGCCCGCGCCCTGAAAAGCTGGGAGGCGCTGCTGCTGGTCGTGGCCATCGCGATCTTTGTGCTGAATGCGATGGCCTCGCCCTATTTCCTCGACCCCTGGAACCTGTCGGACGCCAGCTTCAACTTCACCGAAAAGGCGATGATCGCCTTTGCCATGGCCATGCTGATCGTGGCCGGCGAAATCGACCTCTCCGTGGGCGCGATCATCGCGCTGGCCTCGACCGTGATGGGCGTGGCGATGGCGGCCGGGGCGCCGACGCCGGTGCTGGTGCTGCTGGGCCTGGGCACGGGCCTGGCCTGCGGGGCCTTCAACGGGCTGATGGTCGCGCGCTTTGGCCTGCCCTCGATCGTGGTCACCATCGGCACCATGAGCCTCTTTCGCGGGATCAGCTACATCGTGCTGGGGGACGGCGCCTTCACCGGCTATCCGGCCAGCTTTGCCTGGTTCGGGCAGGGCTATGTCTTCTGGGTGATCACGGTCGAGCTGGTGATCTTTGTCCTGTCGGCGCTGGTCTTCGGGATCCTGCTGCACTGGACCAGCTTTGGCCGCACCATTTATGCGATCGGCAACAACGCCACCGCCGCGCGGTTTTCCGGCATCCGCGTGGACCGCGTCCGCTTCATCCTGTTCCTGCTGACCGGGGTCATGAGCGGCATCGCCGCGATCTGCCTGACCTCGCGCCTCGGCTCGACCCGGCCCTCCATCGCCTCGGGGTTCGAGCTGGAGGTCGTGACCATCGTCGTCCTGGGCGGGGTCAGCATCCTGGGCGGGTCGGGCAGCATCCTGGGCGTCGTTCTTGCGGCGCTGGTCATGGGGCTGGTGACCTTTGGCCTGGGGCTGATGAACGTGCCGGGGATCGTCATGTCGATCGTCGTGGGCGCGCTGCTGATCGCGGTCATCGCGGTCCCGCGCCTGCTGGTCCTGCTGCGGAGGAGATGATGCAGAAATACGCCTTCCGGATGATGCTGAACCCCGGCATGGCCGAGGAATACCGCCGCCGCCATGACCGGATCTGGCCCGAACTGGTCGCGCTGCTGAAGGATGCGGGCGTTCAGGACTATTCGATCCACCTGGACCCGCAGACGGACGCGCTTTTCGGCGTGTTGTGGCGGCGCGACGATCACGGCATGGATGACCTGCCCAATCATCCGGTGATGCGCCGCTGGTGGGCGCATATGGCCGATATCATGGCGACCCATCCCGATGGCGAACCGGTCGCGGTGCCGCTGGTCCCGATGTTCCACCTGCCATGACCCGCATCGCTGTCATCGATATCGGCAAGACCAATGCCAAGCTGGCCCTGGTCGACGGCGGCACGCTGGCCGAAATCGCCGTCCTGACCCGCCCCAACCGCCCGCTGCCCGGCCCGCCCTGGCCGCATGTGGACCTGGAGGGGCATTGGCAGTTCTTCCTAGACGGGCTGGCGGTGATGCAGGCCGAACACGGCGTCGATGCGATCTCGGTCACGACGCATGGCGCGGCGGCGGTGCTGCTGGACGCGGGGGGCCGGGTGGCCGTCCCGATGCTGGATTACGAACATCCCGGCCCCGATGCGCTGGCCGCAGATTACGACCGGCTGCGCCCGGATTTCGCCCGGACCGGCTCACCCCGGCTGCCGGCGGGCCTGAACCTGGGCGCGCAGCTGCACTGGCTGTTTCACACCCGGCCTGATCTGCAGCGGCGGGTGGCGCATGTGGTGACCTATCCGCAATACTGGGGCTGGCGGCTGACCGGCGAACTGGCCAGCGACGTGACCTCGCTTGGCTGCCACACCGACCTGTGGGACCCGTGGCAGGGGCGTTTTTCTGATTTGGTCGATCGGCTGGACCTAGGGGGAAAGATCGCGCCTGCGCGCCGCGCGAACGAGGTTCTGGGCGGACTTGCGCCCATGGTCGCGGCGCGGACCGGCATCCGGGCGGGAACGCCGGTGGCGGTCGGCATCCATGACAGCAATGCCTCGCTCTATCCGCATGTGCTGGGACGCCCCGCGCCCTTTGCGGTCGTCTCGACCGGGACCTGGGTCGTGGCCATGGCGATCGGCGGCGGGACGGCGGCGCTGGACCCGGCCCGCGACGTGCTGGTGAACGTGAACGCGCTTGGGCAACCGGTGCCTTCGGCGCGTTTCATGGGCGGGCGCGAGTTCGAGATCATCCGCGGGGGCAGCACAGCGCAGCCGGACCCTGCGGACCGCGCGATGGTGCTGGACCGGGGCATGATGATCCTGCCTGCGGTCGAACCCGGGTCCGGCCCCTTTCGCAGCCGCCGGATGCAGTGGATCAACGAACCCCGGGACGAAGGTCCGCGCATGGTGGCGCTGTCCTGGTACCTGGCGCTGATGACCGCCACCTGCCTGGACCTGATCGCCGCCCGGGGGCCCACGGTCATCGAGGGTCCCTTTGCCCGCAACCCGGATTTCCTGGACATGCTGGCCGCGCTGCGCACAGGGGGCGTGGAAACCGCGGCCTCGGCCACCGGAACCTCGGTCGGGGCGGCGCTCCTGTGCCTGCCGCGGGGCAGGGCACCCGCGACGCAGGCCTGGCCGATGCCGGCCCATGCCGAGGCGCTGCGGACCTATGCCGCCGACTGGCGCGCGAGGGTCGGGTGTCAGCTGTAGCCGAGCGCCGCCGAGGCGGCCTGTCCCGCCTCCGTCAGCAGGCGCACATATTCGGATTTGCGGGTCTCGTCGAAACGGACCAGCGGAAAGGCGATGCTGATCGCCGCGACCGACTTGCCCGCATGGTCCAGCACCGGCGCCGCCATGCAGCGTACGCCCGTCTCGCTTTCCTCGATCTCTTCGGAATAGCCGCGCGCGCGGGTCTGCATCAGCTCGTCGAACAGCAGGCCCGGGTCGGTGATCGTGCGCGGGGCCAGCTTCTTCAACTCCATCGCGGCGATCCGCTCGCGGATCTCGTCATCGTCGCGAAAGGCCAGCAGCGCCTTGCCAAGCGAGGTCGAGTGCAACGGGTTGCGCTTGCCCAGGGTGGATTGCATCGACAGGTTATAGGCGCTGTCGTATTTGTGGATATAGGCCACGCGCTGGTCGAAATCGTCCATGACGCCCAGGTTGATCGATTCCCCCGTGGCGCGCGACAGCTTGCCCATCTCGCGGTCGCAGGCCCGCAGCAGGTCCTGCTGGCCGCGCAGGATGCGCGCCCCCAGCCCGAACAGCTTCAGCGTCAGGCCGTATTTCTCGCTGTCGGCCTCCTGTTCGACATAACCCAGGTCGACCATCGTCTGCAGCAGGCGATGCGCCGTGGTTTTTGATGTCATCGCCCGCTGCGCGATGTCGGCCAGGCTGGCGCGGCGTTCCTCGGCCAATGATTCGAGCACCGCGAACACCTTCAGTACGGCAGCGGCATTTTCGGTCTTCTGCGGTTTCTGGGTCATGGCGTCGTTCATTATTTTTCGGAACTACATTCTGGAAATTTTGTAAGCTTCTGTCAAGTGCTGCCCAGTGCTCTGCAAATCAAGGCATTGCCAACCGCTCCTTTCGTTCCACACGTTTGTTGGAGGGGCTTGATTTCCGAAACGGACTGTGGTTCCTTCAATTCCGGAACGACATTCCGGAATGAGCAGGGGGACGATCATGCATCCGCTTTTGCGGCAAAGGGAGCGCTTCATCTCGCGCGGCGAGGTCTCGGGGCTGATCGAGCGCCTGGCCGACAACCTGGTGAACATCACCGACGAGACCGAAGAGTTCCTGCTGCGGCTGGAAGACGGGCGCGTGATCGACACCAAGGGCTGGGCGGGCTGGGAATGGACCCATGGCATCGGTCTTTACGGCCTGCTGCAATACTGGCAGCTGACCGGCAGCGACAAGGCGATGGGCATCATCCGCGACTGGTTCGACGCCCGCCTGGCCGAAGGCACGCCGACCAAGAACATCAACACCGTCGCGCCTTTCCTGACGCTGGCGCATCTTTACGAACGCGACCGCAACCCGATGTGGCTGCCCTATCTGGACACTTGGGCCGAATGGGTCATGCACGAGATGCCGCGCACCCGCGAAGGGGGCCTGCAGCACATCGTCTACAACAGCGTGAACGACCAGCAGCTGTGGGACGACACGCTGATGATGTCGGTGATGCCGCTGGCCAAGATCGGCCTGGTGCTGGACCGCCCGCATTATGTCGAAGAGGCGAAATACCAGTTCCTGCTGCACGCGCAGTACCTGGCCGACACGCAGTCGGGCCTGTGGTTCCACGGCTGGACCTTTGACGGCGACCACAACTTTGCCCGCGCGCTCTGGGCGCGGGGCAACAGCTGGATCACCATCGTGATCCCCGAGTTCGTTGAACTCTTGAACCTGCCCGAGGGCGACCCGACCCGTCGTCACCTGCTGTCGCTGTTCAACCGGCAGGCCGCTGCGCTGCGCGACACGCAGGACGAGAGCGGGTTGTGGCACACGCTGCTGGACGACAGGGACAGCTATCTGGAGACCTCGGCCGCGGCGGGTTTCGCCTATGGCCTCTTGAAGGGCGTGCGCCGCCGTTACCTGCCCGCCGACTACGCCCCCGTGGCCGAACGCGCGATCCGCGCCGTGATCGACAACATCAGCCCGACAGGCGAGCTGCAGAACGTGTCATTCGGCACCGCGATGGGCAGCGACCTCGATTACTACCGCCAGATCAAGCAGACCTCGATGCCCTACGGGCAGGCGATGGCGATGCTGGCGCTGGCCGAATACCTGCGCGGCTATATCTGACGCGCCATTGTCCTTGGAGGAGGAGACATGATGACCCGCATGACGACGATGACGGCCCTGGCGCTGATCCTGGCCTCGGGCGCGGCCCAGGCCGAGACGCTGCGTTTTGGCTATGCCCAGAACGCGACCCCCACGGTCGAGGCGATGCAGAAGTTCGCCGAACTGGTCGAGGAAAAGACCGGCGGCGAGGTGACCGTCCAGTTCTTTCCCGACGGCCAGCTGGGCGGCGAACGCGAGATGGTCGAGATGGTGCAGGGCGGCGCGCTGGACATGACCAAGGTGTCGGGCGGGTTGCTGGAGAGTTTCGCGCCGGTCTATGGCGTCTTTCCGATGCCCTACCTGTTCGACGACCAGGACCATTTCTATCGGGTGATGGACGACGCGGCCATCATGCAGCCGATCTATGACTCGACCCGCGACCTGGGCTTTCTGGGGCTGACCTATTACAACTCGGGTGCGCGGAACTTCTACACCGTGAACAAGCCCGTGGAGACGGTCGAGGACCTGAAGGGCCTCAAGATCCGCGTGCTGCAAAGCCCGACCGCGATCCGCATGACCGAGCTGCTGGGCGCCACGCCCGTCGCCATGGGCCAGGCCGAGGTCTATACCTCGCTGCAGCAGGGCGTCCTGGACGGGGCCGAGAACAACGAGTTCGCCCTGACCATCGCCCGCCATGCCGAGGTCGCCAAGCATTACAGCGAGGACGGCCACAGCCGCATCCCCGACATCCTGCTGATCGGCACCGCCGCGATGGATCGCCTGACCCAGGAGCAGCGCAGCGCCGTGACCGAGGCCGCGAAAGAATCGACCGAGTTCCACAAGTCGGTCTGGGACGCGGCCGTCGAGGCGGCGGCCCAGGAATCGGCCGAACAGTTCGGCGTGACCTTCCACCAGGTCGACAACGCGCCTTTCCGCGAGGCTGTCCAGCCGATGTATGACGAACTGCAGGGCGAGACGGCCGAGGTCGTCGCGGCCATCCGCGGCGCCGGGGCCCAGTGATGGACAGGCTGCGGCGCGGGCTGGACCTGGTCCTGGGCGCCCTGTGCTGCAGCCTTCTGCTGGCGCTGGTGGCGGTCCTGGCCTGGCAGGTCATCAGCCGCTATGCCCTGAACGCGCCCTCCTCGATGACCGAGGAGATCCTGCGCTATGGCGTGATCTGGATGTCGATGCTGGGGGCGGCCTTTGCCACTGGCCGCGGCAGCCACATGAGCGTGGACATGCTGCGCGACCGGTTGGCCGGCCGCGCGCGGCTGCGCCTCGATGCGCTGGTGGCGCTGGCATTTGTGGTTTTCGCGGGCGTCGTCCTGGTCTGGGGCGGCATGAAGGGCGTCAACATCGCCGCCCGCCAGACCAGCGCGGTCATGCGCATCCCGATGAGCTGGGTCTATCTGTCGCTGCCGGTCAGCGGCGGGCTGATGATCCTCTACAGCCTGCTGAACCTGGCCGACCTGATGCGCGGGCGCACGCATCACGCCGATCCGGACCGGCAGGCCGAACTGATGGGGGAATGAACCATGGCCGGTCCCGCCAGCCTGATCCTGATCTCGGTCTTCGGTGTCCTGACGGCCTTGGGCATTCCCTTGGCGCTGTCGATCACGGCGGCGGCCATTGCGGCGGTGCTGCTGGTCGTGCCCTTCGACATGGCGCTGTTCACCTCGGCGCAAAAAATGCTGGCCAGCCTGGACAGCTTTTCGCTTCTGGCGGTGCCGTTCTTCATCCTGTCGGGCGTCATCATGAATTCGGGCGGCATCGCGGTCAGGCTGGTGGATTTCGCCAAGCTGATCGCGGGCCGCATTCCCGGATCGCTGGCCCAGACCAACATCGCGGGCAACATGCTGTTCGGCGCGATTTCGGGCTCGGCCATCGCGGCCTCGACCTCGATCGGCGGCGTGATGGTGCCCATGCAGAAACGCGAGGGCTATGACCCCGGCTTCGCGGCGGCGGTGAACATCGCCAGCGCGCCCACCGGCATGCTGATCCCGCCCTCGACCGCCTTCATCATCTATTCGCTGGTGGCCGGGGGGGCCTCGATCGCGGCACTGTTCATGGCGGGCGCGATGGCGGGCCTGATGTGGGGGCTTGGGATGATGATCCTGACCGGCGTCATCGCCCACCGATCCGGCTGGCCGGTGGCCGGCCGGATCGGGATGCGGGACGCGGTCCGCGTCATCGGCCGCGCGGTGCCCAGCCTGATGCTGATCGTCTTCATCATTGGCGGCATCATGCTGGGCATCGTCACCGCGGTCGAGGCCTCGGGCATCGCCGTCATCTACACGATGCTGCTGGCCTTCGTCATCCACCGCACCGTGCCGCTGCGCGCGCTGCCCGGTTTCCTGATGGAGACGGTGCAGATGACCGGAACGATCATGCTGCTTCTGGCGGCTTCGGCCGCGCTCAGCTTTGCGATGGCCTTCACCGGCATTCCGGCGGCGGTCACGGCGCTGATCCTGGCCATTTCCGACGACCCGATCCTGGTCATGCTGATCATCAACATCGTCCTGCTGGTCGTGGGCTGCTTCATGGACATGGGGCCGGCGATCCTGATCTTCACCCCGATCCTGCTGCCCATCGCGCAGAAGGTCGGCTATGACCCGGTGCATTTCGGCGTCATCATGATCTTCAACCTGGCCATCGGCACGATCACCCCGCCGGTGGGAACGGGCCTGTTCGTCGGCGCGGGCGTGGCGCGGGTGCGGGTGGAAACGGCGGTACGGGCGCTCGGGCCCTTCTACCTGCTGCTGCTGGCGGTACTGCTGCTGGTGACCTATGTCCCCGCGCTGACCATGTGGCTGCCGCGCCAGTTCGGGCTGTAACTCGCCCCGGCTTGAGCCCGGCGCCGCAACGTGGAAACCTGTGGCCGATGCCGCAGGAGGGAACGCGATGGTGACTGCACCCACGGGGGCGCTGACGGACGAGGCGCAGGGCTTTCTGGACGCGCATCCGGAGGTCGAGGCGATCGACATCCTGCTGTCGGACCTGCACGGGATCGGCCGCGGCAAGATGATCCGACGGCATGAGCTGGCGTCGCTGTTCCGGGCCGGGCGCGGCATGCCGGCCTCGCTCTTCGCGCAGGATGTCGAGGGGAACGACGTGCCCGCCGCGCTGGACACCCAGAGCGATGGCGGCGGCGACAGCCTCTGCTGGCCGGTGCCGGGCACCCTGGGCCGGCAGCCGAATGGGCGCGGGCTGGTGCTGCTGCAGATGTTCGACCGCCAGGGCGGCCCGGTGCCCCATGACCCGCGCGGCGCGATGATGGCCCAGATCGCGCGTGCCCGCGCGGCCGGCTATCAGCCGATGGGGGCGCTGGAACTGGAATTCTACCTGCTGGACGAGAAGGGCGGCATGGCGCGGGCGCCGCTTGGGGGGCGGCGCCTGTCCGGCACCAACTGCATGTCGGTGGATGAGCTGGACGAGATGTCGCCCTGTTTCGATGCCGTCTATGCCGCCGCCGCCAGCTTCGACCTGCCACTGGAAACGCTGATCTCGGAATACGCGCCGGGCCAGTTCGAGCTGACGCTCCGCTATCGCGACCTGGCGCGCGCCGCCGACGACATCGTGCTGGTCCGCCAGATCCTGCGCAGCACGGCCCGTCGCTTTGGCATGCGGGCCTGTTTCATGGCCAAGCCCTTCGGCGGCCGGTCTGGGTCGGGGATGCACCTGCACCTGTCCCTGACCGATCCACGGGGCGGGGCGAACCTCTTTGCCGATGGCCCACAGGGGGACCTGTCGCCCCTGATGCTGAACGCCATCGGCGGGGTCCGCGCGGCGATGGCCGACAGCATGCTGGTGCTGGGGCCGACGCTGAATTCCTGGCGCCGCCTGTCGGGGGCGATCTATTCGCCGGCCTGCAACAGCTGGGGCCTGGACGACCGGAACGTGGCCCTGCGCATCCCGGGCGGCGATGGGGCCGCACGCCATTTCGAACACCGCGTGGCGGGGGTGGATGCCAACCCCTACCTCGTCGCGGCCTGCGTGCTGGGCAGCGCGTTGGACGGGATTGAGGCGCGGGCCGATCCGGGTCCCGCATCCTCGACCGAGGGCGCGCCGCCTCTGCCGCGCGACTGGTCGCAGGCAGTCCAGGCCTTTGCGGGTTCCGCCAGCATGCGGCGCATCCTCGGCCCCGCCCTGCACACGGCCTATGCGGCCATCAAGCAGCACGAGGTCGCGCGCCTGGCCGATCACGTCACCGATATCGAATGGCAGCTTTACGGCACGCTCTAGCGGTCACGCCCGGGGCATGTCGCCGAACTGCCAGCGGCCGTCGCCCAGCAGGGGGCTGGCCCGGTCCAGCGCCAGCGGGCTGCGCGAAAACCGCAGCGGCGTGCGCAGGCCCGCGATGCCCTCAGGTGCGATCACCAGCTCACGCGCGACAGTCTGCGGGTCGGCCAGCGCCTCGTGCACCTGGTTGATCGGGCCGCAGGGGACGCCGGCGGCGGTCAGCGCCTCGATCAGCGCGGCGCGGGACCGCTGGCGCGTCGCGGCTTCCATCAGTGCCACCAGCCGATCGCGATGGGCCACGCGGGCGCCGTTGGTCACGAAATCCGGCTGCCCCGCCAGATCTGCCAAGTCCAGCGCCCGGCACAGCGCCGCGAACTGCCGGTCGTTGCCGCAGGCGATCACGACATGCCCGTCCGCGGCCGGAAACACCTGATAGGGGACGATGTTCGGATGCGCATTCCCCAGGCGCGACGGCACCAGCCCGCCCAGCAGGTGGTTCGTCGCCTGGTTGGCCAGGGCCGCCACGCCGCAATCCATCAGCGACAGGTCCAGATGCTGGCCAAGGCCGGACCGCCCCCGTTCTGCCAGGGCGGCCTGGATGCCGATCACGCCGTAAAGCCCGGTCAGGATATCGATCCAGGCGACGCCGATCTTTTGCGGCTGGCCGTCCGGTTCGCCCGTCAGGTCCATGATCCCGCACAGGCCCTGGATCATGAAGTCGTAGCCTGGCTGCTGCGCCCGCGGACCGTCCTGCCCAAAGCCCGTGACCGAGGCATAGACCAGCCCCGGATTGCCCTGGGACAGGCTGGCATAGTCCAGGCCGAACCGGGCCAGCCCCCCGACCTTGAAGTTCTCGATCACGACATCGGCCCCGGCGATCAGCGCCTTCAGCCGCGCCAGGTCCTCCGCATCGGCAAAGTCGCAGGTGACCGAGGTCTTGCCGCGGTTGGCCGCGTGGAAATAGGCGGCCACCCGTTCCGTCCCGCCATCCGTGCGCGGCCGGTCGATGAAGGGGGGCCCCCAGCTGCGCGTGTCGTCGCCGCCCGGCGCCTCGACCTTGATGACCTCGGCCCCCAGGTCGGCCAGGGTCTGGCCGATCCAGGGACCGGCCAGGATCCGCGCCAGTTCGACGACCTTCAGGCCCCTCAGCGGCGCGTCCGACATCAGCCGAACGCTTGCAGGCCGGTCTGGGCGCGGCCCAGGATCAGGGCATGGACGTCATGGGTGCCCTCGTAGGTGTTCACCGTCTCCAGGTTCTGGGAATGGCGCATCACGTGGTATTCGATCTGGATGCCGTTGCCGCCGTGCATGTCGCGGGCCATCCGCGCGATGTCCAAGGCCTTGCCGCAGTTGTTGCGCTTGATCAGCGAGATCATCTCGGGGGCGAAGCGGCCCTCGTCGAACAGGCGGCCGACGCGCAGGCTGGCCTGCAGGCCCAAGGCGATCTCGGTCTGCATGTCGGCCAGCTTCTTCTGGTACAGCTGGGTCGCGGCCAGCGGGCGGTTGAACTGCTTGCGGTCCATGCCATAGCGGTGGGCGCGCAGCCAGCAATCCTCGGCCGCGCCCATGACGCCCCAGCTGATGCCATAGCGGGCCCGGTTCAGACAGCCAAAGGGGCCGCCCATGCCCTCGATGCCGGGCAGCAGCGCCTCTTCGCCGACCTCGACATCCTCCATCACGATCTCGCCGGTGATGGAGGCGCGCAGGCTCAGCTTGCCGCCGATCTTGGGGGCCGAAAGACCCTTCATGCCCTTTTCAAGGACAAAGCCGCGCACCTTGCCGCCATGCGCCTCGGACTTGGCCCAGACCACGAAGACATCCGCGATCGGGCTGTTCGAGATCCACATCTTGGCGCCGTTCAGGCGGTATCCCCCTTCGGTCGGGGTGGCGCGGGTCTTCATGCCGCCGGGGTCCGATCCCGCGTCGGGCTCGGTCAGGCCAAAGCAGCCGATCCATTCGCCGCTGGCAAGTTTCGGCAGGTATTTCCGCTTCTGCGCCTCCGAGCCATAGGCATGGATTGGGAACATCACCAGGCTGGACTGGACCGACATCATCGAGCGATAGCCGCTGTCCACCCGCTCGACCTCGCGCGCGACCAGGCCATAGGAGACATAGGAGGCGCCGACCCCGCCATATTCCTCGGGGATGGTCACGCCCAGCAGGCCCGATGCGCCCATCTCGCGAAAGATCTCGGGGTCGGTCTCCTCATTCAGATAGGCCTTTTCGACCCGCGGCAGCAGCCGGTCCTTGGCGAAGGCCGCGGCGGTGTCGCGGACCATGCGCTCGTCCTCGGACAGCTGGTCCTCCAGCAGAAAGGGGTCCTGCCAGTTGAAGCTTTCGCCCTTGTGGGAATGTCCTGCCATTGTCCGATCCTCCGCTGCGGCCATCATCATTCGCTCGCGACAGGTTCTAGCGACTTGACGGCGGGATGGAACGGATATGATCGTATGAGTTCATTCGGTTTTGGAATATTCCATGCGCCCCCGCCGCTTTCTGCCCTCGCTGAACCTCCTGTTGGCCTTTGACGCGGTGATCCGGCACGGATCGGTCACGGCGGCGGCCGATGACCTGTCGCTGACCCAAAGCGCGGTCAGCCGCCTGGTGCAGGCGCTGGAGGAGCAACTGGGCTGCACGCTGTTCTTGCGCGAACGCAAGCGGCTGGTCCCCACCGCGGCGGCGCTGGCCTATCAGCGCGACGTGACGCGGGCGCTGGACCTGATCCGCAATGCCTCGATGAACGTGGTGACGAACCCCGAAGGTGGGACCCTGTCGCTGGCGGCGGCGCCCACGGTCGGAACGCGCTGGCTGGCGCCGCGCCTGGCGCAGTTCCTGACCAAGCATCCGGGCATCTCGGTCAATCTCTCGACACGCATCCAGCGGTTCGACTTCGACGCCGAAATCTTCGACGCGGTGATCTTCTACGGCGCGCCGGACTGGGCGCATGCGCAGCATCTGGAGCTGTTCCCGGAACGCCTGACCGCCTGTGCCGCCCCCGATTTTCTGCGCCGCCACCCGATCACCGGTCCGCAGGACCTCGAGGGGCTGCCGCTGATGCACCTGGAGACGCGGGTCCAGGCCTGGGACGACTGGTTCCGGGGGCAGGGGGCCGAGCCGCGGCCCGTGGGCGGGATGCGGATGGATACCTTCTCGATGATGGTGCAGGCGGCGATTTCCGGGATCGGGGTGGCGCTGCTGCCGGATTACCTGGCGCGGATCGAGATCGCCGAAGGGCGGCTTTGCCCGATCCTTGCGCCGGCGGTGCCCGCCGGGGGCAGCTACTGGCTGGCTTGGCCCGAGACCAAGCACGGCTATGGCCCGATCGTGGCCTTTCGCCAGTGGCTGGCGCAGGCCGCGGGGCAGGATGCGCCCTAGCGCCGCCGCGCGGTGCGAAAGGCGGCGGGGGTGCTGCCCGACCACTTCAGGAAGGCGCGGTGAAAGGCGCTGGGCTCGGCATAGCCCAGGCGGGCGGCGATCTCGGCCACGGGGGCCCCGCCGGCGGTCAGCAGGCGGCGCGCCTCGGCCTGGCGCAGCTCGTCGCGCAGAGACGAAAAGCTCTGGCCTTCGGACCGCAGGCGGCGGCGCAGGGTGGCGGGCGACAGCGCCAGGTCATGCGCCAGCCGGTCAAAGTCGGGCCAGTCGCCGGGGGGCAGCGCGCGCAGCCGGGCGCGGATGCGCGTCGACAGGTCCTGGTCGTGGCGATAGCGCAGCAGGATGTTGGCCGGCGCGCCGCGCAGGAAACCCTGCAGGGCCGCCTCGCTGCGGATCGGCGCCAGCGCCAGATAGGCGGTCGAGAAGCCCAGGCAGGTCTCGGGCTGGTCAAAGCGGACGGGTGCGCCGAAGAACTGGCCATAGTCGCTGCGGTTGTCCGGGGCCGGGCAGGCAAAGTCGACCTGCATCAGCGGGATGCGCCGCCCGACCAGCCAGCACATCACCCCCATCAGGATCAGCCAGTAGGTCCGATAGGCAAAGGCCGGGCGCGGCCCGTCGCGGTCGGTCAGCACGATCTGCGCGCACCCGTCCTGCTGGCGGAGCCGGCCCACCGGGTCGTCCAGCACGACCGTCAGGAACAACAGCGCCCGGCGCAGCGCGTGATCCAGCGTCCGCGCATGCAGCACCGCCTGGCACAGCAGCTGAAAGCTGCCGGGCCGCATGGGGCGGGCGCCGAGGCCAAAGAACTCGTCCCCCAAGGCCTGGCTGATCGCCAGCCACAGCCGCCCGTATTGCAGGTTCGTTACGGCCGTGCCGGGACCGGCGGTGCCCGCCGCACGCAGCGCCGGCGCCGGGTCGATCCCGGCGCGATCCAGCGCGGCCAGCGCATCCCCTACGAACCCGGCCGAGATCTGCCGCTCCATCCTGCCGCCCCTGTTGCAAAACCGATCAGCAATTCTGGTCGCGAATGTCATTGCATGCAATGCCCCGGTGCTTACCCTGTCGCCCGAAGCCCCGCCGACGCGGGGGCGAGGGGGAACGGGACATGCAGATCCAGGACAGGACATTCGTCATCACCGGCGGCGGCTCGGGCCTGGGCGCCGCCGTCGCGCGCATGGCCGTAGGCGCAGGCGCACGCGCTCTGCTGCTGGACGTGAACGAGGCCGCCGGCCGCGCCATGGCCGAGGAACTGGGCCCCGACGCTCGCTTTCTGCGGACCGACGTCACCGTTGCCGCCGACGGAGAGGCCGCGATGGCCGAGGCCGTACGGGCCTTTGGCCGCGTGGATGTGGCCGTCAGTTGCGCAGGCGTCGCACCGGGCGAAAAGATCGTCGGGCGCGAGGGGCCCCATGGCTTGGACAGCTTTGCCCGCGCCATCCAGATCAACCTGGTCGGGACCTTCAACATCCTGCGCCTGGCGGCCGATGCCATGTCGCGCAATCCTGCGGGCGACAACGGAGAACGTGGCGTGATCGTCAACACCGCCTCGATCGCGGCCTTTGACGGGCAGATCGGGCAGGCGGCCTATGCGGCCTCCAAGGGCGGCGTGGCGGCGCTGACGCTCCCCGCCGCGCGCGAACTGGCGCGCCACGGCATCCGGGTCATGACCATCGCGCCGGGCATCTTTGCCACGCCGATGATGGCCGGCCTGCCGCAGGAGGTGCAGGACAGCCTGGGCGGCACCGTGCCCTTCCCCTCGCGCCTTGGGGCGCCCGAGGAATATGCGGCCCTTGTCCGCCACATCGTCGAGAACCAGATGCTGAACGGCGAGACCATCCGCCTGGACGGCGCCCTGCGCATGGCGCCGAAGTGAGGAGATCACCAATGACCGCAGATCCAATCGTCATCGTCGGCGCCGCCCGCACGCCCATGGGCGCATTTCAGGGCGACCTGGCGGGCGCGGATGCCGCGACCCTGGGCGCCACCGCCATCGGCGCCGCATTGGCCGGGATGGACCCGGCGGAGGTGCAGGAGGTCATCATGGGCTGCGTCCTGCCCGCGGGCCAGGGGCAGGCGCCCGCCCGCCAGGCCGCGCTGAAGGCGGGCCTGCCGCTGTCGGCGGGCGCGACCACCATCAACAAGATGTGCGGGTCGGGGATGAAGGCCGCGATGCTGGGCCATGACCTGATCCTAGCCGGATCGGCCGACATCGTCATGGCCGGCGGGATGGAGAGCATGTCAAACGCCCCCTATCTGCTGCCCAAGGCGCGCGGCGGCTATCGGATGGGGCATGGGCAGGTCATGGACCACATGTTCCTGGACGGGCTGGAGGATGCCTATGACAAGGGCCGCCTGATGGGCACCTTTGCCGAGGATTGCGCCGGCGCCTATCAGTTCACCCGGCAGGAACAGGATGATTACGCCATCGCCTCGCTGACGCGCGCGCAGAAGGCCATCGCCGCAGGGCATTTCACCGGAGAGATCGCGCCCGTGACGGTCAAGGGGCGCGGCGGCGACAGCACGGTCGCCGTGGACGAACAGCCGGGCAAGGCACGGCCCGACAAGATCCCGTCGCTGCGGCCGGCCTTCCGCGAAGGCGGCACCGTGACGGCGGCCAACAGTTCCTCGATCTCGGACGGGGCGGCGGCGCTGCTCATGATGCGCGCCTCCGAGGCCGAGCGTCGGGGGCTGACGCCGCGGGCGCGGATCATCGGCCATGCGACCCATGCCGACCGTCCCGACCTGTTCCCGACCGCCCCCATCGGCGCGGTGCGCAAGCTGCTGGACCGGACCAGGACAACCACCGGCGATTATGACCTCTTCGAGGTGAACGAAGCCTTTGCCGTGGTCGCCATGGCCGCGATGCGCGACCTGGGGCTGTCGCATGACGCCGTCAACATCCATGGCGGCGCCTGCGCGCTGGGCCACCCGATCGGCGCCTCGGGGGCGCGGGTCCTGGTGACGCTGCTGGCGGCGCTGGAAGCGCATGGCCAGCGCCGGGGCATCGCCACGCTGTGCATCGGCGGGGGAGAGGCCACCGCCATGGCCATCGAACGGCTGCACTGAGGCGGCGGGGCCCGTCACGGCCCCTCAGGCCGCGCCCAAGGACAGCCCGCCGTCGATGGTTTCGCGCGTGCCCAGCAGCGACCGGGGCGACAGCACCATGCCCACGTCGCCCCCCGACAGCAGCGCCACGCCCGTCACGTTGCGCAGCCGCGACATCAACCCGCGCAGCGGCCGCAGCAGGACCAGCTGCTGGCCCACCAGGTCGTCGACCGGGATGGCGATGCTGGTCCCGTCATGGCCCAGGATCACGTGGACCTTGGACATGCGCTGCCCGTCCTCGTCCACCTCGGCGGGCGCCGTCGCGCCAAGCGAGCGGATGGCGATGACCTCGTCCTTGCTCAGCCGCAGCCAGCGCTGGCCGCCGCCGACCGAAACGTCGATCAGCGCGGCCGGGTCGGGCTGCAGGATCGTGCGGATCGCCTCGACCGGCAGCACATAGCGGGTGCCGCCCGCGCCGACCACCATGCCCTCCAGCACGATCAGGTTCATCGGCAGGTTCAGGTGATGGCGCTGGCCGCGCCCTGGCAGCGGCACCGTCCGCAGGCTGCCGCCGGCGCGTGTCAGTTCGGTCTCGGCGGTTTCCATTCGTGTGCGATCCGACTGCGCGCCGCCGTCATCCTCCAGCGCGACCAGCAGCTGGTCGTCGCTGCGCCGGACGGTCAGGTGCAGCCGCCTGGGGGCCTGGTCGGGCGCGGCAAGCCGCGCCATCACCAGCGGGCGCAGCACCCGCTTCAGCGTGTCCAGCAGCGCGATGTCCAATGCCATGCCTTCGCCCGAGGTGGTCAGGTGCGCCTCGTGGCCGTTCAGGCGCGATTCCGTCGCGACCATCGCCGCCATCGGGCGCAGCAGCGATTCGATGGGACGAGAGCGCAGTTCGGCCGTCGTCTGCTGCAGTTCCGCCATCTGCCCCAGCAGTTGCGTCTCCAGCTGCGCCAGGTCGCGCAGCCGGGTCATCATCTCCTCGGCCACGCCGCGCAGGGCGGCGGCGGCCTCGCGCGGGTCGCCGCGGTGATGGCGCAGGACCGCGTTGATCGTCTCGGGCAGGTCGCTGTCGGCCAGTTCGCTGATGATGCCGTGGATCATCGCCTGTCCGGCGGCGATTTCGCCGATCCTTTCCAGCGTTCCCGCCGACAGATCGACGCCCGAGGACACCTGCGACCATTGTTCGCGCTCGCCCTCGGCCGGCTCGGCGCCTGTGGCGGGGTCCTCCACCGTCAGGTGGCGGATCAGCTCCAGCCGCCGCCCGCCTGGGTCCAGCCGCGCCAGCGTTTCCGACAGCGCCAGCTGATCCAGCGCGGTGGCGATCAGGAAATCGAACAGCGTCTCCTGGCCCCGGAACAGGGTGACGTTGGTGATGGCCTGGATGGTGCCCGCGCCGATCAGCCCGAACAGCGCCTCGGCCAGGTCGTTGTCGCTGTTGACGTCCGCGCGTAGCATGTGGAAGCTCAGGCCCGCCTTCAGCGCCTCGGCGGCCGCGCGGGTGCTTTCGGGCGACAGGACGCGGTGGAATTCGGTGGGCAGGCCCAGCTTGCGTTCGATCGCGGCGGCGGTCATCACGCCTGCGCCGCTGAAGCCGGCCTCCGAGGCTTCGGCGAACAGCTGCTCCAGGCGGTCCGTGTCGGGCTTTTCCCCCGCGCGCAGGGCGTCGAAGACCAGTTCCAGCGTATCGATGAAGCCGCGCGCGATCCGCATCAGGATCGCATCGGGCGCCTGGCCGCAGGCATGGCCGCGTTCGAACAGGTCCAGCAGCGACATCGCCAGCTGCGACGCCGTTTCCAGCCGATAGTGGCGGCAGGCGTGGTGGACCAGGCGCACCAGCCGCCCCAAAGCCTGGTGATCCTCGTCCGTGTCGCGGTCGCCCGGCTGGCGCATCCGCTCCAGCGTGGCGTCCAGCTCGTCCAGCGTGTCAAAGATGTGGTCGGCGGCCCAGTTGGCCAGCAGGGCGGCGGGGCTCAGGCCCGCGCCCAGGCCCTCGTCGCCATAGACCGCCTCGACCAGGGCCAGTTCCTCAAAAAGGCGCAGTTCGGCCCGGCGGTAATCCGCGGCGGTCTTGGCGATGACCAGCGGATGGGCCGCGGCCGAGACGCGCACGAAACCCTCGCCATCGGCCGTGCCCGCGACGGTCAGGACGGCAGTCTGCAGCGTCTCGGGGTCGGGCCGCTCTCCGGTGGTGAAATCGATGCCCAGCTTGCCGATGATGGCCAGCGGCTCCTTCAGGCGGGCAAAGAACCCGTCGGACGCCTCGGGAATGGCCGGCGCGCGGGCGGGCTCCTGCGCCGAGGACAGCCGGACCAGCGTCTCGATCAGTTGCGACAGCGACGCCGTGTCCAGCGCCGTGGAACCCGCCCGCAACACGTCGCACCAGTCCTGCAGCCCCAGGTGGTTGGCCGCATGGTCCAGGTTGTCGCATTGCACCCGGGCCGCCGCCATGTCGCCCGAGGCCAGGCAGGCGCGCATCTTTTCGATGGCCTCGGACGCCATGCCGTCAAAGATGCTGCGATAGCCCGGATCATCGGCCAGGCGCGATCCCCCTGCGGGTTCAGGTGCCGCAGCCTGTGGCACGGCCTGGCCCGCAGCCTCGCTCGGCGGCTCCTCCTCCGACTGCGGCTCCTCTGCCGGGGACGCCGGCTGATCCTCGGGCATGTCCAGGGCGGCATCCGACAGCTGGGCCATCAGGTCCGCCACGTCCAGGGCGGGCATGGCCGGTGGCGGATCGACCGCCTCGGGTGCCGGCTCGGCGTCGCCGCCCGGTGCGCAGCGCGCGATCTTGTCCTTCAGACGGCGGACCAGATCCTCGGTCGCCTCGGGATCGACATCGGCGCGGGTCGAGGCGACCATGTCCAGCATGTCGCGCAGACGGTCGCTGGTCTCGATCAGCAGGTCCAGGATCTCGTCGTCCAACGGAACGCCGTCGTCGCGCACCAGGCCGATCAGGTCCTCGGCCAGGTGGGCGCGGCTTTCGACGACCCCAAGTCCCAGCACGCGCGAATTGCCCTTGAAGGTGTGCACGCCGCGAAACAGGGCGGCGACATGGCCGGCCGCCTGGTCGGGATCCCCCTCCTGCAGCGCAAGCAGGGCGGATTCCATCGCGTCAATCGCCTGGGCGCCGTCATCGGCGAAAAGCACCCAGATCTCGTCCATCTCATCGTTCATCGCACACCCTCATCCTTGCTGCCCTCGCGGCCCCGTGCGGCGGCCCGTCAGGCCGCCATCACCGCCCGCATCGTATGGGCCAGTTCGCCGCCGGTCTTTTCCTCGAGGTCGTGGGACACGGTGCCCGAGGGCTTGGCGACCACCCCGTCCGCGCCCAGTTCGCGGGCCTTGGCGGCATGCGGGGACCCGGCCACCGCGACCGAGGACAGCATGCAGATCTTGGCGCGGGTCTTCAGCTTGGCGTGGCGCAGGAATTCCAGCCCGTCCATCACCGGCATCTCGATGTCCAGCAGGATCAGGTCGACCTCGGCGCCGCTGGCCAGCTTGTCCAGGGCCTCCTGACCGTTCGCCGCCTGCGCGACGACCTTGAAGTCGGGAAGACCCTTGATGAAGCTGGAGATGTAGAGCCGCATCATCGCGGCATCATCAACGATCATCACTTTATGGGGCATTTGGGGTTCTCCGTATGGGGGACCGGCGGCGGTGGCCGCCGGCAGGTATGTCAGAAGCCGGCAAAGCCGCGCTCGTCGCGGTCGGCATTGCCCTTGGCCGCGCCGTTCATGTGGCCGTTCATGGCGTGGCGCGGTGCCTCGCCGGCCGTGCTGGCGGCGATCATGTGGCGCAGCTGGGCGATCAGCTCGGGCGGCAGGCCGTCCAGGCTGACGCCGCTGTCGCGCGCCTCCTGCACGGCGCGCAGCGAAAAGCGCTCGAAGTCCTTGCGCATCGCCTCGGAGGCCGACTGCATCTCGGCGGCGCTGGCGGCCAGTTCGTCCGCCTGCTGGCTGGTCGCCAGGGCCGACTTGGCGATCTCGCCGATGGCGCCGTTGATCTGGGCCACGCCGCGCGACTGCTCGTCGCTGGACACGGCGATGTCGCCGACCAGCGTCTGGACCTGGGTGATGTCGCCCGCGATCCGGGTAAAGGCGCCCCGCGCCTCGTCGGCGATGCGCACGCCCGCCTTGACGCGGGTGGCCGCATCCTCGATCAGGTCCGAGGTCTCGCGCGCGGCCTTGGCCGAACGTCCGGCCAGGTTGCGGACCTCCTGCGCCACGACCGCAAAGCCGCGGCCGTGCTGACCTGCGCGGGCGGCCTCGACGGCGGCGTTTAGGGCCAGCAGGTTGGTCTGGAAGGCGATCTCGTCGATGACCTTGATGATCTTGGCGATGTCCTGGGACGAGGCGCGGATCCCTTCCATGGCCTGGACCATCTCGGCGATCTTGTTGGTGCCTTCGGCGGCGACGCCCGCGGTGCCCGCGACCAGCTGCGAGGCGCTGTCGGCGGCGGCCGCGTTGGCCTTGACCTGGATGTTCGTCTGTTCCGCCGAGGCCGAGACCTCGTCCACCGACGACGACTGGATCTGCGAATTCGTGGCCAGCGACTGGCTGGACTGGGACATCTGCTCGACGGTGATGGCCACCTGCTTGATCTGCTTGCTGGCCGAGGTGATCGTGCCGTTCAGCGACAGCAGCGCGCGTTCCATCGTGTCGGCGATCTTGCGATAGTCGCCGGTGAAGTTCGTGGTGTTCACCTGGACCGTCAGGTCGCCCTTCTCCAGCCCCACGCAAAAGCGCTCGACCTCGGCCGCGATGTCGCGCAGGACCGCGCGGACCGCCTCGACGGCGTCGTTGATGAAGAACCGCTCGCCCGAGAACCTCTCCAGCGGCGCATCGAAGTTGCCCTTGGCGAATTCGGACACGCAGGCCAGGATCTTTTTCTTGGTCTCGATGTGCCGGGCGACCATGTCGTTCGTGCCCTCCGCGACGATGCGCATGTCCTCGTCAAAGCCGTCCAACGGAATGTAGTGGCTGATGATGCCATCGGCATGTTTTTCCGCCATGAGCCGGGTTTCGTTCATCAGCAGTTCGACCTGGGTTTCCCGCGCCTTGACGGCCGTCCGATCTTCCAGTTCGACCATCAGGCATCGCACATCCCCATTGGACTCGAAGATGGGTGTGACGGTGAAGTCGATCGTCTTGCCACCGGCCGCCAGACTTGCGTGATGCGGTGCCGCCATGCCGTCCAGGATGCGGCGCTGATGGTCGGGGTTCTTGTGGAATACGTCGATGCAGCTGCCCACCAGAGTGCTGACAGCAAAGTTCGGCAGGTCGCGCCGCAGTTCCGTTTCCATGCCCGCGAACATCTTCTGTGCGGCACTGTTCGCGAACTGGATGAGATAGTCTCTGTCCGCGATGACGATTGGAGTCGCCAGGACATTCAGGGCATCCAACATACCGGTGGTGTCCCAAGGGTGAGCGTCTTTGGTAGTCATCGGTTTTTTCCTTTCGGTCTGCGGGCGCGTGCCTGTCAGGCTGCTTGCGGGAGGGGGCGGGGTATCGGCGGTCGGATCCGGGACCGCCTCGGGGGCGGCTTGCGGCCAAGAGGTGTCGGGGGCGGGGGTGGCCTCAGCCGGGGCCTCGGCCTCTGGTGCGGGCGCCGCGGCGGGGTCGACCCAGTCCAGCGGATCGCGGGCCATGACCCGGCGCGCGGGGCGGCGGGTCGATGCGGGTTTGTCCTTGTCGGTCATGCTGCGTTCCTTCCGGGGACCGGCGTGCCTGCCGGGGCCAGGCCTTTCGCCAGGTGTTCGTAATCCGTGCAGCCGTTGCTGCCGGGGGCATGGGCAAAGATGGTCCGGCCAAAGCCGGGGGCCTCGGCGATCCGGACAGAACTGCGGACCGTCTGCGCCAGCACCAGTTCGGGGCCAAAGCGTTCGGTCAGCCGCGCCTGGACATCCTGGTGCAGCCCGAGCCGTGCGTTGAAGCGGCAGAGCAGGAACCGGATGCGGCTGCGCGGCACGCCGATCTCGTCAAAGCGGGCCAGCAGGCGGCTGGCGCCCGACAGGCCCAGAAAGTCCGGCTCCAGCGGGCACAGGACCAGCTCCGCCCAATGGCTGACCGCCTCGATCTGCGCGGACCATCCCGGCGCGCTGTCCAGCAGCGTCCAGCGGCCGGGCACGTCCTGGGCCGGCAGGACCATGTGTTCGGGCAGCAGGGCCGCGCCGGGGATCAGGCTCAGGCCGGGTTCCCCGGCGACGGGCCGGGGCGCACCCGCGCGGCCCGACAGCCAGTCCGCGACGTTCCAGGCTCCGGCGGGCGTGTCCGCCCCCAGCATCGCGGTCAGGTGCATCTGCGGGTCCAGATCCGCCAGAAGGACCGCGCGGGCCCGGCCGGCCCGCAGCAGCGCGGCGCCCAGATTGGCGGCCGTCGTGGTCTTGCCGACCCCGCCTTTCTGGTTGTGGATCAGAAGGCGCATCAGGCGGCCCCGTGGTCGCGCAGCAGCGCCAGGTCGTCGTCCGACACCAGCACCGGCGGGTCCAGCAGGACCGCCACCCGTTCGCCCACGCGGCCGATGCCCATGATGATCGACCGCCCGCCGCCCCGGCCGCTGTGGGCATGGCGGTCGATCTGGTCGGGGGCGATCTCGCGGACCTCGCGGACGCGGTCGACGATCAGGCCGACGGGGGCCTCCTCGACCTCCATCACGATGATGACGGTGCGTTCGTCATGCGGGCGTTCGGGCATGCCGAAGCGCAGCCGCACGTCCATCAGCGGGATGACCTTGCCGCGCAGGTTGATGACGCCCTTCAGATAGACCGGCATGTCGGGGATCGGCATGATCCGCTGCATGCCCACGATCTCGGTCACGCCCGCGATGCCGACGCCGTATTCCTCGTCGTCCAGCTCGAAGGTCAGGTACATGTTGGCGATGGTGTCGGTTTCCAGGTCGTCGATCAGCCGGGGATCTGTGGCGCCGGATGCAGTGGTCTGGGGGATCATCGGACAACTCCTTGATGCGGGGTGTGGCGGCTGGTGCCGCGAATGGCGGGTCGCGTGGCCGCAAGCAGCGCCTCGCCGATGGCCTCCAGCGGAAGCACGGCGGATGCCGCGCCCAGGTCGACCGCGGCGGCGGGCATGCCCCAGACGACCGAGGTCGCCTCGTCCTGGGCGATGGTCGTGCCGCCGGCCTTGCGGATTTCCAGCAGCCCTTCGGCGCCGTCCTTGCCCATTCCGGTCAGCAGCGCGGCCACCACCGAGCCGCCGGCCGCGCGCGCGACCGAGCGGAACATCACGTCGACCGAGGGGCGCGAAAAGCAGACCGGCTCTCCCTCGGCCAGCGAGACGTGCCAGTTCGGCGCACGGCCGTTGACGGTCAGGTGGGTCCTGCCGCCGGGCGCCAGCAGCGCCAGCCCGCTGGTCACGGCATCGCCGTCGCGGGCCTCGCGCACGGTGATGGCGCAGGCGTCGTTCAGGCGCCGGGCAAAGGCAGAGGTAAAGCCTTCCGGCATGTGCTGCACGATCACGATCCCCGGTGCATCCGCCGGAAGGGGCTGCAAGATCTGGGCCAGCGCCTGCACGCCGCCGGTCGAGGCGCCGATGGCGATGATCCGGCCGGTGCCGGTCGCGGGCCGCGGGGCCGTGGGCCGCGCCCGGTCGGGCAGGGGCGTCGCGGGTCGGGCATGGGCGGCGGCGCGGACGCGCTGGCAGATCTCGGCCATGATGGCGGGCAGGCCCTCGCCGACCCCGATCGAGGGTTTGGCGATGATGTCGACCGCCCCGGCCTCCAGCGCCGCCAGCGTCACGGCCGCGCCGCGCTGCGTGGTGCTGGAGATGATGACGGTGGGCAGCGGATGCGTGGGCATCAGCTCGCGCAGGAAGCTGACGCCGTCCAGGCGGGGCATCTCGATGTCCAGGGTCATCACGTCGGGGCGCAGCGCGCCGATCATCTCGCGGGCCTGTTCGGCGCTGGCGGCGGCGCCCACGACCTGGATCAGCGGGTCGGTGGACAGGCCGATCGCCAGAACCTTGCGGATCACCGCCGAGTCGTCGACGATCAGGACGCGCACCGCCCTGTCCGAGGCACAGGGCCGTCTCATGCGCCCGCTCCGGTCCGGCGGTTGATCCCGCTGGTGACATAGGTCCAGCGCGGGGACATGTCGCGCATCGTCTCGGTGACGCTGGTGAACAGGATGCCGTCCGGTTCGGTCACGTCGGCAATGGCCTCGATCACGTCGATCTGGTCCTTCATCGCGAAGTAGTACAGCACGTTGCGGCAGAAGACGGCCTGGAAGGGCTTGCGGAACGGATAGGGATAGCTTTTCAGGTTCATCCGCCGGAAGGTGCAGGCGGCGCGGATCTCGGGCGTGACCTGGAACTGCTCGATACCGACGGGACGCAGATAGCGGCTGCGGATGTGGTCGGGCGTCTGTTCCAGGTGGCGGGCGGGAAAGATGCCGGCCTCGGCGCGCTCGATCACCGGGCCGCTGATGTCGGTGCCCAGGATCTGGGTGCGCGCCAGCGCCTCCATGCCAAGCGTCTCGGCGATCAGGATCGCCAGCGTATAGACCTCGTCCCCGGTGGAACAGGCGGCGCTCCACAGCCGGATCTCGCGGCGGTTCTTCAGGACCGGCAGGACGTTGCTGCGGAAATGCTCCAGAACATCCGTCTCGCGGAAGAAATAGGTATGGTTAGTCGAGGCGGCATGGATCACCGCCATCTGGACCTCGTGGTTGTTGGCCGTGGTCACCTCGGCGGCCAGCTGCGACAGCGCCGCCAGGTGGAAGGCCCGCTGGACGCGGGACAGGCGCTGCTGCAGCAGGTCGCGCTTGTGTTCGGGATAGTGGATGGCGCAGCGCTGCTCCAGCCAGCCGCGGATCGTCTCGTATCCGGCGCGTTCCAAGGATGTCTCGATGTTCATCAGCGCCCGCCCCCCGCGACGAGGCGTTCGCAATCCAGCACCATCGCGACCTCGCCCGTGCCCAGGATGGCGCAACCATAGCTGGCGCGGACCCTGGTCATGCGGCCCGACAGCGGCTTTAGGACGACCTGCTGGCGGTCCAGGATCTCGTCCACCGGCACCGCCAGGCGGCCGTTCTGGGTGTTGAAGACGACGACGACCTGTGCCGTGCCGGTGTCACCCTCGTCCTGGGGCACGAAGCTGTCGAAGAAGTTCTCCAGCCGGCAGATCGGGATGCTGTCGCCGCGCAGGCGCAGCAGCTCGGCCCCGCCATCGGCCGAAATGCGGGGCATCTCCTCGGGGCGGGGGCGGGTGATCTCGGAGACCACGTCGATGGGCACGGCGAACAGCTGCGACCGGCGGCGCAGGATGATGCAGTCCAGAAAGGCCAGCGACACGGGAATGTGCAGCGCCACACGGGTGCCCTGGCCGGCCAGGCTTTCCACCCCGATGCGGCCGCGCAGGGCGGTCATGGTGGTGTTCAGCACATCCATGCCGACGCCGCGCCCCGACAGGTTCGACACGTTCTCGGCGGTCGAAAAGCCCGGCTCGAAGATGACCTTCCACAGGGCGCCGGGCTCTGGCTCCTCGTCAGGGCCGAACAGGCCCCGCTCGCGCGCCTTGCGCAGGATGCGGTCGCGGTCCAGGCCGCGGCCGTCATCCTCGACGATGATGCGGACCTCGCTGCCGACCTGGGCGGCCGACAGCAGGATGCGGCCCGCGTCGGCCTTGCCCGTCCTCTGGCGCTCCTCGACCGGCTCCAGCCCGTGGTCGGCGGCGTTGCGCAGGACATGCAGCAGCGGGTCGTACAGCCGGTCGGCCACCAGCTTGTCGATCTGCGTCTCGCCGCCCTCGATGACCAGGTCGATCTTCTTGCCGGTCTGGCGCTCCAGCTCGCGGATCATCCGGCGCAGGCGCTTGAAGACCTCGTCGATCTGCAGCAGGCGCATGCTGGTGGCGGCGTCCTGGACCTCGCGCACGATCATCATCAGCCGGTGGACGGCGGTCTCGAAATGCGACAGCTCCAGGCCCTCCAGGTCGGGCGACCGGACGGTCTCGGCCACCGACAGGGACAGCTCCGCCACCAGGTCCATCAGCTTGCCGATGCGCTCCGAGGGAACGCGCATCAGGCCGCCGTCCTGGGCCGCGTCTGGTGCCGCGACGCTCATGTTGCGCCTCTTGTCCGGGATCGGTGCTGGCTGTGGGTCATCTCGGTTGCTTCTGTTGGCGGGGAACCGGGCGCGGCCGGCTGCCTGCGGGGTCGGGGGACGGACGCGCCGTGATCAGGCCGCTTCCTCCGAACTGTCGTATGTGAAGATGCAGACGCCATCGAAGCCGTTGGACCTGAACAGGAAGGTCTTCTTCATGGTGTCCAGAAAGCTGCCGTGCTTCTTTTCGAAGGTCTTGAGGTCGTTGATGTTGGGAAAGAACAGGTTGATGGAAACGTCGCCCTCCTTGGAGATGACGACGTTCAAGGCGCTCAGATTGCAGGTCGGAATGGCATTTCCCAGTGTCTCAACCACGAAGGGCGCTGCAATCTGCGCCGCATCGAGGGTCGGAAATTTCAGGTGATATGTCTTGGAGAGCATGCTGCGGCCCTGGCTTGATCTGGATCAGACCAGTGAACGGCCGTCCTTTCCCGAATGTGATACGGCCCTTCGGCAGCGCCGCTATCCTTTGGAAGGGCGGCTCCCGACATCGGGCAGGGGCTGCGCCGACGGGGATAGCCTGGCAGGGTCCGCCCCTTCGAAAGGAGGGGGCCGGTACCCGATGTCGCGTCGGTTTTCCGTCGCAACCGCGCCTGCCGGAGGGCGTTTTCGGGTTTCCGACAGGGTGACGGCCGCGGATCGGGGCATTTTAGCCCTGGAATGGTCGAAAAGCCGACAGAAGCGCGAATTTTCGCGCCGTTGCGCCCGGGTGGCACGGTTCCTGCCTTTATGTCTGCAAGTGACGTAAAGCGAGGGCATCATGACCAGCATTCACATCCTGCACGACGGGTTCGCCGCCGCAGAGCGGCTTGCCGATCTGTTCGCGCGCCGCCGGCTTCTGGTGACGCGGGGCGACGTGGCCCAAGCCCAGGGCGCGTCGGTCCTGGTGGCCCCCGCGGCCGGCGCCGCGGACGAAAGGCGGGTTCTGGACTGCGCCCGCGCGGCCGCGATCCGCATGGTGGTGACGGTCCAGGAAGGGGCGGCGGGCTTCATCGTCGGGACCGAGATGGGCGGCCGGATGCTGCGCGTGGCGCTGCCGGCGCATTCCGGCGACGACACGGCCGATTGCGGCCTGCTGATGCTGGCCGACCTGATCGCGGCGCCGCTGCGGCCGATGGTGGCCTGCGACCCGGCCACGGGCAACCTACTGGACCTGTCGACGCGCGTGGCGCGCACCGACGTGACCGTCTTCATCAACGGCCCCACCGGCAGCGGCAAGGAGGTCCTGGCCCGCGCCGTCCATGCCGCCAGCCCGCGCGCGGACAAGCCGTTCATCGCCATCAACTGCGCCGCCATCCCGGAAAACATGCTGGAGGCGATCCTGTTCGGACATGAAAAGGGCGCCTTCACCGGTGCGGCCACCGCCAATCGTGGCCTGATCCGCGCGGCCGAGGGCGGGACGCTGATGCTGGACGAGGTGTCCGAGATGCCCCTGGGCCTGCAGGCCAAGCTGCTGCGCGTCATCCAGGAACGCAAGGTCACCCCCCTGGGCGCCTCGACCGAGGTGGATATCGACATCCGCATCATCGCCACCTCGAACCGCGACATGGCGGCCGAGGTCGATGCCCACCGCTTCCGCGAGGACCTCTACTATCGCCTGAACGTCTTTCCGCTGATGACCCGTCCGCTGGCCTCGCGCCCCGAGGACATCCCCGCCCTGGCCCTGTCGCTGCTGCGCCGCCACTGGCCCCTGGGCACGATCCCGCTGTTCGATGCCGGTGCGGTGGCCGCGCTCTGCCGTCACCCCTGGCCGGGCAATGTCCGCGAACTGGAGAACGTCGTGCAGCGCGCGATGGTCCTCTGCGACGGCACCCGCATCGCGGTCGAGGACATCGTCTTCGACACCGGCCGCGACCTGAACCTGCCGGCGATGCGCCCGGCGCCCCAGGCCCCGGTGACCCTGGTGCGGGCAGGCTGAGACGACGACCATGACGATCGGACCCATCGGAACCGGATTCAACTTCGTTCCGCTCCAACCCTCTTTGCCCGCACGTCCCACCACCAACGAAGGGCCGGGCTTTGGTGACCGGATC
The DNA here is from genome assembly GCF_055635455.1 of Paracoccus sp. KKT209. The sequence continues at coordinate 1,075,698 of NZ_CM145758.1, forward strand.
AGGACGGCTGTGGACCAGGTGAACACCTCGCAGCAGCAGGCCAGCCAATCCGCCAAGGCCTGGGAGATGGGCATGGAGAACGACCTGGCCGCCGTGATGGTGGACCAGCAGGTCGCCTCGCTCGGCTTCCAGCTGACGCTCAACGTCCGCAACAAGGCGCTTGGCGCCTATCGCGACATCATGAACATGCCGCTGTAGCGCGGCCCCGTCCAAGGCGATTTATCCGATGGCGCTGTCTCCCGCACCGCGTTCCACCACGACGCCCGCGCCCGCTTCGGCCCTTGGCCGGCTGCGCGGCGCCTCCGACAGCCTGAGGGGCCTTGCCCAGCAGCCGGCCGTCGGCCGGGCGCTGCCCTCGATCGTGCTGATCGCGGTCTCGGCGATGGCCCTGCTGGTCTGGCTGACGCTGCGCGAGCCGCCGCGATCGACCCTCTATCCCGGCATGGCCGAGGCCGAGAAGGCCCGCGTCATCGAAAGCCTGACGGCGGGCGGCATCGACGCGCGCATCGACCGCACCACCGGAGAGATCACCGTCACCGCGGCGGACTATCATCGCGCCCGCCTGTCGCTGGCCGCGCAGGGGCTGCCGCAATCGGTGCCGGACGGCGACCGCATCCTGACCGACCTGCCGATGGGCGCCAGCCGCGCGCTGGAAGTGGCCCGCCTGCGCCAGGCGCAGGAGCTGGACCTGGCACGTTCGATCACCGAGATCGCCAGCATCCAGGGCGCGCGCGTGCATCTGGCCCTGCCGGAACGGTCGGCCTTTCTGCGCGACACCCATCCGCCCCGCGCCTCGGTCTTCCTGACGCTGGCGGCCGGCCGGGTGCTGGATGCGGGCCAGGTCGAGGCGATCGTGCATCTGGTGTCCTCGTCGATCCCCGGCATGGCGCGGGACGAGGTCACGGTGGTCGACCAGGCGGGCCGCCTGCTGTCCAGCGGCGACGAGGATGCCGCCGACCGCCTGAGCGACCGCCAGCTGCGCCACCGCGTCGAGGTCGAGACCCTGCTGCGACGCCGGATCGAGGCCGTGCTGACCCCTATCGTCGGCGTCGGCAACCTATCGGTCGAGGTCACCGCCGCGATGGATTTCACCCAGCGCGAGATCATGGAGGAGCGCGTCGACCCCGAGGGCAACGCCCTGCGCAGCGAACAGCTGTCCGAGACCGAGAACCGCGACGCCCCGGCGGGCGGCATCCCCGGCGCCGTGGCCAACACGCCCCCGGTCGAGGCCGACCTGGCCCAGGCGCCGGCGACGGAGGGCGGCGATCCGGGCGCGGTGCGCAGCCGCTCGACCGGGACGACCCGCAACTTCGAGGTCAGCCGCAGCGTCGCCAATACCAAGGCCGAGACCGGCCAGATCCAGCGCATCTCGGCCGCCGTGGTGATCCGCGCGCCCGCACAGGTTCCCGCCGCCGAGACGCCCGCGGGCGAGGCCCCCGCCGATCCGGCGGCGCCCCTGCTGCCCGTGGCCCTGATGGAGGATCTGCAGCGCCTGGCGGAAACCGCCATCGGCATGGATGCCGAGCGGGGCGACCGCGTCACGATCCTGGCCCAGCCCTTCGCGGAACCCGCCCAGGCCATGGCCGGAGAGGTCGTCAGTTACGACTGGGTACCCGACGCGATGCGCCAGCTGGGCCTGATCGCGCTGCTGGCCATCGTCGGGCTGGGCGTGGTGCGACCGCTGCTGATGCGCCAGACCCAAGCGGCGCCGGCCGACGGGGTGCCCGTCCTGGCCGCCACCACCAAGGTCGAGGTCGCCGAGGGAGAGACGCTCGACACGATCGAGGAGCGGCTGGACCGCAACCAGCGCGACCTGCTGGCCAGCGTCATGGGCAGCAATGCCAGCCGCACGCAAAAGCAGATGGTCCTGCGCCAGCTGGGCGCCGACGACCCGGTCCGCATCGCGCTGGTCATGCACCGGATGATGCTGCCCGAACGCGACATCACCTAGGAGATCCGACAGATGCCCACAGCCGTCACCCCCGGTCCCGCCACCTCCGATGCCGCCGTGCTGATGCTGATGCTGGGCGAACGCATCGCCGCCGAGGTGATGCGCCACCTGAGCCCGGCCGAGGTCCAGCACCTGGGCGCCGCGATGTATGCCGTCGAGCACGTCCCCGAGGACCAGATGGACCGCATCGTCGACGGCTTCCTGACGCAGCTGGCCGCGGAGACGGGGCTGGGGCACGGCACCCATGCCTATGTCCGCAGCGTGATGAACGAGGCGCTGGGGCCCGACCGCGCCCAGTCCGTCATCAGCCGCATCAGCCCCAACAGCAGCGACCGCCCGATCGAGCTGCTGGACTGGATGGATGCGCGGGGCATTTCCGAGCTGATCGCGGACGAGCATCCCCAGATCATGGCGCTGGTGATCGCCTGCCTGGACTATGGCCAGGCCGCCCAGGTCCTGGGATCGCTGCCCGAGGACCTGCAGCCCGACGTGATCCGCCGCATCGCCCAGCTGAATTCCGTCACGCCCGAAGCGCTGCGCGACCTGGAACAGGTGCTGCAGCGCAAGTTCAAGGCGACCTCGACCTCGGCCGCCTCGCAGATCGGCGGCGTCCGGGCGGCGGCGCGGATCATGAACTTTACCCGGTCCGGGACCGAGGCGCGGATCCTGCGTGACATCCGCAAGGACGACAAGGACCTGATGGTGGCCATCCAGGACAACATGTTCGTCTTCGACAGCCTGGGCCGGTCGGACGACCGCAGCCTGCAGACCCTGCTGCGCGCCATCGAACCGGAACGGCTGGTCCTGGCGCTGAAGGGCGCGGACGAGGTCCTGCGCGACCGGCTGTTGTCCTGCATGTCGGTCCGCGCCGCCGCCGGCATCCGCGACGAGATGGAGGCCCTGGGCCCCGTCCGCCTGTCCGAGGTGCAGGAGGCGCAGAAGCAGATCGTGGCGGTCGCCCGCCAGATGGCCGATGCCGGCACCATCGTGCTGGCCGGTCGCGGCGGCGAGGAGATGGTGTGACCATGAGGCGCCAGAAAAGCGGGAGGACCGATGGGCTTTCAACCTGACCTGCGCGAAGGGGGCGCGGTGGCGGGCTTTGTCCTGACGCCGGGCCTCTGCGCCCCGGCCGAGGCGGCGGGCTTTACCCGGCGCGACCCGATGACCCGCCGCCTGCAGGGTCCCGTTTCGCCTGCGGAAGCGCCCAAGGAGGAGCATGCGCCCGATCTTGCGCCCGCCGATCCTGCGCCCCTTGCAATCCAGCCCCCCGCGCTGGCGCCGCGCCCCATCCCCGTCACCTACAGTGCCGAGCAGATGGCGGCGGCGCGGTCCGAGGCGCATCGCGAGGGCGCCGCCCAGGGACGCGCCGAGGCCGAGGCCGAGGTCGCCGCCGAACGCCAGGATCTTGCCCGGGCCGCGCAGGCGCTGGCGGCGGCGATGGCGGCGCTGACCCATCCCGCGCCCGCCCGGCTGCAGGAACTGACGGATGCGCTGAACCGCGCCGTCCTGACGCTGGCGGCCGCCCGGGCGGGGCAGGCCATCGACAGCATGCCGGACCCCTTTGCCCGCCGTGTCGCGGCCCTGATCGAACGTCTGGGGCAGGGCCTGCAAGAGGTCGTCGTTCACCTGCACCCGGACGACCTGGCCGTGGTGGCCCCCCTGCTCTCCGGTCCCGTTGCGCCCGAGCTGGCGCTGCTGGCGGCGTGCCGCCTGCTGCCCGACCCGGCCCTGGCGCGCGGCGATGCGGAGCTGCACGCGCCCGGACTGCGCCTGATCGACCTGCTGCGCGACCTGCCCGATGCCGGTACCTTCGCGGAGGAGGCGCCATGATGCAGCCGCAGATCGCCGGGCCCGGGTATCTGGATGGCCTGATCGCGCAGATGGGAAGCCTGCCGGGGGCGCGGGTCCGCATCTCGGGGCGGGTCCTGCGCTATGACGGGCTGACGGTCGAGACGACCGGCTTTCCCGCCAGCCCCGGCGCCCTGGTCGGCATCGCCACCACGGACGGCACGCCGACCCTGGCCGAGGTCGTGGGCTTTCGCGATGGCCGCAACCAGCTGTTCCTGACCGAGCCGCAGGCGGTGATCGAGGCAGGGGCCGAGGCCTGGCTGGTCGCGGGCGGACAGGATGTCGGCGTGGGTCCCCAGCTGCTGGGCCGGGTGATCGACGCGCGCGGCGCCGCGCTGGACGGCCGTCCCGATCCCTGCACGACGGACAGCTGGCCCCTGCACGGGCGCCAGCTGAACCCGCTGATGCGCGCAGCCGTGGATCAGCCGCTGGACGTGGGGGTGCGGTCCATCAACGCCGCCCTGACCCTGGGCGAGGGGCAGCGGATCGGCGTCGTCGCGGGCTCGGGCGTGGGCAAGTCGGTCCTGATCGAGATGATGGCCCGCAAGGCCGCCGCCGACGTGGTGGTGATCGCCCTGATCGGCGAGCGCGCACGCGAGGTCGGCCATTTCGCCCGCCGCCTGATGCAGGGCGAGGCCGCGGCCCGCAGCTGTCTGCTGGCGGTGCCGGCGGACCGGTCGCCGCTGCTGCGGCTGCGCGGGGTGCGCCGGGCCATGGCCATCGCCGAATGGTTCCGCGCCCAGGGACAGCGCGTGCTGCTGATCGTGGACAGCCTGACCCGCGTCGCCCATGCGCAGCGCGAGATCGGCCTGGCCCTGGGCGAACAGCCGACCGCCAAGGGCTATCCGCCCTCGGTCGTGGCGATGATCCCGACGCTGCTGGAACGCGCGGGGCCGGGGCTGGCGGGGCAGGGCACGATCACCGCGATCTGCACCGTGCTGGCCGATGGCGACGACACCACCAACGACCCGGTGGTGGACACCGCGCGCGGCATCCTGGACGGGCACCTGGTCCTGTCGCGGCGGCAGGCGCAGATGGGGCTTTATCCCGCCGTGGACATTCCCCAATCCGTCAGCCGGGTGATGACCGACATCGTCGACCCTCAGCACCTGTCGGCGGCGCAGCGGCTGCGGCGGCTGATCGCCTCCTATCTGGACAACCGCGACCTGGTGATGATGGGCGGCTATGCGGCCGGCCAGGACCCGGTCCTGGACGAGGCGCTCCGCCTCTGGCCGCAGATCTGCGCGCTGATCACGCAGGGCCAGGACGAGGGCACCAGCCTGGCCGACAGCCGCGCGGCGCTGGTTGCGCTGATGGCGCAGGACGCCGTCGGGGGCGGAGGCCCATCGTGAGCCGCGCCCGCATCTTCGAGCTGATGTCGCGGCGCGAGGCCGCGCGCCTGGCCGCCCTTTCGCGCGACCATGCTGCGGTGCTGGGCCAGGTCCGGCAGGCCGAGGCACTGAGCCAGCGCCTGAGCCGCATGATGGACGATCTGGCGCCGCGCCAAGGCGTCACCGCGGCCGCGACCCTGCGCGACGCGGGTCTGCTGGCGGCGGGCCTTGCCGCCGAGGCCGACCGCCAGCAGGGCCGGATCGAACAGGCCCGGCACGAGGCCGAGCGCCTGCGCCTGCTGATCGGCCAGCACGACCAGCGCCGCCGCCTCAGCGCGGATGCCGCCACCGCCGCCCGGGCCGAGGCTGCGGCCGAGGGGGAAGCCCGCGCCGCCGCCCTGACGCCCGTGCGCAGAAATCCCTGAGCCGCGCCCGTTCTGGCACCCGACTTGCAGATGTTCGGTCAGGCAACCGAAACCACAACAAGAGCAGATGAACCAGATGATCCTGTCCACGGACATGTCCCCGGTCGGAACGGAACGTCGGATGCCTGGGCCGGCCTCCTGCCCGCCGCGCCACGCGGAGGCGGGCGACAGGCCCACCCCCTTTGCGGCAACGCTGGAGGCGGCGGGCCTGACCGGGGGCGCGGGGGAGGGGCCTGCCTCTGTCCCCGTCCCGACGCCCTTGCGTGCGGTGGTCCCAGCCGAGGCTGCCGAAACGGCGCCGCAGCAGGACCTGCCGCAGGACTGGCTGCAGGTCCTTCCCGCCGCGCTGATCCCGCCCACAGGGCCGGCCCCGCGCGGGGCAGGAGACCCGGCGGCGGCGGTCAAGGTGGCGGCATCTGGGACAGAGATCATCCAACGACCCGGTCCCGATGCAGGACCGGGCGGCGATGGGGGCGACGGGACAGCGCCCCTGCTGGACGCGGGTCTGCCTGCAGCTCTGCCGGAAAAGGGTGCCGCAGAAGCGCCCGACCGGCGGGAGCAGCCCGTTCCGGCGACAACCGCACCGGAAGAGGGTGCAGCCTTTACCGAAACGGAGGCTGCGGATGCCGATCCCCGGCCCGGTCCCGCCGAAGGGGAGCCGGTCCATTCGGACATTCCGCAGGCCGGCGGGGTTCCGGCCCCTGCCGTCCCTGGCCCGCGCAAACCCGGTCCCCGACCGGATGCCGAACCTGCGCCGACCGAGGCTGAAGCGGCCAAGGCAACGACCCCACCGCCCACCGCGCCATCGGGCATGGCCATGTCCGTGCCCCTGCCAACCCCCGGTGGCGGCGCCCCTGCGCCCGCGCCCCGACCCTCCGGAGGCATGGGTGCGGTGCGTTCGGCGCCTGCCGCGCCTGTCGCCGCGGATCCGAGCAGGGTTGTCGTGCTGCCGGAGGATGCGCCGACGAGCGGCGCCGCCGCTCCGGCCTCGGCCCTGCCTGACGATCCGCGCGCGCGACCGGCCCAGGTGGCGGCCGATCTTTCCGTCGCACCGGTCCCGGACGCCGCCGTCCCGGTCGTCGCGGCCCCTTCGCCTGCGGCGCCCGCGCCAGGCGGCGCGCCAACGATGGCTGCCCCCCTGCCGGGCACCGCGCAGCCGCTGGACATGATGCGCCCCGACTGGACGGGCAGCATCGCCATGACCCTGGCCGAACTGGGGGCGGAGGGCGGCACCATGATCGTCGACCTGGCCCCCGAAGAACTGGGCCGCATGCGCATCACCCTGACAGTGGAAGGCGAGCGCACCACCGTCCAGTTCCAGACCGACACGCCCGAAGCGGCGCGGCTGCTGTCGCAGGGCGAACGCCAGCTGGCGCTGGACCTGGCCCGCGGCGGCATGAACCTTGCAGGGCATGAGGCGAACCCCGGCGGCGGCTGGGGTGGACGCCATGGCCGCCCGCAGTCCGGCGGGGCCGGTGCGGATACCGGCCTGCCCTCGGGCCCGGTCCCCGCGCCGCAGCATCGCGGCATCGTCAACCTGATCGCATGAGGTCCCTCAAGTGCCCCCTCCAGCCAAAGCCGCAGAACCCGAAGCCGACATCCCCGCACCCAAGAAGGGCAAGGGCGCCAAGGGCATCCTGAAGGGCGCGCTTGGCGCGCTGGTCTGCATCGGCCTGGGCCTGGGCGCGGGCTGGTATCAGTTCGGCCGCAAGGAAAGCGCGATGGACGAGGCGCTGCGCCTGATCGAGCGCCCGAGCGCGACCCCCGCCGAGGAAACGGTCGAGGGCGAGGGGGGCATGCAGAAGGTCGCCAAGCCGCTGCCCGAGACCAATCCCTTCGTCACCAGCTATTACGAATTCGAGGAACCGCTGACCACCAACCCGGCCGGATCGCGCCGCTTCCTGCAGATCGGGGTCTCGCTGTCGACCCAGTATGACGCGACCGTCATGGCCCATGTCGAGACGCACAAGGCCGCGCTGCGGTCGGACATGCTGGCAGCCATCGGCAGCCTGACCGAGGAGGACATCGCCGGCATCGAGGGGCGCGAGCTGCTGGCGCAGGTGCTGCGCGACGCGATCAACAGCCGCCTTGAACAGCTGGAAGGCTTTGGCGGTGTCGAGGGCGTCTATTTCCCCTCCTTCATCCTGCAGTAGTCCGATGGCCAAGCCGACCAAGCTTTCCTCGACCGAAGTCGCTGCCCTTGTCGGCGGCCTGATCGACAGCGATTTCGCGCAGGATGACAACGACACCCTGAACGGCCAGCCGGTCCGCCCCTATGCCTTCGGGTCGAACGACCTGTCGGGCTTTGGCGACTATCACGGCCTGAAGATGATCAACGAACGCTTCTGCCGCATTGCGCGATCGGCCTTCCTGCCGATGCTGCGGTTCCAGCCGCGGATCTCGTGCTTTCCGCCGGAGTTGCGCACCTTCGAGGATTACCGCGACAGCCAGGACAATTTCCTGTCGCTGACGATCAGCGCCAGCGAGGAGCTGCGCGGCAGCCTGCTGACGGTGATGGCGCCGTCGTTCATCTCGCAGCTGACCAATGCCTATTATGGCGGCGGGATCAGCGCCCCGGCCGCCACGCGGACCGAATTCACCGCGACCGAGCACCGGGTGATCGAACTGGTGACCGACCGGCTGAACGCCGCGCTGCAGCTGGCCTGGCGCGACCTGGTGGGGCTTGGCCTCAGCGTCAGCAGCCGCGAGGAGAACATGCAGTTCGTCGCCTTTGCCGACAGCGACGAGATGGTCGTGAACTGTTCCTTCATGGTGCAGCTGCCGGGGCTGGAGCCCGCGAATTTCGACATCCTCTATCCGCTGCAGATCCTCAAGCCGATCGCCAGCCTGTTGCGGTCGCGCATGCAGTCCGACCAGCTGACCGAGGATCGCAGCTGGCGCGAAAAACTGGAACAGGCGGTGATGCGGGTGCCTTTGGGCGTCTCGGTCCGGCTGTGCCAGCCGCAGGTGCCGCTGTCGCGGCTGATGACGCTGACCGATGGCGAGGTGCTGCCGGTCAGCCTGAATGGCGCCGTCGAGGTGCTGGTCGAGGGCCAGCCGATGTTCGACGCCCAGCCCGGAGAGCAGGGCGGCCATGCCGCCGTCTCCGTCACCCGCCGACGCCTGGCCTGACCCGAACCCAAGGAGCCCCACATGAGTGCAAGCGACCCCACCGCCCGCCCCGGAACCGACCACCTGCGGCTGCTGGAAAACATCGGCGTCGCCCTGACGGTCGAGGTCGGCCGGGCCGAGCTGACCATCCGCGACCTGCTGCGCCTGTCCGAAGGTTCGGTGATCGAGCTGAACCGCATGGCGGGCGATCCGCTGGACGTTCTGGTGAACGGCACGCCCATCGCCAAGGGCGAGGTGGTGATGGTCGGCGAACGCTTTGGCATCCGGTTCGGCCAGATCATCACGCCGGAAGAACGCGCCGACGCGGTCTGACCGCCGTTCGTGGCATGGGGCTTGCAGCGTCAGGTTGCAGCACGTCACCTTGCGGAAAGCCCCATGGACCTTTTACGTCCCGACCAGATCCTGACCCTTGCGGCCTTTCTTGGCGGGCTTGGCCTGCTGTGGTGGCTGGTCATCCGCAACCGCGGCGCCCTGACCGCGCGCATCGCCCAAGACCGGCGCCTGCGGGTGCTGGACCGCGTGGGCCTGGGGCCGGGGGACCATGCGATGATCCTCAGGGTCGATGCACGCGATTTCCTGTTGGTGCGCCTGAAGGGCGCCCCCGCCGTGCTGCATCCGCTGGACCCCGCCGCCGATGCCCGGCCGGAGGGCACCCAATGAAGGCCGTGATCCGCCCCGCCGTCCTTCTGGGGCTGGCCGTCCTGATGTCGCCCGCGCTGGCCGAGGCGCAGGGCATCCCGGCGCTGACGCTGAACCAGACCCAGACCGGCGAAAGCTGGTCGCTGTCGCTGCAGATCCTGGTGCTGATGACGGCGCTGACCGTCCTGCCGTCGCTGCTGCTGGGCATGACCGCCTTTACCCGCATCATCATCGTTCTGTCGATCCTGCGCCAGGCGCTGGGGACACAGCAGACGCCGCCGAACCAGGTCCTGATCGCGCTGGCGATGTTCCTGACCTTCTTCATCATGCAGCCGGTCTTCCTGCAGGTCCATGACCGGGCTCTGGCCCCGGTGCTGGACGAGACGATGCCCCAGCAGGAGGGGCTGGTCATCGCCGGCGACATCATGAAGGGCTTCATGATCGAGAACACCCGCCAGAACGACCTGACGATGTTCGCCGAACTTGCGGGCGACGCGCCCTATGCCTCGACAGAGGCGGTGCCGATGCGCGTGCTGCTGCCGGCCTACATGACGTCGGAACTCAAGACCGCCTTCCAGATCGGTTTCCTGCTGTTCCTGCCCTTCCTGGTGATCGACATCGTGATCGCCTCCATCCTGATGGCCTTGGGGATGATGATGGTGTCGCCCGTGCTGGTGGCGCTGCCCTTCAAGCTGCTGCTCTTTGTGCTGGTGGACGGGTGGGCGCTGACCGTGGGGTCGCTGGCGGCGGGATACGGGCTTGCGGCCGGGGGGGCGGGCTGATGGAATTCGGTGCAGGCGTCGATCAGCTGCAGATGGCCTATTGGCTGATCCTGAAGATCGCCGGCCCGGTCCTGGGCGTGGCCCTGGCCGCAGGCCTGGTCATCGGCATCCTCCAGGCCGCCACCTCGATCAGCGAGAACACGCTGAGCTTCGTGCCCAAGTTGGTGGTGGTCTTCCTGACCATGGCGCTGGCCTCGGGCTACATGCTGTCGGGCCTGGGCGACTACTTCGACTTCATCTTCGACACGATCAGCACGATCCGCTAGGCGATGGAGGGCGCGGTCTTCACCCTTCCCGGCCTGGACATGGCGCGGCTGGCCGACCCGGCGGCGGGCTTCTTCTTTGCCATGCTGCGGATCGGGGCCTTCCTGATCGCCTCGCCGGCCTTCGGGGGGCGCTATTGTCCGATCCCGGTGCGCATCGTCGCGGCGATCTGCCTGACGCTGCCCGTGCTGGGCCAGGCGGACCTGCCGGGGGCCGAGGCGCTGGCGCGCCTGTCCGTGGTGCCCCTGGTGATGGCGGAGCTGGCCCTGGGCCTGACCGCCGGGCTGGTGCTGACGATCCTTTTCGGCGCGGCCGCAATGGCCGGGGACCGGATCGCCAATGCCGCGGGCCTGGGCTTTGCCATGCAGGTCGACCCGTCCATTGGCGGGCAGAGCCCGGTCGTGGCGCAGATCTTCAGCCTGGCGATGGTGATGGTCTTCATCACCACCGACAGCCATCTGATCGCCCTGCGGATCGTCCTGGACAGCTATCAGGCCGTGCCGCCGGGCCGGGTTCCCGACATGACCATCCTGGCGGCGGCGGGCATCAGGGCCGGGACCGCGATGTTCGCCCTGTCGGCCACGCTGATGCTGCCGGTGGTGGCGGGGCTTCTGGTGCTGAACCTGGGCGTGGGCATCATCACCCGGTCGGCGCCGCAGCTGAACCTGTTCTCGGTGGGCTTTCCGCTGGCGATCATCGCGGCTCTGGTCCTGCTTTGGCTGACGGTCCCGCAGGTCACCACCGGCATGTCGGGCATCACCCAGGTCGGGACCGAGGGCCTGCAGGGCATCTTTGCGCCCGCGGACGAGGCGCGCTGAGATGGCCGAATCCGACGACGGCGCCGAACGCAGCCAGGAACCGACCCAGAAGCGCCTTGAACAGGCGCAGCGCGACGGACAGATCCTGACCTCCAAGGAGATGCTGGTCTTTGCCACGCTGGGCGCGGGCACGCTGGCGTTGCTGATCCTGCAATCCTTCGGACCCCAGGCGGCGCTGCGCTGGTCGGCGCAGCTGGTACTGGGCGACCGCGCGACACTGGACGCGACGATGCTGCCTTCGGTCGTGTCGGCCGGGTGGCAGGTGCTGGCGGCGGCGCTGATCGTGGCGGGGCCGGTCATGGTGGCGGCCATCGCCGCGCAGGCGGCCATGGGCGGCATCGCCTGGACGCCCAAGGGCTATGCCTTCAAGCCCGACAAGATGGACCCGCTGAAGGGGCTGAAACGGATGGTGTCGATGACGGCGCTGGTCGAGCTGGGCAAGGCCGTCGCCAAGGTGGTGCTGCTTGCCGCCGTGGCGCTGGCGGTGACCGCGGGTGCCATGCCCCGGATCATGGGCCTGGGCTGGATGACGACCGGGGACGCGATGGGGGTCATGGCCGACCTGATCCTGCGCTTCTTCTTTGCCATGACGCTGATGCTGGGGGTGATCGGGGCGGCCGACCTCTACTGGCAGGCGCATAGCCGCAACAAGAAGCTGCGCATGACCCTGGCCGAGGTCAAGCGCGAGCATCGCGAGGACAACGGCTCGCCCGAGCAGAAGGGCAAGCTGCGCCGGATGCAGATGGATGCCAGCCGCAGGGGCGCCCGCGAACGCGCGGCCCTGCCCGAGGTGCAGACCGCCAGCGTCGTCGTGATGAACCCGCGCCATTTCGCGGTGGCCCTGCGCTATCTGCCCGGCGTGGACGAGGCGCCGCAGATCGTGGCCAGCGGGCGCGACGGCATGGCCCTGCAGATGCGCGACCTGGCGCGCCGCGCAGGGGTCCCGCTGCTGGAGCTGCCGCCGCTGGCGCGTGCGCTCTATTTCACCGGAGAGATCGGCACCCAGATCGACCCGCGGCTTTACGGCACCGTCGCCACCGTCCTGGCCCATGTCTGGCGCATCGACCGGGGCATGGCCGAGGATCTGCCCCCCGTCGATCTGCCGCCCGAGATGCAGTTCGACGCGAATGGCCGGCGCCCGGCGGGATGATGGCACGCGATTTGCAGCACCGCCCCGACGGGCAGATCATGGAGGACCGAAGATGCCGACCCGCTATACCAATCCCCGCGACTGCCGCGTCTGCACCATGGGCCAGCGCCTGTCCACGCTAGGCTTTGCGATCTTTGCCGTCGCGCTGATGGTCGCGCGGCTGGACCCGATGCTGAGCCACCTGCAGCGGACGGGGCTGGCCGTCTGCGCGCTGCTTTGCGCGCTGGCGGTGTTCCGCAACCCGATCTCCTGGGTGGCGGCGCGGGTGATGCCCGGTCATGCCGGCTCGCGTTCCGGCATGCGCAAGGGCAGGTCATGACCGAGCTGGCCCTGACCGAGGTCCCGGTCGACGCGGCGGTCAAGTCCGCCCTGGCCGCCGCCGAGGCCGCGACCGATGCCGCCCACGAGGCCGAGGCCGTCTTGGCCGCCCGGTCCGAGGCGGCCGAGGCCGTCGGGCGGACCGCGCGGCGCATGGGCATCCTGACCGGCGTCAGCGCCGGCAGCGCCCTGCTTGTGCTGGCGCTGGCAGGCTCCAGCCTCTGGTCCAACACCTCGTCGCTGAACGACGCAGCCACGGTCCAGGCTGCCGCCAGCGCCGCCTTTGTCGAGCGTCTGGGCGAGATGAACATCGCGCTGGACCGCATGGAAAAGGCCGTGGCTGAAACCGAACGCCTGGCCGCTGCCCAGCAGAGCCGGATGGAGGCTGCGGCCGAAGCCCCGCGCACCCCGGCCCCGGCTGCCGTTCCCGGTGCCCCGGAGGCGCTGTCGCCCGCGCTGGCGCAGCGGCTGGACAGCCTGCGATCGGACCTCTTGGCGGCCATCGCCGAGGTCGAGCTGTCCGTCGGCACCCGCCTGTCGCACTTTGTCCCGCCCACCGCGCCCGCCGCGGCGCCCGCCGCCGCAACACCTGCCGCCGCGCCCCAGGCCTCCGCCGCACGGCCAGCGGCGCCACGCCGCGCCGCGCCTGCGGCCAAGCCCCGGCCGCGCACGGCGCCGGCCCCGGCCGCGCAGGCGCCGAACCCGTTCCGCTATCCCTGATCCCAAGACCGGACCCGACATGAGCGATCCTGCCGACGACCCCCGCACCCTGCGCCTGTCCCGCTGCGGCGCCCGCGATCACGGCAGCACGCTGGGCCTGCGCGCGGGCGATCTGCTAGCGGGCGTCAACGGCGTGCGCTGGCAGGGCAGCCCCGCCGCACTGTCGGCTCGTCTTGCCGCCGCGCCGGAGCCGCTGGTCCTGACCTTCCTGCGCGACGGGGCGCTGCTCTCCGTGCTGACCGATCGTGCCGACCTGGGCCCTTGGGACGAGGTGCCGGCGTCCGGCCCCGACATGCCCGCAGGTCCCGCCACGGCCGGCCTGTGCAACTGGGAGATCATGCGCCGCCCCGACGGCACGCATGACCTGTTCGCGCGCCGCCCGTCGCTGATGGCGCTGGTCGCGCCGGCGCTGTGGCTGGCGCGGATGCGGCTCTGGACCTGGTTCTTTACGCTGGTCACGGGCCTTGTCCTGGCGCTGCCCGGCGGGGCGCCGCTGATGTTCGCCGTCTGGATGGCGGCGGGCCTGCACCTGTGGCGCAGCGGCGACGGGCATCTGCGCACCGCCCGCCTGTCCGAAGGGTTCTATACCGCCGGCATCATCGCCGCCCGCAGCGAGGCCGAGGCCTGCCGCAGCTGGGCCGCGCTTGACCCCGGCGCGCAGTTCCGCTTTGACCGCCGCGCCGCGGCCGTGGCCGATCCGGCGCCGCAGAACGGCTGACGACCCCTCAGGACTCCGGCGCCGGCTGCGCGGCCGCGGTGACGACCGCGCAGTTCGGCGGCGCGGCCTCAGCCCGTGCCGCGCACCAGTCGATGAAGGCCAGCCGTGCCCGGTCCTGCGCGGCGGGACGTTCGGCGGGCGGGATCATCGCCAGGCTGGCCTCGCGGGCGGGAACCGCGCCGGGCACGTCCAGCGCCGCGGCGATCGACTGCCAGGCATGGGCGGCGACCGAATCCGGCGCGGACCTGACCGACGCCGCGATGGCCGCCAGCGCCAGCATCGCCGCGCCGTCCCCGGATTGCGCGGCGGGCGTCAGTTCGGCCTCCGTTCTTGCGGCGATGGCGTCGCGCGTCTCCTGCGGCAGCGGGTCCATCAGCTTGCGGCGCAGGCCGCCGGCGCCGGTCAGGCCGGTCAGTTCCGCCTTCAGCGCCCAGAAGGCGGCCTCGGTGCTGTTCTGCGGCACGCCGCGTCCGGTGGCATAGAGCACCGCCAGGTTATAGGCCGCCTCGCCGTCGCCCGACCGGGCCAGGGAAAAGAACCCCGCCGCCGCCGCGCCGTAGCGCCCGGCATCCGCAGCCTCCAGGGCCTCCCGGAACGGGTCAGCCCGGGCCGAGGTCAGGGCGCCGCAGAGGGCCAGGGGCAGCAGCAGGGTCCGGCACCAGATCCGCATCATCGCCCCGCCACCATGACCAGTTGCAGGTACAGCAGCCGGCGGGCGGGCGTATGCGCCGTCCCGATATCCGAGACAATGACCATGGGCCGGGCCTGCCCCTCCTGCACGACCTCGATGCGGATCGTGGCGGGCAGAACGATGCGGTTGTCGGCCAGGGTCTTCAGCGGGTCCGCGGTGAAGGCCTGGCGAAACTCGCTGTCGATCCAGGCCAAGGCCAGCGCCCGCCCCAGGATGTCGGGCAGCAGCCGTTCCACGTCCTTGCGGTCCTGAAAGATCACCGGCCCCGAGGACAGGCGATAGTCGGTCTGCCGGGCATTGCGCTCCAGGGGTTCGGTGGTGCCGCTGGCCCGGCCCGATCCGGTGCGCGCGGGCAGCCGGATGCGGGCCGGCACCAGGGCCAGGTCTTGTCGCTGCGACATCTTTCTCTCCGGTTGCGGCACGGGGTCCTCGAAGGGATGAGACGGCAGAAAAGGCCGCCGGTTTAGCCCCACCCGAAAGGATTGATGGCCTATCCGCAATGACAGATGCGTGATGTCCGTCAGTCATCCCTATGCCGGAGGTCCGGTTGTCGGAAAACCGACACTGCCGGAGAATGGGGGCAACCACGAAGGGACGAGGGACATTTCCATGACCACCCGCTTTGCACCGCCCGCCCTTGGAACCCTGCAGGATGCCTCGGCGACAGCCCATCAGGACGCGCCCTTCACCCTGGCCGACCGATTGATCCCCGGATCCTCGGCGCCGATGCGGCAGGTCAAGCGGCTGGTGACGATGCTGGCGCCGGCGGAGGGGCCGGTGCTGGTAACGGGCCAGAGCGGGTCCGGCAAGGAACTGGTGGCGCAGGCGCTGCACCGGCTGTCGGGCCGCAAGGGGCAGCTGGTCGCCGTCAACTGCGCCGCGCTGCCAGCCGAGCTGCTGGAGGGAGAGCTGTTCGGGTCGGAACGCGGCGCCTATACCGGCGCCGACCGCGCGCGGCCGGGCCTGATCGAGCAGGCCGAGGGCGGCACCCTGTTCCTGGACGAGATCGGCGACATGCCGCTTGGCTTGCAGGCCAAGCTGCTGCGGGTCCTGGAAACGCGCATGGTGCGCCGTTTGGGGGGTGCCGCGCCGGTGCGGATGGATTTCCGCGTGGTCGCGGCGACCCATCGCGACCTGGACCAGATGGTCGCGGAGGGGACCTTCCGCCAGGACCTCCTTTATCGGCTTTCGGTCTTTCCAGTGCAGATGCCGGCGCTGGCCCAGCATATCGCGGACCTGCCCGAGATCCTGGGCTGCCTGCTGGATGACCTGGCCGTCGGCGCGCCGGGGCAGTCGATGCCCGAATTCGACGACAGCGCGATGCGCAGCCTGATGGCCCATGACTGGCCCGGCAATGTGCGCGAGCTGCGCACCGTCGCGCAGCGCGCCTGCCTGCTGTTTCCCGGCCGGCGCGTCACCGCGCGCGAGGTCAAGGACAACCTGTTCAGCTTTGCCGTGGCCGACGACGGCGCGGGCCGCCCCTGGCCGCAGGCGCCGCATCCCGCGCAGGCCGGGCTGCCCGCCGCCGACCATTTCCGCGACAGCCTGGCGGCGGGCCTGTCGGACCTGGACCTGCGCTGCTATCTGCGCGACATCGAGGTGGCGCTGATCACCGCCGCGCTGGACCGCCACGAGGGCTGCGTCAGCCGCGCCGCCCAATCCCTGCGCCTGCGCCGCACCACGCTGATCGAGAAGATGCGCAAATACGGCGTCGGCCGCGGCGCCTGAGCCGCGGCTGTCAGGACGGGTCAGCCGTCGCGCGCCCACATCTTCTGCAGGTTCTGGATATAGTCGCCGGTGCTCTTCATCTGCGTGACGGCCTGTTCCATGGCCGCAAAGCGCGTCAGATAGCGTTTTTCCACCACCGCCGCGCGTGCCTCCAGCGCTTCCATGCGCTCGGACGCAGTGCGGCTGGACCGGTCCAGGTCGCTCTCGCGCCGGCCGATGATGCCGGTGGACTCCTCGGCCCGGGCCAGCAGCGCGCCCAGGCTGCCCACCAGGCTGCGACCAAAGCGGAGGCTGCCATTCGTGACGCCCGGCTCTGCCAGCACGCTCAGGCCCTGCACCGGTCCTGCCAGCGCGATGAAGGCCCGCCGCCCGTCGCCCAACCCCAGGCCCATCATCGCATAGCCGCCCAGCTGCGCATTGCCCGCGCCATCGACCGAAAAGGCCAGATCGCCCGAGTTGAGTCCGGACGACACCTTGCCCCGCACCGACAATCCGTCCGTCAGGCTGCGCAACTGGTCTCCGAACAGCGCGTCGAAATCGCCGGCCCGGTCCCGGAAGGTCCGGTCGAAGGCCGGCGGGTCGAAACGGAAGAGGCCGTTCCGTTCCGTGGCGATCCCCAGATCCGCCAGGTGGATCGGGCGATCGGCAAAGCCGTTCAGCGGCGTCGCGATCAGCCGGCGCAGGTCCTGCTGCAAGGTCTCGATGCTGCGGTCGCCCGCCAGGTCGCCCGCGGGGGCCCCCCCGACCCCGCGCGACGTCAGCGACTGAAGCAGGCCCATCACGCCGTTCAGGCCATCCACCAGCGTCTGGATGTTCGTGCGTGCGGCCTGTTCGTCCCGTTCGACGGTCAGCGTCCCCGAGGTGACGGCCGACAGCGTGACCTCGACCCCCGGCATGATGTCGCGGATGACGTTGGTGGGACGTGACACGGCGATGCCGTCCACCAGCACGCGGGCATCCGCCGCGGCCTGCACCTGGCGCTGCGCGTTGCTTGCGGTGGTGTCGAAGGCCGACAGGTTGATCCCGCCGCCGCCCGTGCCGGTCGCGGCCAGGCGCAGCGCATTGTCGGCGCCCGTCTCGCTGACGATGCCCAGGGAGACGGTGCCGTCGCCCTTGTCCAGGACCCGCGCCGTGACGCCCGGCACCGCGCTGAGGATGCCCGCCAGCCCCTCCAGCGTGGTGCCGGGGGGAACGGTCAGGGACTGTGCCGGACGGGCGGTGTCGGGGGTGAAGCCCGCGCCGTCGCCGGCCCATCGGCCGAATTCCAGGCCCAGGACGCCGGCATCGACCGGGGCCTTGCCCGAGGCGAAGCCGCCGAATTCCAGCACCTGCCGCGCGGCCAGCGACTGCACCTGCAGGGGCACGCTGTCGGGACGCAGCAGGTTGCGATCGGTCACCTTGGGCATCATCGCCGCCGTGGTCGTGGCCACGATCAGGACCGGGTTCGTCGCCGTCTGCGCCAGCGCGCCGTTCAGGGCCTGGAACTGGGCGCGGACCTGGGCCAGGGCCGACAGCTTGACGTTGTCCTTCTGGATCTGCGACTTGAGGACATCCAGGCGCGGCGCGGTCTCGGCGGTGGTCAGCGTCTGCGCCAGTTCCCGCAGGTTCAGGCCCGAGCCGTTCTTGTTGAGTGCCGACAGAAGATCGCTGCTCATGTCATCCTCCTTCTCACAGGGACTGAACGGACGGGTGGGGGGCGGTTTTAGCGACCAGTCCCGTCACGGCGCGAAATCGAAGACGATTTCGATGCGGCGGTTCTGGCTGCGGCCCTCCTCGCTGGCATTGTCGGCGACGGGTTCGGCCTCGCCCTTGCTGATCGCGGAGAGGCGCGCCGGGTCCACCTGCGATCCCAGTTCCCGCACCACCGCCGAGGCGCGGGCGGCGGCCAGGCCCCAGTTGTCCACGAAGGGCCCCCCGGTCAGGGGCACGCTGTCGGTATGGCCGGTGACGGTGATCTGGCCCTCATCCCCGGCCGAGGCCAGGGCGATGCGCGACATGATCTCGCGCGCATCGGCCGTCAGGTCGGCCGATCCCGACCCGAAGGCGCCGCCGGCGCCGACGGTCACGATGACCTTTTCGTTTTCCTGCTGCACATCGACCAGCCCCTGGCCCTCGACCTCCTGCAGGGCGACCTTCAGGCGCGCCTCGGCGATGGCGGCCTTCTGCTCGCTATTGCTGCCGGCCTCGCCGGAGGCGGCCTGTTCGCCCCCGGTGCCGCCCGCCGGTCCCTCGGCCGCGCCGCCGCCCGATCCTGTCTGCTGCGCCTCGGCGATGTCGCGGGCGGCCTCGGCCATGGCCTGCGCCAGGGCCTGCGCGCCGGCACCTTCGGGCAGGCGCATCGTCACCGTGCCGCCTTCGCCGCTGACCGTCACCTCGCCATCGGCCAGCGCCTGTTCCAGCGCCTCGGTCAGCTTCTCCATCGCCTCCTCGGCCGGGGGCTGGGGCGGGTTCTGGGCCGCGCCCTCCTGCGGCTCGGGCACATCCTCGGGCGAGGGGGGCGTGCTGCTGGGCGGAGAGCTCATCTCGATGATCGTGGTGGCCTCGGGGTTGGGAAAGACCTCGATCATCTTGACGCCGAAATGATCGCGCAGCGCGCCGGTCATCTTCTTGAACGACACCTCGTCGAAATTGGCAAAGGACAGGATCAGCACGAAGAAGGCCATCAGCAACGTCGCCATGTCGGCAAAGGTCGCCATCCAGGCCGGCGCGCCCACGGGCGGGCAGGCGGGGCAATCCTGTTCGTCCTCGTCGTCGTCGGGCAGGGGGGCGGGCTGCAGCGGCAGCGCCTTGATCTTGGCCATGGTCGTTCCCCGTCAGGCTGCCGCGCGCATCTTTTCCTGGACCGGCGGGTCCAGGGCCGCCAGCAGCTGATCCTCGATCAGGCGGGGGCTTTCGCCGCGCGCGATGCCACGCAGCCCCTCCATGACCAGCGCCCTGTATTCCAGTTCGGCCGAGGTGCGGCCCTGCATCTTGGTCAGGATCGGGCCGAACAGCACGTTGGCGATCATCGCCCCGTAAAGCGTGGTCAGCAGCGCCACCGCCATCGCGGGCCCGATGGCCTTGACGTCCGACATGTTGCCCAGCATCAGCACCAGGCCGATCAGCGTGCCGATCATCCCCATGGCGGGGCCGATGTCGACCCAGGCCTTGATCACGCCCTGCACGCCCTCGTGGCGCGACTTCATCGCCTTGATCTCCTGCTTCAGCTGCTTGGTCAGCTTGGCCTCGTCGGCGCCGTCGACCAGCATCTGCAGGCCCTTCTCGAAGAACTTGTCGGGAACCGCCTGGCCCTCCAGCGCCATCATGCCGTCCTTGCGGGCCAGGGCGGACAGTTCGACCAGGCGCTGGACCAGCAGGTCGGTCTTGAGCGTCGAGGCCTTGAACATGCGCCCGATCGCCTTGAAGCTGGACATGTAGGGGCCCATCGCGGTGGTGGACAGGACGGCAAAGGCGGTGCCGCCGAAGACGATCAGGATCGAGGGGACATCCAGGAACGGCCCCAGGCCGCCCGCAAAGATCATCGCCCCGAAGATCATGCCCATGGCCCCCAGGAAGCCCACCAGACCCGCAACATCCATCACCGCACTCCTTGCTGCCGCAGCCCCTTGCAGCAAGCTCTGTGCCAGAATCTGCGGGCCGGGCTAAACTTTCGCCGGAAACGCCGTTCATCTTGTCAGGCGCCGCGAGGCGCGTCGCTTGACCCAGGAGATGAACATGACCAGCATCAACACGAATATCGGCGCGCTGTCCGCCCAGGCGAACATGACCCGCGTCAACAACCAGCTGAACAACGCCATGACGCGCCTGTCGACGGGTCTGCGCATCAATGCCGCCAAGGATGACGCCGCGGGCATGGCCATCGGCGAAAAGATGACCTCGCAGATCATGGGCCTCAACCAGGCGGTCCGCAACGCCACCGACGGCAAGAACCTGATCGACACGACGGAATCGGCCCATGTCGAGGTGTCGAACATGATGCAGCGCCTGCGCGAACTGGCCGTGCAGTCGGCCAACGACACCAACACCTCGTCCGACCGCGGCAACATCGTGGGGGAAAGCCGCCAGCTGATCGCGGAGATCAACCGCGTGTCCGAAACCACCACCTTCAACGGCATGAAGGTCATGGACGGCACCTTCAGCGGCAAGCAGTTCCAGATCGGCGCCGACGCGAACACCACCGTCGCGATCAATGTCGAAAGCACCCGCGCCACCGAGATCGGCGCCTTCACGATGCGCTCGAACGTGAACGTGGTGCAGGACAGCGCCTCGGAAATCGCCGCCGGCACCAAGCTGGTCATCTCGGGCCATGCGGGTTCGGCCGAGGTGTCGCAGACCGCCGGCATGTCCGCCAAGGGCCTGGCCGCCGCGGTCAATGCCGAAACCTCGAAGACGGGCGTGTCGGCTAATGCGCGCACCGTGGCCAAGCTGTCGGGCCTGGCCGAGGGCCAGCTGACCTTCAGCCTGAACGGATCGGCCATCGGGCCGGTCTCGATCTCGGAGGATGCCAGCGGCGCGCTGGACCTGCGCTCGCTGCGCGACGCGATCAACGCCAAGACCACCGAAAGCGGCGTCACCGCCAAGATGGGCACCAACAACACCGAGATCATCCTGACCGACTCGACCGGTGCCAACCTGAACATCTCGAACTTCGACTCCGATGATGGCGCGGGCGGCGACCTGACCCTGAACGTCGACGTTCTCAGCGCCGACGGGTCCGAGGCCGCCAATGCCAGCTTCACCAGCACCACCACCGTGACGGACGGCGAGAACGCCACGGTGACCGGGCAGGTGACGATGTCCTCGACCAAGGTCTTCTCGGTCCATTCCTCGGACATCACCGATGACGCGGCCTTCTTCGAAAGCTCGAACAACGCCAGCAAGCTGGAGAAGCTGGCCGAGATCGACCTGTCCACGGCCGAGGGCGCCGGCAAGGCGATCAACGTCATCGACGCGGCGCTGTCCAAGATCAGCCAGTCGCGGTCCGACCTGGGTGCGATCTCTAACCGGCTCGACTCGACCATCTCGAACCTGACCAACATCTCGACCTCGACCCAGGCCGCCAAGTCGCAGATCATGGACGCCGATTTCGCGGCGGAATCGACCAACCTGGCGCGGGGTCAGATCCTCAGCCAGGCGGCGACCGCGATGCTGGCCCAGGCCAACGCCTCCAAGCAGAACGTGATGAGTCTGCTGCGCGGCTGATGGTATCCTGACACATCCATTCGGAACCCTTGGCGCCTTTCGCGCCAAGGGTCTTTTGCTGCAACGGTTTTATCGCGCTCCTGACGCGGTCATTCGTCGGGTTTCCGACGTTTTAGTCCCGTCAAACGAAAATTTTGGAATCCGCATGACAGGGTGCTGAAAGTGGTCTGGTCAAGGAGCCACGCCATGCAACTCAGCCATTCCCATTCGCTTGGACACCGCCAGTCGCTTGTGGTCAGCCAGCAGCTGCGCCAGGCCATCGTCCTGCTTCAGATGAGCAATCCCGAACTGCAGACCTTCATCGAGAGCCAGGCCGAGGAAAACCCCTTCGTCGAATTCGCCAACCGTCCCGCCGTCCTGAAGCCGGTGCCGATCCCGCAGGGCGTCGCCGGCGGCCAGCGGGAGGACTGGGACCGCGTGGGCGCCCTGGCCGACACGCGCGCCGTGTCGCTCTATACCCATGTCGCCGGCCAGATCGGCGCCCTGGAGATGACCGAGGCCGAGATCGAGCTGGCGACCGTCTTCGTCGATGCGCTGGAGCCGTCGGGCTGGCTGGGCGCGACGCTGGACGACCTGGCACAGCGGGGCGGGGTGCCGCTGGCAGAGGCCCGGCAGATGCTGACCCGCCTGCAGGCGCTGGAACCGACCGGCATCTTCGCACGCAACCTGGCCGAATGCCTGCGGCTGCAGGCCGCCGAACGGGGACTGCTGTCGCCGCTGTTCGCCCGCGTGCTGGACCACCTGCCGCTGCTGGCCGCGGCCGACCTGAACGGGCTGGCGCGGATCTGCCAGTGCACCATCCCCGACCTGCACGCGATCCTGCGCGACCTGCGCGGCCTGGACCCCAAGCCCGGCGCCCGTTTTGACACCACGTCCGATCCCGTGCGCGCGCCCGACCTGATCGTCAGCGCGGCCCCCGAAGGCGGTTGGCAGATCGAGCTGAACCGCTCGACCCTGCCGCGCGTGGTCATCCGGGAGCACGATGCCCGCCAGCTGGCCCCGGCCGAGGGGGCCGCCGCGCAGGTGCGCAACGAAGCGCGATCCTACGTGTCCGAACGCCTGTCGGTGGCCCGCTGGCTGGCCCGCGCGGTCGAGCATCGCAACAGGACCGTCCTGCGCATCGGCGAGGAAATCCTGCGCCGCCAGGCCGGTTTCCTGGAACAGGGGCCCGAACACCTGCATCCGATGACGCTGAAGGAAATCGCCGCCGCGGCCGATGTCCATGAAAGCACCGTCAGCCGCGTCACCACCGGCATCCTGATGCTGACCCCGCACGGGGTGCTGCCGCTGAAGAAGTTCTTCACCGCGGCCCTGCCGACCCAGCACGAGACGGGCGGTTCGGCCGGGGCCGTGCGCCACCGCATCGGCCGGCTGATCCGCAGCGAAAGCGCGGCCCGCCCGCTGAGCGACGACCAGCTGGCCCGGCTGATGGCGGACGAGGGCATCACCGTCGCGCGCCGGACGGTTGCGAAATACCGAGAGCAGCTGAACATTCCGACCGCCTCGATCCGGCGGCGGCAGGCGATCCTGTCAGGCCGCAGCTGACGCCGAACGGGTCCAGCCCCTGACGCCCGGTGCAAAGGCGCGCCGGGCGTCAGGCTGTTCAGGGGGTTTCGGACCCGTCCGCGCCATCGTCATCGCCCATCATGAACAGCGCGTTCATGGCCGCGGCGGCATCGGCGGCGTCCATCGGGGCCGGCGCGGTGCCTGCCTTCTTGCGCTTGCGCGGCTTTTTGACCTCGGCGGGCGCCTCCGCTTCGTCGGGCATCGGCGGCAGGTCCTGCGGCTCGGGTTCCTCATGCGGAGGTTCGGGTGCGGGTTCATCGGCCAGGGGCGAAGGACTGGCCTCGGGCCAAGGCGCGTCGAAGTCTGAATTCCAGAAATCCGCGTCCGCCACGAAGGTGGAGGCGGTTTCGGCCGGCGTTTCGGCTTCCTCGGGCCCGGGCTCGGGCGCGGGTTCAGGGACGGGCTTGGCCGGCAGGGGCGGCGCAGGTTCGGGTTCGGAGGCCGCGGCCAGCAGCTGGGCCGCATCCTCCAGCCGGATCGAGGTGATCACCGTCTTGGGCGGCCGTTTGGGGGCAGGGGGCGGCGCGATGACCACGGCGGGTTCAGGCGTCTCGACCGGCTCGGGCGGCGCCGGGGGCGGCACCAGGACCGGACGCGCGCCCTGCGACTGGCGCAGCAGCGCGATCCGCATCGCCAACAGGACCCGCCGCCGCGCCGGCGGATCGGCCGGGACCTGCGCCGGCAGCTGCTCCAGCAGGCCGGCCGCCTCCTCGGCCGTGCGGTCCTTCAGCCCCCGCGCCACCAGGGCCACCAGTTTTTCGGATGTTTTTGCCGTCATCGCCGCCGTCCTCCGCAATCTGGCATTTCGCTTGCAAGCATCGGGCCAAGGACCCGCACCATCGGAGGCAAAGAGATGACGATCGACCTTCGCGATCATATCGGTTTTCACGCAACCGCGCTGACCATCGGCGAGCGGCGGGCCGGACTGCTGGCCTCGAACATCGCCCAGGCCTCGACGCCCGGCTACAAGGCGCGCGACATCGACTTCGCGGCGGAACTGGCCCGGCAGGTGGGCGGCGCGGGCGTCCCCGCCACGACGCATGCGGGCCATATCAACAGCGCGGCCAGCCCCGACAACGGCCCCGGCTGGCGCGTGCCGGTCAGCGCCTCGCTGGACGGCAACACCGTCGAGCCGGCGGTCGAGCAGGTGCAGTTCGCGGAAAACGCGCTGCGCCAGCAGGCCAGCCTGACCTTTCTCAACCGTCGCATATCCGGGCTGATGACAGCCATCCGGGGGGAATGATGAGCCAGATCAACAGCGTCTTCGACCTTGGCACCCGCGCCCTGTCGGCGCAGATGCAGCGGCTGAACACCACCGCGTCGAACCTGGCCAATGCCGGGACCGTCGCCGGCAGCGCCGAGGCGGCGTTCCGGCCGCTGCGCCCGGTCTTCGTCGTCGACGAGGGCGTGCCGGGCAGCGGCCTGTCGGCGCCGCGCGCCGAACGCGTCGTGGCGCTGGACCGCGAACCGGCACGCATGTTCCGCCCCGACCACCCGCAGGCCGATGCCGAGGGCTTCGTCTATGAATCGCCCGTCCAGGTCGAGGAGGAGATGGTCGAGATGCTGGAGGCCAGCCGCCATTACCAGAACACGCTCGAGGCGCTGTCGACCTTGCGCACGATGATGTCCCGCACGCTTGGCATGGGCCAGTGACGGCGGAGGAGGAGATGCAGATGACCCAGATCACCCCGCTGTCGGCCACGCCCGCACCGCAGGCCAGCGCCCCGCCGCCGCGGAACGACAACCTGGGGCAGCAGGATTTCCTGCGCCTTCTGACCGCCCAGCTGAAGAACCAGGACCCGCTGAAGCCGCTGGAGAACACCGAGTTCCTGGGCCAGATGGCGCAGTTCTCGACCGTGGCGGGGATCGACCGCATCAACGCGACGCTGGCGGGGCAGAATTCCGGCTCGCGCGACATGCGCATCTCGATGGCGGCGAACATGCTGGGGCATTCGGTCCTGGTGCCCGGCGCGGTCGCGCGCCCCGATGCCGACGGCGCGATCCGCGGCGCGGTCGAGCTGACCGAGCCGGTCGAGGCGCTGGCTATCACCTATGCCGACGCCCGCAGTGGAGAGATCCTGCACACCCAGAACCTGGGCGCCCAGGGCGCGGGGCTGGTGGGGTTCGAATGGGCCCAGCTGTCGGGCGACCAGATCGCCGGCCGCATCCCCGTGCGGGTGTCGCTGAACGCCTCTCAGGCGGGCGTGGTGCGCAACCTCGATCCGCAGGTCTATGCCCGCGTCCTGTCCGCCCGCGCCTCCGGCGGCGGCGAGGATGTCACCCTGGAAGTCGAGGATTTCGGCGCGCTGAACACGCTCGAGATCCTGTCCTTCCGCTAACCCGTCCAGATCGCTGCAAGGAGCTTTCCCATGTCCATGAACACGGCCCTGTCCGGACTTTCGGCGGCACAGACCGACATTGCTGCCACCTCCCACAACATCGCGAACGTCGCGACCATCGGCTTTCGCGGCAGCCGCGCCGAATTCGCCGACATCTTCAACCAGTCGCCCTATACCGTGTCGCGCACGACGACGGGCACGGGCACGCAGGTGACCCGCATCGCCCAGGACTTTGGCCAGGGCAGCATCGTGGGCACCGGGAACCGGCTGGACCTGGCGATCGAGGGGCCGGGTTTCTTTGCGCTGCGGCCCCAGGCCAATCCGCGCGGCGGTGCGCCCGAGACGCTCTATTCGCGCGCCGGCGCCTTCAGCATGTCGGCCGACGGCCGGATCGTGAACGCCTCGGGTCAGCAGCTGCTGGGCTGGCCGGTGGCCAGCGACGGGGGCGGCCTGTCGCAGACCGTGAACATGGCGGGCCCGCTGCAGATCCCGCTGCTGATGGGGGAACCGCGCGCGACATCGGCCGTCGCGCTGGAGGTGCGCCTGCCCTCCGACCCGCAGATGGGCGGCGCCCAGGGGGCCGTGCCCCCGGCGGCCTTTGATCCCGCCGATGCGACCACCTGGGCGCACCGGACGCCGGTCCCGCTGTCGGATGCCGAAGGGCGCGCCATCGCGGGCGAGGCCTATTTCGTGCGCATGAGCAACCCGACCGCCGGGACGCCGGAAACCAGCTACCGGATGCATCTGGTGGTGGCGGGCACGGTGCTGGCGCCCCAGGATGCCGCCGCCACGCTGACCTTCGACGCCGAGGGCCAGCCGCTGGCCGGAACCCAGCCCTTTGCCTTTGCCGGCGAAACCGGGCCGATCGCGCTGGACCTGGCGCGGTCGCGGCTGACGGATGCCCCCTTCGAGGTGCGGTCGGCCAGCCATGACGGGCAGGCGCGCACCCAGCTGACCACGCTGGACATCGACAATGAGGGCACGATCTTTGCCAGCTATGGCAGCGACAACCGCATCGCCCAGGGCAAGCTGGCGCTGGTCAACTTTGCCAATCCGGGCGGGTTGCGGGTGATGGGCGGGGCGGCCTTCGCGGCGACGGCCGAATCCGGCGCGGCGCTGGCCGGGTCGCCGGGCGACGCGGGCTTTGGGTCGCTGCGGTCAGGGGCGCTGGAAAAGGCCAATGTCGACCTGACCGAGGAGCTGGTGAACCTGATCACGGCGCAGCGCAACTATCAGGCCAGCGCCAAGGCGATGGAAACATCGTCGGGGATGATGCAGACCATCCTGAACCTGCGGACCTGAGGCCGCCATGGACCGGCTTGTCCACACGGCACTGAATTCGCTGGCCAACCTGCGCGACACGCGGATCGTCTCGGCGCAGAACCTGGCCAACCAGGCCGTGCCGGGCTTTCGGCGCGACCTGCAGAACGAGGGCTCGGCGCATTTCCTGCAGATGTTCCAGGCCGAAACCGGGCGCGCCTTCCAGCTGGAACGCGGCCCGCACGGGTTCTCGCGCGCGCCGGGTCCGATGGACCAGACCGGCGATCCGATGGACCTGGCCATCGCGGACCGGGGGTTCTTTTACATCCTGCCCCCTGGCGGCGGCGAACCGGCGCTGACCCGGCGGGGCGACCTGCAGATGGGGCCCGGCGGCACGCTGGTCAACGGTGCCGGAGAGGCGATGCTGGGCGCCAACCTGCAGCCGATCGTGGTCCCGCCCTTTACCGAGATCGTCGTGGACGACCTGGGCCAGGTCGTCGTCACGCCGCAGGGCGGGGCGCCGGGCGAGCGGGTGCAGGTGGGCGTCCTGGCGACGGTCGATCCCGACGACGCGGTGGACCTGCGCAAGTCGCTGGACGGCCGCATCCGCATGGCCGACGGCAGCGACCTGCCGCCACCCGACCAGCGCCCCCGCGTGCTGCAGGGCATCCGCGAGGGCAGCAACGTGAACGCGACCGCCGAGCTGATCGATTCCATCGAGCTGCAGCGGACCTTCGAGCTGAACCTGCGCATGATCCAGACCGCACGCGAGGTCGACGAGGCCGGATCGGCGCTGTTGCGCCTGCCGGGCTGACGGGCGCAGCACAAGGCTGGCACGCACCTTGCAGCACCCCTGTCTGAACGACGCCATCCCTTCCGAACCCGGCCACACGAGGTGCCCCCATGTCGACCAACGCGATGCATGTCGCCCGCACCGGGCTTGATGCGCAGCAGACCCGGATGCAGGTCATTGCCAACAACCTGGCCAACGTCAACACCACCGGGTTCAAGCGCGACCGCGCCAATTTCGAGACGCTTCTTTATCAGACCTACCGGCCGGGCGGGGCGCAGACCTCGGAATACACCGCACTCACGGGGCCCCTGGCCGTGGGCACCGGGGTGCGGGTGGTGGCCACCGAAAAGGTCCATACCCAGGGCGGGCTGACGACGACGGGCAACGCCTTTGACGTGGCCATCGACGGGCAGGGTTTCCTGCAGATCCTGATGCCCGACGGGCGGATCGGCTATAGCCGCGACGGCAGCTTGTCCCGCAACGCCGAGGGCCTGCTGACCAATGACAGCGGCTATGTCCTGCAGCCCGAGATCGTGGTGCCCGAGGGCACGCAGTCGCTGGTCATCTCCAGCGACGGGATCGTGACGGCGAACCTGCCCGGCGAGGTCGAGGCGCAGGAGATCGGCCAGATTACCCTGGCGCTGTTTCCCAACCCCCGCGGGCTTAGCCCGGTGGGCGAGAACCTTCTGGTGGAAACCCCGGCATCGGGCGCCCCTGCGGTCGGGGCGCCGTTGGCCGATGGCGCCGGCAAGCTGGTCCAGGGTGCGCTGGAGGCGTCGAACGTCAATGTGGTGCAGGAGCTGGTCGACATGATCGAGACGCAGCGCGCCTATGAAATCAGCTCGCGCTCGATCTCGGCCTCGGACGAGATGCTGCGCTATCTCACCAACAAGTTGTGATGACCATGAAACGCCTTGTCCTGACCCTTGTCCTGCCGCTCTGCGCCTGCGCCACCTATGTCGAGGACCGCGCCGGGGCCAATTACGAACCCGTCTATGTCGAGGCGCCGGAACCCTCTGCCGTGCCGACCGGGTCGATCTATTACCAGGGCACGCGGGGGCTGTTCGCAAGCGACCGCCGCGCCTCCGGCATCGGCGACGTGCTGACCGTCCAGTTCATCGAGCGGTTCCAGGCCAGCAAGTCGCAATCCGCCAATGCCGGTCGTTCCGCGTCCATGGAGATGGAGCTGCCGTCGCTGCTGGTGGGCGACTTCGACAGCGGCAGGCTGGGCGGGTCGACCGCCGAGAGCTTTTCGGGGCGCGGCGGCGCGGCGCAGTCGAATTCCTTCACCGGCCGCCTGTCGGTCTCCGTGGTGCGGGTGCTGGCCAACGGGCACCTGGAGATCATGGGCCAGAAGCGGCTGACCCTGAACAACGGCAACGAATATGTCCGCCTGACCGGCGTCGTCCGCCCCGAGGACATCAGCGCCGACAACGTCGTCATGTCCGACCGCATCGCCCATGCCGACATCCGCTATCTGGGGGCCGGTGACACCGCCGACACGGCGCGCCGCGGCTGGCTCGGCCGGGCCGTGACCACGGTGAACCCGCTGTGATCGCCCGGGTCCTTCTTGCCCTGGTCCTGGCGTTCGGGCCGACCGTCGCCCAGGCCGACCGCCTGAAGGACCTGGCAGCGGTCGCCGGGGTGCGTGCCAACCAGCTGGTCGGATACGGCATCGTCGTGGGCCTGGCGGGCACCGGCGACGGCAATTCCGGCCTGACGCTGCAATCGCTGGAATCGATGATCTCGCGCCTGGGGCTGCAGGTCAGCGCGCGCGACCTGAACGCCCGCAACACCGCCGCCGTCATGGTCACCGCCCAACTGGGCCCCTTCCTCAAGGAGGGGCAGACGCTGGACGTCACCGTCTCGACCGTGGGGCAGTCCAAGTCGCTGAAGGGCGGGACCCTGATGATGACGCCGCTGATGGGCGCCGATGGCGAGATCTATGCCATCGCGCAGGGGAACCTGGTGGTCGGCGGCCTGGGGGTCGAAGGCGCGGACGGATCATCCCTGACCGTCAACATCCCGACCGTCGGACGCATCCCCGGCGGCGCCACGGTCGAGCGGATGGTGGAAAGCCCCTTCCTGAACACCGACTACCTGGTTCTGAACCTGCACCGACCCGATTTCTCGACCGCGGCGGCGGTGGCCAAGGCCATCGACGACACCTTCGGGGCGGGCACGGCGATCGCGGTGGACGGGGCCTCGATCAGCGTCTATGCGCCGGCCGATCCCGGCCAGCGCGTGGCCTTTGCGGGCATGCTGGAAAACATCGACGTGACGCCCGACGCGCCCAAGGCCCGCGTGGCGGTCAATTCCCGCACAGGCACCGTGGTCATCGGCGGCAATGTCCGCGTCTCGCCCGCCGCCGTCACCCATGGATCGCTGACCGTGCGGGTGACCGAGGACATCAATGTCAGCCGCGGCACGACCGTCGTCACCGGAGAGGACGGCGCCGTCGCCGTGCCGGGCGAAGCCGTCATAACCCCCGACAGCACCATTTCGGCCGACCAGGAACCGGCCCGCGCCTTTGTCTTTGATCCGGGCGTGTCACTTTCCAGCCTGGTCGACGCGATTAACGCGGTTGGTGTCAGCCCGGCGGATCTGGTCGCCATCCTGGACGCCCTGCGCGAAGCCGGCGCGCTGCGCGCCGAACTGGTCATCATCTGAGGTCGACATGCAGATCCTGCCCGCCACGGCGCTTGCCGTCGTTCCCCCCGCCGAAACGTCGCGCCCCGGCAGCGCCGAGATCGCCAAGGCCGCCAGCGGGTTTGAGGCACTGTTTCTGGACTCGCTGTTGAAGGGCGCACGGGCGGGCCTGCCCGGAGACGACCTGACCGGCGGTTCGGCCGTCAGTTCCGCCCAGCAGATGCTGGACACGCAGCTGTCGCAAAGCGCCGCCTCCGCCGCCGGCTTCGGCATTGCCGAGGCCATCGCCCGCCAGTTCTCCAAGGGTGGCGTCGGCGAATGAGCAACATCCTGGACATCGGCCGCAGCGGCATCCTGGCCTATCGGACGGCGCTGGCCACCACCGCCGAGAACATCGCCAACGTCCATACCGAGGGCTATCGCCGCCGCGATGTGGCAACGGTCAGCGCAACGGGGGCGCAAAGCACGCCGACGACGCTGCCCACGGGCGGGCAGGGGGTCACCACCGCCGATGTGCGGCGCGCCTTTGATGCGCTGGTGGCGGACCGGGCGCGGCGTGCCGGTGGTGGCCAGGCCGCGGCCGAGGCGCATCTGTCCGGCGCGCAGGCGATCGAGACGCTGATGATCCCCGGCGACGACGGCATTGACGGGACGCTGCGGAATTTCTTTGATTCCCTGTCGCGCCTGGCCGCCAGCCCCACCGACGCCACGACGCGCACGCTGGTCCTGCAACAGGGGCAGGCGCTGACCACCTCCGTCTCGGGCCTCGCGCGCGAGATGGAGGTGCTGCGCCGCGACATCCTGGGCGAAAGCGCCGAACAGGTCCGCAACGCGCAGCGCATGCTGGAGGGGCTGGCGCAGCTGTCGCGCCCCCTGTCCGAGATGCCGCAGGGTGACAGCGGCGGCCATTCCCTGGCCGACCGCCGCGACGCGCTTCTGGACCAGCTGGCGCGTATCCTGCCCATTTCGGTCACGCTGAACGGGTCGGGGCAGGCGCTGGTGCGACTTGGCGGAGAGACTGGTCCGCTGCTGCTGGACCGGGGCAGGACGGCCAACCTGTCGGTTTCCGCGCCCGACCTGCTGACGCTGCATGTGGATGCCGCCGACGGCACTGCGCATCAGACGCGACTGATGCCGTCAGGCAGCCTGGGCGGCATGTCGCGGGCGATGGGCGCGCTGGACATGGCCCGGTCCGAATTGGACGCTTTCGCGCGCGAGATGACCAGCGCCATGAACCGGGTCCATCGCGGCGGCGTCGATCTGCGCGGACTGCCGGGGGGCGACCTGTTTGCCATCGACGGCTGGCGTGCGCAGCCCGCGGCGTCGAATGCCGGGCGGGTGCAGGTCACGCTGACCAACCTGTCGGCTGCGGCGGCGCGTCTGCCGATCGATCTGGTCTTTGACGGGGCCGAGGGGCTTTGGCGCGCGCGGGACGCGGCCGGGGCCGAATTGGGCCGCGGGCGCGACCAGCTGCTGCTGGACGGGGTTCTGGTCGATCTGGCGGGCACTGCCCGCGACGGCGACCGCATTGCGCTGACGCCGGTGACGGGACGCGCCGCCGATCTGCGCCTGGCGCTGACCGATCCTGCCGCGCTGGCGGCCGCATCCGCATTCGCCAGCGCGGCGGCGCCCTCCAACCTGGGCTCGGCCAGCCTGACCGCGACCTTTGTGCCGGCCCCTGCGGCGCAGATCCCCGCCCTGGGACCGCTTCTGGACCCGGCGGGGGTCGATCTGCTGGGCGGCGTGGTGGGGCTGGTTCCGGCCGGCACCCAGGTTCTGCGGCTGGCGAGCCTGGGGCAGCCCGCATCCTCCTCGGTGGGGCCGGTGGCCGGGGCCGGTGTGCTGGAGGTCGATGGCGCCAGCTTTGACCTGACGGGTCTTGCGGACGCTGCCGCGATCGCGGGCGCCTTGACGGACGGGCGGCTGCGGACCGGCGACGGGCGCAGTTTGTCGCAGATGGGGCTGGTGGCCTTGGCGGATGGGGATCGGCTGGTGCTGACGCGCCCCGGCAACGACCAGCCGCCGCAGGTCCGCCTGACAGGCCCCGCAGGCAGCATCGAGGGCGTGCCGACCCAAGGTGCCGCGCCGGGCGGCACGGTCCAGATCCTCACCCGCAACGGCCGCCACATCGCCGGCAGCCCCCTGACCCCGGCCGAGGCGACGGCGCTGCTGACGGCCCGCAACGGGTTCCTGCCGGATGCGGTCTATGATCCGACGCCGCTGATCTCGGCCGGGACGGAGGGCTATCGCGGCGCCGAACTGGGCCGTCTTGGAACCTCGGCGCAGCATGGCGCGGTGCTGGATGGTGCGGGCACCCGGTTCGGGGCGACGCTGCCCCTGCCGCCCGTGCCGGCGCGCAGCCTGACCCTGATTGACGCCTCGGGGGCGGCGGCGGATCTGGCCCTGCCCGAAGGCGCCAGCGCCGCGCAGGTGGCGGGACGGATGCAGGCGCTGATCCCCGGACTGTCGGCGCAGGCCTCGACCGCGCTGGAGCTGTCGGGTTTTCAGGCAGGTCCCGTCAGCTTTGAACTGGCCGGCCTCAACGGCACGCCGCTGCGGGTGTCCGCCACGCTGGCAGGTCCCGATGCCGCGCCCCTGGCGCAGGCCGTCAACGCGCTTGGCATCGCGACCGGCATCCGGGCGGAACTGTCCCCTGACGGCAGCCGCCTGCTGCTGGTCCAGGACCAGGGCCATGACATCGGCCTTTCGGCCCTGACGGGCGGAGCGCTGTCGGTGGCGGGCGCGACACCTGCGGGCGCGCGGCTGTCGGCGCCTGCGGAGTGGGCTGCGGGCAGCGCGCTGCGGCAGTCGGGGCAGGTCAGCCTGGCCCATCTGGCGGGATTCCAGCTGACCGAGGGGCCGAGTACGATTTCGGCCGCGCCGGCCACCGGCGGGCTGGTGGCCGTCAGCACCGGTGCGGCGGGCGCGGCCGCGCGGCTGACCTTTGCCGATGTCCCGGCGCTGGCGCAGGGGGGCATCCTCCATCGCGTCAGCCTGAACGGCATCGACGCCCAGGCCGCCTTTGCGCCCGGAACCTCGGCGCAGGACATGGCCGTCGGCCTGGCGCGGCTGCTGCGGGCCGGTGCGCCCGAGGCGGTGGTGACCGGCCGCGCGCTGGCCGGCCTGCCGCCCGATGGGGCGACCCTGTCGCTGCGCGTGGACGGCGGCGATTACACCCTGCGGATGGAGCGGGGCGGCCCGGTCATCTCGGGACCCGAGCCTGACCGCATCACCGCGCGGTTCGACGCCCAGAACCGGCTGGTGCTGCGCGCGACGGGGGCCGACGGCGGCATCGGCACGCCAGCCTCGCCTGCCTTCGGGCTGGGGCCGGGCGAAGGGCGCCTGACGCTGACCGGCCAGCCGACCGATCCGGCGAGGCTGCCGGCCGATCTGCCTGTGACGGTGGGCGGTGCGAGGCATGTGCTGCGCCTGCTGGCCGATGGTTCGGTCCAGGCGCCCGCCGAATTTCCGGGGCTTGCGACGCGGGATGGCGCGACAGGCGCGCTGACGCTGGAATTCGCGGCCCCCGCCAGTGGCCTTCAGATCGCCACGGTTCCGGCTGCGGGCTTTGGCGGGGCGGGTGCGGCCGTGCGGGCCGAGGATGGCCGCCTGATCCTGGCCGGGCCCGGCGCGGCGCTGGACCTGGCGGTCGAGACGCGGGGCAGCCTGGCCCGGCAGATCGACCTGCGCAACCTGCCGCCCGAGGATCTGGTCGTGGCCATGACCGGTCAGGGCACGCTGCGGCTGGCAGGCGACCTGACCGCGGGCGCCTCGCCCGCCCATCCCGGCGCGCTGGAGGTGATGGTCGCCGATGCCGCGACCGGCCGGCTGGTGCTGCGCGACAGCCTGACGCGCCATGTCGTGGCCGAGGGCCGCATGGATGCGGCCGGGCGCGGCCAGTTTGGCGGGCTGACCGTGCAGTTCGGCGGCCAGCCCCAGAGCGGCGACCGCTTCTCGATCCTGCCCGCGGGCGCGGCATCGGGCAATGGCGATACGGCGCGGGCCATGGCGCGGCTGCAGGTCGGGGACGCCGCCAGCGGCACGCCGGGCCTGGGCGACCGGCTGTCGCGGCTGCAGGCCGATACGGGTCTGCGGGTCGCGGCGGCGCGGCGCAGCCTGGCCACCGCCGATGCCACGGCCGAGGCGGCGGAGCGGGCGCAGGCGGCGATCGGCGCCGTGAACCTGGATGCCGAGGCGGCGCGTCTGGTGGAGTTGCAGCAGGCCTACCAGGCATCGGCTCAGGCGGTCACGATCGCCCGCGAGCTGTTCGACACCATCCTGCGCATGTTCTGAGCGGAGACAGCATGACCATCGGAGACGCCCTTTTCGCCCGCCTTGCCATTCGCGGCTTTGGCAAGCTGACCGCCGAGATCGGGGCGATGCAGTCGCGCATCTCGTCGGGGGTCAACGATCCGCGTCCTTCGGCCGATCCGGCGCGCGCGGTGGAACTGTCGGCGCTGCGCGATGTGCGTGCGCGGCTGGACACGCGATCGGCCGTGGCCCGCGACAGTGCCGACCGGCTGGCGCTGACCGACCAGGCGCTGGCCGGCCTGTCCGACGATGTCCGCAGCCTGAAGCAGATCGCCCTGCGCGCCGCCAACGACGCCCTGTCGCCCGAGGCCTATGGCGCGCTGCGGACCGAGGCCGTGACCCTGCGCGCCACCCTGCTGGCCACGGCCAACAGCGTCGACGCCGCCGGCCGCCCGCTGTTTGCGGGCACGGCGCCGGGCCCGGCCTTTGAACAAACCGCGGCGGGCGTCGTCTATCGCGGCGATGCCGCCAGCAGCATTGCCGCGCTTGGCGACGGGTTGGTCCTGCCCACGGGCATTTCCGGGGCGCAGGTCTTTGGCGAAGGGGACCAGAGCCTCTTCAAGCTGGCCGATGACCTGATCCTGGGCCTGACCGAGCCGATGCTGTCGGCGCGGGGGGCTGTGACCTCCAAGGGCCAGGGCCGGCTGGACCTCGTGCGCGGACGGGCCGACACGGCGGTCGAGGTGACGCTGACCGGGCCGCGCGGCTCGGCGCGCGTCACGCTGGACCTGCGGCTGGAGGCGCCGGGGGCGCCGGTCGACGCGATCAACGCGCAGACCGCCCGCACCGGTGTCTCGGCCGCGGTGGATGCGGATGGCAGCTCGATCCGGCTGTCGGCCATCGCGCCCTTCAGCCTGTCGCAGCTGACGGGAGGGCCGCCGGATTATCCCGTCCTGGGCCTGGGCAATGTCGACGACAGCGGCGCGCTGGCGGGACCGGTGGTGCGGCTGCGGCCATCGCGGCTGACCACGGAGGGGGTGATCGCGGCGACCGACCGGATGGTGGACCGGATGGCAAATTCGCGCGCCGCCGTCGGCAGCCTGGGCGCGGCCGTGGACCGGCAAAAGGACGCGCTGACCCAGCAGCGGCTGGTGGTGGACCAGGCGGTCTCGGGTCTGGGCGACCTGGACGTGGCGGCCACGCTGACCCGGCTTCAATCCCTGCTGCTGAGCGAGCAGGCCGCCCAGCAGACCTATGTCAAGATCTCGTCCCAGTCGCTCTTCAATTACTTGCGGTAACCCGGCTGCCCCCGGACAGCGGCGGCAGGCCAAAACCCGTGCTGCGGGCCTGGCGCAGGTCGCCGCCTCCGCCGCCGACGGCGATCAGCGGCGTGCC
Organism: Paracoccus sp. KKT209; assembly: GCF_055635455.1. The sequence goes on from NZ_CM145758.1 coordinate 1,111,668, forward strand.
TGACCGGATCAACAGGCCCTGGGCCCCGAAGGTGGCCGGCGGCTCGGGTGCGGGCGGGACGGGCAGGGCCGACAGCGGCTGCGACAGCGGTTGCGGGTCCGTCACCCATTCGCCCTGCAGGCTTGCCACCACCGGCCCGGTTTCCTGGGGAATCGCGCGGCCCATGACCCCCGCCACCCGACCGACATAGGCGTCCCCCCCGGACGGATCACCCGCGTGATAGGCCGCGACCGCCGTGGTCCAGTTGCCGTAGCGCTGGTAGAGGTCGCGAAGGAAGCGCGCCGCGTAACGGGTGTTCAGCACCGGGTCCATCATCGACCCCGTGTCGGCAAAGCCGTCCCGGTGCCAGCGCCAGTTGATCTGCATGCAACCGATATCGACGTTGCGCGCCCCGCTGGCCAGGATCTGCGACAGGCGCTGCAGGGCCTCCTCCCGGGTCGGGTGATAGGACCCGCGCCCGCCCTGGTTCAGTGTCCAGGGCCAGGCCAGGGCGCGCCCTTGGTGGCTTCTGCCGGATTCGACCCGCGCCACCGCGGGAAGCAGCCCCTCGGGAAGGCCCATCTCGGCACCGGCCTGCGCGGCCAGGGCCTCGCAGTCGGGCAGGGTGCTGGCATGGACGCCCCCGGTCGTGACCAGCACGAGGGTGGCGATGACTGCGGCGGGGGAAAGGAACGGGCGCTTCATGGCAGGAGGGGAAGATGCAAGCGCCGTGCCCGCGACCCGTTGCGCCTAGCCTTTGGGCTATTGCAAGACCGGACGGGGAGGGCGGCTTCCGTTCGCACGTTGGCCTGATCCGCCCTGCGATGCGATCATGCGGACAAGCCCTGCCTGCCCCATCCCAGCCCCAATTCCCGGAGGATACCATGATAGCCGGAGCATCCAGCCTGCCCGTTCTTGTTGCCGAAAACCTGCGCGACACGATCCTTGCCGCCGCCGCGCTGGTCGGGGCCCAGGGAACGCGCCTGCAACTGGTGCCCGAGCTGGAGGCGCTGCGCCAGAAGCTGGACGCCGCTGAGATCCACACCGAGATCGAGCCCGCGCTGGCCGCAGGCGACCTGGACCAATCTGGCTTTCACGTCATGCCGCACCGCGCGGGCATGGCCACCGATCTTCTGGACGTGGGGGTGCGCCTGAAGAATGGCCCGCAGGGCACGGTCGGCCTGTTGATCCTGTGCGGGGTGCCCGCCGCCTGGCAGGCGCAGGCGCGGCTGCGCGCGCTGGAGGCCCTGACCCGCGTGATGGAACGCCAGATCGGCGCCCTGCGCCTTGGTCCGGCGGTCATCGCTGATCCGATGCTGCGCCTGCTGGAGGAGCTGCACGACCTGGATCGCAGCATCGTCTCGCAGGGGCTGATGGGCTTTGTGCGCACGCTGGCTGGCAAGAAGCCCAGCCAGGTCGAATGCACGGCCATGCGCATCGTCGGCCTGGCCGATGTCCCGGTCGAGTTCTTCCAGTCGCGCGAGATCCGGCTGAGCGTGGTGGCGCAGGATCTGCTGGACGCGATCGGCTATGGCGACGTCCTGAAGATGGGCGAGGCGATGGAGGCCCCCGAGATGGTCCGCCCCGCCCCCCGGAGCGAGACGCGCGACGACCTGGAGCCCTTTGCCCGCCTGCGGCTGATCGAGCGGGATTTCCTGGTGGCCGAGGATGCCGACTGCGCCGCCTTCTGGTTCCAAGAGGCCGGCCACGGTCCCGACTGGAGGCGCCTGTCCAAGGCCGGCCCCGACGGCTGGTCCGCAGTGGCCGCCGAGATCATCGAGCTGAGCAGCGACGTGGTCGCGGCCTTTGCGGGCATGCACCTGCTGCGGCGCCGCGATCTGCCCTCCGAGGATCTGGCCGAGGCCTACGAGTTGCATGGCATCGTGTTCTGGCTGGCCCATTCCGAAGGCGTGACCCAGGCACGGATGGACCGCGGCGACTGGATCACCTGCGACATTCCCGCCGATGTCGTCGGCCGGCCGCGCGCACTGGCGGCGCTGAGCAGGCTTTGCCCGGGCCTTGCCAGCGACTTGGCCGGCCCGGCCCGCGACTGGGTCCACCGCATGTCCCAGACCGTGCAGGTCATGCCCTATATGGCGACGGCGGCCGAATAGGGTCACTGTCCGTGCCCCCCTCATGGTCCGGGCCCGGCCGTTGCCGGCGCCCGGATCTGCATTTCCCGCCGCCTCAGTCGGCTTCGGCGATGCTACGGCGCAGGCGTTCGATCGCGGCCTTCTTGATCTGCGAGACGCGTCCGGTGGTCACCTTCAGCACCTCGGCGATCTCGTAGACGTTCAGTTCCTCGACATAGTAAAGCTGCAGGACCAGCGCCTCGCGTTCGGGCAGCGCCGTGATGGCGTCGCGCAGCTGGGTCTTGAGGTTCTGCTGCGACAGCATGTCCTCGGCCGTCAGGGCCTTGTCGCGAAAGACCATCGAGTGGTCCGAATAGAGCTCGTCCAGCGACCGTGTCTGCCCGGCATCGATCTCTCGGCGCCACTTGTTCAGCTCGCCCGGCGTGATGCCAAGCGCCTGCGCTAGCTCGGCCTCGTCGGGATGGCGCATCAGCGTCTGTTCCAGCTGATGTTCGGTCGTGCGGATGCGCGACAGCATCTGCAGGGTCGCCCGCGCGTAATGGGCCTGTTCGCGCAGGTGATCCATCAGCGCGCCCCGGATGCGGATGCCCGCATAGGCCGCGAAAGGCGTGCCCGGCTGCGCGACATAGCGTTGCGCGGCATCCATCAGGCCCAGGTAGGCGACCTGCAGCAGGTCGTCGATCTCGATCCGGGCGCCGACCCGGCCATGGACATGCCAAGCGATCCGGCGGGCCAGGTTCATGTGGCTGGCCACCAACTTTTCGGGATTGGGGGACTGTTCAGGATAGCTGCGCGGAAGCATCGGCCTGCTCCTCTGATTGGCCCGCATCGGGGGCGTCGGCGGCATCTTGGCCCGGGGGCAGGGACAGCGTGTCCAGAAGACCCGTCCCCTGCGCGATCAGCGCCACCGGCAGGCCGAAGCGCAGGTTCAGGCCCAGGTCATCGGCGGTGGGCGGGCACAGATCGGCGCGGGTCAGCGCAATCAGCGCCGCCTTGTCCGCCCAATCCCGGCACAGCCGGTCCTGATAGGCGGGATGCAGGCCCGTGGGCAGAACCAGCCAGATCGCGGCATCGGGATGCGCGGCCAAGGGGGCCAGCGCGTCGGGGTCCTGGGGGGGCAGGTCCGACAGGTCCAGGATCTGCGTCTGGTCGGTGGCGGGGGCGGGCAGGGGACCCGCGATTCCGTTGGCCCAGACCGGCCGATGCGGCACCAGCCCCAGAAGCCGCGCCCAACCCGCCAGGGCGCCCGGCGGGCACAGAAGATCGGGCCGGGGAGTGATCAGCGTCGGCCGCCGGGCGCCGGGCACGCGCAGTGCCTCGGCCGCCAGGCGCGCGGCCAGCATGCTGCGGCCCGCGCCCGGCGGGCCCACCAGCACGACCCGCCCCGGAAGGTTCGGGGGCAGCACCGCGTCGGGCCTGCGCCGGCGCGTCAGCTCGCGCAGCAGCCGGGCCGCGAATTGCGGCGCGGGGTCCGGCTTTTCCGGGGCGGGCGGCGCAAGATCGGCCAGCGCGGTGTCACCCGACACGGCCTCGATCTCGACCTGGCCGCGATGCTGGCGGGTGGAGAGGATCAGCGCCTCGGGGCCGAGGCAGCGCATCAATTCCTCCATGGCCTGGGCGGAATCTGCGGCGCGTATGGTCAGTCGTGTCATGACGGATCACCCTGCGGATTGCGGCGCGGGGCCGGGAAGCGGCATCTGCGGCAGGCCGATGCTGCGGATCACCTCGATGCGGCGCGTCTCGGGCAGGTCGGTCAGCGCCAGGACCAGGGCGTCGCCCAGGTGCGGGCGCATGAAGGCCGCCAGCGACCGGCGCAACGGCGGCGAGACGGCGATCAGCAGGTGCTGCGACCGCGCCTGCATCTCCTCCTCGGCCGAGGCCAGGTCGCGCAACAGGGTCGCCGCGAAATTGGGGTCCAGGGTCAGCCCATCCTCGGCCGGGCGGCGGGCGCGGATCAGGATCTGTTCCAGGTCAGGGACCAAGGTGACAAATCCGAGCGTCGCCCCCACCGGCGCGATCTGCTGCAGCAGCAGCGGGATCAGCGCGGGGCGCAGCGCCTCGGCCTGGGCGGCGATCGTGGCAGGCGTGGCACTCAGCTGCGCCAGCCCCTCTAGGATGCGGCGCAGGTCCGACACCGGAACACGGTCCTGCAGCAGCTGGCGCATCACCGCGGTCAGCACGTGCAGCGGCACCAGCTTGGGCACCACCGTCTGCACCAGCGTGGGCGCCGCCTGCGCCAGTGCATCCAGCAACGCCTGGACATCGTCGGGGCCCAGAAGGTCGCCCGCGTGGCGTTGCAGCACCTGGCCCAGATGGGTGGCGATCACCGCCTCGGGGTCGACGACGGTATAGTCGTCGGCCTCGGCCTCGGGCTGCTGGTGCGCCTGGATCCAGACCGCGTCCAGGCCAAAGGAGGGGTCGCGCACCTCGATCCCCGCCAGCTTGCGGGTCGAGTTGTGGCCGGGGATCGCCAGCTTGCGATCGGCATGGGCCACGTCCTCGGCCACGATGGTCTGGCCGATGCGCAGGCGGTAGGCGTTCGGGGGCAGGGATAGGTCGTCGCGGATGCGGACGCCCGGCACGACGATGCCCAAGGCGCGCGACAGCTCGCGCCGGATCGCGGTGATGCGGCTGACCAGGGTGCCGCCGTCATTGCCGCTGGCCAGGGGGATCAGGCCATAGCCGATCTGCAGGGTCAGGGGGGCGAGGTCGGTGACCTCCTCGGGGGTGATCGGCGTGGCGGCGGGCTCGGACCGCTCCTCGGTCCGATCCGCGCTGTTCAGGGCCGTCAGCGGCGCGCCCGGCGTGGGGGGTGCTGCGGCGGCGGTCTGGCGCGCCTCTGACCTGCCGGCGGCGACCGCGGCGGCGGCGGCCCCTGCCGCTGCCAGCAGGAAGATCAGGTTCGGCATGCCCGGCACCAGGCCCAGGATCAGCAGCACCGCCGCGGCCGGTGTCCAGGCGCGCGAGACGTTCACCTGCCGACCGATCAGCCCGCCCATGTCCGAGGACGAGGATGAGCGCGTGACGATGATCGCCGCCGCCAGTGACAGCAGCAGGCCGGGCACCTGCGCCACCAGGCCGTCGCCGACCGACAGGCGCACATAGGTGTCGGCGGCCTCGCCGAGGCTCAGCCCGTGCTGCGCCGTGCCGACGACGATGCCGCCAAAGACGTTGATGGCCAGGATCACCAGGCCCGCGACGGCATCGCCCTTGACGAATTTCGAGGCGCCGTCCATCGCGCCGTAGAAATCCGCCTCCGCCGCGACCTCGCCGCGGCGGACCTTGGCGTCTTCGGGGGTCAGGATGCCGGCGTTCAGGTCGGCGTCGATGGCCATCTGCTTGCCCGGCATGGCGTCCAGGGTGAAGCGGGCCGAAACCTCGGAGACGCGGCCCGCACCCTTGGCGATCACCACCATGTTGATGATCACCAGGATCGCGAAGACCAGCAGGCCCACGACGAAGTTCCCGCCGACCACGAATTCGGCAAAGGCCTGGATCACCTGGCCGGCCGAATCCGTGCCCAGGTGGCCTTCCGACAGCACGATCCGGGTCGAGGCGACGTTCAGCGCCAGCCGCAGGGTCGTGGCGATCAGCAGCAGCGAGGGGAAGCTGGAAAAATCCAGCGGCCGTTCGGAATGCACCGCCACCATCAGCACCAGCAGCGACAGCAGGATGTTGCCCACGAAGAAGATGTCCAGAAGCGAGGCGGGCAGCGGCAGGATCATCATGGCCATGATGACCAGGATGCCAAGCGGCATGGCGAATGTGCCCGCCTCGCCCACGAAGCGTCCCGAACGTGCCAGCGCGCTCATGCCAAGGCCAGTGGAATGGAGGGGAAAGTCATGTGGGGCCTCGGCTTGTCGTGCGGGATGTCAAGGCAATGACTGCAAGGCCCGTGCCAGCTGCGTCCGTGCCACGGGCGCGCGCCGGAGGTCCGGGGCGGCGCTGGCTGGGATAGGCCTGTCGGTCTGGCACGGGCCTTGCAGCCTGGGCCGGCAACACAGCCCCAGCATCGGAGCCCGACCGCCATGCCTGCAACCCAATCCGCGCCCTTGTCCGCCCCCGCCACCCGTGTTCGGCCGTTGCGGTCGGCCGGGATCCTCCTTGTGGCGGCGGCCCTGCTTTCGGGCTGCGCGGCAGGCAGCGCACCTGGCACCGACGCCCCCTTGGCAGGAAATGACGCGCCCATCCCGATCGCGGCGGCCATGGAGGGAACGCCTGCGCCCGCCCCGATGGCTGCGCCGGTCATGCCTAAGCTGTCGGGTCGGGGCTTTGCCCAGGTGGCGGGGCAGCCGGGTCAGACGGTGAACGAACGCCGGCTGCTGGCCATGCGGGCGGCGCGGCTGGATGCGCTGCGCGACCTGACCGAACAGGTGCATGGCATCCGGATCAGCTCGGACAGCTATCTGCGCGATGCGGTCCTGCGCAACGACACGGTGGCGGCGCATGTCCAGGGCAGCCTGCGCGCGGCGCGCACGGTGTCGATCGAGCCGCGGGGCGATGACGGCTATGCCGTCCTGCTGGAACTGGACGAGGCGACGCTGGCGCAAGTCCTGCGCGCGGCGCGGTGATCGCGATGGGCCTGTCGCGACGACATCTGATGATCGGATCGCTGGCGGTCCTGGGGCTGGCGCCCGGTGGTGTTCTGGCGGCCCGCGGGGGCTGGATCGAGGTCGTGGGCGCCGCCCATGTCTCGGGTCCGGCGGATCGCCCGGCGGCCCGGCGGCGGGCGCTGGCCGATGCGCTGCTGTCGGCCGCGCTGGCGGGCGGCGCTGATCTGCGGGGCCATTCGGTCCTGTCGAACACGCGCATGACCTCGGACCTGCTGGTGGTGCGGCCGACCGGCCGGGTCTTGGCCTATCGGGTCACCTCGGAGACGTTCGACGGGCAGCTGCTGCGGATGGGCGTCCAGGCCCAGGTCGGCCCGCCCGAAACCGGGGCCTGCCCCGAGCGGCGGCGGCTGGTGGTGATGGCCTATCCGGTGCGGGTGCATGTGTCCCAGGAAAGCCCCGGCTGGACCGAGGCCTTTGGCCAGCACGTTGCGGCAGAGCTGCTGCGGCGGGCGGCGGGCCATCCGGCCGTGGCGCAGCTGACCCTGGCCGACCGTCTGCCCCCCGCCCGGCACGAGGCCACCGACTATCGCACCCTGACCCGCGGCAGCGTCCGCGTGCCGCCGGGGGGGCACGCGCTGCACCTGGACCTGCGCATCGTTCCCGACAACCGGCACCTGCGCCTGTCGCTGGAGATGCGGCTGGAAGGCGCGGCCGATGCGCTGGCCGCCACCCATGATGAGGTGGTCAGGCTGCCCGGTGCCTCGGTCCTGGGCCGCGCTGCGCCGCTGGTCGAGGCCGACCGCCACCGGTTGGCCAGCCGCCTAGGGGCAGGGGCCACGCCCGCGCTGTCGGCGCTGCTGGACCGGGCCGGCTGCCAGCCGGTCGCGGCGCAGCTGCTGCTGGCCGGGGGTCGCCTGTCGGCACCGGTGGGGCGCGCCCAGGGCGTGCTGCGGACCAGCATCGCCTATACCGTCGACCGAGACGCCTCGACCGAGATGCTGGAGGTGACGGCGGTGGGCGATCGCACGGTCAGCCTGGCGCCCCTGGACCCGGCGCGGCCGTTGTCGGCCTTTGCCGGGCGTCCGGTGAGATTCATCACCACCACGCCGGGCCTGCCATGAGGGCGGCCCTGACCCTGCTTGTCCCGGTGGCGGTTCTGGTGGCGCCGGTTGCGGCATCCGCCCTGACGGGCGAGGAGGCCGTTGCGCTGATAGCCCGCGCCATGGGCGCGGCGGGCCAGCCGGCGCCCGACATGCCGGCGCCGCTGCGCGCCCTTCCCGAATGCGCGCATCCGCCCAGGGTGGCGCCGGTCGCGGGCAGTTGGCGCACGGTGTCGTTGGACTGCGATGCGCCATTGGCCTGGCAGCGGATGTTCCGCACCGGAGCCGAGGTCGCCGGCGCCTCTGCGGATGCAGGTGCTGCCCCCACCCGGGCACCGGCCGCGACGATCCCCGCGCTGCTGTCCGTCCGGCCGCTGAAGCGGGGGGCACGGATCGGGCCGGGCGACCTGCGCCAGGCGGATATCCCGGCTGCGGGCGACGGGGGGCAGTCGCTGAGCGATCCCGCCCATGCCGAGGGCCGCCGCCTGCGCGTGCCGCTGCGCGTGGGCCAGCCCCTGCTGGAGCGCCACCTGGAGCCCGCGCTGGACGTCGAGCCGGGGCAGGAGGTGTCGATCAACCTGCAGGGCGGGGGGATCGAGATATCTGCGGCGGGCACGGCCCTGGTCGGCGGCGTCATCGGCGACCTGATCCAGGTCCGGCAGGGCGGGCGCGACGGCCGCGAGGTCGAGGCGCTGATCGTCGCCCGGGGGATCGTGAGGGTCCGCCCTAACATGCGCCGCAGAAGCGCCGTTAGGCAGGCCATACGGAGGCTGCAATGGTCAACCCAATCACATCGAATGTAACCCGCCTGCGCTCCTCGCTGGACGTGGAGACGCAACGTGCCTCGCAACAGGCGTCGGGATCGAAACCTTCCGGCCCGGGCGCCGGCCCGCGCGACAGCCTCAGCCTTTCCGCCAGCGCGGGCGCACTGCCCGAGGCGCTGACGCAGGGGCCGCCGGTGGATCGGGCGCTGGTGGATCGGCTGGTCACGGCCATCTCGGAGGGCGCCTATCCGATCGACCCGGAGCGTATCGCGGACGTGCTGTTCCGCGATGGCCTAGATTTCTCGCGTTGAAGGAAACGCCATGTCGTTCTCGATTTCCATGCCGGCACTGATCATCCTGATGGCCTTGGCGCTGTGCCTGGCCATGGTGACCATGGGCGCCGCCCTCGGGCGCCGAAACCGGCCGCGGGCGACGGCCGCGGTGGCAGCGCCCCTTGCCCATCCGGTCATCCCGCCCTTCAACACTGCCGAGATCGTCGGCGCGATCGAGACCCTGCTGGCGGCCCAGGAACAGCGGCGCCAGGACGAGCAGAGCGTGCTGCGATCCGACCTTGCCGCGCTGCGCGGGGACGTCGAGTGGCTGACCTCCGAGCGCATGATCGAGCAGGCGATCGAGATGTGCCGCGAGGGCGCGCCGACCCAGGAGATCAGCGACAGCCTGGGCCTGTCCGGCGATGCGATCCGCACCATCCGGCTGCTGCGCGCCCACTGACCTCAGGCGCCGTCGCCGGCAGCGCGGGGGCTGCCATCTGCTGATCATCATGCCGGTCCGGTCATCTCCGGACCGGCATTGGCATGTCGATGGTCCCTCTTTTGCCGTGCCGCTGGCGAGGTGCCAGGGAGGGGCGATTGCGGGCCGTCGCAGGGCCTCCGGCAGCGGGCAGCGGTTTGGTGTTGGGGACCGCCATGGGACCGGCATTAGGGATCGTGTCAGGAAGCGGGTGCAGCGCGGCGTAACAAAAAGGGCGCCGACCGCCCGTCACGGGCCTGTCGGCGCCAAGGCTAAGGCTGCCCCTGCGGCAGCCTCCGGAACCTGTCCCATGGTCATTCGGCGGCGGTGCGCTCCTTGATCTCGCTCCAGGCAGAGCGGAGGGAGGCGATGAACGAGATCGCCTTTTCCAGGCCCTGCGGGTCCTCCGCCTCGCGCGTGAAGGCCCCTACGACCTGCACGCGGCAGTATTCATAGACGCGGAACAGGGCCGGGGCGATTTCCCCGCCGCGTTCGAAATCCAGGCTGTTCTGCAGCAGGTACAGTGCCGCCAGCGCCCGCGTCATGGGTCCCGAAGGCATCGCGGCGCCATTCTGGGCCGCGACCCGCAGCGCCTCCATAGAGGATTGCAGCTCGGTCAGGGTCAGGCCGATGATGGCATGGGGATCCTCGGGCGCAACCACTCCTGCCTGCGCGGCGCGGCTGTAGGATTGGCGGGCTAGATCAAGCGTCATCGGTGCCTCGGGATCTGTCTGTTGGATCTGCCTGAGTTAACGGCCGCCCGGGCCGGAATGTTATCTAGACCAGCCCCATATCGCGCGCGATGACCACGGCCTGCGTCCGGTTCTGCACGTTGAACTTGCGATAGATCGAGGTGACATGCATCTTGACCGTCGGCTCGGCCAGCTGCAGTTCCTTGGCGATCTCCTTGTTGGGCTTGCCCTCGGCCAGGAAGACCAGGACCTCCATCTCCTTGTCGCTCAACTGGCCGTTCTTGACGACGCGGCTCGGCTCGGCCTGAAGACGCATCAACTCCATCGGCAGATAGCGCTCGCCGCAATGGATGAAGCGGATCGCATTGGCCAGGCTGCGGGCGGGGGTGGTCTTCAGCACGATTCCGGCGGCGCCGGTCTTCATGATCTCCTCCTGCATGCGCGGGGTGGGCGTGCCGGTGATGATCGCCACGGGCTTGGTGTCGTTCAGGCGGATGGCACGCCGCAGGCCGGCCACGCCGTTCATGCCCGGCATGTTCAGGTCCAGCAGGACCACGTCAAAGGGTCCCTCCTGCTGGATCAGGTCGGCGGCCTCGTCGAAGCTTTCGGCGGTGGTGACGGTCATGCCCCCCAGTTCCGACAGGAACATCGAGAACATTTCCAGGATCATCCGGTGGTCATCTGCCAGAAGAACGCTGATCTGTGGCTGGGGGGCAGTATGCTGCACGTTCATTGGAACCATCCGTTCTGTGTTATGGAGCTTCCGGCTGCCTCGGGGCGCTGCAAGTCCGTCATGAATGCAGCATTTCGATTTTTCCGTCTCTCAGTCAATCAAGCCAAGGCTTTTGAGCACGGCGATCCTCCGATTACCTCCGGCGCCGACCATTTGGGATCAAGGGATATACTTACGGAGATCTAAGATAGGTTTAAAAGCGGCGTGGAAGCTGCGGCTATTCTCTTAGAATTTTAACCATTCGCCACAGTCGGCGCGCGACGCGAAATCTGGCGGCCGCAGAGGTTCAGGCGCTGCAGGCCCCCGACCAGGCGGGTGAGGCCGCGACGACAGGTCCGGCCGCTCCAGTGATCGGGCGCGACATGCCGCGCCATCCGGGGGCCGACCTGCCAATAAAACCAGATGAACCAGCGCCCTGCGCGGTAACGCCGCAGGTGCAGGTCCCGAAACGCGCGCAATGCGACGACATCGGGATGCAGCCGGTCCCCGAAGGCCGCGGTCGCCACGAAGCAGGAGGAACTGGCCGGGTCGCTGTCGTCGTCCTGCTCCTGTGGATCATCCTGCGGGTTTTCCCGGTCGTCAGGTTCGTCCCGGCCAGGTTCGTCGGTATCGGGATCGGCGATATTATCATCCGGTTCCGGATTTTCCGCCGAAAGGTCCGCAATATAATCCGCAAAGGATCTCCATTGCGGATTGCCATTTTCACCGCCTGCGATATCGCGGAAGAAATCATAAGAGGCGACAAGCTGATCCTTATTCAGCGGCGACAGGAAATCATCGGCAATATCGGCGGCTTCGTGATCTGGACGGAAATCGAAGGTCATCTGGGAAATCCGGTCCTTCAGCGCCGCCCCTTCGATGATCGAGACCGACCCCCGGCCATGGATGTCGATGATCAGGTCGCCGTCTTCCTCCCGCGTGGCGGCCTCCAGTTCGGCCGCGTCCCTGAAGGCGCCGCCGAAGCCCAGCTGATCGCCGGCCTTCAGGTCGGTGATCACGACGTCCCGCTCGCCATTCGTCAGGATAAAGCTGGAGCCGCGCCCCGCATCGACCAGCACCGGATCGCCCGGGGCATGCCCGCCGATCAGCATCAGGTTCATGCCGGGGCCGCCGTCGATCGTGTCACTGCCGCGGTCCGAGATGAAGATGTCCGCGCTGCCGCCCCCGACCATCAGGTCGTCGCCCGCGCCCGCGATCAGCACGTTATAGCCCGCCATGCCCATCAGCGTGTCGTTGCCGACATGGCCCATCAGCAGGTCGTTGCCGCGGCCGCCCTTGATGTGGTCGTCCACTATGCCCGTGCGGTCGTCGGTGACGTTATGGGCGCCCTCGATGACAAGGTCGCGGCCCCGGTCGCTGATGGTGATGACGGCGAGTTCGTTGGACTTGACGACAAAGGTGCCGCGCAGGTCGGCGCCGCTGATCACCTTCATGTCGCCCCGCGCATCGACGATCTCGTCCGCCGAGCGCAGGTGCATCGTGGATTCGTCGTACCAGGGGGTATGCGGGGAATCCGCTGCGACCAGGTGACGGATCGTGACATGCTTGCCCGGTGCGATGTCATCCAGGCGGATGGCGCCGTCCTTGTCGCTCAGGTTGCCCATGAAGACCATGCGCTGCGTATCGGACTGAAACCCCGTCACGGAAAACTGGCCCTTGATCCCCAGCCCCTGGAGGGCGGCCCGGTCGTCGATGACCCGCATGCCGACCAGTCCCGCCGAGGCGATGTCGTAGATCTGCCCAAGGGGCGTCGCCTTGGCGGCGATGCTGCCTCCGTCGCTTTCGGCCGGGGGAAACTTGGCGTCGTACATCTTGGTGGTCAGCCACTTGTAGGCGCCGCCCCAGTGGTCGATCCGGTCCACCCCCGCCCCGATATGGCGCGACAGTTCCTCGATCCAGATCGTCGCCTGGTTGACGCCGTAGAGGGGCTGGTCCCCCGCATGGATGCCGATGTTGAATTCCGACAGCGAGACGTCCAGGTTCGGGCGAAAGCCCGGCATCTGCTGCATCGCCTCGACCGGTTTCAGCGCGCCCTCCATCTGCAGGTCGAAGGCCTTGTAGGGATCGGGATAGGCGTGCTGGTAGATGATATCGACCTGGCCCCGGTTCTCCATCGAGATCTGTTCGGCAATCTCCTGGCTTTCGCGGGCGCCGCTTGGCCGCCAGGCCGCACCGGCCTGAATTCCGATATCGGGCTTGTCCCAATCATTTCCCAAATGGTTTTGAATGCGGTCGCCCAGGGCGGAAAGCCGGGGGATCTGGAAATCCGCGATGCGTCCATAATCGGAAGCGCTGATTTCGGCCCAGTATTCATTGCCGATTTCAAAGGCGGATATCTTGACGCCGGGATTTTCGATTATGGCCTTTTCGGTTTGGGAGAGATATCTGTTGAACCCCGCGCTATCGAATGTTTTCCGCGCAGGATCGTAAAACTGGAATGTGGGGATGACGATCGACAGCGAGGCGCCATTATCCGCCGCGACATGCAGGGCCTCCCGCAGGGTCATCGCGTAATTCTCGCTTCCCGGCTCCATCGGGTCGCCGAAGATGCGCGCCAAACCCCCGTTCTGCCATGTTTGTTCCTCGGTCACGCCCCCGCCCGGGTAGCGGAAATTCGAGAACCTGACCTCTGAGGCCTGGGCGCTGAAGGGGCTGTCCGGCTTGGCAGAATCATTCGTCAAGACGATATTCATGCCAAAATGTTCAGAAGTTATCACGCCCATCGTTTCATGCCTTGGCTTGTGGGCGTGAAAGGCGACTTTCCCTAAAGCGCCTGCGCAGAATGCTGCTTGTTTTAGCCCAACGGTTACTGCCGATATTCATCTGCAAGTTGTCAGAATGGGGCTGAAATTCCAGCGGGCGTCCGCCTAGTTTAACCACGTCCACATTCCCATTATAGGCATCCGTAAGGATGGACATAATCCGGGAGGGTTAATGTGATCCTTACATTCCGGTTATGGGGGTAAGCCAAAGCAGAGGATTTTAAGTTCTTAGCTGCGAGCAGCCCGGGAAGGGGCGGCCGAGTCGCAGGGCATCGTGCCGGCGGCATCTGGGCCATCCGGGGCTGCAGGTCGCATCTGCGGAGATTTTTCCCGGAACAGACGGCGGATTGGCCGGTTCACCCAGGGTCAGCCACGCAAAGGACACGCCATGCAGCATTCAGCAGCCACGCCCGGGCGACCCCGGGCCATCCCCGCCATGACCCGTCCGGCCCCCGCCGCGGGAAAGGGGGGCGCATGACCGAACCGATGCTGTTCGACAGCTGGGCGGGTTTGTTCCGTGTTCTGGTGGTCGGCGTGGCGGCCTATGCGGCCCTGATCTTCATGCTGCGCGCCTCGGGCAAGCGGACGCTGAGCAAGATGAACGCCTTTGACCTGATCGTTACGGTGGCCTTGGGCTCGACCCTGGCGACGGTGCTGCTGAGTGCGACGGTGCCGCTGGCCGAGGGATTGTTGGGCCTGGCGCTGCTGGTCTACCTGCAATACGCCATCACCTGGCTGTCGGTGCGGTCGGCCCGCTTTCGCGATTTGATCAAGGGAGAGCCGTCGCTGCTGGTCCATGACGGGCAGTATCTGGACGGGGCGATGCGCCGGCAGCGGGTAACGCGTGAAGAGGTAGGCGCGGCGCTGCGCGAAAGCGGCCGGCAGGATCTGGAGGGTGTCGCCTCGGTCGTGCTGGAAACCGACGGCTCGATGACGGTGATCGGGCGCTGAGCTTCAGTGAAAGTCGCGGCTTGGAAACAGCCGCCCGGCCTGGTCGCGCGGATGGCGTGCGCCGCCCCGGATGCTGCCGCCGGCGGGGCGGCGCGTCTCGTCGGCGCGGCCGTCATTGGCCTCGATCATCCGCGGGCGACCAAGGGTCGTCAGCAGGGGTGACAGGTCCTCGATGTTTTCCGCGATCAGGTGGATCACCTGGCCATCGCGCTGGATGCGGCCCGTGACGCGCAGCAGGCGGCCGGTCACCACGGCCTTGCGGAAGGTTTCGTAGATCGCCTTCCAGACCACCACATTGGCCACGCCGGTTTCATCCTCCAGCGTCAGGAAGATCACCCCCGAGGCCGTGCCGGGCCGCTGCCGGGTGATGACCAGGCCGGTGATCGTGCGACGGCCCAGAACGCCGGGAAGGCGGTCATTAGGCAGGCTTTCGGGCAGGTCGGGCCGCAGCAGTTCCACCGGATGCGCGCGCAGCGACAGGCGCAGCGACAGGTAATCCTCGACCACCTCCTGGCTGAGGGTCATGCGGGGCAGGATGACCGGCGGCTCGACGATCCCCTCGCCCTCGGCGCCGAAGAGGGGCAGGGATTTGGGCTGGAGCAGCGCGCGCGCGGCCCAGAGCGCGTCGCGCCGTGTCAGGCCAAGCGCGGCAAAGGCATCGCCTTCGGCCAGCCGTTCCAGCGTGGCCGGGGGCACGCCCGCGCGGCGCCACAGGCTTTCGACGTCGGGATAGCCGTTCCCGCGCGCCGCCACGATCCAGGTGGCATCCTCGGCCCGCAGGCCCTTGATCTGGCGCAGGCCAAGGCGGATCGCCAGCTGGCCGTCGCTGCGGGGCTCCAGCGTGCAGTCCCATTCGGAATGGTTGGCCGAGACGGCCCGGATCTCGACCCCGTGGTCGCGCGCGTCGCGGACCAGCTGCGCGGGGGCGTAAAATCCCATCGGCTGGCTGTTCAGCAGCGCGCAGGTGAAGATCGCCGGATGGTGGCATTTCAGCCAGGCCGAAACATAGACCAGCCGCGCAAAGCTGGCCGCGTGGCTTTCCGGAAAACCATAGCTGCCGAACCCCTCGATCTGGGCAAAGCAGCGTTCGGCGAAATCCGCGTCATAGCCGCGCGCCAGCATTCCCGACACAAAGCGTTCCCGAAAGGTGCCGATGGTGCCCATGCGCTTGAAGGTGGACAGCGATCGCCGCAGCCGGTCGGCCTCGGCCGGTGTAAAGCCTGCGGCCACGACCGCGATCTGCATGGCCTGTTCCTGGAACAGCGGCACGCCATAGGTGCGGTCCAGCACCTCCATCAGCGCAGGGCCCAGGTCCTGGATGGGTTCGCGCCCCTGGCGGCGGTTGATGAAGGGATGGACCATCCCACCCTGGATCGGGCCGGGGCGGACGATGGCCACCTCGCAGACGAGGTCATAGAACTTGCGCGGCCGCATCCGGGGCAGAAAGTTCAGCTGCGCCCGGCTTTCGACCTGGAACACCCCCACCGCATCGGCGCGGCACAGCATGTCATAGACCACCGGGTCCTCGGCCGGGACATTGGCCAGAGTCAGGCGCTGGCCGCGATGGTCGGCCAGCATCGCGAACCCCTTGCGGATCGCGGTCAGCATGCCGAGTGCCAGGATGTCGACCTTGAGCAGGCCAAGCGCGTCGATGTCGTCCTTGTCCCATTCGATGACGGTACGGTCCTCCATCGCGGCATTCTCGATCGGGCACAGCTCGTCCAGGCGGCCGTCGGTGATGACGAAGCCGCCGACATGCTGGGACAGGTGGCGCGGAAAGCCGATGATCTGGCCGATCAGCCAGGCGGTCATGTGCAGCCGCTGGTCGCGCGGGTCCAGGCCCGCCTCGCGCATCCGGTCCTCGTCCGGCGCAGTCGAGGAAAAGCCCCAGATCTGCCCGGTCAGGCGCGCGATCACGTCCTGCGACAGGCCCATGACCTTGCCCACCTCACGGATGGCGGCGCGGGTGCGGAAATGGATCACGGTCGCGGTCAGCCCGGCGCGGTGGCGGCCATAGCGGTCATAGATCCACTGGATCACCTCCTCGCGCCGTTCATGTTCGAAATCGACGTCGATGTCGGGCGGTTCTCCGCGTTCCTTGCTGATGAAGCGCTCAAAGATCAGGGTGATGGATTCGGGCGGCACCTCGGTGATGCCCAGAAGATAGCAGACGACGGAATTCGCCGCCGAGCCGCGCCCCTGGCAGAGGATCCCCTGGCTGCGGGCAAAGGCCACGATGTCATGGACGGTCAGGAAATAGGGCGCATAGCCCAGATCGCCGATCAGCCGCAGTTCCTTGTCGATGCCGCCTTGCACCTTTTGCGGCGCCCCACGCGGATAGCGGAGGGCCAGCCCCTCGCGGGTCAGCCGCTCCAGCCGCTCCTGCGCGGTTTCGGTGGGACTGTCCTCGGACGGATAGCGATAGCGCAGGTCGTCCAGCCCAAAGGCGCAGCGGCCGGCGATCTCGACGCTGCGGCGCAGGGCGGCGGGATAGCGGTGGAACATGCGCGCCATGTCGCGTGCGGGCTTCAGGCGGCGTTCGGCATTGGGCAGGCGGTGACGACCGATGTCGTCGATGCGCAGGCCAAGGCGCAGGCAGGTGAGGACATCGGCCACGGGGCGGCGAAAGGCGCGGTGCATCAGAACGTCGCCCACCGCCACCAGCGGCAGCCCCGTCACCTGAGAGATCTGCGCCAGCCGGTCCAGCCGCCCCTGGTCCCGCCCGTCGTAGCGCGGCGCCGCGCCTAAGAAGGCCCGGCCGGGACAGAGCCGCGACAGCCGCAGCAGGTGGTCGCGCGCGCAGGCCATGTCGGGGGCGGGTCCGGCGGGGTCGGGCAGCGGGTCGGGGGGCAGGGCGATCAGGATCATCCCCTCGGCCCAGGCCTCTAGGTCCTCCAGGGTCAGGTGGCATTCGCCCTTGGGGGCCCGCGTCTTGCCCAGGGACAGAAGCCGCGTCAGCCGCGACCAAGCCGCAAGGTCGGTGGGCAGGGCCAGCCATTCGACCGGGCTGTCGGTCAGGACCAGCCGGCTGCCCGCAATCAGGCGGGGCAGGGGGGCGTCCTGCGGGGCCGGGGCGGCGGTAGGCGTGCCGCGCGTCAGCCGGCTGGAATGGTCCGTCACCTGCTGCGAGCGGATCAGGGGACCGTCCTGCGCGGCCTGCCGGTCGGCCAGGGCCTCGGCCCGCAGGCGGGTCAGTTCCTTCAGTGCCGAAAAGGCCCGCACCACCCCCGCGACCGAGTTTCGGTCGGTGATGGCGATGGCCTCCAGCCCCAGTTCGGCGGCGCGGGTGACCATCTCTTCGGGATGCGAGGCGCCGGTCAGGAAGGTGAAATTGGTGGTGACGCAGAGTTCGGCATAGCGTTCGGCCAATGCGGGAGGCGGTGCGGCGGGCGGAGCCTGCAGGTCTTGCCCCGGAGAGTGGCGGCCCAGATGGAAAGGGCGGTCCGGGGCGCTCATGCATATTCCCCCGCGATGTGCCAGGCGGGCGCCTGCGGGGTGTGGAACAGCCACAGGCGCGGGCCCTGCCGCGTCTCGACCTGCCAATAGTCGCGCATGCCGCTGCGCCAGTCCGGATCGTCCAGCCACCATTCCGGCGCGATCCGCTCGGGTCCCGAGGCACGCAGGGTGGTCAGCACGCGGCCCGACCAGCCGAAGCTGCCGGGTGGAGTGCCGCTGCGGGCCTGAGCCTGCAGGGGTTCGGGTCCGCCCAGCAGCAGCGGGCGCAGTGAGGGGGCGGGCCAGTCGCCCGGCCGACTGAAGGCCGCGGGCGCCAGCAGAAAGCCGCGTTCCGGCACCAGGCTGTCGGCCGGCAGCGGGCGCAGGATCGCGTCAAAACCCAGGCGGTTGCCAAGCCGCGACAGAAGGTCGGCCAGCGCATCCTGGTGCCGTTCCTGCGCGGTCAGGGCGATCTGGGCAGGGGCCTGCGCCTCGGTCAGGGGCGCGGTCAGGCGCAGCGCGTCGATGCCGAAGCCTGCGTCGATCTGCGACAGCACCGGGGCGAACAGGGGGGCGATGCGAGCCGGGTCGCGCATGGGGCGGGCCAGGCCGATTTCGGCCGTGGCGGTGGCGCGATCGACGCGCCGCAGTTCCAGCCGCAGGCGGCGTGCGCCGCGATGATGGGCAGCCAGCCGCGCGCACAGGCGTTCCAGCAGCCGCTCCAGCGCGGCCGCGACATCCGACTGCAGGCCGATCGGTTCGGGCAGGGTGATGCGGGTGCCGAAGAACGGGGTTTCGGTTTCGGCGTCCAGCGGTTCGGGCTGATGACCCAGAAGCTGGTCCAGACGCATCAGCAGCCCCTGGCCAAAGCGCCGCGCGAGGGGCGCGCGGGGCTGGGCGATCAGGTCGCCAATGCGGCAAAGGCCGGCACGGTCCAACGCCTCGGCCGTATTGTGGTCGACCCTGAGGGCCGCGACCGGCAGGGCCGTCAGGCGGGCCGAGACCTGCCCGGCGGGCAGGATGCCGCCGCCGTGACGCGCCATCGCATGGGCCGCGCCGCGCGTGTCGGCAATGGCGCTGATTCCGTCCAGCCGGGCGCGCAGCAGGCGGTCCTGCAGATCCTGGCACAGCGCCTCTTCGCCGCCGAACAGATGCGCCACCCCGGTGATATCGGCCGCCAGCCCCGCGCTGCCGTCCCGCGTCACCAGCGGGGAATAGCGCATCGCCCACCGGCGCAGGCCGGACAGGGCCCCCATCTCGGCCATCAGGTCGGCGGGGCGGGTGGTCAGGTCGGGGCAGATCGCGCGGGCGTCGGCCAGCGCCATGCCCCGCGACAGGCCCTGCGCCTCGGCCAGCGGGTCGAGGCAGTGCAGGTGATCGGAATTGCCCCGGCGCAAGGTCAGCGCAAAAGGCCCTTGGGCCGGGCTTTGCCGCAGGCTGGTCTGGCTGGCCAGCCTGGGAAACCAGATGCAAAGCAAGCGCCGCGCCATTCCAACCGTTCTGCCATCCTGATGTTCACGTTATGTTCTTATCCCCGATTTGAGGGATCAAGTCGAGTCCCCAACGGCCGTCCATCCGGACAGGTGGTTCCTTTTGGGAATTTCAGGAAGGTGATTGGCAGCGCCAGACCATGCATTTCCAATGCATCGACGCCACAGCGGAAAGGACCAGCGGGACCGGGAACCTGCCCGGTCAATGCACGGGCTGGTCGCGGCCTTACGACACCGCGGTCACCGGACCCTCGTGCTGATGCAGCGGCAGCATGGCGCGGCTGGCCATGGGGCCCAGAGCGCAGTCAAAGACGATGTCGGACCCCAGGCCAAAGAACCGGGTTTCAGGGCGCAGCGCGTCGGACAGGTGCTGGATGGGCGCGCGGCTGGTCAGGCCCTGCGGTCCCGCGCCGATGATCAGCGGCGCCACCGAAACCTGCAGCCGGTCCAGCAACCGGGCCTCCAGGAACCCGGCGATGGTCAGGCCGCCGCCCTCGATCAGCAGCGATCCCAGGCCCATGTCCCGCAGGCCCTCCAGGATGCGCGCGGGGTCCATCCGTCCCTCGTGCATCGGCAGGTGCAGGATCTCGACCCCTGACGGACGGGGACGCTCGACACCCTGGATGACAATGCGGCGCGTATCGCCGGCGGCCAGCACGGTGGCCTCGTCCGGCAGGCGGCCGCGCGGGTCGATGACGATGCGGGCCGGGTTCGGGCCGCTGCACAGACGGACGGTCAGGCGGGGATGGTCGTGCAACGCGGTCCGCACGCCGATCACCACGCCGTCCACCAGCGCCCGCAGCCGGTGCAGATGCGCCAGCCCGTCCGGCCCCGAGACGTCGCGCGCATCGCCCGAGGCCGTGGCCACCCGCCCGTCCAGCGACTGGCCGATCTGCGCCACCGTCACCGGACCCAGATCGCGGCGCGCGACGGGACCGTAAAGATCCAGCGCCGCCCGTTCGGCCGCCGTGAAGCGGCCGCAGCAGGCGCAGGCCTGTCCGTTGCGGACCGACAGGATGCGGTCCCAGACCCGCGATGTGACATCGACGCCTTGCATGGTTGGTCCTCTCCTCGTTCAGGTCGCGGCGGGCGGCAGCGCCAGCAGGTCAAGATGGCCGATCCGGCAATGGCTTCGGGGCGCCATCTTCTTGCGGGCCATGCCCCAGTCGGCGGCCATCGGGGCGCCCGCCTCGTCCGCGGCCCCGGCAATGCCTGCAACCAGGGCACGGTGCAGCGCCGCCTGGTCCGGGCCTATGCGCCAGGGGCTAGGCGCCGCGGTAACCGCGAACCCCGCATTGCGGAAGACGGCCAGCGCCTCGGACCCGGCCTCGGGGCCAAGCGCGGGTCCCAGCCCCTTGTCGCGACGCTGGTGGTCGTTGAAGGCGTGGGTGACCGGGGCATCCTCCGGCAGGGGCGGGTCCCAGGTCATTTCCCCGTCATAGGACAGCGCCGCATAGAAGGGCAGGCCCGCGTGGGACAGGCGCCGCGCCAGGCCGGCGATCCAGGCCGCCGGCATCAGGTCCAGAAGCGCCGAAGCCGTCACCAGCGTCACCCCGTCCAGCGGCAGCGCCTCCAGGTCGCGCAGGTCCAGCCCATGGGACGTGCTGCGCCCCGGCGCCTCGGTCCGGGCGATCTCCAGCAGCGCGGGGTCGTTGTCGACCAGATGCCAGCGCGCGTGATCCGGCAGATGCGGCCCCAGCGCCCGCAGCGTGGATCCGGTGCCGCAGCCCAGGTCCAGGATCACCGGGTCCGGCCCGGCCGCCCGCGCCGCCCGCGCCAGCATCCCGTCGTCGCGGGCTGCCCGGTCCGCCGGTTCGCGCAAGGCCAGCCACTCGGCCGAAAATCCCATGCCTAGAGGTCCCCTTCGAACCAGGCGCGTGCCATGTGGCTTTCATGCAGCGTGATCCGCAGCTTTTTCACGCGGCCGCCGTCCTTCAGTCCGCCCGCGCGCACCGTCGCGGCCATCTGGTCGAAGATATGCTTGCACAGGAATTCGGTCGTGGTGAACTTGCCGGCGAATTCCGGGATCTCGTCCAGGTTCTTGTAGCGCAGCGGCGCAAGCGTCGCGGCCAGCGCCTCGGTCGCAAGCCCGATATCGACCACCAGGCTCTCATCATCCATGACCGGGGCAAAGAAGGCCGCGTCGACGGTGAAGGTCGCGCCGTGCATTCCCTGCGCGGGCCCGAAGGTCGGCGAGGGGAAGGAATGCGCGATCATGATGTGGTCTCGGACTTCGACGGCGAACATTGGGGCTCCTCGAGGTGGGCTTTCGGTCAGTATCGGATGCGGTGGCACAGGGTGTCCGGGTCCGCCAGGATGCGGGGATAGGCGTCCGGAAGATCGCCAAAGGCGGTTTCCCCCGAGATCAGGACATCAAGCCCCGGATCGGCCAGCAGGTCCAGTGCCTTGGTCAGCCGGCGGCGATAGGTCCAGCGCGCCGCACGCTCCGGCGGCAGCGCCCCCACCTGCGAACTGACGATGCGCAGCCGGCGACTGTGAAAGGCGCCGCCCAGGGGCAGGGCGACGGGGGAGGTGCCGTGCCAGCTGGCCTCGGTCACGGTGGCCTGGGCGCCGGCGATGCGCAGCGCCAGGACCAGGCCGTCCTGGGTCGCGCTGGCGTGGATGACCGCATCCTGATCACCGGGCGCCGCGTCGGGCGCGCAAAAGCCGCAGCCGAGCGCCTGCGCCTGCGTGCGGCGCCCCGGCTGCGGGTCCACCACGGTCACCTCCGCCCCCGGCAGGCGCGCGGCCAGGGAGGCGACCAGCAGGCCGACCAGCCCGCCGCCCACCACCGTGATGCGGTCACCCGCCCCCGCGCCGCTGTCCCACAGGATGTTCAGCGCGGTTTCCATGTTCGCGGCCAGCACCGCCCGTTCGGGCGGCAGCCCCTTGGGCAACGGGATCAGCGCCTCGGCCGGCAGGCGGAATTCGGTCTGGTGGGGGTGCAGCGCAAAGATCGTCCGTCCGGCCAGTTCGCCCTCCTGTACCTCTCCGACCGCGGCATAGCCATACTTGACCGGAAAGGGGAAATCCCCCTCCTGAAAGGGCGCGCGCATCCGCTGGTATTCGCTGGCAGGCACCCGGCCTGCCAGGACCAGCCGCTCGGTCCCCCGGCTGATGCCGCTGAAGAGGGTGCGGACGCGAAGGCCGTCGCCCATGCGGCCGGGGCGGATCTGCACCTGGTCCGGAGCCATGCACCAGAGGGCCGGTGCGCTCATGCTTGCCTGCGTCTGGAACAGTCGGGGCTGCCGGCGTCCAGACGCGTCTTTCGACCGCCCATCCTGCCGAATATCCACGGAACCCACGCGTCGCCCGCCATATCGGATAAGGGAAAGACACGCATGGATCACCTTCTGCCCGAAGCTCATTGATAAATCAGCCTGACCACCCGACAGGCGACTGGCAAGGTTGCAGCCTGCGGTCCGACGTGACCGATTGTCGCGGAAGTTCGCGGACTTCGTCAACAGCCGGCCCAAAGAGCTGATGGACGGCCGCGGCCGGGCCGCCCTAGGATGGCCATAGGACGGCTTTGGGGGGATCATGCGGATACGGGTGCTTCGGGGACTGATCCGGTCGCTGGCGATCTATTACAACCCGCGGCGCATCCGGCAGCTGCGCCGGTTCTATCGGGGGCTTCTGCAGCCCGGTACGCTGGCCTTTGACATCGGTGCCCATGTCGGCAACCGCGCCCGCGCGATGCGGGCGGCCGGCGCGCGCGTGGTGGCCTGCGAGCCGCAGGAGCCCTTTGCCACCTTCCTGCGCCGCAGCCTGCCGCGCGATATCGTGCTGGTGGAAAAGGCCGTCGGCCCGGCCGAGACGATGGCGCAGATGGATGTGTCCTCGCTGCATCCCACCGTGTCTTCGCTCAGCCGCGACTTTGCGGCCCAGGCCGCGCAGGCGCCGGGCTTTGGCCACGTGCGCTGGGACCGGCGGCAGCAGGTGCGGATGACCACGCTGGACAGGCTGATCGCGCAGCACGGGCGGCCCGATTTCGTCAAGATCGATGTCGAGGGCTTCGAGGCGGACGTGCTGTCAGGCCTCAGCCAGCCGCTGCCGCTGCTGTCGGTGGAATACCTGCCCGCCTTTCGTGACCGGACCCTGGCGGTGCTGGACCTGCTGGCGGCGCTGGGCGACTATCGCTTCAACGCGGTCGCGGGAGAGGCGACAGAGTTTCTGTGGCCCGACTGGCGCGACGCCGGGGCCGTGCGGGACTGGCTGGCCGGGCTGCCGGCGGACGGAGGATCGGGGGACCTTTACGCGCGCCTGGGCTGATCCGCCTGCCGCAGCCGGGCGGCAAAGGCGTCGAACAGGGCGGGCGGGGCGGCCAGGACGGTGCCGCTGTCCTCGGGGCGCTCCTCGGGGGTCCAGCCCTCGACCCGGCAGCCGGCCTCGCGCAGCAGGACCAGGCCCGCCGCGATGTCCCAGGGGCGCAGGCGCCGCTCCCAGAAGCCATCGAGGCGCCCCGCCGCGACATAGGCCAGGTCCAGCGCCGCCGCCCCCATCCGCCGGACCCCGGCCGAACCGGGCAGGACGCGCGTCAGGTCCGCGGCATGGTCGGGGATATGGGGCATGTCGCCAAAGGGCAGCCCGGTCCCGAACAGCGCGGCATCAAAGCCCGGCGGCGGGGCGGGGTGGACCGGGCGGTCGTTCAGCCGCAGCCCCAGCCCCTGCGCCGCGGCGAAGGTTTCGTCCTTCAGCGGATCATGGACCACCCCCAGGACCAGCCGGCCATCGACCTCCAGCGCAACCGAGACCGCCCAATGCGCGATGCCGCGCAGGAAGTTCGTCGTGCCGTCCAGCGGATCCACGATCCAGCGGCGCTTGCCCTCCCGCGGGGCGGTTTCCTCGCCCAGCCAGCCATCCCCGGCGGCCAGCAGGTGGCGGCGCAGCAGGGCCTCGGCCTCGTGATCGGCCTGTGACACGAAATCCCCCGCGGCCTTGGCATCGATCACCAGCCGGTCCCGCGCCTGCCAGTGACCGCGCAGCAGCGCCCCCGCGGCATGGGCGGCCCGGATGGCCAGGTGCAGGTCGGGATGCAGGTCATCGGGCATGGGGTGGCTCCTGTTCGGCGTGGCGGGTCAGCATCTCAAGCACCACGCCGAGCGAGGCCGCCATATGGGCGCGCATCAGCGCCGCGGCCTGCGTCCCGTCCTGGGCCAGGACCGCCTGGACGATGGCGCGATGTTCGGCGCGGGAGCTGTCCATGCGGTCCGGCTGCGCCTCGAACTGGGCGCTGCGCCAGGGCATGCTGCGGCGATTGAGGTCGTCCAGCATCCCCGACAGCACCACGTTCTGGCCACCGCTCCGCAGGGCGTCGTGAAAGCGGCGGTTCACTGCGGCATAATCGGCCTCCGGATGCTCTCCCTCGGCCAAGATCGCCTCCAGCGCCGCGCGCTCGATCGGGGTCATGCGATGGGCAGCCAGGCTGGCGCAGAGCGCCTCCAGCTCTCCCAGGGCCTCGAAAAGGTCGCGCAGCACCTCGGGGCTCATCCGGCGGACCAGGAAGGCGCGGCGGGGGCCGCGTTCGACCAGCCCCTCGGTCGCCAGGCGGTGCAGCGCCTCGCGGGTGGGGGTGCGGGACACGCCGAAACGTGCCGCCAGCGCGGTCTCCGCCAGGGGATCGCCGGGGCGCAACTGGCCCGCCACGATCTGCCGCGACAGGGCGGCGTGGATCTGGTCGGCAGAGCGGGCGACAGTCATTGGCGGTCCTGTGATTGTATTCCGGTGCCACCTATATGTATACAAGACGAGGCGCAGGCGCCACGTGATTCCGCAGCAGGGGACAGGCGATGTCGAAGTTCGATTTCCTCTCGGGCCGCCGGCCGTCGACCTATGCGGCACGGGCCATGGTCGCCACCTCGCATCCGCTGGCGACGGCAGCGGGCCTGGCGGTCCTGTCGGAGGGCGGCAATGCCGTCGATGCCGCCATCGCGGCCAGCGCCGTCCAGGCGGTGGTCGATCCCCTGATGACCGGGATCGGCGGCGACTGCTTTGCGCTTTATGCGCCGGCAGGAGGTCCGGTCCGGGCACTGAACGGGTCCGGCCGCGCCCCGGCCGCCGCCACGATCGAGGCGCTGCAGGCGGCAGGCCTGACCGACCACATCCCGCAGATCAGCCCGCATGCGGTGACCATCCCTGGCGCCATTTCGGCCTGGTGCCGCCTGCACGCGGACCTAGGCAGCCTGCCGCTGGCGCGGCTGTTCGCGCCGGCCATCGCCTATGCGCGCGACGGTTATCCGGTGACGCCGCGCGTGGCCCAGGACTGGGCCGAGGCGGCAGCCGTGGTGGCGGGCGATGCGCATGCGGCGGCGCTGTTCCTGCCCGGCGGCCAACCGCCCGCCGCAGGGGCCCGGCACGCGCAGCCCCTGCTGGGCGACCGCCTTGAGGAGATCGCGGCCGAGGGGCCGGCGGCTTTCTACCAGGGCCGGACGGCGGCCCGGATGGTCGCGCATCTGCGAGCCTTGGGCGGGCTGCATACGGAACAGGATTTCGCCGAAGCCACGGACGGCGCCGAATGGGTGACGCCGATCAGCGCGACCTATCGCGGCTTTGAGGTCCACGAATGCCCGCCGAACGGGCAGGGGCTGGCGGCGCTGCTGATCCTGAAGATTCTGGAAGGGTTCGACATGGCCGGCCTGTCCCATGCCGACCGCGTGCATGTCGAGGCCGAGGCGACCAAGCTGGCCTATCACCAGCGCGACGTGCTGCTGGGCGATCCGGACCACTGTCCGGGCCTGGCCGAGGCGCTGCTGTCCGACCGGGCCATCACCGCCCTGCGGGCGCGCATCGACATGACCCGCGCCATGGCCCCCGCGCTCTGGGACGAGCCGCCGCATCGGGATACGATCTACCTCTGCGTTGTTGACGGGCAGGGGAACGCGATCTCGTTCATCAACTCGATCTTTCACGGCTTTGGGTCGGGCCGGCTGGACCCCGCGACGGGCGTGCTGTTCCAAAGCCGCGGCGCGTCCTTTCGGATGATCCCGGGCCATCCGAACGCCATCGGCCCGCGCAAGCGCCCGATGCACACGATCATTCCCGGCATGGTCACGCAGGCCGACCGGGTCGTGATGCCCTTTGGCGTCATGGGCGGGCAGTATCAGGCCACGGGCCACGCGGTCTTCCTGTCGGCGGTGATCGATCGCGGCCTGACCCTTCAGCAGGCGATGGACGAGCCGCGCAGCTTTGCCACCGACGGCGTGCTGCAGGTCGAGCCGACCATGCCCGCCGATGTCTGCGCCGAGCTGGAACGGCGCGGCCATGTCCTGAAACGCCTGGCCGGCCCGACGGGCGGCGCGCAGGCGATCCGCATCGACACCCTGACCGGCCTGCTGGAGGGCGGGTCGGACAGCCGCAAGGACGGCATGGCCTTGGGCTGGTAAAGGAGCCGCAAGATGAGCGCATTTCTGAAACGCATCGGGATCGACAGCTATATGCTGATGCTGCTGGCGACCGTAATGCTGGGCCTTGTGCTGCCCGCGCGCGGGATCGCGGCCGAGGGGCTGGGCCATGTCACCTATTGGGCCGTGGCGCTGCTGTTCTTCCTTTACGGGGCCAAGCTGGACCCGGCCTCGGTCAAGGCGGGGATGCTGAACTGGCGGCTGCAGGGGCTGACCTTTGCCGCGACCTATGCGATGTTCCCGCTGCTGGGGATGGGCTTTGCGGCCGTCTTTGGCGGGCTTCTGGGGCCGCAGGTGACGCTGGGGCTGCTGTTCCTGTCGGTGCTGCCCTCGACTGTGCAAAGCTCGATCGCCTTTGTGTCGATCGCGGGCGGCAACGTGCCGGCGGCGATCTGCGCGGCCTCGATGTCGAACCTGATCGGCGTGGTGCTGACCCCCGCGCTGGTCGCGCTGCTGCTGCATGCGGGCGACGGGCAGATCAGCATGGATGCGGTCCTGCGCATCGGTACGCAGATCCTGCTGCCCTTCGTTCTGGGCCAGCTGCTGCGGCCCTGGATCGGCGCCTTTGTCCGCAACCGCCGCAGGCTGACGCTGGTGGTGGACCGGGGCGCGATCCTGCTGATCGTCTATTCGGCCTTCAGCGCGGGCACGGTGTCGGGCCTCTGGGCGGCGATCCCGGCGGCCAGCCTGATCACCCTGATCGCGGTGGTGCTGGTGATGCTGGCCATGGTCTTTGGCCTGATCGCGGGGGCGGGGCGGCTGTTCCGGCTGCCGGGCCCGGACCGGTCGGTCCTGTTTTTCTGCGGCTCGACCAAAAGCCTGGCCTCGGGTCTGCCGATCGCGGCGGCGCTGTTCCCGGCCGCGACGGTGGGGGCGACCGTCCTGCCGGTCCTGGTCTATCACATGGCGCAGCTGTTGATCTGCGCGATGATCGCGCAGCAGGGCGCGCGCCGGAACCGGACGGCGCTGGTCTCCTGATCCGGAGGGCCGCCGGATCGTGATCTTCTGGGGAACCAGCCGCAACCCATCACGTTGCCTTGAACCCAGCACAGGTGGTTCAAGGAGCCCTTCATGGCGCAAAGCCCCGCAGCCAGGTTGACCGTCAATGGCCAATCTCAAGATTATTCCGGAGACCCGCGGCGCAGCCTGCTGGATTTCCTGCGCCTCGACCTGGGGCTGACCGGCACCAAGAAGGGCTGCGATCACGGACAATGCGGGGCCTGCACCGTCATCGTGAATGGCAGGCGCATCAATTCCTGCCTCAGCCTGGCGGTCATGCATGACGGCGACGAGGTAACCACCATTGAGGGGATCGGGTCGCCCGAGGCCCTGTCGGCGCTGCAGCGCGCCTTTGTCGCCCATGACGGGTTCCAGTGCGGCTATTGCACCCCGGGCCAGATCTGCTCGGCCACCGCCATGCTGGAAGAACTGCGTTCGGGCTGGCCCAGTGTCGTCACCGACGAACTGGCCGGGCTGCCCCGGCTGGAGAATGACGAGATCCGCGAAAGGATGAGCGGCAACATCTGCCGCTGCGGCGCCTATGACAACATCGTCGCGGCCATCCGCGAGGTGATCGAGACCGGGGCCGCGCGATGAGGGCCTTTTCCTATGCGCGTGCGCAGTCGCTGCAGGATGCGGTCGGCCATTCCGGCTGCCTGATCGCGGGCGGCACCAATCTTCTGGACCTGATGAAGCTGGAGGTCGAGACGCCCGAGGCGCTGCTGGACGTGACCCGCATCGGGCTGGACCGCATCGAGCCGCAGGGCGAGGGGCTGCGCATCGGCGCGCTGGTCAGCAATTCGGACTGCGCCGCCGATGATCGGGTCCGTCAGGACTGGTCGGTGCTGTCGCGGGCAATCCTGTCGGGCGCCAGCCCGCAGTTGCGCAACAAGGCCACGACCGGCGGCAATCTGTGTCAGCGGACCCGCTGCCCCTATTTCATGGACAACCATTCGCCCTGCAACAAGCGGCAGCCCGGCTCGGGCTGCGCCGCCATCGGCGGGGTGAACCGCAATCACGCGATCCTGGGCGCGTCCGAGGCCTGCATCGCCACCTATCCAGGCGACATGGCCGTGGCCCTGGCCGCGCTGGAGGCGCAAGTGGAGCTGGAGGGTCCGGGGGGCAGCCGTCAAGTCTCGGCGCGCGACTTCCATCGGCTGCCCGGGGATGATCCGTCCCGTGACAACGTTATGGAGCCGGGCGAGGTCATCACCGGGGTCACCCTGCCGGCGCCGATCCGGGGGCAGCACATCTATCGCAAGGTGCGGGAGCGGTCCTCCTATGCCTTTGCACTGGTTTCGATCGCGGCAGTGCTGCGGATGGACCAGGGTCGCATCGCCCATGCGCAGCTGGCCTTTGGCGGTCTGGCCCACAAGCCCTGGACCGACCCGCGCGTCGAGGAGTTGCTGGTCGGCGAGCAGCCCGGTCCCGCCCTTTTCGCCAAGGCGGCCGACATGCTGCTGGAGAACGCCCAAGGCCAGGGCGGCAATGATTTCAAGATCCCGCTGGCGCGCCGCACCCTGGCCGCCGTGCTGGCCGAAGCGACCGGAGAATAAGCGCATGTCCGTGACCTATGACCGCCCCGACCAGCGCAACCTGCTGGACCAGACCCGCCAGGGCGTGATCGGCCAGCCGCTGGACCGGCCCGAAGGCCCGCTGAAGGTGGCGGGCAAAGCGACTTATGCCGCCGAATATCGCCGCCCCGCCTGTGCGGAGGGGGTTCTGGTCGGCGCGCAGATCAGCAAGGGCCTGGTGACCGGCATCCACCGCGACGCCGTCTTGTCGATGCCCGGCGTGCTGGGCGTCTATTCCACCCACGAGATGCTGCGCCGCGCGGCGCAGGGCGGTGCGGGCGAGGCGCCGATGCAGGATGTCCACCATGTGGATTTTCCTGATCAGCCCGTCGCGCTGGTCGTGGCCGAAACATTCGAGCAGGCGACCGCCGCCGCCAAGGCGCTGCGGATCGATTACGACGACCAGTCGGACACGGCGCGGCTGCTGCCGTCCGCCGAGGCCGCGGAACCCGCCAAGGAGCCGGTCGAGGCCGGCGACCTGGAGGCCGCCCTTAAGGAGGCGGCCCATGTGGTCGATGTCACCTATACCACGCCCGGCCATGCCAGCGCGGCAATGGAGCCGCATGCGGCGATCGCCGAATGGGACGGCGGCAAGCTGACCTTGCACGGCAGCCTGCAGATGGTGGCCTTCAACGTCAAGGAACTGGCCGACAGTGTCGGGGTCGATGCGGAAGACGTGCGGATCGTCTCGCCCTATGTGGGCGGCGGGTTCGGCTCCAAGCTGGGCATCTCGCACGAGGCCGTCGCGGCGTCGATCGCCGCCCGCGAACTGGGGCGTCCGGTGCGGGTGGTCATGAGCCGCCAGCAGGTCTTCGAGGCCATCATGCGGCGGTCGGAGACCGAGCAGCGCGTGCGGCTTGGCTGCGACGACCAGGGCCGCCTGACCGCGCTGGCGCATGAGGCGCTGATCTCGAACCTGCCCGAGGAGGAGTTCGCCGAGCCGGTGACGCAGGCGACCGAATTCCTTTATCGCGGCGACAACCGCCGTCTGGCCATCCAGATTTCCCGGATCAACCGGCTGACGGCGGGTTCGGTGCGTGCGCCCGGCGAGGCGGTCGGCATGCAGGTGCTGGAAGCCGCGATGGACGAACTGGCCGTCAAGCTGCATCTGGACCCGGTGGAGCTGCGCAAGCGCAACATGCCCGACGTGGTGCCGGGAGAGGGCACGC
The DNA here is from genome assembly GCF_055635455.1 of Paracoccus sp. KKT209. The sequence continues at coordinate 1,142,112 of NZ_CM145758.1, forward strand.
CCTATTCCTCGCGCCGGCTGGTCGAGGCGCTGGATGCGGGGGCGCGGTCCTTTGGCTGGAACCAGCGCCATCCGCTGCCCTGCCAGCGCCGCGAAGGCGAATGGTGGATCGGCATGGGCATGGCCTCGGCCGCCCGCGTGAACATCCTCAAGCAGGCCGAGGCGCGGGTGACGCTGCGGGCCGACGGGTCGTTGCTGGTCGAAAGCGACCAGACCGACATCGGCACGGGCAGCTATGCGATCCTGGGCCAGATCGCGGCCGAGATGCTGGGCCAGCCGATCGAGCGGACCGAGGTGAGGCTGGGCGACAGCAGCCTGCCTTCGGGTGCGGGTTCGGGCGGCAGCTGGGGCGCCAGCTCTACCGGGTCGGCGGTCTTCCTGGCCTGCGAGGCGATCCGCGCCGTGCTGGCGCGCAAGATGAACTGCAGTCCCGACGACCTTCTGATGCAGGACGGCAAGATCTGGGCCGAGGGCACCGATCCCCGTTCGGTGACCGAACTGCTGGAGGGCGACTTGGCGCAAGTCGGCCGGATCGAGCCCGGCGAGACGTCGGAAAAGGTCAAGCAGGCCACCTATGGCGCCTTTTTCTGCGAAGTGGCCGTCAATGCCTTTACCGGAGAAACGCGCATGCGCCGGATGACCGGGGCCTTTGGCTTTGGCCGCGTGCTGAACGCCAAGACCGCACGGTCGCAATGCCTGGGCGGCATGGTCTGGGGGATCGGCAGCGCCCTGATGGAGGAATTACATTTCGACCATCGCGACGGCCACCTGGTGAACCACGACTTGGCCGAATACCATGTGCCGGTCCACCGCGACATCCCCGAGATGGAGGTGATCCTGCTGGAGGAGCGTGATGCCTATGCCTCTCCCATCCAGGCGAAAGGCGTGGGCGAACTGGGCATCTGCGGCGCGGCGGGCGCGATATCGAACGCGATCTACAATGCCTGCGGCGTACGGCTGCGCGACTTTCCCATGACCCCCGACAAGCTGCTGGCTGAACTGCCCGACCCCTTCGCCCGCGTGACCTGACACTTCTGCCGGGCCGCTGGCCCGGCCCGAACGACCGAAAGGTGATCCGATGTCCGAAGACCAGAACCCCGAGGCGATCCGCGAAATCGAAGGATATGACGGCCCGGTCGGCGGATGGGGATCGGCCAAGGGCATCGTGGCCGTGGGCCGCACCGCCCGCAGCACCCCCGGCGCCCTGGAGACGCTGCGCCGTCAGAACAAGCCCGGCGGGATGATGTGCGTGTCCTGTGCCTGGGCCAAGCCGCCGAACCCGCACCCGGCCGAGTTCTGCGAGAACGGGGCCAAGGCGACGCTGTGGGACCTGACGGTTTCCCGCTGCGGGCCCGAGTTCTTTCGCGACCACACGGTCAGCGAATTGGCCACCTGGACCGAGTTCGAGCTGGAGCGCGAGGGTCGCCTGACCCATCCCCTGCGCTATGACGCAGGCAGCGACCGCTATGTCGAGGCGACGTGGGAAGAGGCGTTCGACACGATCGGGGCCGAACTGCGCAAGCTGGACCCCAAGAAGGTGACCTTCTACGCCTCGGGCAAGGCGGCGCTGGAGCCGTCCTTCCTTTACGGACTTTTCGCCCGGGCCTATGGGCATACCAACCTGCCCGACAGTTCGAACATGTGCCACGAAACGACCTCGGTCGGGCTGAAGAAGGTGATCGGCTCGCCCGTGGGTACCTGTGTGCTAGACGATTTCGACCATTGCGACATGATCATCCATGTCGGCCAAAACCCCGGCACCAACAGCCCGCGCATCCTGCATCCGCTGCAGAAGGCCGTCGAGCGCGGCTGCTGCATCGTGGCGATCAACCCGCTGCGGGAAAAGGGTCTGCTGGAGTTCGCCAACCCGCAAAGCCCCTGGCAGATGACCGTGGGCGCCCCGACCGAGATCGCCGACTGCTACCTGCAGGTCCGGGTCGGCGGTGACATCGCGGCGCTGACCGGCATCGCCAAGCATGTTCTGGCGCTGGAGGAGACCAATGGCGGCGTGCTGGACCATGATTTCCTGCAGACGCATTGCGCCGGGCTGCAGGACTGGATGGACTGGGTCAGCGCCACGCCCTGGGACCGGCTGGAGCAGGTCAGCGGCCTGACCCGGGCCGAGATGGAGCGCATCGGGGCGCATTACGCCAAGGCCAAGGCAGTCATGGGCATCTATGGCATGGGCGTCACTCAGCATGTCCACGGTTCGGACGCGATCGGGGCGCTGGTCAATTTACTGCTGCTGCGGGGAAATATCGGTCGCGAAGGGGCGGGCTGCTCTCCGGTGCGCGGACATTCGAACGTGCAGGGCCAGCGCACCGTCGGCATCACCGAAAAGCCCAAGCTGGTTCCCAATGACACGCTGCGCGACCTGTTCGGGATCGAGCCGCCGACCGAGGAGGGCTGGAACACCACCACCTTTGTCGAGGCGCTGCTGGAGGGAGAGGCGCAGGGCTTTGTCGGCCTTGGCGGCAACCTGGCGCGTGCCGTGCCCGACCAGGACCGCGTGGCGGAGGCTTGGGGGCGGATGCCGCTGACGGTGCATGTCGCTACGCGCCTGAACCGCACACATCTGATGCCGGGAAAGTCGTCCTGGATCCTGCCCTGCCTGGTGCGGGCCGAGGAGGACCTGAAGGGACGCGAGAACCAGCAGGTCACGATCGAGGACAGCTTCAGCCATATCTATGGCTCGATCGGCAAGCGGACCCCTGCGGCGCGGACATTGAAGTCCGAAGTGGATATTGTCTGTGGCCTTGCGGCCGCGACGCTGCCCCCGAACCCCAAGCTGGCCTGGGACGTATGGGCCGGCGATTACAGCCGCATCCGCGCGCTGATCGAGGCGGTCTACCCTGATGATTTCCGCGACTTCGAGGGGCGGATGAACCAGCCGGGCGGGTTCTATCGCGGCAACCCGGCCCGCGAGCGCGAATGGAAGACCGAGACGGGCAAGGCCCAGTTCACCGTGCCCGCCGATCTGGACGCAACGGGCCTGGGCGAAACCCCGGGGATCTATCGCTTGGTGACGTTGCGGTCGAATGATCAGTTCAACACCACCGTCTATGGCATGTCGGACCGGCTGCGGGGGATCGAAGGCGACCGGATGCTGATCATGATGTCGCCTCAAGACATGGAGGCCGAGGGGCTGAAGCCCGAACAGCGCATCGCCCTGCAGGGTGCGGCCGAGGACGGGATCTCCCGGAGGGTCGGGGGATTGCGCGTGCTGCCCTATGACCTGCCGCGCGGCTGCATCGCGGGCTATTTCCCCGAACTGAACCCGCTGTCGCCCTTGTCCCGTCGCGACAAGCTGTCCGACACGCCCGCCGCCAAGGGCATTCCCGTGCGGCTGGAGGCCTGATCCGGGGACCCCGCCGGCGAAGGCCCAAGGGTCATGTCGGATAATCTGCATGATCTGCATTTGGCATTGCAGAATACCTCCGTCTGGCCATAACCTGTGCCGGACGGCGGTTTTTTTCTGGGCCCGTGATGCGGCGCCGGGGATTTTCGCGCCGGTTCACGACCCGAAAAGGCCTGATCCATGCTGCAACAGCTGGCACTTCCACGCCCGGTATCGACGCACGATGTCCTGTCGGCTTGCCGCCGGTGCTGTCCGGCGCGGGCGGGCCTGGGCTGCGCCTGCTTGGGCGGGGCGGCACCCGAATGAGCGGATATGCCAATATCCGCCGCATCCGCGGGCTGATCGAGGGGCTGGACCGCTATACCGCCACGCCGGGGCGGGGAACGACCCGGCTGAGCTATAGCCCCGAATACAGCGGGGCCCGCAATTTCGTCGCGGCCGAGATGACCGCGGCGGGGCTGGCCGTGCGCGAGGATGCGGTCGGCAACATCTTTGGCCGGATCGAGGGCAGGGACCCCGACCTGGCGCCGATCCTGGTCGGCTCTCACCTGGACTCGGTGCCGAATGGCGGGCGTTTCGACGGCCCTGCGGGCGTGGTTGCGGGGATCGAATCCGCCTTCCTGTTCCGCGAGATGGGCCTGCGCCCCGAACGGCCCATCGAGGTCGTTGCCCTGATCGAGGAAGAGGGCGCGCGCTTTGACGGCGGGCTGCTGGGGTCGCGGCTGCTGACGGGGCAGCTGGACCCGGCGCTGCTGACCGAGCTGCGGGACGAGGCCGGCATTTCGGCAGCAGAGGCGATCGCGGCCTATGGGTTGGACCCGGCCGAGGCGGGACGCGCGGTGCTGGCGCCGGGGTCGGTCCATGCCTTTCTGGAACTGCATATCGAACAGGGGCCCGTGCTGGAGGCCGAAGGGCGCGACATCGGCATTGTCGACCGTATCGTGGGGCTGGCGCAGCTGAAGGTTACGGTGCGGGGCCGGGCGGGACATGCCGGCACCACGCCGATGAACCTGCGCTGCGATGCGCTGGTGGGCGCGGTCGCGATCCTGGCGCAGCTGCCTGACCTGGCGCGCGCGGTCGGTGCGGATGCGGTCCTGACGGTGGGCAAGATGGAGGTCCTGCCCGGCGGCACCAATGTCATCCCGGATCTGGTCCGCTTTTCCGTCGACCTGCGCGCCCCGTCCGAGGCGCAGCTGACACGCCTGATCGCAATGACCTGCGACGTGGTCGAGGGGGGCTCGGGCCACGGGCTGGACTGCCAAGTCGAACACCAGCTTTACGTGCCGCCCACGCCGCTGTCGCCCCGGATCGGCGCGGCCCTGACGGCCGAGGCCGAGGCCCTGGGTCTGTCGCATCGGGTGATGGTCAGCGGGGCCGGCCATGACGCCATGATCATGGCGGGACTTGCGCCGACGGGCCTGGTCTTTGTGCCAAGTCGGGGCGGCATTTCGCATGCGCCAGAGGAATGGACCGATTACGCCCAGTTGGCGCGGGGCATCGACGTGATCTTTTCGACGCTGCGCCGGATGGCGGGCGTCAGCGTTCCAGAACCAGCAGGTCGCCTTCAAAGCTGACGCGGGCAAAGCGGCGCAGATAGGACATGCCCAGCAGCGAATCGCGCAGCTCGCTGTCGATGACGACGGCGCGGACATTGCGGTCCACCGCATCGCCAATGGCGAAGTCCTGGATGGTGACCGACGCGGTCCGGACCCGCCCGTTCGCCGTCACCGCCTGCCCGTCAAAGCGCAGGCGTTCGGGGTCCAGGCCGATGCGGATGGCATCGTCCCGGCTGAGGGCCACGCTGGTGGCGCCGGTATCGACGATGAAATGAACCGGGGTTCCGTTCAGCATCGCCTCCAGGTGGAAATGGCCGCCGCGCCCCAAGGGAATCTCGATCCGGCTGCCGCCCTCCAGCACATGCTGCTGCGGCGCGGTCGAAGTCATCCACCAGTCGGCCGCCACGGCGGTCCCGGCAAAGATGACGCCCCACAGCAGCAGCTGGCGCAGCGCGCGTCCGCCGCGGCCGGACAGTTCGAACAGCATGGCGCCGCCGATGACGACCAGCAGCAGGACGTAATAGGCCAGGCGCGGCCATTCGGTTTCGCTCATCCGAACAACCCCGATCCGCGCAGCCCGTCGATCACGAACTGGACCGACAGCGCCGCCAGCAGCATGCCCAGCAGTCGCGTGACGACCATCGTGCCGGTCCGGCCAAGCGCGCGGGCCAGGGGCGTGGCCAGCACGAAGAGCATCATCGCGATGGCCAGCACCGCCAGCATCATCAGGTGGACCATGACGACATGCCCCGCGCCCTGATTCTCGCCCACCAGCAGGATCATCGTGGCCAGCGCACCCGGCCCGGCCAGCAGCGGCATGGCCAGCGGAAAGACCGACGGGTCATGGCTGGGACCATCGCCCTCGGCCTGACCCTCGCGGCGTTCGGTCCGCCGCTCGAACAGCATGTCCAGCGCGGTCAGGAACAGGAGCAGCCCGCCCGCGATGCGGAAGGCCGAGATCGAGATGCCGATGCTGGTCAGGATCGCCTCGCCCGCCAGCCCGAACAGCGTCAGCAGGATGGCGGCGATGACCAGCGACCGCAGGCCGAGCCGCCGGCGTTCGGCGCCCGTCATGTCCGGCGTCAGGGCGATGAAGATCGGCGCCAGGCCGATCGGGTCGATGACCACGAAAAGCGTGACGAAGGCGGTGATGTAGGTGGCCATGTCCATCCGTCCTTATCGCCCGCCGGCGCGCCGCTGCCAAGGACCCCGGCGCCGCAGCGTCCCGTCGCAGGCGTGCCGAATGTGACCCAGAAGGGCTTTGCATTCCCGGCCCCGAGGGCCTAAATATCCCCTGCGGGCGGTGGACCGCCTGGCAAGGGAGTCTCTCATGCTGAACAATATCGGCCTTCCGGGCCTTCTTCTGATCGCGGTCGTCGTGCTGGTCCTGTTCGGACGCGGCAAGATCTCGTCCCTGATGGGAGAGGTCGGCAAGGGCATCACCGCCTTCAAGAAAGGCGTCAAGGACGGCAGCGAAGAATTCGAGAACGCCGCCGCGGAGCCGCAGGACACTCCCCGCGATCCCGTCGTCCGGCGCGATCTTCCGGGGGAACGGGCGCGCGACGTGACGCCGCCGACGGCGCCCGGCAGCACGCCTTCCCCGGCCCCGCAGACGACCGACCGCGGCTGAGCCCGGAAAGGCACGTCCCATGCTGGACATCGGCTGGACCGAACTGCTGTTGATCGGCATCGTGGCGCTGATCGTGGTCGGTCCCAAGGATCTGCCGCATCTGTTCCATTCACTTGGCCGGATCATGGCACGCGTGCGCGGCATGGCCCGCGAATTCAGCTCGGCCATGGAGGACGCGGCCAAGGGGTCGGGTCTGGACGAGGCCGCGGGCTCGATCCGCGACATGAAGAGCCTGACCTCGAAGAAGGCCCTGGGCCTGGACGCGCTGGATCGCGCGGCCGACCGGCTGGAGAAATGGGACCCCAAGCGCCCCACCCCCCGGCGCGAGGTGCAGCCCGACCCGGCCTCGCCGCCGGCACCGCCGGCAGCGGCCCCCGCCGCCCCGCCCGCGGTTGCCGTGGCGGCCGCCACCCCCGCGCCTGCGGCGGCCCTGACCGCAGCGGCCGAGGAGCCGCAGCGCCGGCTGCACGGGGTGCGCCGCTCCGACATGAAAGACGAGTGAATTGGCCTCCAACACGCAGAATGACGAAGACCTGGACGACAGCTCGGCCCCTCTGATCGAGCATCTGGCCGAGCTTCGCACCCGGATCATCTGGTCGCTGGTGGCCTTCATCACCGCGATGGTGCTGTGCTATACCGTCTGGAACCCAATCTACAACGTGCTGACCCAGCCCATCTGCCACGCGTTGGAGGAACGGGGTCAGGAATGCGGCCTGATCCTGCTGAAATTGCAGGAAGGTTTCTTTGTCGCGGTCCGGATCTCGCTTCTGGGCGGCTTCGTTCTGTCCTTTCCGGTCATCGCCTACCAGATGTGGCGATTTGTGGCACCGGGCCTTTATCGCAACGAAAAGGCGGCTTTTTTGCCGTTCCTGGTCGCCTCTCCGATCATGTTCTTCATCGGCGCGGCCTTTGCCTTCTACGTCATCCTGCCGATGGCCTACGACTTCTTCCTGGGCTTCCAGCAGGGGCCGCTGCAGCTGCCCGACGATGCCACGGTGCCGACGCCGGCCACGCCGCTGGCGGCCATCGTCTTCCAGGGATCGGTGGACGAATACCTGTCGCTGACGACCAAGTTCATCCTGGCCTTCGGGCTCAGCTTCCAGCTGCCGGTGCTGCTGACGCTGATGGGACGGGCGGGGCTGGTTTCGGCTTCGGGCCTGGCGGCGGTGCGGCGCTATGCCGTGCTGGCGATCCTGGTGCTGGCGGCCATTGCCACGCCGCCGGACGTGATCTCTCAGATCGTGCTCTTTACCGTGGTCTATGGCCTCTACGAGGTCTCGATCCAGCTGGTGAAGCGCATCGAGAAAAAGCGCGAGGCCGAGCTGCGGGCCCAGGGGCTGTGGGTCGAGGACGACGAGTGAGCCCCAGGACCCTGAACCGCATCGCCGACGCGCTGGACCGCCTGGCCCCGCCGCCGGTTCCCGCGCCCGATTTCGGCGATGCCGATGCCTATGTCTGGCATCCCGATCCCGACCGTTTGGAGCCGGTGCCCGTCGTCGACCGGATCGACCTGGTCCAGCTGATCGGCATCGACCGGGCCAAGCAGACCCTGCTGGCCAACACGCTGCAATTCGCGCGCGGCCACGGTGCCAACAACGCCCTGCTGTGGGGTGCGCGCGGCATGGGCAAGTCGTCGCTGGTCAAGGCCGTGCATGCCGAGGCGGTCGCAGAGGGCCTGCCGCTGGTGCTGGTCGAGATCGCGCGCGACGACCTGTCCTCGGTCAGCCGCCTGCTGGCGATCCTGGGCGCCGCTTCGGGGCGCCGCTTCCTGCTGTTCGCGGATGATCTGTCCTTCAGCCATGACGATGCGCAATACAAGTCGCTGAAGGCGGTGCTGGACGGCGGCATCAGCGGGCGGCCCGGCAACGTGATCCTTTATGCGACATCGAACCGGCGTCACCTGATGCCGCGCGACATGATCGAGAACGAACGCGCCACCGCGATCCATCCGGGCGAAGCGGTCGAAGAAAAGGTCTCGCTCTCGGACCGTTTCGGGTTGTGGCTGGGTTTTCACCCCTGCGACCAGGACCAGTTCCTGGCGATGATCGACGGCTATTGCGCGGCCTATGATCTGCGCATCGATCCGGCAGTCCTGCGGGCCGAGGCGATCGAGTGGCAGGCCACGCGCGGCGGCCGGTCCGGCCGGGTCGCCTGGCAGTTCTTCACCGACCTGGCGGGGCGCCATGGTGTCGCCGTCTGAGCAGGGGGCGCGGCCGTCCCGGCATCAGCGCGCCCCATGACCGACCGCAGCGGCCCCCATGTCCTGACCGGCACCCGCATCCGCGAGCGCAGGATGGCGCTGTCGCGTCGCCAGGCGGATGTGGCACGTTCGGTCGGCATTTCACCCGCCTATCTGAACCTGATCGAGCACAACCGCCGGCCCGTCGGGCAGGACCTGATCGCGCGCCTGGCCGAAGAGCTGGATGTTCCCCCCGATGAGCTGTCGGAGGGCCGGGAGGAGGTCCGCATCGCCGCCCTGCGCGAGGCCGCCGTCCATCCCGTCGGCAGCAATGCCGCAGCCGAACTGGAGCAGGCGGCCGAGTTTCTGGCCCGCTTTCCGGGCTGGGCCGCCCTGTTGATCGCCCATGCCCGGCGCGGCGGCGGGCTGGAACGCCAGCTGGTCGATCTGTCGGACCGCATGACCCAGGATCCCTATCTGCTGACGACGCTGCACGAGGTGCTGTCGGCCGTGACCTCGGTCCGTTCGACCGCCGCCATCTTGGTCGAGGAGGGTGATATCTCGCCCGACTGGCGGCAGCGTTTTCACGCCAACCTGCACCAGGACAGCCGCCGCCTGTCGCTGACGGCGCAGGCCCTGGTGACCTATCTGGACAGTTTCGAGGCCGAGGGCACCGCTGCCACCCCCCAGGAAGAGGTCGAGGCCTGGCTGACCAGCGACGAGGGCCGCGCGGGCGATGTCGGCGCACTGGCCTCGGACGTGGCGCGGGCCATGGCGACCCAGCTTCAGCGCTGGCTGTCCGAGGACCGCGACGCCCTGCCGGACGATGTCCTGGCCGATGCGCTGCTGCATCCGCAGGCCGCCGACCCGGTGCAGATCGCCGCGCGTCTGGGGCTGCCCCTGGATCTGGTGCTGCGGCGGCTGGCGGACCTGCGTCCGGCGGGGTTCGAAGGCGCGGGTCTGCTGATCTGCGACGGGTCGGGCGCGCTGACGCTGCGCCGGGCGGCGCCGGGCTTTCCGCTGCCGCGGCCGGGGGACAGCTGCGCGCTGTGGCCGCTTTATCATGCGCTGGCCATGCCGCAGGTGGCGCTGGAGCGCATGGTCGTCACGCCAGATGGGCGGCCGTTCCGGACGATCAGCTTTGCCACGCGCAGCCAGCCCGGTGGCCTTGCCGGCCCGCTGCTGACACAGGCGGCGATGCTGCTGCTGCCGGCCGAGGGTCCCGCCCCGGCCGACGCGCTGCCCATCGGGCCCGCCTGCCGCATCTGCCCCCGCGCTGCCTGCCCGGCGCGGCGCGAACCCTCGATCCTGGTCGCGCAGGCGGGACCGCGCGCGGGATAGGGCCCTGGACGACACAGGAACGCCGACCAACGGCCCTTTGACACAGGCCCGTGATCCGGCCCATTATCCGCGGGCCGAGGCGGGGAGGGGCGCAGCCTGATGCAACTGGACATCCTGATGATCGAGGATGAGCCCAACATCGCCGAGGCGGTGCGCTTCATCCTGTCGCGCGAGGGGTGGCGGGTCGACCTGCATGCGGACGGCGCCGGCGGGATCGAGGCGATCCGCCAGCAGCGGCCGCGGCTGGTTATCCTGGACCTGATGCTGCCCAACCGCTCGGGGACCGAGATCCTGTGCGACCTGCGGGCGGCGGGCGACGCGGACCTTGCCGCGACGCCGGTCCTGATGCTGACCGCGCGCGGGCAGGCGGCCGAGGCCGGGGCGCAGGCGGACGCTGTCCTGACCAAGCCCTTCGACAACGAGGATCTGCGCGCGATGGTGCGCCGGATGCTGGCATGACCAGGCCCGGGGACGCCTGATGCCCGGCCGACCGCTGTTCCTGGAGCGGGCCTCGTTCCACCGCCGCCGCTTGGGCGACGCGGCGCGGGTCCTGCCGATCCTGGCCATGCTGCTGATCCTGGTGCCGGTCTGGTGGGTGCCCTCCAGCGTCAGCTTCGCGGCCGGGGCGGTCTGGATCTTCAGCCTCTGGGGGGGTCTGGTAATCGCGGTCTGGGCGCTGCACCGCGCGCTGCTGCGGGCCGAGGCCGCCACGGTCCGCGCCAGCGAGGCCGATCCCGACGCGGCGCAGGGGCGCGACGATCCCCATGCCCTTTGAATCCCTGGTTGCGACCTGCCTGGCCTATGTCGTCCTGATGTTCGGGGTGGCCTATGCGGCCGACCGCGCCGCCGCGCGCGGGCATGTGCGCTGGCTGGACCATCCGCTGGTCTATACCCTGTCCCTGTCGGTGTATTGCTCGGCCTGGACCTTTTACGGGGCGGTCGGCTATGCCTCGCGCTCGGGGCTGGAATTCCTGACGATCTACCTTGGCCCGACCATCGTCTTCACCGGCGCCTGGTGGGGGTTGCGGCGGTTGGTCCGGGTGGCGCGAATGCATCATGTCACCTCGGTCGCCGACCTGATCTCGGCGCGCTTCGGCAAGTCGAACCCCCTGGCGGGGCTGGTGACGCTGATCGCGGTCATCGCCTCGACGCCCTATATCGCGCTGCAGCTGCAATCCGTGCGCCTGTCCTTCGAGGTCTTCGCCACCGACGCCCCGAACGGCGCCGCGCTGGACGGCAGCGCCTTTGGCGGCACCGGCCTCTGGGTCGCGGCGGGGCTGGCGCTGTTCACGATCCTCTTTGGCACGCGCAACCTGGCGGCGGATGAACGCCACCACGGCGTCGTCACCGCCATCGCACTGGAGGCGGTGGTCAAGCTGCTGGCCTTTGTCGCGCTTGGCGTCTTCGTGGTCTGGGGCCTGGCGGACGGGCCCCTGGACATGCTGGACCGCATCGCCCGCGCCAGCACTGACCCGCAGGTCGCGCAGGGCTGGATGCTGCAGCCCGACCGCTGGACTGCGCTGATCCTGGTCTCGGCCGCGGCCATCCTGACCCTGCCGCGCATGTTCCAGGTGATGGTGGTCGAGGCCGCCGACGAGGAGCGCCTGCATGTCGCGGGCTGGGCCTTTCCGGCCTACCTGTTCGCGATGTCGCTCTTCGTGCTGCCCATCGCGGTGATGGGGCGCGAGATGCTGCCCGCCAGCGCCAATCCCGACCTCTACGTGCTGACCCTGCCGGCGGCGGCGGGGCAGGACCTGCTGGCGCTGCTGGTCTTTCTGGGCGGGTTCTCGGCCGCGACTTCGATGGTGGTCGTCTGCGCAATCGCTGTGGCCACGATGGTGTCGAACCACTGGCTGGTCCCCGTCTGGCTGGCCCTGCGCCGCATCCCCGCGGGGGATGAGACCGACGATCTGCGCGGCTTTGTGCTGAACGCGCGGCGGCTGGCGATCCTGGCGGTCATGGCGGCGGGCTGGGTCTATCACGAGGCCTCGGGGGGAACGGCGGCGCTGGCGGCGATGGGGCTGGTGGCCTTCACCGGCATGGCGCAGGTGCTGCCCGCGATGGTGGGCGGCCTCTTGTGGCGCGGCGCCAACCGCAAGGGCGCCTATGCCGGGATCGGTACGGGATTTGCGCTGTGGATGGCGCTGCTGTTTTTGCCCTCGGTCGGGATCGGCGGCTCGCTTCCGGTGCCCGCGGGCATGGACCCCTGGACCGCGGCCGTGATGCTGGCGCTGATCCTGAACACGCTGGCGTTCATCGGCGTGTCGATCTTCGGCTTTCCCGACCCGGTCGAACGGCTGCAGGGCCTGTCCTTCGTGTCGGCGGTCGAGCCCATCCGCCACAGCCGGATGATGCGCGGCAATGACCGGGCCGAGCCGCTGCTGGCCATGGCGCGCCGGGTCTGGGGCGCGGATGCGGCGCTGCGCTATTTCCAAGCCGAGGCGCGGGCGCAGGGCAAGTCCGGCTATCTGCCCGACCTGACGCCGCGCTTCCTGACCCGGCTGGAGCGGCGGCTGGCGGGCTCCATCGGCTCGGCCACGGCTCATGCGATGATCGACCGCGTGGCGGGGGGCGTGGCCCTGACGGTCTCGGACCTCTTGCAGGTCGCCGATGAGGCGCAGCGTGCCAAGGAGGAGACGCAGCGTCTGGAGGCCGCGCGGGCCGAACTGGTCCGCACCGCCGGACAGCTGCGCGAGGCCAATGACAAGCTGACCGCGCTTTCGGTGCAGAAGGACGCCTTCCTGGGCCAGATCAGCCATGAGCTGCGCACGCCGATGACCTCGGTCCGGGCCTTTTCCGAGATCCTCAAGGACCCCTCGCTGACCGAGGCTGAGCGCACCCGATTCGCCGGAATCATCCATGACGAAGCCGGCCGCCTGACCCGCCTGCTGGACGACCTGCTGGACCTGTCGGTGCTGGAAAGCCGCCGGGCGCAGCTGACGGTGGGCGTCGCCAACCTGCACGACCTGATCAGCCGCGCGCTGTCGGCCGCCTCGGCCACGCGGCCGGAACGGGGGTTCCTGATCGACCGCGACCTGCCTTCGGAACATCTGGCGGTGATCACCGACGTGGACCGGCTGCTGCAGGTCTTGATCAACGTGATCAGCAATGCCCGCAAGTATTGCGACGCGGTGCACCCGGTCCTGATCATCCGCGTGCGCCGCCCCGAGGGCGGCGGTGCCGTCATCGACATCGTCGACAATGGCAGCGGCATCGACAGTGGCCGACAGTCCCTGATCTTTGAGAAATTCGCCCGGCTGAACGACCCCGCGCGGGCCGGAGGCGCGGGCCTGGGACTGGCCATCTGTCGCGAGATCATGCTGAACCTGGGCGGCGAGATCAGCTATCTGCCGGGGCAGGGGGGTGCGGCGTTCCGCATTGTCCTGCCGGCGCGTCCGCCTGCGGGGGCCGAGGAGGCCCGGCAGGCTTAACCCTTTCTCAACCACCTCCGGGCCATGGTGCGAAAGGAACAGCCTGATTCGGACGCAAGATGACGCAAGCAGACCCCAGTGACGGCGCCATGCGGCCGCTTCCCGACAAGGCTGTGCTGCGCCGCATGCTGGAGGCGCGGGCCCAGGCCAGGCTGGGGCAGGGGGGCGCGCCGCAACTGCCGCAGCCGCCGGCCCCCACCCCCGCGCGCGCGGCCGGAACGGCCCTGGGCCGGGCGGCGGATCAGCTTTATGGTCTGTCGGTGCAGCCGATCGCGGTCCAGCCCGGCGCACTGACCCTGGCAGAGCTTCCGGAACTGCTGCCCGACCTGCCGCTGGTGGCCGTGCTGCAGGGGCCGGGCGATCACCTGGGCGCCATCGCGCTGTGCCCGCAGACCGTCGCTGCGCTGATCGAAATCCAGGCCTTGGGCCGCGTCACCACGCGCCCGGTCGAACGGCGCCGGCCGACCCGCAGCGATGCGATGCTCTGCGCCGATTTCATCAACGGCCTGTTGACCGAACTGCCGATCGAGATGGAGGGGGTCGAAGGCTTTGACGCCATTGCCGGCTATCGCTATCTGACCCATCTGGAGGACGCCCGCCCCCTGGCCCTGATGCTGGAGGACAGGCCCTTCCGCAGCCTCAGCTTTCAACTGCGGATGGGCATCCCTGACAGCCGCGAGGGCCGCATCCTTCTGGCCCTGCCGCAATCCGCCCTGCCGCGCGCGCGGACAGAACAGGCGCTGCCGGCCCCGGCACCTGTCGCACAGGGGGCGCCGGCACCCGCCGCGGACAAGCCCCGGCCCACGCTGCAGTCCGCGATGAGCGATGCGCCCGTCGAGGTGACGGCCGTCCTCTGCCGCCGGCAGATATCGCTGGCCGAACTGCGCGCCCTGACCCAGGGGCGGCTGCTGCACCTGCCGCGCAGCTGCATGGCCCAAGCCACGGTGGAAACCGCCGCAGGCCAGGTTCTGGCGCATGGCAAGTTCGGCGAGGCCGAGGGACGCCATGCCATCCGCCTGCGCGACCCCGCGCTGCCGGCGGGGCAGGACCGTCCCCAGATGCAGGGTGACGCCGAGCCCCTTCTGGGCGCGGCGCCCCCGCCGGGCGACCTGTCGCAGCCCGATCCCTTTCGCGCCTCCGTTGCTGCCGGGGGTGCCGTGGTCGTGGGTCCGGGGGGAGCGGTTGCGGGGCGTCCCGACTGAAATGGCGCTTTTTCCTTGAAATCCGCGCGCTCTGGTCGCATCTAACAGCGGTCCCGAATCTTGCGGGATGATTATGATGGAGTGACCATGGCCAAGGAAGAAATGCTCGAATTCCCCGGCGTCGTGAAGGAACTCCTGCCCAATGCGACATTCCGGGTCGAGCTAGAAAACGGCCATGAGATCATCGCACATATGGCAGGAAAGATGCGCAAGAACCGCATCCGCGTTCTGGCCGGCGACAAGGTTCAGGTGGAAATGAACACCTATGACCTGACCAAGGGGCGGATCAATTACCGCTTCAAGTGAGATGTCGGACGCGACTGTGGATACGGAAGGCCGCGTCATGACCAAGACCATACCGCCACGGCTGATCCTGGGATCGGCCAGCCCGCGCAGGCTGGAATTGCTGGCCCAGATCGGGATCAAGCCCGACGCCCTGCGCCCCGCAGACATCGATGAGACGCCGCGGCGGGGGGAAACCCCGCGCGACTATGTGCGGCGCATGGCGGCTGAAAAGGCCGCAGCGCTGCATCTGGCCCACGACGAGGCCGCGCTGACCGCCGACACGACGGTGGCCGTGGGCCGTCGCATCCTGGGCAAGCCCGCGGATCGGGACGAGGCCGCCGCCTTCATGCGCCTGATGTCCGGCCGGCGTCACGTCGTCCTGACGGCGATGGCCCTGCGCCACGGATCGCGCACGGCCCTGCGCCTTGTCGAGACCAAGGTCCGCATGCGCGCCATCGACGAGCCTTCGCTGCAACGATACCTGGACGCGGGCGACTGGCAGGGCAAGGCCGGCGCCTATGCCATTCAGGGTGCCGCCGCCGCCTTCATCCCCTGGATCGAGGGATCGTTCTCGGCCGTCGTGGGCCTTCCGCTTTCCGAAACCGCCGCCATGCTGGCCGCCATCGGCATTCACCCCGTTTCCGCAGGAGTATCCCCATGAAGGGTCGTCAGGTCGTTCTGGGCCATCTGTTTGGCCAGGAGGCCGCCGCCCTGATGGAGGACGGACAGCTGATCGACCTGCTGGTCGGCACCTCCGCCGTGACCCCCCTGGCGCCCGGCGCGATCTGCCGCGCGGCCGCCGACCGCCTGATGAAGGGGCAGGGCGGCATCTTCCTGCGCCTGCCCGACGGCCAGACCGGCTATCTGCGCGACCGCAAGGGCGTCTCCGAGGGCAAGCCGCTGCTGGTCCAGATCGCGGGCGTCGCCGAAGAGGGCAAGGCCCTGCCCGTGGTCACGCGGCTGTTGTTCCGCGGCCGCCATGCGCTGGTCACCCCCGGCGCGCCGGGGGTGAACGTGTCCCGCCGCATCCGCGACGAGGACCGGTGCGAGGATCTAGAAACCCTGGGCCGCGACCTGCTGGGCGATCGGCCGCATGGCCTGATCCTGCGCAGCGCGGCCGAAACCGCCGACGATGACGAGATCGCCGAGGAACTGACCGAGCTCCTGGACTTGACCGATCGCATCTGCACCGAGACCTCGGGCGCCCCCGAACTGCTTCTGGATGCACCAACGCCGTGGGAGCAGGCCTGGATGGACTGGGCCGATCCGGCCCCCGACGCGGTCGAGGAGGGCGAGGACAGCTTTGAGCGCTGCGGCGTCCTGGACGCGGTCGAGGCGCTTCTGTCACAGCGGATCCCCCTGCCGGGTGCGGGCGATGCCACGATCGAGACCACCCGTGCGCTGGTCGCGGTGGATGTCAACACCGGCAACGACACCTCTCCGGCGGCCGGGCTGAAGGCGAACATCGCCCTGGCTCGCGAACTGCCGCGGCAGCTGGCCCTGCGCGGCCTGGGCGGGCAGATCGTTGTCGACTTTGCCCCGATGCCCAAGCGCGACCGTGCGACGCTGGACCAGGTGCTGCAGGGCGCCTTCCGGCAGGCGGGAACGGAGACGACCTTGGTCGGCTGGACGACGATGGGCCTTTTTGAGCTGAACCGGAAACGCGACCGCGTGCCCCTGGCACGGCTGGCCGCCGCAGCGGGACAGGCCTGATGGCCTGCCCGATCTGCGGCAAGAACAGCGTGCCCAGCTATCGCCCCTTCTGCTCGAAGCGTTGCGCGGATGTCGATCTGGCCAAGTGGTTGCGGGGCGATTACGTGATCCCCGGCCCGCCCCTGGAAGAGGTTCCTTCGGACGAAAACCCGCTCGACTGACCGGGACATAAAATCTTCAGATTGGCTCTGGACAGCGCCCGAACTGCCCCTTAAACACCCCTCACCAGCGCCGGAAACGGCGCATCCGGCGCCCGGATAGCTCAGTTGGTAGAGCAGCGGATTGAAAATCCGCGTGTCGGCGGTTCAAATCCGTCTCCGGGCACCATTACATCCTGCATGCTATTGAAAAGCCTCAGCTAAGTTCAATCTTGGCCAGGGCGTAGAACATGGCGGCATACAAATCTGCACCCCACACATTCACAAAAGACGGGGTCTTCTACTTCGTGCGGCGGATCCCGGTGGAACTGCAGAAGCACTACACTTCCCAGAAAATCGCCTACTCGTTACGAACTAAATCAATGGCAGTTGCTGCCGCACGGGCAATTCGTGCAGCCAGCCAGCTTGATGAATACTGGTTTCATCTTCGGGCGCAGGATGCCGGGCTACCGGGCAAGCATATGCTGCGGTTGAACATCAGCAAACCGGCACCCTCATCACCGCCAGATAAGGCTTCCGTCACCAGCGATGAGCCGAAGCTGTCCGAATGTGTGGCAACATACATTCGCCTCAAGGGATCTGGAAAGCCACAGACCTTTCGGAGCGCCGCTGAGCGATCTTGCGGCTATGTTATCGATGTTTGCGGCGACAAGGCGTTGGGCGAATACACACGAAAAGATGCAAACGCATTTCGGGATGCCTTGGTGGCACGAGGAATGGCCGGAAGCAGTATTACCCGCATCTTCGGTACGGTTAGGGCTGTGACCAACTTTGCAGCCAGCGAGGAAGGCCTGACGCTGACCAATCCGTTCGGTGGTGTCTACTATGATCGGACTGCAGGGGTTGTTGATCGCCTGCCGATTCCTGTGGACAGCATCCGGAGGATTCAGACCATCTGCTATCAGACTGATGACGAAATGCGCTGGCTGGTGGCCTTAATCGCTGATACCGGCATGCGCTTGGCCGAGGCGGCAGGTCTGCTTCTTGAAGACTTCGGCCACGACGACAATGGCTACTACGTCCACGTAAAGCCGCATCAGTGGCGTAGACTGAAAACCACAAGCAGCGCTCGGACTATCCCTCTTGTCGGATCCTCTGTCTGGGCGGCACAGCGACTACTGCAAAGCGGTCGTACATCAGGTTTTGCATTTCCTCGCTACAACAAGACGGGTCAGACGAACGCAAATGCAGCTAGTGCGGGGCTCAACAAGTGGTTGAAGCCGCATGTTCACCAGTGCGCCACGATGCATGGCTTCCGACACTCGATGCGGGACCGGTTGCGGGCTGTGGAATGTAAGCGCGACGTCGAGGCCCTATGCGGGGATGCTTGACGGCTGCTGTGGTTAGCGCCACGGCATGAGGTCTTCGATGTGGGATTTGGGGTGCCCGTCGAGGATGGCCTGGAGTGTGTCGGCGAGGTAGTCCACGGGGTTCACGCCTGACAGCTTGCAGGTAGCGACGAGCGAGGCGAGCATGGCCCAGTTCTCGGCGCCGATCTCGTTTCCCGCAAAGAGTGCGTTCTTGCGGGTCAGCGCGATCGGACGGATCTGGTTCTCGACCGGGTTGGTGTCGAGCTCGAGGGTCCCATTTTCGAGGAAGCGGGTCAGACCGGTCCAGTGCGCGAGGGCATAGCGCATATCCTCGGCCAGCAGGGACTTTTGTGGGATGCGTGACAGCTGGGTTTCCAGCCAGGGCTTGAGCGCGGCGATGATCGGGGCTGCATGCTCGCGTCTGGCGATGAGGCGGTCGGCGGGGGCGTGGCCGCGCACGGTCTGGCGATGTTGCGCAAATCAGCCCCGAGCATGACTGCCCCCTTTCCCGCCATTCTTCAGCGGACTGCTTCGATCTCGGCCCTGCCAAGGGCCGAGAAGCGGTTCATGATGGCGATGCGGATCTGGATTTCGGCGGTCTGGCGGGCGGGGTCTCGTGACATGATCCTCTCGCCGAAGAGCTTCAGGCAGTTCATCAAAGCTTCGACCCGACTTCGGGCGTGATAGCCGGTCCACTTCTTCCAGAGCGCCCGGCCCAAGCGCCTGGTTGCCCGCAGGATCTCATTTCGCGCGGCAGCAGCGGGACAGTCTTCTTTCCAGGCGCGGCCATTGCGCCGGATCGGTATGACGGCATCCGCGCCTCGGTCGATGATCGCGCCATGGCATCGTCGTGTATCGTAAGCACCATCTGCGGTGACCGTGCCGATCGTCTCTTCCGGCGGGATCTGCGCCAGAAGCTCCGGCAGCAGCGGGCTGTCGCCTTGGCGGCTCGAGGTCAACTCGACCGCGCGCACATCCCCGGTGCCCGCGTCCATGGCGAGGTGGACCTTTCTCCATTGCCTCCGGCGTGACGGGCCATGTTTGCGGGTCTGCCACTCGCCGTCCCCGCGGAACTTGATACCGGTGCTGTCGATCAACAGGTTCAGGGGCTGCCCGGACGCGCGATACGGGACCTGCACCGCGATCCGCGCCTGCCGGCGGCACAGCGTCGAATAGTCCGGAACCGGCCAATCAAGCCCCGCCATCTGGATCAGGCTTTCAACCAGCCCGACCGTCTGCCGGAGCGGAAGCCCAAAAAGCACTTTCAGGGTCAAGCAGGTCTGGATGGCAGCGTCCGAGAAGGTCTCGGGTCGCCCGCGCTTGCCGGTCTTGTCGGCGTGCCAGACCGTCTCGGGATCGAACCAGACCGACAGCGAGCCGCGCTTGCGCAGCGCCGCATTGTAGTCTGACCAGTTCGTCGTGCAGTAGCGGATCGGGGAAGGCTTCGGCATGCCCTCGACCTAACCCTCAGGACGCGCTCAGTGAATCCCCCTCACTGAGATGTGCAACAAGGTCGCGATCAGTAGCCATAGTTTTGCTGGGGTAAATAGCTGCCACGGTGCCTGCAACGGGAGCCTAACCAGACCATCAAGGTCAAGGACACCGTCTCCGGGCACCATCTTCCTCCCTCTATGCACCAGTGCCGACAGACGAGCATGTCTTGCGCTGTTCGAGACAGCAGGGCGCCGCGCGCGGCGGCCGGCAGTGATGTTCCTGAAGCGTTGTGATGCGCGCGATCCATGTCGCGCTGGCAGGGAAGGTGGTAGGCCCGGCAGGACTTGAACCCGCAACCAAGGCGTTATGAGCGCCCTGCTCTGACCAGTTGAGCTACAGGCCCCCGCAGCGAGCTTCTGGGTAATGCCAGGATGCGCCCGGGTCAAGCGCTTGGGCGTTGCCCCGGATGCAGGCTTCCGCTATCGGAGGGCCGACATCAGCCGGGGGCCGCCATGACGAAGAACGGGATCAGCTATCGCGACGCAGGGGTCGACATCGACGCCGGAAACGCACTGGTCGAGCGTATCAAACCTGCCGCAGCGGCGACCGCGCGGCCGGGGGTGATGGATGCGCTTGGCGGCTTTGGCGCGCTGTTCGACCTGAAGGCCGCGGGCTATGACGACCCGATCCTGGTCGCGGCCACCGACGGCGTGGGGACCAAGCTGCGCATCGGCATCGACACCGGCCACCTGGACGGGCTGGGCCAGGACCTGGTGGCGATGTGCGTGAACGACCTGGTGTGCCAAGGCGCCGAGCCGCTGTTCTTCCTTGATTATTTCGCCACCGGCAAGCTGTCGGTCGACGAGGGCGCCCGCGTGGTCCAGGGCATCGCGCGCGGCTGCCAGGCAGCGGGCTGTGCGCTGATCGGCGGCGAGACGGCCGAGATGCCGGGCATGTATCACGACGGCGACTTTGACCTGGCAGGCTTTGCCGTGGGCGCGATGAACCGGGGCGCGGCGCTGCCCGCGGGCGTGGCGCAGGGCGACGTGCTGCTGGGCCTGGCCTCGGACGGCGTGCATTCGAACGGCTATTCGCTGGTCCGCAAGGTGGCCGAACATGCCGGCCTGACCTGGACCGATACGGCCCCCTTTGCCGACGGCACCCTGGGCGAGGCGTTGCTGACGCCCACGCGGCTTTACGTCAAGCCCGCGCTGGCCGCGATCCGGGCGGGCGGCGTTCATGCGCTGGCCCATATCACCGGCGGCGGGCTGACCGAGAACCTGCCGCGGGTGCTGCCCGCCGATCTGGGCGCCGACATCGACCTGACCTCGTGGCAGCTGCCGCCGGTCTTCCGCTGGTTGGCCGAGGCCGGGGGCATTGAACAGGCCGAGATGCTCAAGACCTTCAACAGCGGCATCGGCATGATCCTGGTCGTGGCGGCCGACCGCGCCGATGCGCTGACCGATCTGCTGGCCGGGCAGGGCGAGAGGGTGCACCGTCTTGGCACGGTCACGGCCGGCACAGGCATCCGCTATTCCGGCACGCTTGCGTGACACGCGTCGCGATCCTGATCTCCGGCGGCGGCTCGAACATGCTGCGGCTGGTCGAGGACATGACGGGCGATCATCCGGCCCGCGCCGTGCTGGTCGCCTCGAGCGATCCCGGGGCGGCGGGCCTGGCGCGGGCGGCGGCACTGGGGGTGCCGACGGCGGCGGTCGACCACCGCGATTTTCCGCGCGACAGGGCCGGTTTCGAGGCCGCGCTTCTGGCGCCGCTGCTGGAGGCCGAACCCGACATCCTGTGCCTGGCGGGCTTCATGCGCATCCTGACGCCCGGCTTTGTCGCGCGCTTTGACGGGCGGATGCTGAACATCCACCCTTCGCTGCTGCCGAAATATCCGGGGCTGCACACCTATGCCCGCGCGATCGAG
Source organism: Paracoccus sp. KKT209 (assembly GCF_055635455.1). Next base: position 1,163,638 of record NZ_CM145758.1, read on the forward strand.
GCCGGCGATGCCGAGGCGGGCGCCACGGTCCACCTGGTCACGCCGGAACTGGATGCGGGGCCGATGCTGGGCCAGGCGCGGGTGCCGGTCCTGCCAAGCGACACGCCCGATACGCTGGCCGCGCGCGTCCTGGTGCAGGAACACCGGCTTTATCCGGCGGTGCTGCGGCGCTTTGCGGCCGGCGACCGGACGCCCGTCCTGCTCTAGCGCAGGGTCAGAGCCACAGCCGCGACAGGGCGTCCAGCGGATCGTCCTGCGTCCAGATCTCGGGCCCCAGGGCGATGAAATCCGCGATGGGCGACAGCTGGGCGATCAGGTCGCGGGTGATCGCGCCTTCGGCCACGACCGGAACCTCGATCGTCTCGGACCACCACTGGAACAGGTCCAGCGGCGCAGGCTCGCCGCGATAAAGGGCGGATTCGCTGACCGGACCAAAGGCCACGTAATCGGCCCCGCTTTCGCCGGCCGACATCCCCTCGTGGCGCGAACTGCCGCAAAAGGCGCCCACGATCGCGTCCTCGCCCAGTTCCTTGCGGGCATAGCGCACGCTGCGCGCGCCGTCCGTCAGGTGCACACCGTCCAGCCCGTGCCGCTGCGCCAGCTTGATGTGGTCGTCGATCACCACCGCCACGTCCCGCGCATGGGCGATCTCTCGGGCCAGGTCGGCCAGGCGGCCCAGCTCGTCCTCTTCGGCGCCGCCGCGGATCCGCAGGCAGGCCGGAGCAAAGCGGTCCATCACCTCGGCCAGCATCGGCCCCAGGGCCGAGGCCTGGGCCCCGGCGGGCGTCATCAGATACAGTTGCGGTGCATCGGTCATCGCGCATCTCCTTTTGTCGCAGATAGCGCAGCTTGCCCGCCGCCGCCAGACGGACTAGATCCCGGGCCATGCAAATCGAACGCCAACCCGTGATCATCCTGGTCCGCCCGCAAATGGGCGAAAACATCGGCGCCGCCGCGCGCGCCATGCTGAATTTCGGCCTGACCGAGATGCGGCTGGTCGATCCGCGCGACGGCTGGCCCAACCCCAAGGCCGTGGCCATGGCCTCGGGTGCGGCGGGGCGGGTGCTGGACACGGCCCGCGTCTATCCGACCCTGGCCGCCGCGATGGAGGGCGTGGATTACGCCTATGCCACCACCGCGCGCGGGCGCGAGCTGACCAAGCCCGTCTTCACCCCCGCCACCGCCATGGCGCAGGCCCGCGCCCATCCGGGACGCAGCGCCATCATCTTCGGCCCCGAACGGACAGGGCTGGAAAACGATGACATCGCGCGCGCCAATGCCATTGTCACGGTGCCGGTGAACCCCGAATTCCCGTCGCTGAACCTGGCCCAGGCCGTGCTGCTGATGGGCTATGAATACGGGCGCGAGATCCTGCCGCCCGAGCCCGCCCCCCATGCCCGCCGCAGCGAGGCCGAGGAACTGGCCGACCGCATCGAGATCGAGCGGCTTGGCGACCATTATGACGAAAAGCTGACCGAGGCCGGCTTCTTCTTTCCCGAGACCAAGGCCGCGCCGATGCGGCTGAACCTGCGCAACATGTGGGCGCGCCTGGCGCTGACGCGCGGCGATGTGCGCATCCTTCACGGCATGCTGCGCCAGTTGACCCGCCGATAGGCGGTCCCTAACCTCCGCCCGAAAGGAGCCCCCGCGATGGCCAAGCGACCTGTCTTCCAGGAAGTCTCGGACCCCTCCGTCAGCCGCCCCGTCCAGACCACCGGCATGATCGACGCCCGCCCCAAGGGCGCCCGCCGCGCCATCAAGCTGTGGCTGATGGTGCTGTTCGCGATGGTGCTGGCGATGATCGCCGTGGGTGGTGCGACGCGGCTGACCGGATCGGGCCTGTCGATCACCGAATGGGCGCCCGTCACCGGCACCATTCCGCCCCTGAACGCCGCCGACTGGCAGCGCGAATTCGACGCCTATCGCCAGATCCCGCAATACCAGGAGGTCAACCGGGGCATGTCACTGGCCGAGTTCCAGTACATCTATTTCTGGGAATGGGGCCACCGCCTGCTGGGCCGCCTGATCGGCCTGGTCTGGGGCCTGGGCTTCCTGTTCTTCCTGGTGACCCGGCGCATTCCCACCGGCTGGACGCCGCGCCTGCTGGCGCTTGGGGCGCTTGGCGGGCTGCAGGGGGCGATCGGCTGGTGGATGGTCAGCTCGGGCCTGGTCGAGGGGATGACCCGCGTCGCCTCCTACCGGCTGGCCACGCATCTGGGCATCGCCTTCGTCATCCTGGGCCTGATCGCCTGGTTCGTGCTGCAACTGTCGCGGACCGAGGCACAGCTGCTGCGCGCCCGCCGCGCGGGCGAGGCCAAGCTGTTCTCCATGTCCACGGGTCTCTTGCACCTGACCTTCCTGCAGATCCTGCTGGGCGCGCTGGTCGCGGGCATCGACGCGGGCCGCACCTATACGGGCTGGCCCACGATGGGGGGGGAATGGATCCCCGCGGCCATCTGGGACGGCACGCTCGGCTGGCGCAACTTCTTCGAGAACCCGGCCCTGGTCCAGTTCATCCACCGCATGACGGGATACCTGCTGGCGATCTTTGCCGTCGTCGTCTGGCTGCGCGCGCGCCGCTCGCCGCATCCGGTGACGCGCGGGGCGTTCAGCGTGATGATCGTGGCGGTGGCGGCACAGATCGGACTGGGCATCCTGAACGTGATCCACGCCTCGCCCCTGGAACTGGCGCTGGCCCACCAGCTGGGCGCGGTGGCGCTGTTCACGTTGATCCTGCGCGCGCGCCATCACGCACGCTACCCGATTGAAACCTCCATCCGCGGAGTCGCAAGATGAGCGCACTGACCGACCTGCTGGCCTTCCAGCGCCAGACCGAGGCGCTGTCCTCGGTCGCCGAGCGGCTTGGCTGGGACCAGGAAACCGTCATGCCGCGCGGCGCCGCCGACCAGCGCGCCGAGGAAATGGGCGCCATGGAGGAGGTGCTGCACGAACGCCGCACCGATCCGCGCATCGGCGAATGGCTGGAGGCGGCCGATCCGCAGAGCCTGGCCGACCGCCGGGCGATCCAGCTGATCGCCCGCGACTTTGCCCGCACCAGCCGCGTCCCGGCGCGCCTTGCGTCGGAACTGGCGCGCCTGACCTCGCTGGCGCAGGGCATCTGGGCCGAGGCGCGCGCCAAGGACGCGCCCGAGGATTTCCTGCCGACGCTGGACCAGGTCCTGATGCTCAAGCGCGAGGAGGCCGCCTGCCTGGCCGATGGCGGCGACCTGTACGACGCGCTGCTGGACGATTACGAACCTGGCATGACCGGGGCCCAGGTCGCCGCGCTGTTCGACGCGATGCGCCCGCGTCTGGTGACGTTGCGCGAGGACGTGCTGGGGGCCGACCGGCAGCCCCAGGCCCTTGGCGGGCACTTCCCGCAGGAAACGCAGCTGCGGCTGGCGCGCGCCTGTGCGACGGCCTTCGGCTATGACTGGACGCGCGGTCGCATGGACCTGGCAGTGCATCCCTTCAGTTCCGGCCGCTGGCAGGACAGCCGCATCACCACGCGCGTGGTCGAGACGGACCCCTTCAACTGCCTTTATTCGACGATCCACGAGGTCGGGCATTCCAGCTATGAACAGGGCATTGATCCCGACTATGCCTTCACGCCCCTGGGCCGGGGCGTGTCGATGGGCGTCCACGAAAGCCAGAGCCGCATCTATGAAAACCAGATGGGGCGCGGCCGCGCCTTCACCGGCTGGCTGTTCACCCGCATGTCGGACGCCTTCGACGGGCTGAACATCACCGATGCCGAGGCCTTCTATGCGACGGTGAACCGCGTCACGCCGGGCTATATCCGCACCGAGGCCGACGAGGTTCAGTACAACCTGCACATCATGCTGCGCTTTGATCTGGAGCGTGACCTGATCTCTGGCCGCCTGGACAGCCGCGACCTGGTCGAGGCCTGGAACGCGCGCTTCCTGAAGGATTTCGGCGTGGCGGTGGATCGTCCGGCAAATGGCGTACTGCAGGACGTGCACTGGTCGGTGGGCCTGTTCGGCTATTTCCCGACCTATGCGCTTGGCAATGTCTATGCGGGCTGCCTGAACCAGGCCCTGCGCGCGGCGGTGCCCGATCTGGACGCTGCCCTGGCCCAGGGCGATGGCACGCCCGGCACCGAATGGCTGCGCGAGAACCTCCAGCGCCACGGCGGCCTGATGCCGCCCGCCGATCTTGTCGAAACCGCCTCCGGCCGCGACATCAGCCCGGAACCTCTGCTGGATTACCTGGAGCAGAAATTCGGCCGCATCTACGGCCTCTGACCGCCCGATCGGGTATTTGAACAACGAAGAAGCCCCGGGGCGTGCACCTGGGGCTTCTTCTTTGCGAAATACCCTGCGGGGGGTTCGGGGGGGCGCAGGCCCCCCCCGGCTGCCGCGGGATGCGGGTCACTCGGCGGCGCGGGCCATCGGGTTGTTCTGGTGGCTGGTCCAGTTGGCGTAGCCGCCCCGCGGGATCCCCGTGCGCTTGTCGATCTCGCCGATCTCCAGCTCGCGCATGGTGATGCAGTTCTCGACCGGGCAGACATCGACGCAAAGGTTGCAGGCGACGCATTCCTCCTCGATCACCTCGAAGACGCGGCCGGGCTTCATCGCGATCGCCTGGTGGCTGGTATCCTCGCAGGCGGCATAGCAGCGGCCGCAGCTGATGCAGGCGTCCTGGTCGATCACCGCCTTGGTGACATAGTTCAGGTTCAGCTGCTGCCAGTCGGTGACATTGGGCACAGCCCGCCCGATCAGTTCGGGCAGGGTCATCTCGTGGCTGTCCAGATAATCGTGCAGCCCGGTGATCATCTCCTGCACGACCTTGAAGCCATAGGTCATCGCCGCCGTGCAGACCTGCACATTGCCGGCGCCAAGCGCCATGAATTCGGCCGCGTCGCGCCAGGTGGTCACGCCGCCGATGCCGCTGATGGGGATGCCCGCCGTCACCGGATTGCGCGCGATCTCGGACACCATGTTCAGGGCGATGGGTTTCACCGCCGGCCCGCAATAGCCGCCATGGCTGCCCTTGCCGTCGATGGTGGGCTGGGGCGCGAAGAGGTCCAGGTCGACCGAGGTGATCGAGTTGATCGTGTTGATCAGGCTGACCGCGTCTGCACCCCCGCGTTTCGCGGCCTCGGCGGGCTTGGTCACGTCGGTGATGTTGGGCGTCAGCTTCACGATGCAGGGCATGCGGCTGTGTTTCTTGACCCACCGCGTGACCATCTCGATGTATTCCGGCACCTGGCCCACGGCGCTGCCCATGCCGCGCTCGGCCATGCCGTGGGGGCAGCCAAAGTTCAGTTCGACCCCGTCGGCGCCGGTGTCCTCGATGCGGTGCAGGATATCCTTCCAACTGTCCTCGTCGCAGGGCACCATCAGGCTGATGATCAGCGCGCGGTCCGGATAGTCGCGCTTGACCGACTTGATCTCGCGCAGGTTCACCTCCAACGGGCGGTCGGTGATCAGCTCGATGTTGTTGATGCCCAGAACGCGGCGGTCGGCACCGTGGATCACGCCATAGCGCGGGCCGTTGACGTTCACGACGGGCGGGCCCTCGGACCCAAGCGTCTTCCACACCACGCCGCCCCAGCCGGCCTGAAAGGCGCGGCGGACGTTGTATTCCTTGTCGGTCGGCGGCGCCGAGGCCAGCCAGAAGGGGTTCGGGGACTTGATCCCGATGAAATTGCTGCGCAGGTCTGCCATGATCGGGCCCTCAGCCGGGGATTTCGACGGGACGTCCGGTCAGCCGGGCGTCGATGTCTTCTGCCGCGTCGCGGCCTTCGGCCACGGCGGTCACGGTCAGGTCGTCCCCGCCCGCCGCACAGTCGCCCCCGGCCCAGACCCCGTCCAGCGTGGTGCGGCCCGGCCCGGTGACCAGGATCTTGCCGCCCGCCAGTTCCAGCCCGTCCGGCGCACCGTCCAGGCGCTGGCCGATGGCGCGGAAGACCTGGTCGGCCTTCAGGCGAAAGCGGTCCTCGGTCAGCACCAGCCCGTCAGGCTCGGCGCGGGTATAGGCGAACTCGACCTCGGTGACGGCGCCGTTGCCATGGACCGCGACGGGCGCGGCGTTGCAGATGATGCGCACGCCGCTGGCCGTCGCATGATCCTGTTCGTGGCGGCTGGCGCCCATGCGGTCCTGACCGCGGCGATAGACGATGCTGACATTTTCCGCGCCCAGCAGGCGGGCCTGCACGGCGGCGTCCACAGCCGTCATGCCGCCGCCGATCACCACCACGTCGCGGCCGACGGGCAGGGCGGTCAGGTCATGGGCCTGGCGCAGGTCGCGGATGAAGCTGACCGCGTCCAGCACGTTCTGCCGGTCCTCTCCCTCGGCGCGCAAGGCGTTCACGCCGCCCAGGCCCATGCCCAGGAAGACCGCGTCATAGTCGGCCTGCAGCCCCTGCAGCGTGATGTCGCGGCCGATCGCCTGGTCGTGGCGCAGCTCGATCCCGCCGATGCCGATCAGCCAGTCAACCTCGGCCTGGGCAAAGCCGTCCACGGCCTTGTAGCTGGCGATGCCGTATTCGTTCAGCCCGCCCGGCTTGGGCCGGGCCTCGAAGATCACGACGTCATGGCCGTTGGCGGCCAGACGATGCGCGCAGGCCAGACCCGCAGGGCCCGCGCCCACGACCGCGACGCGCCGGCCGGTGGGGGCGGCGCGCTTGAAGGGATGCGTGCCCTGCGCCATCAGGCCGTCAGTGGCATAGCGTTGAAGGGCGCCGATCTCGACCGGCTTGCCCTCGGCTGCCTCGCGGACGCAGGCGCCCTCGCACAGCTGTTCGGTCGGGCAGACGCGGGCGCACATGCCGCCCAGGATATTGGCGTGAAAGATCGTCATCGCCGCCGCGTCCGGGGTGCCGGTCGCGATCTGGCGGATGAACAGCGGGATGTCGATCGACGTGGGGCAGGCCGTGATGCAGGGCGCATCGTGGCAGAAATAGCAGCGGTCCGCCGCGACCCGCGCCTCGTGCCGGTCCAGGGGGGGCGCGACATCGACAAAGTTCGCCGCCAGCTCAGCGGGCGTCAGCCGCCCCGGCACGACGCCGGGCGACAGTCTTGCTTGGGACATTTTCGTCTCCTGGCTCACCTGTTGGATGGAATCAGGCTGACACAGGTCCGATTTTTTATCAAATGGTAAAATATCGCCGCGCCCGCATTGCGGAAATTTCAGGCAGGCAGGTCCAGAACCGCGGCCAGCCCGCCCAGATCCGACCGCTCCAGCCGCAGTTCCCCCCCATGCAGCGCCGCCAGATCCGCCACGATGGCAAGACCCAGCCCCGCCCCCGGGGGGCCGCTCTCGTCCAGGCGGGCGCCCCGGACCAGGGCCAGCGGCGCGTCGGCATCGGCCAGGCCCGGCCCGTTATCCTCGATCCGCAGGATCACGCGCCCGGGCAGGGGCCGGACGCGGATGCGCAGGCGGGATCGGCCCCATTTGACGGCGTTCTCGGCCAGGTTGCCGATCATCTCCTCCAGGTCCTGGCGTTCCCCGGCAAAGACCGCATCCTCAGGACAATCGACATCGGCTTGCATGCCCCGGTCCGCCAGGGGCCAGCGCAGCACCAGCAGGATGTCGTCGATGACCGGGGCGACCGGGGTCCGGGTGCCCAGGGCGCCGGGTCCCGCATGGCGCGCACGGCGCAGGTGCCAGCCGATCAGCCGGTCCATGCGCGTGATCAGCGCCTGCCCCGGGTGATCCGCAGGCAATTCGTTGGCCAGCGCGGCCAGCGGGGTCTTCAGCGAATGGGCCAGGTTGCCCAGGTGCTGCCGCGATCGCGCCAGCAGGCTGGCGTTCTGGTCCAGGGCGGCGTTGATCTCGTCCGCCAGGGGCCGCAGCTCGGAGACGTCGGGCCGCGCCAGCCGCTCGGACTGTCCGGCGCGGACACGGGACAGGTCGGCGCGCAGCCGGTCGAGGCTGCGCAGCCCCGCCGCGACCTGGATCACGCTGGCCGCCGCCAGCCCCAGCCCCAGAACCGCCAGCGCGACGGCCAGTGGCCGGATGATCTGGTGCAGGCTGTCGCGGATCTGCGCCATCGGCGCGGTCACGGTGACGACGACGCGGGCATCGGTGTCGGGGATGGTCAGCTCGCGGCGCAGGATGCGCAGCGGGGCGCCGTCGGCATCCCGGCCGGGCGCCCCGGTAAGGTCGCCCGATGGCCCCTGCAGCCGCCCGTCCAGCAGCGACATGGACCGCGCGACCGGTGCATCGTCGGCCGCCACCTGCCAGTACCAGCCCGAAAAGGGCAGGCCGAAGCGCGCGTCCAAGGGCGCATCCTCTAGCCCCACGCGGCCCTCCCGGTCCACTGCCAGCTGGCCGATCAGGCTGTCGGCGATGGCCGCGGTTTCCGCGTCGAAACGGTCGGTCACGAAATCCTTCAGCAGATGCGCGATGACCAGGAACGCCCCCAGCAGCGCCACCGACAGCCAGACCGCCGCCAGGATCAGAAGCCGTCCCCGGATCGAGCGCATCAGCCCTGCGTCCGCAGCACGTATCCCTCGCCGCGCCGGGTCTCGATCATGCCTCCGCCGATCTTGCGGCGCAGGCGGCCGATCACCACCTCGATCGACTTGAAGTCGCGGTCGGTTTCGGCCTGATAGAGATGCTCGGACAGTTCGGTCCGGCTGACGATGCGGTTCTGGTGGTGGATCAGGTAGGTCAGGATCCGCGCCTCGAAGGCGGTCAGCTTCAGCGCCACGCCGTCCAGGGTGATGACGCCCAGCTGGCTGTCCAGCCGCAGCCGGCCCGCCGGGATGACGGACCGCGCATGGCCGGCGGCGCGGCGGATCAGGGTCTGGGCGCGCAGCACGACCTCGTCCAGGCGGAAGGGCTTGACCGCATAATCGTCGGCGCCCGCGCGAAAGCCCGCGACCTTGTCGGTCCAGTCGCCGCGCGCCGTCAGGATCAGGACCGGCATGGTGATGCCGCCGTCGCGCCAGCGGGTCAGCACCTCCACCCCCGGCAGGCCGGGCAGGCCCAGGTCCAGGATCGCCACGTCATAGCTTTCGGTGGCGCCCAGGAACTCGCCCTGGAGGCCGTCGGCGGCGCGGTCGGTGACGAAACCGGCCGATGTCATGGCCCGCGTCAGCTGGTCGGCCAGCAGCGGGTCGTCCTCGACAATCAGGGCGCGCATGGGGGATGTCCTGTGCTCAAGGCCGGCGCCGGGCCTGCAGCTGGCCACGACCCGCCACCTCCAGGAACCGCCCGTCCCGGGCATCCAGGCGGATGTTCAGCATGTTGCGGGTGGGCGTCAGCAGGCGGAATTCATAGACCAGTTCGGCGCCAAGCGCGCGTTCGCGGGGGGCGGGCGGTCGCACCGCGGCCGCCACCACGCGGCCCTGGTAGCGGTCGGTGACACGGTCCGCGAGCCTGTGGAAGGGCATGGGGCGAAAGCTGCCGGCCCAGGGCGCGGGCGGCGGCATGTCCTGCCCCGCCGCCGTGAGGGGCAGCGCCAGCATCATCAGGACCGGAATCAGGGCAAGCCGCATCATCCCACCACTATGCCCGGTCCTGCCCAAATGAAAACCAAACAGCGCATTGGCGTTTGGTTCGGGCAGCTTGCGCTAGAACCGACCTGTCCGCTGCCGGCACTGGCCGCGCAGTTCAGAACCAACAGGAGAAGACCATGAGCTTGAAGACATTTGCCGCCTCCACCGCGCTGATCGCCCTGATGGCCGCCGCACCCGCCCTGGTCCCGGCGCTGGCGCAGGAGGCAGCCGAAGCCCCGGCGGCCCAGGCTCCGGCAGCGCAGGCTGTCCCGGCCGCCATCGAGGCGCTTGGCCTGGAGCAGCTGGCCCAAAGGAACCTGCGCGACGGCCGCCGCCAGTTCACCGGCATTTTGCCCGACGGCACCCGGATCGAGGCGCGCGTCGATGCCCAAGGCGCGCTGATGGGCGTCATGGCCGAGGAGGGCGCCTTGCCGCCGGGTATCCTCGACGGGCTGCTGCCCCAGGCCATCCGCGCCAGCCAGGTCTATGCCCAGTTCGACAGCCTGGACGGGGTCCGGCTGGACGACGGACGGTTCGACCTGAAGGGCCAGGATGCCTCCGGCACCGGGATGCGCGCCCAGTTCGACAATGCCGGGATGCTGCTGCGCTTTGGCCGCGAGGGAGAGGGGCGCGACATGGGGCAGGGCAGGGGCGGCCCCCAGGGCGAACATGCCCCTGGCGAACATGCGCGCGGGGATCATGGCCGCGGGGATCATGGGCGGGGTGCGCATGGCGAGGGGCGGCACGGGCTGGGCCACGGGACCTCGGGCATGGCCGATCACGGCATGCGGGGCATGCACGGCCAGCAGATGCCGCGCGGCGATCGTCCTGCCGCTGCGATCACCTTTGACACGGCCGCCGCGAACCAGCGCCTGTCCGAGGCGGGCTATACCGCCCTGGGCCTCCTGCGCCAGCAGGGGCCGCGCGTCCTGCTGGACGCCACCAACCCCCAGGGCGAGGCCGTCACGCTGGAACTGGACCGCGGCGGCGAGGTGGTGCGCGAAAGCGCCCGCTGATCCCCCGCCATTCCTGCCGTGCTCCACAGGCCGTCCCACAGGGGGCGGCCTTTTTCGTTGCGGCGCAGCCTGAACAAGAAGCTTTCCAGTCCGGGCTTTCGCAGTCTAGGCTGCGCGCAAGCCGATGCCCTGGTGTGACGTCATCTGGCCGTCATGCGCCATCGCTAACGGGTGAAGGCTGGTGACATCATCAAGGAGGATCATTTCCATGACACGGATCGACCGACGCGGGCTGCTTCGCGGGGCTGCGGCCACGGCAGGCGTGGCGCTGGCCTCGCCCTATCTGGCGCGGGGCGCCATGGCGCAGGGTGCGGGCACGGTGAACATCTTTGCCTGGGCCGGCTATCTGAACGACGAGATCCTGGGCGCCTTTCAGGAGGCGACCGGCATCACCCCGAACTTTACCCCCTATGGCACCAATGACGAACTGCTGAACCAGCTGCGTGCCAATAACGGCGCCGGGTTCGACCTGATCTGGCCGACCGTGGACCGCGTTCCGAACTATGTCGAATTCGGCCTGGTGCAGCCCATCGACGAATCGCGGATCGACGTGGCCAAGGTGCTGCCCAGTGCCTGGGAGAATTCGGTCAACCTGGGCGCGGTCGTGGACGGCAAGCGCTATCAGGTGCCAACCGACTGGGGCACCGAGGCGATTGCCTTCGACCGCGAGCAGATGCCGCTGGAATACGGCAGCGCCTCCTATGGCGACATCTGGAACGAGGGCGCGCAGGCGACCGTGCGGGCGCATTCCGCGCTGATCGGGCTGGGCCTGTGGCTGGAGGCCGAGGGCAAGCTGCCGCGCCCGCTGCTGGACGCCTTCAAGACCCCGGAGGCGCAGACCGAGATCTTTGACGTGATCCTGGCCGAGGCGATCGCCCGCAAGGAGAACATCATCCAGTTCTGGAACAACGAGAACGAGGCCCAGGGCGCCTTCCGCGTCAACGGCGCCAATATTGGCCAGACCTGGGATTCGACCGCCGCGACCTTGCAGCGCGAAGGCATGCCGATCGGCTTCATCGCACCCAAGGAAGGCGCCCTGGCCTGGATGGAGGGCCTGTCGATCCCGACGGGGGCCGAGAACCTGGACAGCGCCTATGCCTTCATCAACTGGTTCCTGACGCCGGAAGCCGGCGCCATGTACACCAACGCCACCTCGATCAACTCAACGGCAGTAGGGTCCGATCAGCTGATCTCGGACGAAGCCAAGGCCTTTTTCGCCGCCGCCTATCCGGGCGACGCGCTGGAGAAGCTGTGGTGGTGGCCGATCCAGGAAAGCTGGTACATCACCAAGCGCAACGAATATCAGGACCGCTTCCTGTCGGCCTGACGACTGACCGGGGGCGGCCCGCGCTGCCCTCTTCCAACAAGGGAGAGACGATGTCCCATTCCGTGGAACTGGCCGGGATCGGCATGACCTTCGGCACGACCCGCGCGGTCAGCGATGTCAGCTTCAGGGTCGAGGCTGGAGAGTTCTTTTCGATCCTGGGCCCGTCCGGCTGCGGCAAGACCACGATCCTGCGGATGATCGCGGGCTTCATCGAACCGACCGAGGGGCGCGTGCTGATCGGCGAGCGGGACATGAAGGGGCTGGGCCCGAACCAGCGCCCGACCGCGATGATCTTTCAGTCGCTGGCGCTGTTTCCCCTGATGTCGGTGCGCGACAATATCGCCTTCGGGCTGGAGGCCCGCGGCGTGGGGCGTGCGGAACGGCGCGCCAAGGCCGACGACCTGCTGCGCCTGATCGCGCTGGAGGGATATGGCGACCGCATGCCGGGCGAACTGTCGGGCGGCCAGCGTCAGCGCGTGGCGATTGCCCGCGCCCTGGCCGTGGAACCGGGCGTCCTGCTGCTGGACGAACCGCTGTCTGCCCTGGACCTGAAGCTGCGCCAGCACATGCGCGCCGAACTGCGCGCCCTGCAGAAGCGCACGGGCGTCACCTTCATCTATATCACCCATGACCAGTCCGAGGCCTTGGCCATGTCAGACCGCGTGGCCGTGATGTCGTCGGGCCTGCTGCAGCAGGTGGCCAGCCCGCGCGAACTTTATGACAACCCCGCCACCCCCTTCGTGGCGCGCTTCGTGGGCGAAACGAATGCCTTGGCCGGCCGCATCACCGCGCTGGAGGGCGGCCGCGCGCAGATCCAGACCGACCTGGGCGCCCTGACCGGGCGGGCCGGGCGGGGCGTGGCGGTGGGGCAGGCGGGCACCATCTATATCCGACCCGAGGCGCTGATCCCTGGCCATGGCACAAATGCCCTCAGCGCCGAGATCGAGCGCGTCGATTTCGAGGGTGCCTTTGCGCTGGTCCATGGCCGCTTTGCCGATGGCGCGGCGCTGGCGGCCTCGGTGCCCTCGACCCGGCTGGCGGATGCGCCCCTGCCCGGGCAGCGCGCGGCCTTTGGCTTTGCGCCCGAACATGCGGTGGTGCTGGGCGATGGGTGATCTGAAAAACCGTTTCGGGCCCGGGCTTTCGACGATCTTCCTCATCCTTGTCATGTTCTGGCTGGCGGTGATGGTGCTGGCCCCGAACCTGATGATGATCGATTACGCGCTGCGGCCCAACCTGCCGCCGGCCGCCTTGGGCGGGCCCGACGACAGCTATTCGCTGGCCAATATCCTGTATCTGGCAGGAGAGCCGACCCATCGCGCAATCTTCTTCAAGACGATCTGGGCCAGCGGGCTGGTTGCGGCCGTGACCTTTCTGGTCTGCTATCCCATCGCCTTCTGGATGGCGCAGCGCGCGACGACCGGACAGCTGGCCATCGCGATGATGCTGATCATCATCCCCTTTTTCATCAACGAGGTCCTGCGTACGCTGGCGTGGTTCATCATCCTGGCCTATCGCGGCCCGCTGAACGCGGTCCTGACGAATATCGGCCTGATCGACACGCCCATCCGCTGGCAGGGCGACGGCGGCGTGCTGGCGGCGATGGTCTATGCCTATATCCTGTTCATGCTGCTGCCGATCTACAACGCCATCGAATCGCTGGAAAAAGCCCAGATCGAGGCCGCGCGCGACCTGGGCGCCTCGCCCTGGCGCATCCATACCCGGGTGGTGATCCCCCACGCCAAGGCAGGCATCGCCACGGGCTTCGTCTTTACCTTCATGCTGGCGGCGGGCAGCTATGTCGCGCCTGCGCTGCTGGGATCGCCCGGCAGCCGATGGTTCACGGAAATCATCTACAACTGGTTCTTCGAGGGCGGCGACTGGAACCGCGGCGCGGCTTATGCGCTGGTGCTGCTGGTCCTGTGTCTGGCGGTCGTCTTGGTCACGCTGCGGCTGTTCCGCGTCAACCTGACGGATGTGGCGAAATGAGGGCGGACCGGATCTTCAACGCGATGTTCTGGCTGTACCTGATTGTTTTCGCGGCCTATCTGTTCGCGCCGCTGATCATCATGGGCGCCGCCAGCTTCAACGAAAGCCGCTTTCCGACCGTGATCCCGTGGCAGGGCACGACGACCGACTGGTTCCGCGCCATGTGGGCCGATGCCGCCATGTGGCAGTCGCTGTGGACATCGGTGCTGGTGGCGGTCTGCGTGGTGGTGATCGTGGTGCCGGTGGGCACGGCGGCGGCGCTGGTCCTGACATCCCTGCATGCGCGGGCGCGCAGTTTCGCCTATGCGGTGATGGTGTCGCCGCTGCTGACGCCGGGGGTGGTGATCGGCATCTCGACCCTGATCCTGTGGCGGCAACTGGGCATCGGCGGCGGCGTCTTCCTGATCGTGCTGGCGCAATCGACCTTCATCATCTGCTACGTGATGCTGATGGTCATGGCGCGCCTGCAGCGGTTCGACCGCACGCAGGAGGAGGCGGCCCTGGGCCTGGGCGCATCGCGCGTGATGGTGTTCCGGCGCGTCACGCTGCCCTTCCTGCGGCCGGCATTGGTGGCCTCCGCCGGCTTGGCGGTGCTGCAATCGGTCGAGAACTACAACACGACCCTGTTCGTGCGCGGGTTCGAGACGCCGCTGACCGTCTTCATCGCCACCAAGGTAAGGACCGGCCTGACCCCGGCGGTGAACGCGCTGGCGCTGGTCATCATCGTCGCGACCGTCATCGGCGCCATCGCCTATGAGGTCGCGCGCCGCCGCAAGGCCGTATCGGCGGCACCCTAGACGTTCGTCAGCATCAGGTCGGCGGGCCGGCTGGCGGACAGGACCAGTTCCATATTGGGCAGGTCGTTGCCCTCCAGCTTGGCGCGGGCCTGATCGGCCGGCAGGTCGCGCCACCGCGCGGCCAGACGCGCGCGCAGCACCGGTTCGGGCACGTCCAGCATGACGGTCAGGGCGAAACGGCGATACAGGTCGCGCCAGCCGGGGCGGTCCAGCAGAAGGTAGTTCCCCTCGACCAGGATCAGCCGCGCCTCGGGGGCGATCGCGCGGGCCGCCGCGCGGGAAATCTCCAGGCGGCGATCGAAGACCGGGACCAGCACCTCACGGCCGTCATCGGCGGCCAGCCGGTCCAGCATGACCGCGAACCCGTCCAGGTCGAAGGTCTGCGGCGCCCCCTTTCGTGCCAGTTCGCCCCGCGCCGCCAGCAACCCGTCATCCAGGTGATAGCCGTCCATCGGCAGCAGCGCCGCCCCCGGCAGCGCCGCCAGCAGCGCGTCCGACAGATGGCTTTTCCCCGCACCCGGCGGGCCGGCCAGCGCCACCAGGTGCCGCTGCGGCCCCTGCGTCAGCAGGGCCAGCCGCTGCTGCAATCCGGCCAGATCGATCGCCTGTGTCATCCTGTGTCCCCCGTGCTGTGCCGCATGTTCCCCCAGTTGCGGCACGCGGGCAAGGGCAGGGCGGGCTTGCCCCGCCGGCGCGCAGGGGGGATGATGCGCCCGAATGGGAGGATGGCGGTGGCGCAGGTGACGGATCTGGTCCGGCCCGGACAGGTTCTGCGGGCGGGAGGGGTGTTTCGGCCCCTGACGCGGCGTGCGCGCCGGCTGGCGGTCTTGGCGCTGCTGCTGGTGCTGGGATGGGCCATGCTGGTGCAGGGCAACGCTTGGCTGGCCACGCGCTATATCGCCGAAACGGTCCCGCAGGGCGAGAATATCCTGCGCCTGGCCGTGTCGGGCCTGCGTGGAGAACTGGCCCGACACGAGCGCTTGCCGCACCTGATGGCCCGCGCCCCGGTTCTGTCCGCCGCACTGCAGGAGGATGCGACGCGGACCGACGTCGCGGCGGCGAACCTCTATCTGCGATATGTCACCCGTCTGATGGGCCTGTCGGATGCCTATGTGATGACACGCGACGGCACCACCGTCGCCGCCAGCAATTTCGACCAGGACTTCAGCTTTATCGGGCAGAATTTTGAATATCGGCCCTATTTTCGCGATGCGCTGGCCGGGGGGCAGGGCCGGTTCTTTGCGCTTGGGACGACCTCGGGCAAGCGCGGCTATTATTTCGGGGCGCCGGTGCGCGACCGGGGGCGCATCCTGGGGGTGCTGGCGCTGAAGGTGGACGTGGACACGATCGAGGACAGCTGGCGCGCTGCGGAATACGAGATGATCGTGACCGACAGCGAAGGCATCGTCTTCCTGGCCAGCCGGCGCGACTGGCAGTTCCGGTCGCTGGCGCCCCTGACGCCTGGGGCGCGCGCCCGCGTGGCCGCCACCCGCCGCTATGACGACGAGCCGTTGGAGATGTTGCCCCTGCAGCCCTCGGGTGCGGTGGGCGACCACCAGATGCTGCGGCTGGAGATGGACGGCGCGCGGCGCGAATTCGTCGCGGTGTCCGAGACCATGCCCGAGGCCGGCTGGACCGTGCAGGTGCTGCTGGATACGGCGCCGGCGCGGCGGCAGGCGCTGATCGCTTCGGTCGCGGGGCTGCTGATCGTGGGGGCGGTGCTGGCCGGCCTGATGGCCTGGATGCAGCGCCGTGCCCGGCTGCGCGAACGCCTGTCGATCCAGGCCGAGGCCCAAGCCCAGTTGGAGGGGCGCGTTGCCGCCCGCACCGCCGAACTGGCGCAGCTGAACGCCCGCCTTGGCGCCGAGGTGACCGAGCGGCGCGCGACCGAGGCGGAATTGCGCCGCACGCAGCGCCACCTGGTACAGTCGGCCAAGCTGGCAGCCCTGGGGCAGATGTCCGCGGCCCTGTCACACGAGTTGAACCAGCCCCTGGGGGCGGTGCGGAACTTTGCGGCCAATGCCCTGACCTATATCGACCGCGACCGTGTCCCCGACGCCCGGCAGAACATCACCCGCATCCTGTCGCTGGCGGATCGCATGAACGAAACCGGGCGGACGCTGCGCAACTTTGCCCGCAAGCCCAATGCCCAGCTGTCGGACGTTGACCTGCATGACGTGCTGCGCGACGCGCTGGAGGTGATCGCCTGGCGCATCGGCAAACGCGAACTGGCGCTGGAGATCGAGCTGCCGCCCGGGCGGCTGATGGTGCGGGCGGGGCCGGTGCGGTTCCAGCAGGTGATCGTCAACCTTCTGTCGAACGCGCTGGACGCGCTGGAGGGGCGGCCCGACGCGCAGATCCGCATCACGGCCGAGGCCACGCCCGATCGGGTCGTGCTGACCGTGGCCGACAACGGTCCGGGCATCCCCGAGGGGCTGGACGAGCGGATCTTCGATCCCTTCTTCTCGACCAAGGGGGTGGGCAGCGGGCTTGGCCTTGGCCTGTCGATTTCCTTTAACATCGTCAAGGATTTCGGAGGGGAACTTCGGCTTCTGCGTCAGCCGGGCGGGGCCTGTTTCCAGATCGACCTGCCGCGCCTTGGGGGTGCCGCATGAGTGCCGGTCGCGTCCTGCTGGTCGATGACGAGGCCGACATGCGCCTGTCGACCGCGCAGGCGCTGGATCTGGAGGGGTTCGAGGTCGAGGACATGGCCGATGCGCAATCGGCGCTGGACCGCGTGGGCTTTGGCTTTGACGGGATCGTGGTGACCGACATCCGCATGCCCGGCATGGACGGCCTGACCCTGATGAGCCGCATCCGCGAGATCGACGCCGAGATCCCGGTGATCCTGGTGACCGGGCATGGGGACATCCAGCTGGCCGTGCGCGCCATGCGCGAAGGCGCCTATGATTTCGTCGAAAAGCCATTCGACGGCCAGCAGCTGGCCGAGATCGCCGCCCGCGCGATGGAATACCGCCGCGTGGTGCTGGAAAACCGCGTGCTGCGCGCGGCGGCGGGGCAGGCGGATGACCTGGAAACGCGGCTGGTCGGGCGGTCGAACGTGATGATCGACCTGCGCCGCCGGCTGCGCACCATCGGTCCGACCGAGGCGGATGTGCTGATCGTGGGCGAGACCGGCGTCGGCAAGGAGGTCGTGGCCCGCGCCCTGCACGACCTGTCACCGCGGGCCCGCAAGCCCTTCATCGCCATCGACTGTGCCGCGCTGCCTGCCGCCCTGATCGAATCCGAGCTGTTCGGTCACGAGGCCGGCGCCTTTCCCGGCGCGCTGCGCCCGCGCTATGGCAAGTTCGAACATGCCCGCGGCGGCACGATCCTGCTGGACGAGATCGGCTCCATGCCACTGGACGTGCAGGGCAAGCTGCTGCGCGTGGTGCAGGACCGGGTCATTTCGCCCCTGGGCGCGGACGAGGACCGGGTGCTGGACGTGCGCTTCATCGCGACCTCGCGCAGCCCGCTGGAGGACGAGGTGGCCGCCGGGCGGTTCCGGGCGGACCTGCTGTACCGGCTGAACGTGGTGACCCTGCATGTGCCACCGCTGTCGGCGCGACGCGAGGATGTGCAGCTGCTGTTCATCAAGCTGGTGCAGGAGGCCGCCGCCCGGCACCGCCGCCCGCCCGTGGCCGTGCCCCCGCAGCTGCTGGCCGAGATCGCCAGGCGCCCCTGGCCCGGCAATGTCCGCGAATTGCGCAACGCGGCCGACCGCCACGCCTTGGGCATCGCCCTGCAACCGGCCGAGGACCGCAGCCCGGAACAGATGCGCCTGGCGCATCGGGTCGCGGGCTTTGAGCGCGACCTGATCGTGGCGACCCTGGCCGCCCATGGCGGGCGGCTGAAGCCGGTCTATGAATCGCTCGGCCTGTCGCGCAAGTCGCTGTACGAGAAGATGCAGAAATACCGCATCGACAAGACGCATTACGTCGATGCGGGCGACGATGCCGATGGCTGATGGGGGGAAATCCACCCGCGCCTTGGCCACGATGTTACCGGATCCACCCATCGCGCCGCGAAGCGCTGGGATTTAGCGCCCCTCCGTCGCATGGCAGGGTTGCGCCGCCTGAATGGCAGGACCTACCTGAGGCCACTTCGTCCGGCCGCGCCCGGGTTCCGATCCGCGCGGCCACTGGATAAATCTGGGAGGATTTCCATGCGTTTCATGACCGCCGCCGTTGCGGCCGCTGCTGCCTTCACCCTGTCACCCGCCTTTGCGCAGGAGGATCGCTCCGATTGGCCGTCCAGCCTGACCATCGGCACGGCCAGCCAGGGCGGCACCTATTTCATCTATGGCACGGGCTTGGCCGGCCTGATCTCGCAGAACCTGGACCTGAACGCCTCGGCCGAGGTGACCGGCGGGCCGGTGCAGAACGCGACCCTGGTCGAGACCGGCGACCACCAGGTCGGCCTGGTCACCATGGGCCCGGCCTATGAGGCCTGGACCGGCAACAGCGAACTGGCCCCCGGTGTCGAGCACAAGTCGCTGCGCGCGCTGTTCCCGATGTACCAGACCCCGTTCGAAGCGGTGGCGCTGCAATCCTCGGGCATTGCCAACGTGACCGATATGGACGGAAAGCGTGTCTCGGTGGGCCCGGCCGGCGGGACCGCCGCCACCTATTGGCCGCGCTTCTTCGAGGTGCTGGGGGTCGAGGCCAATGTCAGCTATGCCGGCGCCAATGACGCGACCAGCCAGGTCAAGGATGGCCTGATCGACGCCTTCGCCTTTGCGGCGGGCGTGCCGATCAGCGCATTCGCGCAGATCGCCGCGGAAAACCCCGTCAACATCTTCGGCTTCACCGAGGAGCAGCGCACCCAGATCCTGGAGGCGATGCCCGAAGTGTCGGCCTTCGAGGTGCCGGGCGGCCTTTACCAGGGCTTCCCCGAGGGTCACGGCACCGTCGCCATGTGGAACTTTGCCGTCGCCCATGCCGACATGCCCGAAAGCCTGGCCTACGAGATCACCAAGATGGTGATGGAGGGCAACGAGGCGATGATGCAGATCCACGCCACCGCCGCCGAGACCCTGCCGGAAAACGCCGACAAGAACACCTTCCTGCCCTATCATCCGGGCGCGCTGCGCTATTTCGATGAAAAGGGAATCGAGATCCCGGCCGAACTGCGCGGCTGATTCAAAATAACCGGGGGCCCCGCGCGGGCCCCCGACCCTTGCCCGACCACCGTCCGGCCCGGCCGCAAGCCCGTTGCGGCGCATCCACCTGGAGAAGTCCCATGTCTGTTGTTGCTGCTCCTGCGGCAGGAGGCGCCCCGGTCATCGCGCAAGGCGTCGATGATGAGCCGATGGCGCCGAACCAGCGCGACGCCCGCGCCCGCGTCGGGCTGATGATCGCCATCCTCTGCGCCGCCTATACCCTGTTCCACCTGGTCGTCATGGTGCTCTATCCGCTGGAGACCTGGACCTACCGCATGATCCACGTCTGCGGCGGCCTGGTCATCGGTTTTCTGACCTATGCCGCTGTCACCCAGGACGCCGTCACCGACGATGCCCCCGCCGCCCGCCGCTCGGTTCCCGAACTGGCGCTGCTGGGGATCGGCGCGCTTGGGATCGGCTACGGTTTTGCCGTGATCGCCTATGCCTGGGGCGCCTGGTGGCTGGCCGGCGTCGCCATGCCGCCCGCCTTCGGCTTTCGCACCTATGGCCTGCCGCTGGTCGTGGGCAGCGTCGCGGCCATCGCCGCCGGCTGGCTGTATTCGTCGCGCGACCGGGGCCGGATCTATCCGGGCGACGTGCTGCTGTGCTTTGCCTCGATCGCGGTGCTGGGCTATATCCTGTTCGTCGTGGGCGCGCTGCGGATGCGGGCGGGCACCGGCATGGCGCAGCCCGGCGATCTCTGGGCCGCACTGACGGGCGTCCTGCTGATCCTGGAGCTGACGCGCCGCCTGACCGGCCTGGCGCTGGTCATCATCGTCGGCGTCTTCATCGCCTACAGCTTTCTGGGACCGTGGCTGCCGGGGTTCCTGAACCATCGCGGATATACGGCCACGCGGTTCTTCACCTATATCTTCACCGACCAGGGCGTGTTGGGCGATCCGATCGCGGTCAGTTCGACCTACATCATCCTCTTCATCGTCTTTGCGGCCTTCCTTCAGGCCTCGAAGGTCGGCGATTATTTCGTCAACTTCGCATTCGCCTGCGCGGGTCAGGCGCGGGGCGGGCCGGCCAAGGTGGCCGTTTTCGCATCGGGCCTGATGGGCATGATCAACGGCACCTCGGCGGGCAATGTGGTATCCACCGGCTCGCTGACCATCCCGCTGATGAAGAAGGTCGGCTATTCGCCGAAAACCTCTGCCGCGATCGAGGCGACGGCCTCTTCCGGCGGCCAGATCCTGCCGCCGATCATGGGCGCGGGCGCCTTCATCATGGCCGAGGTGACGGGCATCCCCTACACGGACATCGTCATCGCGGCGATCATCCCGGCGCTGCTTTACTTCGTGTCGGTCTATTTCATGGTCGATCTGCAGGCGCTCAAGCTGGACATGAAGGGCCTGCCCCGGTCCGAGCTGCCGCGTTTCGGCGACCTGATCAAGCAGGTCTACCTGTTCCTGCCGATCGTGATCCTGATCTATACGCTGTTCGCGGGCTATTCGGTGATCCGGGCAGGCGCGATGGGCATGGCCTCTGCAGCGGTCGTCAGCTGGCTGACGCCCTACAAGATGGGCCCGCGCCAAGTCTTTCGGGCGCTGGACATGGGGGCGCGCATGTCGATCCAGCTGGTGGCCGTCTGCGCCGCCGCCGGTGTCATCGTGGGCGTCATCGCGCTGACAGGAGTGGGGGCGCGGTTCTCGTCGCTGCTGCTGACCATCGCCGACCAGAACCAGTATCTGGCGATGTTCTTTGCCATGTGCATCTCGATCATCCTGGGCATGGGAATGCCGACGACGGCGGCCTATGCGGTCGCGGCGGCGGTGGTGGCGCCGGGCCTGATCGCGCTTGGCGTGCCGGTCCTGGTCGCGCATTTCTTCGTCTTCTACTATGCGGTCATGTCGGCGATCACGCCTCCTGTCGCGTTGGCGGCCTATGCGGGGGCGGCGCTGTCGGGATCGGATCCGATGAGGACCAGCGTCGAGGCCTTCAAGCTGGGCCTGGCCGCCTTCATCGTGCCCTTCATGTTCTTCGGCTCGCATGAGCTGCTGATGCAGGGCGAGACGCTGGACATCATCCATGCCACCGCCACGGCGCTGCTGGGGATGTTCCTGCTGTCGGCGGGGGTGATCGGCTATTACTTCGGCCCGGTCGGCGTGCTGATCCGGCTGGTGCTGGTCGCGGCCGCGCTATCGATGATCGCCGTCGGCTGGACCAGCGACGTGGTGGGCCTTGCCGTGGCCATTGCCCTGTTCCTGTGGCAGCGCAAGATGGTCACCGGCTCGACCCTGACCCACGGTCGCGCCGACTGAGAACGCGGTCGATGTGCAGGGGAAGGCGGGTCCGGAAACGGGCCCGCCTTTTGCGTGGCAGGGGGGGGCGATGCGGGTGGCTTGCAGGCCCGCGATGAAACCCGCGGGCCCGGGAGGGGTTGAGCATCCAGACCGGCGGCACCCCGCCCCGGTCCCGGCGGCAACCGACAGGAGACGCATCCCATGACGGGCAGGAATTCGGCCGATGAACTGGCGCCGCGGCGCCGCGTGGTGATCACCGGGGCCTCGGCCGGCGTCGGACGGGCCGCGGCGATGGAGTTTGCCGCGCAGGGCTGGTGCGTCGGACTGATCGCGCGCGGTCAGGCGGGGCTGGAAGGCGCGCGGGCTGATGTGGAACGGGCGGGGGGCACCGCGCTGGTCCTTGCGGCCGACGTGGCCGATGCGCAGGCGCTGCAGCGCGCGGCGGATGATGCGGTGGCCGAATGGGGCGGCATCGACGTCTGGATCAACGCCGCCATGGCCACGGTCCTGGCCCCGGTCGAGGATGTGACCCCCGATGAATTCCGCCGCGTGACCGAGGTCACCTATCTGGGCCAGGTCTTCGGCACGCAGGCTGCCCTGCGCCAGATGAAGCGGCAGGGCCATGGCACCATCGTCAGCGTGGGCTCTGCGCTGGCCTATCGCGGCATCCCGCTGCAGGCGCCCTATTGCGCTGCCAAATTCGCCACCCGCGGCTTTCTGGATTCGCTGCGCAGCGAGCTGATCCACGACAAGTCCCCCATCCGCCTGACCGCCGTGCACCTGCCGGCCGTCAACACGCCGCAATTCGATTGGGCCCGCAACAAGATGCCGCGCAGGGCCCAGCCTGTGCCGCCGATCTATCAGCCGCAGGCCATCGCCCGCGCCCTCTATCGCGCGGCGCAGGACGCCCCGCGCGAACTGTGGCTGGGCGGTTCGGCGGCCAAGGTGATCCTGGGCGACGCGGTCGCGCCCACGCGTGTCGACCAGGTCCTGGCCGACCAGGGCTATTCCGGCCAGCAGACGGACGAACCCGCGCAGGACCGCGCCGACAACCTGTTCCAGCCGATGGACGAGCTTCAGGATTTTGGCGCCGAGGGCCGATTCGATGCCGAGGCCCGCCCGGAGGTGCGCACCTACAATCCCGGTGTCCTGCGGGGCGGCGCCGTTGTGGGTGCCGCGCTGGTGGCCGGTGCCGGCATCGCGGCCCTGCTGGAGGCGCGCCGCAGGCGTTAGTGCACGTCAAGCGCCCTTACGTGCCGCCCAGCAGCAACTTGGCGGCGATGGTCCACATGACAAGCGCGATGACCGCCTCCAGGACCCGCCAGGACGATGGCCGGGCAAAGAGAGGGCGCAGCCGCGCCGCGCCATAGCCGAGCGCAAAGAAGAACAGGAACGAACCGGACACCGCACCCGCCGCAAAGGCTGCCTCGGAGCCCGCGAACCGGGTCGAGATCGTGCCCAGCAGCACCACCGTGTCCAGATAGACATGCGGGTTCAGCCAGGTGATCGCCAGACAGGCCAGCAGGGTGCCGCCCAGCCCCGCGCCCTTTTGCCCGGGTCTGACAACCAGTGCCTCGCTGGAGCGCAGGGCGGCGCGCAGGCTCTTGAACCCGTACCAGATCAGGAACGCCGCGCCGGCATAGCGCATGCCGGGGCCAAGCCAGGGCAGCCATTGGGCGATCCGCCCAAAGCTTGTGACCCCCAGCAGGATCAGGACGGCGTCAGAGACGGCGCAGGTCAGGCAGACGGCCAGAACATGCTCTCCGCGCAGGCCCTGGCGCAGGACGAAGGCGTTCTGCGCGCCGATGGCGACGATCAGGCTGAGGCCGGTCAGCAGGCCGGTCAGGAACACGGAAAGGCTCATCGGGGACTTCCGCTCAAGCGGTGAGGGATCGTGCGACGGCCGCATTCGAGCAGCCTGCCGGGGCTCTGCGGGCACGGTCCGTCGGCGGCGCGCGGCGCGGAGCAGGGAGCAATGCGGATGTGGCCCCGCGCGGTCAGGTCAGATCTCCCGCGCATGGATGATGCGGCCACCGCAGATCGTCAGCGCGATGCCAAGGTCGGGAATGCCCTCCGGACTTGCGGTTTCGATGTCCCCGCCCAGCAGCACCAGGTCGGCGGCAAGGCCCGGG
This sequence comes from Paracoccus sp. KKT209, assembly GCF_055635455.1. Next base: position 1,187,776 of record NZ_CM145758.1, read on the forward strand.
CGCAGGATTCCCGTCAGGTGGTCGCGATGCGCGGCCCAGGCTCCTCCGGCCGTGTAGGCGTGCAGGACCTCCATCAGCGAAAGCCGCTCGTCCCGCGCCCCGTCATAGGGGCGCCGCGTCAGCGCCGCTGAAATCCCCCGCAGCACCGAGACATCGGCCACCGGCCAGTCGCTGGAAAAGGCGATGGCGGCGCCCGCCCGGGCCAAGCTGCGGCACAGATAGGCATCCGCCCACCGCCCCGATCCGATCCGCGACAGGGTCGGTTCCAGCGGAAAATCCATCGCCCCCGGCACATGCGGCGGCTGCAGGCTGGCGGTGATGCCAAGCGCCCCCAGGCGCGGAACATCGGCGGGATCGATCAGTTCGATATGCTCGATCCGGTGGCGGCTGTCGCGGAGGCCGTTGGCGTCGCGGGCCGCCTGGTAGCCGTCGATGACTGCTCTGACCGCCCCGTCGCCGATCGCATGAACGGCGATCTGCAACCCGCGCCGGTCGATCTCACTGGCGATCCGGGCAAAACGTCCGGGCGGAAACAGCGGGTCGGAGCGGTGGCCGGGCTGGTCGGGATAATCCCGCAGCAGATGGGCGGTCCGGCTGTCGATGACCCCGTCCATGAACATCTTGACGAAGCCCGAGCTGATCCAGTCATCGTGGAAATCGGCCGCCATGGCGGAGGCGCGGTCCAGCGCATCCAGCTCCATATGGGGCTTGAAGTGGAAGGGCACCTTGACGCGCAGGGGCAGGATGCCTTCGGCGCGCATCTCGGCCAGCAGCTCCAGCGTATAGCGGTTGCCGTCCATGTTCACGAGGCTGGTCACGCCATGCCCGGCGCAATGCATCATGCCCCGGTGCAGCAGCGCCTTGTCGACCGCACGCTCGGCCGCGGTGGGGCGCGGGTCGGGCTCTTCGCCGGTGGCGATGCCCAGGTTGATGCGCCCTTCGCCGGCATGGGCGATCAGGGGGCCGAAGGCCTCGAATTCGCGCAGCTCTCCGGTGGCAAGGCCGTCCGGGCCCAGGACCACCTCATGACCATGCGGCATGGGCGCACCGCCCAGCAGCCCGGTGGCCTTCAGTGCGGCGGTGTTGGCCCAGACGGTGTGCAGGTCGGGCGACATCATGGCGATGGGACGGTCCGGGATCATCGCATCCAGGTCGTGTCGCGTGGCGGGCCTGCCCAGGATGCCGTAATGCGCCTCCTGCGCCATCAGCAGCGGCATGTCGGGGTTGGCTGCGGCGAAATCGCGAAAGGCGTCGCCCACTGCCTTCGCCCCGTGCAGGTGACCGATATGCAGATGCGTCAGGTCGGCGCCGCCCAGGCCAACATGGACATGACCCTCGAAAAAGCCCGGCAGCAGCGTGTGGCCGCCGCCGTCGATGACCCGGGTGTCCGGCCCGGCCAGCGCCCCGATCTCTGCCGCCGTGCCGACGGCAAGGATGCGGTCGCCTGCCACCGCTACGGCCTCGGCACGCGGATGCCGGGGGTCCATGGTCAGGACACGGGCATGGGTCAGGATCAGGTCGGCGGTGGTCATGGTGCATGTCCCGAAAGGGCAAGGTGGCCGCGACCCGTCCGGGCCGCAGCCGCGCGGCAGGGCGGGCTATTTCAGCTTGATGGCGAAGTGCTTGCGCACCGGCTCCTCGATGGTCCAGGTGCCCTTGAATGTCGGCTCGACCACGAAGGCATCGCCCGGCGTCAGCGTGACGGGTTCCCCGCCGTCGGGGGTGATGGTGATCCGGCCCTCGATCAGGTGGACAAATTCGTAGAACTGGTAGCTGGCGTGCCAGGTGCCGGTCGTCGCCTCCCAGGTGCCCGAGATCATGCTGCCATCGGCCGAACTGTGCTGCACCCAATAGCGCATGGTCGGGTTGCCGTCGATCTTGGTCCAACCCTCCAGATCTGTGGTGATGGGCTCGGGGCCCGGTGCGGGAAAGCGGAAAACCGTGTCGCTCATGTCTGTCCTCGTGCGCCGTCTTTTCGGTCGAGGCTCTTGGTAGGCGCCGCCCGCACGGCGTGCAAGCGGGACGATCAGCGGGCTGGCGCGCCCATCGCAGGGGCTGGCGGATCGGCGCCAGATCGTCGATGACGGGAGGGCGCAGAGGGCGCGGGCAGGGACGGGGACAAGGCATGGAGATCCGCAGGGCAAGGGCATCGGACGCCGCGCATCTGGTGCGTTTCATCAACATGGCGGCGGATGATCTGCCGCTGCATTTCTGGCGCAAGTCGGTCGGCCCGGACGGCGATCCCTGGGCCTTGGGCGCAGAACGCGCGGCGCGCGAGACGGGAAATTTTTCCTATCGCAACGCCTGGCTGGCCGAGGTCGAGGGTCAGGTCGCGGCCTGCCTGCTTGGCTATGGCGCCGAAGCCGAGCCCGAACCCATCGACCCCGACACGCCGCCGATCTTTGTGCCGCTGCTGGAACTGGAGGCCTTGGCACCGGGATCGTGGTACCTGAACGTTCTGGCGACCCATGCGGCGTTTCGCGGCATGGGCCTGGGCAGTGCCCTGCTGGCGCAGGCCGAGACGATCGCCGCTTCGGCCGGCCATGCCAGCATCAGCCTGATCGTTGCGGACACGCATCAGGACGCACTGCGCCTCTATGCCGCCAAGGGCTACCGCGAGGTTGCCCGCCGCCCCGTCGTCAAGGGCGACTGGCAGGTCAATGCGGCGGAGTGGCTGCTGTTCATCAAGCCCCTGGGTCCCGCCTGATCTGGCAGTAACCTGCGGGTTTGTCCCGAACCCGCCGTCCATGGGGACGGTCCGCAGCGCCTTGGCGCGCGGTGCTACCACCTTGGCATCTGGGTACTCTGGTCTCCGCTCTGCCAATGTCTCAGGTCTGAGCCGGCATTGACCCGCCCTCCCTGCGAACTTCAAGGGAAGGCCTGCCATTGGGCGCGGGCAGAGAACCTGTCATTCACGCTGCACTTCCTGGGACTGGGGGGAGAACCTGCGCTTTTCCATGCAAGGGGGGCTTCGTCCGCAGCGCCTCCTTTCCAGAAAAGGCGCGCACCAGTTTCATCAAGAAAGTGGGGTCGGCCCGCTCAGTTGGTAAACGCCGGTCTTTGGATGCTTGCTCGGGCTGGGCATCCTGAGGGGCAATGCAAGCCACCTCTGTGTACCAGCAAGGGGGCTTCTAGCCTCCGAAATGGAAAAAGTTCTTCAAGAAAAACTGGTGCTGTGAGAGAGGATTGAGCTCTAGTAGATGTTATAAAAATCAGAGACTTATTCAGGTTTCTGGCACCTGATTTAGCCGTTATTCTGGCACCAGGTTAACGTTGCGTCATTCTGCTTGATCACATGACCGCAGAGGCTTCGTCTGGTTTCGTGGTTTCGTGGTTTCGTGGTTTCGTGGTTTCGTGGTTTCGTGGTTTCGTGGTTTCGTGGTTTCGTGGTTTCGTGGTTTCGTGGTTTCGTGGTTTCGTGGTTTCGTGGTTTCGTGGTTTCGTGGTTTCGTGGTTTCGTGGTCCGGGGAGCGAAAAGGGCAGGGACCGACCGCAGGCTGCTCGATCAAGGTCGTGCAGTTGAGGAATGGGCAGTTTCGCACAACCTCCCATTCCATTGTTGTGCTCTACTTCCCGAAAATGGCGCGCAGGGCCGCTCTTGAACGAGCGGTCAGCTTAGGATCGGTATTGCCGGAGGCTTCCCGGATCTCGTCCAGCCATGCGCGTTCATTCAGGGTGGTCGGCGTCCCGAAGACCTCGAGCACGGCAACGGATGCGGTTTTCCCCACGGCCTGCTCCAGGGCGAGACGCATGAGGTAAGCTGGATCCGTCTCGAGTGCTCGGGCCAAGGCCGGCACGCGGTCGAGGGGGATCTTCGATGCGCCCGATTTGAACATCGAGATGAGGTTTCCGTTGGCGAAACCCGCTTCATGGGCGATCTGCTTCTGGTTCTTGCGATGGGCCAGAAGCTCGGTCTGGCGGCGCAGGAAGACGGCGGCCGGGGTGTTCGAGAATGGGTTGGTCATGGTCGTCTTGCTCATAAGCTGTTGCTGATGAGACGAATCTATCGGCCTGTGCGGCGGTATGCGCTTGGGAGCTGGCGCCTGGTCGATGGGAAGACCGAAGTCCTAGAAGGGGCGCGCCGAGATCATGGGGGTGCTTCGGGACCCCGGACAGTTCCGTGGTCGGACCCTCCACTTTGGTCGCCGACCGCGTGCAGGGTAATTTTGATCACCCAGGTTCGCCGCTAAAGCAGGCGCTTGTTGGGTGGCTTGTCCACGCGACATGGTGAGGTGCGTCGGGTGCCATGTGCTCCCCTGCGCGTTTCCTGCTGGCCAAAACCCTTCGCCGGCCGGAGGGGGCAGGGGTGCCTGTCAACTGAATGCGCCCCATCCACCGGCCGCTCCAGACGGCTCGTCCCTGACGGCCCGGTCGAAATAGTCGCGGTCTTCGAGACTGAACTCAACCAGCAGCGCATCCTGGATCACTTGTGCCTGCGCGTTAAGGCCATCGGCTAATGACTTAGGGGCGCGTTGGGCCGAGAGATCGGAGATCTGCCTTGCAAGCCGGGTGATCTGTTTGATCGTCCGCGCGACGGGCGGCTTGCCGAAGCCCAGATCGAACAGCAGCCCGTGCAGCGCATCGACGCCAAAGTCCTCGGCAAAGCGCGCATCGCCATGCCTGAAGGAGAGTTCATGCGTCACGCGCCGGTCCATGAACACGGGCACCACATCATAGAGCGGCGCCAAGCGCACCGTCCGTCCCTGATAGAGAAGCGAGGTGTTCTTGCCGTGATTGTCTGTATTGCCCACCAGCAGGTTGAACAGCGTCTGCGCCAGAAACTCCCTCCGTGCCACAGCCGGCACGGTCGTCTGTGCCAGGATGACGTTCACGTCGGCGGCCGAGAAGCGGCGATGCGGATCCACGGCGTCGCGTTCGTATTTGAGGCTGGGCGGCAGGCCGAGCGCCTGGCAGAAATCCTCGGCGTGACGGCGATGGATCGTTCCTGCCCCGTCGACGATTTGGACCTCGCGGTCGAACCGCGTCGAGAGCAGCGTGTTGACGCGCATCCCCTCGACCTCGAAGACGAGGTCTCGGCTGAGGGCGGCATCGATCCCGACCTGGGTGGCGATCTGCAGCAACACCGTCTCGTGGCGCGTGATGTCGGGATCGAAGTTCGGGGACACCTTCAGGATGTGCGTGGTCGGCGCGCGAGAGCCTTCCTTGGGCAGCCAAACCCTGTCGTCCACCATGAGGCAGGCGATCTTGCCCTGGACGCCCGCGACTGGTGACGGGTTCCGCTCGGCTTCGGGCATGCGACGGTGCTGATGTAGCGACTGCACGATCCGGGTCAGCCGGTCCTGCGAGATAGGCTCGTAATCCTCGGGGAACCGGCCCGGCATCTTTCCGGGGCCCGTGCCCTCGGGCGTGACTGAGATTGCGCCTGGACAGTCCGCGCCCAGATGCCACAACAGCGCGCCGATGTCGCCGCGATCGATGCCAAAGCCGTCGAGGACCCGTTCAAGCTGCGGTCCTTCGAACAGGAGGTTGCCGAAATACCCTCGGCAGGCGGCGTCGCTGTATTGCGTCGTTGCGATCGGCAGGGACATTGAGATCCGATGCTGGGCAGGGACATCATCGGCATAGGTAAAGGACAGGCTTTTGTCGTCGGCCCGGCTGAGCCGACCCACGGGCGCGTCCCGCCCCTCGATCCAGACGTCCATCCTCACGTGCGCGGCTCCGCGAAGAGGTCAATGCCGAGGATGGCACACAGCCTGAGATAGGTATCGAGATGTGAGCGACGGCTGCCGCGCTCTATCTTCGAGAGGTTTCCGGCGTCGATCCCCGCCATCGACGCCAATTCATGCTGCGCGATGCCAAGCCGCTCGCGGTGCGAGCGGATCACCTCGCCCAGGTCGGAGGCGTTGAGAAGCTGCCGACGGAGCATGTCTTGGGCATCATCATGATCCTGTCTGCCCGCCATGGCTGGCCCTCCCGGCGCAAATTGGCTTCAGCGCCAAGGATAAAGGGAAAGACAAGCCATAGGCAAGATAATTGGCGCAGACGCCAAGATAGCATGAGGTAAGCCGCTGCAAGGGGAGAAATTGGCTACGACGCCAAGATGGTGGTGAGCAGGCTGCAAGACGTGATGCAGTGTCGACGCTGTTGGGCGCGGCGATCTCGATCATCGGCTGCTGATGCAGCAAGGGGTGGCGTCGCGGTGGGATTGTTCCGCACCTGCCCGTGGAGATGCCTTGCAATGCCATCCGCGCGGCGCAGCACCATGGCCGATGGCGTGCCCGCAAAGGCGGCAAAGCGTGCTTGAAAACAGCTCGGCTTCTGGATCCCTTGTCCGGATCGGAAGGCGCCTTCGATAGGGAGCCTATGAGGACTGCCCGCTCTGCAATGGTGGCTGATCCTGACGGACGGCATCCTCTACACCGCCGGCTTCGCCTTCTACCTTTCGCCGCGTCTGCGGTTTCACCGGACGATCTGGCACGGGTTCGTCATGGCGGCGGGCGTGGTCTTTCTCGCTGCGGCCATCGTGCATGTGCTGGAATAGAAGAGGCCAGCTTGGCACGCAGATTTATTTGGCTTCTCATCCAAGCGTCGGTCCGGACTGGTTCGTGCGCAGTTCGGCGCTACCGGAAGGGAAGAGCAGAGCGCGGTCAATCAGGCGCCATGCTCAGCGATCGGAAGGGTCAAGGCTGTTGAACCAGTCAATATAAGGGGTGTTGCGGATCATCTTCCGCCCAAAGTCTGGTGCCCCGTCGGTCCACCAGACGGGACCGCGCTCGCCAAGTTGCTGCTTGGCTTCATCGACGGCCTGACGCGCCTGCTTCTCGGCTGCCTTGTCGCCAGCGGCGAGCGCGTTCTTCACGGCACGGCGCGCGGTCATCAGCGAAGACACGTGCCGGGCGCGGACAGCCTCGTCCAGCGACGGATCGGCGGCTCGCCAGAGACGGCCGCGAACGACGATGTAACGGCCGTCCGGCGTGTGAAGTGGGCCTTTTCCGCTCATGGTTGTTGATAGCCTAAGCCGCTCTTGTCCGAGGGCCAATGCCGGCACAGGCCCATAAGCGCTCGGAAGCAGGGTATGCGTTCAGTGAGCGCGTCGAGCTGACGCCCGGACGAAGTTCTATGATGGACAGGCACCTCGCATTGGGTCACGCATGCTCTCATCGAAGAAGTGCCTCGATAACCAATTTGGGCGGCCCCGAACCCGCCTTATGCATGACGGGAGATGCGGACCTGGAGCCAGATGGCCTCTTGGACGTCGGTTTCTTCGGTGAGCGGGTTCGGCCAGAGCGAGGCCGGGGCACCTCGCTTGCGCGGTCCAGAAAAGGTCCGGGGTCGCTTGATCGTCCGGTGTCGAGTGATCCGCCATGTCGCTTCCTCGTAGGGTGAACCGCTCCGGGTTTGCCGGAGGCTCCAACTCCTGAGTAGGATGGAGCATCATGAGCAAGACGACGAACAAGTTTTCCCCCGAAGTGCGCGAGCGTGCAGTGCGCCTGGTTCTCGACAATGAGGGTCAGCATGGATCGCGCTGGCAGGCAGTCATGTCGATTTCCGCGAAGATCGGCTGTGCGCCGCAGACCCTGAACGAGTGGGTCAAGAAGGCCGAGGTCGACAGCGGCAAGCGCTCTGGCATCCCGACCCACATGGCAGAGAAGATGAAGGCGCTGGAGCGGGAGAACCGGGAACTGCGCCAGGCCAACGAGATCCTGCGCAAGGCGAGCGCATAATTTGCGATGGCGGAGCTCGACCGCCGGTCGAAGTGATGGTCGGGTTCATCGACGATCAGCGAGGGAAGCACGGGGTCGAGCCGATCTGCAGGGTTCTGCCGATCGCCCCGTCCACCTACTACGATCACCTGGCGAAGCGGGCCGATCCGGCCCGATTGTCGGATCGCACCCGGCGCGACGCAGCGCTGCGGCCCGAGATCGAGCGTGTCTTCGAAGAGAACTGGCGCGTCTACGGCGTGCGCAAGGTCTGGCGTCAGCTGGATCGGGAAGGCTTCGATGTCGCCCGTTGCACAGTCGCCAGACTGATGAAGGACATGGGTATTCAAGGCATCATCCGGGGCAAGCCGCACAAGACTACGATCCCCGACAAGAAGGCCTCGTGCCCGCTGGACAAGGTGAACCGGCAGTTCCGCGTGCCTGCGCCGAACATGCTCTGGGTCAGCGATTTCACTTACGTCGCCACCTGGAAGGGGTTTGTGTATGTCGCCTTCGTCATCGATGCCTATGCCCGCAAGATCGTCGGCTGGCGGGCGAGCCAAACAGCCCATGCAGGCTTCGTTCTCGATGCCCTCGAACAGGCTGTCCACGATCGCCGCCCAGCCAAGGGCGCGGGGCTCGTCCACCATTCCGACCGCGGGTCGCAATACCTGTCGATCAAATACACCGAGAGGCTGGGCGAGGCCGGCATCGAACCTTCCGTCGGCAGTGTCGGCGATAGCTACGACAATGCCTTGGCGGAGACGATCAATGGCCTGTTCAAGGCCGAGGTCATCCACCGTCGTGGGCCGTGGCGCAACTTCGAGGCTGTCGAATATGCCACCCTCGAATGGGTAGACTGGTTCAACAACCGCCGCCTGCTCGAGCTGATCGGGAACATCCCGCCGGCCGAAGCGGAGGCAAACTTCTACGCCGCTCTGGAAGCTGAAGACATGGCCGCGTAACTAATCCCAATCAGCCTCCGGAAAACCGGGCGCGGTTCAATCCACCTCCGAGGTGACGCTTGGCGCGGCCAGGAAGTCCATGGAGATCCTGGAGAGGAACGAACTCCTCGTGCGCAGGCGCCGGGGCCGGAACATGATCATTCTGCCGACCGAGCGCCATTACGACTGCTTCCGGCCGGCACGGCCTTTGTTGACCGGAGCGGTTTCTTGACCTTTTCAACCAGAAATTGCTCCACCTGACCGGAGACAACCAAAACTGCGAAAAGTTCTAATCCTTCTCGCCTCTAATATATAGAAGTTAAGAAGTAACTATTACTATAGATTAGAGGCGACGAGGATTAGATAAAAAATTCTGCGAGACAATCTGGAAGGTGAAGGCTACGCCGATGAAACCACAGTCTCCGGCCGGACGAAGAAGCGCATGACCCCCGGTTTCGGCCGCTAGGCATTGGTTTCTGGCCGTGCCACAGGATGAACAGGCCGGACAGCACGATCAGCCCCGAACCCGCCAGCATGCCGAGCATCAGTGTTTCGTCGACGAAAAGACTGCCGAGGGCTGCACCGAACAGCCGACACCGCCTTGACTAGCGCGTCCTCCACGGCGAAGGCCGCCATGGCCGCGATCATCCAAGCCGCGCCGACAAGGTTTTGACGGTGGATGGGGTCCGCTTGCATGTCGCTGGTCCTTTGGTTGCCGATGGCGGCTGTTACGGCTGCCTATGGCCCCACATCCGCTTTCGCAAATGGCCCGGCGGCCACATGGCCCTCGAACAGAAGCGTCTTGCGGTCATGATCTGCCCAAGGCCCCTCGCGCATCCTGCGTGCGGAGGAGCCGCCGATGACCGCCATGACCGACCTTCTTGACCTGATCCAGATTAGGCACCGAGCTGCACGATATCTACACCAGCTTTCGCGACACCGACGATTACCTCCAGCTCCTACTGGAGCTGCGCCCGCGGTTGGTCAGCTTCCACCTGGGCCTGCCTTGGCCCGATCAGATCGCAGCCCTGCGTGCGGGCGGGCTCGTGCTGATCGGCAGCGCGACGTCGCCGGTCAAGGCTCGCGCCATCGAGGCGGCGGGTTCCATGCCGTCATTGCACAGGGTTGGGAGTCCGGAGGCCACGCGGCCTCTTCGATCCGGCCGGTCTAGACGAGCGCCTTTCCACGACAGACCTGCTGCGCGCGCTGCTGGAGGAGGTGTCCCTACCGGTCATCGCTGCCGGCGGGATCATGGACGCGCGCGACATCCGTCGGATGCTAGACCGTGGCGCGGCGGCTGCGCAACTGGAGGTCTTGGCGAGGGAGATGGCCAGTTAACCCCCGGCTCGTGAAAGCACGGAACGGCCCCTAGCGGAACGGACGGCCCTCGACGGGCGCCGCAGTGCAGCTTTCCGAAGCGGACCTTGGTGCTTGGCGAAGCAAATTCGACCAGGCAGCGTCTCTTAAAGCGGGACCTTTCGGCTGTTCGCTGAACCTGCAGCCTAACCGCCTACATTCCTGCGGAAGTCACGTTGAAGGTCGGCAACCGACTGACGGTAGTGCGAAACGGCAGCCGCAGCATCTGGTCAAAGCGAACACTCGTCAGCGCGAGGCACTGAATTGCGAACGGTGCGTTGGTCGCTGATCAGCCGCATGTGCATAGACGGCTACAAGTTGCTGCGTTTGATTGCGTGCGCTGCAGGCGCGCCTACTCAGCCTGCGGACCAGCCTCCATCAAGCATCAACGCACTTCCCGTCATCAGCCCGGATGCGTCGGATGCCAAGAAGACCGCTGCGCCGATGATATCATCCACCGTGCCGAGGCGGCCGAGCTTGATCTTCGATAAAACCTCGTCACGGAATGCGGTATCTTCGAAGTAGGGGCGGGTCAGGGGCGTGTCGATAAAGGTCGGGCAGATGGTGTTGACTCGGATGGCGTGCAGTCCCAACTCGATCGCAGCGGCCTTGGTGAAACCTTCGAGCCCCCACTTGGACGCGCAATAAAGTGACCGGTTCGCAGCGCCGACATGGCCCATCTGGCTCGACATGTTGATGACCGAGCCGGCGATTCCCTCGGCCACCATCCGCCGCGTCACCGCCTGCAGCACGAAGATGGCGGCGCGGAGGTTCCGGCCTAGGATCAGGTCGTAGTCATCCAGCGTGATCTCGAACAGGGGGCGGGGACGGTTGGTCCCGGCGTTGTTGACAAGGACGTGGAAGGCCGGCCGCGTCTCGATCAGCGCGGTGAAGGCCGGGATGTCGGTGACGTCGGCGACCATCGCGTCGGCGGCAAGACCTTGGCCGTGCAGGTCCGCCACGGCCGCTTCCACCTCATCCCTGCTGCGCGCGCAGAGCGTCACGGTGGCCCCGCGCTCAGCATAGGCGCGGGCGATGGCCAGTCCAATGCCGCGACCCGCGCCCGTCACCAGCGCACGCTTGCCGTCCAGCCGGAACATGTCGCTGCTCATTCCGCTGCCTCCCCGTAACCCACATTCCGCTCGCCATAGCGGCGCACGCGGATGTTGCACTGTTCGGCATGGCCGACGAAGCCTTCCAGCAGACACAGGCGCGAGCCATAAGCGCCGATGGTTGCCGCCGCCTCGTCGGTAGTGACGCGCTGGTAGCTGTGGGTCTTCAGGAACTTGCCAACCCACAGGCCGCCGGTATAGCGCCCGGCCTTTTTGGTCGGCAGCGTGTGGTTCGTGCCGATTACCTTGTCGCCATTTGCCACGTTTGTGCGCGGTCCAAGAAACAGCGCGCCGTAGCTGTGCATCTGTTCCAGATACCAGTCGTCGCGATCCGTCATCACCTGCACATGCTCGTAGGCCATGTCGTTGGCGACCTGCAGCATCTCATCATGCGTGTCGCAGAGGATCACGTCGCCATAGTCGCGCCAGCTGATCGCCGCCGTATCTGCCGTTGGCAGGATCGCCAGCAGGCGCTCGATCTCGGCCAACGTGCCCTCGGCCAGCTTGCGCGATTTGGTGATAAGGCAGGCGGGCGAGTTGTAGCCGTGCTCGGCTTGGCCCAGCAGGTCGGTCGCGACCAATTCGGCGTCCACGGTGTCATCGGCGATTACCATAGTCTCGGTCGGCCCGGCAAAGAGGTCGATCCCGACCCGGCCGTAAAGCTGACGCTTCGCCTCGGCCACGAAGGCGTTGCCGGGGCCGACCAGCATGTCGACGGGTGCGAGCGTCTCGGTGCCTAGCGCCATGGCGCCGACGGCCTGGATGCCGCCGAGGACATAGATCTCGTGCGCGCCGGCCATGTGCATGGCGGCGATCACCGCTGGGTTCGGCTCGCCCCTGAAGGGGGGCGTGGCGGCGATGATCCGCGGCACGCCGGCGACGGCGGCGGTCAGGACGGACATGTGGGCCGAGGCGACCATCGGGAACTTGCCGCCGGGGACGTAGCAGCCGACCGACCGAACGGGGATGTTGCGGTGGCCGAGGATGACCCCCGGCAGCGTCTCGACCTCGATGTCCTGCATCGAGGCGCGCTGCGCCTCGGCGAAGCGGCGCACTTGGGTTTGGGCGAAGCGGATGTCGTCCAGATCGCGCGGTGCGACGCGGGCGATCAGCGCCTGGATCTGGTCATCGGACAGGCGGAAGCTTTCCGGCGTGTAGCCGTCGAACTTCGCCGCCATCTCGCGCACGGCCTCGTCGCCCCGCGCCTGGATTGCGGCCAACGTCTCTTCAACGCTGGCGCGGACGGCGTCGTCGTCCTGGCTGCGTTCTTCGGCGGGTTTGCCGGTCTTCAGGTGGTGGATCGCCATGATCTCTCTGACTCCTTGCTGGATGTGCCGGCCTCAGCCCAGCATCCCTGTATCGCCGCAGACCGACAGCGCCTGTCCAGAGATGGTGCGCCCGCGGGGGCTGGCCAGGAATAGGATCTGGTCCGCGATCTGCTGCGGGCTGACGTAGTCGCGGATCGAGGTGAACGAAAACGCCTCGGCCTCGGCCTGCTCGAAGCCGATCCCGCGCGCGGCTGCACGCGATTGCAGAACCCGCCGCTGCCGCTCGCCCGCGACAAGGCCCGGAAGAACGGCGTTGACCCGGATGCGGTCCGGGCCAAGCTCGGCGGCCATGGACTTGGTCAGCCCGATGACGCCCCACTTTGCCGCCGCATAGGGGCTGCGCAGCCGAAACCCAAGCCGACCGGCAAGGGACGAGATGTTCACGATGGACGGGTTGTCGCTGTCGCGCAGAAAGGGCACGGCGTGGCCGATTGTCACGAATTGGCTGGTCAGGCAGATCGACAGGCAGCGCTCGATTTCCGCCAGGTCCAGCTCCTCGATGCGACCGGTTGGACCGGCAATGCCGGCGTTGTTCACGAGGCAGTCGAGCCCGCCCATTCGCTCGGCCATGCGGCTGACAAAGGCGCCAAGGGCGGCGTGATCCGATACGTCAACCCGGTCATGCGCAACCTCGGCCGGCAGGCCCGCCAGCGCCTCAGCGTCGATGTCGCAGGTGGCGACGCGGGCGCCCTCGGTCAGAAACGCGTCGACGATGGCGCGGCCGATCCCGCGGGCGCCTGCGGTCACAACCACCCGTGCTCCTTGAAGCTGCATGTCCATGTAGGGTCCTTTCAGAGGTTCAGCGGCCGGTCAGCGCCAGAGAAAGCCACGGCACAAAGCTGATGATGATCAGAAGCCCCAGCATCAGCGCAACAAACGGCAGAACCGCCAACGACAGCCGCGCGATCGACGTCTTCGCCAAGGTCGAGGCGATGAAGAGGTTCAACCCAACCGGCGGCGTAAACATGCCCATTGCCAGGTTCACCACCATGATGATGCCGAAATGCACGGGATGAATGCCGAAGTTAATCGCGATGGGCAGCAGGATCGGGGTGAAGATCAGGATCGCTGCTGCCGCTTCCAGGAACATGCCGACAAAAAGGAGCAGCACGTTGACGAGGATAATGAACAGCCATGGGCTCTCGATGGCGCCGATGACGAAATCAGAGATGGCGGCCGGCACCTGAAGCGACAGGATGATGCGGCCATAAAGCCCTGCCGTCGCGATGATGCTGAGCACCACGGCTGAGGTGATTGCGCTGTCGCGCAAAATGGTGGGAAGCGCCCGCAGCGGCAGCTCGCGGTAAATTAGGACACCGACCAGCAGCGAATACACCACGGCGATGACCGCGGCCTCAGTCGGGGTGACGACGCCGCCATAGATGCCGCCTAGGATCAGCACGGGCATCAGCAGCGCCAGTATCGCCTTGCGGCCGGCCCGCAGCATCTCAGACACGCTTGCGCGCTCATCACGGACGGCAGGGTGGCGCAGCGCGTGAAGCCACGCGAAGATCATCAGCCCACCTACGACGACGAAGCCGGGCAGGAAGCCCGCAGCGAACATGTCACCCACCGACTGGTTGGCCGAGATGGCGTAAAGGATCAGTGGGATGGACGGTGGGATGATGACGCCCAGTGCACCCGAGGCTGCCTGGTTTGCCGCCGCATAGGAGGCGCTGTAGCCCTGCGCCACCATCGCCGGGATCAGGATCGCGCCCACCGCGGCCGTCGTCGCCGCGCCCGAGCCCGAGATCGCGGCAAAGAAGGCCGACGTGACGATGGCGACCATCGCCAGCCCGCCATTCATGCTGCCGACGAGCGTGCGCGAGAAGGCGACCAGCCGGTGCGAGATGCCACCCTGTTGCATCAAGTTGCCGGCCAGGATGAAGAACGGGATGGCCAGCAGGGGGAACGAGTTGATCGAGCGGATCATCTCTTGCGGGACGATCAGCATCGGCATCAGCTCGCCCTGCCAGATCGTTGCGATCGCGGCGAGGCCGAGCGCAAAGGCCACCGGCACCCCCGCCAAAAGCAGGACCAGAAGAACGCCGAAGAGGATCGCGGTCATGGCTGGACCCGTGGCTGCGGCCGAAGGCTGTCGGCGATGACGGCAAGCGCGTTCAGCAGGATCATCGCAGCGCCCGCCGGCATGGCCGCGTAGAGCCAAGCCATCGAGACGCGCGTGCTGGGCGCCGTTTGGGGAAGGACGCGCTGCGTGATCGCCCATCCCTCGCGCAGCAGCACCAGCGCGAACACGGCCGAAGCGAGGGCCACGGCAATCTTCAGCGCAGTGGCGATGCGGGGACCCACCAGGCCCGGCAGTAGTTCGACCGCGATCAGCGCGCCGTAGCGATAGGCATAGGCCGCGCCCAGCATCGTCAGCCAGACGGTGGAGAAGCGGGCCACTTCCTCGGAGAAGGTCAGCGAGTTGCCCATCACGTAGCGCGCAAAGACCTGCCAGCTAATCAGCACCGTCATCACGGCCATCAGCACCGCCATAAGCCAGCCGATCACCCAGTTGACTCCCTCAACGCTGCGAACAACAGCCTTCAGAACAGCTTGCATCGCTTCCCCCTTTTCATGATTGGTCGAAGGGCCTTCCGGGATTCGGTGCCCCGGCCGTGCCGCCTTACGACGAGGTAGCTTGTGCAGCCTCGACCAGCTCGGCGCCAACAGTGTCCTTCCACTGATCGATCACGGGCTGCACCCGCTCGCGGAACGGCGCCAGATCGGGGCGCGTCACGGTCATGCCGAGGCTCTCCAGCTCGGCGATCAGATCCTGCTCCATCCGCTGCGACGCCTCCCGTTGGACGGGCACCGCAAGAGCCGCGGCTTCCAGCACGAGAGCCTGATCCTCCTCCGACAGCGAGTTGAAGAGCTGCGCGCCCATCATCAGCGGAGCCGGGGAATAGACGTGCTGCGTCAGGTTCAGGTAACGCTGCACGTCGTAGAACTTGACGTCATAGATGGTCGGGATCGGGTTTTCTTGGCTGTCCATCACGCCCTGCTGCAAAGCTGTGAAGACCTCGGTCCATGCCATGGGCGAAGCGTTGGCACCAAGTGCGGTCCAAGTGTCCACCTGCACGCGGCTTTCCTGCGTGCGGTGGCGGATGCCGTTCAGGTCGTCCGGGCTATTCAGCGGGCGGACGTTGTTGGTGTTGTGTCGGAAGCCGTTCTCCATCCAGCCGAGGATCTTCACATTAGCCTCGTTCTCCAGCTTCTCGGCAAGCGCTTCGCCATGCTCGCCGTCGAGGAAGCCATAGGCGGCCTCGGCGCTGGTGAAGATATAGGGCAGATCGAAGAGCAGGAAGTCGTTGACAAAGCCGCCCATCGGCCCGGTCGAGGTGATGCCCATGTCGATGAGGCCTAGGCCCATCCCCTCCACCACCTCGCGCTCGGCGCCCAGAGCGTTGTCGTATTGCGGGCGGATGGTCAGGCGTCCTTCGGACAGCCGCTCCAGCTCTTCGCCGAACTTGTGGACGCCAACGGCTTGGTGGGATTCCGGGCCGAGGGGCAGGCTGACCTCGAAGCTGCGCGTGTCCTGCGCACTGGCCGCGCCTGCCGCCAGCAGAACAGCTGGAATGATGGTGGTGAAGTGCCGCATGTCGTTTCCTCCCGTCGATGAAGCTGGCGCCATCCCCCTCCTCTGGGTCAAGCGCCAACGGCCAAACTGTGATCTCACTTTAGCTAAAACCTCCTTTTGAGAATCGTCAACATGGAAAAAGTTACGCGATTACTGGACAAGAACCCGAATCAGCGACATCTTTATAAGAGAACAAGCTCAAGGTGAGGTCACGATTTGGAACGGGGATCAGCAGCAGCGGCACATCGCGACGGGTGGTCCCGCATCGGCCCGCTAGCCTTGCGCGAGGGGCAGACGGCGCAGTCCCAAGTCTACTGCACCCTGCGCGAGGCGTTGATCAGCGGCTACTTCCGCCCTGGCGAAGAGATCAGCCTGCGCCGCGCCGCCGCCGTTCTCGGGACCAGCGTCACGCCCGTGCGCGAGGCGCTGCGCCAGCTGGAAAGCGATGGCGGGCTCGAGGTTTTCGGCGGGAACCGGGTCCTGCGCGTGCCGGTGCTCAGCCCGGCCGAGTTGCTGGACATCCGCGACATCCGGACCAACCTTGAGGGCTTTGCCGCCGAAGTGGCGATCGCGGGCATGCGCCCCTCGCGGCTTCGCCTGATCGAGAACGCGTGCCAACTGATGCAGCGCGCCGCGGATGCCGGGGATGCGGACATGTATCTGGAGAACAACTGGCGCTTTCATTCGCTGATCTACGAGGCGGCTGAGCGGCCGGTGCTGATGGGGCTGATCCGCGGCATGTGGTTGCGCGTCGGCCCGCTAATCCGCACCGCCGTCACCGCACCGCTGCATTTCGACCGCTCGATGAGCAGCCACGACGCGGCCATGGAGGCCCTGCGTCGGGGCAACGGCGCCGCGCTGCGTGACGCCATCATCCGCGACATCATCGATGCGGCCGCGGATCTGACTGCCGCGCCCGTCGGCGCGGCGCGGTCCGCATGACCGGCAAAGGGAGAGGGAACCCATGACACGAACCATCGCCGTAATCGGCTGCGGCCTGATCGGCCGGGCCTGGAGCATCGTCTTCGCGCGCGCAGGCTGTGACGTCCGCCTATGGGATCCGGTTCCCGAGGTGCGCGACGCGCTGCCGGGCCTTCTAGAGGCGACGATCCAAGTCAGCGGCGACGATCCGGCCGCGCTGCAGCGGGTGCAGATCTTCGACACGTTGCAGGACGCCCTGACCAGCGCCGAATGGGTGCAGGAGAACGGCCCCGAGCAGCTAGAGATCAAGCGCGACCTCTACGCGCAAATGGACGCCATTGCCGCGCCGGAGACGGTCCTGGCCTCGTCCAGCTCGGCGCTAGTCGCCTCCAGCTTCGCGGCCGGCCTTGCCGGGCGGGGCAGGGTGCTGGTCGCGCACCCGGTGAACCCACCACACGTGATCCCCGTGGTCGAACTATGCCCATCGCCCGACACCACGCCCGAGGTGATGGACCGCGCCGAGGCGCTGATGCGGGACGTGGCGCAGGTGCCCGTCCGCATGACGCGCGAGGTGGACGGTTTTGTGTTGAACCGCCTGCAGGCGGTCGTTCTGGCCGAGGCGCTGTCGCTGATCCAGCAGGGCATCGTCACGCCGCAGGGGCTGGACGATACGATAGCCTACGGGCTCGGCCGCCGCTGGACGCTGATGGGGCCGATGGCGACAATCAACCTGAACGCTCCTGGCGGTGTGGCGGACTATCTAAACCGCTACGGCCCCACCATGGCGCGACTGTCGGACGGCGCCGCCCGCGGCGAGGCCTTCAGCGCTGGCGCCGCCCAAATCGTAGCCGAGGCCATGCCCACTCCGGCCGAGGTGCCGGTCCTAACCATGGCGCGCGACCGCCGGCTGGCCGCCTTGGCCCGCCACCTGAACGCAGAAAAGGAGACGTAAGATGCCCGCAGCCCGCAAAGTCATCATCACCTGCGCCGTGACCGGCGCAATCCATACCCCGTCCATGTCCCCGCACCTGCCGGTCAGTGCCAGCGAGATTGCTGAAGCCGCCATTGGGGCAGCCGAAGCGGGCGCCGCGGTCGTCCACCTTCACGCGCGCGATCCGAAGGACGGCCGCCCCGACCAGACCCCCGACGCGTTCGAGCCCTTCCTCCGCGTCATCAAGCAGCGTTCGGATTGCGTGGTGAACATCACCACCGGCGGCGCCCCGACCATGAGCATCGCCGAGCGCGTCCGTCCCGCCGCCACCTGGAAGCCCGAGCTAGCCTCGCTTAACATGGGCTCGATGAATTTCGGCCTCTTCCCCATGCTGAAGCGGTTCGAGAGCCAGCTGCAGCATGATTGGGAGCGGACCTACCTCTCGGATAAAGGAATCCTCTTCCGCAACACCTTTGCCGATATTGAGCATATCCTGACGACGCTCGGCGCGAACGGCACCCGGTTCGAATTCGAATGCTACGACACCGCCCACCTCTACAACCTCAAGCATTTCGTGGATGAGGGGCTGGTCGAGGGCCCGCTGTTCATCCAGACCGTCTTTGGCCTAATGGGGGGGATAGGAGCACATCCCGACGATGTCATGCACATGAAGCGCACGGCGGACCGGCTGTTCGGCGACAACTACCGCTGGTCCGTCCTCGGCGCCGGCCGCAACCAGCTGCCCATCGCAGCCATGGCGGCCGCCATTGGGGGTCATGTTCGCGTGGGCCTCGAGGACTCAATCTGGGCCGGACCGGGACAGCTTGCGGAAAGTAACACCCAGCAGGTCCGCGCGGCACGTCAGATCATCGAGGGGCTGGGCCTTGAGGTCGCCTCACCGGACGAGGCGCGCGAGATGCTGGCGCTGAAGGGCGCGGACAAGACGTCGTTCTAACCCGGACTAACCGAAGCCAGTGGTGCCCGCCGCCGATCCAGTCTGGACTAGAAGAAGCCAGACAAAGTTGCTGCAGTTCGTCGAACTCGTCTCCTGTGAGCCCCGGCGATCTTGGAACGGCGAGCGCCATTGGCCAATCGAAGAACCTACACCGCAGCATCCGATAGAGCATGATCGGCCGCATTGAGGCGCATGCGCGTGGAGATATCTCCAGCGGCACGTGCCCGTTGTAAGGGGACGCAGATCGTCGTGACGAGCCCAACGCGGACAATCATGACTGCCGCAGCGAATGCGGCGCCGGCAAGAGCAGTCGGCCCTAAGCAGTCGTTCAGCCTATATCAGCTGCTGCGATGCATCTTTCCCGAACCGGACGCCCACAGTTTCGGCGGCCTTTTCGGCTTAACGGCTTGCTATTTCGAAACTGAAGAAATGATCGTCTGCACGATTTGCGCGGTCGGCGGCGCAATGCCAACTCTGAGATGACGTTCATCCCATCCCGGCTCTTCCAGCGTAGCGACCTGGCTGTCTAAGAGGGCGATGGGCATAAAGTGGCCATTGCGGTGGCGCATCCGCTCGATCAGGGTCTCTCGCGTGCCGTGCAGGTAGATGAACAGCACATCTGCTGGCGCAACCTCACGCAATAAGTCTCGGTAACGGCGGCGAAGGGCCGAATATGCCATGACGGTGCCGGGCCGAAGCTCAGCCCCAACGGCGCGCAACCACGGCTCACGATTGACATCCGTCAAGGGCTCTCCACGGGCCATTTTCGCGATGTTGGCTGACGAGTGCAGTTCGTCGCCATCGCGGAAGTGCAGACCCAGTCGCGCGGCCAGCGCGCGACCAACCGTGCTTTTGCCACAGCCCGAGACGCCCATCACGACATAGGCGACGCCCATCATGTCAGCAGCCATACCGGCCATAGGACGATCTGAGGCAGGGCCGCGACGATCACCAGCACGATGATGTTGATGGCATAGAACGGCAGCGCTGCCCGGACCAGCGCCTGCATCGGCAGCCGGGCAACGTAGGCTGTCGCAAACAGGCAGGTCCCCACAGGCGGCGAGGCGAGACCCACGGCCAGCGCCGCGCTCATGAACACGAGGAAATGCATCGGATCGACGCCAGCCTGCACGGCTGCGGGCATCAGAACCGGGATCAGCATCAGCGCGGCGGCGACAATGTCCATCAGCATGCCCACGATCAGGAAAACGATCCCCATCAGGATCAGCACCAAGAAGCCCGAGGCGTCGAAGAAGGCCAGAAGGGAGGACGCCTTCCGAGGCAACTGATCGATGGTGAAGATATAGGTCGCGGCGCTGGCGACCATCAGGATCAGCAGAACCGCCCCGGCGGTCCGCCCGGCCTCGATCGCCAGCTCCAGCATATCGCGCCAGCCGATCTCGCTATGAACCAGCCCGGCGATCAGCAGTGTATAGAGAACGGCCAGCCCCGCCGCTTCGGTCGGCGTCACAACCCCCGAGAACATGCCCGTCAGGATGATGATCGGGGCGCCGACGGAGGGCGCGGCGCGCAGCAGCGCGCGGATCACCTGCCGCCCGTCCCAAGCCATCCGCGCCCCATAGCCGCGGCGGCGCGAGATCCAGTAATTGTAAAGTGCCAGCGCCACGGCGAGGAGGATGCCTGGACCAAGGCCGCCGGCCAGCGCGCCCCCGACCGAAAGTCCCGCAGCCGAGGCAGAGATGATGATCAGGATCGACGGTGGCACCAATGTCGCAAGCGTGGCGGTGATCAGCGTGAGGGCGGCCGAATAGTCCAGCGGATAGCCGCGCGAGGTCATCGAGCGGATCGTGATCGGCCCGAGACTGGCGATATCAGCCACAGAGGACCCCGATATCCCGCCGAAGACGAAGGACGAGGTGATGTTGACCTGTCCCAGCCCGCCGCGAAAGCGGCCGATCAGGGATTGCGCGGCATCAAAGATCCGCTCGGACAGACCGCCGCGTTCCATGATCAGGCCCGCCATGATGAACAGCGGCACCGCGATCAGCAGGAACGAATTGATCGAGGTGGCCATGCGCTGCGTGATCATGCTGATCGGCAGGTCGAACCACCACAGCACCGACAGCGTGCCGAGGCCGAGCGACACGGACAGGGGAACGCCAAGGATGGCGAGCGTGAAAAAGACAGCGATAAGCGTGAGGCTCATGGCGCGGGCTCCGTTGGGGGTGGGGACAAGGGGCGCAGGCTGTCCAGCAGGGCCCCGAGGATCGCAAGAGCTGAGCCGAGGACCAGCGGCAATGTCGCCCACCACATACCGACCTGCAGGATCGGAGATTGCTCACCAAAGCGGATTTGCTGGTTCAGAAGCGACCAGCCGTGCCAACCGACGATCGTGAACAACGTGACACAAGCCAGAACCTGGGCAACGCGCATGACCAGCAGCACGGGGCGGGGCGCGGTCTCGGGGATCAGTTGCAGCGAAGGGTGCGCCCCGCTGCGGAACGAGGCGGCAAGCCCCATCCAGATCGTCCATATGAACATGAAACGCGACAATTCCTCGGTCCAAGGCACCGAGATGCCAGCGAGACGAGAGCCGACCTGCAATGAGATCAGCGCCACCATTACCAGCACCGCGACTAGGCTCAGGACTCGTTCTTGATCACAGCCAAAATAGGACGGTTGCGGCCAATGCTATTGCGGAGAGGTATGTCTCCGGGCACCTGTCGTAACGCGTGGCGACACGTCTCCAGTCTTTCAGCCGCCCGAACATGATCTCGATGCGATTGCGCCTTCTGTAGCGGCGCTTGTCGTATTTCACGGTTTTCTTGCGCAACTTCCGGCTAGGGATACAAGCTTTTATCCCTCTGTCCTGCAACGCTTTTCGCAGCCAGTCAGCATCATAGCCTCGGTCCGCCAAGAACCAATCAGCCTGCGGCAGGCCGTCCAGAAGCGCCGCTGCGCCGGTGTAGTCGCTGACCTGTCCTGCCGACATGAAGAACCGGATAGGTCTGCCTTTCGCATCGGTGACGGCGTGCAGCTTGGTGTTCATGCCGCCTTTCGTTCGACCAATCTGGCGACTGCGCCCCCCTTTTTGGCCCGCAGGCTGCAAGCCGTGCGATGCGCCTTCAGATAGGTTGCATCGATCATGATTGTCTTCGGATCGGTGCTCTCGGCGGCCAGGCCGACCATGATCCGGGCGAAGACCCCGTTGTCACTCCAGCGCTTCCAGCGATTATAAAGCGTCTTGGCAGGTCCATATTCACTCGGCGCATCGCACCATCTCAAACCATTGCGATTGATGAAGATAATGCCGCTCAGCACCCGCAGATCGTCAACTCGGGGACGGCCATGGCTCTTGGGGAAGTAGGGGCGAAGGCGCGCCATCTGCGCCTCGGTCAGCCAGAACAGGTTGCTCATCGATCAGGTCTCCTTGCGGCGGCCTGAATCACGCAAAGGGCGTAAAATCAATGGGTCTGGAGCCTAGGTACTTCTGGCTGACCGTCTTGCCCGCGAGGCCCTTGTTGTGGCGCAGATCATCGCACCAGAGGGAGATGTCCTCAGGAGTCACCTTCCCGGCATCGTCATGACCCACGATGGTACGCAGAGAAGCCAGCTTCTGCCGAAAGTCTCCGGTGGTCCTCTCCGACTTTCCGTTAGCCAGATGATCGCGTTCCCACAGCCTGAATGCGTCGGTGATGGAGAAGGGGGCAGGGGAGGGGACAGCTTCAGGGGCCTGAGCGGGGGGCCATAAAGGGAACCTCTCTGCCAGCGGGTCAGGCCGGAAGTCGCCCTGAGAGCGGCGATGCTGGAAGTCGGCCCATTCCTTGGCGACTGAGTGGAGCTGGCCGATAAAGCGTTGACGGCTGTAGTCGTCGGCGTTCAGCCCAGCCTTGCGAAGTAACCGGTCAGCATCATCCCCGTACCAGTTGGCCAAGCCTTCGGAGGTAACTTCGCCCGAAGCAGTCTTAGCTATCAGTGTTTCCCACAGGCGCGGCTCTCCAGGTTCCAGCTCCACTACCGCATCCAGTTCGCGGCGCCACTCACCTGCTAGTGCCGAGAGCTGAATGAGCGGATTGCTGTGGGGCCTGAGCGGGTAGCCTGCCATTGGCGCTGCAACTCCTCATAGCGAAGGGAGAACCGGCGCTTGGCTTCGGCAGGGTCCTTTGTCCGCAGCGACTCCTTCACAACAGGACGCGCGCCAGACTGCACTAGGTCAGACGGAACTCGAACGGTCAGGTAGTAGACGCCGGTCTTCGGGTGCTTGCTTGGGCTGGGCATTCGGAGGGCCATGTATGCCACCTCTGTATACCACCGAGGGGGCTTCAAGCCTCTGAACTACCGCAAGTTCTTCAAGACATTCAAGAAAAACTGGTGCTGTGAGAGAGGATTGAACTCTCGACCTCACCCTTACCAAGGGTGTGCTCTACCACTGAGCTACCACAGCGCCGTTGGAGGGGCGTTTAGACAAAGGCCGCGGCCCGCGCAAGGGGGGTCGGGCGATTTTTCCCGAAAATGCGCAAGGGCGCTTGCGGGCGCGTGCGTTTGCTGGACTGTGGCGCGGCCGGACGCTAACAGGAAGGCCATGACCGACCGCCGTGACCAGAAACCCAGAACTGACAGCCGCGAAGAGCGTCTTCGCCAGGCGCTGCGTGCCAATCTGGCGCGCAGGAAGGCTCAGGCGCGGGCGCGGGCGGGCGGATCGGAAAGCGACAACAAGACCGTCCCGGATGCGGATGGCGAGACAGGCAAGGACAGCTGATGGACCAGATCATCGTCGAGGGGAACGGCCCCCTGAAAGGGGAGATCCCCATCGCCGGCGCCAAGAATGCCTGCCTGACGCTGATGCCTGCGACGCTCTTGACCGACCAGCCGCTCACGCTGACCAATGCGCCGCGCCTGTCGGACATCCGCACCATGACCGCGCTGCTGGGGTCCCTGGGGGCAGAGGTCGCCTCGCTGCAGGAGGGCCAGGTGCTGGCGCTGTCCAGCCATGCGCTGACCAGCCACCGGGCGGAATACGACATCGTGCGCAAGATGCGCGCCTCGATCCTGGTGCTGGGGCCGCTGCTGGCGCGGGACGGGGTGGCCGAGGTGTCGCTGCCCGGCGGCTGCGCGATCGGCGCGCGGCCCGTGGACCTGCACCTGCGGGCGCTGGAGGCGATGGGCGCCAGCCTGGACCTGCGCGACGGGTATGTGCATGCCAAGGCGCCTTCGGGCGGGCTGCAGGGGGCGGTCTTCGAATTCCCGATCGTCTCGGTCGGGGCGACGGAGAACGCGCTGATGGCGGCTACGCTGGCCCGCGGCACGACGGTGCTGAAGAACGCCGCGCGCGAGCCCGAGATCGTCGATCTGGCCCGCTGCCTGCGGGCGATGGGAGCGCGGATCGAGGGCGAGGGCACCGGCACCATCACCATAGAGGGCGTCGATGCGTTGCATGGCGCCACCCATCCCGTCGTCACCGACCGGATCGAACTGGGCACATACATGCTGGCGCCTGCGATGTGCGGTGGCGAGGTCGAGTTGCTGGGCGGCCGGATCGAACTGCTGTCAGCCTTTTGCGAGAAACTGGACGAGGCCGGCGTCAGCGTCGAGGAAACCGCCCGCGGCCTGAAAGTGGCGCGCAAGAACGGCCGGGTCCGGGCGGTGAACGTCACGACCGAGCCCTTTCCGGGATTTCCGACCGACCTGCAGGCGCAGTTCATGGCGCTGATGTGCATGGCCGAGGGCACCAGTGTGCTGGAGGAGACGATCTTCGAGAACCGCTTCATGCATGCCCCGGAGCTGACCCGCATGGGCGCGCGCATCGAGGTTCATGGCGGCCATGCCACGGTCACCGGCGTGGAAAAGCTGCGCGGGGCGCCGGTCATGGCCACCGACCTGCGCGCCTCGGTCAGCCTGATCCTGGCGGGAATGGCCGCCGAAGGATCGACCACCGTCAGCCGCGTCTATCACCTGGATCGCGGCTATGAGCATGTCGTGCGCAAGCTGCGCGGCGTGGGTGCCCATATCGAACGCGTGAAGGAGGATGCGTCATGACCCGCGATGCCCGTTTCGCCGATGCCGATCCGCGCCCGCTGGCGCTGAAGGCCGAGGATGAGGTCGACCTGCGCATCTTGTCCTCGCTGGTCCAGGATGCGGTGCTGACCGGCGCGGAGATCAGCCATGACGCCAAGGCGCGGCGGCTGGCGCTGCTGGTGACGCGCTTTCGGTGGGAGGATGCCCAGGCCGCCGAGGCCGAGGGGCGCCCCTTCGAACGTGTGCGGTCGCTGATGGTGATCGGCGACGTGATGCGGGTGGTCAGCGACGGCGTGCAGCGCGACGGCGACACGGTTCTGGAACTGCTGGCGCTGCGCTGGCAGCCGGGCGATGACGGCACCGGCCGGCTGTTGCTGGATTTCGCGGGCGACGGCACGATCGTGGCCGAGGTCGAGTGCATCAGCGTCGACCTGCGCGACGTGACGCGCCCGCACGAGGCCGTGTCGGGGCGGGCGCCCCGGCATCCGGACTAGACCGAAGATTTCTGGAACAAACGGGGCCCGCGTCACCCTGTCCGCCCCGGCGGGCTTGAGGCGGGCGGGCAAGCGGAGTATGCGCGCGGCGCTTCAAGGGGAAATGACATGCCGGTCACGCTGAACATCGACGACGCCGATTTCGAGGCCGGCTTTCAGCACATGCTGTCGGCCAAGCGCGAGGATTCCAGTGATGTGAACGAGGCGGTGGCCGCGATCATCGCCCGGGTGCGGGCCGAGGGCGACACGGCCCTGTGCGACCTGACCGCGCGTTTCGACCGCCTGTCCCTGACCCCCGGCACGCTGCGGTTTTCGCCCGAGGAGATCGCCGCCGAGGTCGCCAAGGTCGGCCCGGAGGACCGCGCCGCGCTGGAACTGGCGGCCGAGCGCATCCGCGCCTATCACGCCCGCCAGATGCCCCAGGATGCCAGCTGGACCGACGCCCAGGGCGCGACCCTGGGCTGGCGGTGGAGCGCCGTGTCGGCGGCCGGGCTTTACGTGCCCGGCGGGCAGGCGGCCTATCCATCCAGCGTGCTGATGAACGCAATCCCGGCCCGCGTCGCGGGGGTGGAACGCCTGGTCATCTGCGTGCCGACGCCCGGCGGGGTCATCAACCCGCTGGTCCTGCTGGCGGCGCAGCTGTCGGGCGTGGACGAGATCTATCGCATCGGCGGGGCGCAGGCCGTCGCGGCGATGGCCTATGGCACCGACAGTATCGGACCGGTGGACAAGATCACCGGGCCGGGCAATGCCTATGTCGCGGCGGCCAAGCGCCAGGTTTTTGGCCGGGTGGGGATCGACATGATCGCAGGCCCCTCCGAGGTCCTGGTCATCGCCGATGGCGACCAGAACCCGGACTGGCTGGCCTGGGATCTGCTGGCCCAGGCCGAACATGACGCCGATGCGCAGTCGATCCTGATCACCACCGATGCCGACATGGCCCGCCGCGTGGCCGCCGCCGTCGAGCGGATCATCCCGACGCTGCAGCGTTCGGCCATCGCCGGGGCCAGCTGGCGCGACTATGGCACGCTGATCGTGGTGCGGGACCTGGATCAGGCTGCGGCCCTGTCCAACCGCATCGCGCCCGAGCATCTGGAACTGTGCGTGGACGATCCCGAAGGACTGGCGGCGAAATGCATCCACGCGGGGGCGATCTTCCTGGGCGCCCACACGCCCGAGGCGGTCGGCGATTACGTCAGCGGCCCGAACCACGTCCTGCCGACGGCGCGTTCGGCGCGGTTTTCGTCAGGGCTGTCGGTGATGGATTTCCTCAAGCGCACCACGATGGCGCGACTGAGCCCCGGCGCGCTGGCCGCCATTGGTCCCGCGGCGGTGCGCCTTGCGGCATCCGAGGGCTTGCAGGCCCATGGCGCTTCGGTTCAGGCTCGGCTGGAGCTGCTGAACGAAAGGGTCGGGGAATGAGTCGCATCACGCGCATCGAGATTGATGACCGGGCCATCGCGCCGGCCACGCCCGAGATGGAGCAGGAGCGGCGCGTCGCGATCTTTGACCTGATCGAGGATAACAGCTTTGCCGTGCCCGGCCGCGACGGCACTGCCGCCCCCGAGGGCCCCTTTGTTCTGCAGCTGTGCATCCGCGAGGGGCGGCTGGTCTTTGACGTCAGCGACGAGGCATCCGAGAAGGTGGCCGAGTTCCACCTGTCGCTTGGTCCTTTCCGCCAGGTCGTCAAGGACTACTTCCAGATCTGCCAGAGCTATTTCGATGCGGTGAAACGCCTGCCCCCCGCCCAGATCGAGGCGATCGACATGGCCCGGCGCGGCATCCACAACGAGGGCGCCCGCACCCTGCAGGAGCGTCTGGAGGGCAAGGCCGAGCTGGATATCGACACCGCCCGGCGCCTGTTCACCCTGATCTGCGCATTGATCCCGCAGGGCTGAGCCGATGGCGCAGGACAAGATCCCTTCCTCGGTTCTGTTCTGCTGCGATCACAATGCCATCCGCTCGCCGATGGCCGAGGGAATGATGAAGAAGTTCTATGGCCGCGCCGCCTATGTCCAGTCGGCGGGGGTCAAGAACGACATGGAGGTGGACGGCTTTGCCATCGCCGTCTGCGACGAGATCGGTGTCCATCTGGCGGCGCATCGCAGCCGCAGCTTTGACGAGATGCAGGACTGGGGCGACGACCTGAGCCAGTTCGACCTGATCGTGGCCCTGTCGCCCGCCAGCCAGCGGGTCGCGCTGGAAATGACCCGCTGCGCCCATCTGGAGGTCGAATACTGGCCGATCATGGACCCGACCGGCCTGGCCGAGGGACGCGAGGCGCGCCTGGCCGCCTATCGCCAGACGCGCGACCAGATCGAGACGCGGATGCTGGACCGTTTCGGCCCGCCGATCCCGCCCCAAGTTTAGCGCCTGCGCCAGTTGGTAGGCACGTCCCAGACCGGGCGGGCGATCTCGGCCTCGACCTGATCGCGGGTCAGGCCGATGTCGCGCAGCTGGTCGTCGCTAAGGCGCGCCAGGTCGATGCGGGTCCGCTGCACGTCGAAGACGGTCAGCAGACGCTCGATCCAGGACGGACGGGGAACGATCCCCCGGCCGGTCACGACACGCAGAAGGGCTGTGGATTTCGTCGTCATCGTTCAACTCCGCTGATGTTTTTCATCACTTAACGGGATGATTAGCAGTTCTTTCATCTCCGTTATTGATTGATACCGGCAGCTAAGCTATTTGTGAAACGAATGGTTTTGATGCAATTCATCACGCGATTCGAAGGATCATCCCATGCGCAACCTGGACATCGCCACGCTGAGGTCGCTGCAGGCCGTGGCCGAATACGGCGCCGTCACCCGCGCGGCCGAGGCGCTGAACATGACGCAAAGCGCCCTGTCGATGCAGATGAAGCGGCTGGAGGAGATGTTCGGTCGCCCGATGCTGGAGAAGGCGGGGCGGGGCGTGGTGCTCAGCGACTTTGCCCAGGACCTGCTGGGGGAAAGCCGCAAGCTGGTGGCGCTGAACGATGCGATCCTGTCACGCTTTACCGGCGCCCGCCCCGAGATGCGGCTGCGCGTGGGGCTGACCAGCGACTGGCTGTTCACCAAGGTGGCGCAGACGGTGCGCGCCTTTCGGCTGGACCATCCGCAGATCGAGCTGGTCATCAACGACGCCCGCAGCAAGGACCTGCGCAGCCAGATGAATCGGGGCGAGCATGACGTGATCCTGACCACGGAATTCGATGCCCCCGCCGGGGCCATCCACCTGGCCAAGGTGGATCTGGCCTGGTTCGGGGCCGTCGGCGGGCAGGCCTGGCGCGAACGCCCGATGCCGATCGCGAATTCGCCGCATTGCGCCTATTATCCGGTCGGCATGGCCGCGCTGGACCAGGCGGGGATCGAATGGGTGCAGGCCGTCAGCGAGGGCGGCAGCGACACCTGGCGGGTGCTGGCGGCGGCCGACCTGGGGGTCACGCTGCTGCCGCGCGGGATCGAGCAGCCGGGGCTGGAGGTGGTCGAACATGGCGGCGCGCTGCCGCCGCTGCCGGCAACCTGGCTGAACGTCTATGTCGCGGAAGGTCCGGCCCGGCGCGTCGCGTCGGATTTCGCGGGTTATCTGCGCCGGGTCGTCTGCGAGGTCGCGGCCGCCGCCTGAAGGGCGGCGGCACCTGCGGCCGGTCAGGGTTAGACGACGACGCCGGCCCCTTCAGTGGCCGGACCCGCGACCGCGCGGAAGGCCGCGAACAGCTCTCGGCCCAGGCCCTCGCTGCTGTCCTGCGGATCAAAGGCCACGGGTTCGCGGCTGTCGAAATCGGGCGCCAGACATTCCAGCGTTCCGGCCTCGGCATCCAGGCGCACCATGTCCCCGTCGCGCAACCGTGCCAGCGGTCCCCCGCTGGCCGCTTCGGGAGAGATGTGGATCGCCGCCGGAACCTTGCCCGAAGCGCCCGACATCCGGCCATCGGTGACCAGCGCGACCTTCAGCCCGCGATCCTGCAGGACCGCCAGGGTCGGCGTCAGCGAATGCAGTTCCGGCATGCCATTGGCGCGCGGCCCCTGAAAGCGGACGACGACCACCGTATCCTCGGTGAATTCGCCAGCCTTGAAGGCGGTCTTGACCGATTCCTGGTCCTGGAAAACCCGTGCCCTGGCCTCGATCAGGCGGCGCTCGGGGGATACGGCGCTGATCTTGATGACGCCGCGGCCCAGGTTGCCCTCCAGCTGGCGCAGCCCGCCCGTCGCGGCAAAAGGATCGCTGGCCGGGCGCAGGATCTTGTCGTTCAGCGTGTCGCGCGCGCCCTGTTCCCACCGGATGCGGGCGCCGTCCAGCTTGGGCTCGGCCGTATAACCCTCCAGGCCGGTGCCGTTGATCGTCTTGACATCCGCATGCAGCAGCCCCGCCTCCAGCAGCTGGCCGATCATGTAGCCCAAGCCCCCCGCGGCGTGGAAATGGTTCACGTCGGCCAGCCCGTTCGGATAGACCCGCGCCATCAGCGGCACGTTTTCCGACAGGTCGTGGAAATCCTCGATGTCCAGCAGGACGCCCGCCGCCCGGGCCATCGCGGGCAGGTGCAGCACCAGGTTGGTCGAACCGCCCGTGGCCATCAGCCCGACGATGCCGTTGACAAAGGCGCGTTCGTCCAGAACCTCGCCCGCCGGCAGGTATTCGTTGCCCAGGTTGGTGATCGCGGCCGCGCGCTGGACGGCAGCCGTGGTCAGCGCCTCGCGCAGCGGCGTGTTCGGGTTCACGAAGCTGGAGCCGGGCAGGTGCAGGCCCATGAACTCCATCAGCATCTGGTTGGTGTTGGCGGTGCCGTAGAAGGTGCAGGTGCCGGGCGAATGATAGGAGGCCATCTCGGCCGCCATCAGCGCGTCGCGGCCGACCTCGCCGGTGGCGAACTGCTGGCGGACCTTGGATTTCTCATCGTTGGGCAGGCCCGAGGGCATGGGACCCGCCGGCACGAAGACCGCGGGGATATGACCAAAGGTGCCCGCCGCGATGATCAGCCCCGGCACGATCTTGTCGCAGACGCCCAGGTACAGCGCCGAATCAAAGCAGTCATGCGACAGCGCCACCCCGGCCGCCAGGGCGATCACGTCGCGCGAGAACAGCGACAGCTCCATCCCCGGGCGCCCCTGGGTGACGCCGTCGCACATCGCCGGCACGCCGCCCGCGACCTGGACCGTGGCCCCGGCCGCCCGGCCCGCCGCGCGGATCTGGTCGGGAAAGTGCTCATAGGGCTGATGGGCCGACAGCATGTCGTTATAGGCGGTAACAATTCCCAAGTTTGGCTTGCGGGTCGTGGCCATGTCGGTCTTGTCGTCCATGGCCGCATAGGCATGGGCCTGGTTGCCACAGGACAGATGCGCACGCGCCGGACCTTCCTGTGCCGCGCGGGCGATCTTTTGCAGATAGGCACCGCGTGCCTTGTGCGAACGTTCGCGGATGCGGTCGGTCACTCGGTCGATGCTGGCGTGAAGGGTCATGGCCCGGCCTCCTCTGGCTTTGCGGGCAATATAGATCGTTAGCGTTAACGCTTCAACCTGTGGTCGGCGGCGCCGGTCCTGCGGATGGGTGTTTCACCGGCATCTGCGGGTCCGGTGCCGGCATATTTGGCCGGAAAGCCGGGCTGCGGCTTGTGCGGGCCTTGGCGGCATGTCAGATCGGCTGCGAAAGGAATTCCGCCATGAGTGATCTGCCTGTCATCCGTCTGCGCCCCAAGTCCAAGCCCCAGGCCATCCGCCACGGCTTTCCTTGGGTCTTTGCCGATGAGGCGGTGCTGGACCGCCGCACCAAGGCGCTGCCGGCCGGCGGCATGGCCGTGCTGGAGGACCCCGAGCGAAAGCCCCTGGGCCTGGTGACGGTCAACCCCCATTCCAAGATCATCGCGCGGGTGATGGATGCCGACCCGCAGGCAGTGATCGACGGCGCCTGGCTGCAGGCGCGGCTGGCACGGGCGCTAGAGATGCGCGAGCGCCTGTATGATGCGCCCTTCTACCGGCTGGTCCATGCCGAGGCTGACGGGCTGCCGGGCCTGGTCATCGACCGGTTCGGCGATGCCGCCGTCATGCAGCCCAACGCGGCTTGGGCGGATGCCATGGCCGAGCAGATCGCGGATGCGCTGGTCGCGGTCACCGGCATCTCGACCGTGGTGCTGAACGGGCAGGGCCGGGCGCGGGGGCTGGAGGGCTTGGGCGAGCGGATGGAGGTGATCCGCGGCAGCGCGCCCCAGGCTCCGGTGCAGGTCCGGATGAACGGCGCCATCTACCTGGCCGACCTGATGGGCGGGCAAAAGACCGGGCTGTTCTATGACCAGCGCCCCAACCACGCCTTCACGCAGCGTCTGGTGGCGGGCGGCTCGGTGCTGGACGTCTTCAGCCATGTCGGCGGCTTTGGCCTTGCGGGGCTGGCGGCGGGCGCGACCTCTGCCGTCTGCGTCGATGGCAGCGCGGCGGCGCTGGACCTGGCGCGCGGCGGGGCCGAGGCGATGGGCGCGGGCGACCGGCTGGAAGTGGTGCAGTCCGATGCCTTCAAGGCGCTGGAGGCGCTGGCCGGGCAGGAACGGCAGTTCGACGTGGTGGTCTGCGATCCGCCGGCCTTCGCGCCGTCGAAACCCGCGCTGGACGCCGGACTGCGCGCCTATGAGCGGGTGGCCAAGCTGGCCGCGCCGCTGGTGGCGCCCGGCGGCTATCTGGTCCTGTGCAGCTGCAGCCATGCCGCCGACCTGACCGCCTTCCGCAATGTCAGCGCCCGCGGCATCGGCCGCGGCGGGCGGCGCGGCGTGCTGATCCATACCGGGCAGGCGGGACCGGACCACCCGACCCTGCCGCAGCTGGCCGAGACCGGCTATCTGAAGGCGCTGTTCTTCCGGCTGGACTGATGCGCGCGGTCCTGGACGCCAATGTCCTGTTCCCGACGATCCTGCGCGAGGTCATGACGGACCTTGCGGGCGCGGGCCTGTTCCAGCCGCTGTGGTCGGACCGGATCCTGGACGAATGGCGCCATGCGGCAGGCAGGCTGGGGCCCGATCAGCATTCCGTGGCGGGGGCCGAGGTGGCGCTGCTGCGGCTGCGCTTTCCCGACGCCCGCGTGGCGGCGGATGGCCAGGCGGCGATCGACCTGGACTTCCCCGACCCCGCCGACCGTCATGTGGTCGAGGCCGCACTGGCCGGCGGCGCGACCCTGATCGTCACCGCCAACCTGCGCGACTTTCCGCAGCGGATGATGGCGGGGCTGGGCCTGCGGGCCCTGCACCCGGACGCCTTCCTGCTGGATCTGCACCGCGGAGACCCTGCTGCGGTCGCGCGGGCGCTGCAGGATGCCCGCGCCAAGGCGGCCGCCATCGGCGGGGAGATGACGATGGCCGACATGCTGCGGCGCTGCCGGCTTCCCCGGCTGGCCCGGGCAGTGAAAGGTTGAACAGCATTGCTGTTATCGCTAACAAGGGATAAGGCGGACGCCACCCAGATGGAGGACAGCATGGTCTCGCGTGTCATTCCGGTCGAAGACTTCGACCTTGTGATCTTTGGCGCCACGGGCGATCTTGCGCATCGCAAGATCCTGCCGGGCCTGTTCCGGCGGTTCGAGGCGGGGCAGATCCCGCCCTTCAGCCGGATCATCGGCGCGGCCCGGACGGAACAGGACGACGACGCCTTTCGGGCTGAAACCCTGCAGGCCATCTGCGAACACACCACGGTGCGAAACGACGATCCCCGGCTGGCCGAATTCCTGCAGCTGCTGGGCTATGTCGCGATCGACGCCAAAGGCGAGGGCGGCTGGCAGGCGCTCAAGGACCGGATGCGCAAGGGCGCGGTCCATGCCTTTTATTTCTCGGTCGCGCCGTCGCTTTTCGGGCATATCGCGGAACGGCTGGCGGGCCACGGCATCGCCGATGCCGACAGCCGCATCGTGGTCGAAAAGCCCTTTGGCCGCGATCTGGCCAGTGCCCGCGCCCTGAACGCGACGCTGGCGCAGCATTTCGACGAGCACCAGATCTACCGGATCGACCATTACCTGGGCAAGGAAACCGTCCAGAACCTGATGGCCGTCCGTTTCGCCAATGTGCTGTTCGAGCCGCTGTGGAACGCCCAGTATATCGACCACGTCCAGATCACCGTGGCCGAAACCGTGGGCGTGGCGGGGCGCGGCAGCTATTACGACAAGTCCGGCGCGATCCGGGACATGATCCAGAACCACATGATGCAGCTTCTGTGCCTGATCGCGATGGAGCCGCCCTATCACTTTGATCCCGACGCGGTGCGCGACGAAAAGCTGAAGGTGATCCGGGCGCTGGAACGGGTCGAACCCGCCGACATCGTGCGCGGCCAGTACCAGGGCGAGGGGGCCGACTACCTGGCCGATGCCGAGGACCGCGATTCGCGCACCGAAAGCTATGTCGCGATGAAGGTGCGCATCTCGAACTGGCGCTGGCAGGGGACGCCCTTCTACCTGCGCACGGGGAAAAAACTGCGCGCGCGCACGTCGGAGATCGCGATCACCTTCAAGGAACCGCCGCATTCCATCTTTGACGACAGTGGCACGCCCAAGGCGAACGAACTGGTCATCCGCCTGCAGCCGAACGAGGGCATGAACCTGAAGGTCATGATCAAGGAACCGGGTCCCGGCGGCATGCGCCTGGTGCAGGTGCCGCTGGACATGTCCTTTGCCGATGCCCTCGGCTCTGACGGGGCCGACATGCCCGATGCCTATGAACGGCTGATCATGGACGTGATCCGCGGCAACCAGACCCTGTTCATGCGCGGGGACGAGGTCGAGGCGGCCTGGGCCTGGACCGACCCGATCATCAATGCCTGGGAGGACAGCAAGCGCCGTCCCGAACCCTATGACCCAGGATCCTCGGGCCCCGAAGAGGCGTTGCGCCTGATGCACCGCGACAACCGTCGGTGGAGGGAGATCAGGGGATGACCTTGGAACTGATGGAATACCCGGACCGCGAGATGCTGGCCCTGTCGCTGGCCGACCGCATCGCCTCGCAACTGGCGCAGCACCTGCGCAGCAACGACCGCGCGACCCTGTGCGTGCCGGGCGGCACCTCTCCGGCGCCGGTCTTCGAAACCCTCAGCGGGGCGGACCTGGACTGGGGCCGGGTCACGGTGGTGCTGGGCGATGAACGCTGGGTCGAGGGCGATCACAAGCGGTCGAACTCTCGCCTTCTGCGCCGCCACCTGCTGAAGGACAAGGCGGCGGCGGCCGAGTACATCGACCTTTATACCGGCGATGCCTCGCCGGACATGGCGACGGAGGGGCTGTCGGCGCGCCTGGCGCCGCATCTGCCGCTGACGGTGGTGCTGCTCGGGATGGGCAATGACATGCACACGGCCAGCCTCTTTCCCGGTGCCGATCACCTGGAGGCCGCGATGGCCGCCGATGCGCACACCGTCATGGCGATCCGGGCCGAGGGCGCAGAAGAGCCGCGCATCACCCTGACCCGTCCGGTGCTGGCGGATGCGCTGAACATCCACGTGCTGATCATGGGCCCCGAAAAGCGCGAGGCCCTGGCCCGCGCGCAGAAGGCCGACCCGATGGAGGCGCCGATCCGCGCCTTTCTTGATGCCGCCACCGTCCATTGGGCAGAATAAGGAACCGACCTGAATGTCCGACATCTGGAACCGCCTGAAATCCCTGCGTAGCCGGCAGGGCGACAACCGCATCGAGGCGCTGTTTGACGCCGATCCTGCCCGCGCGACCGCCTTTTCGACCAGCGCGGACGGCTTGGTCCTTGACTGGTCCAAGACCATGATCGACGCCCAGGCGCGCGACATGCTGCTGGACCTGGCGCGCGACGCGGGCGTCGAGGCGCGGCGCGAAGCGATGTTCCAGGGCCAGCGCATCAACGAGACCGAGGGCCGCGCGGTCCTGCACACGGCGCTGCGCAACCTGTCGGGCAGCGTGGTGCTGGACGGTCGCGACATCATGCCGGCGGTTCGCGAGACGCATGACCGCATGGCCGATTTCGCGCGGCAGGTCCGCGACGGCCGCTTTGCGGGGCAGGGCGGCAAGATCACCGATATCGTCAATATCGGCATCGGCGGCTCGGACTTGGGACCCTATATGGCGGTGCTGGCGCTGGCGCCCTATCACGACGGGCCGCGCGCGCATTTCGTCAGCAACGTGGACGGGGCCGACATCACGGATACGCTGAAGGACCTGGACCCGGCGACCACGCTGGTCATCGTCGCCTCCAAGACCTTCACCACGATCGAGACCATGACCAACGCCCGGACCGCCCGCGACTGGATGGGCGGCAAGGTGACCGACCCTGCGGCGCAATTCGTGGCGCTGTCCTCGGCCGTGGACAAGACGGCGGCCTTCGGCATCGACGCCTCGCGCGTCTTCGGCTTCGAGGATTGGGTCGGCGGGCGCTATTCGGTCTGGGGCCCGATCGGGCTGTCGCTGATGCTGGCAGTCGGCCCCGAGGATTTCGATGCCTTCCTGGGCGGCGGCGCGGCGATGGACACGCATTTCCGCGGCGCGCCGCTGGAAGCGAACCTGCCCGTGCTGCTGGCGCTGGTGGGCATCTGGCACCACCAGGTCTGCGGCTATCCGACCCGCGCGGTGCTGCCCTATGACAACCGCCTGCTGCGCCTGCCGGCCTATCTGCAGCAGCTGGAGATGGAATCGAACGGCAAGCGCGTGGCGATGAACGGCAGCGACCTGGCCGTCGTGTCGGGGCCGGTCGTCTGGGGTGAACCCGGCACCAACGGCCAGCATGCCTTTTATCAGCTGATCCACCAAGGCACGACGCCGGTTCCCTGCGAGTTCATCCTGGCCGCCGAGGGGCACGAACCCGACCTGGCGCATCACCACATCCTGCTGGCCGCGAACTGCCTGGCGCAGTCCGAGGCGCTGATGCGCGGCCGCAGCCTGGACGAGGCGCGCGACCTGATGCGGGCCAAGGGGCTGGACGGCGCCGAGCTGGAGCGTCAGGCCCGCCACCGCGTCTTTCCGGGGAACCGCCCCTCGACGACGCTGCTGGCGGCACAGCTGACGCCCTTCGTGCTGGGGCAGATCGTGGCGCTTTATGAGCACCGGGTCTTTGTCGAAGGGGTGATCCTGGGGATCAACAGCTTTGATCAATGGGGCGTGGAGCTGGGCAAGGAACTGGCCCTGAAGGTCGAGCCGCTGCTGAAGGGCCAGGAGGCCCCGGGCCATGACGCCTCGACCGAGCGGCTGGCGGGGCTGATCCGCGCGATGCGCGCCTGACCGGCGCCACGCGGCCCCTAGATTTGGTTCGGATCAGGGGCCGCGCGGCTTTTCCTTGCCGGCGTGAGCGGTTAGGGTCGCGCCAGCACGGAAAGGTCTGATCATGGCATTCTTCTCGAAACTGCGCGAGCGGCTGACACGGTCTTCATCCAAGATCGGCTCTGGCCTGGACGAGATCGTGGGCGACGCGCCCGCCGCCGCGGAGGAGCCGCTGCGCCCCGCGACCGAATTGCCCGCGCCCCTTGCCACCCCCCATCCGCAGCCGGTCCAGCCCGGTTTTGTCGGGCGCCTGTTCGGCCGGGGCGAGGCCAAGCCCGAGGAGCCGCGCCGCGCACTGGACGACGACATGCTGGAGGACCTGGAGGATATGCTGGTCCAGGCCGATCTGGGCGTCGACACCGCGCTGCGCGTCACCGCCAACATCGCCGAAGGCCGGATGGGACGCCGCGTGTCGGCCACCGAGCTCAAGGAACTGTTGGCCGGGGAAATCGGGCGCATCATGGCGCCTGTCGCGCGGCCGATGCCCATCTATCCGAAAAAGCCCCAGGTGGTGCTGGTCGTCGGCGTGAACGGCGCCGGCAAGACCACCACCATCGGCAAGCTGGCCAGCCAGTTCCGCGCCGCTGGCAAATCGGTCGTCATCGCCGCGGGCGACACCTTCCGCGCGGCGGCCGTCGAACAGCTGCAGGTCTGGGGACAGCGGGCCGGCGTGCCGGTGATGGTCGCCCCGCAGGGCAGCGACCCCGCCAGCCTGGCTTGGGACGCGATGGTCCGGGCCGAGGCCGAGGGCGCCGACCTGCTGATGATCGACACGGCCGGACGGTTGCAGAACCGCCAGGACCTGATGGAGGAACTGGCCAAGATCGTCCGCGTGATCCGCAAGAAGGACCCGGAGGCCCCGCACAACACGCTGCTGGTGCTGGACGCGACCACCGGCCAGAACGCGCTGAACCAGGTCGAAACCTTCCGCAAGCTGGCCGATGTGTCGGGCTTGGTGATGACCAAGCTGGACGGCACGGCACGCGGTGGCGTGCTGGTGGCGCTGGCCGACCGCTTTGGCCTGCCGATCCATGCCATCGGCGTGGGCGAGCAGATCGACGACCTGGACGCCTTTGACGCCGACGAATTCGCCCGTGCGCTGGTGGGTCTCTGACGCCGGCCTAACCCGCCGTCATGGCCGAAGCCGAGGTGCCCCTTTCGCGATAAGGGGTGCTGCCATATTGCGCCCGATAGCATTTTGAAAAATGCGACGGACTGGAAAAGCCCGAGGCCAGCGCGATCTCGATGATCGACATCTCGGTCTGCATCAGCAGGTTGCGCGCCCGCGCCAGCCGGGTTTCCATGTAATAGCGCTTGGGGCTGCGGTTCAGATAGCGGCGGAACAGGCGCTCCAACTGGCGTGTGGACATGCCCGCATCGGCGGCCAGCTGGGCGGGACTGACCGGATCCTCCAGGTTCGCCTCCATCCGGGCGATGACCGCGGCCAGGCGCGGATGGCGCACCCCGATGCGGGTCGGGATCGACAGTCGCTGGCGGTCCTGGTCGGTGCGGATGGCAGTGTGCAGCATCTGGTCGGCCACGTCCGCGGCCAGGGCGTCGCCATGCGCCTCGGCGATCATGTGCAGCATCAGGTCGATGGAGCTGGTCCCGCCGGCGGCCGTCAGTCGGCTGCTGTCATGCACGAAGACCGAACGGTAAAGATCGACCTGCGGAAAGGCCTCGGCGAAGCCGTCGTGGTTCTCCCAGTGGATCGTCGCCTTGCGCCCGTCCAGCAGCCCGGCCTCGGCCAGAACCCAGGCCCCGGTGCAGACCGCGCCCATCGCCGCCCCGCCGCGCGCCTGACGGCGCAGCCAGGCCAGCACGGGGCGCGTCGCCTCGCGCGCGATCTCGGTCCCGCCGCAGACGATCACGACCTCGTCCCGGCCCGGCGGCGGCGCGTCGGGGTCCAGGCCGCCGTCAAGCATGACCCGCGCCCCGTTGGAACAGACCGCCATGTCGCCACGCGGTCCGACAAGCCGCCAATCGAACAGGACATGCCCCGACGCCCGGTTCGCCAGACGCAATGGTTCCAGGGCCGCCGTGAACGGCAGCATGGTGAAACGGTCCAGCAGCAGGAACGTGAAGCGGCGCGGTTTTTCAGATGGCATGAGGCTGTCTTTGATGCGGTCCCGTCATTTACCCAAACAGGGTTTTGACGCAACGGCAAGAGGGGCTGCATTGCCTAAAATCAATGCAGGCGGAGGACCGCAGCAAACTCTTTCCCTGCGCGCCGTTCGCGACTATACCGGCGCGACCATTTTCCAAGGAGCGCAGGACATGTCGCAGGATAACCGCAAGACCGCCGCCACCCAAAGCTGGGACAAGGCTGGCTGGCGGGCCTATCCCCGCGTCCAGATGCCTGACTATACGGACCCTGCGGCCCTGCAGGCGGCCGAGGCGCAGCTGCGCCGCTATCCGCCCCTGGTCTTTGCCGGCGAGGCGCGGCGCCTGAAGGCGCAGCTGGCCGATGTGGCGTCCGGGCGGGGCTTCCTGCTGCAGGGCGGCGACTGCGCCGAAAGCTTCAGCGAATTCAGCGCCGACAACCTGCGCGACACCTTCAAGGTGGTGCTGCAGATGGCGGTCGTGCTGACCTGGGGCGCGCAGATGCCGGTGATCAAGGTCGGCCGCATGGCCGGCCAGTTCGCCAAGCCGCGCAGCGCACCGACCGAGGTGATCGGCGGGGTCGAACTGCCCAGCTATCGCGGCGACATCATCAACGGCTTTGACTTCACCGCCGCCTCGCGCATTCCCGATCCGCAGCGGATGCTGGCCGCCTATACCCAGGCTGCGGCCTCGCTGAACCTGCTGCGCGCCTTCTCGACCGGCGGTTTCGCCGACATGCACCGCGTCCAGAGCTGGATCGCCGATTTCGTGGGCGGCCCCGAGGCGGCCAAGTATCGCGACATCGCGGACCGCATCAGCGACGCGCTGGCCTTCATGCAGGCGGCGGGCGTGAATTCCGACACGGCGCATCAGCTGTCCAAGGTCGACTTCTACACCAGCCACGAGGCGCTGCTGCTGGAATACGAAGAGGCGCTGGCGCGGATCGATTCGACCACCGGCCTGCCTGTCGCGGGCTCGGGCCACATGATCTGGATCGGCGACCGCACCCGTCAGCCCGACGGCGCGCATGTCGAATTCTGCCGCGGCGTCCAGAACCCGATCGGACTGAAATGCGGCCCGACCACCACGGCCGAAGACCTCAAGGTGCTGATGGCCAAGCTGAACCCGGAGAACGAGGCCGGCCGGCTGACCCTGATCGCGCGCTTTGGCGCCGGCAAGGTGGGCGATCACCTGCCGCGCCTGGTCAAGGCGGTCCAGGAAGAGGGCGCCAATGTCGTCTGGTCCTGCGACCCGATGCACGGCAACGTCATCAAATCCTCGACCGGCTACAAAACCCGGGCCTTCGATTCGATCCTGCGCGAGGTGCGCGAGTTCTTTGGCGTCCACTCGGCCGAAGGCACCATTCCGGGCGGCGTCCATTTCGAGATGACCGGCCAGGACGTCACCGAATGCACCGGCGGCGTGCGGGCCGTAACGGACGAGGATCTGTCGGACCGCTACCACACCGCCTGCGATCCGCGCCTGAACGCCAGCCAGTCGCTGGAACTGGCCTTCCTGGTGGCCGAGGAACTGCGTGCCCGCCGCGAAAGCACCGCGCCGCAGCGCTCCGCTGCCGCGATCTGACCGTTTGGCGGCCCGGAGCGATCCGGGCCGCGGCTATTTCCAGCGCCGGTGGATCCAGAACCACTGGTCCATGTGACGCCTGACCAGCATCTCCAGGTCGTCGTTCAGCGCCTGCATCATGGCGCGCGGCGTATCGGCCGCGACGGGCGCCCCGACATGCACCCGAAAGCTCAGCCCGTCATCACAGCGGATCCCCGCGATCGGCACCAGCAGCGCATCATAGCGCCGCGCCAGTTCGGCCGGCGTCAGGACCGTCTTGGTGGGCAGGTCAAAGAACCGCAGCTCGGCCCCTTCGCGGTCATGCTGGTCAAAGCCCAGGGCCAGCCAGCCGCCCCCCTTCAGGAACCGCAGCATCGCCGCCAGGCCAGACCGGCCGCGCGGGAACAGCGGCTCGGCGATGGCCGTGATGGCGGGCACGTAATGGCGGTTGAAGGCTTCGTTGTTCATCGGGCGGTACAGCGCCCCCACCGGCCAGCCGCGCCCCGTCAGCGCCGCGCGCATGGCGTCGTAATTGCCGAAATGCGCGCAGGCCAGGATCACGGGGCGGCCGCTGTCGAAGGCGGCCTCCAGTGCCGGCAGGCCGGGGCCTTCCAGGGGATCGGAGGCATGGATGCGGCGGGTGAACTCCTCGCCCGCATAGATCTCGGCCAGGGATCGTCCGGCATTGTCGGGCACGGCCCGGACCAGCGTCTCGATCTCGGGCGGAGAGAGGTCCGGGCGCGCCAGGGACAGGTTGTCCCGGATGCGGCCCCGCCACCCTGCCAAGGGTGCGATCACCTGCGAAAACAGCCAGCCCATCGCCGGGATGCGCTGCCGATAGGGCAGCAGCCGTGCCGCGCCCATGACGACGACGAAGGCGCCGTTGGCCAGCCGGTCGGTCAGCGTGGGTCGGTCGTCGCGCATGGGTCCCCTTTTGCCGCGCGGGCCTCGCGCGACCAGACGTAAAG
The DNA here is from genome assembly GCF_055635455.1 of Paracoccus sp. KKT209. Next base: position 1,228,885 of record NZ_CM145758.1, read on the forward strand.
GCCTGCGGCGACGATAAGGGTTGCCCCTCCGATGGTCCAGAGATCGGGCAGCTGGCCAAAGAACAGCCAGCCCCAGAGCCCGGCCCAGATCAGCCCCGTATAGCCGAAGGGCGCCAGTGCCCCGGCCTCGGCGGCGCTGAAGGCCTGCACCAGCAGGTACTGGCTGACGGTGCCGAAGGCGGCCAGCAGCGCAAAGGCCCAGAGGTCCGCCCCCGCCATCGGTTGCCAGAAGAACGGGACCAGCAGGCTGGAGGCGATGCTGCCCACGATCGCCGACCACAGGACGGACGTTGCCACGGAATCGCCCCGCACCATGCGGGTCAGCAGCGCGCCCGCGGCAAAGGTGAAGGCCCCGGCCAGCGGCAGCAGGGCCGCCGGCTGAAAGACGCCCAGACCCGGCCGGATGATCAGCAGGGCGCCGACCAGCGCCGCGGCGATGCCCGCGATGCGCCGGGGGCCGATCCGTTCCCCCAGGAACAGCGCCGCGCCAAGCGTGATCAGGACCGGGTTCAGGTCCATGATCGCGGTGGCCTCGGCCAGGCCGATGAACTGCAGCGAGGTGAAGAACAGCCCGACCGAGCCCAGCTGCATCAGCGAGCGCGCGAATTGCGCGGCGGGATGCCGCGTGCGCAGCAGGGGCGGCAGCGCCTGGCGGAAGATCAGCGCAAAGATCAGCAGGTTGCCCACGAACCGCACCCAGATGACCTGGACGGGGTGATAGGTCTGGGTCAGGTGCTTGGCGGTCGCGTCCATCAGCGTGAAGCCCAGGATTGCCGCCAGCAGCAGCGCGATGCCGCGTGCCTGGTCGGTGCCGGGGCGGCGCAGAAAACCGCGCCGGCCCATCGCAAAGCTGCGTGCCAGGGCCCGCATCAGGCGGGATGCCTCCGGGTGGCCGCATGGGCGTCATGCCCTGTCACCCGGAACACCCCGCCCAAGGCCAGGCCTTGGCTCACAAAAGCGCCTTGGCCCGCTCGACCGCGGCCTCGGCCGTGATGCCGAAGGCCTTGTAGAGCTCGGGCGCCGGGCCAGAGGCGCCAAAGCCCTCCATGCCGATGAAGGCGGACCTGTCCTCCTGGCCACGTTCGCCCAGCAGCAGCCAGTCCCAGGGCTGGCGGACGGCCGCTTCGATCGCGATGCGGACGGTGCCGGCGGGCAGGACCTCGGCCCGATAGGCGGCCGGCTGTTCGCGGAAAAGCTCCATCGAGGGAACCGAGACGACGCGCGTGGCGATGCCCTCGGCCTCCAGCGCATCGCGGGCCGCGACGGCGATCTCGACTTCGGATCCGGTCGCCATCAGCACGACCTTGGGCGCGGCGGTCGCCTCGCGCAGGACATAGGCGCCCTTGGCGGTCAGGTTCTCGCCGCCGTCCTGGCGCAGGGTCGGCAGGTTCTGGCGCGACAGGGCCAGGACCGAGGGGGTCGTGTCCTGCGACAGGGCGATCTCCCAGGCCTCGGCGGTCTCGATCTGGTCGCAGGGGCGCAGCACCAGCGTGTTCGGCGTGGCGCGGCAGATGGCCAGATGCTCGACCGGCTGGTGGGTCGGGCCGTCCTCGCCCAGGCCGATGCTGTCATGGGTCATGACATAGACCACGGGCAGGCCCATCAGCGACGACAGGCGCATGGCGCCGCGCGCATAGTCGGTGAAGGTCAGGAAGGTGCCGCCATAGGGGCGGAAGCCGCCATGCAGCCAGATCCCGTTCATCGCGGCCGCCATGCCATGTTCGCGGATGCCGTAATGCAGATAGCGGCCGGCGCGGTTGTCGGGGCTGAAGACGCCGTGGCCGCTGGTCTTGGTGTTGTTCGACCCGGTCAGGTCGGCCGAGCCGCCGAAGGTTTCGGCCATCTTGGCGTTCAGGGCCTCTAGCACGTTCTCGCTGGCCTTGCGGGTCGCGACCTTGGGCTTGTCCTGCAGGGTCTTGCCCTTGAAGTCGCGGATGACGGTTTCCAGCACCGGGTTGACCTCGTTGCCGATGCGGCGGGCGAAATCGTCGCGGTGATCGGAGGACAGCGCGTCCACGCGCTCGTTCCAGGCGGCGCGGGCCTCGGCGCCGCGCTGGCCGATCTTGCGCCAGTCCGCCAGGATCTGGTCGGGGATCACGAAGGGCTCGTGGCTCCAGCCATAGGCCTCGCGGGTGGCCGCGATCTCGTCCCGTCCCAGGGGAGAGCCATGCGCCTTGCTGCTGTCGGCGCGATTGGGAGAGCCAAAGCCGATGATCGTCTTGCAGTCGACCAGCGTCGGGCGGCCGTCGTCCTGCGCGGCCTCGGACAGGGCGCGGTCGATGTCGGCGGCGTCATGGCCGTCGCAGGACAGCACGCGCCAGCCGGCGGCGGCAAAGCGGGCATGCTGGTCGGTCCTGTCGGACAGGCTGACGCGGCCGTCGATGGTGATGTCGTTGTTGTCCCACAGCACGATCAGGCGGCTCAGCTGCTGGTGGCCGGCCAGGGCGATGGCCTCGTGGCTGATCCCCTCCATCAGGCAGCCGTCGCCGGCGATGACCCAGGTGCGATGGTCGCAAAGTCCGGCGCCATATTCCGCCCGCAGCGCCTCTTCGGCGATGGCCATGCCGACCGCGGTGGCGATGCCCTGGCCCAGGGGGCCGGTGGTGGTTTCCACGCCTTCGACATGGCCGTATTCGGGGTGGCCCGCGGTGATCGCGCCCAGCTGGCGGAAGTTGCGCACCTGGTCCAGCGTCATCTGCTCATAGCCGGTCAGATGCAGCAGCGAATAGATCAGCATCGAGCCATGGCCCGCCGACAGAACGAAACGGTCGCGGTCGAACCAGTTCGGGGCCGAGGCGTCGAACTTCAGGTGGTTGCGGAACAGCACGGTCGCCACGTCCGCCATGCCCATCGGCATGCCGGGATGGCCGGAATTGGCGGCCTCGACCGCGTCCATGGACAGCACGCGGATTGCGCTGGCCAGGTTCCAGTGGTCGGGGTTGGCGGTGCGGCGGGCTGCGATGTCCATGACGATCCCTTGCGGCAAAGGTTGATGCCGTTCTGTTAGGGGTTGGGCCGTCCGGTTGCAAGCCGCGCGACCCCCGCAAAGGGCTAAGCCTCGTCACCTTTCAGGGGCAGGATCGGCCGGATTCGCAGCCGTGTGATACGATTTTCCCGCCGGGTGACGACTTCGAACCGATAGCCGTGGAAACTGAACACCTGGCCCTGTTCCGGGATCGACTGCGCCATGTGGATCACCAGGCCCGCAACGGTGTTGGCCTCGTCATCCGGCAGGGTCCAGTCCAGCTGTCGGTTCAGGTCGCGGATGGTCATGCCCCCTTCAACCAGATAGTCGCCCTGGGGGTTCGGACGCAGGGTCTGGTCCGCCTCGGTGTCGTGTTCGTCCGCAATCTCGCCCACGATCTCCTCGAGGATGTCCTCCAGCGTGATCAACCCGCGCAAGGATCCGTATTCGTCCACGACCAGTGCGAAATGGGTGCGCCTTTTCAGGAACTCGCGCATCTGTTCGTCCAGCGCACTGGTCTCGGGGACGAAATAGGGCGGCATGACCACCGCCATGATGTCGAACCGCCGGGCCGCGGAGGGATCGCCCGCATCGCGCACGGCACGGTTTACAGCGCGCAGCAGGTCCTTCGCATGGACGACGCCCACGATGTTCTCGCGCTCCTGGCGATAGACGGGCAGGCGGGTATGGGGGCTGGCCAGCACGGTTTCCAGGATCTTTTCCGGGGGCAGGTCGGCGTCGATCATCTGGATCTCGCTGCGGTGGCGCATGATCTCCTCGACGGTGCGGTTGCCCAGGTCCAGCGCGCCCAGCAGGCGGTCGCGATCCTCCTTCAGCACCGACCCCGCCGCATGGCCGATTGAAAGGGCGCCCGCGATCTCTTCCTCGACCGAGAACATGTGCGAGCCGGGATCGGTCTTCAGCCCGAAGATCGACAGGATGCCGCGCACGATCATGCGGACCACCGTGACGACGGGCGCCAGGACGATGGTCAGCAGGCGGATCGGGCGGGCGACCATGCTGGCGACCTTTTCGGGCGCCGAGATCGCATAGGTCTTGGGCATGACCTCGGAAAAGATCAGGACCAGGACGGTCATCACCAGCGTGGCGATGGCCACGCCGCTCCCGCCGATCAGGCGGGTGAAGAGCGCGGTGGCCAGGCTGGCCGACAGGATGTTGACGACATTGTTGCCCAGAAGGATGGCGCCGATCAGACGCTCGCTGTCCGAGGTGACCAGCAGCGCGGTCTCGGCGCCGCTGTCGCCCTTGTCGGCGCGCGAGCGCAGCTTGGCACGGCTGGCCGCGGTCAGCGCGGTCTCCGAGCCGGAGAAAAAGGCAGACATCGCAAGCAGAAGAACGATGGCCGCGCCGGTGATCCACATCGCGGCATCGAAGGTACTGGAAGGGTCGTCCATTGGGTCCGGTTCAGGTTTGGGGGTCGGGCTGGGTCGCGCCGTCATCGGCAACGCGCGCCAGCGGATGATGGTTCAGGACCAGGTCGCGCATGCGGTGGTCCATCACATGGGTATAGATCTCGGTCGTGCCCAGGTCGGCATGGCCCAGCAGCATCTGGATGGTGCGCAGGTCGGCGCCGCCCTCCAGCAGGTGGGTCGCAAACGCGTGCCGGATGACATGGGGGGTGACGCGGGCGGGGTCCAGCCCCGCCTCGACGGAAAACTGGTGCAGCAGGCGCGACATGCTCTGCCGCGGCAGGTGGCCGGCCGCGCCGGGGGCCGGGAACAGCCAGCGCGCGCCGCGCGCCGCCAGCAGCCGGTGCAGCGGGCTGCCCTGCGGCGCCGCATCGCGCAGCGCCAGCCAGTCGCGCAGCGCCGCGCGGGCAGGCGCGCCAAGCGGCACCAGCCGGTCCTTGCTGCCCTTCCCCTTCACGACCAGCACTGCCGGATCGCCCCGGCAACCCGCGACGGGCAGCGTCACCAGTTCGCTGACCCGCATCCCGGTGGCATAGAGCATCTCCATCAGGCACAGGTTGCGCGCCCGATCCTCGGGGCGGCGGCCGACGCGGGGGGCCGCGGCCAGCAGGGCGTCGACCTCGTCCCGGCTCAGCGTCTTGGGCAGGCGCTTGGCCCGGCCCGGCCCCGAGATGCGGATCGCCGGATCGTCCTCGCGCCAGCCTTCCTCCAGCGCAAAGCGGGTGAACTGGCGGATGGCCGACAGCCGGCGCGCGCGGGTGGCGCGCGACAGGCCCTGCGCGTCGCAATGGGACAGGTAATCCTCGACCTGGTCGCGGGTCAGCCCGGCCAGCGCCAGACCCCGCCCCGACAGCCAGTCAGACAGGTCGCGCAGGTCGCGGCCATAGGCCAGCAGCGTGTTGCGCGCGGCCCCCGCCTCCGCGGCCTGCGCATCCAGAAAGGCCGAGATCTTCTGGTGGTCTGCGGCCTCGCTCATGGCGTTTCCGTCATCTGCGGCAGCAGCGTGATCTGCGCCTCGGCCCGGTCGGCATCCTCGGTCAGGCCCAAGGCGCGCAGCATGGCGATGCCGCGTCCGGCGCGGGCCAGGTCGCCCTCCAGCGCGGCATCGATATCGGACATCGCCGTCAGCAGCGCCTCGCCCCGCTGCGTCTGCGGCGCTTCGGGCTGGGGCGCCTCCAGGTTCGGGTCGGGTTCGGGCGGGGTGGCCTCCGGCAGTCCCTGCCAGGCCCGCAGCAGGTCGGTGATCTGGGCCGTCCGCTGATCGTCGCTGCCGGGCGGCAGGTCGGCCGCCACCATTGCCGCCAGCAGGTCGGCCATCCCGGCGGCGCGTAATTCTTCAAAGGCGCGGGGCAGGGCCTGGCTGACGTCGCCACTGGCCAGCGCCGCCTCCAGCGTGCGCATGACGGCCGCGCGTTCCCAGACCCCGCCCGAGGCGGCGGGCCGCTGTTCGGCATAGATCTGGCGCAGCTGTGCCGCGGGCAGGGCACCGGTCCGGGCCAAGCGTTCGGCCGCCTCGACCCGCGCCTTGAAGCCGCTGTTCAGCCGCAGGTCCGACTGTGCGAAGGCCACCGGCAGCGGGATGGTCGGCAGCGGCTGGCCGATCGCCTCGTGGATGCGGAATTCCAGCGGCGTCATGCGTTCGGCCGGTTCCAGCAGATCGCTGCTGTCCACAAAGGCATCGTCCAGGAAATGCGTCAGCATGATTGCGTGGCGCTCATCGACCAGGCCAAGCGCCTCGGCGCCGTGCAGGCTGATGGCGGCTGCGGCCCAGTCCCCGGTCTGCGCCAGGCAGAAGATGCGCGCCGCAAAGCTGGGGGCGATGCCGGGGGTGCCGTTCATGATGTCGCAGGCGCGGCCCTCGTCCCCCTCCAGCAGCGCGATGTCGAACATCCGGCGAAAGATCTCGGGATCGCCCGGGCCGGCGGCCACCAGCAGGGCTTGCGCATCGTCCAGCGCACCCATGTCCAGCAGCCGGTCGGCGCGGGCCAGGAACAGCTCTCCCCTGCGGCCCGCGGGTGTGTCGCCATCCTGCGGGGGCACCAGCTGCGCCGTCAGCAGCCGCTTCATTAGCCCCTGCATGGCCTGCAGGCGCGCGGGCGTCGCCAGCACCATCTGCGCCAGGGTGCCGGAATCGCTGCCCGCCCACAGATCGGCGGGCAGTCCCGCGCGGCGCGGACTGATCGTGCCGGTATGATCCGGGTCGCCCCGGTCCAGCCGGGTAACCTGGACGCGCCCCACCTCGCCGCTTTCGGCCACAGGCTTGGGACGCGAGGCGCGCGGACCCGGCGGCCGCCGGTCCGACGGCCGCCAGGCGGAGGATTCGCGCGGCGGCCCCTGCACGCTGCCCGACAGCCAGTCGCTGGCCGACAGCGGCTGCTGCTGCGCGGGCGCCTGCACGGGCAGCAGGGCCAGAAGGCCCGCCAGCGTCAGGGCGGGCAGGACGCCACGGGGAGTAGCGGGGCGATCAGTCACTGGCCGGCTCGGCGTCGGTGGCAGGGGCAGGGGCGGGCGTTGCGGCGGGTGCGGCAGCCGGGTCCAGCGGGCGGCGCACCTCGGTGCGGGTGGGGGTCAGGTCGCCGAAATAGGCATAACCCGCCAGGCCGATCAGCGCCGCCAGAATCAGCACAACCAGTAGCTTCAACATCCGCATCGAATTCGCCTTTGCTCGACCGCTTTTTCATTGTTGTCGGCCGGTCTGATGCCGGCTCGTCCCGAATATATATGGCAATTTCCGAAAGATCACGTCATTCAGTCAGCCGATTGTCGGGGGCAGGGAATGACCAAGCGGTTGACGCGCCATATCGTGCTGATCGGAATGATGGGGGCCGGCAAGACCGCCCTGGGAACCGAGCTTGCCCGGCGGCTGCGCGTGCCCTTCACCGATTCCGACGCCGAGATCGAGGCGGCCGCCGCGATGACCATCACCGAGATCTTTGCCCGCGACGGCGAGGCCTTCTTTCGCGCCCGCGAGGCGCAGGTGCTGGCGCGGCTGCTGGCGGGGCGGCCCTCGGTCGTCTCGACCGGGGGCGGGGCCTGGATGCAGGCCGGCAACCGGGCGCTGATCGCGGCATCGGGCATGTCGGTCTGGCTGAACTGCGACCCCGAGACGCTGTGGCAGCGCGTGCGCCAGCGCCCCACCCGGCCGCTGCTGCAGACCGCCGACCCCAAGGGCACGCTGCTGCGCCTGCTGGCCGAACGCAGCCCGGTCTATGCCCAGGCCGAGCTGGAATTCGTCTCGCGCGCGGGGGACAGCATCGACACCTCGACCGAACGGCTGATCGCGGCGCTGCGCGCGGCCGACCCCCATCTGATCGAAGGCTGATCCACCATGCTCGACCCCGTCACCGTCCATGTCCCCCTGGGCGACCGCGCCTATGATGTCCGCATCGGCTCTGGCCTGCTGGCCGACGCCGGCCAACAGATCGCGCCGCTGCTGGCGCGGCCGCGGGTGGCGATCGTCACCGATGCCACCGTGGCCGGGCTGCACCTGGAACCGCTTCGGGCCGCGCTGACCGCCGCCGGCATCGCCAGCCAGGCGCTGGTCCTGCCTTCGGGCGAGGGCACGAAAAGCTGGCCCCACCTGCAGTCCTGCGTCGAATGGCTGCTGGAGCAGAAGGTCGAGCGGCGCGATGTGGTGGTGGCGCTGGGCGGCGGCGTGATCGGGGACCTGGTCGGATTTGCGGCGGCCATCCTGCGGCGCGGCGTCCGCTTCGTGCAGCTGCCGACGACGCTGCTGGCCCAGGTGGACAGCAGCGTCGGCGGCAAGACTGGGATCAACAGCGGCCACGGCAAGAACCTGGTCGGCGCCTTTCACCAGCCATCGCTGGTCCTGGCAGATATCGACGTGCTGGACACGCTGAGCCCGCGCGATTTCCTGGCCGGCTATGGCGAGGTGGCGAAATACGGTCTGCTGGGGGATGCGGAATTCTTTGCCTGGCTGGAGGAGAACGGGCCGCGCCTGCGCGACGACAAGGCCCTGCGCCAGCACGCGGTCGCGCATTCGGTGGCCATGAAGGCGGGCATCGTCACCCGCGACGAGACCGAGCAGGGCGAGCGCGCGCTGCTGAACCTGGGCCATACCTTCGGGCATGCGCTGGAGGCCGCCACCGGCTATTCCGACCGGCTGCTGCATGGCGAGGGGGTGGCCATCGGCTGCGCCCTGGCCTTTGATCTGTCGGCGCGCATGGGCCTTTGTGCGCAGGAGGCGCCGAGCCGGGTGCTGGCGCATCTGCGGCAGATGGGGCTGCCGGCGCGGCTGTCCGAGATCACCGGCGTCCTGCCGGACGACGCGGCGCTGATCGCGCTGATGGGGCAGGACAAGAAGGTGGTGGACGGGCAGCTGCGCTTTGTGCTGGCCCGCGGCATCGGCGAGGCCTTTGTCAGCGATGCCGCCACGGCCGACGTGCTGGAAACGGTGCTGCGCGAGGCGCGCTGATCTTTCCCGAGCGCCAAGCCCCGCCATCCCCCGTGAAGGGGGATGGTTGTGGCCAAAGCCGGCTCAGGCGGCGCGGCGCCCCGACAGCATCGTCTGGACCATCTCATCCGCGACATCCGAGGTCGGCCGCCCCGTCTGGCGGGCCAGGGTCAGCATCTGGTCCACGCGGCCCGCGATCCCGGTCAGCCGCTCCAGCCGCCAGGCGTCGGGCTTGCCGTGGATCTCGCTGGCGACGCTGATGATGCCCCCGGCATTGACGACATAGTCGGGCATGTAGGTGATGCCGCGTTCCGCCAGGCCCTGCGCCACGCCATCGCTGGCCAGCTGGTTGTTCGCCGCGCCGCAGACCAGTTGCGCCGTCAGCGCCTGCGCGGTCGTATCGGTCAACACGCCGCCCAGGGCGCAGGGGGCAAAGATGTCCATCTGCTGATCGAAGACCTGGTCCGGATCGCAGACCGTGGCGCCAAGCCGGGCCGTCGCGTCATCCAGCGCCGCCGCATGGATGTCGGTCACCATCAGGCGCGCACCGGCGGCGGCCAGCTTTTCGGCCAGCGACCGCCCGACATGCCCGAGGCCCTGCACCAGCACGCGGCGGCCGGTCAGGTCGTCGGTGCCGAACACATGGCGGGCGCCGACCTTGAGGCACCGGAACACGCCCTCGGCCGTCCAGGGGGAGGGGTCGCCCGAGGCGTCGGAAAGGCCCACAGCAAAGCGTGTCTCGGCCGCGGCATGGGCCATGTCCTCGGGCGAGATGCCGACATCCTCGGCCGTCCAGTAGCGGCCGCCCAGGGCATCGACGGCGCGGCCAAAGGCCTGCATCATGCGCGGGGTCTTGTCGCTGCGCGCATCCCCGATGATCACGGCCTTGCCGCCACCCAGGCCCAGGTCGGCCATCGCGTTCTTGTAGGTCATGCCGCGCGCCAGCCGCGTCACGTCGGCGATCGCCTCGGCGTCGCTGGCATAGGGCCACATCCGGCACCCGCCCGCAGCGGGGCCGAGGGCGGTCGAATGCAGGCAGATCAGGGCGCGCAGCCCCGCATCGGGGTCCTCGGCCAGGACAAGTTGTTCATAGCCCCGCGGGGCGGTCAGATCGGTAAGGGTCAGTGCCATCTGCAAGCCTTCCTGTCGCGTCTGCGCGCCGCCGGGACGCGCGGGAATTGACCCAGAAAGCCCTGCCGAATGGTTAATGCAAGTCGCGGATCATTCGCAAAGCCGCGGGCCCGGTTCGCGCAACTTGCATGCCCCAGGCCGGGGTCCCCCGAAAGATCGCGTCGTATCTGGACCGGTCGTGGCCGATGAAAAAGGGCGGCCCCATGGCCGCCCTTTCGGTGATTCGCCTGCGATGGCTCAGAACGGGATCTCGTCGTCGTAATCCGCGCGCCCGCCCGAGCTGCCGCCGGAGGAGCCGCCCGAGGACCCGCCCCGCGACGGGCCCGAGCCGTAATCGTCATAGCCGCCGCCCTGGTTGCCACCGCCGCCCATGCCGCCGCCGCCCTCGCCGCGGCCATCCAGCATCTGCAGCGTGCCGTTCAGCCCGCGCAGCACGATCTCGGTCGAATAGCGGTCCTGGCCGGACTGGTCCTGCCACTTGCGGGTCTCCAGCGCGCCTTCGATATAGACCTTGCTGCCCTTTTTCAGGAAACGCTCGACCACGCCGACCAGGCCTTCGGACAGGATCGAGACGGTGTGCCACTCGGTCTTCTCGCGGCGCTCGCCGGTGGTGCGGTCCTTCCAGGTTTCCGAGGTCGCGATGCGGAGGTTGGCGACCTTGCCGCCATTCTGGAAGCTGCGGATTTCCGGGTCGCGGCCCAGATTGCCGATCAGGATGACCTTGTTGACGCTGCCTGCCATGACGGGGGTTCCTTGGTGATGTCTCGTTCCCGCCGGTCTAACGCAGCCCGGCCCGCGCCTGCAAGCCGTTCCGGGGCGGCGGCCCCAAGGCGGGAAGCCGCGCATCGGGGAGGCAGGGGCCGGGCGGCCGGTCCGCCATGCTGGCAGGGGCGGCGGATTTATGTATAGTCGCTGCAAAACCGGCGACAGCCAAAGCTGACAAGAACGAGGGCGGACAAGATGCGGATCAGCCATTCTGTGAAAGCGGCAACCTGCGCGGCACTGATCGGGCTACTGGCGATGCCGGTCCAGGCCGAGGGGCTGCGCCTGACGGGAAGTTCATCGAAATCACGGGCCGAGCAGTTCGCGCGCCAGACGCGGCTGATGGATTCGCGCCTGTCGACGCAGTACCAGCGGTCGGCGCGTCTTCAGCCGGAGGGGCGCGAAACCGCCATCGCGCTGGATCCCACGCCCAACATCCCGCGCTATACCGGCCGGCGCAGCGAATACCTGCCCCATGCCCGCCAGGCCGCGCAGCGCCACGGCATCCCCGAGGACCTGTTCCTGCGCCTGGTCCAGCAGGAATCCGGCTGGAACCCGAACGCGCGGTCGCACAAGGGGGCGATGGGCCTGGCGCAGCTGATGCCGGGCACGGCCGCCAAGATGGGCGTGAACCCGGCCGACCCGGTCCAGAACCTGAACGGCGGCGCGCGCTATCTGCGGATGATGTACAACCAGTTCGGCAACTGGACGCTGGCGCTGGCTGCCTATAACGCGGGTCCGGGCGCGGTGCAGAAATACGGCGGCATCCCGCCCTATCGCGAGACGCGCAACTATGTGCGCATCATCGCGGGCAGCTGATCCGGATGACAAAGGGGCCCAAGGGCCCCTTTTTCGGCATCAGCCGCGCAGGCCCGTCTTCTTCAGCAGGCCCCTGCGCTTGGCCTCATCGTAATAGCCGCGCTTGTACCACATCACCGTCCTGTCGGGATGCCCTTCGGCCACCAGCCAGGCCCCGCGCAGGTATTTCACGCCATAGCGCAGGTTCGTGTCCGCATCCAGAAGCCCCGCGTCGGGACCGCGATAGCCCATGGTCCGGGCGGTCTGCGGCGCCAGCTGCATCAGGCCGTAATAGGACCCGTTGCGCGCGCCGGGGCGGTGCTGGGATTCGCGCAGCACGATCCGCTGCACCATCGCAGACGGCACCTGATAGTGGCGCGACCAGTAGTTGATGCGCTGGCGCAGATAGGGCGTTTCGTTGGGATAGAGACCCGAACCTGTCAGCCGGTCGCCGCGCCCACCGGTGCCGTCGCCACCGCCGCAGGCCGCCAGGGCAAGCGCTGACAGGATCAGCCCCCGCCGCCCGATCTGTGCTGTGCCCATGTCAAAAGGGGCGCGCCGCAGCGGCGCGCCCCCCAAAATTCCCGTCAGAAACCGGTCAGGCATGAATGGCCCCGTCGCCACAGGCCAGTGCGGCCTCGCGCACGGCCTCGGACACGGTCGGATGGGCGTGGCAGGTCAGCGCCAGATCCTCGGCCGAGGCGCCGAACTCCATCGCCACGCAGACCTCGTGGATCAGGTCGCCCGCCGATGGGCCGATGATGTGGCAGCCCAGGATGCGGTCGGTGTCCGCATCCGCGATCAGCTTCACGAAGCCTTCGCCCAGGAACTGGGCCTTGGCGCGGGCATTGCCCATGAAGGGGAACTTGCCGATCCTGATCTTGTGGCCGGCCTCCCTGGCCGCCTCCTCGGTCAGGCCCACAGTGGCCACTTCGGGAGTGGTGTAGATCACGCCGGGAATGACGCCATAGTTCACATGGCCATGCTTGCCGGCGATCACCTCGGCCACCGCCATGCCCTCGTCCTCGGCCTTGTGGGCCAGCATCGGGCCGGGAACGGCGTCGCCGATCGCATAGACGCCTTGGACGCTGGTGGCCCAGTGGTCGTCGACCTGCACAAATCCGCGATCCGTCAGCGTGACGCCCAAGGCCTCCAGCCCCAGACCCTCGACATGGGGACGGCGACCGGTGGCAACCAGCACGACCTCGGCCTCGATCGCCTGCTCGCTGTCGTCCTTCTTCAGCGCATAGGTGACCTTGGCGCCGCCCTCCTGCAGTTCGGCCGACTTCACCGCGGCGCCCAGCACGAATTTCAGGCCCTGCTTGGCCAGGATCTTCTGGAACTGCTTCTGCACCTCGCCGTCGATGCCCGGGGTGATGACGTCCAGGTACTCGACCACGGTCACCTCGGCGCCAAGGCGCGCATAGACCGAGCCCAGCTCCAGCCCGATCACGCCCGCGCCGATCACGACCATCGACTTGGGGATCCTGGGCAGGGCCAGCGCGCCGGTGGAATCGACGATCACGCCGCCGTCGTTGTCGACCTCGACCCCGCGCAGCCCCTGCGGGACCGAGCCGGTGGCGATGACGATGTTCTTCGTTTCGTGGACGGTATCGCCGACCTTGACGCGGCCGGGCGCCTCGATCGTGGCCCAGCCCTTGATCCAGTCGATCTTGTTCTTCTTGAACAGGAACTCGATGCCCTTGGTGTTGCCCGTCACCGTCTCGGACTTGTAGCCCTGCATCTTCTCCCAATCGACCTCGACATGGGCGCCCATCAGGCCCATCTTCTCAAAGTTCTCATGCGCCTCGTGCAGCATGTGGGTGCCGTGCAGCAGCGCCTTGGACGGGATGCAGCCCACGTTCAGGCAGGTGCCGCCAAGCGTTTCGCGCGCCTCGACGCAGCCGACCTTCAGACCCAGCTGGGCGGCACGGATGGCGCAGACATAGCCGCCGGGGCCGGCGCCGATCACGATCAGATCATACATGTTTCGTCCCTTCTTTCGATCGGGCAGCCGCAGATCGCTGTGCCGGGCCCCCGCAGGATATGTTTGCCGAATAACGGCTCAGACCAGGCTTGCCAGGATCATCGCCATGGTCGCCGCAAAGCCGACTCCCCAGATGACCGAGCGCCAGGGCGTCCAGCCCAGCAGATAGGCCGGCACATAGAGGATACGCGCCAGAAGATAGGCCCAGGCACAGGCGCCGGTGAATCCGCTGGCCTCGCCCCCGGCCGTCACGACCAGCACCGCCAGGCTGAACAGGATCAGCCCTTCGAAATGGTTGTTCAGCGCCCGCTGCGCCCGGCCGGCGCGGCCGGTCAGGGCAGGGGCATGGTCGCGCGGCCCCATTGCCACGCGCGGCCCGACCTGCAGGTTCGCCAGCACCGAAAACAGCACGAACTGGCCTCCCTGCAGCAGGCCCGCCAAGGCGAGGGCCGTCAATTCGGTGGTCATGATCAGGCCGTTTCCACGAAATGGTGCTGGCTGGCCGAAACGCCCGCCTGGCTTTCAAAGACCTTGGCCGCGCCCTCCAGATAGGCCCGCGCCGCCTTGGCGTCGCTGACCTGGAACAGTGCCCAGGCATGCCCCTCGCCCTCGCGCCACAATTGCAAAAGCGACAGCCCGTTGCGGCCGCGATCCTCGGCATCCGCGTCAAAGGCCGCGCGGAAGGTGCCCTGGTCCTGGATGGTATAGCGGGTGATCAGCTGCATGGGACGCTCCGATTTGATCGCGGTCAGCTTGCCCAAGGGGCGGGGGCCTTGCAAGCCCCGCAAGGGCAGCGGAAGTGGCCAAGGCGCCGGGTCCCATTAGCAGGGGCCCGGCGCCAGGGGATCACAGATCCATCAGCAGGCGGCGCGGGTCTTCCAGCGCCTCCTTGACCCGGACCAGGAAGGTCACGGCGCCCTTGCCGTCGACGATCCGGTGGTCATAGGACAGCGCCAGGTACATCATCGGACGGATGACGATCTGGCCGCCCACCACGACCGGACGGTCCTGGATCTTGTGCATGCCCAGGATGCCAGACTGCGGGGGGTTCAGGATCGGCGACGACATCAGCGAGCCATAGACCCCGCCGTTCGAGATGGTGAAGGTGCCGCCCTGCATCTCAGCCATGGACAGCTTGCCGTCGCGGCCCTTCAGGCCCAGCTCGCCGATCTCCTTTTCGATCGCGGCGAAACCCTTCTGGTCGGCGTCGCGCACCACCGGCACGACCAGGCCCGAGGGCGTGCCGACCGCGACACCCATGTTGACGTAGTTCTTGTAGACCACATCGGTGCCGTCGATCTCGGCATTGACCTCGGGGACTTCCTTCAGCGCGTGGCAGCAGGCCTTCACGAAGAAGGACATGAAGCCCAGCTTGACCTTGTGCTTCTTCTCGAAGGCGTCCTTGTATTCGTTGCGCAAGCCCATGATCGCGGACATGTCGACCTCGTTATAGGTCGTCAGCATCGCGGCGGTGTTCTGCGCGTCCTTCAGGCGGCGGGCGATGGTCTGGCGCAGGCGCGTCATCTTGACCCGCTCCTCGCGCGCGGCATCCTCGGCCGGGCGGGGTGCGGCGGGGGCCTTCGCGGCGGGCGCAGGGGCCTGGGCCTGGCCGGCCTTCGCCACGTCTTCCTTCATCACGCGGCCGTCACGGCCCGAGCCTTGGACCTGGTCGCGGCTGACGCCCTTCTCGGCCATGGCCTTCTTGGCCGAGGGAGCATCCTCGACATCGCGGCGCAGGGTCGGTTCCTCGGGACCGGCATTCTCCAGCACGGTTTCCTGGGCCTTCTGGGCCCCCGGCTTGGTGCCCGAGGCGCCTTCGGTGATGATCGCCAAACGGGCCTTGGCGTCCACGGTCGCGCCTTCCTCGGCCAGGATCTCGGCCAGGACGCCCGCGGCGGGGGCCGGAACCTCGACCGAAACCTTGTCGGTCTCCAGCTCGCACAGCATCTCGTCCGCCTCGACCTGATCGCCCGGCTTCTTGAACCAGGTGGCCACGGTCGCCTCGGTCACGCTTTCGCCCAGGGAGGGGACCATCACGTCCACGGAATTGCCGCTCATCTTCGTCTGTTCCTCGGTCTTTTCGGCCGTTGCTTCGGCCTTGGCAGGTTTGGAGGCAGGGGCGGCAGCCGCGCCGCCCTCGCTGATCTGGGCCAGCAGCGCATCTGGGCCGACCGTCTCGCCTTCGGCGGCGACGATCTCGGCCAGCACGCCCGCCGAGGGGCTGGGGACCTCGACGGTGACCTTGTCGGTCTCCAGCTCGCACAGCATCTCGTCGACCTCGACCCGGTCGCCGGGCTTCTTGAACCAGGTGGCGATGGTGGCCTCGGTGACGGATTCGCCTAGGGCGGGCACGCGGACTTCGGTGGTCATCGGATCATCCTTCAAGGTTCAGGGCTTCGGCGACCAGCGCCTCTTGTTCGGCCTTGTGCCGCGAGGCCAAGCCCGTGGCGACCGAGGCGGCGGCATTGCGGCCGACATAGCGCGCCCGCGTGTGCCGCGAGCCCAGACGTTCCAGCACCCATTCCAGATAGGGATCGACAAAGGTCCAACCGCCCTGGTTCTTGGGCTCTTCCTGGCACCAGACGATCTCGGCTTGCTTGAAGCGGCCCAGTTCCTTGACCATCGCCTGCGCGGGGAAGGGATAGAACTGTTCCAGGCGCAGCAGATAGACGTCGGTGATCCCGGCCTCGTCGCGCGCCTTCAGCAGGTCGTAATAGACCTTGCCCGAGCAGATGACGACACGCTTGATCTGATCATCCGCCGCCAGCTGGGTGGGCGAATTGCCGCGCTGCGCATCGTCCCACAACACGCGGTGGAAGGTCGATCCGGTCTGGAACTCCTCGGCCTTGCTGACGGCCATCGGGTGGCGCAGCAGCGATTTCGGCGTCATTAGCACCAAGGGCTTGCGGAAGCCCCGGTGGATCTGCCGGCGCAGGATGTGGAAATAGTTCGCGGGCGTGGTGCAGTTCGCGACGATCCAGTTGTCCTCGGCGCAGCCCTGCAGGAAGCGCTCCAGCCGGGCCGAGCTGTGCTCGGGACCCTGGCCTTCGAAGCCGTGCGGCAGCAGCATCACCAGCCCCGACATGCGCAACCATTTCTTCTCGCCCGAGGAGATGAACTGGTCGAACATGATCTGGGCGCCGTTGGCAAAGTCGCCGAACTGAGCCTCCCACATCACCAGGCTGTTCGGCTCGGCCAACGAATAGCCGTATTCAAAACCCAGCACCGCGTATTCCGACAGCATGCTGTCGATGACCTCGTATCGCGCCTGGTCCTTGGTGATGTTGTTCAGCGGATAGTAACGCTCTTCGGTCTTCTGGTCGATGAAGGACGAATGACGCTGGCTGAAGGTGCCCCGCGTGCTGTCCTGACCGGCCAGGCGGACGCCGTGACCCTCGACCACCAGCGAACCAAAGGCCAAGGCCTCGCCCGTGGCCCAGTCAAAGCCCGCGCCGGTTTCGAACATCTGCTTCTTGGCCTCCAGCAGGCGACCGACCGTCTTGTGCAGGTTCAGGCCTTCGGGGGCGGTGCTCAGCGCGCGGCCGACCTGGGTCATCACCTCCGGAGAGATACCCGTCTCGCCGGCGACATATTCGCTGCCCTCGCGCTTCATGCCCGACCACTTGCCGTCCAGCCAGTCGGCCTTGTTGGGCTTGTAGTTCTTGCCGATCTCGAACTCTTCGTTCAGGTGCGCCTGGAACGAGGCCTTCATGTCCTCGATCTCGCCCTCGGGGATCAGCCCGTCGGCAACCAGACGCTCGGTATAGAGCTGCAGCGTGGTCTTCTGCTGCTTGATCTTGGTGTACATCGCCGGGTTCGTGAACATCGGCTCGTCGCCTTCGTTGTGACCGAAGCGGCGATAGCAGATGATGTCCAGGACGACGTCCTTCTTGAACTTCTGCCGGAACTCGATGGCCACGCGCGCGGCATGGACCACCGCCTCGGGGTCGTCGCCGTTCACGTGGAAGATCGGCGCCTCGACCATCAGCGCGATGTCGGTCGGATAGGGCGAGGTGCGGCTGAAATGCGGCGCGGTCGTAAAGCCGATCTGGTTGTTCACGACGATATGGATCGTGCCGCCGGTGCGGTGGCCGCGGATGCCCGACAGCTGCAGGCATTCGGCCACGACGCCCTGGCCGGCAAAGGCCGCGTCGCCATGCAGCAGGATCGGCAGGACCGAGGTGCGCGCCTTGCGGTCACCCGCCTGGTCGCTTTTGGCCCGCGCCTTGCCCAGGACGACCGGGTTCACGGCCTCCAGGTGGCTGGGGTTCGCGGTCAGTGACAGGTGGACAGTGTTGCCGTCGAATTCACGGTCCGAGCTGGCGCCCAGGTGGTATTTCACGTCGCCCGATCCGTCCACGTCCTCGGGCTTGAAGCTGCCGCCCTGGAATTCGTGGAAGATCGCGCGATAGGGCTTGGAGAGCACGTTGGCCAGCACCGACAGACGGCCCCGGTGGGGCATGCCGAACACGATCTCCTTCACGCCAAGCGCGCCGCCGCGCTTGATGATCTGTTCCATCGCGGGGATCAGCGCCTCGCCGCCGTCTAGGCCAAAGCGCTTGGTGCCCATGTACTTGACATGCAGGAACTTTTCAAAGCCCTCGGCCTCGACCAGCTTGTTCAGGATGGCGCGGCGGCCTTCGCGGGTGAACGCGATCTCCTTGCCATAGCCCTCGATCCGCTCCTTGAGCCAAGCGGCTTCCTCGGGGTTCGAGATATGCATGTACTGCAGCGCGAATGTGCCGCAATAGGTGCGGGTCATCAGGTCGCAGATCTGGCGGATCGAGGCAACCTCCAGGCCCAGCACATTGTCGATGAAGATCGGGCGGTCCATGTCGCCGGGGCCGAAGCCATAGGTCTCTGGCTTCAGCTCGCCATGGTCGGGCACGTCGCGCAGGTCAAGCGGGTCCAGGTTCGCGTGCAGGTGGCCCCGGATCCGGAAGGCGCGGATCAGCATCAGCGCCCGGATGCTGTCCAGCACGGCCTGGCGCATCTGCGCCGCCGACAGGCTGACGCCCTTCTCCTCGGCCTTGGCGGCGATCTTCTTCATCGCGCCGCCCGCATCGGCCTTGGCCGCGGCCGGCCATTCGCCGGTCAGGGCAGCGGTCATGTCGTCGGCGGGGACCGGCGGCCAGTCGGCGCGCTTCCAGCTGGCGCCCTGCGCCTCGCGGACGGCGGTGCCGTCATCATCGCCCAGGCCGCGGAAGAACGCGTCCCAGGCCTGGTCGACCGCCGAGGGGTCCTTGGCCCACTGGCCGTAAAGCTGCTCGACATAGGCCGCGTTATGGCCCTGGAGGAACGAGGAATCGTGAAAATCGGTGTTTTTTGGCTGGTCGGTCATGGCTGGTCCCCGTTCAGGGCAAGGATGGGATTGGGTCAGGCGCAGTAGATGTCAAAGATGCGGGCGCCGGGATCGGCGGTGGGATCGAGGCGGGGCTGCTGGACAATGCGCAGCGGCGCGCGACGTTCCAGCCCGCAGAGGGCGACGGCGGCGCGGCTTTCGGCATTGGGCGGTGCCGCGGCCGGCTGATAGATGACCCGCCAGCCGAACTCGCGGCGCGCCACGGTCCGGACCGATTCCGGCGGCAGGCCGCTGGCCAGGTGCAGGTTGGTGCGGGCGGGGATGCCACCGCGCAGGACGTCGCCGGTCATGCGTTCGCCGCAGCCGGCCAGGGACAGAAGCGCCAGCAGCGACAGGGGCGCCATGGGGCCAAAGCTGCAATGCCTCGGTCCGTTCGGCGCTTCAGTCGGGTGCGAACCCTGCAACTCCACGATCTTTCCCTTCACGACCACCCGCCCCCCAAACTTAGGTCCGGGGGGCGGACTGTCAAATCATCAGCCCTTGATCGCCTTCAGGACGGCCTCGCCCAGGCCCGCCGGACTGTCGGCGACGACGATGCCGGCCTCCTTCATGGCCTCGATCTTAGACTCGGCATCGCCCTTGCCGCCCGACACGATGGCGCCGGCATGGCCCATGCGGCGGCCCGGAGGCGCGGTGCGGCCCGCGATGAAGCCGGCCGTGGGCTTCCACTTGCCCTTGGCCTTCTGCTCGGCCAGGAACTCGGCGGCCTCTTCCTCGGCGGAACCGCCGATCTCGCCGATCATGATGATCGATTCCGTTTCCGGATCGTCCAGGAACATCTGCAGCACGTCGATATGCTCCATGCCCTTGATCGGATCGCCGCCGATGCCCACCGCGCTGGACTGGCCCAGGCCCACGTCCGAGGTCTGCTTCACGGCTTCATAGGTCAGGGTGCCCGAACGCGACACGACGCCCACCGACCCGCGACGGAAGATGCTGCCCGGCATGATGCCGATCTTGCATTCGTCGGGGGTCATGATGCCGGGGCAGTTCGGGCCGATCAGGCGCGACTGCGACCCGGCCAGCGCGCGCTTGACGCGCATCATGTCCAGGACCGGGATGCCCTCGGTGATGCAGACGATCAGCGGCACCTGTGCGTCGATGGCCTCCAGGATCGAATCCGCCGCGAACGGGGGCGGGACATAGATCGCGGATGCGGTGGCGCCGGTCTTGGCCACGGCCTCGTGGACCGAGTTGAACACGGGCATGCCCAGATGCTCGGACCCTCCCTTGCCGGGGGTCACGCCGCCGACCATCTGCGTGCCATAGGCGATCGCCTGTTCGGTGTGGAAGGTGCCCTGGGACCCGGTGATCCCCTGGCAGATGACTTTGGTATTCTTGTCAACGAGAACGGCCATCATGGCCTCCTTGCGTAAGCGGCGCCGATGCGCCGCGGTGTTCCAGAGGAGGGCGCGCCGGTCGCGCGCCCGGATGGATCAGCCCTTGACCGCTTTCACGATCTTCTGCGCGCCGTCCTTGAGGTCGTCGGCGGCGATCACGTTCAGGCCCGAATTGGCGATGATCTCCTTGCCCAGGTCCACGTTCGTGCCTTCCAGGCGCACGACCAGCGGGACCTGCAGGCCGACTTCCTTCACGGCGGCGATGATGCCCTCCGCAATGATGTCGCAGCGCATGATGCCGCCGAAGATGTTGACCAGGATGCCTTTGACGTTCGGATCGCTGGTGATGATCTTGAACGCCTCGGTGACCTTTTCCTTGGTGGCGCCGCCGCCGACATCCAGGAAGTTCGCGGGCTCGGCGCCGAACAGCTTGATGATGTCCATCGTGGCCATGGCCAGGCCGGCGCCATTCACCATGCAGCCGATCTCGCCGTCCAGCGCGATGTAGTTCAGGTCGAACTTGGAGGCGGCCAGCTCCTTGCTGTCTTCCTCGGTCTCGTCGCGCAGCGCCATGATGTCGGGCTGACGATAGAGCGCGTTGTTGTCAAAGCCCATCTTGGCGTCCAGGCACTTGATCTGGCCCTCGGGGGTCACGATCAGCGGGTTGATCTCCAGCATCTCCATGTCTTTTTCGATGAACATGCGATAGAGGTTCTTGACCAGCGCGACGCACTGCTTGACCTGGTTGCCTTCCAGCCCCAGGGCGAAGGCCACGCGGCGGCCGTGGAAGTCCGACAGGCCCGAGGCCGGATCGACGGAGAAGCTGACGATCTTCTCGGGCGTGTGGGCCGCGACTTCCTCGATGTCCATGCCGCCCTCGGTCGAGGCGACAAAGCTGACGCGCGAGGTCTGGCGATCCACCAGCAGCGCCAGGTACAGCTCGCGCGCGATGTCGCTGCCGTCTTCGATATAGATGCGGTTGACCTGCTTGCCGGCGGGTCCGGTCTGGTGCGTGACCAGCGTGCGGCCCAGCATCTGGCGGGTCAGTTCCTCGGCTTCCTCGACCGACTTGGCCAGGCGGACGCCGCCCTTCTCTCCGGCTTCGGCTTCCTTGAAGTGGCCCTTGCCGCGCCCGCCCGCGTGGATCTGGGCCTTCACGACCCAGAGCGGGCCGTCCATCTCGCTGGCGCAGGTCTTGGCCTCATCGGCCTTCATCACAATGCGGCCATCGCTGACGGGCGCGCCGTATTGACGCAGCAGCGCCTTGGCCTGGTATTCGTGGATGTTCATCTCGACCCCCTCGTTCGGTTCGACAGATTTGGGGTCTTTTGGCACGTCGCGGCGGGTCCCTGAAACGATTTCCCGTTAAAAACGTCAAAACCGGCAGGAAGCCGCCGAATGTGATCACGGCCGGAAAGGCTGTGATCACAAACATCTCGGGGCCTGTGGGAAAGATTTGATTCGGGTGCCGAAAGCTTCAGTTCAGCAGCACCATGTAAAGTCCGGCTTGCCCGCCAAAGACCGACAGGAACCGGTTCCAGTTGTCCGCGCCGACGGTCAGGCCCGGTCGGGCATAGGGCAGGGCCGCCGTGCCCTGCACCCAATCGACCGGATCAACTGGCTGCGGATCCTCCACCCACCGCGCCAGATCGACGCCATGTCCCGGCGCGAAGCGCCAGAAGGGCACCAGCATCCGCCCCGCCAGCGCCTCGTCGACCTCATGAAGGATCGCCAGCCACAGATCGCCCGTGCCCGGCGGCAGCCGGAAGCCCAGGGCGGCCGTCTGGCGGTCGTTCGGGATCCATTCCCGCTCGTCGTCCGTCTCGGTGGCGACTTCGGCCCAGAAGGCGCGGTTGGCGGCGATCATGGCGCGCAGCTGATCACGCGCCTCGCGCGTCAGGGCCGGATCGGGCTGGTGCCGCAGGGTCTGCAGCGCGACCGCCACGCGATCCACGATCGGGCCGAAGGCCAGCGCCTGCTGGTCCAGGTTCGGCGCGCGCGCCATCTGTCCCGGCAGCTCGGCGAACTGCTGCGCCAGCAGCTCGGCCAGCGCCAGGCGCCGCTCCAGCGCGGGCTGGGGATCGAAGGCAAGGATCAGGCTGCCGACGCCCTCGATCAGATGGGTATAGGCGCGCAGCCAATGACTGTCGGCTGCATCGAAGCGGACGACCGCGGGCCCATCGGGCAGGGGCAGACCCGACAGTGCGGCCAGCCCTTCCCCAACGCCCCGCTGCCCGTCACCATCCACATCCAGCCACAGGTCCCGCAGGTCCAGGACCAGCGCGCCCTGGCCATCGGGCAGGACCTCGCGCGTGCTGCGCATGGCCCCGATGGCATCTTTAACCATCAGGTTGACGAAATCGGCGGTCATGGGCTGCGGCTCGGGATTGCCGGGCAGGGTGGTGCCCAGCAGCGGCAGGGGCAGCAGCGCCTCGGTCGCGCCGATCCGCCAGCGGGCCTGCATGGCAGCCTCGATCCCGCCCAGAAAGCGCAGCGCCGCCAGAGCCACGTCGCGGTCGGCCGAGGCCGTCTGGCCCTCGACCTGCAGCGTCGTCGCAGCGATCCCCTGACGGGCGATCAGCCCCGAGGTGGCGGTGTCGTCGGCCCAGGCCGGGGCGGCGATCAGCGACAGCAGGACAAGCAAGCGACGCATCGGCGCACCTCGCGAAACGAAAACGGCGCGCCGATCATGGCGCGCCGTCGGTCCGATCTCAAGCGGGGATCAGGCCAGGCTGCTGTCGATGCCCTTGCAGGCCTCGACCAGGCCCTTCACCGCGTCGATCGACTTGTCGAACATGACCTGCTCGTCGCGGTCCAGGGTGATGTCGATGACCTTCTCGACCCCGCCGGCACCGATCACGGTCGGCACGCCCACATACATGCCCTTGAGGCCATAGGCGCCGTCCACATGCGCCGCGCAGGGCAGGACGCGCTTCTGGTCCTTCAGATAGGCCTCGGCCATCTCGATGGCGCTGGTGGCGGGGGCATAGAAGGCGCTGCCGGTCTTCAGCAGGCCGACGATCTCGGCGCCGCCGTCGCGGGTGCGCTGGACGATCGCGTCCAGCCGGTCCTGCGTGGTCCAGCCCATCTTGACCAGATCGGGCAGGGGGATGCCGGCCACGGTCGAATAGCGGGTCAGCGGCACCATCGTGTCGCCATGGCCGCCCAGCACGAAGGCGGTCACATCCTTCATGGAGACGTCGAATTCCAGCGACAGGAAGTGGCGGAAGCGGGCCGAATCCAGCACGCCGGCCATGCCGCAGACCTTGTTATGGGGCAGGCCGCTGAACTCGCGCAGCGCCCAGACCATCGCGTCCAGCGGGTTGGTGATGCAGATCACGAAGGCGTCGGGGGCATGCGCGGCAATGCCTTCGCCCACCGATTTCATGACCTTGAGGTTGATGCCCAACAGATCGTCGCGGCTCATGCCCGGCTTGCGCGGCACGCCGGCGGTGACGATGCAGACGTCGGCGCCCGCGATGTCGGCATAATCGTTGGTGCCCTTCATGCGGGCGTCAAAACCCTCGGACGGGCCCGATTCCGCGATGTCCAGCGCCTTCCCCTGCGGCGTGCCTTCCGAGATGTCGAACAGGACGACGTCGCCCAGTTCCTTCATCGCGGCCAGATGCGCCAGCGTGCCGCCGATCTGCCCCGCACCGATGAGTGCGATTTTGGGTCGGGCCATGGGTAACCTCCGAATGTCAGGTGGATTGTTGCGCGGTGGTTAAGGGGTCAGGCAACGAATCGCAAGCCTGTCGCGCCGAACCGCGGCGTCATGGGGCCGGCACTTGCCTTTCCGCGACGCCCGCGTCAACTTGCACGATGTGCAGGAGATGTCGATGCTGGAACTGAACGGGGCGGGCTGGGCGCTGGCGGTCGTGGCGGCCTTTGCGGTGGGCCTGTCCAAGGGCGGGCTGGCCATGGTCGGCATCATTTCGGTCCCGCTGATGTCGCTGGTGATGTCGCCGGTGCAGGCCGCGGGCCTGCTGCTGCCGGTCTATGTCGTGTCGGACCTGGGCGGGCTGATCGCCTTTCGCCGCGACTTCGACAGCCGGGTCCTGGCCTGCGCGCTGCCGGGGGCGCTGATCGGCATCGGCGTCGGATGGGCCACGGCCAGCATCGTCCCGGTCTGGGGCGTGACGCTGATCGTGGGCATCATTGGCCTCGGTTTCGCGCTGAACATGCTGCTGCGGCCGCGCATCGATGCTGCGCCGCGGCGCCCGACCGCGCAGGCCGGCAGCCTCTGGGGTGGAATGGCGGGCTATACCAGCTTTGTCAGCCATTCCGGCGCGCCCCTGTGGCAGGTCTATGCCCAGCCCCTGGCGCTGTCGCCGCTGATCTACGCGGGCACCACGACCTGGTTCTTTGCGATCGGAAACTGGGTCAAGCTGATCCCCTATGCCGCCCTGGGCCAGCTGTCGCGGGCAAACCTGCTGACGGCGGCGGCGCTGATGCCGGTGGCCTTGGCGGCGGTCTGGGTGGGGCTGCGGCTGGTGCGGATCATGCCGCCGCTGCTGTTCTATCGGCTGATCACCTGGGGTCTGCTTCTGGTGTCGCTGCGCCTGATCTGGCAGTCGCTTCAGGGCTGATGCCGCAGTGCGGCAAAATCAGGCTTGCCATTTCTGATGCGACGGTCCAGCTTTGCGCAAGATTGTTGCCCGGAGGTTTTCATGGCCCGCCCCTATCGCTCGGTTCTCTATATTCCCGCCGCCAATTCCCGTGCGATGGAAAAGGCGCGCGGCCTTGCCGCCGACGCCATCATCTTCGACCTGGAAGACGCCGTGGCCCCCGACCAGAAGGAGGCGGCGCGCGAGGCTCTGGCCGAGGCGCTGGCCCAGGATTACGGCCAACGCGCCCGCATCCTGCGCATCAATGCGCTGTCGACCCCCTGGGGAGAGGCCGATGCCCACGCCTGCGCGACCCTGCCCGCCGATGCCGTGCTGATCCCCAAGGTGGACAGCCCCGCCGACCTGGACCGTGTGGCCGCGCTGGTGCCCGAGACGCCGCTCTGGGCGATGATGGAGACGCCGCTTGGCCTGCTGAACGCCGCCGCCATCGCCGCCCATCCGCGCTTGCAGGGGATGGTGATGGGCACGAACGACCTGGCCAAGGAGCTGGGCAGCCGTTTTCGCCCGGACCGCCTGCCGATGATGGCGGGGCTGGGCCTGTGCCTGCTGGCGGCCAAGGCGCATGGGGTGGTGATCGTGGACGGCGTCTTCAACGCCTTCAAGGACGAGGACGGCCTGCGCGCCGAATGCGAACAGGGCCGCGACATGGGCTTTGACGGCAAGACGCTGATCCATCCGGCGCAGCTGGAGATCGCCAACGCCGCCTTTGCCCCGACCGAGGCCGAGATCGACCTGGCCCGCCGCCAGATCGAGGCCTTCGAGGAGGCCACCGCGCAGGGCAGGGGCGTTGCCGTGGTCGACGGCAGGATCGTCGAGAACCTGCACGTGGATACGGCGCGCAGGACGCTGGACCGGGCGGATGCGATTGCGGCGATGGCGCAATAAGGGCAGTCTGCGCGCATCTTCGTCCAGCATAAAGGAAGCCAGATGCTGATCCTGATCCTTGGCGTCGCCCTGTGGTGGGCCGCGCATCTCTACAAGCGGGTGGCGCCCGGCCAGCGCGCCGCCATGGGCGACAAGGGCCGCGGGCTGGTCACGCTTGCGCTGGTGCTGTCGATCATCCTGATGGTCGTGGGTTATGGCCGGGCCGAGGGCACCTTCTACTGGGGGCCGAACCCGGCCTTGGTCGGCATCAACAACCTGCTGGTCCTTGTGGCCTTCTACCTCTTTGCGGCCTCGGGCATGAAGACCGCGGTCACCGCCCGCACGCGCCATCCCCAGCTGTGGGGCTTTTCGCTCTGGGCGATCGCGCATCTGCTGGTGAACGGCGACACGGCGTCCTTCGTGCTGTTCGGCGGCCTGCTGGTCTGGGCCTTTGTCGAGATGGCGGTCATCAACCGCGCCTCGCCCTGGGTCCGCCCGACCGGCCCCTTCCCGGCGCGCAAGGAGGCGATGGCCGCCGTCGGCGCCCTGATCGTGATGCTGGTGGTCGGCGTGATCCACGGCTGGATCGGCCCCTGGCCCTTTGGAGGTGCCTGATGCCCACCATCTATCGTCTGATCAGCGAGGACGACACCTCGCAGTTCTGCCACCGGGTCAGCGAGGCCCTGTCCAAGGGCTGGCAGCTGCATGGCGGCCCCGCGATGTCCTTTGACGCGGCGCGCGGGGTCATGCGCTGCGGCCAGGCGGTCACGAAGGAGATCGAGGCCGACTATCACCCCGACATGAAACTGGGCCAGCAATAGGGACGCAATGACGAAAACCAATCCGGGACGGTTCTTCGAGGATTACGCGGTCGGACAGACCATCCGCCACGCGGTGCCGCGCACGGTCGCCGAAGGGGAACGGGCGCTGTATCACGCGCTCTATCCCGCGCGGCACGCGCTTTATTCTTCGGACGAGTTCGCCATTTCCTGCGGGCTGGACGGCAGTCCGATGGACGACCTGCTGGCCTTTCATACGGTCTTTGGCAAGACCGTCCCGGATGTCAGCCTGAACGCGGTGGCGAACCTGGGCTATGCGCAGGGGCGCTGGCTGCTGCCGGTCTGGCCGGGCGACACGCTGCGCGCGGAAAGCCAAATCATCGGGGTCAAGCAGAACTCGAACGGGCAGTCGGGCGTGGTCTGGGTGCGCACCCGCGGTCTGAACCAGGTGGACGAGGTCGTGCTGGACTATGTCCGCTGGGTGATGGTGCGCAAGCGTGATCCCCAGGCCCCGGCGCCGGAACCCGTGGTGCCCGACCTGCCACCCGTCGTGGCTCCCGTGGACCTGGTCCTTCCCGAGGGCCTGGACTTTTCCAACTACGACTTCGACCTGGCCGGAGAGCCGCACCGCTGGGGCGATTACGAGATCGGCGAGAGGATCGACCATGTGGACGGCGTCACCATCGAGGAGGCCGAGCACATGCTGGCCACCCGGCTGTGGCAGAACACCGCCAAGGTGCATTTCGACGCGACGAACCGCCCCGATGGCCGGCGGCTGATCTATGGCGGCCATGTCATCAGCCTGGCGCGGGCGCTGTCCTTCAACGGGCTGGCCAATGCGCAGATGATCGTGGCGCTGAATGCGGGGGCCCATGCCAATCCCTGTTTCGCGGGCGACACGGTCCGCGCCTGGTCCGAGGTTCTGGACAAGGCGGCCACGCCCGCCCCCGGCGTGGGCGCCATCCGGCTGCGGCTGGTGGCGACCAAAGGGGACAGCGCGGCCCTGGCCCTGAAGGGCGAGGATGGAAAGTATCTGCCCGAGGTGCTGCTGGATCTGGATTACTGGGCGCTGATGCCCTTGTGATCGCAACTGCCCCGCGCGTCCCGAGTCGGCAGGTGAACCTGCCGGTTCAGAGCCAGCCTCTCTCTGCTGCACCGGTGCGGGGCGCCAGCAGGACAAGCGTGATCACAGCCGCGGCGGGTGTGATCACAAAGCCGGATTTCAGCGTCATTTCGGCACATGGGGTGGCATCTGCCGGTGACAGATGCCACAACTATGTCCAAGACAGCGTCAATCGCCAGCCCGCGCGGCCAGCCCCAGCCTCATCCGGGCACCTGCGACGGGACAAGCAGAACCGACAAAGGAGGGCCGCCAATGGCCGACGTGAACCGGGGTAACCGGCCGCTTTCCCCCCATCTTCAGGTCTATCGTCTGCCGATCCCGGCCGTGACCTCGATCCTGACGCGGATCACCGGCCATGCGCTGGTGGCGGGCATCGTGTTGCTGGTCTGGTGGCTGATCTCGGCCGTGACCAGCCCCGGCGCCTTTGCGGCGGCGGATTGGGTGGTGCGGTCCTGGATCGGCTTCATCGTGCTGACCGGATCGGCCTGGGCGCTGTGGTTCCATGCGCTGTCGGGCATCCGGCACCTCTTCTACGACGCGGGCGTCGGCCTGGAGATCGACGAGGCCAAGCGCAATTCCTGGGTGATCATCATCGGCTCGGTCGTGCTGACCCTGATCACCCTGATCATCTTCTTCATCTGAGGCGAGGGACATCATGCGCTATATCACCCCCCGCAAGGCGGCCGCGGGCCTCGGCTCGGCCCGGTCGGGCACCGCCCATCATTGGCAGATCACCGTCAGCTCGGTCGCGCTGGTCATCCTGACGCCGCTGTTCCTGCTGACCGTCGGCGGCGCGATCGGCCTGCCGCAGGCGGGCGTCATCGCCCATTTCGGCCGCCCCTTTCCCGGCATCATCACCGGGCTTTTCGTGATCGTGGGCATGATCCACTTCATAAAGGGCACGCGGATCATGCTGGACGACTATGTGCATGGCACCGCCAATCGGACGGGCGTCATCGCCATGACCATCTTTGGCTGGGCCGTCATCGCCGCTGCGGTCTTCGCGCTGGCGAAGATGGCCTTCACCATCCCCGTGATCTGAGGACGACATGGCTGCATACGATACCCAAACGCATGAATATGACGTCGTCGTGGTCGGAGCGGGTGGCGCGGGTCTGCGCGCGACCCTCGGCATGGCCGAACAGGGGCTGCGCACGGCCTGCGTGACCAAGGTCTTTCCGACCCGCAGCCACACCGTGGCGGCGCAGGGCGGCATCGCCGCCTCCCTGTCGAACATGGGGCCGGACAGCTGGCAGTGGCACATGTACGACACCGTCAAGGGATCGGACTGGCTGGGTGACACCGACGCGATGGAATACCTGGCCCGCGAGGCGCCCAAGGCCGTCTATGAGCTGGAACATTACGGCGTGCCGTTTTCCCGCACCGAGGACGGGCGCATCTATCAGCGCCCCTTCGGCGGGCACACCACCGAATATGGCGAAGGCCCCCCGGTGCAGCGCACCTGCGCCGCGGCCGACCGCACCGGCCATGCCATCCTGCACACGCTTTACGGCCAGTCGCTGAAGAACAACGCCGAATTCTTCATCGAGTATTTCGCGCTGGACCTGATCGTCACCGACGGCCGCTGCACCGGCGTCGTCTGCTGGAAGCTGGATGACGGCACGATCCACGTCTTCAACGCCAAGATGGTGGTGCTGGCCACGGGCGGCTATGGCCGCGCCTATTTCAGCGCCACCAGCGCCCATACCTGCACCGGCGACGGCGGCGGCATGGTGGCGCGGGCGGGCCTGCCCCTGCAGGACATGGAGTTCGTGCAGTTCCACCCGACCGGCATCTATGGCTCGGGCTGCCTGATCACCGAAGGCGCGCGGGGCGAGGGCGGCTACCTGACCAACTCCGAAGGCGAGCGTTTCATGGAACGCTATGCGCCCACCTACAAGGACCTGGCCAGCCGCGACGTCGTCAGCCGCTGCATGACCATGGAGATCCGCGAGGGTCGCGGCGTGGGTCCCGACAAGGACCACATCTTCCTGAACCTGATGCACCTGCCGCCGGAGACCCTTGCGGAACGGCTGCCCGGCATCAGCGAAAGCGCCAAGATCTTTGCCGGCGTCGACCTGACGCGGGCGCCGATCCCGGTGCTGCCGACAGTGCATTACAACATGGGCGGCATCCCCACGAACTACTGGGGCGAGGTCCTGGCGCCGACCGAGAGCGATCCCGACGCGATCTTCCCCGGCCTGATGGCGGTGGGCGAGGCCGGCTGCGCCTCCGTCCACGGGGCGAACCGGCTGGGCTCGAACTCGCTGATCGACCTGGTGGTCTTCGGGCGCGCCGCGGCCATTCGTGCCGGACAAGTGATCGACCGCGTGGGCGCCGTCCCCGCGACCGACAAGGGGGCCGTGGACCGGGCGCTGGACCGCTTTGACGGGCTGCGCCACGCCAAGGGCACGACCCCCACGGCCGAGCTGCGCAACCAGATGCAGCGCACGATGCAGCTGGACGCGGCGGTCTTCCGCACCGACAAGACGCTGGCGGAAGGCGTTGGAAAGATGGAAGACATCGCCGGCAAGATGGATGACATCAAGGTCACCGACCGGGGTCTGATCTGGAACACCGACCTGATGGAGACGCTGGAACTGACCAACCTGATGCCGAACGCCCTGACAACCATCGTCGCGGCCGAGGCACGCAAGGAAAGCCGCGGCGCCCATGCGCACGAGGATTATCCTGAGCGGGATGACGCCAATTGGCGCAAGCATTCGCTTGCTTGGGTCGAGGGGAACCGGGTTAAACTGGCCTATCGCCCCGTTCATCTGGAGCCGCTGACCACGGCCGAGGAAGGCGGGATCGACCTCAACAAGATCGCTCCGAAGAAAAGGGTTTACTGATGCGCTTCAACATTATCGCCGCTTTCGGACTGGCCGCCGCAACTCTTGCAGGTTGCGTCGCGCCAATTCCGGTCGCAGGCCCTGCGGTCCCGACCGCGCCCGTCATGACCCCTGCCCCGACGGTCCTGGATGCGGCCTCGGCCCAGGTGGCCCGTGGCGTCATCAATGCCGAGATGCAAAAGCGCCTGCCCGGCGTGAACGTCGCCCCCTACACCAACTGCGTGGTTACCAATGCCACCACGGCCGAGATGATCGATCTGGCCCAGATGTCGCGCGCGGGTGCCAGCGGCACCGCCGACAGCGTGGCGGCCATCGTCTCGCGTCCGGCGACGACGCAGTGCATCGCCGCCGCGGCGCGCTCGGTCTGACGACATGATCGCGCGGCGGTTTTCCCTGGCTCTGGTGCCGCTTCTGGCGGTGCTGGCGGCCTGTGGCCCGGTCCCGGTGGATCAGGCCGAACGGACCTGCCTGCGCGATGCCGAACTGGCCCAACGTCCGCGTGGAAACGTGGCGTTGGGCATCGGTTCGGGCTCGGGCGGAACGCAGGGTTTCGGCCGGGTCGAGCTGGAGATGACCAGCGACTATGTGATGGGCCGCGACCCGTCCGATGTCTTCAACCGCTGCGTCCAGCGCATGTCGGGCCAGTTGCCGCAGCGTCCCCTGGCCGATCAGCCGGGCTGGCGGGGGGGCGCCTGATGCCGGACGCGGCCCCAAAGGGCCGGCCGCTGATCCTGCATCTGGGCGTGCAGAAGACCGGCACGACCTCGCTGCAGCGGTTCCTCAAGCACTCGGCGGCCGCCCTCTCCGACGTGCTGATCCTGCGCACGCCTGAGGAGGGCACACCGATGCGCCCCCTGGGCCGCGCTGCGGTCGCCTGCAGCCTGTCGCCAGGGGACAAGGATCTGCGCGTGGCGCTGAGGATCGCGTTTGAGGACGTGCTGGACACGCTGCCCGCCGGTCCCCAGACCGTGCTGGTCAGCCACGAGAACATGGCCGGCGCCATGCCCGGCAATGGCGGAGAGACGGCGCTCTATCCGGCGCTGCCGCGGATGCTGAAGGTGCTGGACCGGGTGGCGCAGGCGCGGGGATTCGATCCCCGCTATGTGTTCTACACCCGCGGGATGGAGACCTGGCTTCCCTCGGTCTGGGCGCAGGCGGTCCGGACCGACGGCTATACCCGCACCCTGTCCCAGTTCCGGGCCGAGGTGGCGGACCTGCCGGCTTGGGAGGATCTGCTGGACCGGCTGACGGCCGCCCTGGGCGCCGACCGGGTGACCCGGCTGCGGCTGGAGGACGAGACCGACCCCGACCGCCCCGGGCGCCAGCTTCTGGGCCTGGCGGGGCTGGACCCCGCGCGCATCGACGCGCTGCCGCCGCTGGAGGGCCGCGCGATGGAGCGGCTGAACGGCGGCTCGACCGAATTCCTGCGCCGGCTGAACGGGCTGGCGCTGAACCCGCATGCCCGCGACCGCGTCGCCGACCTGGTGGCGCGCGTGCAACCCCTGTTCACGGCGGAAGCGCCGTCCGAAGGCACTCTCTGAAAGGAGCTACCCAATGGTCCAGTTCACCCTGCCCAAGAACAGCCAGATCCGGGTCGGCAAGACCTGGCCCCGGCCCGAGGGCGCCACGAATGTCCGCAAGTTCAAGATCTATCGGTGGGACCCCGAGACCGGCGAGAACCCGCGCCTGGACACCTATTTCGTCGACCTGGACAAGTGCGGGCCGATGGTGCTGGACGCGCTGATCAAGATCAAGAACGACATCGACCCGACGCTGTCCTTCCGCCGGTCCTGCCGCGAGGGGATCTGCGGATCCTGCGCCATGGTCATCGACGGCGGCAACCGCCTGGCCTGCATCTTCGGCATCAATGAGGTGAAGGGCGACGTGGCGATCTATCCGCTGCCGCATATGCCGGTGGTCAAGGACCTGATCCCCGACCTGACGCATTTCTATGCCCAGCACGCGTCGGTGAACCCCTATCTGCAGACCAAGTCGCCGACGCCCGGCAAGGAATGGAAGCAGTCGATCGAGGACCGCAAGAAGCTGGACGGCCTTTACGAGTGCATCCTCTGCGCCTCCTGCTCGACCTCCTGCCCGTCCTACTGGTGGAACGGCGACCGTTACCTGGGGCCGGCAGCCCTGCTGCATGCCTATCGCTGGATCATCGACAGCCGCGATGAGGCGACGGGCGAGCGTCTGGACGAGCTGGAGGATCCCTTCAAGCTGTACCGCTGCCACACGATCATGAACTGCACCAACACCTGCCCCAAGGGGCTGAACCCGGCCAAGGCGATCGCCTCGATCAAGCACATGATGGTCGAACGCGCGATGTGATCGGCGTTGAGCGGGGGCGGGCGGGGGCCAGCCCCCGCCTGGGGCGACCTTTCGGCCCCTCGGACTCCCCGCAGGTTATTTGGACAACGAAGAAGGGCCGGAGAGGAAACTCTCCGGCCCTTCGTCATTCCTGTGGCGGCGGGGCGCGGTCAGCCCTCGATGCGGGTGAAGTCGGCGATCTGGCGGCCGGCCTCGCGGATGCGCGACAGCAGGTTCAGGCGGTTGCGCCGGACGATCTGGCTGTCGGTGTTGACCTGCACGGCCTCGAAGAAGGCGTCAATGGGCGCGCGCAGGGCGGCGATGGCGGTCATCGCGGCGGGGTAATCCTCGGCCTGCATGGCGCGCTTGATCGCGGGTTCGGCCTGGTCCAGCGCGGCAAAGAGGGCGCGTTCCTGGTCGGTCTCGGCGAATTTCGGGTCGGCGCCGAAGCTGTATTCGACGCCGTCCTTCTCCTCGGCCTGGGTCAGGATGTTGCTGGCGCGCTTGAGGCCCTGGGTCAGGTTCCGCCCGTCCTCGGTCGCCAGCATGTCGTTCAGCGCGGTGGCGCGGGCGGTCACGCGGACGAGGTCGTCGTTCCCGTCCTGCGCCAGCACGGCGTCGATGATGTCGTGGCGGACACCTTGGTCGCGTAGATGGACCTTGAGGCGGTCGTGGAGGAAAGAGAGGAGGTCGCCGCCTTCGGCAACACCGGTATAGTCGTCTTCGTCGGCTACACCGGGGTGCATGCCGTGGCTAGCCAAGGCCCTTGCGACCAAGGCAATCAAGCCCGCACGTACGCCATTGCTAGAGACTAGTCGGATCACCCCCAAGGCCGCCCGCCGCAGCGCAAAGGGGTCCTTCGAGCCCGTCGGCTTTTCGTCGATCGCCCAGAACCCCGTCAAAGTATCGATCTTGTCGGCCAGCGCGACGGCAACCGAGACCGGAGCGGTCGGCACCGCGTCCGAGGGGCCGAGGGGCGAGTAGTGGTCGCGGGCGGCGTCGGCCACGGCGTCGGGCTCTCCGGCCTCCAGCGCGTAGTAGCGGCCCATCGTGCCTTGCAGTTCGGGGAACTCTCCGACCATGGCGGAGCGCAGGTCCAGCTTGGCCAGGCGCGCGGCGCGTTCGGTCTGGTCAGGGTCGGCCCCGACCCGTGGGGCGATCTCGCGGGCAAGGGCCGCGATGCGTTCGATCCGCTCGGCCTGCGAGCCCAGCTTGTTGTGGAAGGTGACCGAGGCGAGGCCGTCGCGCCATGCCTCCATGCCCGCCTTCACCTCGCGCAGGTCGTTTTCCCAGAAGAAGGCGGCGTCCGAAAGGCGCGCGGCCAAGACGCGCTGGTTGCCGGCCAGGATCGTCGCGCCGTCATCGGGCGTCTCGATATTGGCGACGGTGACAAAGCCCTCGATCCGGCCCGTGGCGGGGTTCAAGGCCGAGAAGAACTTCTGGTGCTCCTTCATCGAGGTCTGCAGGACCTCGGGCGGCAGGGCCAGGAAGCGGTCCTCGATCATGCCCATCAGGGGGACGGGCCATTCGACCAGGCCCGCGACCTCGGCCATCAGGGCGTCGTCGGGCACGATCTGCCAGCCGCGGGCAAAGGCCAGGTTCTCGGCCTGCTGGCGGATCTCGGCCTCGCGTTCGGCGGCGTCCAGCATGACCCGGGCGCGGCGCAGCTTGGTGGCATAATCGTCAAAGCCGGTGACGGTGAAGGCGTCGGGCGCCATGAAGCGGTGGCCGCGCGTGGTGTTGCCGGCGGTGATGCCGTCCACGGTCAGGGGGACCGTCTCGGCCCCGGCCTCATCGGAAAGGATGCAGAGGATCGAATGCAGCGGGCGCACCCAGCGCAGGCTGCCGGCGCCCCACCGCATCGACTTGGGCCAGGGAAAGTTGCGGATCGCCGCTTCCAGCACCTCGGCCACGATCTGGGCGGCGGGGCGGCCGGGGCGTTCGATCACGGCGAACCAGACCTGGCCCTTCTTGTCGTCGCGCGCCTCAAGCTGGTCGCGGGTCAGGCCGGTCGAGCGCAGGAAACCCTCCAGCGCGGCATCGGGCGCGTCGGTGCGCGGACCCTTGCGCTCCTCGCGGGTCGTGGGGCTGTGGGCGGTCAGGCCCTCGACGGCCAAGGCCAGGCGGCGGGGGGTCGAGAAGGCGCCGGCCCCGGCATAGGTCAGGCCGGCCTGGACCAGCCCCTCGGTCACCAGGCGTTTCAGGTCCTCGCGCGCGCGGGCCTGCATGCGGGCGGGAATTTCCTCGGAAAACAGTTCGATCAGCAGGTCGGGCATCAGTCCATCACTCCGCGTTCCGGGGTCTTGTCGTTGTATTGGTGCCAGCCATAGACGCGGCCGTCGGGATAGACGGCCAGCACGCGGTCCACGTCGGGGCGGATGTCGCTGACTGACAGCAGGGCGCGGGCGGCGCCGCTTTCCAGGTCCGCACCGATGCGGGCGGCATCAAAGCAGCCGAACCAGCGCGGCCCGACCAGCGGCGTGGCGCCGTCAAAGGGCAGGGCATCGGCGGGAATGTCCTCGACCGTCGCGCAGGCGCGCCAACGCAGGGGGGAACTGTCGGCGTCGATCCCCTCGAAGCCGGTCAGGACCAGCGGCTGCTGGCCGGCGGGCGTGGTGATGTCCAGCGCGGCGCCGGGGCCGTTTGGGTCGATGGGATCGTAATAGCCGTATTCCTGCGCATACCACATGCCCGCC
The DNA here is from genome assembly GCF_055635455.1 of Paracoccus sp. KKT209. The sequence goes on from NZ_CM145758.1 coordinate 1,264,329, forward strand.
CCGGCGGCGATGGCGCTGCCCAAGAGCGCGATGGCCGCGACCTTGCCCCAGTTCATTGGGCCGCACCGGCCGCGTCGGTGGTCAGGAACAGGTCGGCGCAGCCCTTGGCCAGCGCGCGCACGCGGCCGATATAGGCCTGCCGTTCGGTCACGCTGATCACGCCGCGCGCGTCCAAGAGGTTGAAGAGGTGGCTGGCCTTGATCGCCTGGTCATAGGCCGGGTGCGCCATCGGAATGCGGCGCCCGGCGCTGTCGGTGTCAGCGGCCTCAAGGATGCGGGCGCATTCGGCCTCGGCGTCCTTGAAGTGCTGGAACAGCATCTCGGTATCAGCCTGGTCGAAATTCCAGCGGCTGTATTCCTGTTCGGTCTGCCGGAAGATGTCGCCATAGCTGAGCGGGATCGGTGCGTCCGGCGCGTTGAAGGGCATGTCCATGACATGTTCGACGCCCAGCACATACATGGCCAGACGCTCCAGGCCATAGGTCAACTCGCCGGAGACCGGCTTGCAGTCATGGCCGCCGACCTGCTGGAAATAGGTGAACTGGCTGACCTCCATCCCGTCGCACCAGACCTCCCATCCCAGGCCCCAGGCGCCCAGGGTCGGGCTTTCCCAGTCATCCTCCACGAAGCGGACGTCGTGGATCATCGGGTCCAGGCCAATGGCGCGCAGGCTGCCCAGGTACAGCTCCTGCAGGTCCGGGGGAGAGGGTTTGATGATGACCTGGTACTGGTAATAGTGCTGCAGCCGGTTCGGGTTCTCGCCATAGCGGCCGTCGGTGGGGCGGCGTGAGGGCTGGACATAGGCCGCGGCCCATGACCGGCTGCCCAGGGCGCGCAGGGTCGTGGCGGGGTGGAAGGTGCCGGCGCCCACTTCCATGTCATAGGGTTGCAGGACGGCGCAGCCCTTGTCGGCCCAGTAATTCTGCAGCGCCAAGATGATCTCCTGAAAGCTGCGGGGTCGGTTGGGGCTGGTCATGATGCCATCCTTTTGCGTAGATCGGCTGAGGCGTGCGCGTCTTCTAGGCGCGCCGGAGAACAGGGTCAATAAAGGCCCGCCCGCGGGGGCGACCCGCGACAGGCAGACAGTGAAGGAGGCCGGCATGCGGCGCTTGGCGGTGATGGTTCTGGCGGGGATGCTGCCGGGTGCGGCAATGGCGCAGGAGGCGCTGATCCGGCTGGAGGCGAAGCGCTCGCCCGAGGCGGCGGCCGAGGCGGCGGCGGGCTGGGCGCGGCGGTTCGACGACGTGGTGACGCTGCCGCTGCCCGGGGGCTGGACGGGCATCGCCATCGGTCCGCTGGAGCGCGACGCGGCGCTGGAGCGGCTGTCGGAGCTGAAAGGGCAGGGGCTGGTGCCGGGCGACAGCTTTGTCAGTGTCCCGCCCGCGGGCACCCCCCTGGCGCGGCCTGGCGCGGCGCCCGAGCCTGCCGCGGACGGGGACCAGGCCGAGCCGGTGGCCGATCCTGCGCCGGCCGAACCCGCGCCGAGCGGCACCTATCTGCGGCTGGAGGCCCATGAGGCCGAGCCCGAGGCCCGTGCGGCGCTGGAGCGGCTGCGCGCGGAGTTTCCCGGCGCCGGCCTGTGGCAGCTGCCCGACGGCTGGTTCGCCGTGACCCTGGGTCCGGTGGAGGACGCCGCCGCCCGTGCCTGGCTGCCGATCCTGACCGAGGCGCAGCAGGTGCCTGCCGATACGCTGATCGCCGATGCCGCCGATCTGGGCCGCATGGTCGAGGAGGGCGAGGCCCCGGACCTGCCCGCACCCGGCGATACGCGTCCCCTGCCGCCGCTGGACGAGGCGCAGCGCGCGCTGCGATGGGCGGGGCATTACGGGGGCGACATCGATGGCAAGGACGGCCCGATGACCCGCGCGGCGATCCAGGCCGAGATCGCCGGCAGCCGCGCGTCCACAGATCCCGGCACCGCGCTGCAGGCGCTGATCGAGCGGCGCGAAGCCTGGCGCGCCGAGATGGGGTTGGAGCGGCTGGAGGACGAGGCCACCGGCCTGTCGCTGGTCGCGCCCATGCATGCGCTGGACTTTGACCGCGCCGAACGCGCCCTGTCGATCTATGGCCCACAGGACGGCTCGGGCGCGGCGCTGATCCTCTTCAGCCAGCCGGGAGGGCAGCAGGAGCTGCTGGACCTGGCGGGGCTGGTGACGGCGCTCGGCTGGGTGCCGCGCCCCGAGCGCGAGGTGCGGCGGGGCCATGTGCGGCTGCAAGGGAGCAACGCCGACCATCTGGGTTCGGCCGAGGGTTGGGTGCGCGACGGGCGCGCCGAAGGCTATGTGCTGATCTGGCCGGCCTCCGACGCCGAAACCCGGACCCGCATCCTGGCCGAGATCAGCGACAGCCTGTCCCGGCACGCGCCCGGCCGGAACGAGGGCCAGGACGAGGCCCGGCCCGACAGCGCGCTGCCCGCCGGCGATGCCGCCGCCATGCCCGAGACGGCCCCGGAGACCACGGCCGAGGCCGCGCCCTAGGCCCGCCAGAAGCGCGGCAGCAGCAGCACCAGGACCGAGACCAGCTCCAGCCGGCCCAGATACATCCCCAGGATCATCATCAGCTTGGCGGCTTCGGGAAAGTTGACGACCGAGCCGTTGGCGCTCATCTCGGGGCCCCAGGCCGGCCCGACATTGGCGATGGCCGTCCAGGCGGCCGTCAGTGCGGTGCGCGGATGCAGGCCGGTCATCGCCAGCCCGACGATCAGCAGGCCGAAGGTCAGCATGAAGAGGGTGAAGAAGGCCATCACGGAATCGATGATGTCCTGGTCCAGGGGCTGCCCCTCGTAGCGCAGCGGATAGACCCGGTGCGGGGTATGCATCCGGCGGATCTGGGCGCGCACCGCCTCCAGCAGGACCAGGTAGCGGAAGATCTTGATCGAGCAGCCGGTCGAGCCGGTGCAGCCGCCGATCAGCCCCACCACGATCAGCAGCGCCAGCGGCAGGTGCCCCCAGGCCGTGACGTCGGTCGAGCCATAGCCCGTGCCGGAAAACAGCGTCACCGTGTTAAAGACCGTCTCGCGGATGACCTCGCCCAGATGGGCGTCCTGGTGCATGTAGAGCAACCGGTAGCTGAGGATCAGCGCACAGGCATAGAAGATCCAGCGCAGATAGGTCCGGATCTGCCGGTCCTGCCACAGCGGCACGACATTGCCGCGCATCGCCTGCACCAGCCGGATGAAGGGGATCGAGGCCATGATCATGAAGACCGAGGCCGCCCATTCCGGCCCGCCCAGATAGGCCCCAAAGCTGGCGTCGTAGTTCGAGAAGCCTCCGGTCGAGCAGGTGGTCATCGCATGCACGATCGCGTCAAAGCCGGTCATGCCCAGAATCATGTAGGTGATCGCGCAGGCGCCGGTCATCAGGACGTAGATCCAGGTCATCTCGGAGGCGATCTCGCCCGCGCGGGGCAGGACCTTGCCCAGGGTGTCAAAACCCTCGGACCGGAAGAACTGCATGCCGCCGACCTTCATCACCGGCAGGAAGACCATGGCCACGACCACGATCCCCAGGCCCCCCATCCACTGCAGCAGCGCCCGCCACAGATGCGTGCCGCGCGGCAGGCTGTCGAGGTCGGGAAAGGCGGTCGTGCCGGTGGTGGTGACGCCGGACATGGCCTCGAAATAGGCGTCAAGAAAGCTGACCTGGGGCTGGCCCAGGACGAAGGGCAGGGCCCCGAAGATCGGCAGCACCGCCCAGAGGCCCGAGGTCAGCAGAAAGGCCTGCTGGATCTTCAGCGAACGGTAGTCGCCGCGCGTGGCCACCGCGATCAGCGTGCCCGCGATCATCGTGACCAGCGCGCATTCCAGGAAGACCATCCAGTGCGGGTCGTCGTGCCACATGTCGACCATCATCGGAAGCAGCATCGCGCCGCCCACGGCGACGACGATCTTTCCAATCGGATGGGCCACGGGACGCAGGTCGATCATGCGGCCCTGCTTGCCGCGCCGCCCGGCGCGCGTCAAGCCGGCAGCTTCGGACCGCCGGGATGGCACGCGGGGTGCAAAACCCTTCCGCATACCATCGGGGCGCATCGCAAGCGCGGCCCGCCCCTTGAACGGACCGGCCGCAGAGGTTACCTTTTGCGCAACTTGTCATCGGAGGGCGTGTGTCATGACGCCCAAGCGTCCTGCGGGTGCGGACGCGTTCCCGAGAAATACGGTAGAGCCGTCGGGCACCCGACACCCCGAGGAGGGCGCGCTTTATGCTGCGCTCGACTTGGGGACAAATTCGTGCCGGATGCTGATTGCCCGACCGACGGGCAGTCAGTTCCAGGTCGTCGACAGCTTCTCCAAGCCGGTTCAGCTTGGGCAGGGGCTGGAAGCTTCGGGACGCCTGTCCCGCAGCTCGATGGCGCGCACCGTGCATGCGCTGCAGGTCTGCAAGCGCAAGCTGGACCAGCACAAGGTGCGCAACATGCGCCTTGTGGCCACGGAGGCATGTCGCCGTGCCAGGAACAGCCGCGACTTCATGCGCACGATCCGCCGCGAGACCGGCCTGCCCATCGAGATCATCGGCGCCGAGGAAGAGGCGCGCCTGGCCGTCATCAGCTGCGCCCCCTTGGTCAGCCACAAGACCGAGACGCTGATGGTGGTTGATATCGGCGGCGGTTCGACCGAGCTGGTCTGGATCGACCTGGAGGACGTGGAGCCCAAGGAGCGTCCGCGCGCGATCATGCGCCTGTCGGACGGCTTCGGGAACCCGCAGCCGGGCGGCGCGCGCGTCGTCGACTGGATCAGCGTGCCCCTGGGCGTGGCGACGCTGCGCGACCAGTTCGCGGATGTGGAGGACGACCAGGGCCGGTTCGCGCTGATGTCCTGGTTCTTCGAGGAGGCGCTGGCGAATTTCACGCCCTATGCGGACGGGTCCCCGGACGAGGGGTTCCAGATCATCGGCACCTCGGGCACGGTCACCACGGTCGCGGCCAGCTTTCTGGGGCTGCGACGCTATGACCGCACCAAGGTCGACGGGCTGGAGATGACATCGGACCAGATCGACCGGGTGATCCATTCCTATCTGCAGCTGGGCCCCGAAGGCCGGCGCACCGACCCGCGCATCGGGCGCGAACGCCATGCGCTGATCATGTCCGGTGCGGCGATCCTGCAGACGCTGATGCGGGTCTGGCCCACGAACAAGCTGTCAGTGGCCGATCGCGGCCTGCGCGAGGGGTTGCTTTATGCACAGATGGTGCGCGATGGGGTGCTGACGCCCGAAGGACTGAACGGAGTGGCCTGATGACGAAACAACCGACCAGCCGGGCCGGCAAGACCAGCGGCCGTGGCGCGCGTGACTTGAGGGTGCGCGTCAAGAGCGCCAAGGGGCGCAAGCTGTCCTCGACCCTGTGGCTGGAACGCCAGTTGAACGATCCTTATGTGGCCTTGGCCAAGCGCGAGGGCTATCGCGGGCGGGCGGCCTACAAGATCCTCGAACTGGACGACAAGTACCGTTTCCTGGTGCCCGGCGCGCGGGTGGTGGACCTGGGTTGCGCCCCCGGCGGCTGGTGCCAGGTGGCCGTCGCCCGGGTGAATGCCTTGGGCGAGAAGTCCGGCAAGAAGGTCGGACGCGTGCTTGGCCTGGACCTGCAGGAGGTCGATCCCATCGCGGGCGCCGAGATCCACGTGCTGGATTTCCTGTCCGAAGGCGCCGACGAGCAGGTGAAGACATGGCTGGGCGGGCCGGCCGATGTGGTCATGTCGGACATGGCGGCGGCCTCCTCGGGTCACAAAGGCACCGACCACATCCGCATCGTGGCCCTGGTCGAGGCGGCGGCGCAGTTGGCCTTTGATGTGCTGGAACCGGGCGGCACCTTCGTCGCCAAGGTTTTGGCCGGGGGTGCCGAGACCGAGATGCAGGCCATGCTCAAGCGCAACTTTACCAAGGTCGCCAACGTCAAGCCGCCGGCCAGCCGCAGCGATTCGTCCGAGAAATTCGTGGTTGCCACCGGCTTTCGCGGACGCGAGGCGCTGTCCGCAGAAGCCGAGAACTGAGCGGGGCGTCAGCGCATCTGCAGGCGATAGGCCTCGGGCGTGCGGCCCGTGGCATCGACAAAGGCACGGGTCAGGTGGGTCTGGCTGGCATAACCCAGCTCCTGCGCGATGCGGGCAGGCGTCCGGTCGGTGTGGCGCAGCATCTCGACCGCGCGTTCCAGGCGCAGTTCATGCATCAGTTCCACGGCGCGACGCCCCTTGGCCTCGATGCAGGCGCGGTCCAGTTGCGTCAGCGTCGTGCCGAGGTCCTGCGCCTGATCGGCCAGCGTCCGGCAATTGCCCAATTCCGCCGCCGCTAGGGTCAGGAACTGCTCGACCAGCGAACGGTCGGGCAGGGCCGGGCCTGCGGCGGGCCGGTGGTCCGGTGTCGGGTCCAGCCGGGTCAGGCGCAGGGACAGCAGGTTCAGGTGGCAATTCAGCGCCTTGCGGTCCGGGGCGTTGGTGGCCTCCTCCACCAACTCGCGCAGCGTCCCCAACAGGGCCGCCGCGCCCTTGCCCGCGCAGCCTGCGGTCGGGCTAGTGGGCAGGGGCGGGTCCACTTCGGCTGTCAGTTCGGGCGACACCAGCAGGACATGGCCCTGCGCCCCCTGCTGCGGTTTGGCGGCAAAGGCAGTGCCGGCGGGAATGTACCGGATGTCACCCGGCTCCATCACCACGCTTCGCCGGGGAAAATCCAGACGCATCCGGCCTTCGGTCACCCAGACCAGCACATGTTCGGGGCGAGTGCGGGGCTGGGCGGGAAGGCTGCGGCTGCCCCAGGAGAAGGCCGCCAGCGGCAGCAGTCGCAGGCTGGCCGCGCGCGGGGCAAAGCGGCGCGAGGCGGGAACCACCCGCACCGCCATTGCATCCGGCAGGACGATCCGTGCCTGCACCGGGGCGACCTGACTTTCGTCGCGGCGGGGAACATGCGTCCCTGCATCCGGCACATGTGCGGCGGTCACGTCGATGTCGCCGCCCTGACCTTTCACGCCCCGACCCTGCGGCCGAAGGCGGGTTGGGGTGAACGGAAATCCGCCCTTCCAGCTTGAATGATCCCATAGCGACATCTGACCTGTCCCGGTTACGACATCGATTGGCGGATTATCGCCGATCCTGCGTAAAACTCCAACAGTTGCTTGCGGGTTTCCCGCGATCACGCAGGTTTCAGGCCGTCGTGATCGGCCTGCCACATCTGCCAGTCGCGCATCCGGCCGCGAAACCAGATCCGCTGCGACTTAGCGTACTGGCGCGAGGCGATGATTGCGCGTTCGGCGGCCTCGGCCAGGGTGAGCTGGCCGCGCAGGTGGTCGATCAGTTCCGGCGCGCCGATGGCCTTGGCCCATTGCTGGGCAGGGTCCCACAGGGGCAGCATCGCACGGACCTCCTCCAGCGCGCCCTGGTCCAGCATGGCACGAAAGCGCAGGGCGATGCGGTCCGCCAGCCAGTCGCGGTCGCTGGTGATCAGCACGCGCTGGCACTGCTTCGGCGCGATCAGCGGCGGCGGCGTCTCGGCCTGCCAGGCGGCGATGCCGCGCCCGGTGGCCTGCAGAACCTCCCACGCCCGCTGGACCCGGACGGGGTTGCGAAGGTCGATCCGCGCGCGCGTCTGCGGATCCAGTTCCGCCACCAGCGCCGCCAGCCCGTCCGGCGCCGCGATGCGCGCATCTGCCAGGGCGCGCAGGGCAGGGGGCGTGGGCGGGATCTGCGCCAGCCCCCGCGTCAGCGCCGTCAGGTAAAGGCCCGTGCCGCCGACCACGATCAGCCGCCGGTCCGTCAGCGCCGCCACCTGCCGCAGCCAGTCGCCGACCGAATAGGCGATGCCGGGGGCCACATGGCCATAGAGCGCATGCGGCGCCGCGGCCTCGTCCTGCGGGGAGGGGCGGGCGGTCAGCACCCGCCAGCAGGACCAGACCTGCAGCGCATCGGCATTCACCACCAGCCCGCCCTGCGCGCGCGCCACCGCCAGGGCCAGCGCCGATTTGCCGCTGGCCGTCGGCCCCGCGATCAGCAGGTGGCGCGAGGCATCGATCTGTGTCAGGTCAGGGTCGCGCATGGCCGATCCGGGCAGTTGATCCCGCGGCCCTTTTGCGACATTTAACGGCGCGATGAAAGCGACCGGCGACAGGAGTTCCCAATGACCACCGAGACCCCCAAGCACTATGACCGCGTGATGCTGAAGATCTCGGGCGAGGCGCTGATGGGCGACCAGGGCTATGGCCTGCACCCGCCCACCGTCGCCCGGATCGCAAACGAGGTCGAGGCCGTGCAGGCCATGGGCGTCGAGGTCTGCATGGTGATCGGCGGCGGCAACATCTTTCGCGGGCTGCAGGGCAGCGCCCAGGGGATGGAACGGACCACCGCCGACTATATGGGAATGCTGGCGACCGTGATGAACGCGCTGGCGATGCAGTCGTCGCTGGAGGCGCGCGGCCTGCACTGCCGCGTGATCAGCGCGATCCGCATGGACGAGGTCTGCGAGCCCTATATCCGCCGCCGCGCCATCCGCCACCTGGAGAAAAAGCGGATCGTGATCTTTGCCGCTGGCACCGGCAACCCGTATTTCACCACCGACACCGCGGCCACCCTGCGCGCATCGGAAATGAACTGCGAGGCGATCTTCAAGGGCACAAAGGTCGACGGCGTCTATGACAAGGACCCGGTCAAGCACGCCGACGCCAAGCGCTATGGCGAGGTCAGCTATGACGAGGTGCTGCAAAAGCACCTAGGCGTGATGGATGCGTCGGCCATCGCCCTGGCGCGCGACAACAAGCTGCCGATCATCGTCTTTTCGCTGGACGCGCCGGGCGGGTTCCGCTCGATCCTGGAAGGGCGCGGCACCTATACCCGCGTGCACAACTGACGCAAACGCCATGACGCTGCGTGCGCGCGCCGACGCCCTTGTCCATCACCGCAAGGTGCAGTGGTTCATCACCGGCGTCATCATCTTCAACGCGCTGATCCTAGGCTTGGAAACCTCGGCCCGGATCATGGCGGCGGCCGGGCCGCTGATCCTGACGCTGGACCGGCTCTGCCTGTCGATCTTCGTGATCGAGATCGGGCTGAAGGTCTACGCCCAAGGCCTGCGCTTCTTCCGCGACGGCTGGAACGTCTTCGACTTTGCAGTGGTGGGCATCGCGCTGGTGCCGGCGACGCAGGGCCTGTCGGTGCTGCGCGCGCTGCGGATCCTGCGGCTGCTGCGCATCATCTCGGTCACGCCGCGCCTGCGCCGCGTGGTCGAGGGGTTCCTGTCGGCGCTGCCGGGCATGGCCAGCGTCTTCCTGCTGATGGGGATCATCTTCTACATCTTCGCGGTCATGGCGACCAAGCTGTTTGCCGGCTCCTTTCCCGACTGGTTCGGCGACCTGGGCAATTCGGCCTATTCGCTGTTCCAGATCATGACGCTGGAAAGCTGGTCCATGGGGATCGTGCGGCCGGTGATGGAGGCCTATCCGCTGGCCTGGCTGTTCTTCATCCCCTTCATCCTGGTGACCACCTTCGCCGTGATGAACCTGGTCGTGGGCCTGATCGTGAACTCGATGCAGGAAGCCCACCAGGAGGAGGAGACCGCCGCCACCGCCGCCTATCGCGACGAGGTGCTGGAGCGGCTGGCGGCGATCGAGACCCGGCTGGGCGCGCAGGAGCAGGACCGCCAGCCTGGCAGGGACGTCTGACAAATGCTTGGGGCAAAGGCTTTGCCAACCCTGACCATTGCGGTTACAAGCGGAAAAAATCCAAAGCAGAGGCAGTCGGACATGGCTGAGGACATCGAAATCGACATTGACGATCTGGAACGGCGGATGAAGGGCGCGATGGACAGTCTGAGGGGCGAATTCGCCAGCCTGCGGACCGGACGCGCCTCGGCCTCGATGATCGATCCCGTGCAGGTCGATGCCTATGGACAGATGACCCCGATCAACCAGCTGGGCACGGTGAACGTGCCCGAGCCGCGGATGGTCACGATCAACATCTGGGACAAGGGCATGGTGGGCAAGGTGGAAAAGGCGCTGCGCGAAAGCGGCCTGGGCATCAACCCGCAGACCAACGGCACCATCATCATGCTGCCGATCCCGGAACTGAACGAGGAGCGCCGCCGCGAGCTGACCAAGGTCGCCGCGCAATATGCCGAACATGCCCGCGTCTCGATCCGCAACGTGCGCCGCGACGGCATGGACCAGGTCAAGAAGGGCAAGTCGAACGGCATGCCCGAGGATGACCAGAAGTTCTGGGAATCCGAGATCCAGACCCTGACCGATCGCATGATCGCCGCGGTCGACGAGGCACTGACGGCCAAGCAGGCCGAGATCATGCAGGTCTGACACCATCATGGTATTCGCACGGGGCGCAGCGAACGCGGCGGCGACGGGGGGCACGACCCGTCCCCGCCACGTTGCCATCATCATGGACGGGAACGGCCGCTGGGCCACCGAACGCAGCTGGCCGCGCCTTGTCGGCCACCGGCGCGGTGCCGAGCGCGTCAAGCAGATCGTCCGCGCCTGTCCCGACCTGGGCGTCGACTGGCTGACCGTCTATGCCTTCTCGACCGAGAACTGGAAGCGCTCGGCCGAGGAAGTCCTGGGCCTGATGAAGATCTTCCGCCGCTATATCGAGCGCGAGGCCGAGGGCATGTCCGCCGAGGGCGTGCGGATGCGTTTCATCGGCGGGCGCGAGCGGCTGGACCGCAAGCTGCAGGACCTGATGGCCTCGATCGAGGCGCGGACGGCCGGTAACACGCGCCTGAACCTGACGGTTGCGATCAATTATGGCGGGCGGGACGAGCTGGTGCGCGCCTCGACCCGCCTGGCCCAGAAGATCGCCGAGGGGCAGATCATCAAGCCGACCGAGGCCGACCTGGCCGATTGCATGGACACCGCCGGACAGCCCGATCCCGACCTGGTGATCCGCACCTCGGGCGAGACGCGGACCTCGAACTTCCTGCCCTGGCAGGCGGCCTATGCCGAATATGAATTCACGCCGACGCTCTGGCCCGACTTCACCCCGGCCCACCTGGCGACGATCCTGGACCGCTACGGCCTGCGCGAGCGGCGCTTCGGCGGCGCATGACGGTGCGGGCGGCCATGAGGGCGGGTCCGCCCGGCAAGTGGGGCGACCTGTCCCGGCGCGTCGCCTCGACCCTGGTGCTGCTGGGGATCGGGGTGCTGCTGGCCGTGGCGCAAGGCGCTTGGCTGCGGCTGGGCATGGCGGTCATCTCGGCCATCACCTTCTGGGAGCTTGCGGCCATGACCGGGTGGCGGCGCCCCGCCCGCCACGTCACGCTGTTCGGCCGCAGCCGCCCCATTGCATTAGCCGCCATCGCAGGCGTGTCGCAGGCCGTGGCCCTGACCGGGCTGCCCCTGGCCTGGACGGCGCTGGTGGTGCCGATCATCCTGGGCCTGCCCGGTGCGGCACGGCGCGACCGGCTGACCTATGCGATCTTCGGCGCGGCGATCCTGCTGGTCGCCTTCGGGCTGGTGGGCTTTCGCGAAAACTATGGCCTGAACTTTGTTCTGTGGCTGATGGGCGTGATCATCATCTCGGACACGGCCGGATATTTCTTTGGCCGGGTGATCGGCGGTCCTAAGTTCTGGCCGGCCGTCAGCCCCAAGAAGACCTGGTCGGGCACCATTGCCGGCTGGATCGGCGCCTGCCTGATGGGCCTGTTCCTGTGGTGGGTCGGGGTCGGGGACCGGACACTGGTCTGGATCTCGCCGCTGGTCTGCTTCGCGGGCCAGATGGGCGATATCGCCGAAAGCTGGCTGAAGCGGCGCGCCGGGGTCAAGGACAGCTCGAACCTGATCCCCGGCCATGGCGGCTTCATGGATCGATTTGACGCAGTGACGGGCGCCGTTCTGGCGACCATGGTGATTGGCCTTCTGACCAGCCTGCCCGTGGTGAACTGACGAATGAGACGGATCTCGATCTTTGGCGCGACCGGGTCGGTCGGCGCGAACGGCGTCGACCTGATCCGGCATGCGGGCGGGCCTGCCGCCTATCACGTCGTGGCGCTGACCGGCGGGCGCAACATTGCGCGGCTGGCCCGCATGGCGCGCGAATTGCAGGCCGAGATCGCCGTCACTGCGCATGAGGAACTGCTGGACGACCTGCGCGCGGCCCTGGAGGGCAGCGGCGTCGAGGCTGCGGCGGGAGAGGCCGCGCTGATGGAGGCCGCGGGCCGTCGCGCCGACTGGGTCCTGTCGGCCATCGTCGGCGCCGCGGGCTTGGCACCCGGTCTGGCGGCGCTGTCGCAGGGCGGGATCCTGGCGCTGGCCAACAAGGAATCGCTGGTCTGCGCAGGCGCGCTGCTGCGCCGCACGGGCCAGGCCGCCGGCACCACCATCCTGCCGGTGGACAGCGAACATTCCGCACTCTTTCAAGCGCTTGGGACAGAGAACCTCGATTCCGTCAAGGATGTCACGATCACCGCTTCGGGCGGCGCCTTCCGCGACTGGCCGCTGGAGCGGCTGGCGGCTGCGACGGTGGCCCAGGCCTCGACCCATCCGAACTGGGCGATGGGCCAGCGCATCACCATCGACAGCGCCTCGATGTTCAACAAGGCGATGGAAGTGATCGAGGCCAAGGAATTCTTCGGCCTGGGGCCTGACCGCATCAAGGTGCTGGTCCATCCGGAATCGATCATCCACGCGATGGTCACCCACCACGACGGCGGCAGCATCGCGCATCTGGGCGCGCCCGACATGCGCCACGCCATCGGCTATGCGCTGCACTGGCCGACGCGCCGTCCCCTGCCGGTCCCCGCACTGGACCTGGCGGCGCTTGGCACCCTGACCTTCCGCGCGCCCGATGAGATCCGCTGGCCCGCCCTGCGCCTTGCGCGCGAGGTGATGGCGGCGGGCGGTGCGGCCGGGGCGGTCTTCAACGCCGCCAAGGAACAGGCGCTGGACGATTTCATTGCCGGGCGCATCCGCTTTACCGACATGGCGCCGCGGGTCGAGGCCGTGCTGGCCGACCTGTCGGCCGAGGGCGATTTCGGCGCCGATCCCGACAGCCTGGAGGCCGTCCTGCACTGGGACCGCCGGGCAAGACGAAAGGCCGCCGCATGACCGACCTGATCCTGCAGACCGGCAGCACGCTCTGGACGTTGGCGGCCTTCGTGGTGGCATTGGCGGTGATCGTGACGGTCCATGAATACGGGCATTACATCGTCGGCCGCTGGTCCGGCATCCGCGCCGAGGTGTTTTCCGTGGGCTTCGGGCCGCGCCTGATCTCGCGCCGTGACCGGCGCGGGACCCTGTGGCAGGTGGCAGCCGTGCCGCTTGGCGGCTATGTCCGGTTTTTGGGCGACGACAACGCCGCCAGCGCCGGGCCGGGCCGGGCGGTCGATCCCGCGCTGCGCCGGCAGACGCTGACGGGGGCGCCGCTTTGGGCGCGGTTCGCCACGCTGCTGGCGGGACCGGTCTTCAATTTCGTGCTGTCGATCCTGATCTTCGGCGGCTTCGCGATCGTGCAGGGCATCGTCGCGGATGAGGTGCGGGTCGGGCGCGTGGCCGAGGCGCCGCCGGGGATCCAGAACCAGCTGCAGCCCGGCGACCGGATCCTGGCCGTGGGCGATCTGCCCGTGGCCGACTGGCGCGACCTGTCCCGCGCGACCGAGGCATTGCCGGTGGCGGCCCAGCAGCAGTGGCGCGTTGAGCGGCAGGGGACGGAACTGACGGTGACAGGGCCTGATCCCATGCCCGCACGCGTGTCGGGCGTGGCGCCCCGCAGCGCCGCCGCCGAGGCGGGCCTGCGCGCGGGCGACGTGGTCCTGGCCATCGACGGCCGCCCCGTCACCCGCTTTACCCAGATGCGCGAGGCCGTGGAGGCGGCCGAGGGCGAACCGCTGGCCCTGCGCCTGTGGCGTCCGGATGCGGGCGAGCTGGACGTGACCCTGCGGCCCAAGCTGTCGGACCTGCCCCTGGCCGAGGGCGGGTTCGAGCAGCGCTGGATGATCGGCGTCACCGGCGGCGACAGCTTCTTTGCCCCCGAGACCCGCCGTACCGGGCCGCTGGAGGCGCTGGCCATCGGCGCGCGCCAGACCTGGGGGATCATCACCTCGTCCTTGACGGGCATCTGGGCGATGATCTCGGGCCAGATCGGCACCTGCAACCTGGGCGGCGCGATCAGCATCGCCGAAAGCACCGGCCAGGCCGCCAGCGCGGGGGGCGGGAATTTCCTGTGGTGGATCGCGGTCCTGTCCGCGGCCATCGGGTTCCTGAACCTGCTGCCGATCCCCGTTCTGGATGGCGGGCACCTGATGTTCTACACCTACGAGGCGATCAGCGGGCGCCCGCCTTCGGACCGGGTGCTGAACCTGCTGACGACCCTTGGCATGGCGGCGGTGCTGACACTGATGGTTTTCGGGCTCACGAACGATCTTTTCTGCCCCTGACGGTCGATGCGCTTTTGACAGCCCCCGCCTGTTGGGGCTAGAGAAAAAGGCAAAACGACAGGCCCGGCACGGGCGCACAGGCTGAAAGAGGGGCTTTCGATGACACGGAAACTGGGCAAGGGCGCGGTTGCGCTGATGGCGGCCTTGGCGATCACCGGTCCTGCGGCCCTCGCGCCGCTTCCCGCCGCGGCACTGGTGTTCAACGAGATCCGGGTCGAGGGCAACAGCCAGATCGAGACCGGCACCATCCTGTCCTATCTGAACCTGCCGCGCGGCGAGGATGTCAGCCCCGGCCAGGTGAACGAGGCCCTGCAGCGCCTGCAGAATTCGGGCCTGTTCGAGACGGTCGAGCTGGTGCCGCAGGGCGGGCAGCTGACCGTGCGGGTCAGCGAATACCCCACGATCAGCCGGATCAGCTTCGAGGGCAATCGCCGCCTGAACGACGCCCGCCTGTCCGAGATCGTGCGCAGCCAGTCGCGCCGCGTCTATCAGCCCAGCCAGGCGATCCAGGACGCGCAGGCGATCGCGCAGACCTATGCCGCCGAAGGCCGGCTGGCCGCCCGCGTCGATCCGCGCATCATCCGCCGCAGCGGCAACCGCGTGGACCTGGTCTTCGAGATCCGCGAAGGCGCGGTGACCGAGATCGAGCGCATCAGCTTTACCGGCAACCGGGCCTTTTCCGACCGCCGCCTGCGCAACGTGCTGGAGACCAAGCAGGCGGGCATCCTGCGCACCTTCATCCGCCGCGACACCTTTGCACCCGAGCGGATCCCGCTGGACGAGCGGCTGCTGACCGAATTCTACCGTTCGCAGGGCTATGCGGATTTCCGTGTGCAGGCCGTCGCCCCCGAGATCGCGCGCGAGCGCGACGCCTTCTTCATCACCTTCAACATCCAGGAAGGGCCGCGCTATCGCTTTGGCCAGGTCCAGACGGTATCCGAGATCCCGGGCGTGGATGCCGCGGCCTTCGGCGAACAGAACCGCGTCAAGCGCGGCGACGTCTACAACCCCTCGGTCATCGACACGACTATCCGCCGGATGGAGACTGTGGCGATCCAGCAGGGGCTGAACTTCGTCAGCATCGAGCCGCGCGTCACCCGCAACCCGTCCAACCAGACTCTGGACCTCACCTTCGCCCTGACCCGTGGCGAGCGCGTCTTTGTCGAGCGCATCGACATCGAGGGCAACACGACCACGCTGGACGAGGTAATCCGCCGCCAGTTCAACACGGTCGAGGGCGACCCGCTGAACCCGCGCGAGATCCGCAATTCGGCCGAACGCATCCGGGCGCTTGGCTATTTCACCGACGCCCAGGTCGAGACGCGCCAGGGCAGCAGCCCCGACCAGGTCATCGTCGGCGTCGCCGTCGAGGAGCAGCCGACCGGCTCGCTGTCCTTTGGCGCCTCCTATGGCGTCAGCTCGGGCGTGGGCTTCAACGCCTCGCTGACCGAGCGGAACTTCCTGGGCCGCGGCCAGACCCTGGGCCTGCAGGTCTCGACCGCCAGCGGCGACCGCGCGGCCGGCATCAACTTTGTCGAGCCCTTCTTCCTGGGCCGCGACCTGCGCTTCGGCTTTTCGGCCAGCTACAACGAGACCGAGAGCCTGAACTCGGACTACGACACCCGTTCGATCCGCATCCAGCCCTCGATCGAGTTTCCCTTGTCCGAGAACGGCCGTCTGGAGCTGCGCTATCGCGTGGCCGAGGACAAGCTGGACAACGTGACCGAGGACAGCTCGCCGCTGCTGATCGCCGAGACGGGCACCCGCCTGACCTCGGCGCTTGGCTATACCTACAACTGGGATTCGCGCCGCACGGGCCTTGACCCGCTGACCGCCTATCGGCTGCGTTTCTCGCAGGACTTCGCCGGGGCCGGGGGCGACACCAAGACGGTGACCACGACCGCCCTGGTCGGCGTCGAAAGCACCGCCTGGCGGCCGGAGGTGACGCTGCGCGCCGAGGTCGAGGCGGGCGCGATCTATACCTATGGCGATTATTCCAGCTGGATCCTCGACCGTTTCCGCACCGGGAACCGGGTCCGCGGTTTCGAATCGAATGGCCTGGGCCCGCGCGACCTGGCGGCGCCCAACGAGGATGCGCTTGGGGGCAACTACTACTGGGCCGCACGCGCCGAGGCGCAGTTCCCCCTGGGCCTGCCCGAGGAATACGGCATTTCGGGCGGTCTCTTTGCCGATGCGGGCTCGCTCTGGGGGCTCGACCGGGCCAGCTACGACGATCCGGAGACCGGCGCGTTCGTTGCGATCGACGACGACATGTATGTCCGGGCCGCGGTCGGTGCCTCGATCTTCTGGACCACGCCGATCGGTCCCCTGCGCTTCAACTTTTCCAAGGCGGTGCGCAAGGAAGATTATGACCTGGATCAGAACTTCGACCTGACCATCCAGACGCGGTTCTGATGCGCCTGCGGCACGGGATCCTGACGCTGGCCCTGCTGTCGGGGCTGGCTGCGGCCGCGCAGGCCCAGGATGCCCCGCCGCCCGAGCCTCTCGACGCCGAAATGCCGGCGGTCGAGCCGCTGCAGCCGCGCGACGACCTGCCAAGCCGCACCATCCCCGCCGCGGGCGTGGCGCAGGGGCAGGCGCCGGTCCTGACGCTGGACCAGGACCTGCTCTACCTGACCTCCGCCTGGGGCAAGCGCGCCCAGGCAAGGCTGGAGGCCGAGGGCGAGATCATCGCGGTCGAGAACGAGCGCCTGACCCAGCTTCTGTCCGCCGAAGAGGCGCGCCTGACCGGCCAACGTGCGGTGCTGCCGCCTGCAGAGTTCCGGCGCATGGCCGAAAACTTCGACCTGCGCGCGACCGAGGTCCGCCGCGAGCGTGCGCAAGCCGTCCAGGCGCTGAATGCCTGGGCCGAGGCCGACCGCAGTGCCTTTTTCCGCGCGGCGCTTCCGGTCATGGGCCAGGTCATGCAGGATCGCGGCGCGGTGGCCGTTCTGGATCGCCGGACGGTCTTTGTGTCGCTGGATGCCATCGACGTGACCGATGACCTGGTCACGGCCGCGGACCGCCGGCTTGGGGATGGCGAAGGCGCCGTGCCCCTGCCGCAGCAGGACGCCCCGCAGGGATCAGGGCAGGCGGGCGATCCGCTGCCGGATCAGGTCGAATAGGGCGTCGCGGTCGACATCCTTCAGGAACAGCGCATTGGCCGGGCGGCCGCTGACGCGCCACCAGTCCGCGACCGTCATGCCGGTGGTCCAGCGGCCCTCGGTCTCGATCTCGACATTGATCTCGCGGCCTTGGAACAGGTCGGGCTGCAGCAGCCAGGCGATGGTGCAGGGATCGTGCAGGGGGGCGCCAAGGCTGCCGTATTTCGCGGTGTCGAAGCGTTCGAAGAAATCCGTCCAGCCGGCGACGGCGGGTCCGCAGCGGCCGGGCAGGGCGCGCATCGTCTCCACCCATTCGCGCGAGGTCAGCGCCTTATGCGTCACGTCCAGCGGCATCACCACCAGCGGCACGCCCGAGGCGAAGACCTCGGCCGCGGCCTCGGGGTCGACATAGATGTTGAATTCGGCGGCGGGGGTGATGTTGCCGACCTCGAAATAGGCGCCGCCCATCAGGACGATCCGCTGGACGCGGGCGATGATGTCGGGCGCACGGCGGAAGGCCTCGGCGATGTTGGTCAGCGGGCCGATGGGGACCAGCGTGACGGTTCCGGCAGGCTCGCGGCGCAGCGTGTCGATGATGAAACCGACGCCGTCGCCCTCCTGCAGCGGCAGGGTCGGCGCGGGCAGTTCGATCCCGTCGAGGCCGGTCTTGCCATGCACATGCTCGGCCGTCACCAGGTCCCGCGACAGCGGCCGGTCGCAGCCGGCAAAGACCGGGATCTCGGTCCGGCCGGACAGTTCGACCACCTTGCGGGCGTTCACCTCGGTCAGCGCCAGCGGCACGTTGCCCGCGACGGCCACGATGCCCAGCACCTCCAGTTCGGGCGAGGCCAGCGCCAGCAGGATGGCCACGGCGTCGTCCTGTCCGGGGTCGGTGTCGATGATGATCTTCTGTGCCATGCCTGGCCTCCTGTCCCGGGACGCGCGGATCATTGCCGCCCCATGAAAAAGGCGCAAGCCCCTGCCTGCGCCTTCCGTTTCACCCGTGATGCCGGGGGCGGTGCGCCGCCGGTCAGCCGTCGAAGTTGACGCGTTCGATCAGGTCCAGCGCCTTGGGGCGCAGGTCCGAGATCTCGGACAGGGGCAGGTCGTCGGGGGTGAACTCGCCCCAGCTGGCGACCAGTCCGGACCGTTCCACGCCTTCCTTGATCGGGAACTCGTTGTTCGTTTCGGCATAAATGCGCTGTGCCTCGTCGCTGACCAGGAATTCCATCAGCTGCAGCGCGGCCTCGCGGTTCGGGGCCGCCTTGGTCATCGCCATGCCCGAGACGTTCACATGCGTGCCGCCATCCTCGAAGGTCGGGAACACGATGCGGACCGACTCGGCCCATTCCTTCTGCTCGTCGTCCTTCAGCATGGCGCCCATGTAATAGGTGTTGCCCAGGCTGATGTCGCACTCCCCGGCCCAGATCGACTTGACCTGGTCGCGGTCACCGCCCTCGGGCGACTTGGCCAGGTTCGACTTCAGGCCTTCCAGCCATGCCAGCGTCTCTTCCTCGCCGTGATGGGCCAGATAGGCGGCGGTCAGCGCGACGTTGTAGTCGTTGGTGAAAGTGCGGGTGCAAAGGCGGCCCTGCCATTTGGGATCGGCCAGGTCCTCGTAGGTGGTCACCTCGCCATCGGACACGCGCTCCTTGTGGGCATAGACGATCCGGGCGCGTGTGGTCAGGCCGAACCACTGGTTGTCGGCATCGCGCAGGCGGTCGGGCACCACGTCCAGGGCCTCGTCCTCGACCGGCTGCAGGACGCCGGCTTCCTTGACCTCGCCCAGGCGCGCCACGTCCACGGTCAGCACCAGGTCGGCCGGCGAGCGGTCGCCCTCGGCCTGCAGGCGCTCGACCATGCCCTTGTCAACGAAGGCCACGTTGACCTTGATGCCGGTTTCGGCGGTGAAGGCATCGACCAGCGGCTGGATCAGCTCGGGCTGGCGGTGCGAATAGACGTTCACCTCCTGGGCCAGGGCAGGCATCGCGGTGGCACCCAGCAGTGAGGCAAGGATCAGGCTGCGCATGTTGACTCCTTTGGTCAGAATTCCAGGCGGGTTGTGCCAATTCCGACCGAAGCTGTCAAGCAATGGGACGGATTGACCGCGACGCGGCGGCGGGCTAGGGCGCGGGCATGGCACGCACACCCCTTTTGCAACTTTCCGAAATCTCGCTGACCTACGGCGGCGATCCCATCTTTGACGGCTTGTCGCTGAACGTCCAGCCCGGCGACCGTGTGGCGCTGGTCGGGCGCAACGGGTCGGGCAAGTCGACGCTGATGAAGGTCATGGCCGGCCTGGTCGAGGCCGACCGCGGCGAGGTCGTGCTGTCGGCCGGCGTTTCGACCGGATACATGGAGCAGGACCCCGACCTGTCGGGCTTTGCCACGCTTGGCGATTTCGCCCGTGACGGTCTGCCCGAGGGTGAGGGTTACCGCGTCGACATGGCGGCCGAGGGGCTGAAGTTCGACCCCGACCGGCCGGTGGACACCGCCTCGGGCGGCGAACGGCGGCGTGCGGCGCTGGCACGGCTGCTGGCGCAGGCCCCGGAACTGATGCTGCTGGACGAGCCGACGAACCACCTGGACATCCAGGCGATCGGCTGGCTGGAGGAGCATCTGTCGCAGACCCGCGCCGGTTTCGTGCTGATCAGCCACGACCGCGCCTTTTTGCGCCGCCTGACGCGCGCGACGCTGTGGATCGACCGCGGCCAGGTCCGCCGGCAGGAGCGCGGCTTCGAGGGGTTCGAGGACTGGCGCGAGGCCACCTGGGCGGCCGAGGACGACGCCCGCCACAAGCTGGACCGCAAGATCAAGGCCGAGGCCCGGTGGGCGGTCGAGGGCATCAGCGCCCGGCGCAAGCGCAACCAGGGACGCGTCCGCGCGCTGGCCGCCCTGCGGGCCGAGCGCAGCAGCCAGATCCGCCGCCAGGGCACCGCCGCCATGGCGCTGGATTCGGGCACCCAGTCCGGCAAGAAGGTGATCGAGGCCAAGGGCATCTCCAAGACCTTTGGCGACCGCACCATCCTGCGTCCCTTCGACCTGCGCATCCAGCGCGGCGACCGCATCGCCTTTGTCGGCCCCAACGGCGCTGGCAAGACCACGCTGATCAAGATGCTGACCGGAGAGATCGCTCCCGACGAGGGCACGGTCACCATGGGCACCAACTTGGAGATCGCCGTCTTCGACCAGGCGCGGGCGGCGCTGAACCCCGACCAGACGCTGTGGGAATCGCTGACCGGCGATCCGGACATGCGGGTGTCGGGCCGGGCCGACCAGGTCATGGTGCGCGGCACGCCTAAGCATGTCGTGGCCTATCTGAAGGATTTCCTGTTCGATGACGGCCAGGCGCGGGCGCCCGTGCGCAGCCTGTCGGGCGGCGAAAAGGCGCGCCTGCTGCTGGCGCGGCTGATGGCCAAGCCCTCGAACCTGCTGGTCATGGACGAACCGACCAACGATCTGGACGTGGAAACGCTGGACCTGCTGCAGGACCTGCTGGGCGAATATGACGGCACCGTGCTGCTGGTCAGCCACGACCGCGATTTCATCGACCGGGTGGCGGATACGACCGTCGCGATGGAGGGCGATGGCCGCGCCACCGTCTATGCCGGTGGTTGGAGCGACTATCAGGCGCAGCGCGGCGAGGTCGCCGCCGATGAGCCGCAGGCCCCCGCCGCACGCCCCGCGCAGGCGGTTGAGGAAAAGCCCAAGGCGGGCAAGTCCGGCCTGAGCTTTACCGAAAGGCACCGGCTGGACGAGCTGCCGGGCGTCATCCAGCGGCTGGAAGCCGAGATCGCCAAGCTGTCCGAGTTCCTGGCGGATCCGGACCTGTTCCAGACCGCCCCGGCCAAGTTCCAGAAGGCCAGCCTTGCGCTGAGCGAACGCCAGGCCGCCCTGGCCGATGCCGAGGATGAGTGGCTGTCGCTGGAGGAAAAGGCTGCCGTCTAGGCGCTGTGGCGTTCGGGATGCGCCGCCGCGGCCGCCCCGAGCGCGCTGCGCAGCCAGCGATGGGCAAAGGCCAGCTTGGCGCGCACCGGCCCGGTCAGCACGAAGGGATAAAGGTCGCCGTTGTCCAGCGCACGGTTGATGTCGTTGACGGCGATGGCCACCTCGGAGGCGATGCCCAGCAGGCGGGGGGTATCGTCCTCGGCATAGGGACAATAGCCGTCGGGAACGCCCGCCATGGTCAGCCCGGTGCTGACGAAGCTGTCGGTGAAATCGACCATGTGCAGCAGATGCGCGACGCTTTCGGCCCAGTCCTCGTGTGGATGGGCGGCGGCATAGCGGGTGATGTGATCCTCGCCCGGATCGGGCAGGTCGGCGTAATACCGTTTCAGCGCCTCGCCATAAGGTTCGCGTTCGTCCCCGAAGATGTCGCGGAAGGCGGGCAGAAAGCCAGGCAGGGCGGTTAGACGGTCGAACAGGAAATGCGCCATCTCGTGCCGGAAATGGCCGACCATGGAGCGGTACTGCTCGCCCAGGTCCAGCTGCCGCTTCAAACGGATCAGCTCGTCCGCCTCGGTGACGTTGATGGTGATCTGGCCCTTGGCATGGCCCATGACCACGCGCTGCGTGCGCCCGCCGGTATGTTCCGACAGCATCAGGAACCGCGGCCGGGCGCCGGGATCGGTGCGGGTGAACCAGCCCCATTGCGCTAGGTTCGCCAGCACCCACCGCTTGCCACGTTCGGCCCGCGCCAGCAGCCGCAGGTTGTCCCCCACATGCAGCACCGGCACGACCCGCGACATGGCGCAGGAGGCGCAGAAGGCCCCCTGCCGCGGCGCGGTCCAGTTGCAGTCGATGCGCCCGCGGTTGACGCAGAAGGGGACGTCCGTCACCATCTCCCGCGCCTCGGGATCATAGGCCAGGTGCGCCCCGCAGGCGCAGGTGAGGTTGTGGAAATAGGCGCTTGTTCCGCAAAGCGGGCAGCTGAAGCGTTGCATGGCCTTAAAGGTCCCGTGTCTGGCAGGGAACAAGCCCGCGACCGGCGGAGCGGTTCCTTGGCGAATGCTTCAGGGCAGGATGCTTGACTTGACAGGCCCAATGCGCCATATGCGCCGGACCGGCAGGGCAATCGCCCTTGGCCGGTCGATTGTTTTCAATGACACCCGATCTGCGGGTGCGCTGTCCGAAGGCGGGGAAAGCCCCCGGAACACCGGCGATGCCGGGGCCGCAGGACGCGGGGTTATGAAGGATAAGAAGCGATGTTCGCGGTTCTGAAGACGGGCGGCAAGCAGTACAAGGTGCAGGCGGGTGACGTCCTGCGCGTTGAAAAACTGAATGCCGCAGCTGGCGACAAGGTCCAGTTCAACGAGATCCTGATGGTCGGCGGCACCCTGGGTGCACCGCTGGTCGGCGGCGCCTGCGTGCAGGCCGAAGTGATCGACCAGATCAAGGCCGATAAGGTCATCACCTATGTCAAGCGCCGCCGCAAGCACAGCTCGCAGCGGACGCGCGGCCACCGCCAGCAGCTGACCCTGCTGCGCGTGACCGACGTGCTGGAAAATGGCGCGGACAAGACCGGCGTGAAAGCCGCGGTCGGCGCACGTGCGAAGACCCCGGCCCAAGACGCCGCTGAAGCGTAAGGAGAACGACCCATGGCACATAAAAAAGCAGGCGGTTCCTCCCGCAACGGTCGCGACAGCGCCGGCCGCCGTCTCGGCGTCAAGCTGTTCGGTGGCCAAGCCGCCATCGCGGGCAACATCATCGCACGTCAGCGCGGCACCACCTGGTGGCCGGGCGACAATGTCGGCATGGGCAAGGATCACACCCTGTTCGCGCTGACCGATGGCCATGTCACCTTTAAGAAGGGCCTGAAAGGGCGCACCTTCATTTCGGTGATTCCCGCCGCGCTCGAAGCAGCCGAGTAACCCAAGAGTAACATTTCGATGTTAGAAGGGGGATCGGCGCAAGCCGGTCCCCCGAACCGTTTATGCCGTCATCTTTTATTCTGGCCAGTTTCCGGGGGAGGGAACATGGTAATGTCTGCACCTTTGAGGGAGGGAAGCCGGTTGGATGACCTCAAGCCCGTCGATGCGGGGTTGTCGCATCAGGCCGAGATCAGGACCGAGCGTTTCGTGCTGCGCCCGTTGCGCGCATCCGACGCGGGAATGATCGCGCATTACACCGCCGACAAGCGCGTGGCCGAGGGGACCCGCGCCATCCCGCATCCGCTGCCGCGCGGCGCCTCCGAGGCCTTTGTGGCCCGCGCCTTGGCCGCCGACCGGACCGAGGATGTCTGGGCCATCGACGGCTCGCAGAACCGCCTGGCGGAGCTGCTGGGCGTCGTCTCGCTGACCCGGATGGAGGGAGACCAGTCTGAGCTGGGCTTCTGGATCGGCGCGGGCTTCTGGAACACCGGCTTTGCCACCGAAGCCGTGGCCGCGCTGGTCGAGGCCAATCCGCATGGCGCGCGGACGCTGTTCGCCGAGGCGTTCCAGGACAATCCGGGTTCGGCCCGCGTGCTGACCAATTGCGGCTTCGTCTATCTGGGCGATGCCGAAAGCTGGTCTGTCGCGCGTGGCGCGCGTGTCCCGACCTGGACCTATCTGCGCAAGATGCTCTGATCCGCAGGCCTGGGCGGCAAGCCTGTCCCGCGCCGATCTGGGTACCATGGGCGACAGGATAACGGCGCCGGCCATTGCAATAGCCGGCGCCCGCCTTAAATCCTGCCCATGACACAGAACCTTCCCTATTCGCTTCTGGACCTGTCGCCGGTGCCCGAGGGCAGCACGGCGCAGGATGCCATCCGCAACACCATCGACCTGGCCCGGCATGCCGAGGACTGGGGCTATCACCGTTTCTGGCTGGCCGAGCATCACAACATGCCGGGCATCGCCAGCGCGGCCACGGCCGTCCTGATAGGACTTGTGGCGCAGGCCACACGGACCATCCGCGTGGGCGCCGGCGGCATCATGCTGCCCAACCACGCGCCCCTGACCGTGGCCGAGGCTTTCGGCACGCTGGCCACCGCCTTTCCCGACCGCATCGACCTGGGGCTGGGGCGGGCGCCCGGCGGCGACGGCGCAGTGATCCGCGCGCTGCGTCGTGATCCGATGGCCGACAGCTTTCCGCAGGACGTGGTCGAACTGCTGGACTATCTGGGACCCGAGCGGCCCGGCGCCGCGGTCCGGGCCCTGCCGGGCGAGGGCACCAATGTCCCGATCTGGATCCTGGGCAGCAGCCTTTACGGCGCGCAGCTGGCCGCCCACCTGGGCCTGCCCTATGCCTTTGCCAGCCACTTCGCGCCGGATGACCTGGATCGGGCGCTGACGCTTTATCGCACGAATTTCCGCCCCTCGCCTTGGGGGCAGGCGCCGCGCACCATCATGGCGATCAATGTCTTTGCCGCAGACGATCCGGGGCAGGCCACCTTCCTGCGCACGACGATGCAGCTGGCCTTCGCACGGCTGCGGACCGGCATGCCCGGCAAGCTGCCCCGCCCCGTGGCGGATATCGATGCCGAGATCGGCGCGCAGCTGCGGCAGGGCGTGGACCGCGCGCTGCGCATCAGCGCGGTGGGCGACCGGGCGCAGGTGCAGGACCAGCTGGCGCAGCTGGTGGGCACCTATCGGCCCGACGAGATCATCCTGACCGGCCAGATCCACGACCACGCCGCCCGGCTGCGCAGCTTTGAGCTGGCGGCCGAGGCGGCCCAGGGCCTGAGGCTGGCGAACGCCGCCTGACCGACCCCGGGCACAAGGAAAAAGGCCCCGCCGAGTGATCGGCGGGGCCTTTCCGTCTGTCGTTTCAGTCAGGATCAGTCGCGCTGGCCCATGAACTGCAGCAGGAACATGAACAGGTTCAGGAAGTCGAGATAGAGCCGCAGCGCACCCATGATCGCCGTCTTGCCGATGAAGTCGGCATCCGAGCCGGCCATCTGCAGATAGGTGTTCTTGATGTTCTGCGTGTCATAGGCGGTCAGGCCCGCAAAGATCAGCACGCCCAGGATAGAGATCGCGAACTGCATGCCCGAGGACTGCAGGAAGATGTTCACGATCGAGGCCACGATCAGGCCGATCACGCCCATGATCAGGAAGCTGCCCCAACCCGAGATGTCCTTCTTGGTGGTATAGCCCCAGAGCGACAGGCCCGCGAAGGCGATCGCGGTCACCAGGAAGGTCTGCACGATCGAGGTGCCGGTATAGACCAGGAAGATCGAGCTGAGCGACAGGCCCATCAGCGCCGCGAAGGCATAGAAGACGCCGGTCGCGGCCGAGACGGACAGCCGGTTGATCGCCGCGCCGAAGGCGAAGACCATCAGCAGCGGCGCGAACATGATCACCCATTTCAGAGGCGAGGTGTAGATCGCGGCGCCAAGCGCGCTCAATTGCCCGTCCGCCGTGACGGCGGCGGTCGAGATGCCATAGGCTGCCACGGCGGTTACACCCATGCCGACCGCCATCAGCCCATAAACCTTGTTCATGTAGGCCCGCAGGCCTTCGTCGACCACCGACTGGCGGCTGCCGACGGCCTGCGTGGCGCGGTACGTGTTGTAATCTGCCATTGACGTCTCCCCATAAGACAGGCGGGACATTGGCGTCCCGTTCCTTGATGAATATCGTCCGGGGCGCGAAAATTTTCAATGGCGCGACCGCGTCAAATTGGCGCAATTCACAGGGTAATGACGACCTTGCCGATGCTGCGGCGCTCTCTCAGCAGGCAGTAGCCCTGGGCCAGCTGATCCAGCGGCAGAACCTCTCCGGCATGGGGCTTCAGGCGGCCTTCGGTGAACATCCCGAACAGGCTGGTCATGCTGTCGCGCAGGGCCTGAGGGTCCAGCTTGCGATAGCCGCCCCAGTAAAAGCCGTGGATGGCGATGTTCTTGACCAGCGCGTGGTTCAGCGGCAGCTCCGGGGGGCGGCCGCCGGCAAAGCCGATGACCAGGAACCGCCCGCCGGGCTTCAGCGCGCGAAAGGCCGCCTCTCCGGCAGTCTCGCCGACCGGGTCGTAGATCACGTCCGCGCCGCCCAGGTCGCGCAATGCGGCCCTGAGGTCAGGGCAGTCGCTGCTGTCGATGACCTCCTGGGCGCCGGCGGCCGTCACGCTGGCCAGCCGGTCGGCCCCGCGCGCCACGCCGATGACCCTTGCGCCCATCGCCCGGCCGATCTCGACGGCGGTCAGCCCGACGCCGCCGGCCGCCCCCAGGACCACCAGCGTCTCTCCCGGGTTCAGGGCCGCGCGTCCGGCCAGGGCCAGGTGACTAGTACCATAGGCCACCTGGAAGCCTGCCGCCTGTTCAAAGCTCATGCCGTCGGGAAAGGGTTGCACCGCCCGTTCGGGCACGGCGATCACCTCGGCCATGGTGCCGGGCCAGGACACGACCACCCGCATTCCGGGGGTCAGGCGGCTGCCCTGCGGAGCCCGGACAACCTCGCCCGCACCCTCGAGGCCGGCGATGAAGGGCGCCTCGGCGGCCTCCTGATACTGTCCCTTGGCCTTCAGAAGGTCCGCGAAATTCAGGGCCGATGCGCGCATCTGGACCAGAACCTGATCCTCGGCCGGCCGCGGGGCGGGGGCACTTGCAATCTCGGGCTCGGCACCGATCGCCGGAATACAGCCTATGCGAATCACTTCTTCCATTTTTTCTCCTGCGGTTTGTGGTCAAGGTTGGCATCTCCCGCGCGCCATTCCCACCGGCCTGTTCAGGACCTGCAAGGACCTGTCTTTTTGGTCAGGAAACGGGCTGTTAACCAAGTTGACACTCGAAAAGCGAGCCCTGCTGGGCTACTGCCTCTTTAGATTGAAGAGGTTGAGTTGGTTATGAAGCACAGTGTAGATGTTCACGTTGGTAAGCGTATTCGCCATCGTCGTTGGATGATTGGCATGACTCAACAGCAGTTGGCCGACAAGGTCGGGATCAAGTTCCAGCAGATCCAGAAATACGAGACCGGGATGAACCGCGTCTCGGCTTCGCGGCTCTGGGACATCGCCCGGGCCGTCGACGTGCCCGTCAGCTTCTTCTTCGAAGGGCTGCACGACGGCGAACTGCACGCAGTGGTTGAAGGCGACATCTTCGCCGACAAGGAAGCGCTGCAGCTGGTTCGTGCCTATTACGCGATGCCCGAGGCGCAGCGCCGCCAGATCTTCGAACTGGCGCGGGTCCTGTCCGACGCCGCTTGACTGCCCCGACCGCCAGAAGGCGGATGACCCTGCTGTCGCCCCGCGCCGCATGACGGCGGGACGACAGCCCGGAATGCCCGCTGGCCCCCGAGCCCTGGACGCGTTACACCGTGCCCAACTCAGCTTCAGGGGGCCAAGATGCAGCACGCCTTGCCGATCGATGTGCAGACCGATGCGCCCCAGATCATCCGCACCGCGCATTGCATGGCCGACGCCGCCCGCGCGGCGATCCTGCCGCTGTTCCGCAGCGACGGCTTGTTGACCGAAAACAAGCGCCCGGCGGATTTCGACCCGGTGACCGAAGCCGACCGCGCCGCCGAACAGGCCATGCGCGCGGTCCTGGCCCGGATGCGTCCCCAGGACGCGATCCTGGGCGAGGAATATGGCAGCCAGCCCGGCACCAGCGGCCTGACCTGGATCCTGGACCCGATCGACGGCACCCGCGCCTTTTTGTGCGGAGCGGCCAGCTGGGGGGTCCTGATCGGGCTGTCGGACGGGCAGGGGGTTCCCTATGGCCTGATCGATCAGCCCTATACCGGCGAACGGTTCGAGGGCGGCTTGGGACGGGCCCTCCTGACCACCGCACAGGGCAGCCGCCCGCTGCGGGCGCGCAGCGGCGTGACGCTGGACCAGGCCACGCTGCTGACCACCTTCCCCGAGATCGGCACCCCCGACGAGGCCGCAGCCTTTCGCCGCGTGGCCGACAGGGTGCGCCTGACGCGCTATGGGCTGGACTGCTATGCCTATGCGCTGCTGGCCCTTGGCCAGATCGACCTGGTGATCGAGGCCGGGCTGCAATCCTATGACATCGCGGGACCCCTGGCCGTGGTCGAGGCCGCGGGCGGCATCGTCACCGACTGGCAGGGCGGATCGGCGGCCCAGGGCGGGCAGGTCATCGCCGCCGCCTCGCCCGATCTGCATGCGGCGGCACTGGCGCTGCTGAACGGCTGACCGGCCCTCGACCCGACACCGACACGACCGACCCACAGGAAGGGCAGCATGGCCGACGACAAGAGCCCGCTCAGCACCGACACCCCGATCCAGACCGAGCGCGAGGACGATTTCGAGCCGCGCCCCGAGCTTCTGGCTCGCATCGACGCCGCCATCGGCGACGGCGACCAGGAGATGCTGAACACCCTGCTGGAGCCGATGCACGGCGCCGACATCGCCGACATCATCGAGCGGCTGACCCCGGCCCGGCGCCGCCAGTTCCTGCAGCTCTATTCCGGCGAGATCGACGGCGAGATCCTGTCCGAAATCGACGAGTCGATCCGCGAGGAGGTGCTGGAGCTGCTGCCCCGCGACGTGCTGGCCGAGGCCGTGCGCGAGATGGACAGCGACGACGTCGTGGACCTGATCGAGGACCTGGCCGAACCCGAGCGGGCCGAGATCCTGGCGGCCCTGGACGACAGCGACCGCGCCGCCGTCCAGCAGTCGCTGACCTATCCCGAATATTCCGCCGGCCGCCTGATGCAGTCCGAGGTCGTGACCGCGCCCGAACACTGGACCGTGGGCGAGACCATCGACTTTCTGCGCAACGAGGAATGGCTGCCCGAACAGTTCTATCACGTCATCCTGGTCGATCCGCGCCGCCACCCGATCGGCTATGTCACACTTGGCCGGCTGCTGGCCTCGCGCCGCGACGCCGCCCTGCGCGACCTGGCCGAGGACAGTTTCCGCACCATCAGCGCCCAGGCCGAGGAAGGCGATGTCGCCTATGTCTTCAACCAGTATCACCTGATCTCGGCCCCGGTGGTGGACGCCCATGACCGGCTGGTCGGCGTCATCACCATCGACGACGCCATGGCCGTGCTGGACGAGGAGCACGAGGAGGACATCCTGCGCCTGGCCGGGGTGAACGATGAAAGCCACGTGTCGGACGGGCCCTTCACCACCGCGCGCCAGCGCCTGCCCTGGCTGGTGATCAACCTGTTCACGGCCTCGCTCTCGGCCATCGTCATCAGCCGGTTCGAGGATACGATCACCGCGCTGGTGGCGCTGGCGGCGCTGATGCCCATCGTGGCCTCGACCGGCGGCATCGCCGGGACGCAGTCGCTGGCCGTCGCCGTCCGGGCGCTGGCCACGCGTGACCTCAACCGCTCGAACGCCCGGCGCGTGGTGATGCGCGAACTGGGGGCGGGCATCCTGAACGGCGTCGGGCTGGCGGTGATCCTGGGGCTGGCCGGGTCGCTGATCTTTGGCGACGTGCAGCTGGGCATGGTCCTGGGCATGGCCATGGTGGTGAACCAGATCGTGGCGGCCCTGGGCGGGGTCCTGGTGCCGCTGACCCTGAACAAGCTGGGCCTCGACCCGGCGCTGGCCTCGGGGACCTTCGTGACCACCATGACCGATGTCATGGGGTTCTTTGCCTTCCTGGGCCTTGCAACGGTGATCCTGATATGAGCGACGACAAGCAACGCCTGCGCGCGCAGGCCCTGGAGGCCCGTGCGGCGGGCGGCAATGCGGCCGCGCTGGACCGGCACCTGATCGCGGCCCTGGCGCCCCATGCCGGCAAGGTCGTCTCGGGCTATTGGCCGATGCGCGGAGAGGCCGATCCGCGCCCCGCGATGGCCGCTCACCGGGGGCCCGTTTGCCTGCCGGTGGTGCCGGGACCGGCGCAGCCGCTGCTGTTCCGGACCTGGCAGGGCGAGGATCTGGTGCCCGGTCCCTGGGGAACCCTGCATCCGGCCGATTCGGCGCCCCTTGCGGTGCCCCAGGTGCTGATCGTGCCGCTGGCAGGGTTCGACGCACAGGGGAACCGGCTTGGCTATGGCGGCGGCTATTATGACAGGACACTGGAACTGCTGCGGAAATCCGGCCCCGTCACCGCCATCGGCCTGGCTTTTGCCTGCCAGCAGCTGCCCGCGATCCCGGCCGACCCTTATGACCAGCCCCTGGACCTGATCGTGACCGATGCGGGGGCGCTGCACCCGCTGCGCTGAAAGGCGCCGACTGTGGTGCTTTTGCACCAGCTGTGCGCAACCTGAGGACGAGGGCGGGATAAGGCTGTGGAAAACCTTTGAAACGCCCGCTGCATGCAGTTGAAAAGGCACGTTAAAATCGCCAAACTGGCTGAATTTGGTCGTTTTTCCTGCCCCGCATGTGCGCGAATCTGGACAGGGGCGACGGGCCCGCCTGTCAACGGTCTTTCGCCCCTTCCATCCAAAAGAAACCTGTTGAAAGGCCGGAAAACTGGGGCCAGTTTGTAGGCCACAGCCAAAGCGGCACAAGATGTGGTCGGCCAAAAGCCGCCTTCCACATCGCAGGACCCGGACGATCAGCCCCCGGGCGGCCCTGCCGCCTGACCCGCCTTTGCGAAAGGCCGGGGGATGTCCTGTCGCGCCGCAGGCACCGATGAGACAGGATGGGGCAGGCATGAAGATCGAACGGCGCTTTACCACCGAAACCGGCGGAGCCTATGGCGAGATCCGCTTTACCACGACCACCAGCGAGATCCGCAATCCCGACGGGACGATCGTCTTCCGCAACGACCAGGTCGAGGTGCCGGAGGGCTGGAGCCAAGTCGCCAGCGACGTGATCGCGCAGAAATACTTTCGCAAGGCCGGCGTTCCGGCGCGGCTGAAGCGGGTGCGCGAAAAGGGCGTGCCCGAATTCCTGTGGCGCAGCATCCCCGACGAGGCCGCCTTGGCCGAACTGCCCCAGGACCAGCGCTTTGGCGGAGAGACCAGCGCCGCGCAGGTTTTTGACCGGATGGCCGGGGCCTGGACCTATTGGGGCTGGAAGGGCGGCTATTTCAGCACCGAGGCCGACGCCCGCGCCTATCACGACGAGATGCGCTTCATGCTGGCCCGCCAGATGGCGGCCCCGAACAGCCCGCAATGGTTCAACACCGGCCTGCACTGGGCCTATGGCATCGATGGTCCCAGCCAGGGGCATTTCTATGTCGACCACCGGACCTGCAAGCTGGTCAAGTCCGACAGCGCCTATGAACATCCCCAGCCCCATGCCTGCTTCATCCAGTCGGTCAGCGACGACCTGGTGAACGAAGGCGGCATCATGGACCTGTGGGTCCGCGAGGCGCGCCTGTTCAAGTACGGCAGCGGCACGGGCACCAACTTCTCCAGCCTGCGCGGCGAGGGCGAGCGGCTGTCGGGCGGCGGCAAGTCCAGCGGGTTGATGGGCTTCCTGAAGATCGGCGACCGTGCGGCGGGGGCGATCAAGTCGGGCGGCACCACGCGGCGCGCGGCCAAGATGGTGATCTGCGACATGGATCACCCCGACATCGAGGCCTTCGTGAACTGGAAGGTGATCGAGGAGCAGAAGGTCGCAAGCCTGGTCGCCGGCTCGAAGATGCACGAACGGCAGTTGAACGAGATCTTTGCCGCCATCAAGGCCTGGGACGGCAGCATGGCGGATGCGACCGATCCGGCCGTGAACGACGCGCTGAAGACCGCGATCCGCGCCGCCAAGCGCGCGATGATCCCGGAAACCTATGTGAACCGGGTGCTGCAATACGCGCGCCAGGGCTTCGACAGCATCGAATTCCCCACCTATGACACGGATTGGGACAGCGAGGCCTATGTCAGCGTCTCGGGCCAGAACTCGAACAACTCGGTCCGGGTGACGGATGCCTTTTTGCGCGCGGTGCGCGAGGATGCGCCCTGGGAGCTGATCCGCCGCACCGACGGCAAGGTGGCCAAGACCGTCAGCGCGGGCGAGCTGTGGGACCAGATCGGCCATGCGGCCTGGGCCTGCGCCGATCCCGGGATCCAGTTCCACGACACGGTCAACGCCTGGCACACCTGCCCGGAAGACGGCGCGATCCGCGGGTCGAACCCGTGCAGCGAATACATGTTCCTGGACGACACCGCCTGCAACCTGGCCTCGATGAACCTGCTGACCTTCTGGACCGGCGACCGGTTTGACGCCGATGCCTATGTCCATGCCACGCGGCTCTGGACCGTCACGCTGGAGATCAGCGTGCTGATGGCGCAATTCCCCAGTCCGCAGATCGCGCAGCGCAGCTATGATTTCCGCACGCTTGGCCTGGGCTACGCCAATATCGGCGGCCTGTTGATGAACATGGGGCAGGGTTACGACAGCGATCAGGGCCGGGCGCTGTGCGGCGCGCTGTCCGCGATCATGACCGGGGTGGCCTATGCGACCTCGGCCCGGATGGCGGCGGAACTGGGCGCCTTCCCGGGCTATGCCCGGAACCGCGACCACATGCTGCGGGTGATCCGCAACCACCGCGCCGCCGCGCAAGGGACCGGCAGCTATGAGGGCGTGAACGTCGCCCCCGTGGCGCTGGACGCCGCCAATTGCGCCGACCCGTCGCTGGTCGCCCTGGCCCGCGCGGCCTGGGACGAGGCGCTGGCCCTGGGCGAACAGCACGGCTATCGCAACGCCCAGACCACCGTCATCGCGCCCACCGGCACGATCGGCCTGGTGTTGGATTGCGACACGACCGGGATCGAGCCGGATTTCGCCCTGGTCAAGTTCAAGAAGCTGGCGGGCGGCGGTTACTTCAAGATCATCAACCAATCGGTTCCGGCCGCGCTGGAGATGCTGGGCTATGCCAGCGCCCAGATCGAGGAGATCATCGGCCACGCCGTCGGTCACGCCACGCTTGGCAATTGCCCGGCCATCAACCACGCCTCGCTGGCCGGCCACGGCTTTGGCGCGCGCGAGATCGAAAAGGTCGAGGCTGCCCTGGCCAGCGCCTTCGACATCCGCTTCGTCTTCAACCAGTGGACCCTGGGCGAGGATTTCTGCCGCGGCACCCTGGGCATCCCGGCCGAAAAGCTGGCCGATCCGACCTTTGACCTCTTGCGCCACCTGGGCTTCACCCGTGCCCAGATCGAGGCCGCCAACGACCATGTCTGCGGCACCATGACGCTGGAGGGCGCGCCGCATCTGAAAGCCGAGCATCTGCCGGTCTTCGACTGCGCCAATGCCTGCGGCAAGAAGGGGCGGCGCTATCTGTCGGTGGACAGCCACATCCGCATGATGGCCGCGGCGCAGAGCTTCATCTCGGGCGCGATCAGCAAGACGATCAACATGCCCAACAGCGCCACCATCGAGGATGCGCTGGCGGCCTATGAGCTGAGCCACAGCCTGGGGATCAAGGCCAACGCCCTTTATCGCGACGGATCAAAGCTGTCGCAACCCCTGGCCAGCGCGCTGGTCGAGGATGACGAGGAGGCCGAAGAGATCCTGGCCACCGGCAGCAACCAGGAAAAGGCCACGGTCCTGGCCGAGAAGATCATCGAGCGGATCATCGTCAAGGAGATCGTGCGCAGCAATCGCGAAAAGCTGCCGCAGCGGCGCAAGGGCTATACCCAGAAGGCCATCGTCGGCGGGCACAAGGTCTATCTGCGCACCGGCGAATACGACGACGGCAAGCTGGGCGAGATCTTCATCGACATGCACAAGGAAGGCGCGGGCTTTCGCGCCATGATGAACAACTTTGCCATCGCCGTGTCCGTGGGCCTGCAATACGGCGTGCCGCTGGAGGAGTTTGTGGACGCCTTCACCTTCACCCGCTTTGAACCGGCGGGCATGGTGCAGGGCAATGACAGCATCAAGAACGCGACCTCGATCCTGGATTACGTGTTCCGCGAACTGGCGGTCAGCTATCTGGACCGCACCGACCTGGCGCATGTGAAGCCCGAGGGCGCGCGCTTTGACGACATGGGCGGCGGTGAGGGCGAAGGCCGCGACACCACCCCGGTCAACGAGCAGACCGAGCTGAAGTCGCTGACCATGCTCAAGCAGATCAGCAGCGCCGGCTATCTGCGCAAGCGCCTGCCGCAGGAACTGATGGTGCTGCAGGGCGGGGTCTCGGCCGCTGCCGTGGTTACGGGCATCGTTGAACCTGCGGCCGGTTTTCAGGCCGGCGGCCTTGATGCCCGCGCCAAGGCCCGGATGCAGGGCTATGAGGGTGATCCCTGCGGCGAATGCGGCAACTATACCCTGGTCCGCAACGGGACCTGCATGAAGTGCAACACCTGCGGATCGACCAGCGGGTGCAGCTGAAGACGGATCGGGCGCGGACCGCCACAAGGCCGGCCGCGCCCGATCCGGGTGACGCGTGACCCTGACGGGCCAGGCAACCTGTCGCAGCAGAAAGCGCGCAGAAGACGCGCAGGACCTTTCCCCCCCCGTGCGCCCCCCGCATGGGGGTTTTTCATGGACCGCCCACCGCCCGCAGCCGATTGACAACAACCGCGAAAAACGCGCGCGGGCGTGGCACTGGCCGCTTGACGGGCGGTCGGCTTGGCCCTTGACTGGCAGCCGGACGGCGGATGGTGCAAAGCCTTCGCGGCAAGGCAGCGGCGCGGGACGCCAAGGATGTTTATCATGACCAAGATCACACCGGTTCTGATGGCGGGCGGGTCGGGCACGCGGCTCTGGCCCGTATCGCGCAAGAGCTTTCCCAAGCAGTTCGCCCCCCTGATCGGCGAGGAGACGCTGTTCCAGGCCTCGGCCCGGCGCCTGTCGGGACCCGGCTTTGCCGCGCCGGTGGTGATGACGAATTCCGATTTCCGCTTCATCGTGGCCGAACAGCTGGAACAGGGGGGCATCACCCCCGGCGCCATCGTCATCGAACCCTCGGGGCGCAACACCGCCCCCGCGATCCTGGCCGCCGCGCTGATGGTCGCGGCCGAGGATCCCGACCGGCTGGTGCTGGTCGCCCCCTCCGACCACGTGATCCCCGATGCGGAGGCCTTTGCGGCGGCCGTCGCTCAGGGCGCGGAGGCCGCGGTGCAGGGGCGGATCGTGACCTTCGGCATCACCCCCGACCGGCCCGAGACCGGTTACGGCTATCTGGAGCTGGCGACGCAGGGGGAGGGGCCGCAGCCCCTGGCGCGCTTTGTGGAAAAGCCCGATGCCGCCCATGCGGCGCGGATGCTGGAGGCAGGCAATTTCCTCTGGAATGCCGGGATCTTCCTCTTCAGCGCCGGGGTGATGATCGAGGCCTTCCGCCGCCATGCCCCCGCCTATCTGGAACCTGTCCAGCAGGCCGTCGATGACGCGCGCCCCGACCTGGGCTTCCTGCGCCTGGCCCGCGCGCCCTGGGACGGGCTGCAGGACAATTCCATCGACTATGCGGTGATGGAAAAGGCCGACAACCTGACCGTCGTGCGCTTTTCGGGCCGCTGGTCGGACCTGGGGGGCTGGGACGCCGTCTGGCGCGAGGCCCTGGGGCAGGCGGCCTCGGACCAGGGCGTCGTGACCGATGATCATTCCACCGCGATCGACTGCCGGAACGTGCTGCTGCGCTCGGACAGCGACGATCTGGAGGTCGTGGGCATCGGCCTGACCGACATGATGGTGGTGGCCACCTCGGACGCGGTGCTGGTGGCCGACCGGTCGCGGGCGCAGGACGTGCGCCAGGCGGTCGCGGCCCTGAAGTCCAAGCGCCGCAAGCAGGCCGAGGCCTTTCCCCGCGACCACCGCCCCTGGGGCTGGTTCGAGACGCTGGCCCTGGCCGACCGTTTCCAGGTCAAGCGCATCGTGGTGAAGCCCGGCGCGGCCCTGTCGCTGCAAAGCCATGTCCACCGCTCGGAACACTGGATCGTGGTGTCGGGTACGGCGCGGGTGACGGTGGACGACACGGTGACGCTGGTGACGGAGAACCAGTCGATCTATGTGCCCCTGGGCGCCGTCCACCGGATGGAGAACCCCGGCAAGGTGCCGATGGTCCTGATCGAGGTCCAGACCGGCAGCTACCTGGGCGAGGACGACATCATCCGCTACGAGGATGTCTATTCCCGCAGCAGCGCAGATTGATCACATGCTTTCGCGGATCTGCGCGATCGTGGCCGCGACCCCGGCGCGCGGCACGCCGCGCAGCATCTGGTCGCCGATGATGAAGGTGGGCGTTCCCTGGATCGCCATGGTCTGGCCCAGCTGGTGGTTCTGGTCCAGGACCCGGGTGACGCCGTCGCTGCTCATGCGCGCCAGAACCTCGTCGGCATCGAGACCGATCGTCTCAGCGATGCCGCGCAGGGCCTCTGGCGAGGCGGGCGTGCGCAGCGTGATCAGGGCATCATGGGCGGCCCTGTAGGCCACGTCACCGCCGACCTGCAGAGCCGCGATTGCAAAGCGGCTGGACTGTTCGCTGTCTTCGCCCAGGATGGGAAATTCCTTCAGGATCAGCTTGATGTTGCCATCTTCCTCGACGGCGTCATGGACTTCCTGGTTGAACTGGCGGCAGACGCCGCAGCGATAGTCGATGAATTCGACCATGGTCAGGTCCCCATCGGGATTGCCGCCGACCCAGCTGTGGCCATCCTCGAAGATGGCCTGCCGATTGGCCGCCACCAGCTCCAGATCGCTCTGGGCAGCCGTTTCGGCCTGGCGCGTTTCCAGCACGTTGATCGACTCGATCAGGACCTGCGGGTTCTCCATCAGGTAGTCGCGCACGGCCTGCCCAAAGGCTGCCTTTTCGTCCTCGGTCATGGCCGAGATGTCGAAGGCCAGCGCAGGGCTGGCAAGGGCAGTGGTCGCGCCCAGAAGAAGCGCAGCGATCAGGCGT
The DNA here is from genome assembly GCF_055635455.1 of Paracoccus sp. KKT209. The sequence goes on from NZ_CM145758.1 coordinate 1,301,408, forward strand.
GTCATGAGAACCCCTTTGTTTCGTTGCGCGGCAGATTGGACCGGGGCGTGGGGGATGGCAAGAACGGGCTGCGGGCGGCCGCGTCACGGGCGCGTGACGCCGGGCTGCGGAAAAGAACGGGTGCGATCCGGCCAAAGAACTGGAGCGCGCCCGCATCCCGCGCTATCACGGCTGAAAAAAAGAGGCACGAGCGATGCGAAATTCCCTGCGCGGACAGGTCGACCCCTTCATCGTCATGGATGTCATGCAGGCGGCCGCTGAGGCCGAGGCCGCGGGCCGGCACATCATCCACCTGGAGGTCGGCCAGCCCGGCACCCCCGCACCGGCAGGCGCCCGCCGCGCCTTGGCCGAGGCGCTGGCGCAGCCGCTTGGCTATACCGTCGCCCTTGGCCTGCCCGCGCTGCGGCAGGGCATCGCCGACCTCTATCGCCGCTGGTACGGGCTGGATCTGGACCCGGCGCGGGTCGTGGTGACGCCCGGCAGCAGCGGCGCCTTCATCCTGGCGTTTTCGGCGCTGTTCGATGCGGGCGACCGGGTGGCGATGGGCTTTCCGGGCTATCCCAGCTATCGCCAGATCCTGCGTGCCATGTCGCTGGAGCCGGTGGGCATCCTGACCCGCCCCGAGGACCGCTATCAGCCGCGCCCCCAGGATCTGCCCGATGCGCAGGGCCTGATCCTGGCATCGCCCGGCAATCCGTCAGGGACCGTCCTGACGGTGCCGGAACTTGCGGCACTGACCCAGGCCGCAGAGGCGCGGGGCATGTCGGTCATCTCGGACGAGATCTATCACGGCCTGGGCTATGGCCAGCGCTGCCATTCCGCGCTTGAGGTGACGGATGAGGTTGTTGTCATAAACTCCTTCAGCAAATACTTTTCCATGACCGGCTGGCGCGTCGGCTGGATGGTTGTCCCGCCCGACATGATCCGCACGATCGAACGCCTGGCACAGAACCTGTTCATCTGCCCGCCCCATGCCAGCCAGGTTGCGGCGCTGGCCGCGCTGGACTGCATCCCCGAGGCCGAGGCCAACCTGGCCGCCTATGCCGAGAACCGCCGCCTGATGCTGGAGGGGCTGCCGCGTGCGGGCTTTGACCGGATCGCCCCGCCCGAGGGGGCCTTCTACATTTATGCCGACGTGTCGCACCTGACGGATGACTCGGTCGCCTTCGCGGCCGAGATCCTGGAGAAGGCAGGCGTCGCGGTCACGCCGGGGCTGGATTTCGATCCCCTGCGCGGCCACCAGACGCTGCGCTTTTCCTATGCCCGCGCGACCCCCGACATCGCGGAAGGGCTGCGCCGCCTGACTGCCTTCATGGCCGGCAGATGAGATCGCTGACGCTGATCCTGGTGCTGCTGCTGTCGCTGTGGACCCCGCAGCCGACGGCGGCGCAGCAGCCGGCGCGGATCCAGCTTGGCGCCTCGGCCATGGTCAAGGCGGACGCGCACTGGTGGCAGCGGCTGTTCGGACCCGCGCCGCTGGAACTGCGGCTGGCGCTGGACCGGCCCGTTCCTTATCGCGTCTTTCTGGTGGGCGAACCCGCGCGGCTGGTCGTCGACCTCAAGGACGTGGACCTGACCGGGACCAGCCCCGCCCAGCTGTTTGGAGAGGATCTGCTGCCCGCGATCCGGTGGGGCAGCCACAAGGGCGGCTGGTCGCGCGTGGTGCTGGAACTGCCCGGTCCTTATCACGTGATGCGGGCGGGGATGGACACCCGCGGCGCCGCGGCGCGTCTGCGGGTGACGCTGGCACCGGTCGCACCCGAGGATTTCGCGCCCCGCCCCTCGGCTGCGGCGGCGCTGCGCGACCTGCCCGATCCGGCGGAACTGCCCGAAGGCCCGGCCCGGGCCGAGGGGCTGGTGGTGATGCTGGACCCCGGCCATGGCGGCTTTGATCCGGGCGCCCAGGCCGGCGCGGAAACCGAGGCGCAGCTGGTCCTGACCTTTGCGCTGGAGCTGCGCGACGCGCTGGAGGCGCGGGGCGCCACCGTCGCGATGACCCGCGATACGGATGTCTATGTGCGCCTGGAAGAACGCATGACCGCGGCGCGGCAATCGGGCGCGCAGCTGCTGCTGTCGCTGCATGCCGATGCGCTGCCGCAGGGACAGGCGGCGGGGGCGACGGTCTATGTGTGGAATTCGGCCTCGAACGACCAGGCGGCGCGGCAGCTGACCATGCGGCACCAGCGCGACGACCTGCTGGTGGGCACCGACCTGTCGGGGCAGGACGATGCCCTGGCCGTGGCGCTGATGAGCTTTGCCCGCACCGACACCCAGCCCCGATCCGAAAGCTTTGCGCGGCTTCTGACCTCGCGCATGGCGCTGATGGGGATCGGGCTGCACGGGCGCCCGGTGCAGGGGGCGGCCTTCTCGGTCCTGAAATCGCCCGACATCGCCTCGGCGCTGCTGGAGCTGGGGTTCATTTCGGACCAGACCGATCTTGCGAACCTGACCGATCCGGCGTGGCGGGCGCGGATGGTGCAGGCGGTGGCCGATGCGACGACGGGCTGGTGGAACGATGAACAGGCGCGGGCGGGGCTGCTGCGGCGCTGATCGGGCCGGTCGTGATGGGGCCAGTGTTGATAGGGCCAGTGTTGTTTTGACCGGACAAGGGCGGGGCGCTATAGCGGGGCCAAGGCTTCGAAAGGCGATTTCCCGTGTTGCGACCCATCCTGTCTTTTTTCGGAGCGATCTTTTCCTGGTTCGTGACCGCCAGCTTTTTCATCGCGCTGACCGTGGGCGGGATCTTCTGGGTCTATTCGCGCGACCTGCCCAGCCACGAGATGCTGGCCCAGTATTCGCCCAAGACGATCAGCCGCATCTATTCCGCCGAGGGCCAGCTGATCGACGAATTCGCCGAGGAGCGGCGCATCTTCGTGCCCATCGACGAGGTTCCCGACCTGATCAAGCAGGCCTTTGTCAGCGCCGAGGACAAGAACTTCTACAGCCATCCGGGCTATGACCTGCGCGGCATCCTGGGGGCGGGCTATCAGGCGGTCGCCAGCCGCGGGTCCAGCGTGCGCGGCGCATCCACCATCACCCAGCAGGTGATGAAGAACTTCCTTTTGTCCAGCGACCGCAGCGTCGAGCGCAAGGTCAAGGAACTGATCCTGGCGGCGCGGCTGGAACGGTCGCTGTCCAAGGACCAGATCCTGGAACTTTACCTGAACGAGATCTTCCTGGGGCAGAACAGCTTTGGCGTGGTGGCGGCGGCCCAGACCTATTTCAACAAGTCCCTGTCGGAACTGGCCCCGCACGAGGCCGCGATGCTGGCCGCCCTGCCGCAGGCGCCCGGCCGCTATCACCCCGTCCGCGCCAAGGAGCGGGTGACCGAGCGTCGCAACTATGTCCTGCGCGAGATGTGGCAGAACGGCTTCATCGACCAGGCGACCTACGAGGCCGAGGCCAGGCTGCCGCTGCGCTCGGTCCAGAACGGGGACTTCCCCTCGTTCCAGCAGCAGATGCCGACGCGCGACTATTTCACCGACGAGATCCGCCGCCAGCTGAGCCGCGAGTTCGGGCAGGAGGAGTTCTTTGGCGGCGGCCTGACGATCCGCGCGACTCTGGACCCGGATCTGCAGGCCGAGGCGGCAAAGGCGCTGCAGGAGGCGCTGGAGCAGTACGACCGCGGCCGGGGCGTCTGGCGCGGCACCGGAGAGACCTTGCCGCCCGAGGCGCTGCGCGAGGAGGCCGCCTGGCGGGGGGCGCTGTGGGACCTGCGCCTGCCGCGCGACATTCCGGGCTGGCGTCCTGCCGTGGTGCTGGAACTGGCGAATGGCGACGCCCGCATCGGCATCGAGGGCATCGAGGAGGATGCCGACGGCCACTGGATCCCGGCCGCCGACGTGCAATGGGCCCGCAGGCTGGACCGCGAGACCGGCCGGCTGGAGCCTCCGGCCAAGGTCGCGGGCGACCTGGTCCGTCCGGGCGAGGTGGTGCTGGTGCGCCCGATGACCAGCGACAGCGACGGCAGCTTTCTCCGCTGGACCCTGCGGCAGGTGCCCGAGGTGCAGGGCGGCTTCATGGCGATGGACGTGAACACCGGGCGCGTCCTGGCCATGCAGGGCGGCTTTTCCTACCAGTCCTCGGTCTTCAACCGCGCCACGCAGGCGCAGCGGCAGCCGGGGTCCAGCTTCAAGCCCTTTGTCTATGCCGCGGCGCTGGACAACAACTATACCCCCGCCACAATCGTGGTGGACGAGCCGATCCGCATCAACACGCCCCAGGGCCTGTGGGAGCCCAAGAACAGCTCGGGGCGCCATTACGGACCCACGCCGCTGCGCACCGGGATCGAGCAGTCGCGCAACCTGATGACCATCCGCATCGCCGACGACATCGGCATGGACCAGGTCGCCCGCTATGCGGAGGAATTCGGCGTCTATGACAAGCTGGAGCCGTTCCTGGCCAACGCCCTTGGCGCGCAGGAGACGACGCTGTTCAAGATGGTCGCGGCCTATGCGATGTTCGCCAATGGCGGAGAGCGGGTGGAGCCGACGTTGGTCGACCGCGTGCAGGACCGGCGCGGGCGCACCGTCTATCGCCACGACCAGCGCGTCTGCCAGACCTGCGGGTTGCAGGCGCTGCCTGTGGGGCAGGGGCCGGTCATCGACAACAACCGCGAACGGGTGATGGACGCGGTGACGGCCTATCAGCTGACCTCGATGCTGGAGGGCGCGGTCGAGCGCGGTTCGGGCAAGGGGGTCGACCTGCCGGTGCCGATCGCGGGCAAGACGGGGACGACCAACGACGCCAAGGACGTCTGGTTCATCGGCTATTCCAGCAATATCGTCGCAGGCTGCTATCTGGGGTATGACCAGCCGCGGTCCCTGGGCGAACGCGCCTATGGCGGGACGCTGTGCGTGCCGGTCTTCAACGCCTTCATGCGCGAGGCGGTGGCGCAGTATGGCGGCACCGAGTTCAAAGTTCCGCCAGGCGGCTACTGGGTCAAGATCGACCGCATCACCGGCCAGCGCCTGCCCGACGACGCCACGGGACCGGACGTGATCTCGGAATACTTCCGCGAGGGCATGGATCCCGACTGGCTGGCGCCCTATGTCGTTTCGGGCTTTGGCGACGAGGTGGTGATCCTGCCCTGGGAGGCGGGGGCGGATGCCCGCGCGGGGCAGGCGGTGACGACCTCCACCGGCCAGAGGCGGGTGATCCCCAAGCGCAGCGATTTCGGCACCATGTCCTCGGGCGGCCTCTACTGAGGCGCGCGGGGCGGACTGCGTCCCGCGACGGCGCACTGCCCCCGCGCGCGCCGTTCCGGCAAGGCTCCCCTAGGCTCCAGACCCATTGATTTTACGCCCTTTGCGTGATTCAGGCCGCCGCAAGGAGACCTGATCGATGAGCAACCTGTTCTGGCTGACCGAGGCGCAGATGGCGCGCCTTCGCCCCTACTTCCCCAAGAGCCATGGCCGTCCCCGAGTTGACGATCTGCGGGTGCTGAGCGGCATTATCTTCATCAATCGCAATGGTTTGAGATGGTGCGATGCGCCGAGTGAATATGGACCTGCCAAGACGCTTTATAATCGCTGGAAGCGCTGGAGTGACAACGGGGTCTTCGCCCGGATCATGGTCGGCCTGGCCGCCGAGAGCACCGATCCGAAGACAATCATGATCGATGCAACCTATCTGAAGGCGCATCGCACGGCTTGCAGCCTGCGGGCCAAAAAGGGGGGCGCAGTCGCCAGATTGGTCGAACGAAAGGCGGCATGAACACCAAGCTGCACGCCGTCACCGATGCGAAAGGCAGACCTATCCGGTTCTTCATGTCGGCAGGACAGGTCAGCGACTACACCGGCGCAGCGGCGCTTCTGGACGGCCTGCCGCAGGCTGATTGGTTCTTGGCGGACCGAGGCTATGATGCTGACTGGCTGCGAAAAGCGTTGCAGGACAGAGGGATAAAAGCTTGTATCCCTAGCCGGAAGTTGCGCAAGAAAACCGTGAAATACGACAAGCGCCGCTACAGAAGGCGCAATCGCATCGAGATCATGTTCGGGCGGCTGAAAGACTGGAGACGTGTCGCCACGCGTTACGACAGGTGCCCGGAGACATACCTCTCCGCAATAGCATTGGCCGCAACCGTCCTATTTTGGCTGTGATCAAGAACGAGTCCTGAGCCTAGTCCGGCGGCTTGGTCCCGTCCGACGACAGCCGCGGCTCGACCACGTTGCGGATAAGGCTCAGCACCATCAGCCCGAAGCCTGCCGCGATGGCCGCCAGGGTGCCGTTCCCCGTCCCGCAGGAAAGCCCGATCGCCCCGGCCAGCCACATCGAGGCCCCGGTGGTGATGCCGCGCACGTTGGCGCCCTTGGTGATGATCGAGCCGGCGGCCAGAAAGGCCACGCCCGCCGTGACCGCCTCGATCAGGCGCAGCGGGTCGATCTGCAGGCTGGCGTCCTGGTCGGCCCGCATATGCGTCAGCTCGGTCGCGATCACCGTGAACAGCGCGGCCGCCATCGAGATCAGCATATGCGTCCTGAGCCCCGCCGGCCGGGACGACCGCTCGCGCTCCCACCCGATGACCGCGCCCAGGATCAGCGCCAGCAGCAGCCGCAGGGTGGCGACGGACAGGTCCATGCTCTGCAGGGGCTGGAAGGTCGCCTGGATCAATTCGGACATCGGAACCTCCTGTCGTGCAGCATGTGTCACCAGTGGCGGAACGTGCGGGGCGGGCGCGGGGTTGCGCCGGTCTTGCCCAAGGGCGCGGGTCGGGTTATCACCCCGGACCTGACGCCTGACCGAAGGAACCCGCCCATGCGCGCCGAGACGCAGTCCACCATCGAGGCCATCCGCCGCTCGCTGACCCTGCTGGGACAGCGCCTGGACTGGCAGACCGCGCCGCACCGCCTGGAAGAGATGAACGCCATGATCGAGGATGGCGACCTGTGGTCCGACCCGGCCCGTGCGCAGAAGCTGATGCGAGAGCGGCAGTCGCTGTCGGATGCGATCGACACCTATCGCCGGATCGACGGCGACCTGTCGGCCAATGCCGAGATGGTCGAGCTGGCCGAGGCCGAGGGCGATGCCGACCTGGTGGCCGAGGCCGAGGCGAACCTGAAGGATCTGGCCAAGCTGGCCGCCCAGAAGGAACTGGAGGCGCTGCTGAACGGCGAGGCGGACGGGAACGACACCTTCCTGGAGATCAACGCGGGCGCGGGCGGCACCGAAAGCTGCGACTGGGCGTCGATGCTGGCGCGCATGTATGTGCGCTGGGCCGAAAAGAAGGGCTACGAGGTCGAGCTGCTGTCCGAAACCGGCGGTGACGAGGCCGGCATCCGCAGCGCCGCCTACAAGATCACCGGGCATAATGCCTATGGCTGGCTGAAATCGGAATCCGGCGTGCACCGCCTGGTGCGCATCAGCCCCTATGACAGCGCGGCGCGGCGGCATACCAGCTTCAGCAGCGTCTGGGTCTATCCGGTCGTGGACGACAATATCGAGATCGACATCCCCGACCGCGACATCCGCATCGACACCTATCGGTCGTCGGGCGCGGGCGGGCAGCACGTCAACACCACCGACTCGGCCGTGCGGATCACCCACCTTCCCACGAATATCGTGGTCACCAGTTCGGAAAAGTCGCAGCACCAGAACCGCGCCAACGCCATGGCGGCGCTGAAGGCGCGGCTCTATCAGATGGAGCTGGACAAGCGGAACGCCGAGATCAACGCCCAGCACGCGGCAAAGGGCGATGCGGGCTGGGGCAACCAGATCCGCTCCTATGTTCTGCATCCCTACCAGATGGTGAAGGACCTGCGCACCTCCGAGGAGACCAGCGACACGCAGGGCGTCCTGGACGGTGACCTGGACCGCTTCATGGCCGCCACCTTGGCGCTGGACGTCGCGGGCAAGAGCCGCGCCGAGGCCAACGCCGGGGACTGAGGCGCCGCAGCGCGGCATCGCCTTGCGACTTGCCTTGTCGGCGCAGGGTTTTATCCTGCTGCAGGTGCAAAGCGTGGGGATCGCCGGCGATGAAGGACAAGAGCATCAATCTTGGGCTGCAGGGCGGCGGCGCGCATGGCGCCTTTACCTGGGGCGTGTTGGACCGCCTGCTGGAGGAACGCTGGCTGCAGGTCGCGGCCATCAGCGGCACATCGGCCGGGGCGCTGAACGGGGCGGCGCTGAAGGCGGGGCTGGCGACCGGCGAGGGTCCGGCGGGACGGCGCGCGGCGCGCGAGAACCTGGACGCGCTCTGGTCCGGGATCGGCGCGATGAGCGACAACCGCGTCGTGCGCTGGATGCAGTCGCTGATGCCCATGCCGCGCGGCTTCCAGCGCCTGACCGAGATGGTGTCGCCCGCTGCCTGGCTGGACAACCTGACCCGGCTGTTCAGTCCCTATGACTATGGCCCCTTCTACGTGAACCCGCTTGGCCAGCTGCTGCGCGACCTGCCGCATGCGGATTTTACCTGCGACCGGGGTCCGGCGCTGTTCATTGCCGCGACGAATGTGCGGACCGGTCGCATCAAGGTCTTTACCGGTGCGGCGGCGACGGCCGAGGCGGCGATGGCCTCGGCCTGCCTGCCGACGCTGTTCCAGGCGGTCGAGATCGCCGATCCCGCCACCGGCCGGCTGGAGGCCTATTGGGATGGCGGCTATGGCGGCAACCCGGCGCTGTTTCCGCTGTACCGGCCCGATTTTCCACGCGACATCCTGATCGTGGCCATCAACCCGCTGCTGCGCGAGGTGCTGCCCCGCACCCCGGTCGAGATCGCCGACCGGGTGAACGAGATCAGCTTCAACAGCTCGCTGATGAACCAGCTGCGCGCGATCAACTTCGTCAAGGAACTGTCGGCCGAGAAGCGGCTGGAAAGCCGGTCGATGAAGAACGTGCTGGTCCACCTGATCGAGGATGACGCGCTGATGATCGACCTGACCGCCCGGTCCAAGCTGATGCCCCGGCCGGGCCTGCTGGCCGTGATGAAGGCCGCGGGCCAGAAGGCCGCGGACCGTTTCATCGAGGATCATGCCGACAAGCTGAACAACGAGGACAGCTTTGACCTGTCCGCGCTGTTTCCCGACATGCCGCAGGCCTAGGCCATCGCGGCGGCGATCCGTGCGGCCAGGCGGGCGTTGTTCAGGACCAGTTCGATGTTGCTGTCCAGCGACCGGCCCCCGGTCAGTTCGAAGATGCGGCCCAGCAGGAAGGGCGTGACCGCCTTGGCGGCAATGCCCTGCGCCCCGGCTTCGGCCAGGGCCTGTTCGATCACCGGCATGATCTGGTCCTGCGGGATTTCGGCCTCCACCGGGATCGGGTTCGCGACCAGCTGGCCGCCCTTGAGGCCGAGGGCCGCGCGCATGGCGGCGGCGGCGGCGATTTCCTCGGGGCTGTCCATGCGCAAGGGCGCCTTGATGCCGGACGCGCGCGACCAGAAGGCCGGCAACTCGTCCTGGCCAAAGGCGATGACCGGCACGCCCAGGGTCTCCAGCACCTCCCAGGTCTTGGGCAGATCGAGGATCGCCTTGGCGCCCGCCGCCACGACGGTCACCGGCGTCTGCGCCAGTTCCTGCAGGTCGGCCGAGATGTCGAAACTGTCCTCGGCCCCGCGATGGACGCCGCCGATGCCGCCGGTGGCAAAGACCCTGATGCCCGCCAGATGCGCGCAGATCATCGTCGCTGCCACGGTCGTCGCCCCGGTGCGGCCGTTCGCGATGCAGACCGCCAGGTCGGCGCGCGACAGCTTCATCGCCTCCGCCGGCGGGGTCTGGGCCAGGGCGCGCAGGGCCTCGGGCGTCAGGCCGATATGGATCTGGCCACCTATCACGGCGATGGTCGCGGGAACCGCGCCGCCGTCGCGGATGGTGGCCTCGACCTTCTCGGCCATCTCCAGGTTCTGCGGCCAGGGCATGCCATGCGTGATGATGGTCGATTCCAGCGCCACGACCGGCAGGCCGCGATCCAGCGCGTCGCGAACCTCGAGGGCGAAGGTGAGGGGGGCAGTGTGGGTCACGGGACGTCCTTTCCGGAGACATGCGCGGCCGAGGCCCTGACGGCCTGCCGCAGGGCCGCGTCGCGCGGCATTTCCTTCAGCCCGGCGGCCAGATGCGCCGCCAGGAAACAATCGCCCGCCCCGGTCACGCGTTCGACGGTGACCTGGGGCGGCTTGTGGGTCAGGGTGGGGCCGCCGACGACCGCCTCGGCCGCCGGGTTGGGACCGTCGGTGACCAGCACGCGGGCCGCGCCGCGGGCCACGACGGCCTCGGCGGCCGATGCCGCATCAGCGCAGGCGCGCCCGGCCAGGATCTCGGCCTCCAGGCGGTTCAGGTAGAAACAGCCGCGCCGCGCGGCGATCAGCGGCTCCAGCCGCTCGGCCTTGCCGGGGCTGGCGGGGACCACGCGCAGATCGGCCGAGGCCAGGCGCGGATCGCGGGCGATGGCGGACAGCAGTTCCTCGGTCAGGTTGCCGTCCAGCACCACCGGGCCGGTCCAGGGGGGCAGGGCGTCCAGCGGCGCCAGGATCGCCGCCCCCGCCAGTTCCAGGCTGAGGGCGTCGGCCACAGCGGCGATCAGCCCCTCGCTGTCCTCGATCGCCATATAGCAGTCGGTGGGCAGGCCGGTGTCCCGGGCTAGGTGGCCGGTCATAACGCCAAGGCGCTCGGCCTCGGTCACCAGCGCCTCGCCCTCGGAATCGCGCCCCACGGCCGACAGGACCGCGGGCGTCATGCCCCATCGCGCCAGCGCGACCGCGACGTTCAGCGCCACGCCGCCTGGCAGGTGGCGGATCCGGCCGGGCACGTCGGCACCGGGCGCCATGCGACGCGGCGCGCGGCCGATCACGTCCCACAGCATCGCACCAATGCACAGCACGTCAGGCGTCTTGGTCATCGTCTTCCCTCAGTTCGGCTTGCAGGAACCGCTCGAAATCGTCCAGGTCCACCGGGTCGAACTGCCCGAAGCCCTGCATCCAGACCGACGCGGCGCGCATCCCCTCGGGGTCCAGCTTGCACCACGTGATCCGGCCGCGCCGCTCTTGCAGGATCAGGCCCGCCGCCGCAAGCACCGCCAGGTGCTTCGAGATCGCGGCGAGGCTCATCACAAAGGGCGCCGCCACGTCGCTGACCGCCATGTCATCCTCCAGGAGCATCGACAGGACCCGCCGGCGGGTCGGGTCCGCCAGGGCCGCGAAGATCAGATCCAGCCTGTCGGGCAGGGGGGAAAGGGTCATCAGCAGCCTTTTCACGAGGAGGTCGGTCAACCGGGCGGTTGAGTATTGAACCCTGCCGCCGGGGAATGCAAGCGGGAGGGCAGATTCCGGAAATCAGGAAATCACAGCAATTTCATTATCTTGATGGAATATCGCCGCTGCTTGACTTGGCCGGCGGCAGCACCTAGACAGCGCCCAACGATGACGGGGGCGTGAGTGATGGCCGACAAGCCCCAGAGCGATGCGGACAGGGCGGCGGATGCCGACCGGCTGCGCGCCCTGGAAGCAAAGCTGGCCGCCCTGACGCCCAAGCCCCAGGGTCCCGGCCCGATGGGCAAGTACGAACAGGCAAACCTCGCCTGGCGCATGGTGATCGAGCTTGTGGCCGGCCTGGGGCTTGGTTTCGCGGTCGGTTACGGTCTGGACTATCTGCTGGGCACAACGCCGCTGCTGATGGTCCTGTTCATTTTCCTCGGTCTCGCGGCCGGCATCAAGACGATGATGCGCACCGCGTCCGAGCTTGACAGGAAGTCCGGCCCGGCGCCGGAGGGATCTAATACCGGCCAAGCGCCGGGCCAAGACGAGAGGGATTGATCGTGGCGACGGAAGCGACTGGCGGCGGCCTTGAATTCCACCCGATGGACCAATTCGTGGTCAAGCCGCTGTTCGGCGCGGGCGAGGTCCACTGGTACACGCCGACCAACGTCACGCTGTGGCTGGCCCTGACGGCCCTGGCCGCGATCGCGCTCCTGGTGCTGGGCACCCGCGGCCGCGCGATCGTGCCCAACCGCTCGCAGTCGGTGGCCGAGATGGCCTATGGCCTGGTCCACAAGATGATCGAGGACATCGCCGGCAAGGACGGCCTGCGCTATTTCCCCTATGTGCTGACGCTGTTCATGTTCATCGTCTTCGCCAACCTGCTGGGCCTGGTGCCGATGGCCTTCACCGTCACCTCGCACATCGCCGTCACCGGCGTGCTGGCCATGGCGGTGTTCCTGGGCGTCACCATCATCGGCTTCGTCAAGAACGGCGCGCATTTCCTGGACCTCTTCTGGATCCGCTCTGCGCCGCTGGCCGTGCGTCCGATCCTGGCCGTGATCGAGGTCATCAGCTACTTCGTGCGTCCGCTGAGCCTGTCCATTCGTCTGGCCGGCAACATGATCGCGGGCCACGCCGTCATCAAGGTTTTCGCGGGCTTCGCGGCCATCGCCGCCGTAGCCCCTGTCGCCATCATCGCGGTTGTCGGGATGTATGCCTTCGAGGTGCTCGTCGCCTTCGTGCAGGCCTATGTCTTCACCATCCTGACCTGCGTCTACCTCAAGGATGCGCTGCACCCGTCGCACTGAGGCGTCGGGCCGCGGCCCCCGTGCGGCTCCCGTCGGGACCGCATCCACCAAGATCGCCAATCTTCCAACCGCAAGGAGAAATACCATGGAAGGCAATATCGCAGAACTGGGCCAGTACATCGGCGTCGGCCTGACCGCGTTCGGCATGGGCTTTGCCGCCCTGGGCGTGGGCAACGTCGCCGGCAACTTCCTGGCCGGTGCCCTGCGCAACCCGTCGGCCGCCGCCGGCCAGACCGCCACGCTGTTCATCGGCATGGCATTCGCCGAAGCCCTGGGGATCTTCTCGTTCCTCGTCGCGCTTCTGCTGATGTTCGCGGTCTGATCCCACGCCATCCTTGCGGCGGGGTGGGGGCCTGACCCCCACCCCATCGTCATATCGTAAGGCCATGGGGTAGGACATGTTCAGCCTGTTGCAAGAGGCCGCCACCACCGCGGCCGGACATAATGAGGGCGCGGTCGTCGTTGTTGACGAAGCTGCGACCCACGGCGCCGATGTCGTGATCGTTCACGGGGTCGACGCAGCAGAGCATGCCGGGGAGGCCGCAGGGCTTCCGCAGCTGGATATCGCCACCTTCGGCAACCAGATCTTCTGGCTGGGCGTCACGCTGGTGGTTCTCTATCTGGTGCTGTCCCGGGTGGCGCTGCCCCGCATCGCCGCCGTGCTCTCGGACCGTCAGGGTGCCGTCACGGGCGATCTGATGGCGGCCGAAGAATTCAAGCAGAAGGCCCGCGAGGCCGAAGCCGCCTATGACAAGGCGCTGGCCGATGCGCGGACCGAGGCCCAGGCCATCGTCGCGCAGAACCGCGCCGAGATCCAGGGCCAGCTGGACGCGGCCATCGCCAGGGCGGATGCCGAGATCGCCGCGCGCACCGCGGAATCCGAGGCGCGCATCCGCGAGATCCGGGCCTCGTCCGACGCCAGCGCGCGCGACGTGGCGCAGGACGTCACGGCGGAACTTGTGCGCGCCTTTGGTGGCACCGTCGACCAGGGCGCCGTCAACGCCGCGCTGGACACCCGCATGAAGGGGGCGATGCAATGATCCGCATTCTGACAGTCGCGTCGGCCTCGATGCTGGCGGCCGCGCCGGCCATTGCCGCGACCGGCCCGTTCTTTTCGCTGCGCAACACGAACTTCATCGTGCTGCTGGCCTTCCTGGCCTTCATCGGCATTCTGGTCTATTTCAAGGTCCCGGCGCTGATCGGCGGCCTGCTGGACAAGCGTTCCGAAGGCATCCGCAAGGACCTGGACGAGGCCCGCCGCCTGCGCGAGGAAGCGCAGGAGATCTATGCCAGCTACGAGCGTCGCTCGCGCGAGGTGAAGGGCCAGGCGGACCAGATAGTCGCCAATGCCAAGCGTGAGGCCGAAGCCCAGGCCGCCAAGGCCCAGGACGACCTGCGCCGTTCGATCGAGCGCCGGCTTCAGGCCGCGCAGGACCAGATCGGCAGCGCCGAGAATGACGCGGTCCGGGCGATCCGCGACCGTGCGGTCCAGGCCGCCGTGGCCGCCGCGTCCGAGATTCTGGCAGCCCAGGTCCGGGCGGGCAAGCGTTCGGCAGGCATCGACGACGCCATCGCAGACGTGGCGCGCCGCCTGAACTGATCCACCGGATTGGACAGTGACATCCTGAACCCCCGGTGCCCCTGTGGCGCCGGGGGTTTTTCCTGTCAGCCCTCGGGGCGGTTTTGCAGCCGCAGCCGCGCCACCGCGGCATGTTCGTCGGCCCGGCGCTGCGCGGTCAGGGTCGCGGCCACGAAATCCAGATGCGCCTCCAGCGCGCGGCGCGCCGCCATGCCGTCGCGCGCCTGCAGGGCGTCGTTGATGGCCGCGTGCTGGTCCAGGATGCGGTCGCGCTGTTCGGGGCTGGTAAAGACGCGCGGGCGGTTGAACAGCATTCCCTGGCGCAGCAGGTCCTGCATCGCGCGCATCATGTGAAGCGCGATGACATTGTGGCTGGCCTCGACGATGGCCATGTGGAAATCGGCATCCAGCGCCGCCTCGGCCTCGGGGTCACCCTTGGCATGGGCGTGGCGCATCGCCGTCAGGATCCGGTCCAGGACCTGCAGGTCGGTCTCGCCCGCGGCGGTGGCGGCCCGTTCGGCGGCCAGCCCCTCCAGGTCCTTGCGGAAGGTCAGGTAATCATCCGCGGCCTCGGGATGCCGCGCGATCAGCCGCACCAGCGCGGGTGAAAAGGCGCTGCCCAGCACATCGGCCACGAAGACGCCCGATCCGGGGCGGGTGACCAGCAGCCCGTCCTCCTGCATCGCCGCCAGCGCCTCGCGCAGCGAGGGACGGCTGACATTCATCCGCTCGGCCAGGTCGCGCTCACCCGGCAGGCGCTCTCCGGGGCGCAGCACGCCCTGCAGGATCAGTGTCTCGATCTGGCGGATGATGGCGCCTGACAGGCGGGCGGCATCGATCTTCTCGAAGGGCATGGCGGTCCGGTTCCCTGGGGGTCGATCCTGCATAGGCCGCGGCGTGCGCAAAGGCAAAGGGCCGGACGTCTCCGCCCGGCCCTTCGTATCCTTATCCCGTGCCGCTTACTGCGTCGGGCGGATGATGATCTCGACCCGGCGGTTCTGTGCGCGACCGGCCTCGGTCGCGTTCGAGGCGACGGGCTGCGTCAAACCGCGGCCGGTGGCCGACAGGCGTCCCTGCGACACGCCCGCGGCGGCCAGGATGCCCGCGACCGACTGCGCACGGCGCTGCGACAGGTCGAGGTTATAGGCCGCGCTGCCGGTGTTGTCGGTATGGCCGATCACCTCGACCCGGCTGTTCGGGTACTGGTTCAGGTTGCGCGCGACGGCGTAAAGGTCGGACTGCGCCGGACCCGACACGGCGGCCGAGTTGGTCGCGAACAGGATGCCCTCGGGCATGACCACCTGCAGATAGGACCCGTGGTTGACGATCTGCACATTCGGGTTCGAGATCGACTGCTGCAGCGCGGCGGCCTGACGGTCTAGGATGTTGCCGGCGATCGCGCCCGCGATCCCGCCGACGATCGCGCCCCGGGCGGCGTCGCGGCCTTCGTTGTTGCTGTCGCTGTCGCGGGTGGCGCCATAGATGGCGCCGGCGGCGGCGCCGGCCAGCGCGCCCTGCTGGGTGCGGCTCATCCCGGTGGTGCCGCTCATGCCGGTGCCGGTCATGCTGGGGTCGGCGCAGGCGCCGAGGATCATGAGGCCGGAGGCGGCGAGGATCGTGGTGGTGCGGAGTTTCATCGGGCTCCCTTTCCTGTGTCAGGGCGGGCGGTCCGTCGCCGCGCCATATCGTCGATGGGGTTCCGGCCGGCCTGCTGCCTGATTCCGGATCGCGTCCCCAACGCGTCGCACGCTGTCGCAGTTCCGCGGCGAAGGGAAGTCACTGTTTCGTGGAGGTTACTGGAAAGGCTTCACAAACCACGGATCCGCCGCGTGATCGCGGGGCGGGTTGCATTGCCGGGGCGGGGCGGTCAAAAGCGGGGGATCATGGCCCTTGCGAAACGTCCGCCCCCCGCGCTGCCCTTTGCCGACCAGGTCGCGATCTTTGCGCGGCTGGCCGAGGGCAATCCCGCGCCCGAGACCGAGCTGGACTTCGTGAACCCCTTCACGCTGGTCGTGGCGGTGGCGCTGTCGGCGCAGGCGACGGATGTGGGCGTGAACAGGGCCACGCGCGGCCTGTTCGCCATCGCCGACACGCCGCAGAAGATGCTGGACCTGGGCGTCGAGGGCGTGACCGAGCATGTCAAGACGATCGGCCTGTTTCGGCAGAAGGCGAAAAACGTCATCGCGCTGTCGCGCCTCCTGGTCGAGGAATTCGGCGGACAGGTGCCCGACAGCCGCGCCGCGCTGATGCGGCTGCCGGGCGTCGGGCGCAAGACCGCCAATGTGGTCCTGTCCTGCGCCTTCGGCCATCCCGCGCAGGCGGTGGACACGCATATCTTCCGTGTCGGCAACCGCACCCGCATCGCCCCCGGACGCGACGTGGACGAGGTCGAGCGCGCGATCGAGGACAATGTCCCCGCGCGCTTTCAGTCCCATGCCCATCACTGGCTGATCCTGCACGGCCGCTATATCTGCCAGGCGCGGAAGCCCCGCTGCGGCATCTGCCCGATCCGCGACCTGTGCCCCTATGAGGAGAAGACCGCATGACAACCCCCTATGTGATCGGCATCGGCAACGCGATCATGGACGTGATCTCTCCGGTCGAGGAGGATCGGCTGGCCGCGCTTGGCGTCCAGAAGGGGATCATGCAGCTGATCGAGCGCGACCGCTCGGAATACCTGATGGCCGCGCAGGCCGACGATCACGGCCCCGGCCGGGCACGGTCGCGGCTGGTGCCGGGCGGATCCGTTGCCAACACGCTGGCCGGGATCGGCATGCTGGGGCTGAAGACCGCCTTCATCGGCCGCGTGGCCGAGGATGCCCTGGGCCTGTCCTATGCCGAACAGACCGAGGCCGCGGGCACCGTCTTCGTCAATCCGCCCGTGGCCGGCGACCAGCTGCCCACCTCGCGCAGCATCATCATGGTGACCCCGGACGGCGAGCGGTCGATGAACACCTATCTGGGCATCTCGGCCGAACTGGGGCCCGATGACGTGAACCCGTCGGTCTTCCAGGGCGCGGGCTGGCTGTTCCTGGAGGGCTATCTGTTCGACAAGCCCAAGGGGAAGGAGGCTTTCCTGAAGGCCGCGCAGGCTTGCCACGATGCCGGCGGCCAGGCGGGGATCGCGTTGTCGGACCCGTTCTGCGTCGACCGCCACCGCGAGGATTTCCGGCGCCTCGTGGCCGGGCCCATGGATTACGTGATCGGCAACCGGCACGAATGGTGCGCGCTTTATCAGGTCGAGGATCTGGAGGAGGCGCTGCGCCTGGCGGCGGCCGATTGCGGGACGGTGATCTGCACCCGCTCGGGCGAGGATGCGATCCTGATCCGGGACGGGCAGCGCGTGGGCGCCCCGGTCCACCGCGTCACGCCGGTCGATGCGACTGGCGCGGGCGACCAGTTCGCGGCAGGGCTGCTTTATGGACTGGCGACGCGGCTGCCGCTGGAGGTCGCGGGCCGCATGGGCTGCATCGCGGCCGCCGAGGTGATCGGCCATGTCGGCGCGCGCCCCGAAACCGACATCCGCGCCCAGTTCCGCGCCGAGGGGCTGCTGTAACCGCAGCCTCACCTGATCACAGGCATCAACAGCGGCTTGTCGCGGGGCAGGCCGTGATCGCGGCTTCGTGGCGTTGCGCGGTGGGCGGTGCGCGTGTATCAGATCGGAAAAACATGAGCAGCTAAAGGAAATGCCGATGCGCAGGGTTGTTGTCACCGGACTGGGGATGGTCACGCCGCTGGCCTCGGGCGTCGAGCCGACATGGGAGCGTCTGCTGGAAGGCCGGTCGGGCGCGGGCCCGATCACACGCTTTGACGCCTCGGACGTGGTGACGAAATACGCCTGCGAGGTTCCCTTCGGCGACGGCAGCGACGGCACCTTCAACCCCGACGACTGGATGGAGCCCAAGGACCGCCGCAAGGTCGACGATTTCATCCTGTATGGCATGGCCGCGGCCCATCAGGCGGTTCTGGACGCCGGCTGGCAGCCCGAGGACGAGGAAGGCCGGCTGCGCACCGGCGTGATGATCGGGTCGGGCATCGGCGGGCTGACCTCGATCGCGGAAACCGCGGTGCTGATCAAGGAACGCGGGCCCAAGCGCGTTTCGCCCTTCTTCATTCCCGGCGCGCTGATCAACCTGATCTCGGGCCAGGTGTCGATCCGCTATGGCTTCAAGGGGCCGAACCACGCGGTCGTCACCGCCTGTTCGACCGGCGCCCACGCGATCGGCGACGCGGCGCGGATGATCCGATATGGCGATGCCGACGTGATGATCGCCGGCGGCGCGGAAAGCCCGATCAGCGAGATCGGCATCGCGGGCTTCAACGCCTGCAAGGCCCTGTCGACCAAGCGTGCGGAGGATCCGCAGGGCGCCAGCCGCCCCTATGACGTCGACCGCGACGGCTTCGTGATGGGCGAGGGCGCGGGCATCGTCGTGCTGGAGGAATACGAACACGCCAAGGCGCGCGGCGCCAGGATCTACGCCGAAGTGCTGGGCTATGGCATGTCGGGCGACGCCTATCACATCACCGCGCCCTCCGAAGATGGCGATGGCGGGTACCGTGCGATGGAGGCCGCGCTGCGCAGCGCGAACCTGACGCCGGACCGGATCGACTATATCAACGCGCATGGCACCTCGACCATGGCCGACACGATTGAACTGGGGGCGGTGGAACGCCTGCTGGGCGATCATGCGGCGGACACGGTCATGTCCTCGACCAAGTCCTCTATCGGGCACCTTCTGGGCGCCGCCGGCGCAGTCGAGGCGATCTTCTGCGTGCTGGCGATCCGCGACCAGATCTGCCCGCCGACGATCAACCTGGACAACCCGGCGGTGACGCCGAAACTGGACCTGGCGGCCAATGCCGCGGTGCGCCGCAAGGTGGAGGTGGTCCTGTCCAACAGCTTCGGCTTTGGCGGCACCAATGCCAGCCTGGTCCTGGGGAAGGTCCTCGAATGATCTGGCGCAACCTCGCCTCGAACTTCCTGACGCTGGCGATCGTGCTGCTGATCGCCGCCGCTGCGGCGGTGGCCTGGGCCAAGCGCGAGTTCAGCGGTCCGGGACCGAGCGCGGTTGCCCAATGCGTCCAGATCGCCCCCGGCGCCAGCCTGAACGCGGTCAGCAACCGGCTGGCCGACCAGGGGGCGATCTCGAACGCCTACATCTTTCGCGCGGGCGCCGATTACATGGGCAAGTCGCGCGACCTGAAATTCGGCAGCTTCCTTGTGCAGCCCGGCGCCAGCATGGAACAGATCGTCGATGTCGTGACCGCCGGCGGCCCCTCGACCTGCGGGACCGAGGTCGTGGTGCGCGTGGGCGTGCGGGAAAACGCGATCCTGCTGCGCGACATGAATCCGGAAACCGGCGCCTATGAGGAAATGGCCCGCTTCAACCCGGCCACCGAGGACGCGCCCCAGGCCCTTGCCACCGCGCAGGACCAGGCCGACATCCGCCTGTCGCTGGTCATGGCCGAGGGCGTCACCAGCTGGCAGGTGGTCGAGGCGCTGAAGGCCGCCAGCTTCCTGACCGGCGAGGTGGCCGAGATCCCGGCCGAGGGCAGCCTGGCCCCCGACACCTACCTGCTGGAGAAGGGTGGTGACCGCAACGCGATCCTGGCCCAGATGGCACAGCGCCAGGCCGCTATCCTGGCCGCCGAATGGGAGGCGCGCCCCTTTGGCATGCCCTATGACACGCCCGAGGAGGCGCTGGTCATGGCCTCGATCGTCGAAAAGGAGACCGGCGTCGCCGCCGAGCGTCCGCAGGTGGCCAGCGTCTTCGTGAACCGCCTGCGCCAGGGGATGCGCCTGCAGACGGACCCGACGGTGATCTATGGCGTCACGAACGGGCAAGGTGTGCTGGACCGCGGGTTGCGCCGGTCGGAACTGGACGCCACGACGCCCTACAACACCTATCGGATCGACGGGCTGCCGCCCACGCCCATCGCCAATCCGGGACGTGCCGCGATCCGCGCGGCGCTGAACCCGGATGAGACGGATTACCTGTATTTCGTGGCGGACGGCTCGGGCGGGCATACCTTCTCGCGCACGCTGGACGAGCATAACGCCGCCGTCGCACGCTGGCGCGAGATCGAGCGGCAGCAGGGCCTGCCCGCCGACAGCCCGGTCCAGACCGACGGCTGAGGGTCCGCCGATCGCCATTTGACAAACGCACCCCCCGGACGCAGGCTTGCATCCGGGGGGTTTTTCATGGCCCCCGCTATCCCGGAGGAACAGCTGCCATGAAAATGTCCGACATGCTTGCAACACTGGCCGAGAACGCCCGCATCTTCGAAGAGCGAATGGGCGCCTGGCAGGCCGAGATGTCCAAGAACAGCGAAGACGCGATGGAACAGGCCCGCAAGTGGCAGGAAAGCACCGTCCAGCGCCAGGAGGAGGTCAACCGCCAGCTGCGCACCTATATGGAAGGCGCTAGCGAACAGGTGCGCAACCAATGGCAGCAGATGCAGACCACCTGGGAGACCCAGTTCGAGAAGCTGCGCCAGCAGGGCGAGGAGATGCGCGCCAATGCCAGCAAGATGACCGGCGGGACCGAGGGCAAGGGCTTTGCCGACTGGTCCGAGGCCTATGCTGCGCAGATGGTCGCCTTCGCGCAGAAGATGCAGGGCGAGGCCGCCAATGCCATCGCCAGCGCCACCGAGGCGCGCGCTAAAAGCGGCGACAGGAAAAAGACCTGACGCCGGCCGCGGGCCGTCAGGGGCGAGGTTGCGCGGAGGGCCTGTAAGCCGGATTTTGTCCACCGCTTGCGCGGCTGGATGACCATTCCTCTGGTCCGGCCGTTACCGGCCGGATCTAGCTGCCTACCCGGATCTGCTGGGGCAAGGCGGCCCTGCGGGGTTGCCCCCGCGCGCGATCCCTATTCGGCATTGCTCCCGGTGGGGCTTGCCATGCGGGCGCTGTTGCCAGCCCCCCGGTGGGCTCTTACCCCACCGTTTCACCCTTGCCTGTGCGGACACAGGCGGTCTGTTCTCTGTGGCGCTTTCCCTGGGGTCGCCCCCGCCGGGCGTTACCCGGCACCGTTGCCTCATGGAGTCCGGACTTTCCTCGACGCCCTTGCAGGCACCGCGGTCATCCAGCCCTCCGCGCGAGGGGCGGTATGGCGGGCAGGCGCTTCGCCGTCAAGGGTGGCCGTGCACGGGGGCCATCGCCGCCGCCAGCCGCGCCGCCGTCCGACGGTCGGCAGGGACCTCGGGGCCGGTTCCCCAAGGACGGTGCCGCAGGCGGAAGGCGGCCAGCCGGGTCGCAGGATCGCAGTCCGGATAGCCGATCCGGTCGAGGCTGGGACCAAGCGGCAGGTCCGGGTCCGCGCCCGATGCCCGCTGAAAGATCGCCAGCCCCTCGCGCGCCAGCGCCTCCCAGTCGAAGCGCGGGCCGGGGTCGATCTTGCGACCGGGGGCCATATCGGAATGGGCGATGATGGCGTCGGGCCCGATCTGCCAGCGGGACATGATCCCACGCAGCAGGTCGCGCAACGCCGCCATCTGCGGCGCGGCAAAGGGCCGGTCGCCGGGATTGGCAAGCTCGATCCCGATGCTGCGGCTGTTGATGTCGCAGCGGCCCTGCCACTGGCCCGCGCCGGCATGCCAGGCGCGCCGGGTCTCGCAGACCAATGCATGGGTGCGGCCGCAATCCTCAATCAGCCAATGCGCGCTGACCTCGGCCACGGGGTCGCACAGACGTGCCAGCGCCGATGCGGCATCCGCCATGCCGGTGTAGTGGATGACCACCAGTTCGGGACGCTGCCCGCGGCGGTCGCCGTGGTTCGGGCTGGGATGGGACATGGCCCTCAGGGCGTGGTGACGACGGCGACCGGGACCGGGGCGGCGGCGGGGACGACCGGATCCGCGACGACGACGACCCGGCGGATGCCCATGGTCGGCGACGGCAGGACCGGGTCCTGGCCCGCGATCTCGGCCGCGGTCGGCGCGTAGAAGGGCCGGGCGACCGGGATCACCTGCACGGGTTCGGCGCCGGTGATCAGCGCGGCCTCGCGGACGGTCAGGTACTGGCCATAGCGGTCCGACCCGAACTGATAGTTCGGGTTCAGGCCGCGATGTTCACCGCATCCGGCGACGGCCAGCGCCGTCAAGATCACCAAGCCGCGCATCCCTGTCTCCGTCATTGCCGTTTTGCAGACGTTACCACCAGCGATCCGGCTTGGCCACAAATCCCGCCGCCTGTTCCAGCACCAGCGCCTGGTTCAGCAGCTCGGCCTCCTCGAAGGGGCGGCCGATCAGCTGCAGGCCAAGCGGCAGGCCCCGCGCATCCTGTCCCACCGGGACCGCGATGCCGGGCAGGCCCGCCAGGTTCAGCGTCACCGTGAAGACGTCGTTGAGATACATCTGCACCGGGTCACCCTTGTCGACCGAACCCAGCGGGAAGGCCGCCGAAGGTGTCGCGGGCGCCAGGATCGCGTCGATCCCGTTGGCAAAGGCCTGGTCGAAGTCGCGCTTGATCAGCGCGCGGACCTTGCGGGCGCGGTTGTAATAGGCGTCGTAGAAGCCCGCCGACAGCACATAGGTGCCGATCATCACCCGGCGCTGGACCTCGGGGCCGAAGCCTTCGGCGCGGGTCTTTTCGTACATGTCGGTGATGCCGTCGCCCTGGCCCAGCCTGGCGCGGTGGCCATAGCGGACGCCGTCATAGCGCGCCAGGTTCGACGAGGCCTCGGCCGGCGCGATGACGTAATAGGCGGGCAGGGCGTATTTCGTGTGCGGCAGGCTGATCTCGACCACCTCGGCGCCGGCATCGCGCAGCATCTGCGCGCCTTCGCTCCACAGCGCGTCGATGTCGGCGGGCATGCCGTCCACGCGATATTCGCGGGGCAGGCCGATGCGCTTGCCGCGGATGTCGCCGGTCAGCGCGGCCTCGAAATCGGGCACCGGCAGGTCGGCGCAGGTGCTGTCCTGCGGATCGGCCGATGCCATCGCGCCCAGCATGATCGCCGCGTCGCGCACGGTCTTGGTCATCGGGCCCGCCTGATCCAGGCTGGAGGCATAGGCGATGACGCCCCACCGGCTGACACGGCCATAGGTGGGCTTCAGCCCCACCGTGCCGGTGAAGGCCGCGGGCTGGCGGATCGATCCGCCGGTATCGGTCCCGGTCGCCGCCAGGCACAGGTCCGCCGCCACCGCAGCCGCCGAGCCGCCCGAGCTGCCGCCCGGCGTCAGCGCGCGGCCATCCTCGGCCTTCCAGGGGTTCACGGCGGGGCCGTAGCAGCTGGATTCGTTGGTCGAGCCCATCGCGAACTCGTCCTGGTTCAGCTTGCCCAGCATCACCGCGCCCGCGTTCCACAGGTTCTGCGTCACGGTGGATTCGTATTCCGGGCGAAAGCCCTGCAGGATGCGGCTGCCGGCCTGGGCGGGGACGCCCTTGACGCAGAAGACGTCCTTGATGCCCACCGGAATGCCGGTCATCGGCGCGGCGCGGCCCTGGCGGATGCGCTCATCGGCGGCCACGGCCATCTCATGCGCCAGGTCGGGGGTGCGGTGCACAAAGGCGTTCAGCGCGCCGGCGCCCTCGATGGCGGTCAGGCAGGCCTCGGTCAGCTCCACCGCGGTCACCTCGCCCTTGGCCAGGGCATCGCGCGCCTCGGAGATCGTCAGTCGGTTCAGATCGCTCATTCCATCACCTTCGGCACGGCGAAAAAGCCCTCGCGCGCGTCGGGCGCGTTCGACAGGATCTTGTCGGCCATCCCGCCCGTCGTCACGACATCCTCGCGCCGCTTCAGTCGCAGGGGGGTCACGCCGGTCATCGGCTCCACGCCCTCGACATCCACTTCGTTCAGCTGTTCCATGAAATGCAGGATGCCGTTCAGCTCGCGTGCCAGCGCGGGCAGCCCGGCGTCCTCGACCGCGATACGCGCCAGATGCGCGACCTTGCGGGCCTCGTCCTCGGTGATCGACATGACGTTTCCTTTCGTTCGGCGCGGGTCTACAACCCCGCGCGAAAGGCCGCAAGCCGCACGACCACAAGGAGGCGCCATGCAGCCCGCCCTGTCCATCCTGCCCGTCATCGCGCTGGTCCTGCTGGGTCACCTAGCCCGCCGCAGCGGCGTGATCGCCCCCGCCAGCTGGCCGGGGATCGAGCAGCTGGGCTACCGGGTGCTGTTCCCGGCGATCCTGCTGACCTCGATCTACCGGTCCGAACTGTCGGTGGGCCGGCTTGGTCCCTATCTGGCGGCGCTGGCCTTGGCCTTTGCCGCGACGGGCGCGCTGGCGCTGCTGCTGCGGCGCCCGCTGCGGCTGGACGGGCCGCAGAGCAGTTCGCTGTTCCAGGCCGCGCTGCGGTTCAATTCGCTGCTGATCCTGGCGGTGGCGGCGCAGGCGCTGCATCCCGGTGCGCTTGGCGATCTGGCGGTGGCATTCGCCTTCCTGATTCCCGCCTTCAACATCGCCGCGATCATCGCCCTGACCCTGTTGCCCGCGGCCGACACGGCGCCGGCCGGCACCCGGGCCAGCCGCCGCATCGCGGCCGAGGTGTCGCGCAACCCGATGGTGCTGGGCTGCATCGCGGGTCTGGTCCTGAACCTGTCGGGCGCCGCGCTTCCCGCCGGGGTGATGGCGCCGCTGGACTGGCTGGGGCAGGGGGCGCTGGCGGTGGGCCTCTTGTCCGTGGGTGCGGGGATCGAGCCGCGTCGCCTGCTGCGCACCGATCCGGCCATGTGGCTGGGCGTGGGGCTGCGCCTCGCGCTCTGCCCGGTAATCTTTCTGGGGGCCGCGCTGGTTCTGGGCCTGCCGCCGGGGCAGCTGGCGTCGGGTGTTCTGGCCACGGCCGCACCGGGGGCGCCGGTCGGCTATATCCTGGCACGCCAGATGGGCGGCGACGCAGATTTCTACGCCGCCATCTTTACCTGGCAGACGGTGCTGACCGCGGCCAGCCTGCCGTTGTGGCTTATTTTTGCAGGCTTTCTTGGGGGATGAGGGGCGATTTCAAAATTTTTGCGCGGAGGCGAATTTTTCCGCTTGCGCGTTTCGGCGGCTTTGCCTAAACACCGCCTCACGCCGCCGGGAAGACTGGCAGCGACAGAAAGTGGCCCGTTCGTCTATCGGTTAGGACGTCAGGTTTTCAACCTGAAAAGAGGGGTTCGACTCCCCTACGGGCTGCCACTTCTTCCTTCTGACATGACCTGCTGAACCGCGCGGCCCTTGCCGCGCCTTTTGCGTTCGGTCCCGATGCCGCCCTCACGGGCCTTGCAAGGCCGATGGGCTTGGGTCAACCTGCATGGCATGCAACTCCGCCAGAAGACGGAGACACATATCCATTCAGGGAGCCTCCAGATGACCATCCGTTTGACGACCCGTGCCCTTCTTCTGGCCTCGGCCCTGGGGCTTGCGCCCGCGGCCTGGGCCGAGACCCCCGCCGACACTCTGGTCGTGGCGCATACGATCGACGACATCATCAGCCTGGACCCGGCGCAGAGCTTCGAGTTCGCGGGCAATGACGTGAACAACAACACCTATGACCGTCTGGTCGATTTCGACCCCCTGAACCCCGAGGCGGGATTCCAGCCCAGCCTGGCGGAAAGCTGGGAAGTGTCCGAGGACGGAACCTCGATCACCTTTACCCTGCGCGAGGGCGTGACCTTCCATTCCGGCAATCCGGTCCGGGCCGAGGATGCCGCCTGGTCGCTGCAGCGCGCGGTCAAGCTGGACAAGACGCCGGCCTTCATCCTGACGCAGTTCGGCTTTACCCCCGACAATGTCGAGGAGATGATCACCGCCGAAGGTAACACCCTGACGCTGAAGCTGGACAAGCCCTATGCGCCCTCCTTTGTCCTGAACTGCCTGACCGCGAACATCGCCAGCGTCGTCGACAAGGAAACCGTCATGGCGCAGGAGCAGGACGGTGACCTGGGCAATGGCTGGCTGAACACCAACGAGGCCGGCTCGGGCGCCTATGTCCTGGCCGCCTGGCGCCCGAACGAGCAGGTGCAGCTGACCGCCTTCGAGGAGTACTGGCAGGGCGCGCCCGCGATGAAGCGGGTGATCGTGCGCAACGTGGCCGAATCCAGCGCGCAGCGTCTGCTGCTGGAACAGGGCGACATCGACGTGGCGCGCAACCTGACGCCCACGGATGTGGACTCGATCTCGGCCGCGGAGGGCGTCACGATCGAGGACGAGCCGCGCGGCCGCATCCTCTATATGGGTCTCAACCAGAAGGACGAGCTGCTGTCGAACCCCGCCGTGATCGAGGCCATGAAGCACCTGGTCGATTACGAGGGCATCACCGGCAGCTTTCTGAAGGGCCAGTTCGTCACCCATCAAAGCTTCCTGCCGCTTGGCTACCTGGGCGTGCTGGAAGACCAGGCCTGGACCTATGACGTCGAAAAGGCCCGCCAGATCCTGACCGATGCGGGGATCGAGGGCGGCACCATCACCACCCGCGTGCGCGACCTGCGCGAATATGTGGACGTGGCCCAGGCCCTGCAGGCCAGCATGGCCCAGGTCGGCCTGACGCTGAACATCGAGCAGATGACCGGCGCGCAGGTTCTGGACGCCTATCGCGCGCGTGAGGTGCCGATCTTCCTGGGCGAGTGGGGACCGGACTATTCCGACCCGAACACAAATGCCGCGACCTTCGCCTACAACCCCGACAACAGCGACGAAGCGAATGCCGTGGGCCTTCTGGCCTGGCGCAACGCCTATGCGGTGCCCGAGGAGATGAACGAGGCCACCGTCGCTGCCACGCTTGAGCAGGACACCGAAAAACGCGCCCAGATGTACAAGGACATCCAGCGCCAGTACCAGGCCGAGGCGCCGATCGTCCCGCTGTTCCAGCGCATCGAGCAGGTGGGCATGCGCGACAATGTCCAGGATTGGTGGAGCGGCGGCGCCGTCACCTCGGTCATCTACCGCCAGGTGACGAAGGGCGAATAGGGCCTTGTCCGCGACCGACACCACCGGCGCCGGGGGAACATCCTCCGGCGCGAACCGGCCCGATCCCGACCCGACCGGCCGCCGCGCGCTCCGCCGCCGTCGCGCCCGCAGCATCGCGGGCACGCTGCTGTCGCTGGCGCTGACGCTGGTGGGCCTGTTGCTGGTCACCTTCATCATCGGCCGCGTCATGCCCATCGACCCGGTGCTGAAGGTCGTGGGCGACCGCGCGACGCAGGCCCAGTATGACGCCGCCTATGTGGCCATGGGGCTGGACAAGCCGCTGGTCGTGCAGTTCCTCACTTATATCGGCGATGTGCTGACGGGCGACTTCGGGCGATCCATCTCCACCGGGCAGCCGGTGGCGCAGGACATCGCCCGCGTCTTTCCCGCCACGGTCGAGCTGGCCACCCTGGGCACGCTGATCGGCGTCCTGATCGGGGTGCCGCTTGGCGTCATCGCGGCCGCCCGGCGCGGCGGGATCATCGACCAGGTTGCGCGGGTCGTGGCGCTGGTCGGCTATTCGATGCCGATCTTCTGGCTGGGGCTGATGGGGCTTCTGGTCTTCTACGGCATGCTGGGCTGGGTCGGCGGGCCGGGGCGGCAGGGGATCATCTATGACGGCATGGTCCCCGACGTCACCGGCATGATCCTGGTCGACAGCCTGCTGGCGCGCGACTGGGCGGCCTTCCGCGACGCGTTTTCGCACATCATCCTGCCGGCCAGCCTGCTGGGCTATTATTCGCTGGCCTATATCAGCCGCATGACCCGCAGCTTCATGCTGGAGCAGCTGTCGGCCGAATATGTCATCACCGCCCGCGTCAAGGGCATGTCCGAAGGCGCTGTCATCTGGCGCCACGCCTTTCGCAACATCGCCATTCCGCTGGTAACCGTCATCGCGCTGTCCTTCGGCTCGCTTCTGGAAGGGTCCGTCCTGACCGAGATCATCTTCAGCTGGCCGGGCCTCGGCAGCTACATCACCCGCGCGCTTCTGTCCGGCGACATGAACGCCGTCCTGGGCGGCACCGTCGTCATCGGCGTCTGCTTCGTGGTGCTGAACCTGTTCAGCGATATCCTCTATCGCGTCCTTGACCCGAGGTCGAAATGAGCGCCGTCTCCCGCCCCCCGGAGAGCCGCCGCGACTGGCTCTTGTCGGATGCGCCCCGGACCCGTCGCCAGGCGCGGTTGGGGGCCCTCTATCAGGGCTGGCTGACCTTCCGCGCCAACCGGCTGGCCATGCTAGGGCTGGTTATCCTGGTCCTGCTGATCGGCATGGCGATCCTGGCGCCTTGGATCGCGCCGCAAAGCCCCTATGCCCAGAACCTGGGGAACCGGCTGCAACCGCCCTCGGTCGCGCATTGGCTGGGAACGGACGCGCTTGGCCGGGACATCCTGTCGCGGCTGATCCACGGATCGCGGATCACGCTGTTCATCGTCGGCACCGTGGCGCTGATCGCGCCGGTGATCGGCCTCTTCATCGGCACGGTCGCGGGCTTTGCGGGCGGCTGGGTCGACCAGGTGCTGATGCGCATCACCGACATCTTCCTGGCTTTCCCCAAGCTGATCCTGGCGCTGGCCTTCGTGGCGGCCCTGGGCCCCAGCATCGGCAACGCGGTCCTGGCGCTGGCCCTGACCGCTTGGCCCCCCTATGCGCGCCTCGCGCGGGCCGAGACGCTGACCATCCGCAACGCCGACTTCATCGCCGCCGCGCGGCTGCAGGGGGCGGGGCGGCTGCGCCTGCTGGTCCGCCACATCTGGCCGCTCTGCATCAGTTCGCTGATCGTGCGGGTGGCGCTGGACATGGCGGGGATCATCCTGTCGGCGGCGGGCCTTGGCTTCCTGGGCCTGGGCGCGCAGCCGCCGATGCCGGAATGGGGGGCAATGATCTCGGACGGGCGGGCCTATATCCTTGATTTCTGGTGGGTGGCCGCGATGCCGGGGCTGGCGATCTTCACGGTCTCGATGGCCTTCAACCTGCTGGGCGACGGGCTGCGCGACGTCCTCGACCCCAAGGGGGACAAGTCATGACCGAACCCCTCTTGTCGGTCCGCGACCTCAGCGTGACCTTTCCGACCCGCCAGGGCAGCTTTCAGGCGGTGCGCGGCATCAGCTTCGACCTGGGCCGCGAACGCCTTGGGGTGGTGGGGGAATCGGGCAGCGGCAAGTCGATGACCGGCCGCGCGATTCTGGGCCTCGTCCGCCCGCCCGGCCAGGTGCAGGCCCGTTCCCTGACGTTGCAGGGACAGTCGATCCTGAACCTGCCCGACCGGCAGATGCGCAAGATCCGCGGCGGCCGCATCAGCATGGTCATGCAGGACCCCAAGTTCAGCCTGAACCCGGTCATGACCGTCGGCCAGCAGATCATCGAGGCCTATCGCCTCCATGCCAGCGCCCCCCGCGACCAAGCCCGCCAGAAGGCGCTGGAGATGCTGGAGGCGGTGCAGATCCGCGACCCCGAACGCGTGATGAACGCCTATCCGCACGAGGTGTCGGGCGGCATGGGCCAGCGCATCATGATCGCCATGATGCTGGCCCCCGACCCGCAGATCCTGATCGCCGACGAACCGACCAGCGCGCTGGACGTCTCGGTCCGGACCGAGGTTTTGAACATCATGGACCTGCTGGTGCGGGATCGCGGCATGGGGCTGATCTTCATCAGCCACGACCTGAACCTGGTGGCGCAGTTCTGCGACCGGGTGCTGATCATGTATGCCGGCCGCATCGTCGAAACCCTGCCGGCGCGCGACCTGCACCAGGCCCGCCACCCCTATACGCGGGGACTGCTGGACAGCCTGCCGCGCCTTGATGCGCCGGTGGACCGCCTGCCGGTCCTGCAGCGCCAGGACAGCTGGCGCGACGCCGACCTGCTGGCCCCCCACGCCGATACCGACCTGCCGGGAGGGCTGTGACCATGCGGCTTCTTCGTTGTTCAAATACCCACCGCGCCGGGTGCGGCCGATGCTGACGGTCCGGGATCTGGACGTCTGGTTCGGCCATGTCCCCGACCGCGTCGATGCGGTCAGGCAGGCGACCTTCACCGTGCGGCAGGGCGAAAGCTTTGGCCTGGTGGGTGAATCCGGTTCGGGCAAGTCCACCATCCTGCGCGCCATCGCGGGCCTGATCCCGACCTGGTCCGGCCGGATCGAGGTCGACGGCCGGGTGCTGGACCGCGACCGCCGCGACAGGGCGTTCTTCAAGACCGTGCAGATGGTCTTTCAGGACCCCTATGCCAGCTTGCATCCGCGCCATTCGGTCGATGCCGTCCTGGCCGAGACGCTGCGCCTGCAGGGGATGGACCGGATCGACCAGCGCATTGTCCGGCTGCTGGACGACGTGGGTCTGGGGCAGGGGTTCCGCTTCCGCTATCCGCACCAGCTGTCGGGCGGCCAGCGCCAGCGCGTGGCCATCGCCCGGGCGCTGGCGGCCGAGCCGCGCGTCCTGCTGTTGGACGAGCCGACCAGTGCGCTGGATGTCAGCGTCCAGGCCGAGATCCTGAACCTGCTGGCCGACCTGCGGGCCGAACACGGGCTGACCTACCTGATGGTCAGCCATGACCTGGCGGTGGTGGGCCACATGTGCGACCGCCTGGCCGTCATGCAGCAGGGTCGCATTGTCGAGGTGATGGAGGTCGGGGATCTGCGTCGCGGCGCGGGTCGCGCCGATTACACGCGCCACCTGATCGCCGCCTCCGGGGGCTATCGGCGCGAGGCGTGAGGGATCACCTGGCGGCCTCCGGCTCGCCCGTCAGGATGGCATGAACCAGCGAACCCTCGGGCGGCGCGTCGCCCGGATCGGGCAGGCGCGCCAGCAGCATCCCGCCCCCCGTCTGCAGGCGCAGCAGGCCCGCATCGCCGGGCAGCGCCCCGATGACCCGCGCTTCCAGGATGTTGCGCACCATCAGGCCCTGCGGCGGCTGGCGCGCGATCAGCACCTGGTCGGCCCGGATGCGCAGCCGCAGCGGGCCCCGACCGACCGGCCCCGCGATCCACAGCGGCCCGGCGGGGCTGTCCAGCACCGCGATGCCGTCGCAGCTGTGGCGCAGGGTCACCTCCCATTCGACCCCCGGCGCGGCGGCAGGATCGGGCAGCATCTGCGCGGGCGTGCCCTGCCCGGTGACGCGGCCGCGCTCCAGCCGGATCACGGTGGTGGCCATGCGCCGGATCTCGGGCGCAGAATGGCTGACATAGAGGATCGGCAATCCCTCGATGTCGCGCAGACGCTCCAGATAGGGCAGGATCTCGGCCTTGCGGGCATCGTCCAGCGCCGCCAGCGGCTCGTCCAGCAGCAGCAGGCGCGGCCGGGCCAGCAGCGCGCGCCCCAGGGCCACGCGCTGCGCCTCGCCGCCCGACAGCGCCGCGGGCCGGCGATGCAGCAGCCCGCCGATGCCCAGCAGCTCGGTAATGGCGGGCAGGTCGGGTCCGCCGCCCCGGTTGGTGCGCGCCGCGAACCACCGCCCGAACAGCAGGTTCTGCCGCACGCTCAGATGCGGAAACAGCCGCGCGTCCTGAAAGACATAGCCGACGCCCCGGCGATGGGCGGGCAGGTCGATCCCCCGCTGCCTGTCCAGCAGGACCGTGCCGCCCACTGCGATCCGCCCCGCATCGGGGCGCAGCAGCCCGGCCACCGCATTGACCAGCGTCGTCTTGCCCGCCCCCGACGGGCCATGCAGCGCCGTCACGCCGTCCGGCGCATCAAAGGCCGCATCCAGAACAAAGGCGCCCAGGCCGTGGGTCAGGCGGACCGACAGGCTCATCCCGCCACCCGCCGCGCCACGGCCCGGCTGACCCATTCCGAGGCCAGCAGCGCGCCCATCGACACCGCGATCGCCACCAGGACCAGCCGCCCGGCCTGCGCCTCGCCGCCCGGGATCTGCAACTGGCTGTAGATGGCCGAGGGCAGGGTCTGGGTCTGGCCGGGGATGTTCGACACGAAGGTGATGGTGGCGCCGAATTCGCCCATGGCCTTGGCAAAGGCCAGGATGGCGCCGGCCAGGATGCCGGGCGCGATCAGGGGCAGGGTGACGGTCAGGAAGACCCAGGGCCGCGGTGCGCCCAGAGTGGCGGCGGCCTGTTCCAGGCGCGGGTCCACCGCCTCGATCGACAGGCGGATGGCGCGGACCATCAGCGGAAAGGCCATGACGGCGGCGGCCAGCGCCGCCCCGGTCCAGCGAAAGGCCAGCACGATGCCGAACCACTGGTCCAGCCATTGCCCCACCGCGCCGCGCCGCCCGAAGGTCAGCAGCAGCAGATAGCCGGTGACGACCGGCGGCAGGATCAGCGGCAGGTGGACCAGCATGTTCAGCAGCTGCCGCCCCGGAAACCGCCAGCGCGCCAGGGCATGCGCCACCAGGATCCCCAGGGGCAGGCTGCAGAGCATCGCCCAGAAGGACACCCGCAGGCTGAGGGCCACCGCCTGCCATTCGCCGGGGGTCAGCCAGTCAGGGGGCAAGGCTGAAGCCTTCGTCCCGGAACGCGGCCTGGGCCTCGGGAGAGGACAGCGCCGCCAGGAAATCCCGGTCGGCCGCGTCGCCGGCCCCGGTCAGCAGGGCCACGGGATAGGTGATCGGCGGGTGGCTGTCGGCCGGGAACTGCCCGATGATGCGGACCGCGGGTTCGGCCGCCGCGTCGCTGGCATAGACGATGCCAAGCGGCGCCTCGCCCAGGGCGACCAGCGCCAGCGCGGCCCGCACATTGTCGGCCTGCGCCACCCTGTCGGCCACCCCCTCCCACAGGCCAAGACTGGTCAGCGCCGCCTTGCCGTATTGCCCCGCCGGAACCGCATCCACCAGGCCCATCGCCAGGCGGCCATCCCCCAGCAGGCCGGAAAGGTCCAGTTCCTCGTCGATGACCACCTCTGGCGCATCTGGATCGGCCGAAACCAGAACCAGCCGGTTGCCCAGCAGGTCGCGGCGCGTGCCGGGCTGCACCAGGCCCTGCCGCTCGACCTCGGCCATCCACTCCGGGGCGGCCGACAGGAAGATGTCGGCCGGGGCGCCTTCGATGATCTGCCGCGCCAGCAGGTTCGACCCCGCATAGACCGGCGTGACGCTGTGCCCGGTCCGGGCCGAGAACTCTGCCGCGATCCGGTCCAGCGCCGTCCGGGTCGAGGCGGCGGCAAAGACGCTCACCTCCCCCGCCTGGAGGGGGAAGACGGGCAGGAGGGTCGCCAGGATCAGGGCAGGGATGCGCATGGGGCCTCGGATCGATATGTTCGGCCGGAAATATCGTCCGCTGCGCGGCAGGGGGCAAGGGGTTTTTGCGCCCGCCTTCCTGCCCGACAGGGCGAAATATCCGGAATTCTGCCCCGGAACGGTTGACTCTGCCACGCTGCTGGCTAAAAGGCGGCTTCAAGACGAATTCCACGGGGTTTGCGGCGCGCGATTGCCCCGAAGCAGGAGCAGTAACCATGGCGAAGCCGACCACCATCAAGATCCGGCTGAACTCGACCGCCGGCACGGGTCATTTCTATGTGACCAAGAAGAACGCCCGCACGATGACCGAGAAGATGACCGTTCGCAAATACGATCCGGTCGTGCGTCAGCATGTCGAATACAAGGAAGGCAAGATCAAGTAAGATCTGCCATCCGGCCGAACGATGGGACCGCATCCGCAAGGATCGCGGTCCTTTCGCATTTTTTGCCTTGGCGGAAGGGCTTTGAAAGCGCAGGCAGCACGGGAACCCCCCGCGGGGCTGGCACGTTCACAAGCGTGCCTTTTGCAGCCGGATGTTTCCCATGACGATTTCTGCCCCCTTGTCCGTCCTGCCCGAATGCCCGGTCAAGGCGCTTCTGGCGCGCCCCGGCGGCGCCTTGGCGTTGCTGACCGGTTCCTCCGGCGGCTTTCCCCGCCGCCCGGGCGCCATGATGGCGCTCTGGCCGGACGGCATGCGCGTGGGCCGGCTGGGGGCAGGCTGCATCGATGCCGACATCGCGGCGCATCTGGATCGCGAAGGACCGGTGACGCGGCTGGTCTATGGAAAGGGCGGGCCGGTCGATCTGCCCTTGCCCTGCGGGGGCCAGGTCCAGATCGCGCTGCTGCGCAGGCCGGATGCCGACTGGCTGTCGGCGGTCTGGGACGATCGCATCCGCCGCCGGACCGGAGACTGGCAGGTCAATCTGGACAGCGGCCGCATCTGCCGGGCCGACCCCGGCGATTCCGCGAAAGGTTTTCGCATGGTGCTGCCGCCCCCGCCGGCGATCCAGATCCACGGCGAAGGAGACGAGGCGCAGGCGCTGGCCTCCTTGGTTCAGGCCTTGGACCTGCCCTGCCTGGGCAGCGACAGCCGGCTCGACAGCCACAGCGCGGTCGTGACGCTTTTTCACGACCATGATCGTGAGCTGCCGGCACTGGGTCGGGCGCTGGCTTCGGAGGCATTCTATATCGGGGCCTTGGGGTCGCGCCGGGCGCAGGCGGCGCGGCTGGCGGCGCTGCGCGAGGCGGGCCATGACGAAGCGGCCTTGGCGCGCCTGCGCGGCCCGATCGGCGTCACCGCCCCGGCCCGCGACCCCCGACTGATCGCCGCATCCGCCCTGACCGAAATCCTGGCGGCCTATGAGGCGCTGACCGCCTGACCGGTAGGGTCTTCCCACGCCGTCTTCCGGACATGGATCGGCCGGCCCGATGATCGGACCGGCCGCGCTCTTCTTCGTCGTGCAGATGCCCCGCGGTGGGGGGCGCGAAGCCCCCCGCCCGCGCTCAGCCCAGAACTTCCGCCAGCGCCTCGGCCGTCACCGCCACGATCTGGTCCGCCTCGTCCCGCGTCAGGCACAGCGGCGGGGCAAAGCCCAGGATGTCGCCCTGCGGCATGGCCCGGGCGATGACGCCGCGCTTCAGCATCGCCGCCACGACCTTGGCGCCCTTGCCCTCGGATGCGTCAAAGAAGCGCCGTGCATCGCGGTCCGCGACCAGTTCGACGGCGCACAGCATTCCTTCGCCGCGCACTTCGCCGACATGGGCGTGATCGCCCACCGCCGCCTGCATCCGCTCGTTCAGATAGGCGCCGACGGTGCCCGCGTTCTCGACCAGCCCCAGGCTGTCGATCAGCTTGAGGTTGGCGACGCCCGCCGCGGCGCCGATGGGATGGGCCGAATAGGTCCAGCCGTGGCCCAGAACGCCGTTCTCGTCTGTGCCGCGCTCCAGCACCTCCCACATCTTCTGCCCGACGATCGAGGCCGAGAGCGGCGCATAGGCGCTGGTCAGGCCCTTGGCGCTGGTGATCAGGTCGGGCTTCATGCCGTAGTGGTCCGAGCCGAACATCGTCCCCAGGCGGCCAAATCCGGTCACGACCTCATCCGCGATCAGCAGGATGTCATGCGCCTCCAGCACCGCCTGGATGGCCGGCCAATAGCCGGCCGGGGGCGGGACGATCCCGCCGGTCCCCAGCACGGGTTCGCCGATGAAGGCGGCGATGGTGTCGGCACCCTCGGCCTCGATCAGCGCCTCCAGCTTCTCGACGCAGTAGCCCACGAAATCGCCTTCGGACATCGAGGCGTCGGGGCGGCGGAAGTAATAGGGCGCCTCGGTATGGATAACCTGATCCAGCGGCAGGTCGAACTTCTTGTGGAACAGTTCCAGCCCGGTCAGCGAGCCGGTGACCAGGCCCGAGCCATGATAGCCCCGCCAGCGGCTGATGATCTTTTTCTTCTTCGGACGGCCCAGGATGTTGTTGTAATACCAGACCAGCTTGACGTTCGTCTCGTTGGCATCCGACCCGCCAAGGCCGAAATAGACCCGCGCCATGCCTTCGGGCGCGCGGTCCATCACCATCTTGGACAGCGTGATCGACGCCTCGGAGCCGTGGCCCGCATAGGCGTGGTAATAGGACAGCTCGCGCGCCTGCGCGGCGATGGCCTCGGCGATCTCCTGCCGGCCGTAACCCACGTTTACACAGTAAAGCCCCGCGAAGCCGTCCAGCAGGCGGTTGCCGTCGCGGTCCTGGATGAAGACCCCCTCACCCCCGGTCACGATCCGCTGCGGCGCCTCGCCCCGCGCGAATTGCGCCAGATGGGTCGAGGGGTGCATGAAGTTTTCGCGGTCCCATTTCGCCAGTTCGTCATTCGTCAGCATCGCGTCTCTCCTCATGCCCAATCGCGGCAAACATACTTGATTTCGGTAAAGGCCTCGAGGCCCTGGCGCGCACCCTCGCGGCCCAGCCCGGACTGTTTCATCCCCCCGAAGGGGATCGGCGCGCCGGTGACCTTGGTTCGGTTCACGGCGACCATTCCGTATTGCAACGCCCGGCTGACCCGATAGATCCGCCGCGGGTCCTGGCTGTGGACATAGGCAATCAGCCCGTATTCGCTGTCATTCGCGCGGGCGATGACCTCCTCCTCGGTGTCGAAGGGCGACAGGGCCGCCACCGGGCCGAAGGTCTCCTCGTGCATGATGGCGGCTTCGTCGGTGACATCGGCCAGGACGGTCGGCTTGAAGAACAGCGGGCCCAGGTCGGCCGCCACCTCGCCGCCGGTCAGGATGCGCGCGCCATGCGCCACGGCGTCCTGCACATGCGCCACCTGCTTGGCCACCTGCCGGTCGTGGATCAGCGGGCCCAGATCAGCGTCCTGCATCCCCGGCGCCAGCGTCAGCTTTTCGACCGCCGCCGTGAAGCGCGCGCAGAAGTCGTCATAAACGTCGCGGTGGATGTAAAAGCGGTTGGCGCCCAGGCAGTCCTGACCCGAGGTCGCGAACTTGGCCTTCACGGCCTCGGCCACCGCGCGGTCCAGGTCGGCACTGGGAAAGACGATAAAGGGCGCGTGGCCGCCCAATTCCATCACCAGCCGCTTCACCGTGTCGGCGGACTGGCGGTAAAGCAGCCGCCCGACCTCGGTCGAGCCGGTGAAGGACAGCGCCCGCACCCGCGCATCTGCGGTCCATTCGCCCACGATGGTCGCCGCATCGCCGATGACGGTGTTCACCACGCCGTCGGGAAAGCCCGCGCGCCGCGCCAGCACCGCCAGCGCCAGCGCCGACAGCGGCGTCTCGGCCGAGGGGTGGATGACGACGGTGCAGCCCGCGCCCAGGGCGGCGGCGGCCTTGCGGGTGATCATCGCGCAGGGAAAGTTCCACGGTGTCACCAGCGCGGCGACGCCTACGGGTTCGCGCCACAGTTCCATCTCGGCATCCGCCAGGTGGCTGGTGACGCCCTCGATGTTGGGGCGCAGCGCCTCCTCGGCATAGAACTGCACGAAGCTGGCGGCATAGTCGATCTCGCCGCGCGCCTCGCCGATGGGCTTGCCCTGTTCGGCGACCATGATGCGCGCCAGGTCTTCCTTCGCCTCCAGGATCAGCGCGTGCCAGCGGTGCAGGATCGTGGCGCGGTGCTGCGGCAGCACGGCCGCCCATCCGGGAAAGGCGGCCTGCGCCGCATCGACCGCCGCGCGGGCGCCGGACGCATCGCTGATGGCGACCTGAGCGACCAGCCCGCCCGTGGCGGGGTCGCGCACGGCCAGCCGGCCCTCGGCGGGAAAGTCGCCGCGCCCGGGCAGCAACCCGCGATCGGCCAGGCGTTCGGTCAGGGTGGTCTGGTGGTCGTCGAACATGCGTGCCTCCTTTGTCGGGGACAACATGCGGCGGGGCGGGCGGAGGGTTTCTCCGAATGGGGCGGGGCAGGGCAGAGGAATCCTCTGTTCCCCGCCACGCGGCCCGAGGATTTCTCTAATCCAGCAGCGCCGTCGCCGGGGGCAGGTCCTTGACCGGCTTCGTCACGATATAGCTGAAATAGCGCCTGACCCCGGCGCGGCTCTCCAGCAACCCGTCCATCAGCGCCTGAAAGGCCGCGACATCGGTTGCCACTACCTGCATCAGATAGTCATAGCCGCCGCCGATGGCCCAGCAGCCGGTCACCGCCTGCATCCGCGCGATCACCCGTTCGAAGACCTGAAAGCTTTCGGCGCGGTGGCTGTCCAGTTCGACCGTGACAAAGACCTGCACATGGGCGCCGAGCGCGGCCAGATCGACCTGCGCACGATATCCGCGGATCAGGCCCGCCTGTTCCAGCCGCTTCATGCGGTCCCAGCAGGGCGTGGGCGACAGGTTCACCCGTGCGGCCAATTCGGTCTTGGCGATGCGCCCCTCGCGCGACAGGATCGCCAGGATGGCGATGTCGCGGTCGTCGAGCCGCAGGGAGGATCGGGGCGGGACCATGCCCCGGTTGTTCCCGCGCCCCGGACGAATGTCAATCTGGACAAGCCGCGCCGCGGCGGCGATCTTGCGGGGATGTCCCATTGGCCGCTTCGCAAAGACGATATCACCCGCCCCGCCTATCGCAGCCTGGCGCAAGGCATCGCCGCCGCCATCGACGCGGGCAGCCTGCGCCCGGGCCAGCGCCTGCCGCCGCATCGCGACCTGGCCTGGCAGCTGGGCGTCAGCGTGCAGACGGTCAGCCGCGCCTATGAGGAGCTGATCCGCGCCGATCTGATCTCGGGCGAGGTGGGGCGCGGCAGTTTCGTGAAATCGGGCCCGCGCGAGACGATCGAGGTGCCGTGGTTCCGCGCCCCCACCGACCGGCCGCCGATCGATCTGTCGATGATGACCCCCGTGCGCCTGCCGCAGATCGCCGGCGCCTGGAGCGCGACGCTGATCCGCCTGGCCGACCGCCTGCCCGACCCGGCGATGCTGTCCTTTCGTCCGCGCCAGACCATGTCCCTTTACGGGGGCATGGCCGCGGCCTGGCTGGCACGCTGCGGCATGGTCGTGCCCGCGCAACGCATCCTGATCACCAACGGCACGACACCCGCCATGTTTGTGGCGCTGCTGACCGTGGCCCAGCCCGGCGACGTGATCGCGACCGAGGCCGTGACCTGCCACACCCTGAAACCTGCCGCCCAGCACCTGCACCTGCGCCTGAAGGGGATCGCCTGCGATGCCCAGGGGATGGATCCAGACGCGCTGGTCGCGGCGGCGCGGGCCTCGGGCGGGCGGATGAAGGCGGTGTTCCTGCTGCCCTCGGGCGGGGGGCCGCTGGCGCAGATCATGGACCGCGACCGACGCGAGGCGCTGGCCCAGGCCGCGACCCGCGCCGGGCTGATGATCCTGGAAAGCGACCCGACCGGTCCCATGCCGCCGCGCCGCCCGCCGGCCGTGTCCAGCTTTGCCCCCGACCGCAGCTTTTATTTCACCGGCCTGTCGAAATGCCTGTCGCCAGGCCTGCGCATGGGTTTTCTGGCGATGCCCGAAAATTTGGCAGAGGCCGCGCTGAACCGGCACCTGTCGATGGCCTGGATGGCCACGCCGTTGATGGCCGAGATCGCCCAGGACTGGATCGCCGGCGACACGGCCGAGGCGCTGCTGGCCGCGCAGCGGGTGGAACTGGCCGCCCGCAACCGCATGGCCGTCCGCATCCTGGGGCCGCGCGCGCAGGGGTTCCTGCACGGGCTGCACCGCTGGCTGCCGCTTCCCGACGGCTGTGACGAGGCCGAGGTGCTGGCCCGCGCGCTATCGCACCAGGTGGCGCTGGCCCCCGGCGCAGGCTTTGCGATGGGGCCTGCCGGGCCCGCGCTGCGGGTGTCCCTGGGCGGCGCGGCCCTGCGCGATCTGGAACAGGCATTGCGCATCGTTTCGGCACTTCTGCCCCCCGACAGCCGCATCTGAATCGGGCCGATCCGGCCTTCGGTTTGACTCCTGCCGCCAAAATTGTCATGATTTAATATAGAAATTGACTTGGAATCCGCTTGGGCCGAACTCTCTGCCCAAGCCGGAACGGGCCCATCTGTCCGAATCCGGCAACCCAAGGGCCGCCGATGCCCCGGCGTCGCGACGGCCCGACCACAGGAGGTACCATGACCATCAAGACCCTGACCGCCGCCAGCCTGACCGCCCTTGTCCTTGGCTCGGGCGGCGCATTTGCCGACACTTGGCGCTATGCCTTCGAGGAGGCCCTGGACGAGGTCCAGGGCGTCTTCGCCCAGAAGTTCAAGGAAGAGGTCGAGGCCAATTCCGACCACGAGGTGCAGCTGTTCCCCTTCGGCACGCTGGGGGAAAGCGACAACATCCTGGAACAGACCCAGTCGGGCATCCTGCAGTTCGTGAACCAGTCGCCCGGCTTCACCGGGTCGCTGATCCCCGAGGCGCAGGTGTTCTTCGTGCCCTATCTGCTGCCCGAGGACGATCAGCAGCTGTTCAAGTTCTTCCGTGCATCCGAGACGATCAACAACATCTTCCCCGAGCTTTACGCCGAACAGGGGCTGGAACTGCTGGCCATGTACCCGGAAGGCGAGGTGATGCTGACCACCAAGCAGCCCGTCACGGGACCCGCCGACCTGGGCGACGTCAAGGTCCGCGTGATGACCAACCCGCTGCTGGTCGAAAGCTACCAAGCCTTTGGCGCCACCCCCACGCCGCTGCCCTGGGGCGAGGTCTATGGCGGGTTGCAGACCGGCATCATCGACGGCCAGGAAAACCCGGCCTTCTTCATCGAATCGACCCGCATGTACGAGGTGACCGACCACATCACCCGTCTTGGCCACAACAACTTCACCACCGCGCTGATGGCCAACAAGGACTTCTTCGACGGGCTCCCTGAGGAAGACCAGAAGGTGATCGAGGACGCGACCCAAGCGGCCTTCGACCACATCATCGAATACCAGCAGGGCCTGACCGAGACCTCGCTGGAAAAGATCAAGGCCGCCAAGCCCGAGATGACCGTCACCACCCTGACCGAGGAACAGCGCGCCCCCTTCCGCGAGACCGCCGACCAGGTCGAGGCGACCTTCCTGGAGATCGGCGGCCCGCGCGCGCAGGAGGTCCTGGACCAGATGAAGGCCGACCTGGAAGCCGCGGCGAACTGATCGCCCCCTGGATCCCGAGCCGGCCCCCGACGGGCCGGCTCGGCCCCGACTGCGCAGGAGAGGCGGCATGACCACGAAGGCGACCCCGGATCGACCCGATCCCGACATCCTGGCGGCGGCCGAACTGCCGGTGACCCAGGACGACATCGACGACGCGCTTTACGAATCCGGCCTGCCGGGGCCGCTCGGCCTCCTGGACAAGGGAATCGCGCGGCTGGAGGCGATCCTGCTGGCCCTGGGCGTGCTGGCCATGGCGCTGAACACCGTGGCCAATGTCGTCGGGCGCTTCGGCTTTGGCCAGTCGCTGTACTTTTCCGAAGAGGTGAACCAGGCGCTGATCGTGCTGATTACATTCGCCGGCATGTCCTATGCCGCCCGCCACGGGCGCCACATCCGCATGTCGGCGCTGTTCGACGCGCTGCCCTTCCGCGCCCGCAAGATCGCGATGGTCCTGATCAGCGCCCTGACCGGGGCGCTGCTGCTGATGCTGGCCTGGTACGCCTTTGGCTATGTCACGACCCAAGCCGGGCGGGGCCGTGTGCTGCCCGCGCTGCGCATCCCGCAATGGTGGATCCTGGTCTGGGTGCCGGTCGGTTTCTTCCTGACCGGGGTGCAATACATGCTGACCGCGCTGAAGAACCTGACCGATCCGCAGATCTGGCTGTCGACGGGCACCCGCGACGGCTATGACCTTCCCCAGGACGAGGAGCGTCCCGCACCATGACCGCCGCCATTCTTGGCACGATGATCGTGCTGCTGCTCCTGGGCTTTCCGATGATGGTGCCGCTGATCATGGGCGCCATGGTGGGCTTTGTCACCATCTTCGGCGGCTTCGGCCAGCTGGAGACCATGGTCCAGCAGGTCATCGCCGGCATCCAGCCCGCCAGCCTGATCGCCGTGCCGATGTTCATCTTTGCCGCCGACCTGATGACGCGCGGCCAGTCGGCCGAACGCCTGATCGACCTGGTCATGGCCTTCCTGGGTCACATGAAGGGCGGTCTGGCCATTTCCACGGCCGGCGCCTGCACCATGTTCGGCGCCGTGTCGGGGTCGACCCAGGCCACGGTCGTGGCCGTCGGCGGCCCGCTGCGCCCCCGCCTGCTGAAGGCCGGCTACAGCGACCAGTTCACGCTGGCGTTGATCATCAACGCCTCGGACATCGCCTTCCTGATCCCGCCCTCGATCGGGATGATCATCTATGGCGTCGTCTCGGGCACCTCGATCTCGGAACTGTTCATCGCGGGCATCGGGCCGGGCCTGCTGATCCTGCTGCTCTTCTCGATCTATGCCTATATCTATGCCGTCCGCCACAACGTCCCGACCGAACCCGCCGCCAGCTGGGGCGAACGCGGGCGCGCCATCCGACGCGCGCTCTGGCCCCTCGGGTTCCCGGCCATCATCATCGGCGGCATCTATGGCGGGGTCTTTTCCCCCACCGAGGCCGCGGCGGCCTGCGTCCTTTATGCGCTGCTGCTGGAGATGGTGGTCTTTCGCGAACTGAGCCTGAAACAGCTCTACGCCACCGCGAAATCGACCGGGCTGATCACGGCGGTGGTCTTCGTGCTGGTCGGCGCGGGCACGGCCTTCAGCTATATCATCAGCTTCGCGCAGATCCCGCAGGCGATCCTGGGTGGCATCGGCATCGACGGGATGGGCCCCTATGGCGTCCTCTTCACGATCTCGATCGCCTTCTTCATCGGCTGCATGTTCGTCGACCCGATCGTGGTCATCCTGATCCTGGTGCCGATCTTTGCACCCGTGGTGCAGGCCAACGGGCTGGACCCGGTGCTGGTCGGCACGCTGATCACGCTGCAGGTCGCCATCGGCAGCGCGACGCCGCCCTTCGGCTGCGACATCTTCACTGCCATCGCCGTCTTCAAGCGGCCCTATTGGGAGGTGATCCGGGGCACGCCGCCCTTCATCGCGATCCTGCTGGCGGTGTCGGTGCTGCTGATCTTCTTCCCGCAGATCGCGCTGTTCCTGCGCGACATGGCCATCTCCAGCTAGGACCACCCGATGAGACGCTGCGACCTGCACCGCTTTGGCCTGGTGGCGCTGGCCACCGACATGACGATCGAGGGCGATGCCGCGCGCCTGATGCCGCCGGGCACCCGGCTGCACGTGACCCGCATCGCCTTTGACAACCCCACGACCGAGGAAAACCTGCGCCGGACCGGCCCGCGCCTGCGCGCCGCTGTCGATCTGCTGGTGCCGGGGATCGAGCTGCGGGGCATCGGCTTTGGCTGCACCTCGGCCTCGGCCGTGCTGGGCGACGGCATCGAGGCGCTGGCGGGGGGCCGGGCGCCGGTCTCCACCCCGGCGGGGGCGGCGCTGCGCGGCTTTCGCGCCCTGGGGATCGACCGGGTGGCGCTGATGACGCCCTATCTGGCTTCGACCACCGACCTGGTGGGCGATCATTTCGAGGCGCAGGGCCTGCGCGTCTTGCGCCGCAGCAGCATGGGCCATGCCGACGACCGCGACATGGCCCGCCTGTCCGACGCCGAGATCACCGAGATGGCCCTGGCCAGCGACCACCCCGACGCGCAGGCGCTGTTCATGTCCTGCACCGCGCTGCCCGCGCTGCCGTTGATCGACGACCTGGAGGCGCGGCTGGGCAAGCCCGTCCTCAGCGCCAACCAGGCGTTGTTCTGGGCCATGCTGGACCAGGCGGCCATTCCCGCCGACGGGCCGGGCGCGCTGTTCCGGTGCCGCACATGGTGACGCTGGACGACATCCGCGCGGCCCGCGCCCGCATTGGCGACCGGGTCCGGCAGACGCCGATGGTCGCCTCGGCCATGCTGTCGGACAAGGCCGGCGGGCCGGTCTGGCTGAAATGCGAACATCACCAGACGACCGGCGCCTTCAAGCTGCGCGGGGCGACCAATGCGGTGGCGCGGCTGGGGCCGGTGGCGGGCGTCACCACCGCCTCGACGGGCAACCACGGCAGGGCGCTGGCCCACGCGGCGCGCGCCCTGGGGGTGCCCGCGATCATTTGCGTGTCGCGCCTGGTGCCGCAGAACAAGCTGGACGCGATCACCGCCCTGGGCGCCGAGGCCCGCGTGATCGGCGCCAGCCAGGACGAGGCCTTTCTGGAGGCCCTGCGGCTGGAACGGGACGAGGGGTTCGCGCTGATCCCGCCCTTCGACCACCCGGACGTGATCGCGGGCCAAGGCACCCTGGGGCTGGAGATCCTGGAGCAGCTTCCCGATGCCGCGGCCATCGCCGTGCCCCTTTCGGGCGGCGGGCTTCTGGCCGGGGTGGGTGCCGCCGCCAAGGCGCTGCGCCCCGACATCCGCATCATCGGCATCAGCATGGAACGCGGCGCCGCGATGGCCGCCAGCTTGGCCGCCGGCCGCCCCATCGAGGTCGAGGAGCTGCCGACCCTTGCCGACAGCCTGGGCGGGGGC
This sequence comes from Paracoccus sp. KKT209, assembly GCF_055635455.1. The sequence goes on from NZ_CM145758.1 coordinate 1,345,557, forward strand.
GTGGGCATGGCCAACCGCCTGACCTTTCCGATGGTCCGCGACCTGATGGACGAGCTGATCCTGCTGACCGAGGACGAGATCGCCGCCGGCTTGCGCCACCTGGCGGCCGAAGGGCAGGTGGTCGAGGGCGCGGCGGCCGTCGGCGCGGGCGCCGTGCTGGCGGGCAAGCTGCGCGGCCCGCACCCGCTGGTCCTGATCCTGTCGGGCGCCAATATCGACCCCGCCCGCCACGCCGCCCTCATGGAGGCCATCGCATGACGCCGCTGATCCTGACCGAGGACGACCTGCGCCGGCGCATCGCCCTGGACCTGCCGCTGATCGACGTGATCGAGGCGGGCTTTGCCCGGCTGGCCCAGGGCGGCGTGGTGATGCCGCCGGTCCTGTCGATGCACCTGCCGGACGTGAACGGAGAGGTGGACGTCAAGACCGCCTATGTACCCGGACTTCAGGGCTTTGCGGTCAAGATCTCACCCGGTTTCTTCGACAATCCCGCGCGCGGGCTGCCCTCGACCTCGGGGCTGATGGTGGTGCTGGACGCCGAAACCGGCCGCGTGCGGGCGGTGCTGCTGGACAACGGCTACCTGACCGACCTGCGCACGGCGGCAGCCGGCGGCGTGGCCGCGCGCCACCTGTCGCGCCCGGATGCCATCCGCGCCGCGATCCTGGGCGCGGGCCTGCAGGCGCGCATGCAGCTGCAGGCGCTGCGGTTGGTCCGGCCGATCACCAGCGCCGTCATCTGGGCCCGCGATCCGGCCCGTGCAGAGGCGCTGGCCGAGGAGGTCACCGGCATCGATATCCGCGCCACCACGGACGCGGAGGAGGCCGTGACGCAAGCCGACATCGTCGTGACCACCACGCCCAGCAGCCAGCCGATCCTGCGCGCGGGCTGGCTGCGCCCCGGCCAGCACGTGACCGCCATGGGCAGCGACCAGCCCGGCAAGAACGAACTGGACCCCGCCTGCCTGGCCCGTGCCGACCTTTATGTCGCCGACCGCGCCAGCCAGACCCGCCTGATGGGCGAGCTGCGTGCCGCCATCGCCGCCGGCACCCATGACGGCGCCGATGTCCCCGAACTGGGCCAGATCATCGCCCGAACCCATCCCGGCCGCACCGCGCCCGACCAGATCACCCTCTGCGATCTGACCGGCACGGGCGTCCAGGACACTGCCATTGCCACCCACGCGCTTGCCGCGTTTTCGAAAGCCACGTGAATGCCCGAACTGCAAAGGACGCCTGAACGCTTCTCGACCGCGGAATACGAGGGGCGCCTGAAGAAGACCCGCGCCAGCATGGAAAAGCTGGGCCTGGACATGCTGATCGTCAGCGATCCATCGAACATGGCCTGGCTGACCGGCTATGACGGCTGGTCCTTTTACGTCCACCAATGCGTGATCGTGGGGCCGACCGGTGCGCCCATCTGGTTCGGGCGGGGGCAGGATGCGCAGGGCGCGCTGCGCACCGTCTGGATGAGCGACGACCACATCATCGGCTATCCCGACCATTACGTGCAGTCGGTGGACCGGCACCCGATGGAATACCTTTGTGCGCAGTTGGCCGACCGGGGCTGGCATCGCGGCACCCTCGGGGTCGAGATGGACAACTACTGGTACACGGCCAAGGCGCATGAACGGCTGGCCCACGGCTTGCCGGAGGCGAAAATCCAGGACGCCACTGGCCTGGTGAACTGGCAGCGCGCCGTCAAGACGCCCAAGGAACTGCAATACATGCGCAAGGCCGCACGCATCGTCGAGCGCATGCACCGCCGCATCGCCGACAAGATCGAGGTGGGCATGCGCAAATGCGATCTGGTGGCCGAGATCTATGACAGCGGGCTGCGCTATGACGAATGGTCGGGGCATGGCGGTGACTATCCGGCCATCGTGCCGCTGCTGCCGTCGGGGCCGGACGCCGCCGCCCCGCACCTGACCTGGGACGACCAGCCGATGAAGGTCGACGAGGGCACGTTCTTCGAAATCGCCGGATGCTATCAGCGATACCACGTGCCCTTGTCGCGCACGATCTTTCTGGGCACCCCGCCGCAGGAGATGCTGGAGGCCGAAAAGGCCGTGCTGGAGGGGATGGAGGCGGGCCTGGGCGCCGCCCGCGCGGGCAACACTTGCGAGGATATCGCCAATGCCTTCTTCACGGTCCTGGACCGTTACGGCATCGTCAAGGACAACCGCACCGGATACCCGATCGGCCTGTCCTATCCCCCCGACTGGGGAGAACGCACCATGTCGCTGCGCCGGGGCGACCGGACCGAGCTGAAGCCGGGCATGACCTTCCACTTCATGACGGGCCTGTGGATGGAGGGCTGGGGCTATGAGACGACCGAGTCCCTGGTCATCACCGAGGCCGAGCCTGAGCTGTTCTGTTCCATCCCCCGCCGGATGCTGGTGAAGGCATGAACCCGATCAGCCCGACGATCCCGCTGGACGGTTCCGGCAAGCAGCACGGGTTCCTGCGCCTGCCGCATTCCAGGAACGACAGCGCCTGGGGCAGCGTGATGATCCCGATCACCGTGATCGCCAATGGCACGGGCCCCACGGCCCTGCTGACCGGCGGCAATCATGGCGACGAATACGAAGGCCCCATCGCGCTCCAGCAGCTGGCCTGGGAGCTGGAGCCGAGCGACATCAGCGGGCGCGTGATCATCGCGCCCTATCTGAACTATCCGGCCTTTCGGGCCGGCACGCGGGTCAGCCCGATCGACCAGGTGAACATGAACCGATGCTTTCCCGGCCGCCCCGACGGCACGGTGACGCAAAAGATCGCGCATTATTTCGACAGCGTGCTGGTGCCGATGGCGGATGTGGTGCTGGATTATCATTCGGGGGGCAAGACGCTGGATTTCCTGCCCTATGCGGCGGCCCACCATCTGGACGACGCGGATCAGCAGGCGGCCTGCGTGGCGGCGATGCGGGCCTTTGGCGCGCCCTGGTCGATGATGATGCGGGAGATCGATGCGGTCGGCATGTTCGACACGGCGGTGGAAAGCCAGGGCAAGGTCTTTGTCACCACCGAGCTGGGGGGCGGCGGCACGGCCACGGCGGCATCAAGCCGGATCGCGATCCGGGGGGCGCGGAACGTGCTGCGCCACGCGGGCATCCTGTCGGGCGCGGTCGAGGCGGGCGAAACCCGGATGCTGGACATGCCGGGCGACGACTGCTTTCACTTTGCCACGCGCGACGGGCTGCTGCACCCGCTGGTCGACCTGGGAGAGCCGGTGGCCGAGGGGCAGGTCCTGGCGCGGATCTGGCCCGCCGACCGCACCGGATCGGAGCCAGTCGAGGTCCGCGCCAGCCGCGCGGGCCTGCTGGCGGCGCGGCATTTTCCGGGCCTGGTGCAGACCGGCGACTGCCTGGCGGTGATCGCGGTGGAGGTGCCCTAGCGGCGCATCAGTCGCGCCACGACCGGCGCCAGCAGGATCACGATCAGGATGCGCAGGATGTGGTGGCTGACGACATAGGCCAGGTCCGCCCCGGCGATGATGGCGATCACCACCATTTCCGCCTGGCCGCCCGGAAGGAAGGCCAGGAAGGCATCCAGCGCCGGGGCCAGGCCCAGCATGTAGATGACCTCGAAGAAGATCAGGCTGATGCCGGCCAGGATCAGCGAATAGGCGAGGCCCGCGGTCACGTCGATGCGCAGTTCTCGGGCAGTGATGCCGGCGTATTTGGCGCCGACCGCGATGCCGATGAAGAACTGCGCGGCCTGGATGATCTCGGCCGGGGGGCGGGTCTGGATCAGGCCCGCCAGCGACAGCGCCGCGGTCAGGATCATCGGCCCTAGGATCGAGGCGCCGAAAAGGCCCGCGCGTTCCGCGATCTTCCAGCCCAGGAATCCCGCCGCGACCATCAGCGCGATCTGGTCCCACCCCACCCCCGCGATGGGGGCGCCGGGCGGCTGCGACAGGTCCACCTGCCAATAAAGGGTCATGATCAGCGGCGCGACCGTCACGATGACCAGGATGCGCGTCGCATGGATCAGCGACAGCGCGCGGATGTCGCCGCCGGCCTCCTCGCCAAAGACCAGCATGTCCTGAAGCCCGCCGGGCATGGCCGCATACCAGGCGGTCGGGTGGTCAAAGCCGAAGACGCGCCGGAACAGTGGATAGCCGATCAGCGCGATCACCCCGATGAAGACCGGCACGATCGCCAGCGAGGCGCCGATGGCCGGCAGCCCGGCCAGCACCTGCGGCGTGATCGAGGCGCCCACGGCCACGCCCAGAAAGGTGCGCATGAAGATGCCCAGTTGCCCCGCGCCGGCCATGCGCGCCCCCGACAGGGCCACGATCAGGCAGGCCAGCATCGGCCCCAGCAGCCAGGGCAGGGGCAGGCCCAGCACCAGAAAGATTGCGGCACCGATCAGCGCCGCGCCGAAGGTGGTCAATCGTGCCTTAGTCAAAGCGTCATTTCTTCCAGCAGCGCCGCATATTGCGCCCCATGCATGTCGCGGTCATGGGCTGACCCCTGCACCACCGGGCGCGGCAGGCTGAACTTGATCACCCTGAGGTCGGGGATGTCGAACCGCTTCAACTGGTCGGGCGCCACCTGGTAAAGCGCGGCGACCCGTTCGGTCGACAGCTGCGACACCAGCCGGTCGAAGACGTCGCGCCGGTCGCAGAAGACGTCGATGGTCACCCAGAAGGGACCTGCATTCTTGGACCGGACCTTCAGGACCAGATCGCCCAGGGACGTGGGGGTCATGCCGGCACCTCCGCGCGGATTTCGGTGACCTCGATCCGGAAGGCGGACATCGGGTCCTCCAGCGCCATGACGTGGTTCAGGGCGAATTCATAAAGCGCGCCGCGATCGGTGGTGGCCGGCGAATAGGGGAAGGCGAAGGTCGGCAGTTCCTCGTCATCGGTCAGCGGGTAATGCAGGACAAAGGGGTTGATCAGCTTGCCGATCTCGGCCGCCTCGGCCTGGGTCTTTGCGGTGATAAGGCCCAGAACGCCCACCTCGACCGGATCGCCGCCGCGGTTCTCCAAGGCGCCTAGGGCACCGTTGACGCCGATCAGGCGGAATTCCAACTCGTAATCGTCGGGCGACAGCTCCATGCGGGTCCGGATCTCGGCCTGCAGAAAGCCGGTCAGGCGGTCGACCCAGGCCTGGGCGTTCCGCGCGTAATGGGCGTCGCGCAGGATCGCAAGGATCGTGGTCTGGTAGCCTGCGATGCGCGCGCCCTCCAGCTTGACGGTATAGGGGCCGGGCACCCAGGCCGAGCCTTCGACCCGCACGCGGCGGTCGTCCAGCGCGCTGTAATGCGCGCCCGTCACGTCCAGGTAACCGCCGGGCTCGAACAGCCGGAACGGGTCCGAATTTTCGTAAAGCATATGCGCCGAGACCGAATGCGGCGTGCAGCGCGCGCCCTCTGCCAGCGGCTCGACCGTGAAGCCGGCTTGGTCGAAATCGACCAGGATTACGCCCGAGGTCGGGTTCGTCGAACAGAGCGCGCCGCATTCCGCGATCTTGGCGCCGTGCCAGACGCCGCCCGCCGCATCCCCGCGCAGCAGCGGCAGGGCGGCGATGGTCGCCGTGTCGGTGGTGCGGCCGGCGATGACGATGTCGGCGCCGGTGGCCAGGGCGGCCTGGATCTGTTCGGCCCCGGCCAGGGCCACGATGTTGGTCAGATCGTCCAGCCGCAGGTCGGGTGCGGGGGAAAGGGGCGTCACGCGGCCCTGCGCCACCGCCTGCGCCACGCGGGAAACAGGCTGGCTGGAATAAAGCCGCGCGATGCGCAGGTCCTGGCCCAGTTCGCGGGCCAGTTCGACGGTGATGTCATGCATCCAGTCCACGGTGCTGTCGGTGCCGCAGGTGCCGGCCGTGCCGATGACCAGCGGGACGCGCGCCTGTGCCCGGGCCTGCATCAGCGTGCGCCATTCGGATTTCGTGGCGGCGCGGGAATATTTCGACTGGCCCGCGCCCAGGCTGAAGGGCCCACTGTCGGTGGACCCTCCGTCGATGCAGATGATGTCCGGCCGGGCGGCGACGCCGCGGTCCAGCGCCTTTCGGTCGAAGCCGAGGCCAAGAACGCCCGAAGGCACCAGAACGCGTGTCGGCATGTCAGTCCTCGTTCAATGTCGGATCGGTGGCGGGCAGCGCGGGCTTCTTCAGCAGGCGCCGCAAAAAGATCGGCGCCACGAAACCAAGGATCGCCGCGATCCACAACCCCACCGCGATGGGCGAGGAGAGCAGATACCACCAGTCGCCGTTCGACAGGACCATCGCGCGGCGCAGGTTGTCCTCCATCGCGTTGCCCAGAAGGATGCCCAGGATCACCGGGACCGTCGGCATGTCCAGCTTGCGCATGACATAGCCCAGGACGCCGAAACCGACCATCATCAGCATGTCGAAGCTGGAGCCGGTCAGCGAATAGATCCCCACGAAGGCGATCATGGTCACGCCCGGCAGCAGCACCCAGGCCGGCACCGACAGGATCTTGACGAAGACCTTGACCATGGGGACGTTCATCAACAGCAGCACGACGTTGGCGATCAGCAGCGACGCGATCAGCGACCAGACGACCTCGGGGCGCTCGGTGAACAGCAGCGGGCCGGGGGTGATGTTCAGCGTCAGAAGCAGCGCCAGCAGCACGGCCGTGGTGCCCGAGCCCGGCACGCCAAGCGTCAGCATCGGCACCAGCGCGCCACCGGCGGCGGCGTTGTTGCCGGCCTCGGGGGCGGCGACGCCCTTGGGGTTACCCCGCCCAAAGCTGTCCTTGTCCTTGGCCACCGATTTTTCCGCCATATAGGCCAGGAAGGATCCCAGAGACGCGCCCGCGCCGGGCAGCACGCCCGCGACAAAGCCAATCCCGGTGCCGCGCAGCATCGCGCCGCTGGTCTGGCGCAGCATCCGCCAAGGGACCAGGATCTTGCCCAGCTTGACGCCGATGGCGCTGTCCTTGCCGTGGCTTTCGATGAAGTGGAACACCTCGGCCACCGCAAATAGGCCCACGATGGCGACCAGGAAGTCCACGCCGTCCATCAGGTGCAGCTCACCAAAGGTGAAGCGCGGCATGCCGGTGGTCTTGTCCATGCCGATCATCGCGATCCCGAGGCCGATCGCCGCGGCCATCGCCGCCTTGGCCTGGTTCGACGAGCCGATCCCGCCAAGCGTGCAGAAGGCCAGGATATAAAGCGCGAAATATTCTGCCGGGCCGAACTGATAGGCGACGCGCGCCAGGTAGGGCGCAAAGATCATCAGGCCGACGGTCGCCAGCAGCGCGCCCACGAAGGAGGCCACGCCCGACACGACCAGCGCCTCGGCCGCCTTGCCCTGCCGGGCCATGGGATAGCCGTCCAGCGTGGTCATCATCGCGGGCTCGTCACCCGGTATGTTCAAAAGGATCGAGCTGATGCGGCCGCCATACATGGCGCCGTAATAGACCGAGGTCAGCAGCACCAGGGCCGAGATCGCATCAAGGCCCATCGAGAAGGAAATCGGGATCAGCAGCGCCACGCCGTTCGACGGCCCAAGGCCCGGCAGCGCGCCGATGATCGTGCCCACAAAGCAGCCGATCACGGCCAGCATCAGCGTAAAGGGCGTTATGGCGATGGAGAATCCCATCGCAAGGTTGGCAAGCGTGTCCATGAATTCAGAACCCCATGCCGGCGGGCAGGCCCTTCAGGCCCAGTCCCAGGATGACGCGGAAAAGAACGAAGAGGCCGACCGACAGGCCCAGGCCCGACAGCGCCGCGCGCATCGGGTGGCCGCCGATCTGCCAGCTGAGGACGCCCGCGGCGATGGCCGTCGGGATCAGGAAGCCAAGCGGCGTGATGGCATAGGCATAGGCCACCAGCACCAGCAGCGCGAGGGCCAGCTGCGCCACCATCGGGCCCGCCGGCCAGTCCTGGTCGGGGTCCGGGCGCAGCACCATGACCAGCGCCGACAGGATGACCACGGTGGCGATCATGTAGGGGAAGATGCGCGGCCCGACGGGGTCGGACATGAAGCTGGTCTGGATGCCGCTGGCGCTGAGGATATACCCCAGCGCCACGACGATCATGACCGACCCGAAGATGCGGTCGCCACGGATCATTGCAGCAACCCGATCTCGCGCGAGACCTCCTGGATCTCGGCGATGTTGGCGTCCACGAAGGTCTGGAACTCATCGCCGAGGATCATGTAGGGCTCGAGGCCGTTTTCGGCCATCACCGCCTGCCACTGCTCGGATTCGCCGACCTGCTGCAGCGTCTGGACCCATTTCTGATAGTCCTCGTCGCTGATGTCCTTGGGGACATAGATGCCGCGCCAGTTCATCGCGACGATGTCGACGCCCTGTTCCTTGGCGGTCGGCACGTCGTCAAAGCCGGTCACGCGCTCTTCCGACAGGACGGCGATGGGGCGCACGTCGCCCGACTTGATGAAGCCGGTGATCTCGGACAGATCGCCGGTCATTGCCTGGGCAAAGCCGCCCACCGTCTGGGTGATCGCATCCGCGCCGCCGTCGAGGCCGATATACTTGACCGAGCGCATGTCCTCGAACCCTGCCTTGTCCAGCATCATCAGGACCTTGAGGTGGTCGAAGCCGCCCACGGCCGAGCCGCCGGCAAAGGCTACGCTGGAGGGATCGGCCTTCACCGCCTCGATCAGGTCGGTCAGGGTCTGGTAGGGGCTGTCCTTGGCCACCACGATCACGCCGGGATCGCCGCCGATCGAGCCAACCCACCGCACCTGGTCGGCGGTGGCGCCGGCAAAGGCGTTCTGCGCCAAGCGCGTGGTCGTGGCGGACGAGGCCGCGACAAAGACCTCGGGGTCGCTGCTGCGCTTGCTGACGACCTGGGTGAAGGCCACGCCGCCGCCCGCGCCGGCCAGGTTCGTCACCTGCACCATGTTCGGCACGATCCCCAGTTCGGTCATCAGCCGCCCGATCTGGCGGCAGGTAAAGTCCCAGCCACCGCCGGGGTTGGCCGGTGCGATGCATTCGGCGGCCGTGGCCGGAACGGCGACACTCATCATCAGCGCAGCTGCGGCTGCACGGGTCCAGTTCTTCATGCTGTCCTCCCAGACTGCCCGCGCGAAAAGGGGGGCGGGCTTGCGGGGTGCAGATTTTGATGAAAAGCTGACACCAACCTGTCACCCATTGCCGAAAAGTTAAGCGGATGCGTTTTCTTCTGGTCGAGGACAGCGACGAGCTGGCCCGCGCCGTCGCCTCGCGGCTGGCGATGGAGGGGCATGGCGTGGATCATGCCGCGACCCTGGAAGATGCTCGACATTTTCTGGAAAGCGCGCCCTATGATCTGATCCTGTTGGACATTTCACTGCCTGACGGGGACGGCCGCGACTTTCTGGCGCGCGAGCGGGCGGCGCGGCGGGACACGCCGGTGATCATGATGACCGCCAGCGCCTCAGTCAGCGACCGGGTCAGCACGCTGGACCAGGGCGCCGACGATTACATCACCAAGCCCTTCGACTTCGCCGAGCTGCAGGCCCGTTGCCGGGCGGTCCTGCGGCGGCGGGACGGAACGGCGGACAGCCGGCGCCATTTTGCGGGCTTCACCTTCGATGCGCTGGCGGCCACAGTCAGCATCGGCGACGAGACGCGGGAACTGCGCGCCCGCGAACTGCGCCTGCTGGAGATCCTGCTGTCGCGGCCGGGCCAGGCCTATTCCAAGGCGCATCTGATCGACCGGCTGTTTTCCTTTGACGAGGAGGTCAGCGACAACGCGATCGAGGTCTATGTCGGTCGCCTGCGCCGCAAGCTGGAGGGATCGGGCGCCCGGCTGGAGACGCTGCGCGGGGTGGGCTATCGCCTGATCCCGGAATGAGCCGCTGGCTGCGCCTGGTCGATCCGGCCCGCATCACCTCGCTGCGCCGCCGGCTGGTCTGGCAGTTCCTGGTCCTGTCGGCGGCGCTGGTCCTGGGCCTGTTCCTGACGGTGGGCTGGGTGGCCGACCGGGCGTCGCGGGCCTCGCAGGATGCGGTCCTGGGGGCGGCGGTGACGGCGATCACCGAGGGCATCCGCAGCGTCGATGACGGGCTGGAGCTGGACCTGCCCTATGCGACCTTTTCCATGCTGGGGGCGATGGGGGACGAACGCATTTTCTATGCGCTGGCCGTGGCGGACCGCGTGGTGACGGGCTACGAGGACCTGCCCGCACCGCCCGAGGCCGCGCAGGACATGGTGCCGGTCTTCTGGAACGCCGATTACCGGGGCGCGCGGTTGCGCCTGTCGGCCGTGGCGCGCCCGATGCTGATCGAGAACCGCCTGCAGCCCGTCACCGTGACCCTGGGCCAGACCCGCCTGGGGCAGGCGGCCATCGCGCGCGACACGGCCCGCAGCGCGGCCTGGGCGGCGCTGGCCTTTCTGGTGCTGGCGCTGCCCGTGGGGCTGCTGGCGGCGCAGGCGGTGCTGTCGCCGATCCGCAGCCTGGCCGAAGTCATGGGCCGGCGTGGCCCGCGCGACCTGCGCCCCGTGCGCCACCCGACGCCCCGCGAACTGGCGCCGCTGCTGCGGGCGCTGAACGGACTGATCGCCCGCCTGCGCGGCGCACTGGATCTGGCGGAGACCTTCATCTTCGAGGCCGCGCACCGCATCCGGACGCCGCTGTCGCTGGTGCGGACCGAGGCCGAGCTGGCGCTGTCGGAAACCACCGACGAGGCCACGCGCATCCGCCTGCGCCGCATGGTGCGCGCCATCGGGGAAAGCAGCCGATCGGCCAACCAGATCCTGGACCACGCGATGGTCATGTATCGCAGCGACCAGTTCGCCGCCGCGCCCCTGGACCTGGCGGCGCTGACCCGCGCGGTGGTGCGGGCCGTGGCGCCCCTGGCCGAGATGCGCGACATCGCCCTGTCGCAGGCCGGGCTGGACAGCCCATGCCCCATCGAAGGGGACGAGCGCATGCTGGAGATCGCGCTGCGCAACATCCTGGACAATGCGGTGAAATACGCCGCACCGGAGGGACAGATCGCGGTGTCGCTGGGGCGCGAAGGGCCGATGGCCGTCCTGCGCGTGCAGGATGACGGCCGGGGCCTGTCGGACGATCCCGCGCAGCTGATGGCGCGCTTTCGGCGCGGCGGCAATGTGGGCGATATCGGCGGCTCGGGGCTGGGCCTGACCATCGTGACCGAGGTTGCCGCCACCCATCGCGGCCGCTTTCGGCTGGAGCCCGGAGAGAGGGAGGGAACATGCGCCTTGCTGCACTTGCCGCTGGCCTGATCGCGCTGGCGCTGGCATCCCAGGCCCGCGCCTTCGAGATCGAGCAGGAACGCCGCTTTGGGCCGGAGGAGGGGACGCCCATCCAGGTCCTCTCCACCACCGACACCGCGGCCTTTGCGCCGGTGCTGGAGGATTTCGTGGCCCGCCACCCGGGGCGCGGCATCCGCTATGTCCAGGCGGCCTCGACCGAGATCTTTGCGGCCATCCACGACCAGGACGCGCGTTTTGACCTCGTGATCAGCTCGGCCATGGATCTGCAGATGAAGCTGGCCAATGATGGTTTCGCGGCCGGGGTCGAGATGGAGGCGCCGGGCCTGCCCGGCTGGGCGCGCTGGCGCCAGCAGCTGTGGGGCATGGCGCTGGAGCCTGTGGTGACGTTGGCCTCGCGTCAGGCCCTGGGCGATCTGCCGCTGCCGCGCACGCGGCGCGACCTGATTGCGCTGCTGCGGGAAAATCCGGACCGCTTCCGGGGGCGCATTGCGGCCTATGACCCGCAGGTGTCGGGCGTGGGCTATTTCCTGATTGCGCAGGATGACCAGGTCTCGGACGGGTTCTGGCGGCTGGCCGAGGTGATGGGGCGGCTGAATGCGCGGCTGTTCTGCTGTTCGGGCGAGATGATCGAGGAGCTGCGGGCGGGGCGGGTGTCCATCGCCTATAATGTCGTGGCCAGCTATGCGGCGCGGTTCCGCCCCGACGATCCGGACCTGGTCCAGCTGGGCTTCGAGGATTACATCTTTGCCATCGTCCGGTCGGCCTTTGTTCCGGTGACTGCGCCCGACCCGGAGGGGGCGCGGCTGCTGCTGTCCTATCTGCTGTCGGACCCGGCGCAGCGGCTGATCGCGGCCAGTGCCGGGGTGGCGCTGGTGCCGGGGACGGGGCCTGCGCCTTCTCCGCAGCTGCGGCCGATCCGGCTGGATGCGGGGCTGCTGGTCTATGACGACCGGCTGCGTCGTGCCGGGCTGTTGGCCGAATGGCGGGCGGCGCTGGTCCAGCCGCAGGCTGGCCCTTAGCCAGCCGCGATCCGGTCGATCAGCCGCGCCAGGCCCTGCGGGTCCGACAGGAAGGGCGAATGGCCCCAATCCGTCGCATGCACCTGATCCACCGGGGCGCGGTGCAGCATCGCCCGCTGCAATGCGGGCGCGATGGCCCGGTCGTGTTCGCAAAGGATATAGTGCCGCGTCACATCGGCCCGCGCGGGGCCCGGCAGCGGGTCGCGCATCGGGCCCAGGGGCTGAGGGCGCAGCCGGGGCAGGGCGCGGGCCACGATCTCCTCGGGGACATCCTGATAGAGCATGTCGCGCGCGGCATCGGCGGGCATCACCAGCCGCCCTGCGTCATCGCGGGGCCAAGCGCGGGCGGGGCCGGGGTGCAGGCGGCCCAGTCGCGCCAGGCTGTCGCCCGGCAGCGGCAGATAGCTGCAGAGGTGGATCAGCAGCCCGGGCGGACGCTGCTGTGCCAGCGCCTCGGCCAGGATGCCGCCCATGGAATGGCCCAGGATGATCGCGGCGGCGGGCAGGGCGGTGACGCAGTCGGCCAGCGTCGTGCCGGGGTCGTCGGGCAGGTCCGGGCAGGCGACGCGGTGGCCCTCCGATTGCAGCGCCTCTGCCGTGGCCTGCCAGCACCAGCCGCCGTGCCAGGCGCCGTGGATCAGGAGGATGTCGCTCATGCCCCGCAGACTGACGCCGCCGCGCGACCGCCGCAAGCGGCTTGACCGCGCCCGCCGCGATGGGCTTGATGCCCCGTCACAGAGAGGGCGCGCGATGATCGACAAGCTGGAAATGTTCCTGGCCGTGGCCAAGGAAGGTCATTTCGGCCGCGCCGCGCAAAGCCTGGGCATCACCCAGCCCACCCTGTCCGCCGGCATCAAGCAGCTGGAGGAGCAGCTGGGCGTCCTGCTGATCTTTCGCGGCTCGCGCTATGGCGGGTTGACGCCCGAGGGGCAGGCGGCGCTGGTCTGGGCGCGGCGCATCGTCGGCGACACCCGGCAGCTGCGCGACGAGATGCGCGCCGTGCGTCACGGCCTGTCGGGGCGGCTGCGCATCGCGGTCGTGCCTACGGCGCTGACCTGGGCCGCGCGGCTGGCGGCGCGATACGGTGCCAAGCATCCCAATGTCGGCTTCACCATCCTGTCGCGCAGCTCGGTCGAGATCCTGCAGATGATCGAGGACCTGGAGGTGGATGCCGGGATCTCGTACCTGGACAACGAGCCCCTGGGCAAGGTCAGCTCGGTCCCTCTTTATGATGAGCGCTATACGCTGGTGACGCCCGAGGGGCATCCGCTGGCCGCCGGCCGGGCCGTGGCCTGGTCCGCGCTGGAGGGGCAGCGGCTGTGCCTGCTGAGCCCCGACATGCAGAACCGCCGCATAATCAACCGCCGGCTGGCCGAGGCGGGGGTGAACCCGACGGCGACGGTGGAATCGAATTCGACGGTGGTGCTGGTGTCGCAGGTGCTGGCGGGCGGCTGGTTGACGATCCTGCCCCAGGACATCGCCTGGTTCCTGGCGCAGGGCAAGCCGCTGTCGCTGGTCCCGCTGGAGGGGGGCGGGCCTGGTCATGCGGTGGGTTTGATCGCCCCCTGGCGCGAGCCGCATACCCCGGTTCTGGAGGCTCTTCTGACCGAGGCGCGGCGCATGGTTCGATAGAAGATTTCTATCGTGTAACGGAATTGCGATATTGATTTCCGGTGCAATGCGCTGTCTTGTGGGTGGCCAGAACTGAAAGGCCAGCCATGCTTGAACACGCGCCAGCCCCCGCGCCCGAGGAAATTCGCGAGGTCGTAGCCCCGCTTGCGGAGCTTGAGGGTCCCCTGCTGCCCATGCTGCACGCGATCCAGGAGGTCTGGGGCCATGTGCCGCAGGCCGCGGTTCCGCTGCTGGCCGACCTGCTGAACCTGGGCCGGGCCGAGGTTCATGGCGTCATCAGCTTTTACCACGATTTCCGCGACCACCCCGCCGGACGTCGCGTGCTGAAGATCTGCCGGGCCGAGGCCTGCCAGGCCGTCGGCGGCGCGGCCGTCGCGCAATCGGTCCTGGACCGGCTGGGCCTGGACTGGCACGGCACCACGCCCGACGGTGCGGTGTCGGTCGAGCCGGTCTATTGCCTGGGCCTGTGTGCCTGCGGGCCGGCCGCGATGCTGGACGGCCGCGTGATCGGCCGCATCGACGCCGACCGGATCGAGGCGGAACTGAAAACCGGCCCCGTGGAGGCGCGCGCATGAAGATCTGGGTCCCCCTCGACAGCGCCGCCAAGGCGCTTGGTGCCGATCAGGTGGCCGATGCCATCGCCCGCGAGGCCGCGGCGCGCGGGCTTGACGTGCAGATCATCCGCAACGGCACGCGCGGCATGGTCTGGCTGGAGCCGCTGGTCGAGATCGACGCGGGCCAGGGCCGCGTGGCCTTCGGTCCGGTGACGCCCGCCGATGTGCCGGCGCTGCTGGACGGGTCGCTGCCCTGCCACGGTCCGGTCGAGAACATCCCCTTTTTCGGCCGGCAGACGCGCCTGACCTTTGCGCGCTGCGGACTGATCGACCCGCTGGACCTGGACGATTACGCCGCGCATGGCGGTCTGGTGGGCCTGCGCCGCGCCATCGGCATGAGCCAAGCCCAGATCGTGCAGGAGGTCGCTGACAGCGGGTTGCGCGGCCGTGGTGGCGCGGGCTTTCCGACCGGCATCAAGTGGCGGACCGTCAGCGATGCGGTGGCCGATCAGAAATACATCGTCTGCAATGCCGACGAGGGCGACAGCGGCACATTCGCCGACCGGATGATCATGGAGGGCGATCCCTTCACCCTGATCGAGGGCATGGCGATCGCGGGCCTGGGTGTGGGCGCGACGCGCGGCTATGTCTACATGCGCAGCGAATACCCCGACGCGATCCGCGTGATGGAGGCGGCGGTGGTGATCGCCCGCCAGCGTGGCGTGCTGGGCGCGGATGTGCTGGGCAGCGGCCGGGCCTTCGACATGCAGATCCGCACCGGCGCGGGCGCCTATGTCTGCGGCGAGGAGACCAGTCTTTTGAACAGCCTGGAGGGCAAGCGCGGCACGGTGCGTGCCAAGCCGCCGCTGCCGGCGCTGGAGGGCTTCCTGGGCAAGCCCACGGTCGTCAACAACGTGATCAGCCTGGCGACCGTCCCGGTGATCTTTGAAAAGGGCGCGCAGCATTACGCCGATTTCGGCCTGGGCCGGTCGCGGGGCACGGTGACCCTGCAGATCGCCGGCAACGTGCGCCAGGGCGGGCTGTTCGAAACCGCATTTGGCATGTCCCTGGGCGAGGTCGTGAACGACATCGGCGGCGGCACGCTGTCGGGGCGTCCCGTCAAGGCGGTGCAGGTCGGCGGGCCGTTGGGCGCCTATATGCCGGTTTCGAAGTTCGACACGCCGATGGGATACGAGGAATTCGACCAGAAGGGCGGGCTGATCGGCCATGCGGGACTTGTCGTTTTCGACGACAGCGCCGACATGCTGCAGATGGCCCGTTTCGCGATGGAATTCTGCGCGGTCGAAAGCTGCGGCAAATGCACGCCCTGCCGGATCGGCGCGGTGCGCGGCGTCGAGACGATCGACCGGATCGCCGCGGGCGATCCCGGTGCGGCGGCCCTGCTGACCGACCTTTGCGAGACGATGAAGGACGGATCGCTGTGTGCGCTTGGGGGCTTCACGCCCTATCCCGTCATGTCTGCCCTGACCCAGTTCCCCGACGATTTCGCCACCCATAAGGAGGCAGCGGAATGAAAGACTTCATCATCCCCCAATTTCCACCGGGTGACGAGCGCGACATGGGCACCCCCGCCCGCAACGGCGCGCCGGTCAGCCTGACCATCGACGGGTTCGAGGTCGTGGTGCCCGAGGGCACCTCGGTCATGCGCGCGGCCTTCGAGGCGGGGATCGAGGTCCCCAAGCTGTGCGCCAGCGACAACATGGAGGCCTTCGGCTCCTGCCGGTTGTGCGTGGTCGAGATCGAGGGCCGGCGCGGCACGCCCGCCAGCTGCACCACGCCCGTGACCGAAGGCATGATCGTCCACACCCAGTCCGCCAAGGTGCGCAAGATCCGCAAGGGCGTGATGGAGCTGTATGTCAGCGACCACCCGCTGGACTGCCTGACCTGCGCGGCTAATGGTGATTGCGAATTGCAGGACGCGGCGGGCCAGGTCGGCCTGCGCGATGTCCGCTATACGCCCGGCGACAACCATTTCGATCCCAAGGGCATCGGCGCCCGCAGCCAGTCCGAGGCGCGGCTGCGCGAGGGGCCGGGCAATCCGCAGTTCATCCCCAAGGACGACAGCAACCCCTATTTCACCTATGATCCCAGCAAGTGCATCGTCTGTTCGCGCTGCGTGCGCGCCTGCGAGGAAGTGCAGGGGACATTCGCGCTGACCATCGAGGGGCGCGGTTTCGACAGCCGCGTCAGCGCCGGTGCGGCGGCGGACAATTTCCTGACCAGCGACTGCGTCAGCTGCGGCGCCTGCGTGCAGGCCTGCCCGACGGCGACGTTGCAGGAAAAATCCGTGGCCGAACTGGGCACGCCCACGCGCTCGGTCATCACCACCTGCGCCTATTGCGGCGTCGGCTGCAGCTTCAAGGCCGAGATGAACGGCGACACGCTGGTGCGCATGGTGCCCTGGAAGAACGGCAAGGCGAACCGCGGCCACAGCTGCGTCAAGGGCCGCTTTGCCTATGGCTATGCCGCGCACAAGGACCGCATCCTGTCGCCGATGATCCGCGACACGATCGACGAGCCCTGGCGCGAGGTCAGCTGGGACGAGGCGCTGAGCTTTGCCGCGACCCGGATGAAGGGCATCCAGCAGAAACACGGCCGCCGTTCGGTGGGCGTCATCACCTCCAGCCGCTGCACCAACGAGGAAACCTATCTGGTGCAGAAGCTGACCCGCGCGGTGTTCGGCAACAACAACACCGACACCTGCGCCCGCGTCTGCCATTCGCCCACCGGCTATGGCCTGGGCAAGACCTTCGGCACCTCGGCCGGCACCCAGGATTTCGACAGCGTCGAGCATACCGACGTCGTGCTGATCATCGGCGCGAACCCCACCGACGGCCACCCGGTCTTTGCCAGCCGCCTGAAAAAGCGCCTGCGGGCCGGGGCCAAGCTGATCGTGGTCGATCCGCGCCGCACCGACATCGTGCGCAGCGCCCATGTCGAGGCGCAGTATCACCTGCCGCTGCGGCCGGGAACCAACGTGGCGGTCGTCAGCGCGATGGCGCATGTGATCGTCACCGAAGGGCTGATGGACGAGGCCTATATCCGCGACCGCTGTGACTGGGACGAGTTCCAGCACTATGCCGAGTTCATCAGCGATCCCCGCCACGCCCCCGAGGCGACCGAGGCGCTGACCGGCGTTCCGGCCTCAGACCTCCGCGCGGCGGCCCGCCTGTTCGCCACGGGCGGCAACGGCGCGATCTATTACGGCCTGGGCGTGACCGAGCATTCGCAGGGATCGACCACCGTGATGTCGATTGCGAACCTGGCGATGCTGACCGGCAATATCGGCCGTCCCGGCGTGGGCGTGAACCCGCTGCGCGGCCAGAACAACGTGCAGGGTGCCTGCGACATGGGGTCCTTCCCGCACGAGCTGCCGGGATATCGCCATGTCAAGCTGCCGGACGTGCGCGCGATCTTTGAAAAGGCCTGGGGGGTCGAGATCGACTCGGAACCCGGCCTGCGCATCCCGAACATGCTGGATGCGGCGGTCGAGGGCACCTTCCGCGGGCTTTACTGCCAGGGTGAGGACATCCTGCAGTCGGATCCTGACACGCATCACGTGGCGGCGGGCCTGAAGGCGATGGAATGCGTGATCGTCCATGACCTGTTCCTGAACGAGACCGCGAACTATGCCCATGTCTTCCTGCCGGGCAGCAGCTTCCTGGAAAAGGACGGCACCTTCACCAATGCCGAGCGTCGCATCAACCGAGTGCGCAAGGTCATGCAGCCCCGCAACGGGTATGAGGACTGGGAGGTCACGCAGATGCTGGCCAATGCGATGGGTGCCGGCTGGCATTACACCCATCCCGCCCAGATCATGGACGAGATCGCCTCGACCACGCCCAGCTTTGCCGGCGTGACCTATGAGCTGCTGGAGGAGAAGGGCAGCGTCCAGTGGCCCTGCAACGAGGCCGCGCCCGAAGGGACGCCGCTGATGCATGTCGATGGCTTCATGTCGGGCAAGGGTCATTTCATGATCACCGAATATGTCGCCACCGATGAGCGGACCGGCCCGCGCTTTCCGCTGCTGCTGACGACCGGTCGCATCCTGTCGCAGTACAACGTGGGCGCGCAGACCCGGCGGACCGAAAACACCGTCTGGCATGACCAGGACGTGCTGGAGATCCATCCGCACGACGCCGAGGTTCGCGGCATCAATGACGGGGACTGGGTGCGGCTGGCCAGCCGGGCAGGGGAAACCACGCTGATGGTGCAGCTGACCGACCGGGTGGCGCCGGGGGTGGTCTATACCACCTTCCACCACCCCGCGACGCAGGCCAATGTGGTGACCACCGATTTTTCGGACTGGGCGACGAACTGTCCGGAATACAAGGTCACCGCGGTGCAGGTCAGCCCGTCGAACGGTCCCTCGGACTGGCAAGAGCGCTATAACGAGCAGGCGGAGCGGTCGCGGCGGATCCTGTCGGCTGCGGAGTAAGCGATGCCTCTGCCGCCTCCCGTCCGTTCCGTGGACGCCACGCATCACCGCCCAGGCAGCCGCCTGGCGGTGATGCGCGCGCTGCCCGAGGAGACGCCGGTGGCGATGGTCTATGGCGGCACGACGCAGGCGGTGATGATGGCGACGCCCGCCGATCTGGAGGACTTCGCGGTGGGGTTTTCCCTGACCGAGGGGATCGTCACGGCGGCGGACCAGATCGACCGGCTGGAGGTCATGGACCACGCCCGGGGCGTCGAGGCGCAGATGTGGCTGGCTGGGGACCGGGCCGAGGCGCTGGCCGCCCGGCGGCGCTTCATGGCCGGTCCGGTGGGCTGCGGCCTTTGCGGCATCGACAGCCTGGACGAGGCGACGCGCGCGCTGCCCGACCTGTCGGGCGTGGGGCCGGTGCTGGATGCGGGCCAGGTGGCGGCCGCGACCGACGACCTGCGCGGCTGGCAGCCGCTGCATGACCAGACTCGCGCGGTCCATGCCGCGGGCTTTCTGCTGCCGGGGCAGGGGATCGTCCTGGCGCGCGAGGATGTGGGCCGTCACAACGCCCTGGACAAGCTGATCGGCGCGATGGCCCGGCAGGGCATCGAGGCGCGGCAGGGCGCCTTTGTCCTGACCAGCCGCGTGTCGGTCGAGATGGTGCAGAAATGCGCGATCGCCGGGGCGGGCCTGCTAATCGCGGTCTCCGCCCCCACGGCCCATGCACTGCGCCTGGCGCAGGACGCGGGCATCACCCTGGCCGCATTCGCGCGCGGCGAGGGCTTTGACCTTTTCTCTCACCCCCAACGGCTTGATGCCGAGGTATCCGATGTCGCCTGAAAAGATGGTCCTGATGGCCAACCAGATCGCCGCCTTCTTTGACAGCCAGCCCGGCGACCCGGCCCGCCAGATCGCCGATCACCTGCGCGATTTCTGGGAGCCGCGGATGCGCGAGAAGCTGCTGTCCTATCTGCAGTCGGGCGGCACGGGGCTGAAGCCCTCGGTCGAGGAGGCCGCGCGCCTGCTGTAGGGCGCCGATGCAACCCGCGGCAGGGTTTGGGGGTTTGGTGCCCGGAACATGAGCCAGACAGCCGGGGGCAGGCAACTTACCATGCAGGACCAGACCGACGGATTCGACCTTGGCCGCGCCAAGGTCTGCGTCATCATGAATCGTGGCTCGGGCCGCAAGAAGCACCGGGCGCTGGTTCGCATGCTGGAGGAACGGCTGGCGCCGGCCTGCGGGTCCTATCAGCTGCGGCAGAGCCGCAAGGGCAGCGACCTTCCGCGCCTGGCCCGGCAGGTTGCGCATGAGGGTTTCAATCTGGTCATCGCGGCGGGCGGGGACGGCACGCAATCGGCGGTGGCGGGCGCGCTGGCCGGCACGCAGACGGTCATGGGCGTGCTGCCGGGCGGCACCTTCAACTATTTCGCCCGCGACCTGGGCGTCGGCGAGACCATCGAGGATGCGCTGGACACGATCCTGGACGCCAGGGTCGCGCCGGTCGATCTGGGTGATGCCAACGGGCTGATCTTTCTCAACAACATCAGCCTGGGCGCTTATCCGCATATCCTGAAGACGCGCGAGGGGATCTATCGCCGCTGGGGCCGGTCGCGGGTGGCGGCCTATTGGTCCGTGCTGGTGGCGCTGCGCCGGCTGCGGCGGCCCATGCAGCTGGTGGCGCGGGCGGAGGGCGAGACGCGCCGTTATACCAGCGCGCTGGTTTTCGTGGCCCGCAGCGCCTATCAGCTGGAAAGCTTTGGGCTGGAGGGGGCGGACGAAATCCGCGACGGGCAGTTCGCCGTGCTGATCGCCAAGGCGCGCCAGCCGCTGCCGCTGATCCGGTCGGCCATCCGGCTGGCCTTTGGGCACAGTGCTAAGGATGACGATTTCGACCTGATCCTGACGGATGATCTGCAGATCGACACGCCCAAGCGTCGGCAGCTGGTCGCCCATGACGGGGAAAAGACCGTGCTGACCAGCCCGTTCCATCTGCAGGTGCGCCGTGGGGCCTTGCGGGTCCTGCTGCCGGCGGACGGGATCAGCAAGACTGCCGGCGTCGAGGACTGAGGCTTGACGCGGATCCTGCACCTGACCGACCTGCATTTCGGGTTTCACCGCGAAACGCTGGTCCAGCCGTTGCTTGACCGGATCGCGGACCTGCATCCGGACCTGGTCGTGGTGACGGGGGACCTGACCCATCGTGCGCTGGAGGTGCAGATGGCCCAAGCCCGCGACTTTCTGGACCGGATCGAGGTGCCGCTGATGCTGATGCCCGGCAACCACGACGTACCGCTGTGGAACCCCCTGGCGCGGATGTTCTGGCCCTTTGCGGGGTTCCGGCGGTATTTCGGGCCGTCGCTGACGCCCATCGGGCGCAGCGGCGACGTCCGGGTCCTGTCGATCAATAGCGCCGATCCCTATGTCTGGCAGCGCGGCAAGATCCGCAGCGGCGAGATCGGCCGCATCATCGGCGGGATCGATCCTCTGGGCACGAACATCGTGGCGCTGCACCACCCCCTGCAGCAGCTGCCGCGCGTGGACAAGGCCCTGGCGCGGCGGGCCTCCGAGGCGCTTTACCGGCTGGAGGCGGCGGGGGTGCAGGTCGTGCTGTCGGGGCACCTGCATCGCTGGGCGCTGGACGACCTGCTGGAGACGGGGCGCCATCCGCGCGTGCTGCAGATCCAGACCGGGACCGGGCTTTGTGCCCGGGTCACCGACCGCTGGAACGAGTTCGTGCTGCTGGAGATCGATGGTCCCCGGCTGGAGGTGCAGCGGCACCGGGCGCCGATGGAGGCCGAAGGTTTTGAAGATCCGGAAATCGGGGTCTTCAGCCGGGCCACGGGGGTTTGGGCGCGCGTTTAGACGTTGAGTTTCGGTGCCATCGGCGTTAAAGGGAGGCCAGTCAATCGGGCGACATGGCCAGAACAGGCCGCTTTTCGACGGGTCGGGCGCTTTGCCTCGACCCTTTGTCGTTGCCCCGGGGGACATCATAAAGACCGGCGGAGCCAACCGTCAGGCCGGAAAACAGACACAAAGGAAACTGAACACGCATGTGCGCTAAAGCGACCATGGAGGAATTCGAAGCCCTCCTGAACGAAAGCTTCGAGATCGATACCCCGGACGAAGGTTCGGTTGTCAAGGGCCGCGTCATCGCCATCGAGGCGGGCCAGGCCATCATCGACGTCGGCTACAAGATGGAAGGCCGCGTCGATCTGAAAGAATTCGCAAATCCCGGCGAAGAAGCCAGCATCAAGGTCGGCGACGAAGTCGAGGTCTATCTGGACCGCGTCGAGAACGCCCGTGGCGAGGCCAGCATTAGCCGCGAGAAGGCCCGCCGCGAGGAAGCCTGGGATCGCCTGGAGCGTGCCTATGCCGATGAAGAGCGCGTCGAAGGCGCCATCTTCGGTCGCGTCAAGGGTGGCTTCACGGTCGATCTGGGCGGTGCCGTCGCCTTCCTGCCGGGCAGCCAGGTCGATGTGCGCCCCGTGCGCGATGCCGGTCCGCTGATGGGTCTGAAGCAGCCGTTCCAGATCCTGAAGATGGACCGCCGCCGCGGCAACATCGTCGTGTCGCGCCGCGCCATCCTGGAAGAAAGCCGCGCCGAACAGCGCGCCGAAGTCATCGCCAACCTGACCGAGGGTCAGACGGTGAATGGCGTGGTCAAGAACATCACCGAATACGGTGCCTTCGTTGACCTGGGCGGCGTCGACGGCCTGCTGCACGTCACCGACATGGCCTGGCGCCGCGTCAACCACCCGTCCGAAATCCTTGCCATTGGCGAGTCGGTCCTGGTCCAGGTGATCAAGATCAACAAGGACAGCCACCGCATCAGCCTGGGCATGAAGCAGCTGCAGGCCGATCCGTGGGATACGGTTGCCGACAAGTTCCCGATCGAATCGGTCCACCAGGGCCGCGTGACCAACATCACCGATTACGGCGCCTTCGTGGAGCTGGAAGCCGGTGTCGAGGGCCTGGTCCACGTGTCGGAAATGAGCTGGACCAAGAAGAACGTCCATCCGGGCAAGATCGTGTCGACCTCGCAGGAAGTCGACGTGATGGTTCTGGAGATCGACGAGGCCAAGCGCCGCGTCAGCCTGGGCCTGAAGCAGACCATGCGCAACCCGTGGGAAGTGTTCGCCGAAACGCATCCGTCGGGCACCGTCATCGAGGGCGAAGTCAAGAACATCACCGAGTTCGGTCTGTTCGTGGGCCTGGAAGGCGACATCGACGGCATGGTTCACCTGTCGGACATCAGCTGGGATGCCCGCGGCGAAGATGCGATCCAGGATTTCCGCAAGGGCGACGTCGTCAAGGCGGTCGTTCAGGACGTGGACGTCGAGAAGGAACGCATCAGCCTGTCGATCAAGGCGCTGGAAAACGAGCACATGGCCGAAGCCGTTGACGGCGTGAAGCGTGGGTCGATCGTCACCGCCGAGGTCACCGCGATCGAGGAAGGCGGCATCGAGGTCGAGTACAACGGCGTCAAGTCCTTCATCCGCCGTTCGGATCTGGCCCGTGACCGTCAGGACCAGCGCCCCGAGCGCTTCCAGGTCGGCGACAAGGTCGATGCCCGCGTGACCAACGTGGACACCAAGACCCGCCGTCTGGGCCTGTCGATCAAGGCCCGCGAGATTGCCGAGGAAAAGGAAGCGATCGACCAGTACGGAAGCTCGGATTCGGGCGCCTCGCTGGGCGACATCCTGGGTGCGGCGCTGAACCGCAACGGCTGATCCGTCGCAAGACCGCTGACCTTGCCCGCCCCGGTCCATCCGGGGCGGGCTTTTTATTGCCGAACAGGGGCTTGGGCTTTCGCATCCGGCTTGCGCGGATTGGGCAAAGCTGGCAACGCTATGAAACCAGTGACTTCTGTCGGGCGTTGTCGGATTCTAAGGGGCGGTGCGAGGCTGTCCTGCCTGTCGATCCGGCTGGGCCGCAACGGCGGGAAAGACCCGGCCATTTTGGGGGAAAGCATGATCCGCTCCGAACTGATCCAGATGATCTCCGATGAGAATCCCCATCTTTTTCGGAGGGATGTCGAGCGCATCGTGAATACCGTCTTTGAAGAGATCATCGACGCGATGGCGCGTGGCGATCGGGTCGAACTGCGCGGCTTTGGCGCGTTTTCGGTCAAGAAGCGGGATTCGCGGACGGGTCGCAACCCCCGCACCGGCGAGGCGGTCGAGGTGGACGAGAAGCATGTGCCCTTCTTCAAGACCGGCAAGCTGCTTCGTGACCGGTTGAACGGCGACGCCTGAAATGTGTAATAGGCGGCGCCCGCCCGTGGCCCGTGCAAGTCGAGGAACTGTCCCATGCGCTTCATCCGTCTGATCTTTGTCGCGCTTCTGGCGCTGGTGCTGGTGGCCGTGGCCCTGGCGAACCGCGAGATGGTCACCCTGTCGGCCTTTCCGGCGAATTTCGGCCAGTATCTGGGCGGGACTTGGTCGATCGCCCTGCCGCTGTTCCTGGTGATCTTTGTGGCCTTCGCGCTGGGGATGCTGGCCGGGCTGGTCTGGGAATGGCTTCGCGAGGCCCATATCCGGCGCGAGGCCCGCTATCGCGGTGCCGAAGTCGCGCGGCTGCAGGGCGAGGTGGGTCACCTGCGCGATCGTCATGCCGCGCCGCAGGACGAGGTGCTGGCGATCCTGGATGCGCCGACGACGCCCTCTGCCACCACGGTCGTTCCGCCCTCGCGGGCGCAACTGCCGGCGGTTCGCTGAGGCGTGGCGGACGTCAAGATCTGCGGGCTGCGCGAGCCGGCCCATGTTGTCGCTGCTGCCGAAGCCGGAGCGCGGTTCGTGGGTTTCGTGTTCTATCCGAAGTCTCCCCGTGCGGTGACGGTGTCGGAGGCCGCAGCCTTGGCGCAGGCCGTTCCGGTGGGGGTCGCGCGGGTGGGGCTGTTCGTCGATCCCGATGATGCGCTGCTGGCCGAGGTCCTGGCGGAGGTGCCGCTGGACGTGATCCAGCTGCACGGGCACGAGACGCCGGAGCGGGTGGCCGAAGTCAAGGCGCTGACGGGGCTGCCGGTCATGAAGGCGGTGGGGATTTCGGGCGCCGAGGATCTGCCGTTGCTGACCGAGCATGGGCTGGTGGCGGATATGTTGCTGGTCGATGCGAAGGCTCCGAAAGGGGCGGATCTGCCGGGGGGCAACGGGCTGGCCTTTGACTGGCGCCTGCTGGTCGGGCGGCGCTGGTTGCGACCTTGGATGCTGGCGGGCGGGCTGACGCCCGGGAACGTCGCCGAAGCCGTGCGCCTGACAGGGGCGCCGATGGTGGACGTCAGTTCGGGCGTGGAATCGGCGCCGGGATGCAAGGATGTGGGGTTGATCGGTACATTTGTTGCGGCGGCGCGTTGAGTCGTTGCGCGGTGTAAGGCGTGGGGTTCGGCGTTTCCGGAGCGGGTGTTGCGTTGCGTGCGCAGAGGGTGTTGCGGAGGTAACTAATTGGGCGGGAACGGATTTCGGTTCCGCAACTGCAACCTGAAGTTTAGTCGTTGACTTGCGGAACGGTCCAAGGTAGAACTTGGACATGCTGGGAGAAATGGGCAAGCGGCCGGGGGAAACCTTGGGCCGCTTTTTCGTTTCTTGGCTCGTGCGGACAGGACACGAGGCGGGGCAGATTGCATGAACGATATGGATTGGGGCGGGGTCGGGAATCCCGAAGGGCCTTTCGTGGCCGGAACCTTGCCTGACACGGCGGGGATCCAGCTGCCCGGGATTGGGGCGGAGGAGGACGAGATCGACGTCCTGCGCTGGCTGTTCTGGGACTATGTGAAGGACCTGAGGGGGCACCAGGCCGAGCTTGAGACGGTCAAGGCGGGGGAGGTGGACCCGGCGCGGCTGAAGAAGGCCATGGACACCGCAAAGACCGTCCGCGAGGCGGTCCAGCTGCTGATGGCGGAAAGGAACAAGGTTGACAAACTTCGCAAGGATATCGCGGGCGGGGTCGGAGGAGGCAGCCTCGACCTTGACGCCGCACGAGACGAGATCGGGCGCCGCCTGGCTTGCCTCCGCCGCGCCGCAGGAGGTTGAGGCGTTCCTGGGCGGGCTGTCGGAAAACGCGCTGATGAGCCTGCCCTGGCTGTTCGAGTTCTGGGCGCTGCCCCACCAGTTGCCCCCCGAGGGCGACTGGAAGTCCTGGGTGATCATGGGCGGGCGCGGCGCGGGCAAGACCCGCGCCGGGTCGGAATGGGTGCGGCGGATGGTCGAGGGGCCGACCGCCGTCGCTCCCGGTAGATGTCATCGCGTGGCCTTGGTCGGAGAGACCTTTGACCAGGTGCGCGAGGTGATGGTGTTTGGCGAAAGCGGCATCCTGGCCTGTTCGCCCCCAGACCGGCGGCCGGTCTGGGAGGCGGGGCGGCGGCGTCTGGTCTGGGCCAATGGCGCGACCGCGACGGTCTATTCGGCGCATGAGCCGGAAGCGTTGCGCGGGCCGCAGTTCGATGCGGCCTGGGTGGATGAGTTGGCCAAGTGGAAGAAGGCCGAGGATGTCTGGGACATGCTGCAATTCGCGCTGCGGCTGGGGGAGCATCCCCAGCAGGTGGTGACGACGACGCCGCGCAATGTCGGCGTATTGAAGCGCATCCTGGGCAATGCCAGCACGGTGGTGACCCATGCCCCGACGGATGCCAACCGCGCCTATCTGGCCGAGAGCTTTCTAGCCGAGGTCGAGACCCGCTATGGTGGGACGCGGCTGGGGCGGCAGGAGCTGGACGGCGTGCTGCTGGACGATGTCGAGGGTGCGCTGTGGACGACGGCCATGCTGGAGGAGGCGCGGATCGAGACGCCGCCAAAGCTGGACCGGATCGTCGTTTCGGTGGATCCGGCCGTGACGGGGGGCCGCGCGAGCGACGAATGCGGCATCATCGTGGCGGGTGTCGTCACGCAGGGCGAGCCGAAGGACTGGCGCGCCTATGTGCTGGAGGATGCCAGCATGCGCGGCAGCCCGTCTGACTGGGCGCGGGCAGCGATCGCGGCGATGGACCGGCACGGGGCCGAGAAGCTGGTGGCGGAGGTGAACCAAGGCGGCGATCTGGTCGAGAGCGTGATCCGGCAGATCGATCCCCTGGTGCCGTTCCGGGCGCTGAGGGCGTCGCGGGGCAAGGGGTTGCGGGCCGAACCGGTGGCCGCGCTTTACGAGCAGGGGCGGATCAAGCACCTGCGCGGGGGATCCCTGGGGGCGCTGGAGGACCAGATGTGCCAGATGACGGTGCGCGGTTTTGAGGGTCGGGGCAGTCCCGACCGTCTGGACGCGATGGTCTGGGCGATCCACGAGCTGATGATCGAGCCGGCCAGCGGCTGGCGGCGGCCGCAGATGCGGCGGCTTTGACCGGGTTCCGGGGGCGTCTGGCGCCGCCCGGGTCGCGAGGGACATTTTCATGAGGACAAAGGGCCGCCCTGTCGGGGCGGCCCTTTCGCATGGATGAGGCATGGAGGCGAGCATGGCGTTTCGATTGTTTTCGCGGGAGGAGAAATCCGCCCCCGCGCCGGAGAGGAAGGCCAGCGCGACGGGCCGGGTGGTGGCCTTTGCCAGCGGATCGGGGCGGCCGGTCTGGACGGCGCGGGACACCGGCAGCCTGACCCGCGGCGGCTTTGTGGGCAACCCGATCGGCTTTCGTTCGGTCAAGCTGATCGCGGAGGCGGCCGCGGCCGTGCCGCTGATCTGCGCCGACCGCGAGCGCCGCTATGAGATGCACCCGCTGCTGGACCTGCTGCGGCGGCCCAATCCGGGGCAGGGCCGCGCCGAGCTGTTCGAGGCGCTGTTCGGGCAGATCCTGCTGTCGGGCAACGGCTATCTGGAGGCGGTGGGCCTGGACCCGGCGGGCCTGCCGGAGGAGCTGCATGTGCTGCGGTCTGACCGCATGAGCGTGGTGCCGGGCGCGGATGGTTGGCCCGTCGCCTATGAATACGCGGTGGGGGGGCGCAAGCACCGCTTTGACATGACCGGCAGCCCCGACCCGATCTGCCACATCAAGAGCTTTCACCCGCAGGATGACCATTATGGTCTGTCGCCGATGCAGGCGGCAGCGGTGGCCCTGGATGTCCACAACAGCGCCTCGGCCTGGTCCAAGGCGCTGCTGGACAACGCGGCCCGGCCCAGCGGGGCGATCGTCTACAAGGGGATGGACGGGCAGGGCACGCTGAGCGCGGAGCAGTATGACCGGCTGGTGGGCGAGATCGAGATGAACCACCAGGGCGCACGGAATGCCGGGCGGCCCATGCTGCTGGAGGGCGGGCTGGACTGGCGTCCGATGGGGTTCAGCCCTTCGGACATGGAGTTCCACGAGACCAAGCTGTCTGCGGCGCGCGAGATCGCGCTGGCCTTTGGCGTGCCGCCCATGCTGCTGGGGATCCCGGGGGATGCGACCTATGCCAATTACGCCGAGGCGCACCGGGCTTTTTACCGGCTGACGGTGCTGCCGCTGGTCGCGCGGGTGGCGGCCTCGGTCGCGTGGTGGCTGTCGGAGCATCTGGGGGCCGAGGTCGAGCTGCGCCCCGACCCCGACCAGGTGCCCGCCCTGGCCGAGGAGCGCAACCAGCAATGGGCACGGATCGCGTCGGCGGCTTTCCTGACGGATGCCGAGAAGCGCGGCCTGCTGGGGCTGCCGCCGCTGGACGGGGCCTGAGCCATGGAAGGGTCGCGTTTCGTCAAGGACGGGCTGTGGCACGACCAGCGCCTGGAGGCGCAGGAGCGGATCATGGCGCTGCAATTCGGCCAGGTCGAGAAGCGGCTTGAGCGGATCGAGGCCCTGATCGAGGGCCTGGAGCGGCGGTTGTGGATGACGGTCTATGGCGTCGTGGCCGTGATCCTGACCCAGGCCGTGCAGGGGATATTGGAATATGCGCCAAAAGGAGGCTGAGGGATGGTTCCGGGGCTTGAGGTGAAATTTGCGGGCGGGGCGCCGGCCCTGTCCGACGGCCAGGTGATCGAGGGCTATGCCAGCCTGTTCGGGCTGACCGACCAGGGAGGCGATGCGGTGCTGCCGGGGGCGTTCGCCGCGTCGCTGGAGCGGCTGGCGGCCAAGGGCGACAAGGTGCGGATGCTGTGGCAGCACGACCCGACCCGGCCCATCGGCGTCTGGGACGAGATCCGCGAGGACCGGACGGGTCTGTGGGTCAAGGGGCGGCTTTTGCCCGAGGTGGCGCAGGCGCGCGAGGCGGCCGCGCTGATCCAGGCCGGGGCCATCGACGGGCTGTCGATCGGCTATCGCACGATCCGCGCCGAGCGCGACCAGAAGGGCCGCCGCGCCCTGGCAGAGGTGGAACTGTGGGAGGTGTCGCTGGTGACGTTCCCGATGCTTCCCCAGGCCAAGGTCGACCGCAAGGAGGCGGACAAGCTGCACGAGATGGCGGCGCTGTTCGCGCAGGCGACGCAGGCCCTGCGGGGCGCATGAGTTTCCGGACCGGGTGCGCCCGGTCCGTCAAGGCGTTCGGACCGGCCCGAGGGCGGTCCGGCAACAGGGGCGCGGCCCCGTTCATCGCGACGAGGAGAAGACCATGACCGAGGTGAAGGCCGCGGGCGGCGGGGACATGTCCGCCGATCTGAAAGGGGCCATGATGGGGTTCGTCAGCGAACTCCGGGGTTTCCGTGAAGACATCCAATCCAAGCTCAATGCACAGGAAGAGCGTATGACCATGATCGACCGCAAGACCGCCCTGCGTGGCCGTGCCCCTTTGTCCGCCGCCGCCGAGACCGGGGCGCCGCATCAGAAGGCCTTTGACGCCTATCTGCGCAGCGGTGACGACGACGCGCTGCGCAGCCTGGTGATCGAGGAGAAGGCGCTGTCGGTCGTCAGCGACGGCGGCTTCCTGGCGGCGCCCAAGGTGGCAGAGACGGTGCAGAACACGCTGTTCTCGACCACCTCGCTGCGCCGGATGGCCAATGTGGTCGCGATCGAGGGCAGCGTCTATGAGGTGCTGGTCGAGCGGGGCGAGACCGGCAGCGGCTGGGCCACCGAGGCGACCACGGTCGAGTCGGCGAACTCGCAGCTGGACCGCATCGCGATCCCGGTTCACGAGCTGTCGGCGATGCCAAAGGCCAGCCAGCGCCTGCTGGACGACGCGGCCTTTGACGTCGAAGGCTGGCTGGCCGAGCGGATTGCGGACCGCTTCGCCCGCGCCGAAGCCTTTGCCTTTATCCGGGGTGACGGCGTGGACAAGCCGCGGGGCATCCTGTCCTATCCGACCGCTGCGGACGGGACCACGACGGCGGGGCAGGTCGGCTTTGTCGGCACCGGCGTCTCGGGCAACTTCCCGACGGCTGCGCCGATGGATTGCCTGATCGACCTGATCTATGCGCTGGGGGCGCAGTATCGCGCCAACGCGGCCTTCCTGATGAACTCAAAGACCGCCGCGCGGGTGCGCAAGATGAAGGATGCCGATGGCCGCTTCCTGTGGAGCGATCCGCTGACGGTGGGCCAGGTGCCGCAGCTGCTGGGTTATCCGGTCGTCATCAGCGAGGACATGCCGGACGTCGCGGCCAGCGCATTTGCAGTGGCCTTTGGTGACTTCCGTTCGGCCTATACCATCGTCGAGCGCCCCGATCTGCGCGTGCTGCGCGATCCGTTCAGCGCCAAGCCGCATGTGCTGTTCTATGCCACCAAGCGGGTCGGCGGCGGCGTCACCGACTTCCGCGCCGTCAAGCTGCTGCGCTTCGCCTGATCCCGCCCGGGATGAGGTGAAGGGAAGGGCGCGCTTTGATGTCGGCCATGCCGGCTTAGCAACTGTCCGCGCGCGCTGATGGCTGGCGTGCGGGCGCGCCCTTTTCCCTGGACTGGCACGGCAGGCAGGGCCCCATGAGGGGGCCCTGCCCCTGATGGAACATGCGGACGGCAGGACGGGAGGTTCGCGAGATGATGCTGATAGAGGAGACGGCGCCTGCGGCGGAGGCGCTGCCGGTGGCCGCCCTGCGCGGGCACTTGCGTCTGGCCCAGGGCTTTGGCGGACCGGAGGATGTTGCCGAGACCGCGGCGCTGGCGGGCTTTCTTCGTGCCGCGATTGCCACGATCGAGGGCCGGACCGGCAAGGTCCTGCTGAAGCGGCGGTTCCAGATGCAGCTGGATGATTGGCGCGACCGGTTGGGCCAGTCGCTGCCGCTGGCGCCGGTGCATGCGGTTGAAGCGATCCGGATCGACGATGGATCCGGAACGGTCACGTCGCTTTCGCCGGAGGCGTGGCGGCTGGTTCCCGACGGGCAGCGGCCGGTGATCCTGCCCACCGGGGTGGTGCTGCCGCATGTGCCGCGCCGGGGCAGCGTGACGATCACCTTCGTTGCGGGATTTGCCGATGCCTGGGCTGGCGTTCCGGCGGACCTAGCGCAGGCGGTCATCCTGCTGGCGGCCCGCTATTACGACGACCGGAGCCATGATGGAGGGCAGCACGCGCTGCCGTTCGGGGTCAGCGCGCTGATCGAGAGGTGGCGCGCCGTACGCACCCTGGCCGGGCGCGGCAGCCGGGAGGATCGCTGATGCCGGTTCCGGACCTGAATCTGCGTTTGGCGCTAGAGACGCCGGACCGGGTGGATGACGGCATGGGCGGTCACCGGCTGGTCTGGCGGCAGCTGGGCTGGCTGTGGGCGGGGCTGGAAGCGCGGTCGGCCCGCGAAAAGGGCAGCGGACCCGGCATGATCAGCGTGGTGCAGTGGAAGATCTTGGTGCGCGCGGCGGCGGTGGGCGATCCGCGTCGTCCGCGGCCGGGCCAGCGCTTGCGCCTGGATCAGCGGCTTTTCCTGATCGAAGCGGTTGCCGAGGCCGATCCGCGGGGCCGTTTCCTGGACTGTTTTGCACGCGAGGAGCTGGGGGCATGAGCTATCGGGCAGGGGCAGCGTTGCAGGCTGCCGTCTATCAACAGCTGCGTGCGGATGCCGTGCTGGCCGCCCTGGTGGGCGACGCGATCTTTGACGCGATGCCGGTCGATGTGCCGAGCGGCATCCACGTGGCGCTGGGACCCGAGGAGGTCCGGGACGCCAGCGATGGCACGGGGCAGGGATCGCGCCACGATTTCGTCGTGTCGGTGATGTCGGGAACCGACGAGGGAGCGGGCTTTGGTGCGGTCAAGGCCGCCGCGGCCGCAGTGGCGGAGGCGCTGGAGCGGGAGGGGCTGATGCTGGCGAGGGGCCGGCTTGCCGGCCTGTGGTTCCTGCGCGCGTCAGCGCGACGGATGCAGAACGGGGCTGCGCGACAGGTCGACCTGATCTTTCGCGCCCGTATCGACCTGAACTGAGGAGAGTCAAAAATGGCAGTGCAAAGCGGACGGGATCTTTTGATCAGAATGGACATGACCGGGAACGGCACGTTCGACACGGTGGCCGGGCTGCGCGCCTCGCGCCTGTCGTTCAACGCCGACACGGTCGATGTGACCAGCTTGGAGAGCGAGGGCGGTTGGCGCGAGTTGCTGGGCGGTGCGGGCGTGCGCAGCGCCTCGATCGCGGGGTCGGGGGTCTTTCGCGACGCGGCCAGCGACGGGCGCGCGCGGCAGGTCTTTTTCGACGGGGAGGTGCCCCGGTTCCAGGTCATCATCCCGTCCTTTGGGCGTGTCGAGGGACCGTTCCAGATCACGTCGCTGGAGTATTCGGGCACCCATGACGGCGAAGCCACTTATGAGATCGCGCTGGCCTCGGCCGGCGCGCTGACATTCGTGGCCCTGTGATGGTGAACCCGATGCGGGGGGAAGTGGAACTGGTTCTGGATGGCCGGCCCCATAGGGCACGCCTGACGCTGGGGGCGTTGGCGGAGCTGGAGACCGAACTGGACGAGGCAGGCCTGACCGGCCTGGCCCGGCGCCTGGAAGAAGGTCGGTTCAGCAGCAGGGACATTCTGTCGGTCCTGGTGGCCGGGCTGCGCGGCGCCGGCTGGTCCGGCAATGCCGCCGACCTGATGTCGGTCCAGATCGAGGGCGGGCCACTGGAAGCGGCGCGCACCGCGGCGCGGCTGCTGACCCTGGCATTCCGGGGTGCCGCATGAGCGAGGCGACCGGGCTGGACTGGCCTGGGCTGATGCGGGCCGGGCTGCGAGAACTGCGGCTGCATCCGGACCAGTTCTGGGCGCTGACACCGGCAGAGCTGGCCCTGATGCTTGGCCTGGACCAAGCCCGGCCCGGAATGACCCGCGCGCGGCTGGAAGAATTGGCCGCCCGCTATGCCGATCTGCCCGGCTTTCCGGGACCGGGTTGCCAAGAGACAGAGGATTGATCAGATGGCGATACGAGACGGCTCTGGTCCCGTGCTGGACCTGCTGGAGGATGAACCGGGGCCCGGCGGCCGGATGACAGGCGAGTTTCAGGCCGAGCTTGGGCGCCTGCGGCAGTCGATGGCTCTGACGGCCCGTGAGGTGGGCACGCTGTCCTCGGGGTTGGAGCGTGGCCTCGGGCGCGCCATCGACGGGTTGGTCCTGGACGGGGGCAAGCTGTCCGATGCCCTGAAGGACATCGGCAGGTCGTTGGCGGACACGGTGTACGGCATGGCCATGAAGCCCGTCGAGAATGCCTTGGCGGGAACGCTTGCGAGCGGGGTTGCCGGGCTGTTCGGCGGCGGGCTTTTGGGGCAGGGTGTGACGCCTTTTGCCAAAGGCGGGGTCTTTTCGCAGGGACGGGCTGTCGGGGGAGGCATTGTGTCCGGTCCCACGAGCTTTCCCATGCGGGGCGGTGCCGGCCTGATGGGCGAGGCGGGCCCGGAGGCGATCATGCCCCTGCGCCGCGGTCCCGACGGCAAGCTGGGCGTTGCCGCCGCAGGAGGCGGGGGCGGCGTGCATGTCACGTTCAACATCCAGACGCCGGACGTGGCCGGGTTCCAGCGCAGCCAGTCGCAGATCGCGGCGCAGATGTCGCGGGTGCTGGCCCGCGGCGAGCGCAACAACTGAGAGGAGCGGCCCCATGGCCTTTCACGAGGTGAGATTTCCTGCCAAGCTGTCCTTTGGCGCGATCGGCGGGCCCGAGCGTCGGACCGAGATCGTCACGATGGCCAGCGGTTTCGAGGAGCGGAACACGCCCTGGATCCATTCCCGGCGCCGATTCGATGCCGGAATGGGGCTGCGGTCGCTGGATGACCTGTCCGCGGTTGTCGCCTTCTTCGAGGCGCGGTCGGGCCAGCTGCACGGCTTCCGCTGGAAGGACTGGTCGGACCACAAAAGCTGCGCCCCGTCCGCAGCACCCCGGTTCGGGGACCAGGTCATCGCGATCGGTGACGGACAGACGCGCAGCTATGCCCTGACCAAGGCGTATCGATCGGGCGCCAATGTCTATCAGCGGCCCATCACCAAGCCGGTGCGCAATTCGGTTCGTGCGGGTATCGGCGGCAATGAGGTGTTCTTTGACATCAACTATACCGTGGATCACGTGCTGGGCCGCATCACCTTCAACGAGGCACCGGATGTGGGGGCGGAGGTGACCGTCGGATATGAATTCGACGTTCCGGTGCGCTTTGACACCGACAGGATTGCCGTTTCGATATCGTCGTTCCAAGCAGGCCAGGTGCCCGACATTCCGGTGGTTGAGGTGCGCGTATGACCACGACCACGATTGCGCGCGCCTGGTCGGTACGTCGGGCCGACGGGCTGACCATCGGCTTTACCGATCACGATCGCGCCTTGAGCTTCGAGGGTGTCACCTTTCGGCCTGACCGCGGCCTCACGGCGAAGGCTCTGGTCCAGGCAACCGGTCTGTCGGTGGACAATTCCGAGGCCACCGGTGCCCTGAGCGACGATGCCATCACCGAACGCGACCTGATGGCCGGTCGGTGGGACAATGCACAGCTGCGCATGTGGGAGGTGGACTGGGCGGACGCCGCGCGCCGCAGGTTGGTGTTCCGCGGCACGCTGGGTGAGGTTGCACGTGCGAATGGCGCCTTTCGTGCCGAGCTGCGCGGGCTGTCCGAACAGCTGAATGCGCCCCAGGGAAGGGTCTATCACCGCAGGTGCAGTTCGCGCCTGGGCGACGCAACCTGCAAAGTGGACCTGACGGCACCCGGATTGTCGGTCCAGCGCCAGGTCGAGGGTCTGGACGAGGGACGGATCCTGACCTTCACGAACTTTCCGCCCTTCGCCGCCAACTGGTTCGAGCAGGGGCGGATCGAGGTGCTGTCTGGAGGCGCCGAAGGGCTGCATGGCATGATCAAGAACGACACCGCCTTTCCCGGGGGACGCAGGGTGATCGAGCTTTGGTCGGCACTTGGCATCCTACCCATGCCGGGCGATCAGGTCCGGCTGACGGCCGGATGCGACAAGGCCGCCGCGACCTGCCGGTTGAAGTTCGCAAATTTCCTGAACTTCCGCGGCTTTCCCCATCTGCCCTCGGAGGATTGGCTGATGGCGCCGCAGGTGGGGGTGCGCCATGGATGAGCGCGTGGTCGACGCAGCGCGGGGATGGCTGGGGACGCCTTATGTGCACCAAGCCAGCAGCAAGGGCTCGGGTGCCGACTGTCTGGGCCTGATCCGCGGCGTCTGGCGCGAGATCTTTGGCAACGAACCTGAGGCCCCGCCCGCCTATACGGCGGACTGGGCGGAATGTGGCAGCCAGGAGCTGTTGCTGGCCGCTGCGACCCGTCACCTGATGCCGGTGGCGGCGGATGAGCTCTGGGCGCCTGGACAGGTGCTACTGTTCCGGATGCGCCCGGCGGCCATTGCCAAGCATCTGGGCGTCTTGTCGGCCGCCGGAGCAGAGCCGCGGTTTTTGCATGCCTATACCTACCACGGTGTCATCGAGAGCCCGCTGACGCCGCCCTGGCGGTCCCGGATCGTCGCGCGGTTCCGATTTCCCTGACCATCTTGAACAAAGGAGGCCAGCATGGCCACGATAGTCCTGTCTGCGGTCGGTGCATCGCTGGGAGCGGGGTTTGGCGGCGCGGTGCTGGGCCTGTCCGGTGCCGTGCTGGGACGCGCGGCAGGTGCCGTCATCGGACGGGCGATCGACCAGCGCCTGCTGGGAGGAGGCGCCAAGGCAGTCGAGACCGGCCGCATCGACCGTCTGCGCATCCAGACTGCCGGAGAAGGCATCGCCATCCCCCGCGTCTGGGGGCAGATGCGGATGCCTGGTCACGTCATCTGGACGTCGCCCCTGGAAGAGGTCAGCCGCACCGAAGGCGGGGGCAGCGGGAAGGGCGCCCCGAAGCCGCGCGTGACCCAGATCAGTTACCGCATCTCGGTCGCGCTGGCGCTGTGCGAAGGCCGCATCCTGAGCGTCGGCCGGGTCTGGGCCGATGGGGAGGAGATTGCCGCCGATGACCTGAACATGCGCGTCTATCGCGGCGGCGCGACCCAGATGCCGGACCCGATCATTGCGGCCCATGAGGGGGATGAGGCGCCGGCCTATCGCGGCACCGCCTATGTCGTGCTGGAAAACCTCGGCCTGGAGCGGTGGGGCAACCGCATGCCCCAGTTGAGTTTCGAGGTGACCTGTCCCGCCCGTGACGGGTCCGGCCTGTCGCGCGATGTGCGCGCTGTGGCGCTGATCCCGGGGACGGGCGAATACTCGCTGGCCACGACGCCGGTGCACCATGCCGACGATCTGGGCGAAGTGCGCAGTTTCAACGTGAACACGCCCATGGGCGGCACGGATTTCAGCGCCTCGCTGGATGTGCTGGGGCGGGAATTGCCGAACGTGGGTTCGGTTTCGCTGGTCGTCTCGTGGTTTGGCAGCGATCTGCGGATCGGCAATTGCCAAGTCAGGCCGAAGGTCGAGTTCAAGGCGGCTGATGGTGACGAGATGCCGTGGCGTGCCGGCGGCATCACCCGCTCGCAGGCTGAGGAAGTGGCGCGGGCCGAGAGACGGCCCATCTATGGCGGCACGCCTTCGGACCGATCGGTCATCGAGGGGCTGCGCGCGCTGTCGGCTTCGGGTCGGAAGGCGATCTTCTATCCGTTCATCCTGATGGAGCAACTGGCCGGGAACCGTCTGCCCGACCCTTACGGCGCAACGGAGCAGGCCGCCATGCCCTGGCGCGGGCGGATCACCACCTCTGTCGCGCCGCGTCGGCTTGGAACCACCGATGGCACAACCAGCGCTGTTGAACAGGTGGCGGCCTTTTTTGGAACGGCGCAGCCTGATCACTTTGCCCGCAGCGGGGATCAGGTGTCCTATCATGGGCCGAGCGAGTGGTCCTATCGCCGCTTTATCCTGCATTACGCACATCTTTGTGCCGCGGCGGGCGGGATCGACGCCTTCCTGATCGGGTCCGAGATGGTGGCGATGACCCAGATCCGGGGGCCGTCGAACACATATCCTGCCGTCGCGGCGCTGCGGCAGCTGGCGGCGGACGTTCGGGCGATCCTGGGGCCAAGCGTCAAGATCGGCTATGCGGCGGATTGGTCAGAATATTTCGGCCATCATCCGGGTGGAGGTGCGCTGTTCTTCCACCTCGATCCGCTGTGGGCGGATCGCAATATCGATTTCATCGGCATCGACAACTACATGCCGCTGTCCGACTGGCGGGACGGCGACAGCCACCTGGACGCGTATTGGGGGCGGATCGACAACATCGACTACCTCAAGTCGAACATCGCCGGCGGCGAGGGCTTTGACTGGTACTACGCCAGCGACGCGGACCGGGATGCCCAGGTCCGCAGTCCGATCACGGACGGGACTTATGATGAGGCATGGGTCTGGCGCTACAAGGACCTGAAAAGCTGGTGGCAGAATCAGCACTTCAACCGGCCGGGCGGCGTCCGACAGCGCGAGGCGACGGCCTGGGTGCCCGGATCTAAGCCGATATGGTTCACAGAGATCGGCTGTGCCGCGCTGGACAAGGCGACGAACCAGCCCAACAAGTTCCTGGACGCGATGAGTTCCGAGAGCATGCTGCCGCATTACTCGAACGGAACCCGGAACGATGCGATCCAGGCGGCATATATCGAAGCGTCGATGGACTTCTGGCGGGACCCGGAAAACAACCCTCGCAACGCCGATGGAAGGGCGATGCTGGACACGGACCGTGCCCATGTCTGGTGCTGGGACGAGCGGCCCTATCCGGCCTTCCCGGGTCGCAGCGACCTTTGGTCGGACGGTCCGGCCTGGGATCGCGGTCACTGGCTGAACGGCCGTGCCGGGGCAGTGACCCTGCGTGCGGTGGTGCGCGACATCTGTCGTGCGTCCGGGGTGACTGCGGTGGATGTATCGGGCCTTTCCGGCGTCGTCCGGGGATATGCCCTGGGCGGGACCGAATCGGGGCGCGCGGCCTTGCAGCCCTTGATGCTGGCACATGGTTTCGATGCCGTGGAGCGTGCGGGCGTGCTGAAATTCGTGGCGCGGGATGGGGTGGTCAAGGCGCAGATCACGCCCGACGATCTGGCTGTGGCCGGAGAATTGAGCGGGTTCGAGACGATCCGCCAGGTCGAGGCGGCCAATGTCGGGCGCCTGCGGCTGAGCCACGTGGAGGCGGGTGGCGACTACGGTGTGGCCACCGCAGAGTCGAGCCTGGCCGACGAGACCTGTCATGCCGTCTCGGACACCGAATTCGCGATGGTCCTGACGCGTGCCGAGGGTCGTGCGGTCGCCGATCGGTGGATCACCGAGGCCGAGGTGGCGCGGGACAGCGCGCGGTTCGTCCTGCCCCCCTCGCGCAAGGCTCTGGGGCCGGGGGACGTGATCCTGTCGCAGATGCCGGGGCAGGAGACCCGTCGCTGGCGCATCGACCGGGTGGAGCGTGCAGGCGCCATCACCGTTGATGCCGTCCGCGTGGATCCCGGCCTCTATTCGCCGCGGCTGAGCCATCACGAGCAGGGCGGCATCCGCCGCTATTCGCCGCCGCTGCCGGTCCGGCCGGTGTTTCTGGACCTGCCGCTGCTGCGGGGCGACGAGGTGCCGCATGCACCCTACCTGGCTGTCGCGGCGAATCCTTGGCCGGGCACCGTGGCCGCCTATGTCTCGGCCGAGGCAGAAGGGGGGTTCGACCTGAACCTGCTTGTCGAGCGCCGCGCCTTGATCGGGCGTACCCTGACGCCACTGGCGCGGGCGCAGCCGGGCGTGATCGACCGTGGCGCGCCCCTGAGGTTGCGGCTGCCGAACGACGGCCTCCGGTCGGTCACCACGCGGGCGCTGCTGTCCGGCGCCAATGCACTGGCGATCGGGGATGGGTCGATCGACCGCTGGGAGGTCATGCAGTTCGCCACGGCGGAACTGGTGGCCCCCAACGTATGGGAGATCAGCCAGCGGCTGCGGGGACAGGCGGGCAGCGACGCGTTGATGCCCGACAGCTGGCCTGCCGGCAGCCTGGTCGTTCTGCTTGATGGGGGCGCACGTCAGGTGGACCTGCCGCCATCCGCGCGGGGGCAGGAGCGGTTCTGGCGGATCGGCCCGGCCTCTCGGTCGCCTGACGATGCCAGCTATCGCAGCCGAACGACCGAGGCGCCGGGGATCGGGCTGCGCCCTTATACGCCCTGCCATCTGCGGATGAACGGGCGCGAGATCACCTGGATCAGGCGCAGCAGGATCGACAGCGACGGCTGGGACGGACCCGACATTCCCCTGGGCGAGGGCAGCGAGCGCTACCTGCTGCGGCTGAGCAGCAACGGACGTCTGCTTGTTGAAGCCGAGGTCGGCCAGCCGTCCTATTCCATCACGCAGACCATCTTGTCGCAGATGCCGTCCGGACCGGTAACGGTCCAGGTGGCCCAGTTGTCCCAAAGCTTCGGGCGTGGCCCGTTTGCAAGGAGAGAGTTCAATGCCCAGTGAAACGATGCGCCTGCAGATGTCCCTGCTGCAGCCGGCGCAGGCGCAGAAGCATGTGACGGTGAACGAGGCCCTGATGCGGCTGGACGGCCTGGTGAACATGGTTCTTCAGAGCGTCTCGGTGGCGACGCCGCCAGAGACGGTTCTGAACGGTCAGTGCTGGGGCGTTCCTTCTGCGCCCCACGGTGCCTGGAGCGGGCAGGCGGGCGCCATTGCAGTGGGTTCGAACGGCGGTTGGGTCTTTGTGCCCGCTGCGGCCGGGATGCGCGCTTTCATCGCTGACCGGGGGGCCGAAGCCATCCATGACGGGGCGTCCTGGGTGACGGGCGCGCTGACCTTGGGAGCGTCCGGTTCTGGCCTGGTGGCGGGACTGGCCGAAGGTGAGGTGGTGGTGGCTTCCGGCACGAGCGTGAGCAGCACCGTCCTGATCCCGGCCGGAGCGATGGTGATCGGCGCCGCTGCGCGCGTGACCGAGGATATCACAGGCTCAGCGACGGGATGGAGGCTGGGAACGGCCGGCGCGCTGGTCCGCTTTGGTCAGGGCTTGGGGAAACCGCGCGGTTCGTGGTCGCGTGGGATCCTTGGCAGCCCGATGACATATTACCAGCCCGCGCCGCTGGTCGTTACCGCCGAAGGCGGCACCTTTGCCGGCGGTCGCATCCGGTTGGCGGTCCATTGGCTGGAACTGCGCCTGCCGGTGTGACGACATTTGGCCCGCCCGGGTTTTCCCATGACGATTTCTGGGTTATGAGAGAGATCTGAGCGATCGGGCGGGCCAAGATGAACATGCTGCATGCCAAGAAAAAACCTCTGTCACTGAACCGGGACACCATCTGGGCCCAGCTTTGTGACGAAGCGCGTGCGGCCGTGGCCGGCGAGCCGCTGCTGGGTGCGCTGATCCATGCCGGTCTTCTGCATCATCACAGTCTGGAGGCGGCGCTTGCGTTCAGGTTTTCGCTGAAGCTTGCCTCCGGCGAGATGAGTGAGCAGATCCTGCGGGAGATCGCCGATCAGGCCTATGCCAGCACCCCGGAACTGGGCGATGCCGCACGGGCAGATCTGATGGCGGTCTATGACCGTGACCCAGCGACCCACCGGCTGTTGCAGCCGGTGCTGTTCTTCAAGGGCTTTCAGGCGCTGCAGGCCTATCGCATGGCCCA
Organism: Paracoccus sp. KKT209; assembly: GCF_055635455.1. Next base: position 1,386,178 of record NZ_CM145758.1, read on the forward strand.
TTGGCTGTGGCAGCAGGAACGTCGCGACCTTGCGTATTTCGTGCAGATGCGCTGCTCGGAGTGCTTTGGCGTCGATATTCATCCCGCGGCCCGGATCGGCACGGGGGTGATGATAGATCATGCCCATTCGATTGTCATCGGCGAGACGGCGACGGTCGGCAACGATGTGTCGATGCTGCATTCCGTGACCTTGGGCGGGACCGGCAAGGAAGACGGAGATCGTCACCCGAAGATCGGAAACGGGGTGCTGATCGGTGCCGGTGCCAAGGTGCTTGGTAACATCCATATCGGGCACCATTCGCGCATCGCGGCCGGTTCGGTCGTGCTGCAGGAGGTACCCCCCTGCAAGACCGTCGCAGGCGTTCCGGCGCGGGTGATCGGGGATGCAGGCTGTCCCGAACCTTCGCACAGCATGAACCAGCTTCTTGGCGCAGGGGACAGCGCCTGACCTAGATCCAGTCGCCGGCGCCGCTGCCCGTCAGTTCCGCCAAGGTGATCCTGTCGCGCGCCAAGCGATCATCCAATGCCTGGGCCAGTCGCGGTGCCAGGGAAAGCCCCTGGTAGATCATCGCTGAGTAGACCTGAACTGCGCTTGCCCCGGCGCGCAGCTTTTCCCACACGTCGTCCGGACTGGAGATGCCGCCCACGCCGATCAGGGGAATGCGGCCTGCCGTTTCCTGGTGCAGCAGCGCCAGGATGCGGGTCGAGCGTCGAAAGAGCGGCCCGCCGGAGAGGCCGCCCGCCTCCTGTGCATGCGGTCCATTGATGCCGTCGCGCGACAGGGTGGTGTTTGTGGCGATGATCCCGTCCAGGCCTGCATTCTGCACGACCGATGCAACCTGGGCGACCTCGGCATCCCGCAGGTCGGGTGCGATCTTGACGAAGACCGGGATGCGCCGCGTCAGGCTGTCGCGCGTCGCCAGCACCCTGTCCAGCAAGGCGGCCAGCGCCTCTGCACCCTGCAGGTCGCGCAGCTTTTCGGTGTTGGGCGACGAGACGTTGACCGTCACGAAATCGGCAGATGTTCCCGCGACCCGCAAGACCTGGGCAAAGTCTTCTGCCCGGTCGGTGCTGTCCTTGTTCGCGCCAAGGTTAAGTCCCACCGGCACGCCTGCGGGACGCGCGGCAAGCCGTGCGCCGATGACCTCGGCCCCTTCGTTGTTGAAGCCGAAGCGGTTGATGATCGCCTGTTGGTCCGTCAGTCGGAACAGCCTCGGCTTTGGGTTTCCAGGCTGAGGGCGAGGCGTGGCGGCCCCGATTTCGACAAAGCCGAAACCTGACTTCATCAGAGGCGCGATCACCTTGCCGTTCTTGTCATAGCCTGCCGCCAAGCCGATCGGGTTCGGCAGGCTGATTCCGGCCAGGTCAAGACGCAGCCTGTCCGATGTCACCGCGCCGCCGTGCAGGGGCGCCAGCCCGCGCTGCAAGGCGCGGATCGACAGGTCGTGCGCGACCTCGGGGTCGATCCGGTGCAGGGCCGCGAGCCCGATTTTCTCGATGACGTTCATTGCAGCGCTCCGGTATCATGGCCGTGGGGCGTCAGCGGGATCGGGCGTGACCACAGCACTTCGTTCATCCCAAGCGGGCGGTAGAGGTGCGGGAAGAGTGCGCCGCCGCGCGAGGGCTCCCACCGCAGGTCCGGGGCAAGGGCGCCCACGTCGCAGGCCAGCAGCATCAGGCCGTCTTCTTCCGTGAAGTGCTTGCGCAACGTGACATCCAGTTGTTCGGCGGTCGAGAAGTGGATGTAGCCGTCGGCCAGATCTACGGGCGCGCCGGCGGTGGCGCCGTCCCGTTGCATCAAGGCCCATTCAGGCGCGCGGAGGACTTTGTAGATCAGCATGGCGCATTTGCCGCAGCCCCGGGTATGGGGTCAAGACGTCATCGCAATGCCATGAACTCGTGCCACATCCCTTTGGCAGCGGTTTGACCACAAGACAGCGCTGCGCCAAGCTGTCGGGAAGAACCAGACATAGCAACAGGGGAATCAGGCATGAAACATCGCCTTCTGGGGGCCGCATCGGCGATTGCGCTTTTTGCGGGCGCGGCTCAGGCCGAAATGGTGCTGCACATCCTTCACACCAATGATGTCCATAGCCGCATCGAACAGATCAACGGGTCGGACAGCACCTGCAACGAGGAGCAGGCGGCGGCAAACGAATGTTTCGGCGGGGTTGCACGGATCGCCAGCAAGGTGGCGGAGTTGCGCGACCAGATCCTGGCCGAGGGCGGGAACGTCATCGTTCTGGACGCCGGCGACCAGTATCAGGGGTCGCTGTTCTACACGACCTACAAGGGCGCCGACGTGGTCGAGTTCATGAACGCCATCGGTTATGACGCGATGGCGGTCGGAAACCACGAGTTCGACGATGGCCCCGAGGGGCTTGCCGTGCTTGTGGATGGTGTCAAGTTTCCTGTGATTTCCGGCAACATCGACGTCTCGACGTCGAATGTGCTGGCGGACAAGGTGGCCCGGCACAGCGTGATCGAGCTGGGCGATCAGAAGGTGGGCGTCGTGTCGGCCTTGGCGATGGACACGCCCGAAACCTCGTCACCTGGCCCGAATGTCACCTTCCAAGATGATGTCGAGAGCCTGAAGGTTTCGGTTGAGGAGCTGACAGCCCAAGGGATCGACAAGATCATCGCCCTGACCCATGTCGGCTACCTCCGCGACCAGCAGCTGGCAGCCGACGTGCCGGGGCTGGATGTGGTCGTGGGCGGGCATTCGCACACATTGCTGGGTGACATCGAGGGTGCCGAGGGTGCCTATCCCACGCTGGTCGCCGGACCTGACGGCAATGATGTCCTGATCGTGCAGGCCTATGCCTATGGCAAGTATCTTGGGCATCTGACCGTGACCTTCGATGACAATGGTGAGGTCACGGCGCTTGAGGGGCAGCCGATCTTGCTGGATGCCTCGGTCCCCGAGGATCAGGCAATCGCCGCCCGCGTGACCGAGATGGCCGAGCCGATCCTGGAGCTTCGCGAGAAGGTCGTCGCGGAAACCGACGCGCCGATCGACGGAGACCGCGCCAATTGCCGCGCCCGCGAATGCGAGATGGGGAACCTGGTGGCCGATGCCATGCTGGACCGTGTTCGCGATCAGGGCGTCACCATCGCGATCCAGAACGGCGGCGGCTTGCGCGCCTCGATCGACGAGGGCGAGGTGACCATGGGCGAGATCTATACCGTCCTGCCGTTCCAGAATACCTTGGCGACCTTCCAGTTGAACGGTGCTGACATCATCGCGGCACTGGAGAATAGCGCCAGCCAGCATGCCGAGGCCGGAGGCAGGTTCGCGCAGGTCGCGGGCCTGAAATACACGCTCGATCCGTCCGCCGAGCCGGGGTCGCGCATCAGCGACGTCATGGTGCAAGAGGATGGCGCATGGGTGCCCATCGACGAAGGCCAGACCTATGGAGTGGCGACGAACAACTACATGCGGGGCGGCGGCGACGGTTATGCCGTCTTTGCCGAAAAGGGCCAGAACGCCTATGACTTCGGTCCGGACCTGGCAGAAGTCGTCGCGGCCTACATGAGCGCCATGCCCGAGGGCTATGTACCCTATCTTGACGGGCGCATCACCGTGAAATGAACGGCCGCCCGTGCCGGCGACAGTTCCGGCACGGGCTCTCCCCTTTCTTCGGCCGTTGGCTTGCCCGAAAGTCTGGGCTAAGTCTGCGAAATGACGACCGGTTTTCCCTTGGCGCTGCCGGGCCAGCGCATCGGCCTGCTGGGCGGATCCTTTGATCCTGCTCATGCGGGGCATCTGTTGATCAGCCAGGTGGCGCAGCGTCGGCTTGGCCTGGACCGGATCTGGTGGTTGGTGTCGCCGGGCAACCCCCTCAAGCTGCATGGACCCGCGCCCTTGTCCGCGCGGATCACACGGGCGCGGCGCCTGGCGCGGGATCCCCGGATCATTGTGACCGATGTGGAAGCGCGGCTTGGGCTGCGCCTGACGGCCGACACCATTCCTGCGCTGCAGCGACGCTATCCCGGCGTGGGCTTCGTCTGGCTGATGGGATCGGACAACCTGGTCCAGTTCCACCACTGGGACCGCTGGAGGCAGATCGCGCGCTGCGTGCCCATCGCGGTGATGGCGCGGCCCGGAAGCCGCCTTGCGGCGCGGCATTCGGTGGCGGCGCAGGTGATGCGCGCGGCGCGGGTGCCGGAAGTCCGGGCCTTGACCTTGGCCGACCGTCGCCCGCCGGCCTGGACGCTCCTCAACCTTCCCATGTCCAGCCTGTCCTCGACCGAACTGCGGAGGGCCCAGACATGAAGCTGGACCGACGGGGGTTCCTGTCAGCCCTTCTGGCCTCTGCCGTATTGCCGAATCTTGCGGGCGGGCAGGCGCTGGACCTGCGGCCGCCGCGTCGACCCGCACCCGACGCGCGGGATCTGGTCGCACGCGCCGCCCTGCCGGGACAGGTGTCCTTTGCCCTGTCCAACAGGCAAGAGCCGCTGGCCCTTGGGAAGGCGCTGATGCCGATGGCGCCGGCCAGCACGATGAAAGCCATCACCGCGCTTTTCGCCCTGGACCGCCTTGGTCCGGCACACCGCTTCAGCACGCGGATCATCCGGTCTGGCGACATGCTGATCCTGGCCGGAGGCGGCGATCCTGTTCTGTCCACGGATGATCTGGCGCGGCTGGCGGCCGACCTTGCAGCCAGCCCCCAGGAGCCGCCGCGGCGCTTTGCGGTCTGGGGCGGTGCCTTGCCGCATCTGCCGCAGATCACGGCCGAGCAGGCACAGCATCTGGCCTATAACCCCTCGATCTCGGGGATGATCCTCAACTTCAATCGGGTGCATCTGGGCTGGAGCCGGGTCGGCGTCGACCTTCAGTTGAGCGTCGAGGCGCGGGCGGCATCGCAATCCCCGCGCGCCTATACGATCACCGCCATGCCGCGCGACCAAGCCGACCTGTTCACCTATCGCAACGATCAGGCGCGCGAATACTGGACAGTGTCGCGCGGGGCGATGGGTCGGAACGGAAGCCGCTGGCTGCCTGTGCGCCTGCCCGAGCTTTATGCCGCCGATGTCTTCCAGACCTTGTGCCGCGCACGCGGCCTGGTCTTGCCCCCTGCCGAGATGATCCCTGCGCTGCCGCAGGGGCAGGTGGTCGCGCAGCACGACAGCTCCCCGCTGGAGGTGCTGATCCGTGACATGCTGCGCCATTCCACCAACCTGACGGCAGAGGTCTTGGGGCTGCATGCCAGCGGCGCGTCCGATCTGCCCGCTTCGGGCCAGGTCATGCGCGACTGGTTGGGTGACCTGGGGCAGGGGCTTCGGCTGTTGGACCATTCTGGCTTGTCGGGCGACAGCCGCGTGACAGCCCATGGGCTGACGCGCGTTTTGGCGGGACCCGGCCGCGACCTGGATCTGGCCCGGCTGCTGCGCACCAACCCCCTGTCGGAGGATCTGGGACGGGATACCTCTGCCCGGCATCTCATTTCCGGCAAGACGGGAACGCTGAATTTCGTGTCGAACCTGACCGGCTATGTCACCACGGCATCTGGGGCCGAGGGGGTCTTTACCATCCTCTGCAGCGATCCGGCCCGCAGGCAGGCGGCCATCGGTCAGGAGTTGCCTGCGGGCGTCAGTACCTGGACGCAGGCTGCAAAGGCGCTGCAGCGCGACCTACTAGGCGCCTTCGCGGCGCGGCTGGAGGCCTAGACGGTGATGTGGCGGACGCGGGCCGACAGCTCGATCGCGGCCGCATGCAGGCGGCTGATATTCAGCTGGTCGCGGATTTCGGCCAGCATCATCACCTCTCCCTCGTACAGCCGCCCATCGGCCGCGCCCACGTCGCAGGCCAGCGCATAGGCGGTCTCGTAGAGTTTTTCGGGCAGCGCGTCGCGGATCAGGCCGAAGAGCGCGTCCACACCGTCCTCCTCCTCGAACAGGGTCATGACCGTCTGGCTGACCGCACGGATGCGGTCGTCGTCATAGGCCGCGAAGACCGGGGCGTGATCGACCATGCGCTGGATCGCGACCAGTTCGGACGTCCGGATGGTGCTGTCCGAGGCAGAGACCGCGACCATCACCGCGACCAGCGCATCGCAGGGGGAAAGGGAAGGCAGGTCGACGATCATGGCACACTCCAACGGGGTTCGGGCGCAGATTATTGACGATGGCCGGTGCTTTCAATAAGCGTTCCGGACCCTCAGCAGGAGACAGCGACATGACCACCTTGCGCGATGCCGCAATGCAATCGAAGGCCTGGCCGTTCGAAGAAGCGCGCCGGGTGCTCAAGCGCTATGAGAAGAAGGACCCCGACAAGGGACATGTCCTGTTCGAGACGGGCTATGGCCCGTCGGGCCTGCCGCATATCGGCACCTTTGGCGAGGTTGCGCGTACCACGATGATCCGCCGCGCCTTCGAGATGATCAGCGACATCCCGACCCGGCTGATCTGCTTTTCCGACGACATGGACGGCATGCGCAAGGTGCCCGAGAACGTCCCCCAGCAGGAGATGCTGCATGCGCATCTGCAGCTGCCGCTGACCTCGGTGCCCGACCCCTTCGGCACGCATGACAGCTTTGGCGGGCACAACAACGCCATGCTGCGCCGCTTCCTGGACACGTTCGGCTTTGAATACGAATTCATCAGCGCGACCGAGTTCTACAAGTCGGGCCGTTTCGATGACACGCTGCTGCGCGCTGCCGAGAAGTATGACGAGATCATGCAGGTGATGCTGGCCTCCCTCCGCGAGGAGCGTCAACAGACCTATTCCTGCTTTTTGCCGATCAGCCCCACGACGGGGCGCGTCCTTTACGTGCCGATCAAGCATGTCGATGCGAAAAACGGCACGATCACCTTTGACGAGGACGGGCAGGAACTGACGCTGCCGGTCACCGGGGGCCAGGTCAAGCTGCAGTGGAAGCCGGATTTCGGCGCCCGTTGGGCCGCGCTGGATGTCGATTTCGAGATGTACGGCAAGGATCACAGCACCAACACGCCGATCTATGACGGCATCTGCCGCATCCTGGGCGGCCGTGCGCCCGAGCACTTCACCTATGAGCTGTTCCTGGACCAGGACGGACAGAAGATCAGCAAGTCCAAGGGCAACGGGCTGTCGATCGACGAATGGCTGACATATGCGGCCACCGAGAGCCTGTCCTATTTCATGTACCAGAAGCCCAAGACCGCCAAGCGGATGTATTTCGACGTCATCCCCAAGGCGGTGGACGAATATCACCAGCAGCTGCGCGCCTTTCCCGATCAGACGGCCGAACAGCAGCTGGCCAACCCGGTCTGGCACATCCATGGCGGCACCGTGCCCGCCTCGGACATGGTGGTGCCGTTCCAGATGCTGCTGAACCTCGCCTCGGTCGCGGGCGCCACGGGCAAGGACGGGCTCTGGGGCTTCATCCGCCGCTATGCGCCCGGGGCCAGCCCAGAGACCCATCCCGACCTGGACGCCGCAGCCGGTTTTGCTTTGCGTTATTTCAATGACTTCGTGGCGCCCACCCGCAAGTTCCGCGAACCGACCCAGGTGGAGCGTGCCGCCATGGAGGACCTGGCCGGCCGTCTTGCGGCCTGGGACCAGCCCGCCGATGCCGAGGCGTTGCAGTCGATGGTCTTTGCCATCGGCAAGGATCACGGCTTCGAGCCGCTGCGCGACTGGTTCAGCGCGCTCTATCAGGTGTTGCTGGGGGCCGATCAGGGGCCGCGCTTTGGCGGCTTCATCGCCCTTTACGGCATCGACGAGACCCGCCGGCTGATCGAATCGGCGCTGGCGGGGCAGCTGGTCTCGGCCGAGGCCTGAGGCCGACGGACGGCCACCGCTTGCGGTGGCCGTTGCCGTTCCGGCCGTTGCAGCGCACGGGGTCTTCAGGACCCGTTAACACTTCATCAACTAATCCTCGAAGGATCACGCCGGCGTCTTTGCGTCGGCGCATGCCGTTACGGAGGATAGTCGATGAACATTGCGATCACCAACGGGCTTCTGCTGATGCCGCCGGCCTTCCGGGCGGGTCTGGGATCATGGTCGCGCACCGACGGGACCTCGGGCAGTCCCACTTGGGCCACGGCCGACAATGCATCCCTGGTGCCTGCCGATCAGGATTTCGGCGCCTGCCTGGAGATCGTCAAGCAGCAGACCACCACCAGCCTGCGCTTCATGGGCGAGACCCCGATGATCCCCGGCGTCTATCTGCGCGTCTCGGCACGGGTCAAGGCGGTGGCCGGTGCGCTGACCAGCGTGCGCATCGCGGCCTGGGCAGGGGACGGCACGCGGAGCCGGGTGACCGGGATTACCGACACCGGACCGACCGTGGCCCTGCGCAACTATGGTCAGGTGGTCGAGGTGAGCGCCATTGTCGGCATCGGCACCCGGAAGGGCGTCGACATGCCCTGGGGCACGCGCCCGGTCTATGGCCATTTCGGGCTGGACCTGGTCGGGTCGAACGGCGGCGCGTTCCGGATCGAGTCGATCCGCATCGAGGACATCACGGCGGCCTTTGTGCCGTCGCTGCTGGATTGGGTGGATGTGCGCGACTATGGCGCCGTCGGCAACGGCGTCACCAACGACCGCGAGGCCTTCATAGCCGCCGACCAGGCCAGCAACGGTGGCTGGATCGTCGTGCCCGAGGGCAATTTCTTCATCTCGGGCGATCTGTCGATCAACAGCCCCATCCGCTTCAAGGGGCGCATCAGCACGCCGGCCTCGACGCGGGTGGCATTCGTCCGCAGTTTTGATTTTCCCACCTATGCCGATGCCTTCGCCAGCGACACATTGGGAATGAAGAAGGCCCTGCAGGCGCTGCTCGGGTTCACCGACCACCTGTCGCTGGATCTTTGCGGCCGCAGGGTGTTGCTGGACGAGCCGCTGCTGGTGGGAGACTTGGCGCCGACGCTTGACGGCTTCTCGAACCGGCGGGTCATCCGGAACGGCGGCCTTCAGGCCAATCCGGGTCCGATCTGGACCACCGGTCGCTGGACCTCGTCGGCCAGCTATAGCCCCGCCAATCCCCTCTTGCTGACGAATGTGGCAAACGTCGCACAGATCGAGATCGGCAGCCGGGTCATCGGCACCGGTGTCGGCCGCGAGGTCTATGTCAACGCCAGGAACGTGACCGCAGGGACCCTCACCCTGTCGCAGCCCCTGTTCGGGGGTTCGGCCACGCGCACCTACAGCTTCGAGCGTTACCGTTATCTTCTGGACCTGTCGGGCATCCGCCAGCTGGACCGGCTGAACCTGGTCGACATCGACTTCAACTGCGGCGGCATCGCCAGCGCCGTCATGCTGCCCCCGAAGGGCGAGATGATCCAGATGCGAGACTGCTATGTGACGCGGCCCAAGGACCGGGGGATCACGTCGATCGGGCGAGGCTGCCAGGACTTGCTGGTCGACAACTGCCAGTTCCTGTCCAACGACATGGACCTGCCCGCCCAGCAGCGCAGCACGATCGCCATCAACGTCAATGCCAATGACGTAAAGATCCGCAACAACCGCTTTGTCCGCTTTGCCCATTTCATGGTGGCGAACGGGGGCGGTCACATCGTTTCCGGCAACCACTGGTTCCAGGGCGACGGATCGGGGCAGGGGTTGCGCTATGCCGGCCTTGTGCTGACGCAGCCGAACGTCCAGACGACGGTCAGCGGGAACTATGTCGACAATGCCTCGATTGAATGGACGAACGAGCACAGCGCATATCCGACCTTCACCAATGAAGAATACAGCTTTGGCGGCCTGACCGTGACCGGCAACACCTTCCTGTGCTCGAACACGGTGTCGTGGTTCGCCTGGATCTGTGTCAAGCCCTTTGGGTCGGGGCACTTCATCCACGGGCTGAACGTGGTCGGCAACGTCTTCAAGGCGCTCTACGGCAACGTCCGGCGGATCGACCGGGTCGATACGTCGATCGCCGATCTGGACTACAACAACATGCGCAACCTGCAGTTCGAGGCGAACACTTTCAACGGGGTTGACGTCTATGTCGCCAACCCGCTGATGTATCAGCTGACGCAGAACACCGCTTCGGCCAACTGGACGACACCGGCCTTGACGGGGCTGCCCTTCCTCAGCTGGGCCAAATCGGTGCAGTCGATCGTCACTGAGACGCCACTTTATGCCGCGGATGGCACACGCGTCGATGCCGCGCCGACTGTCATCACCGAGATCGGCGCCGGCAAGCGCCAGCTGCGGCTCAGTTGGGCCCAACCGCTGCGGGGGCGCGTCTGCATCTATGCCCGCATGGACCGGCCGCAGTGAGGGCTAGACCTCGCAGTCCCGCATCATCCGGCTAGCCTGCGGGCAGGTCCGGCCGTTTCCGTCGCAGCCGCCGGCAGTTTTCTGCCGGCGGCTGCTTCTTGTGAAGGATTTACTGTATCCGACGCATCATGGTCAATTAGTTAACAAAAATATCGTTTATAAAAAATAGCTTAACTTGTGTGACGATTTGTGATTAACATCTCCGCACAGGCAGCTGCGCCGTAGATCGGTGCGATCGGCAAAGCCCGGCGAGGCTGCCACATGGCTGCGAGGAGGGGATGTCATGAGCGCTGAAAACATTCAGAAACACGCAATTCCGGCAGGGTTGGACGGCGCCCATGTCGGTCCGGCGGATTACGAGCGTCTTTATGACGAATCCATCAAAGACCCCGAGGGCTTCTGGGGGCGTGAGGGACAGCGCCTGGACTGGATCCAGCGCTTTTCCAAGGTGAAGAACACCGACTTCACCATGGGCCAGGTCAGCATCAAGTGGTTCGAGGACGGCGTCCTGAACGCCAGCGTGAACTGCGTGGACCGCCACCTGCCCAAGCGCGCAAACCAGACCGCGATCATCTTCGAGCCCGACGACCCCAAGACCCCGGCGCAGCACATCACCTATGCGCAGCTGTCGGAAAGCGTGAACCGCTTTGCGAATGTCCTGCTGAGCCAGGGCGTGATGCGCGGCGATCGTGTGGTCATCTATCTGCCGATGATCCCCGAGGCCGCCTATGCAATGCTGGCCTGCGCGCGCATCGGGGCGATCCATTCCATCGTCTTCGCGGGCTTTTCGCCGGACGCGCTGGCCAACCGCATCAACGATTGCGGCGCCAAGGTGCTGATCACGGCCGATACCGCCCCCCGCGGCGGCCGCCGCACCGCGCTGAAGTCCAATGCCGATGCGGCCCTGCTGCATTGTTCGGATAAGGTGCGCTGCCTGGTGGTCAAGCATACCGGCGACCAGACGACCTGGGTCGAGGGCCGGGATGTCGACGTCAAGGCGCAGATGGCGCAGGTCGCCCCCGAATGCCCGCCCCGTCCGATGGGGGCCGAGGATCCGCTGTTCATCCTCTACACCTCGGGGTCGACGGGCAAGCCGAAGGGGGTCGTGCACACGACCGGCGGCTATCTGGTCTATGCGGCCATGACCCATCAGATGACCTTCGACTATCAGGACGGCGATGTCTTCTGGTGCACGGCCGACGTGGGCTGGGTCACCGGTCACAGCTATATCGTCTATGGCCCGCTGGCCAACGGCGCGACCACCATTATGTTCGAGGGCGTGCCGACCTGGCCAGATGCCGGCCGCTTCTGGGAGGTCTGCGCCAAGCACAAGGTCACCCAGTTCTACACCGCCCCCACCGCCATCCGCAGCCTGATGGCCAAGGGACCGGAACCCGTGGAGGCGCATGATCTGTCCTCGCTGCGCATCCTGGGCACGGTCGGAGAGCCGATCAACCCCGAGGCCTGGAACTGGTACAACGAACATGTCGGCAAGGGGCGCTGCCCCATCGTCGACACCTGGTGGCAGACCGAGACCGGCGGCCACCTGATCACGCCGCTGCCGGGCGCCACGGAAACCAAGCCCGGATCGGCCACCGTGCCCTTCTTCGGCGTGAAGCCCGTGATCCTCGATGCCTTCAGCGCCGAGGTGCAGGAGGGGAACCCGGCCGAGGGCGTCCTGTGCATCGCCGACAGCTGGCCGGGGCAGATGCGGACCCTATGGGGCGACCATGCCCGCTTCGAGGAGGCGTATTTCCAGCAATATCCCGGCTATTACTTCACCGGCGACGGCTGCCGGCGCGACGAGGACGGCTATTACTGGATCACCGGCCGCGTCGACGACGTCATCAACGTCAGCGGCCACCGCATGGGCACGGCCGAGGTCGAAAGCGCTTTGGTCGCCCATGAGAAGGTCGCCGAGGCCGCCGTCGTGGGCTATCCGCACAGCCTCAAGGGGCAGGGCATCTATGCCTATGTGACCCTGATGAACGGTGTCGAGCCCTCGGACGAGCTGCGCGCCGAGCTGGAGAAATGGGTCCGCACCGAAATCGGCCCCATTGCCAAGCCCGACCTGATCCAGTGGGCGCCCGGCCTGCCCAAGACGCGCTCGGGCAAGATCATGCGCCGCATCCTGCGCAAGATCGCCGAAAACGACCATGGCACCCTGGGCGACACCTCGACCCTGGCCGAGCCCGAGGTCGTCGACGAACTGATCGCCAACCGCATGAACCGCGGCTGACGATGCGACGGGGGTGCAAATCCCCCGCAACGCGTCCCGACCCCTCCGCCGGGAACCGGGACGCAATCAAAGGCAAGGGCGGAACAAGGGACGTGTCTGAACAGGGAGGGACCCAAGGACATGAGTGACAGACAATCGTCGAATGCCTATTGGCAGGCCAATCTTCGCATCATCTACATCTGCCTCGCGATCTGGGCGCTGGTATCCTACGGATTCGCGATCATCCTGCGCCCGCTGATCTCGGCCATTCCGGTCGGGGGCGCGGACCTGGGCTTCTGGTTCGCCCAGCAAGGGTCGATCCTGGTCTTCATCGTGCTGATCTTCTGGTATGCGGCGCGCATGAACAAGCTGGATGCCGAACACGGCGTGGACGAGTGAGGAGGATCCGGACATGAGCCAGTTTACCCTGAACCTGCTGTTCATCGGCGCCTCTTTCGCGCTGTATATCGGCATCGCCATCTATTGCCGGGCGAAATCCACGGCCGAATTCTATGCCGCCAACCGCGGCGTGGGCCCGGTCATGAACGGCATGGCCACTGCGGCCGACTGGATGTCGGCCGCGTCCTTCATCTCGATGGCCGGCCTGATCGCCTTCACCGGCTATGACAACTCGACCTACCTGATGGGTTGGACGGGCGGCTACGTGCTGCTGGCCCTGCTGCTGGCGCCCTACCTGCGCAAGTTCGGCAAGTTCACCGTGCCGGAATTCATCGGCGACCGCTTCTATTCGCCGACCGCGCGCATCATCGGCGTGATCTGCCTGCTGATCGTCTCGATCACCTACGTGATCGGCCAGATGACCGGCGTGGGCGTGACCTTCTCGCGCTATCTGGAGGTGTCGAACTCCACCGGCCTGTGGATCGGTGCGGCACTGGTGTTCTGCTATGCCGTTCTTGGCGGCATGAAGGGCATCACCTACACCCAGGTCGCACAATACGTCGTGCTGATCGTCGCCTACACCATTCCGGCGATCTTCATCTCGTTGCAGCTGACGGGCAACTTCCTGCCGCAGCTGGGCCTCTTCGGCACGCATGACGCCTCGGGCGTGGCCTTCCTGACCAAGCTGAACATGCTGGTCACCGACCTCGGCTTCAACTCCTATACCGAGCATCACCGCTCGACCCTGGACATGGTGCTGTTCACCATGGCGCTGATGATCGGCACCGCGGGTCTGCCGCATGTCATCATCCGCTTCTTCACGGTTCCCAAGGTGTCGGATGCCCGCAAGTCGGCAGGCTGGGCGCTGGTCTTCATCGCGCTGCTCTACACCGTGGCACCCGCCGTCGGCGCAATGGCGCGGTTCAACCTGACCGCCACGATGTGGCCCGGCGCGCTGACCGGCGACACCTACAGCCAGCCGGCCGTCTCGCTGGACCAGATCCAGACCAGCCCTGACCTGGAATGGATGCGCAACTGGCAGGTCACCGGCCTGCTGAACTGGGAGGACAAGAACGGCGACGGCCTCATCCAGTACTACAATGATGCCGCAGCCGAAGGCCCGGCCGCGGAAATGGCCGCAGCCCGGGGACTGGCCGGGAACGAGCTGACCACCGTGAACAACGACATCATGGTGCTGGCCAACCCCGAAATCGCCAACCTGCCGGGCTGGGTCATCGCCATCGTCGCCGCCGGCGGCCTGGCAGCCGCCCTGTCCACCGCCGCGGGCCTCCTGCTGGCGATCTCGGGCGCCGTCAGCCACGACCTGATCAAGGGCACGCTGCGCCCCAACATCAGCGAAAAGGGCGAACTGATGGCGGCCCGGATCTCGATGGCGGCCTCGATCCTGGTGGCGACGCTCTTGGGCCTCAACCCGCCGGGCTTTGCGGCCCAGACCGTGGCCTTGGCCTTCGGCCTGGCAGCCAGCTCGATCTTCCCGGTGCTGATGATGGGCATCTTCTCGAAGCGGGTCGGCAAGGAAGGCGCGATCGCCGGCATGATCGCGGGCATGGTGTCCACGATCCTGTACATCTTCGCCTACAAGGGCTGGTTCTTCATCGCCGGGACCAACATGCTGTCCGACACGCCCGACGCCTGGCTGTTCGGCATCTCGCCGGCCTCGTTCGGAACCATCGGTGCGCTGATCAACTTCGCCGTGGCCTTCACCGTCTCGGCCATGACGCAGCGCCCGCCGGCGCATGTGCAGGAGCTGGTCGAATCGATCCGTGTCCCGCGCGGCGCCGGAAGTGCTGTCGCACACTGATCCCGAAAACCTGCCGCGTCCCGGATCGGGGCGCGGCGCTCCTCATGCAAAGGTCAGCGGGTGATGGCGCAAAGCATCGTCGACTTCATCGCCACCGTGCATCCCTATGACAGCCTGAAGCGGGACGAGCTGGCGCGGGTCGCCGGTTCCTTCAGCCGCAGGGAATTCGCCCCCGGCGACGTGATCTACCAGTTCGGCGACCGCCTGCCGGGGCTCTACCTGATCGAAAGCGGCCAGATCGCCGTCACCGATCGCAACGGCGACAGCGTCTCGCAGCTGGGGCCGCGCAATTCCTTCGGGGAACGGGGCCTGTTGCGCGACGGGGTGGCCGTGACTTCGGCGCGGGCGCTGGAGGGGGCGGTCGTCCTGATGCTGCCCCGGGCCGAGGTGACGCGGCTGATCGCCGAGCACCGGGCGGTGGCGCGGTTCTTCGACCGCGGGCGCGGACCGCTGGACCGCGGCGCCGACGTCGCCATGCTGAAGGTGGGAGAGCTGCTGTCCGGCAAACCCCTCGGCTGCGCCCCCGAAACCCCGATCATCGAGGCCGCGCGCCTGATGCGCGATGCGGCCGCCAGCAGCATCGGCATCACCGAGGGCGGCCGGCTGATCGGTCTGGCGACCATCCGCGACATGTCGAACCGCGTCGTGGCCGAGGGTCGCGACATGCGCCGCCCCGTGGCCGAGGTGATGACCCCGGACCCGATCACCCTGGCGCCGACCGCGCTTGGCTATGACGTGCTGAACATCATGCTGGAACGGCGGATCAGCCATCTGCCGGTGGTGGCCCAGGGCCGCTTCATGGGCATGATCAGCCAGACCGACCTGACGCGGGTGCAGGCGGTCTCTGCCTCGGGGCTCATCCGCGAGGTGGCGCAGTCCGACAGCATCGCCCAGATGGCCGCGGTCACCGCCCGCATTCCCGAACTGCTGGTGCAACTGGTCCGCGCCCGCCAGCGACACGAGATCACCACCCGGATGATCACCGACATCGCCGATGCCGTGACACGCCGCCTGCTGGACATCGTGGCGCGGGACCTGGGGCCCGCTCCGGCGCCTTGGCTCTGGGTGGCCTGCGGCAGCCAGGGGCGGCAGGAACAGACCGGCGTCAGCGACCAGGACAACTGCCTGATCCTGGCCCCCGGCGCCGATCCGGACCACCTGTGGTTCCGCGATCTGGCGGCCCGCGTCTGCTCGGGGCTGGACGCCTGCGGCTATGTGTTCTGCCCCGGCGACATGATGGCCACCAACCCGCGCTGGCGCCAGCCGGTGCCGGTCTGGCGCGACTATTTCCGCGACTGGATCGCCCATCCCAGCCCCGAGGCGCAGATGCTGGCTTCCGTCATGTTCGACCTGCGCGCGATCGGCGGCCAGGCGCAGCTGCTGGACGATCTGCAGCGCGAGACGCTGGAGATGGCGTCGCGGAACTCGATCTTCGTCGCCCACATGATCGCCAACTCGCTCAAGCACCGGCCACCTCTGGGGCTGATCGGCGGCTTTGCCACGATCCGATCCGGCGACCATCGCCACCACATCGACATGAAGCACAATGGCGTGGTGCCGGTGACGGACCTGGCCCGCGTCTATGCGTTGCAGGGCCGGATCGGCGCGGTGAACACCCGCGCCCGGCTGGAGGATGCCGAGACGCGCGGCGTGATCTCGGCCGGCGGGGCACGCGACCTGATCGCGGCCTATGACATGATCCAGACCGTCCGGCTGGAAAACCAGGCGCATCTGGTCAAGGCGGGCCGCAAGCCCGACAATTATCTGTCACCTTCCGACCTGTCCGACTTTGAACGCAGCCACCTTCGCGACGCCTTTGTCGTGGTGCGCAGCATGCAGTCGGCCGTCGGACATGGAAAGGGAATGCTGGGATGACCGGGATCGGAACCGAACTGCTGGGGGTCATCGCCGTGGGGATCGGCATGGCCGCGCTGCTTTATGCGCTGCTTCACGCGTCTCGCAAGGCCGGGCTGACGCTGGCGCCCTGGCTGTTGCCGGCGGGAATCGGCCTGTCCATGATCGCCTATTCCGTCTGGAACGACTATGCGTGGTATGCCCGCGCCGTGGAACGCCTGCCGCAGGGGGCGGAGGTGCTGCTGGTCGGCCGCGACAGCCAGCCCTGGGCGCCTTGGACCTATCTGGCCCCGGTCGAGGTGCGCTTTGCCGCCCTGGACCCGGCCCGGATCGTGCAGGGCGCGGACGGCACGCTGCAGGCCCCGATCATGCTGGTCGAGCGGCGGGGCCAGACGATCCTGGTGCCGCAGGACTTCGACTGCGCCGGTGGCCGCATCCGTCCCGCGCGCGGCGACTGGACCCCTGCGGCCGACGGTGATCCGGCCTTCGCGGCCGTCTGCGGCGCAGGAAAAGGGGCGGATCATGGCTGACATCCTGGTCATCGAGGACGAAGACAACATCGCCGTGGCGCTGGATTTCCTGCTGACGCGCGACGGCCACAGCCATGACCGGATGGCCACCGGCAAGGGCGCGGTGGAACGCATCCGGGACACGCGCCCCGACCTGGTGCTGCTGGACGTGATGCTGCCCGATGTCTCGGGCTATCAGATCGTGCAGGATGTGCGCGCGGATCCCGACCTCGCGGATGTGCGCGTGCTGATGATGACCGCCCGCGGTTCGGTGGTCGAACGGCGCAAGGGGCTGGCGCTTGGGGCGGACGGCTTCATCGCCAAGCCATTCGAGCTGGCCGAACTGCGGGCCGAGATGGCCCGCCTGCTTGGCGGACCATGCTGACGCGGCTGTCCCTGCGCCTGCGTGTCCTGCTGATGTTCGCGGGACTGGCGGGGGCGGCGCTGGCGATCGCGGGGGCAGCGCTGTGGATCGCGGCGCGGGGGCAGGGCACCGATGCGCTGGTCCAGGGCGGGATGGTCGCGGGCTTTGGGCTGCTGGGGGCGGTGACGGCGCTGTGGTACCTCTTCGACCTTCACCTGGCGCGCCCGATCGAGAGCCTGGCGGGCGGCCTGCGCACCGGCCGCGCGCCCGACCCAGCCGAGGCACGCTATCTGGCGGACCTTGGCCCAGCCGCCCGCGATGCCGCCGAGGCACGCGCCCGCACGGCCGAGGCATTGGCCGAGGCGGTGCAGGACCACGCCGCCGAACTGGCGCGCGAAAAGGCCAGCCTCGAGGCGATCCTGGCGGATTTCGGTGCCGGGGCGGTGATGTTCGACGCGCGCCACCGGGTGATCTTCTACAATGCCAGCGCGGCACGGCTGCTGCCGGGGCTGGCCTTGGATCACCAACTGGACCGCTATCTGCGGCCCGGCGCGCTGCGGGCGGCGCAGGCGCGGCTGGCGACCGGCGTGGGGGCCACGGACCTGGTCTGCCTGACCGCCCAAGGGGCGCGGCTGTCGGGCCGGCTGCGCAACCTGGAGGGCGGGCTGCTGCTGATCCTGCGCGACCGCGCGGTCGAACGTCCGGCCCCCCGCGCCACACTGGAGGCGCTGCGCCGGCACGCCGCCACCCTTGTGCCGATGCTGGACGCGCTGGATGGCCCGATCCCGCCGGCCCTGGCGCAGGCGATCCGCGACGAGGGGCAGGGCCTGGCCGTCGCCACGCGGGAACTGTCGCAGTTGCTGGCCAGCGACGCCCCCACCGGCACTGCCACGCTGGAGGAGGTGGCGGCTGGCCTGACCCTGGCGCCCACACCGCCCGGCCTGCTGTTCCAAGCCGAGGCCGGGCCGCTGAACGCCCTGCTGGCGATGCTGGACCGCCAGTTGCGCGGGCAGGGGCATGCGCCGACCGTTTCGGTGTTGCCGGACGCGGGCGACGAGATGCGGCTGATCCTGGGCTGGACCGGTCCCGCCGTTCCCATCGACCGGCTGGAGGCCTGGCTGACGCAGGCGCCCGATCCCGACCAGCCGGACCTGTCCGGGGCCGACATCCTGGCAGCCCAGGGCACCGGCCTCTGGCCCGAGGCGGATGGCGACGCGGCGCGGCTGGTCATGCCGCTGCGGGTGGTTGCATCAGCCACGGGAACGGCGGGCGTCACCTATGATTTCGCGCTGGCGCGACGTGGCGTCGCCTCGTCCCGGCTGGCGGACCTGACCTGCGTGGTCTTTGACACCGAAACCACCGGCCTGACGCCCCAGGACAGCATCGTCCAGATCGCCGGGCTGCGGCTGGCGCGCGGCCGCCTGACCGGCGAGCGGTTTGAGACGCTGGTCAATCCCGGTCGCCCGATCCCGCCCGCCTCGACCGCGATCCATGGCATCACCGACCGGATGGTGGCCGAGGCCCCGGACCTGACGGCCGCGCTGAACGCGTTTCACCATTTCTGCGACGACAGCGTATTGATCGCCCATAACGCGCCCTTCGACATGGGCTTCCTGCGTCGCGCCAGTGCCGAGACGGGGGCGCATTTCGACAACCGCGTGCTGGACACGGTGCTGCTGTCGGCGATGGTCTGGGGGCAGTCCGCCGTCCACAGCCTGGACGCGCTGACCGAGCGGCTGGGGATCGTCATCCCGCCCGAGGCGCGCCATACGGCAATGGGCGACACCATCGCCACGGCCGAGGCCTTCCTGCGCCTGATCCCCGCCCTGGAGGCCAAAGGGATAGAGCGGTTCGAGCAGGCCGTGGACCAGGCACGCCGCCATCGCCGCCTGATCGAGGACGCCAACCTGAGCGCCTAGAGCGAGATCTGCGGCGCGTCGGGATCGATCGGCAAAGGATCGACTTCGGGTTCTGGTTCAGTCAACCCGCGCAGGCCGTCGCCGATGGGCGGAGGCGGCGGGGCTCCGGCGCGGCGGCGGATGACGATGTCGCCATTCTCCAGCCGCTCGGGCGTCTCATAGTTGCGGATGTCGTCGACCAGGACGCCCAGGTCCTGCAACGCGGGCGCCAGCCGGGTCATGGTGCCCGACAGATCGCGGGTCAGCCCCTCGACCTCAGGGGCAGCGTCCTGCCAGAACTGCCGAAAGATCATGCCGATCCCGCGCTCGATCAGGCTCAGGCCCTCTTCGGGCTCATCGGCCGTTTGGGCCGGCGCGGGACCTGCGGCCAAGGCAGCCAGCAGCGCAAGGGGCAGGATGCGATGTCTCATGCCTGCAAAGATGGGCGGTCGGGGGCGATGTGGCAAGACCCGTCAGGCGGTTCCGGGCGTGGCCTGCGGCTGGTGCATGGCGCGGAATTTGTCCCAGGCCTCGTTCAGGCGGCGGGTGCGGGCCTCGGCCAGGCGCACCGCCTCGGCGGGAAGCCCGCGGCCGATGGCATGGTCGGGATGGCTCTCGCGCACCAGCTGGCGCCAGCGCTTGCGCGCCTCGGGCAGGGGGGTTTCGGGCGTCACGCCCAGGATCTCGCAGGGCGGGCAGCCGGCGCCGGGGTCCTGGCGGCGGCGGATTTCGGCGATCTTGGCAGGACTGAGACCAAAGATGCGCCCCACCTCGTCCAGAAAGGCGATTTCGGCCTCGTGCAGGTCGCCGTCGGACACGGCGATCACGAACAGCCCTTCCAGCACGTCGATCAGCACCGGGTCGCCCGGCTGGAACATGCCCGCCATGCGCCGCGCCCAGGCATCAAAGCCCGCCACGTCCTGCCGCGCCAGGTCAAAGACCCGCGCGGCGTTCTTTTCCTCGGACCGGGGAATGATGAAGACGCGCCGGAAGGCCGCGACCTCGGATCGGGCGACGGTGCCATCCACCTTGGCCAGCTTGGCGCCAAGCGCGATCACCGCGATGGTGAAGGCGACCGATCGTTCGGGCGGCGTGGCCGGGCGGTTGGTCCACAAAAAGGCCACGATCCTGTCGGCCATCCGCTGCCAGAAGCTGCGGGGCTTGGGCAGGGCGGGGCACAGGCTGGTGCAGGTTTCGGGGGTCTCGCAGCATTCCATGTCATGAGGTTACCGCCTTCTGCAGCGCGGCGATAGGGGCGGTTTGACGCGCAGGCGGCGATCAGGCCTGCAGATCCTTGCCCATCAGGACAAGGTCGTGAAAACGGCCGAATTTCCACCCGGCTGCCGGGATCCGGCCCCATTCGGCATAGCCCATCGCCGAATGAAAGGCGATCGAGGCGCCGTTCGACCCGGTGATCCCGCCGATCATCAGGCGGTGGCCGCGGGCGCGGGCGTGATCCTCCACCGCGCCCAGCAGCAGCCGGCCCAGGCCCCGGCCGCGATGATCGGGCGCCGCGTGGATCGTGTGCTCCATGCTGCGGGCATAGCCGGCCCCGGCGCGGAACT
Source organism: Paracoccus sp. KKT209 (assembly GCF_055635455.1). Next base: position 1,407,020 of record NZ_CM145758.1, read on the forward strand.
GGCTGTAGGTCGCAAAGCCCGCGACCTGTCCGCCGGTCTCTGCCACGATAAAAGCGTGACCTGCCGCCTGGCGGTCCACGATCAGGGCGGCGATCTCGGTCTCGCCGCGTTCGGTGGGCCAGAAGGTGATGTCGGTGTCGCGCACGATCGGGTTCCAGATCGCCCCGATACCCGGCGCGTCATCGGGCGTGGCGTCGCGCAGGATCACAGGGTCACCTCGCCCTTGGGGGTCGTCAGCGTCAGGCGCATCTCCGTCCAGGCGCCTGCCAGCATCAGCCGCCGGTCGGCCAGGTCCAGGCGTTCCAGCGGCAGGCTGAGGCACTTGAGCCGCAGGCCCCGGTCAGGCAGCAGGTCCGACGGGTGCGGGCCCGTGCCCCAGTCGATCAGCATCGGCTCGGCCCCGCCCCGCGGCATCTGGCCGGCCTGGGGCAGGGTGATGCGCCAGCGCAGGTCGCCCCGGCTGGCCTCGGCGATCGTCGTGCCAGAAGGCGCGACCAGCGGATGCGCACGCGCCACCCAGCCCGCGATCCGCGGCGGCCCGTCAAAGCTGTCCAGGCCAAACCAGCGGGACCGGCCGGGCGGCGGCGCCTCGGGATCGACCGCGATCAGTTCCAGATATTCGCTGGCGCCAAGCGACAGCAGCATGTTGTGGGTGCCAAGGGCCGGGTGCTTGCCCCCCGGCTCGGGTGCGACGCCAAGCCGGTCCTGCAGCCACTCGGCCCCCTCCGTCAGGGACCGTGCCGCAATGGCCACGTGGTCAAAGGCGAGGCTCACCCGCGATGCGCGCCCGCCGCCAGGTCGCGGACGAAATCCAGGATCTCGGGGACGGGGCGGCCTTCGCCGATCTGCTTGACGATGGCGCTGCCCACCACGCAGCCGTCGGCGATGCCGGCGATCTGTTCCGCCGCATCGGGGGTCGAGATGCCGAAGCCCACCACCACGGGCAGCCCGGCCGAGGCGCGGATGCGCGCGACCTCGGGCGCGATCTCGGCCGCGTTGGCCGAGGGGCCGCCGGTGATGCCCGTGACGCTGACGTAATAGACGAAGCCCGAGGTGTTCCGGATCACCGCCGGCAGGCGCCGGTCGTCGGTGGTGGGGGTGGCCAGGCGGATGAAGTTCAGCCCCGCGCGGGCGGCCGGCAGGCACAGCTCGTCATCCTCCTCGGGGGGCAGGTCCACGACGATCAGCCCGTCCACGCCCGCCTCGACTGCGTCGGCCAGGAACTTCTCGACGCCGCCGACCCGGGCATAGATCGGGTTGTAATATCCCATCAGCACCACCGGCGTGGTCGTGTCCTGTTCCCGGAAGGCGCGCAGCATCTCCAGCGTGCGGGTGACGCTGCCGCCCTGGGCCAGGGCGCGCTGACCGGCGGCCTGGATCGTCGGGCCATCGGCCATCGGATCGGTGAAGGGCATGCCCAGTTCGATGATGTCGACACCCGCGCCGGGCAGGCCGCGCATGATCTGCAGTGCCGTCGCCTCGTCGGGGTCCGATGCCATCATATAGGCCACGAACGCCTTCTTTCCCTCGGCCTTCAGCTGCGCAAATCGGTCGTCGATCCTGGTCATGTCCGTCCCCGTATCCTTTGCGCCCAGCACTAGCGGCGAAAGGACCCGGGTGCAATGCGGCGCAGGCTGGACTTGGCCGCCCGGCGCGCGTAACAGACGCCCGTAATTCAGACGGGAAAAGGGTGCTGGCATGGGCTTTCGCATGGGGATCGTCGGGCTGCCGAATGTCGGCAAGTCCACGCTGTTCAACGCGCTGACGAAGACGGCCGCCGCGCAGGCCGCGAACTTTCCCTTCTGCACGATCGAGCCGAACGTGGGCGAGGTGGCGGTTCCCGATCCGCGGCTGGACAGCCTGGCGCAGATCGCCGGCAGCAAGCAGATCATCCCCACCCGCATCACCTTTGTCGACATCGCGGGCCTGGTGAAGGGCGCCAGCAAGGGCGAGGGCCTGGGCAACCAGTTCCTGGCCACGATCCGCGAGGTGGACGCCATCGCCCACGTCCTGCGCTGTTTCGAGGATGGCGACATCACCCATGTCGAGGGCCGCGTCGATCCGCTGGCCGATGCCGAGGTGATCGAGACCGAGCTGATGATCGCCGACATGGAATCGATCGAGCGGCGGCTGGCGAACCTGGCGCGCAAGCTGAAGGGCGGCGACAAGGACGCGGCCGACCAGCAGCGGCTGCTGAAGCAGGCGCTGGAGGCGCTGGAAGCGGGCCGCCCCGCGCGCACCATCGCGGTGTCCGAGGATGACCGCCGGGCCTGGGACATGCTGCAGCTGCTGACTGCCAAGCCGGTCCTCTTCGTCTGCAACGTGGCCGAGGACGAGGCCGCCAACGGCAACGCCCTGTCGGACAAGGTCCGCGAGATGGCCGAGGCGCAGGGCGCGGGCCATGTGGTGATCTCGGCCCGCATCGAGGAGGAGATCAGCCAGCTGGACGCCGAGGAGGCCGAGCTGTTCCTGGGCGAGATGGGGCTGGAGGAGCCGGGCCTGGATCGCCTGATCCGCGCCGGCTATGCGCTGCTGGGCCTGCAGACCTATTTCACCGTCGGCCCCAAGGAGGCCCGCGCCTGGACGATCACCAAGGGCACGCTGGCCCCGCAGGCGGCGGGCGTGATCCACGGCGATTTCGAGAAGGGCTTCATCCGGGCCGAGACCATCGCCTATGACGACTATATCGCCGGCAAGGGCGAGGCCGGCGCGCGCGAGGTGGGCAAGCTGCGCGTCGAGGGCAAGACCTATGAGGTCAAGGACGGCGACGTGCTGCATTTCCTGTTCAACGGCTGATTGGGATGGCCATCGGGACGAGGGGCGGGCCGTGCGGCCCGCCCTTTTTCGTTCAGTAATAGGTGAGCTCTGTCGCCTTGCCGCGGAAGACCGTATAGGCCAGCACCGAATAGCTGATGATGATCGGCAGCACGACCAGTGCACCTACCAGGATGATGATCAGGCTTTCGGGCGCGGCGGCGGCCTCGTAGATGGTCATCTGCTCGGGGACGACATAGGGATAGAAGCTGTAGGCCAGCCCCCCGAAGGCCAGCACGAAGAGGGTCGAGGCCAGCCAGAAGGGCGCCCAGGCCATGCGGTCGCGCTCCATCGGCAGGCGGTGCAGGACGCGCCACAGCGCCACGATCAGAACGGCCGACAGGACGGGCAGGGGGGACAGCAGCGCGATCTCGGGCCAGCTGAACCACTTGTCCCAGATGCGCGGGCTGACCAGGGGCGACGCGGCCGAGATCGCGGCCACCCCCGCCGCCAGCCCCCAGATGCCGCGCCGCGCCCAGAGGATCGCGCGCGCCTGCAGCACGCCCTCGGTCTTGCCGATCAGCCAGGTGGCGCCGATGAAGCTGAAGCCCACCGTCAGGAAGACCGCCGTCAGCAGCGCGAAGGCCAGGTTCGCCCAGGTCATCTGCAGGCCCGTGACATAGAGCCCCAGCATGAAGCCCTGCGCCAGCGAACTGGCCAGACTGCCCGCGAAGAAGGCCTTGTTCCAGGCACCCCGGTGATGCGTGGGCGCCTTGACGCGAAACTCGAAGGCGACGCCGCGCAGGATCAGCCCGACCAGCATCACCGCGACCGGCAGGTAAAGCGCCGTCAGGATGATCCCGTGAGCCACCGGAAAGGCCACCAGAAGGATGCCGATGGCCAGCACCAGCCAGGTCTCGTTCGCATCCCAGAAGGGGCCGATCGAGGCGACCATCCGGTCGCGTTCGTCCGGGGTGGCGAAGGGAAAGAGCAGCCCCACCCCCAGGTCGAAGCCGTCGAGGACGACATAGACCAGGATTGCGCCCCCCATCAGCAGGGCAAAGGCAAAGGGCAGCCAGGTGGCGGGGTCGCCGAAAAGCGTCATCATGGGATCACTCCGCAGGCTGAAGGGCGCGCAGGCCGGCATCGGGGGTGGGAACGTCCGGGGTCAGCGGGCGGTGCCGCGCGGCCTGGCGCGCAAGGAAGGTCAGCGTGGCCAGATAGGCCAGCATCAGCATCGCATAGACCAAGAGGTAAGCGACGAGGGTCGAGGCGACCATGCCGCCCGTCACCGGTCCGACCGCCTGTTCGGTGGTCAGCACGCCCGTCACCAGCCATGGCTGGCGGCCGATCTCGGTCACGTACCAGCCGGCCAGGGTCGCGACCCATCCCGAAAAGCCCATGCCGATGAAGGCATAGATCCAGGGGCGCGGCAGGCCCTCGACCCCGCGACCGCGGCGCATCAGCCACAGAGAGGACCAGGACAGCAGCAGCATTGCCATGCCGATCCCGACCATGACGCGGAAGGAAAAGAAGACCGGCGCCACGGGCGGATGCAGGGGCGAGCCGTCGGCGGCCAGGAAATCGTTCAGCCCCGGCACCACGCCCTCGATGTCATGCTTGAGGATCAGCGAGGCAACGCCCGGCAGCGCGATCTCGGCCCGGTTCTCGCGCGCGTCCTCATCCGGCAGCGCAAAGAGCACCAGCGGCACGCGGGACTGCGTGTCCCAGTTGGCCTCCATCGCGGCAACCTTGGCGGGCTGGTGTTCCAGCGTGTTCAGCCCGTGCATGTCGCCGGCCAGGATCTGCATCGGGATCAGGACCGCGCCAAGCGTCGCGCCAAAGCGCAGCGTGGCCCGCACCTCGTCCCCCCGGTCCCCCCAGAGCCAGCGCAGCGCCGAGAGACCGGCGATCAGGAAGGCCACCGTCAGTCCAGAGGCCAGCAGCATGTGGACCAGCCGATAGGGCAGCGACGGGTTGAAGACGATCGCGAACCAGTCGGTTGCGTGGACCACCCCGTCGCGCAGCTCGTACCCCGCCGGAGTGTGCATCCAGCTGTTCAGCACCAGGATCCAGAAGGCCGACAGCGTCGTCCCGAAGGCCACAAGGAAGGTCGCGGTCGTGTGCAGCCAGCTGGGCACACGCCGGAAGCCGAAGAGCATGATCCCCAGGAAGGCGGCCTCCAGGAAAAAGGCGGTCAGGATCTCGTAGGCCAGAAGCGGCCCCGCGATGTTGCCCACGGCCTCCATGAAGCCGGGCCAGTTGGTGCCGAACTGAAAGGACATGGTGATCCCCGACACCACCCCCAGGGCAAAGGAGAGCGCAAAGACCTTTACCCAGAAGCGATAGGCGTCCATCCATTTTTCCGCCCGCGTCGCGTTGAAGCGCAGCTTGAAGAACAGCAACACCCAGCCCAGGGCGATGGTGATGGTCGGGAACAGGATGTGGAAAGAGATATTCGCCGCGAACTGTATCCGCGACAGCAGAAGCGGGTCCATGAGGTGATCTCCGGTCAGGATGGCGGGTGGCGGGTCAGGAGGGTTTCTGGCGGCGGATCGGGATCAGCCGGCCGGCCCCGTCCACGATGCGGCCAAGGCGCGCGCCCATGTTCAGCAGGGCGACCAGACGCTCGGTCTCCATATGCGCCAGGTCGTCGTGGAACCGGGTCATCTGCTCGATCAGCTGGCGCAGTTCTGCCATGCGCGCATGGGCCGCGACGTCGGCCGGGTCGGGCTCGGTCATCGTCAGTTCGCGCAGCTTGGTCAGGGTCGGGTCGATCTCGCGCTTGCGCCGTTCGGCGATCAGGCAGCGCACGATCTCCCACAGGTCATCGGGGGTGGTGAAGAACTCTCGCCGGTCGTCGGGCTGGTGGCGCAGGCGGACCAGGTTCCAGCTTTGCAGCTCCTTCAGGGCCATCGACACGTTCGAGCGGGAAAAGCCCAAGGCACCCACGATGTCGTCGGCGCAGAGCGGCTGGTCGGACAGGAACAGCAGGGCATAGACCTGGCCCACAGTGCGGTTGATGCCCCACCGCGAGCCCATCTCGCCGAAGTGGAGGATGAATTCTTGTCGCAGGGTCGAGATGGTCATCGCGCTTTTCCGTTGTTTCAGGAATTACTGAAACAGAGATAGATCAGCCGCGGGCGAACCCAATGGTGCGGGATGTCGCATGCCTGTCGTGCGCCGGTCCCAAATGCAAACTGCCCCGCCGATGAGGGCGGGGCAGCGTCTGGTCATGTCGTGAGGTGGATCAGTTGCTGATGACGGAGCAGTCCTGCGACCGGCTGATCATCCGTTCGCAGGCCAGTTCGGCATGACCCTTGGACAGGTTCACGAAGCGCGGCTCGAAGCCGCGATTGGTGTTGGCCACGTGACGACGGGCCTTTCCGAAGATGCCGCCGTCCTGAAGCGCCAGGCCCAGAAGCAGGCGGTCGGCCTCGGCCTGCGACTTGTAGAGGCCAAGCGAGACGCCCCAGTTGCGGCCGCTGTCGGTCGGGCGGCGGACCACCTCGAGCGCGGCGGGATCGCTCAGGTCGCCCTCGCCCATGGCGGCAAGAATCACCGTTTCGGAGCGGGGCTTGGGGGCGGGCGAGGTGACCAGCGACAGGCTGCCTGCCGGAGCCTTAGTCGCGGCCGCGACCGCCGGGTTCGGCTCGGCCGCGGCGACCGCCGCGATGCTGGCGCTGCGGCGTGGCGAGGGCTGGGGACGGGTAGAGGCTGCCAGCACCGGCGCCGCAAGGCTGGCGGCGCTTGCCGGCGCGGGATCGGAGGCCACGGCGGCGGCGATAGCCTGTTCCACCGCTTCGGCCTTGCTGCCGGGGCGCGACCTGGGCCGTGGGCTGCTGGCCAGTGCGACGCCGGCCGGGGTGGCGGGGGTCGCGCCTTCCGTGGCGCGGCGCAGCGCTTCAGTCAGGTCCACCTGCGGGGCGGCGGGTGCCGCCGCCACGAGCGAGGCCGCCTCGGCTGGACGCGAGACCGGGGCAGGGGAGGCATTCAGGACCATCCGCTGCGGTTCGGGCTGGGTTGCGGCGGGGGTGGCGGCCACCTGCGCGCGCCGCGTGGTTCCCTGGACCAGCAGGCGAGGCGGCTGGGGACGGACCTCGCGAACGCGGTCGGGGATGCGGGTGAAGCTGCTGTCCAGCAGTTCCGCCATCACCTGGTTGCGGTGGGCGGTGGAGGTGCCGCCGAAGACCGAGGCGATCAGCCGCTTGTTGCCGCGCTGCGCCGAGGCGGTCAGGTTGAAGCCGGCGGCGCGGGTATAGCCCGTCTTGATGCCGTCGGCGCCGTTATAGGCGTCCAGAAAGCGGCGGTTGGTCGAGGCGACCTGCGCGATCCCCGCATCGGCCGAACGGCGCGAGAACAGGTTGTAATACTGGGGAAAGTCGTAGAACAGGTGACGGCCCAGCACGCTCATGTCATGGGCGGTCGAGTAATGCCCGTCACGGGTCAGACCATGCGCGTTGCGGAACTGCGAATTGGTCATGCCGATCGCGCGGGCCATCTGGGTCATCTGCTGGGCAAAGGCCTCCTCGGACCCGGCCAGGCCTTCGCCGATCGTGGTGGCGGCGTCGTTGGCCGACTTGATCGCGGCGGCGCGGATCAGGTAGCGCAGCTCGATCTGCTGGCCGGCGCGCAGGCCCAGCTTTGACGGCGGCTCATTGGCGGCCTTGGACGAGACGGTAAATTTGGAATCGAGCCGAACCCGGCCGCTCTCGATGGCGTTGAAGGCCATGTAGAGCGTCATCATCTTGGTCAGCGAGGCCGGGTGGAGCCGCGTGTCGGAATTCTGTCGATAAATCGGCTGCCCGGTGCGGGCGTCCATGACATAGGCTGCAAAAGGGGCCGCGGCGGCCGGCAGGCCCATGATCGTCGCGGCCATCAGCGCAAGGCTCCACAGCCGGAAAGCGGTAAGGAATCGGGTCACTGTCGCTGTCTCTCTGCCTCAAGCGGGTGTGTCATTTGTCGCACCCCGTCGTTAATGACATGACAATAGCACGGGTGAATATTCCGTGAAACCGGCCAATCGAACTTATTTTCCGCTTCCGGACAGGGGGCTGCGCCGGTCTGCGGGGCAGGGGGGCTTTCATCCGCGGCCGATTGCGCTATATTTTTCCACAGCACGGCCGCCTTTCCGGGGCGGCCGCTTCGTCGCAGCATTCAGGAACGACCGTAGACCCGATGACGCACTGGATGACCGATCCCGAAAACCCCGACGATCAGTCCGATCTGGCGGTCAAGCCCCGCAGCCGCACGCAGCGTCCGCCCATGTACAAGGTGCTGATGCTGAACGACGACTTCACGCCGATGGAGTTCGTGGTCCATGTGCTGGAGCGGCTGTTCCACATGACCCATGCCCAGGCTATCGAGATCATGCTGACGGTTCACCGCAAGGGTGTGGCCGTCGTCGGGGTGTTTTCGCATGAGGTCGCCGAGACGAAGGTCGCCCAGGTGATGGAGCTGGCGCGCCGCCAGCAGCATCCCCTGCAATGCACCATGGAAAAAGAGTAATCGCGTGACCCAATCACGACTGGACCTGGCCTTCCCGGACGGCCATCCCGGGGGCGAGGTGCTGTTCATCGGCGCGCAGGCCGCCGATGACCTGTCCCCCCTGGACCCGCAGCATCTGCAGATCGCCCAGGGAAATTTTCCCGACCATCACGGCTTGGCGGCGCGCGGCTATCGCGTGGCGGCGGATGTCGATGGCAGCTTTGATGCGGCCATCGTGCGGTTGCCGCGCGCCAAGGCCGAGGCGCGGGCGCGCATCGCGGATGCGGCCGGACGGCTGCCGCAGGGCGCGGATCTGTGGATCGACGGGCAGAAGACGGACGGGATCGACGCGATCCTGAAGGAGATGCGCGCGCTGGCCCAGGTCAGCGATGTCATCAGTAAGGCGCATGGCAAGATCTTTCGCGTCACCGTTCCGGCCGGCGACTGGCTGCCGGGCGACTGGCGCGCCGCTGAGCGCGAGGTCCTGTCCGGCTTTGTCACCCGCCCCGGCGTGTTTTCGGCGGATGGCGTCGATGCGGGGTCGCGGATGCTGGCCGACCACCTGCCCGACCGCCTGCCGACGCGCATCGTCGACCTGGGCGCGGGCTGGGGCTGGCTGGCGGCGCAGGCGCTGAAGCGCGACAGCATTACCGAACTGCACCTGGTCGAGGCGAACCATGCCGCGCTGGAATCGGCGCGCCACAACGTCACCGATTCCCGGGCGCGGTTCCATTGGGCCGATGCGCGCGATTTCAGCCTGCGCGAGCCGGTGAACGGGGTGATCATGAACCCGCCCTTCCACGAGGGGCGGCAGGCGGATCCGCGGCTTGGCGGCGCCTTCATCGCCACGGCGGCGCGCCTGCTGACCGGGGCCGGGCGGCTGTGGATGGTGGCGAACCGCCATCTTCCCTACGAATCGGTTCTGTCCGAACATTTCGGCCAGGTCCACGAGATCGCCGGCGACAGCCGCTTCAAGGTGATCGAGGCCACCGCCGCCGGCAAGGGCAGCGCGACGCAGCGCAAGGGAGGCCGCCGATGACCCTTTCGATCCAGGGCAAGGTGGCGATCGTGACCGGCGCCGCCCGCGGCGTGGGCCTGGCGATCGCGCGCCATTTCGTCGAACGCGGCGCCTCGGTCATGTTCGCGGATGGCGACGAGGCGGCGCTGAACTCGGTCGTCTCGGACTATGAGGACGGCGGCGGCCAGGTGCGCCGATTTGCGGGCAACATGTCGGAAAAGCTGGCGATGGCGAACCTGCTGTCGGCGACGCTGGACGCCTTTGACCGGGTGGACATCCTGGTCAACGCGCACCGCTTCGTGCGCAGCAGCGACCCGCTGGACACCGACATGGACGCGCTGGAGGAGATGCTGCGCCAGAACATGCTGGCGGGCCTGCGCCTGTCGCAGATGGTGGCCAAACGCATGATCAAGCAGGCCGAGGGAGAGGGTCCCGCGGCGCAGTCGGGCGCCATCGTAAACATCTCGACCCTGGCGGCGCGGCGGCCGGTCCTGTCGATGCTGGGATATTCCATCGCCTGCGCCGCGCAGGAGCAGGCGACGCGCGGGCTGGCGCTGGCCCTGGCGCGGCACCGGATCCGCGTGAACGGGGTCAGCTTCAGCAGCGTCATGTCACACGAGCTGCAATGCGCGCTGAAGGAAGACCCCGACAAGCGCGCCCAGATCATCGCGGGCACGCCCCTGGGTCGGATCGCCCCTGCCGATGAGCTGTCGGAGACGGTGCATTACCTCGTCAGCGACGGCGCACGCTTTGTCACGGGCCAGATCATCACGGTCGATGGCGGCCGCAGCCTGGGCGACCCGGTGACGGCACAGGTACTCTAGGGGGCTCAGCCTTCCTGCGGGTAAGCCGCGCGGCAGGCGTCGATGGCCGCGTTGGCGCTGCGCGACAGGGCGGCCTGGCGGGCGGCCAGGTTGTCGCGCTTGCGCATTTCCGCCGCCGGGTCGATCGCCACGCGATAGCGTTCATTGTCCGCATAGTCGCGCCAGCAGCCATAGGTGGTGACGGCGGTATGTCCATCCTTGTCGCGCCGCAGCGCCTCGCACTGGCCAAAGCGCGACCGCACGACCTGGCGTTCCTCCCAGGCATAGCCGCGGGCCAGGTTGCCCTCGACCTCGGCCAGAAGGGCGCTGACCTGCCGGTATTCGCTGGTGTTGCGGCTGATGCACTGTTCGCGGGGCGTGCCGCAGGCGGCCAGCGTCAGGGGCAGGGCAGCCATAAGGCCAAGGGTGGTGTTGCGGCGCATGGCGGGTCTCTTTACATCGGTCCCCAGATGGTAGCCGCGAGGCGGCCTGCTTGGCAAATCACGAATGAGGAGCGTCATGGACGAACAACGCCGCCGCGCCGCCGCATGGTTCCACGAGTTGCGCGACCGCATCGTCGAGGCCTTCGAGGGGTTGGAGGATCGCGCGCCTGGCCCCCTGCCTGCCGGTCGCTTCGAGGTGACGCCGACCACGCGCGCCGATGACGGCGGCGGCGGGCTGATGTCGGTCATGCGCGGCGGCCGTGCCTTTGAGAAGGTTGGCGTCAACTGGTCCGAGGTTCACGGCACGCTGGCCCCCCGCGCCCAGGCCGCGATGGCCGCGCGCGGCGTGCCGGGCATGCAGGACGACCCGCGTTTCTGGGCCAGCGGCATCAGCCTGGTGGCCCACATGCAGAACCCGCATGCGCCCGCCGTCCACATGAACACGCGCATGTTCTGGACGCCCGGCGCCTGGTGGTTCGGGGGCGGGACGGACCTGAACCCTTGCCTGGAATATGCCGGAGATACCGCCCATTTCCACGACACGCTGCGCGCGGCCTGCATGCCGCACGGGGCCGATTACTATGACCGCTTCAAGGCCTGGGCGGACGAGTATTTCTTTATCCCCCATCGCGGGCGGGCGCGGGGCGTGGGCGGGATCTTCTACGACGACCTGAATACGGGCGATTGGGAGGCCGACTTTGCCTTTACCCGCGCCGTGGGCGAGGCCTTCCTGCCCGCCTTCCTGCCTTTGGCCGAGGCGCGGATGACACAACCCTTCGACAATGCCGACCGCGACGCGCAGCTGGTCCATCGCGGCCTCTATGCGGAATACAACCTGGTCTATGACCGGGGGACCAAGTTCGGGCTGGAAACCGGGCACAATGCCGATGCCGTGCTGATGAGCCTGCCGCCGCTGGCGAAATGGATCTGACCACGACCGAAGGGCTGGCCGGTTTCGTGCTGGCCGCCGTTCTGGCCGAGATCACGCCCGGCCCGAACATGAGCTACCTGGCCATTGTGGCGCTTGGCGACGGGCGCCGTGCCGGGCTGGCGGCGGTGGCGGGCGTCGCCCTGGGGCTGGGGCTGGTGGGGGTCGCCGCGGCCTTGGGGCTGGGTGCGCTTATCACCGCCGTGCCGGCGCTGGCGCAGGTCCTCAGATGGGGCGGTGCGGCCTATCTGCTCTGGCTGGCATGGCAGGGTTGGAAAGGGGCCGATGAGGCCCCCGAACATGCGCCGCGCGGATCGACGCTGGCACGGTTCTTCCGGCGGGGGCTGGTGACCAACCTGCTGAACCCCAAGGCCTTCGCCTTCTACCTGACCGTGCTGCCCGCCTTCGTGCCCGACGCGGCGGGCGATCCGGCGCGTTTCCTGACAATGGCCGCGATCTATGTCGCGATCGCGACCGCCATTCATGCATCGATCGTGCTGGCCGCGGCCTCCTGGCATCGGGTTCTGGGGCAGGAGGCCGCGCAGGGCCGGCTGCGGCGCCTGCTGTCAGTGCTGCTGGCCCTGGTCGCGGTGTGGCTGCTGGTGGCGACCGCCGGCTGATCAGACGTCCAGTTCCTCGACGAACCGGGCATTTTCCTGGATATATTCGAACCGCAGCTCGGGCTTCTTGCCCATCAGCCGTTCGACCAGGTCGCCGGTCTCGCCGCCCTCGTCGTCGTCGATGCTGACCCGGATCAGCTTGCGCGTCTTGGGGTTCATCGTCGTGTCCTTGAGGTCCTTGGCGTCCATCTCGCCCAGACCCTTGAAGCGCTGCACGTCGATCTTGCCGCGCCCGCCCAGACCCTTGGCCATCATGCGCTCTTTCTCGGCATCGTCGGAAACATAAAGACGATGCGCCCCCTGCGTCAGGCGGTACAGCGGCGGGCAGGCCAGGTACAGGTGCCCCTTGTCGATCATCGGCCGCATCTGCGTGAAGAAGAACGTCATCAAGAGCGACGCGATATGCGCGCCGTCGACGTCCGCGTCCGTCATGATGATGACCTTGTCGTAACGCAGGTCATCGACGTTGAACTTGGACCCCATGCCCACGCCAAGCGCCTGGCACAGGTCGTTGATCTCCTGGTTGGCGCCCATCTTGCTGGATGCGGCGCCCAGCACGTTCAGGATTTTGCCACGCAGGGGCAGCAGCGCCTGGTTGGTGCGGTCGCGGGCCATCTTGGCCGAACCGCCGGCGCTGTCGCCTTCCACGATGAACAGCTCGGTCCCCTCGCGGTTGGTGGCGCTGCAATCGACCAGCTTGCCGGGCAGGCGCAGCTTTTTCGTGGCCGTCTTGCGGGCGGTTTCCTTTTCCTGGCGGCGGCGCAGGCGTTCCTCGGCCCGCAGGATCAGGAAATCCAGGATCGCCCCGGCGGATTTCGTGTCGGCGGCCAGCCAGTTGTCGAAATGGTCGCGCACCGCGTTCTCGACCAGACGGGCGGCCTCGGTCGTGGCCAGGCGGTCCTTGGTCTGACCCACGAATTCCGGCTCGCGGATGAAACAGCTGACCAGCGCGCAGCCGCCGATGGTCAGGTCCTCGCGCGTGATCTGGGCGGCCTTCTTGTTGCTGACGCGTTCGCCATAGGCGCGCAGGCCCTTCAGGATTGCCGCCCAGAAGCCCATCTCGTGCGTGCCGCCCTCGGGGGTGGGCACGGTGTTGCAATAGGACTGGATGAAGCCGTCGCGGGCCGGCGTCCAGTTGATGGCCCAATCGACCTTGCCCGGCACGCCGAACTTCTGCTGGAAATCGACGCTGCCGGCAAAGGGACGGTCCGAATAGGTCGAGGCGCCCGACAGCGTTTCGGCCAGGTAATCCGCCAGCCCGCCCGGAAAGTGGAACACGGCCTCGCGCGGGGTCTCTCCGTCGTCGATCTCGGACTTCCAGCGGATCTCGACCCCGCTGAACAGGTAGGCCTTGGACTTGACCATCTTCAGCAGCCGCGCGGGCTTGAAGCGGTGATGGCCGAAGATCTCCTCGTCGGCGTGGAAGGTCACGGTGGTGCCGCGCCGGTTGGGCGCAGCCCCGATCTTCGCCACCGGTCCCTGCGGGATGCCGCGGGAAAAGCGCTGTTCGAACAGTTCGCGGTTGCGCGCCACCTGGACGATCATGATGTCGGACAATGCGTTCACGACCGAGGCACCGACCCCGTGCAATCCGCCCGAGGTCTGGTAGGCATCGCCCGAGAACTTGCCCCCCGCGTGCAGGGTGCACAGGATCACCTCCAGCGCGGACTTGCCGGGGAACTTGGGATGCGGGTCGACGGGGATGCCGCGGCCATTGTCGCGCACGACGACGCTGTAATCCGCCAGCAGCTCGATCTCGATGCGGCTGGCATGGCCCGCCACGGCCTCGTCCATCGAGTTGTCCAGGATTTCCGCGACCAGGTGGTGCAGCGCGCGTTCATCCGTGCCGCCGATATACATGCCGGGGCGCTTGCGCACGGGCTCCAGCCCTTCCAGCACCTCGATCGAGGATGCGGAATAGGCGTCGGCTTGCATGTCGCCGGAGAGAAGGTCGTCGGCCATGGGGCTCTGCTCGTTCTGTCTGAGGGTTGGCGCGGTTATCTCATGCACCGGGGTCCGGCGGCAAGGGCTTGTGGGGCCGGGGGCACCCGGCCCAACCAATGGGGACGCGGCTATTCCGGTTCGGCCATGCGCGCCTGCCACATGGCCTGGAAGGCCGGACGTTCCTGGCAGGCCGACAGCCAGGCGCGGATCGCGGGGAAGGGCTCCATCAGCGCGCCGTGGCCCTGGGCATAGCGCATGATCTCGGCCATGTTCAGGTCCGCCACGGTAAAGCGCCCGCCGACCAAATAGGCATGGATCGCCAGATGTTCCTCCAGCACCTTCAGGGGGCGGACCAGCCGTTCGGCGGCCTGGGCCACGATGCCCGCATCCTCGGCATCCTGCAGCGTGCCCCGGTTGTGCAGCATGAGGATGGTCAGGGCGTCAGGCTCGATCGCGGTGGCGCCATAAAAGGACCATTGGCCCATCAGCGCATCCTCGGCATAATCCTGCGGTCCGACGCTGGTGCCGTGCTTGCGCGCCAGATGCAGCGTGATCGCAAGCGACTCCGACAGGAACAGACCCTCGTCCTCGATCACCGGGATCGCGCCCGCGGGCGACAGCGCCAGGAAGTCCGGGCTGCGGGTGTTCAGGGGCGCGCCGGCCGCGTCGGCATGGGCGATGCGATAGGCCTGGATCACCGGCACCTGCCGGAAGGGCAGGTCCAGTTCGTGGCACAGCCAGATGACGCGCGAGGCGCGCGAGCGCGTGACGCCGTGGATGATCAGCATGGGAACCCCAGAGGTTTGGACTGCGGCCCAGACTGTGCGAGGTCGCGACCGGCCGCAACCCCTAGCGCAGCCCGGCCCGCGTCGCCGCCCGGTCGATGGCGTCGACCACGGCCTGCGGGTCGCCGTGCTGGGGCATGTGGCCTATGCCCGGCATCACCACCAGATGCGCCCCCGCCACGTCCCGCACCATCTGACGCGAATGGATGTCCAGATAGACCGTGGTGTCGCGGTCGCCGTGCAGCAGCTCGATCGGCATGGTCAGGCTGGGGTATTGGGGCGCCATCGCCGCCAGATAGGGCTTGAGGTGGCCCACCTGCTGTGCGTTGGCGCGCAGGCTGTCGCGCCGGGCCGACAGCCCCGCCCCGATATGGTCCGCATAGCCCGGTGGCGGTTGCTGCGGCGCGAAGATGCCGGCGATGATGTCCTCGGCCCGGTCCTCGGGCACGAAGGCGGTGATCAGCGGCACCGCCGCGTGCTGGCCCAGGCTGCTGTTGATGAAGGGATACCAGGGGCCTAGGTCGCCCGGCCAGGGATGGGTGGCCCCGGCCAGCAGCACCAGGGCCGAGGTGCCCGCGGGATCGCCCAAGGCCCAGGCCATCGCCACGGCGCCGCCATAGCTGTGCCCCAGCACGATCGGATCGTCCACGTCCAGCTGGTCGGCCGCGGCGCGCAGCAGGTCGGCCTGGGCGCGCGGGTCCTCGGTCAGCGCGCCGATCGGGTCGGTCCAGCCCAGGCCGGGGCGGTCGAAGGCGATCACGCGATAGCGGTCGGTCAGCCGCCCCACCAGGTCAAAGGTGAAATCGCGGCTGCTGCCGCTGGCGCCGTGCAGCAGCACCAGGTCGGGACCCCGGCCCTCGACATGGGCGTGGACGGTGACGCCGTTCACCTGCAGCAGGCGCCCGGTCGGCGGGTATCGCGCCTCGAAGGCGGCCTCGCGCGCTGCGGCGCGCCTGTCGACATAGGCCGCGCAGCCGCCCAGAAGCACCGCCAGCCCCAAGGCCGCCAGCAGCAGTTTCGCCCATGTCATGCAATCTCCCCTCTGCCGTCCCTGCCGAACAGACACGGGCGCAGGGCGGTTCCGGTTGCGGAGACCGGGCGCGAACCCGACCCGCGGCCAGGTGATTTGCAACAGCACCCGCTTGGGCGTAATCAGGCGAACAAATCCGCCCGAGGTGTTCCGATGACCGTCCGACCGTCGCTTCTGTCCCTGGCCGTCATGCTGATGCCCGTCGCGGCAGGGGCGCATCCCCATGTCTTCATCGATGCCGCGCTGCAGCTGGACCATGATCCGGAAGGGCGCCTGACGGAGATCGCCGTCGAATGGGCCTATGACGATTTCTATTCGCTGCTGATCATCGAGGACATGGGGCTGGATCCCGATGGCGACGGGCAACTGACCCCCGCGGAGGAGGCGAGCCTTCAGGGTTTCGACGCGGACTGGGCGCCGGGGTCGCAAGGGGGCCTCTATCTGGGCGTGGAGGGCCGGCGCGTCTCCCTCCAGGCGCCGCGGGATTTCAGCGCCAGCTATCGCGACGGGCGGCTTATCTCGCGCCATGTCCGGCCCCTGGCGACGCCGCTGGAGGCGGGGGTGCCGCTGCTGATCCAGGTCTATGATCCGGAATATTACGTCCAGTTCAGCCTGCCCGACGCGCCGGTGGTCAATGGCGGCCGCGACTGCCGGATCCGTCAGCGGCCGGGCGATCCCTATGCCGCCGCCGATGCCTATGCCCAGGCCGTGGCCGCCGCGCTGGAGGACGACGACAGCGGCATGACCGAGGAGATGCTGATGGTCGACATCGGCCCGGCCGGCGCGGATGAGGTCCGCATCCAGTGCGGCACCGCGCCATGAGCCGCGGCCTGTTGCGCGTCCTGGCGCTGACCGGGCTGGCGGTGGGGCTGGTCGTTGTGGCCCTGTGGCTGTCAGGCGGCCTAGCGGGGATCGAACATTGGGCCGCCGCCCGCCAGCGCGAGGCGCAGAACCTGATGGCGGGCGCCCTGCGGTCCCTGCGCAACGCCGAGCCCGGTGCGGTCCTGGCGCTGCTGTCGGTCTGTTTCGGCTATGGCGTCTTTCACGCCATCGGTCCGGGCCACGGCAAGCTGGTCATCGGCAGCTATGGCTTTGGCACCCCCGTGCCGCTGGCGCGGCTGGCGGGCCTGTCGGTGGTGGCCTCACTGGCGCAGGCAGGGTCCGCCATCTTGCTGGTCTGGGGCGGGATCACCTTTCTGGACCTGGGGCGGCAGGCGCTGACCGAGCTGACCGAGGAGCGGATGGCCGACATCAGCGCGGTGCTGATCGCGATGGTCGGGCTGTGGCTGGGCCTGCGCGGGCTGCGGATGCTGAGTGCGACGGCGCGGCACCACGACCACCACCATCATCACGGCGACGATTGCGGCTGCGGTCACGCCCATGGGCCGACGCCCGCGCAGGTCGCGCAGACCCGGTCGCTGCGGGATGCGGTGCTGGTCATCGGCAGCATCGCGGCGCGGCCTTGCACGGGGGCCATGTTCCTTTTGCTGCTGACATGGCGGATGGGGATCTTTGGCATGGGCGTGCTGGGGACCGTGGCGATGGGCTTGGGGACCGCCTTTGTCACCCTGGGCGTCGCGGGCCTGGCGGTCTGGGCACGGCGGGGCAGCTTTGCCATGATGCCCGCTACCGGTCCCTGGGCGCAGGCCGCGCGCTGGCTGCCCGGCGCGATGCAGCTGGGGGCGGGGGCGCTGATCGCGGTCATCTCGGCCGGTCTGCTGTTCTAGGGGCTGCGGCGGCGCGCCGCAGGCGGGCGGGCCGGCGTTTGACTCAGGTCAAGGACGTTGGGCGGCCTCGGGTCTAGACCCGGGGCGCGCAACAGGAGCCTTTCCATGTCCACCCCCCAGCTGGATCAGCCCAGCCTTTATGCCTCGCGCGAGCCGATCTTTCCCAAGCGGGTCAGCGGCCGGTTTCGCAACCTGAAATGGGTCGTGATGGCAGTGACGCTGCTGATCTACTACGTCACGCCCTGGATTCGCTGGGATCGCGGCAGCCTCATGCCGGACCAGGCGGTGCTGGTGGACCTGGCCAACCGCCGCTTTTTCTTTTTCTGGATCGAGATCTGGCCGCACGAATTCTACATCGTTGCGGGGCTTCTGGTCATGGCGGGGCTGGGGCTGTTCCTGTTCACCTCGGCGCTTGGGCGGGTCTGGTGCGGCTATGCCTGCCCGCAGACGGTCTGGACCGACCTCTTCATTCTGGTCGAACGCTGGATCGAGGGCGACCGCAACAACCGCATCCGCCTGCACCGGCAGGGCTGGGACCTGACGAAGGCGCGGCTGCGGCTGACCAAATGGGCGGCTTGGCTCGTGATCGCGCTGCTGACCGGGGGGGCCTGGGTCTTCTATTTCACCGATGCGCCGACGCTGGCGCGCGACCTGGTGACGCTGAATGCCCACCCGGCGGCCTGGGTCACCATCGCCATCCTGACCGCCACCACCTTCGCCTTTGGCGGCTTTGCCCGCGAACAGATCTGCATCTATGCCTGCCCCTGGCCGCGCATCCAGGCCGCGATGATGGACGAGGACACGCTGACCGTCGCCTATCGCGACTGGCGCGGAGAGCCGCGCGGCAAGGCGGCGGCGAAACCGGCGGCGGTGCCCGCCGTCGCGCCCAAGGGGGACTGCATCGACTGCATGGCCTGCGTGAACGTCTGCCCCATGGGCATCGACATCCGCGACGGCCAGCAGCTGGAATGCATCACCTGCGCCCTGTGCATCGATGCCTGCGACGAGATCATGGACCGCACCGGCAAGCCGCGCGGCCTGATCGGCTACATGGCGCTGCGCGACGAGGAGGCCGAGCGCACGGGCGCCGCGCCCCGGTCGGTCTGGGCCCATGTGCTGCGGCCCCGGACGCTGCTGTATTTCACCATGTGGGCGGCCATCGGGGTGCTGCTGTCGCTGGCGCTGGTGATGCGGTCCGAGGTGGACATGAACGTGACCCCTGTCCGCAACCCGCTCTATGTCACGCTGTCGGACGGCGCGATCCGCAACAGCTATGAGCTGCGCCTGCGCAACAAGCAGCACGAGGCCGTGACATTCCAGCTGGGCGTCGAGGCGCCGGGCCAACTGATCCTGTCGGTCGAGGGCGAGCCCGCGCGGCAGATCACCGTCGCGCCCGACCAGACCCTGACGCAGCGCCTCTACCTGACGGCGCCGGCCGGTTCCGACATGGCGGGGATCGAAAGCAGCCAGATCGTGCTGACCGCCGCCCAGATCGACGGGCAGGCCCGTACGCGCATCGACACCGTCTTCCACGGAAAGGAAACCGCACGATGAAAGGCGAACTCAAGGGCGTCCATGTGCTGGCCATCACCCTGGCCGCCTTCGGCACGATCATCGCCGTGAACCTGGTGATGGCCTATAGCGCGATCAGCAGCTTTCCCGGCGTCGAGACGCGCAGCTCCTATATCGCGTCGCAGCATTTCCAGGCCGATCGCGACGCGCAGCAGCGGCTGGACTGGCACGCCGATCTGCGCGTGGAGGGCGACCACCTGATGCTGAGCCTGCGCGACGGGGCGGGCGCGGCCGTGGCGCCCGGCGCGCTGCAGCTGATGCTGCGCCGACCCACCCATCAGCGCGCCGACCAGCAGCCCCGCCTTGTCCCCGAAGGGCCGGGCCAGTGGCGCGTCACCGCCGACCTGGCGCCCGGCAACTGGAATGCCGACCTGAGCGCCGCCGCCGCCGACGGCACCGCCTTTCGCCAGCGCCTGCCGCTGCATCTGGGGAACTGACGCCATGGCCGACCTGACCGCCTCTGCCGGATACCAGCCGCGCCTGGGGGCCTGTCCCGCCTGCGACGCGGCGCCCCTGGCGCAGCGCCTGGCCGAGCGGGCCGAGGCTGCGCGTCCCGCCAGCCTGATCCTGTCGCTGCCGGCGGCGCATTGCGCGCTCTGCATCACCGATGTGGAACGCGCCCTGACCGCCCATCCGGGCGTGCGGGGCGCGCGGGTGAACCTGACCCTGCGCCGTGTCACCGTCGACGCGCCCGGCCTGACGGCCGAAGACCTGATCCCGGTCCTGGCAGGCATCGGCTATGAGGCGCACGAGCTGGACCCGCAGGCCCTGTCGGCCACCGCCGCCGACCGCGCGGGGCGCGACCTGCTGATGCGCATCGGCGTGTCGGGATTCGCGATGATGAACATCATGATCCTGTCGGTCGCGGTCTGGTCGGGGGCCGAGGCCGCCACGCGGGACCTGTTCCACTGGATCAGCGGCGCCATCGCGCTGCCCACAGTGGCCTTCGCGGGTCAGCCCTTCTTTGCCAGCGCATGGGCCTCGCTGCGCGCGCGGCGGCTGGGGATGGACGTGCCCATCTCGCTGGCGCTGGTGCTGGCTTCGGCGATCAGCGTCTTCGAGACGGTGCATTCGGGGCATCACGCCTATTTCGACGCGGCCGTGATGCTGTGCTTTTTCCTGCTGATCGGGCGCTACCTGGACCACCGGACCCGCGCCATCGCCCGATCCGCCGCGGCCGAACTGACCGCGCTGGAGGTGCCGCGCGCCACCCTGCTGCGCAACGGCACCGAAGCGGTGGTGGCCGTCGCCGACCTGCGCCCCGGCGATCTGATCCGCGTGCGTCCGGGCGGGCGCATCCCGGCCGACGGGGTGATCACCGAAGGCGCGTCCGAGATCGACCGCGCCCTGCTGACCGGTGAGACGCTGCCCGTGCCTGCCGCGCCGGGCCTGGCGCTGTCGGCGGGTGAGGTGAACCTGACCGGGCCGCTGGTGCTGCGCGTCACCGCGGCCGGGCAGGACAGCTCGCTTGCGCGGCTGACCGCGCTGGTCGAGGCCGCCGAAAGCGCGCGGGGCCGCTATACGTCCCTGGCGGAACGTGCGGCGCGGGGCTATTCCCCGGCCGTGCACCTGCTGGCCTTCAGCAGTTTCCTGGGCTGGTTCTGGGCCACGGGCGACCTGCGGCTGGCGGTGAACATCGCGGCGGCGGTGCTGATCATCACCTGCCCCTGCGCGCTTGGGCTGGCGGTGCCGGCGGTCGCGACGGCGGCCTCGGGGCGGCTGTTCCGGCGCGGCCTGCTGATCAAGGACGGCACCGCGCTGGAGCGGCTGGCCGAGGTCGATACCGTGGTCTTCGACAAGACCGGCACCCTGACCATGGGCCAGCCGCGCCTGGTCGATGCAGGCGCCATCCCGCCCGACCTGCGCCCCGTCGCCCGGGCGCTGGCCGAGGCATCCTCCCACCCGCTGTCGCGCGCCCTGGCCGAGGCGCTGGCCGACACGCCGGCGGCGGTGCTGGACCAACTGACCGAACGGCCGGGGCAGGGCGTTTCGGGTCTCTGGCTGGGCCGGCTGGTGCGGCTTGGGCGCGGCGACTGGCTGGGCGCGGCGGATCGCGACGATGCGGCCACCCTGTCCAGCTGGCTGGGCATCGAAGGGCAGCCGCCCCTGCGCCTGGATTTCACCGACCGCCTGCGTCCGGGGGCTGAAGATTGCATCGCGGATCTGCACGTCGACGGGCGGCGGGTGATCCTGCTGTCGGGCGATCGCGCGGCCCCGGTCGCAGCGCTGGCGCGCCAGTTGGGCATCACCGAATGGCATGCTGGCGTCAGCCCCACCGAAAAGGCCGACCATGTCGGCCGCCTGGCCGAAGGGGGTGCCCGCGTCCTGATGGTGGGCGACGGGCTGAACGACACGGCGGCGCTGGCGCGGGCCCATGCCTCGATCTCTCCGGCCTCGGCGCTGGACGCGGCGCGGGTGGCCAGCGACATGGTGCTGACGGGTCAGGATCTGGCCCCGGTGGCCGAGGCGCTGGTGATCGCCCGCTGCGCCACCCGGCGCATCCGTGAGAACTTTGCCATCTCGTTCGGCTACAACGTGCTGGCGGTGCCCATCGCGCTGGCGGGTTTCGCGACGCCGCTGATCGCCGCGCTGGCCATGTCCACCAGTTCGATCACCGTCACCCTGAACGCCTTGCGCCTGTCCGGAAAGACCCGCTGATGGAAATCCTGACCATCCTCATTCCCGTGTCGCTTGGGCTGGGGGCCGCCGGCCTTGGCGCCTTCATCTGGGCGTTGCGGAACAGCCAGTTCGAGGACCCCAAGGGCGACAGCCAACGGGTGCTGTCGGATCGGTGGGACGACCAACCCCGCCAGGACCCGTGACGGGCCCTGACAGGCAGGAGGCTCAGGGCAGGGCGATCTGCAATTGCGCCGCCAGGGCCTGGACCTGCGGCCCCATCGCGGCGCGGTTGGCGAACAGCGTCGCCTGCGACCGCAGGATCGGGTCCTCGTCCAGGATGCGCAGGTTGTTGGCGCGCAGCGTCTCGCCCGACGAGGTGATGTCGGCAATGGCCTCGGCGGTCAGGTTCGCCACCGTGCCCTCGGTCGCGCCTTGGCTGTCGACCAGCTGGTAATCGGCAACCTCATGCGCGGCCAGCCAGGCTCGGACCAGGCGGTGATACTTGGTGGCGATGCGCAGGCGAAATCCGTGCTCGGCCCGGAAATCCCGCGCGATGGCCGCGAAATCGTCCAGGTCGCGACAGTCGCGCCAACAATCGGGCACCGCCAGGATCAGGTCAGCATGGCCAAAGCCCATTGGCGCCAGTTCGATCAGGTCCGACGACCAACCGGCCAGCTTTTCCCGCACCAGGTCGGTGCCGGTCACGCCCAGCTCGATCCGGCCGGCGGCCAGTTCGCGCGGGATCTCTCCGGCCGACAGCAGGACCAGCTGCACGCCCTCGGCGCCCTCGACCCGACCCGCATATTCGCGGTCCGACCCGCTGCGCGACAGGCGCACGCCGCGGGCGGCGAACCAGTCGAAGGTCTGTTCCATCAGCCGCCCCTTGGACGGCACGCCAAGGCGGATCATCGCGCGCCCTCCAGTTCTGCGACAAGGCCCGGGCGCAGGATGCCGCCCACCGCGGGGATCTCGCGGCCCTTGCCCAGCACGCGGGTCAGCGCGTCATAGCGCCCGCCCGAGGCGACCGGCGGCCAGCCCTGCCGCCCGGCCTGGAAGCTGAACGTGAAGCCGTCGTAATATTCCAGCGTGGCGCGACCATGGCTGGCGTCAAAGATGACGCGGGACAGGTCGATCCCCTGCGCCGCGATCGCCTGCAGCCGCGCCTCGATCCGGGTCACGGCATCCGCGATGGCGGGCATGTCGGCGGCCAGGTCGCGCAGGGCCGGCAGGGCTTCGGGCGCGGGGGCCCGCAGCGCGAAGAGGCGGTCCAGCCGCTCGGTCCAGATGGGCGACAGGGGCGCGACGGCCGCATCGGCCTGAAGCCGCGCGATCCGGCGCGTCATCTCGGCATCCGAACGCAGCCCCGACCAGGCACCCGTGCCAGCGGGAAAATCGCGCGCGACCGCGGGGGCCGAAAACCGCGCCAGCAGCCGGGCAAAGCGGCCGGGCCGCCAGATGTGGTGCATCAGCGCCTCGGCCCGCGCCTGCGTCAGCGGCAGGCCCGCGACGGCATCCAGCAGCAGCCCCATGTCGCCGATCTCGGCCTGCAAATCCAGGGGTGCCAGGGCCCGGTGGAACAGTGCAAAGACCTCGGCATCGGCGCCGGGATCGCGGCTGAACAGCTCGAAGCCGCATTGCAGGTATTCGTTGTCGCGCGGGTTGGCGGGGCGGGTCTCGCCCATGTCCTGCTTGCGGAAAACCTCGCCCAGATAGCAGTAGCGCGCGGGTTCGGCCCCGTTCGACATATGCGCCTGGACCACGGGGACCGTAAAATCGGGGCGCAGCATCATTTCGCCCCGGATCGGGTCGCTGGTCACGTAGGCGCGGGCGCGGATGTCCTCGCCGTAAAGATCCAGCAGGCTTTCGGCCGGCAGCAGGATGTCGGGGGCGACCTCGACGGCGCCGGCGGCGCGGAATTCGGCCAGCAGCCGCTGGCCCACGGCCTGCTTCTCCTGCTTGGGGATCATCCGAGGATCCGCCGCACTTCGGCCACCAGGTCGGCACGCGGCACCTCGGTCTGGGCGGGCTGGGACTTCCACTCGTCCAACGAGGCCTCGGCCGCGATCCGGGCGCCCAGGACCAGGTCCTTGACCTGCACGACGCCGCGTTCGGCCTCGTCCCCGCCCTGGATGATCGCGACCGGGGCGGCACGCTTGTCCGCATATTTCAGCTGGTTGCCGAAGTTCTTAGGGTTGCCCAGATAGACCTCGGCCCGGATGCCTGCGGCGCGCAGTTCGGCGGCCATGGCCTGGTAATCGGCCATGCGGTCGCGGTCCATCACGGTCACGACCACCGGCCCCGCGTCCTGCGTTCCTGCCAGCCCCTTGGCGCGCAGCGCGGCCAGCAGGCGATCGACGCCGATGCTGACGCCGGTCGCCGGGACCTTCTGGCCGGTAAAGCGTTCGACCAGCCCGTCATAGCGACCGCCGCCCGCCACCGATCCGAACTGCCGCTTCCGGCCCTTTTCGTCCAGGATCTCAAAGGTCAGCTCGGCCTCGAAGACCGGGCCGGTGTAATAGCCCAGGCCCCGAACGACCGAGGGGT
This sequence comes from Paracoccus sp. KKT209, assembly GCF_055635455.1. The sequence goes on from NZ_CM145758.1 coordinate 1,431,294, forward strand.
CGATGACGGCCCGATCCTCGGCCACGCCCATCGCGGCCAGCATCGCGGCGATCTGGCGCAGCTCCTCCACCCCTTCGGCGCCGATCTCCGAAGAGCCCACGGCCGCCGCCAGGTTGTCCAGGGTCGCCGCGTTGTCAGATCCCTTGGAGGTCAGGAAGGCCAGCACGGGCGCCGCCTGCGTCTCGGACAGGCCGACGCCGTCGATCTGCGCGCCGCTGTCGTCGCGCCGCCCGGTGGTCAGAAGGGCCAGGACCCCGTCGCGTCCGACCTTGTCGAACTTATCGATGGTGCGCAGCACGTCGTCGGCCTGGCCCTCCGCCACATCCGCCGCCTCCAGCACGCCGTTCAGGACCTTGCGGTTGTTGATGCGCACCAGGTAGTCGCCGCGCGCGATGCCCACGCCCTCCAGCGCGTCGGCCAGCATCCCGCAGATCTCGGCATCCGCCGCGACCGAGGCCGAGCCGACCGTATCCGCATCGCATTGATAGAACTGCCGGAATCGCCCGGGACCCGGCTTTTCATTGCGCCAGACCGGCCCCATCGCATAGCGGCGATAGGGGGTCGGCAGGTCGTTCCTGAACTGCGCCGCGACACGCGCCAAAGGCGCCGTCAGGTCATAGCGCAGCGCCAGCCAGTCGCCCGAACCGCCGCCCGGGACTGCCTCCTCCTGCCAGGCAAAGACGCCGGCATTGGGGCGGTCCACGTCGGGCAGGAACTTGCCCAGGGCCTCGACCGTCTCGACGGCGCTGGTTTCCAGCGGGTCAAACCCATGGCGGTGATAGATCCCGGCGATGCGGTCCAGCATGGCCTTGCGTTCGGTCACGTCCGCGCCGAAATAGTCGCGAAAGCCCTTGGGCGTCTCGGCCTTGGGCCGGGGCTGTTTCTTTTGATCTTTTGCCATGGTGTCTCGTGCCTTTTGAGGGCCATATCCAGGCGCCGCTGTAACGGAAGGCAAGCACATGGACAAGCAGCAGGGCGACCGGCTTCGACAGCTCGAGGAAACGGTGGCGCATCTGACCCGCGTGACCGAGGACCTGTCCGAGGTCATCGCCCGCCAGGACCGCGACCTGGCCCGCGTCACCCGCCGCCTGGACCAGCTGTTGCTGGCCGAGGCCGAACGCCAGGCCGACGCCGCCGGCAGCGTGGCCATCGCCGACCAGCGCCCGCCGCATTACTGAGGCCACGCGGCTTCTTCGTTGCCGAAATACCCTCCTTGGGCCGCAGGACGGCGCCGGCCGTTCCGGGGGCCGACGGCCGCCGCGTCCCGACAAAGCCGCTTTCCCCGCCGGGCGCGATGCGCTAGAGGCGGGACGAAAAGAACTTCGGACAACGAAAAGGATCGCTCATGGCCAATGTTGTGGTTGTCGGAGCCCAGTGGGGCGACGAGGGCAAGGGCAAGATCGTCGACTGGCTTTCCGAACGCGCCGATGTGATCGCGCGCTTTCAGGGCGGTCACAATGCCGGCCACACGCTGGTCATCGGCGACAAGGTGTTCAAGCTGTCGCTGCTGCCCTCGGGGATCGTGCGCGAGAACAAGCTGGCCGTGATCGGCAATGGCGTGGTACTGGACCCCTGGTCGCTGTTTGCGGAAATCGACAAGCTGGCGGGGCAGGGGGTCAGGATCTCGACCGAAAACCTGATGATCGCGGAAAACACCCCGCTGATCCTGCCGCTGCACCAGGATCTGGACAAGCTGCGCGAGGAGGCCGCCGGCAAGGCCAAGATCGGCACCACCGGCCGCGGCATCGGCCCCGCCTATGAGGACAAGGTCGGCCGCCGCACGATCCGCGTCGCCGACCTGGCCGACGAGGAGACGCTGGACAGCCGCCTCGACCGCCTTCTGGCCCATCACGACGCGCTGCGCAGCGGGCTGGGTGCCACGCCCATCGACCGCGCCGAGCTGAAGGCCAAGCTGCTGGAGATCGCGCCCAAGCTGCTGCCCTATGCCCAGCCCGTCTGGAAGATCATGGCCGATGCCCGCAAGGCCGGAAAGCGCATCCTGTTCGAGGGCGCGCAGGGTAGCCTGCTGGACATCGACTTCGGGACCTATCCCTATGTGACCTCCTCCACGACGACCTCGGGCGCCGCCGCCTCGGGGACCGGCATGGGGCCGGGCGCCATCGGCTTTGTGCTGGGCATCGTCAAGGCCTATACGACCCGGGTGGGCGAAGGCCCGTTCCCGACCGAGCTTCACGATGGTGACGGCCAGCGGCTTGGCGAGCGGGGGCACGAATTCGGCACCGTCACGGGGCGCAAGCGCCGCTGCGGCTGGTTCGACGCGGTCCTGGTGCGCCAGACCTGCGCCATCAGCGGCGTGAACGGCATCGCCCTGACCAAGCTGGACGTGCTGGACGGGTTCGAGACGCTGAAGATCTGCACCGGCTACGAGATCGACGGCGTGAAATACGACTACCTGCCCACCGCCGCCGCCCTTCAGGCCAAGGTGACCCCCATCTACGAGGAGATGGACGGCTGGCAGGAATCGACCGCCGGCGCGCGCAGCTGGGCCGAGCTGCCCGCCGCCGCGATCAAGTATGTGCGCCGGGTCGAGGAGCTGATCCAGTGCCCCGTCGCGATGCTGTCGACCAGCCCCGAGCGCGACGACACCATCTTGGTGACCGATCCCTTCGCGGATTGATCCGCCCCTGCCGCGGCCGGTCCGGTCGCGGCATATCTTGGCACGTCTACCCCGCAGGAGCACATCTTGGACCTGAAGAGCCGTAAAAGACTTTCGATCCTGATCCTGCTGGTGCTGATGCCGGTCTATGTGATCGTGGCGGTGTCGCTGATGAACTGGCTGGACGGACGCTTCGGCCGGCAGCCGATCTGGGTCGAGGTGGTGATCTATCTTCTGCTGGGCATCCTCTGGGCGATGCCCTTCAAGCGGGTCTTTCGCGGCGTCGGCAAGGGCGAATGACGCCCCGGCCGGTCCGGGATCGCCAGGGCGTCACCGTCATCGGCGGGGGTGCCGTCAGCGATGCTGACCTGACCCAGGCCCTGGGCGTGGCCCCGGTTCTGGTCGCGGCCGATGGGGGGGCGGACCAGGCCCTGGCGCTTGGCCGGGCGCCGGACTGGGTCATCGGGGATCTGGACAGCATCTCGCATTCGGCGCGCCGTCGGATCCCTGCATCCCGGGTCATGCATGTGGCCGAACAGGACAGCACCGATTTCGTCAAGTGCCTCAGCCGGATCGACGCGCCGGTGGTGATGGCGGTGGGCTTTGCCGGGCTGCGGCTGGACCACACGCTGGCGGCGCTGACGGCGATGGTGCAGCCGCAGGCGCCCTGCGTGGTGATGCTGGCCTCGGACGACGTGATCTTTGCCTGCCCGCCGCGCCTGATGCTGCCGCTGATGCCGGGAACGCGGGTGTCTCTGTATCCGATGGGGCCCGCGCAGGGCACCAGCACCGGGCTGGAATGGCCGATCGAGGGGATTGCATTCGCGCCGGGCGGCCGCGTCGGCACCTCTAACCGGGCAACGGGCCTCGTCACGCTGCGCATGGAGGGGCCGATGCTGGTCATGCTGCCGCGCGACTGCCTGGGAACCGCGCTGACGGCCCTGCAACGCCCGCTGCGCTGACGCCATGCCACGAGGGGCCGGTTGTCGAAGCCGGTCTCATGGCCTATCTGAAGGACGAACCCCCGGAGGCTGCCTGCATGTCGCTGAACCCGATCCGTCCCTGGCGCAACATCGAGCGCCGGAAATCCCGCCAGATCATGGTGGGCCGCGTGCCTGTCGGCGGCGATGCGCCGATCAGCGTGCAGACGATGACAAACACGAACGGCCATGACGTGCGCGCCACGCTGGACCAGGTGATCCGGGCGGCCGATGCGGGCGCGGACATCGTGCGCATCAGCGCCCCCGACCAGGAGACGACCCGCGCGCTGCGCGAGATCTGTCGCGAAAGCCCGGTGCCGATCGTGGCGGACATCCATTTCCACTACAAGCGCGCCATCGAGGCGGCCGAGGCGGGCGCCGCCTGCCTGCGCATCAACCCGGGCAATATCGGCGACGAAAGCCGGGTGCGCGAGGTGATCCGCGCCGCCAAGGACCACGGTTGTTCCATCCGCATCGGGGTGAATGCCGGCAGCCTGGAAAAGCACCTGCTGGAGAAATACGGAGAACCCTGCCCGGACGCGATGGTGGAATCGGGCCTGGACCATATCAAGATCCTGCAGGACAATGATTTCCACGAATTCAAGATCAGCGTGAAGGCCAGCGACGTGTTCCTGTCGGCGGCGGCCTATCAGCAGCTGGCCGAGGTGACGGATGCGCCGATCCACCTGGGCATCACCGAAGCCGGCGGCTTTGTCGGCGGCACAGTGAAATCGGCCGTAGGCCTGGGAAACCTGCTCTGGGCCGGGATCGGTGACACGATCCGCGTCAGCCTGTCCGCCGATCCGGTCGAGGAGGTCAAGGTCGGGTTCGAGATCCTCAAGTCGCTTGGCCTGCGCACGCGCGGCGTCCAGATCATCAGCTGTCCCAGCTGCGCACGCCAGGGTTTCGACGTGATCAGGACGGTCGAGGCGCTGGAAAAGCGGCTGGAGCACATCAAGACGCCGATGAGTCTGTCGATCATCGGCTGCGTGGTGAACGGCCCCGGCGAGGCGCTGATGACCGATATCGGCTTTACCGGCGGCGGGGCGGGCAGCGGCATGGTCTACATGGCCGGGCGCCAGAGCCACAAGATGTCGAACGAGCAGATGATCGACCACATCGTCGAACTGGTCGAGAAACGGGCCGAGGTTCTGGAAACAGAAGCGGCGGCAGCCGAGGCAGCCGAATAGCGCTGGTCCGCAGGCCGCAGGGGGCCGTCTGCCCCCTGCACCCCCGAGGGTATTTCGGCAAGGAAGAAGCCGGGCGTCAGCCGCCCGTATGGCTCATGTGGCGGGTCATCTGGCCGTCGACCTTCTGTCGGGAATAGTCGAAGTCGTGGCCCTTGGGCTTGCGCGCGATGGCGGCGCGGATCGCCTGGCGCAGGGGCTCGTCATCGGCGCTGGCGCGCAGGGGCGCGCGCAGGTCGGCGCGGTCCTCCTGGCCCAGGCACATGAACAGCTCGCCCGTGCAGGTGACGCGAACACGGTTGCAGCTTTCGCAGAAGTTGTGGGTCAAGGGGGTGATGAAGCCGATCTTCTGCCCGGTCTGGGCCAGCTGCACATAACGGGCTGGTCCGCCGGTGCGTTCGGCCAGGTTGATCAGCGTGAATCGCTCGGCCAGCCGGTCGCGCAGGTCCGACAGGGGCCAGTACTGGTCCAGCCGGTCCTCATTGCCCAGATCGCCCATCGGCATGACCTCGATGAAGGTCAGGTCATGCCCCTCGTCCCCGCACCATTGCACGAGGTCGAACAATTCGCTGTCATTGACGCCCTTCAGCGCCACGACATTGATCTTGACCCGCAGGCCCGCGTCCTTGGCCGCCCGGATCCCGTCCAGAACCTGGGGCAGGCGGCCCCAGCGGGTGATCTGCGCGAACCTGTCGGGGTCCAGCGTGTCCAGCGAGACATTCACGCGGCGCACGCCGCAATCGGCCAGTTCGGCGGCATGGCGGGTCAACTGGCTGCCGTTCGTGGTCAGCGTCAGTTCGTCCAGGCCCTGTCCCAGATGACGCGAGGCGCGGCGGAAGAAGCCCATGATCCCGCGACGGACCAGCGGTTCGCCCCCGGTGATGCGCAGCTTGCGCACGCCCAGCTGCACAAAGGCGGTGGACAGGCGGTCCAGCTCCTCCAGCGTCAGCAGCTCGGCCTTGGGCAGGAACTGCATGTGTTCGGACATGCAATAGACGCAGCGGAAATCGCAGCGGTCGGTGACCGAGACCCGCAGATAGCTGATCGGGCGGGCGAAGGGGTCGATGAGGGGGGCTTGGCTGTCCATGCCGTTAATCTAGGCGCGCGGGCGCCCGCTCACAAGCCGCGCGATCACACAAGCGCCAGTGGACCTTTCCGACGCCCGGCGGATAAGCTGATGCAAATGACCTTGCAGGAGACGCAGATGCGCTTGATCCCCCTTGTTGCGGCCACGACCGCCCTCGGCCTGACGCTGGCCGGCTGCACGCAGATGGCGCAGACCGAACGCCCGGCCGCGGCAACGCAGCCGACCGCCACGCCCGCGCAGACCGCGGCCGCCACGGCCATCACCCGCGCGCCGGCCCCGCGCCCGGCCGCCCGGGCGACCCCGGCGCAGCTGGACACGACGACGCCCCAACAGCGCGCCGCCGCAGCCCAGGCCCCCGTCAGCGGTGGCGAGACCAGGCTGGGCACCACGATCGGCTCGCTTGGCAACCCGTCCGAGGGGGGGTTCTGGATCAAGACGCCGCTGGTCAAGGAAACGGCCATGGGCCGCATCGTGAACCCGGCCACGGGCAAGTCCGCCAAGGTCGAGCTGCGCCCCCTGAGCGGCAGCGGCAGCGGCAGCCAAGTGTCGCTGCCCGCGCTGCAGCTGCTGGGCGTGCCGCTGACCGACCTGCCGACGCTGGAGGTTTACCGCTCCTGATCGGGCTGCCCGTCATCGGGCAGGTCGGGGTCAGACAGGTCGGGGTCGGCCCCGTCCGCCTGCTGGGGGTCCGCTTCAGCGGCGTCCTGGGCAGGCATTGCGGCCTGTGCCGTCTGCCATTCGGCCGCCCGGGCGGCATCGTGGCGGCCCAGGTCACGCAGCCAGGTTTCCACCGCCTGGCGCACCGCGCCGTTCCGGTCAAAGGCCAGCCGGTGGGCCCAGTCCAGGATCCGCTCGCGGTGTTCCAGATCGGCGGGCTTGGGGTGGTTCATCTTGGCCCAACGCAGGGTCGCGATCATCAGGGACCGGCGCAGCCAGGGGTTGTTGCTGTCCAGCCAAGGCTCGATCTGGTCCAGGCGGGACGGGTCCGCCAGCAGACGGCGGGACGCGGCGGCCATGACCGCATCTGCGATCTCGGCGCCGTCGATCTGCGGGGCCCAGTCCAGGATGGCCTGCCACGCGCCCGCGTCGGGCCGCATCCGCGCCTGGACCAGCAGCCGGGCGGCCGCCAGGCGCGCCTCGTGGATGTCGCTGTCCCACAGCGCGCGGGCCAAGGCCAGGCGTCCCTCGACATCCAGCGCTTCGCGCCAGCCCGCGACGGCGGCATCCAGGTCGGCGGGGGTGACGCCCAGGGTCTCGCGCCCGGTCTTGTGGCGGGCGGCAAGTCGCGCGGCGCGCTCGGGCTCGCCCAGGGCGCGCAGCTGGTCCAGTTCCTGCATCGGGATCTCCTTCGTTGGCCCCTTGTAAGGGCGGGCCGGTCCGGCCTCAAGAAGGTGGTGGCAGCGGGGGGTGGGGCAGGATAAAAGACCCGCGCAATCACGAGGTAGCCCCATGTCGCATTCCGCCGAACCCCGTCCGATGTCCTCTCGCCGCAGCGGCCCGTTGACGGGCGAGGCATTGGTGCCGGGCGACAAGTCGATCAGTCACAGGGCGCTGATCCTTGGCGCGATGGCCGTGGGCGAAACCCGGATCACCGGCCTGCTGGAGGGCCAGGACGTGCTGGACACCGCCAAGGCGATGGCGGCCTTTGGCGCACAGGTGACCCGTCACGGCCCCGGCGAATGGTCCGTGCACGGCGTCGGCGTCGGCGGCTTTCGTTCGCCCGAGGGGGTGATCGACTGCGGCAATTCCGGCACCGGCGTGCGGCTGATCATGGGGGCCATGGCCACGACGCCGATCACCGCGACCTTCACCGGCGATGCCAGCCTGTCGCGCCGCCCGATGGCGCGCGTGACCGACCCGCTGTCGCAATTCGGCGCCCGGATCACCGCGCGGGACGGCGACCGTCTGCCGATCACCATCGAAGGCGCGACCGATCCCGTTCCGCTGACCTATCGCACCCCCGTCGCCAGCGCACAGATCAAGTCGGCGCTGCTGCTGGCCGGGCTGAACGTGCCCGGCGACACCGTGGTGATCGAGCCCGAGCCCACCCGCGACCATTCCGAACGCATGCTGGCGGGCTTTGGCGCCCAGGTCCGCAGCGAGACGACGCCCGAGGGCCACCGCGTCACGCTGACCGGCCGCCCCGAGCTGCGCGCCCAGCCCGTGGCCGTGCCGCGCGATCCGTCCAGCGCGGGCTTTTCGGTGGCCGCCGCGCTGATCGTGCCGGGGTCCGAGATCCGCGTGCCGGGTGTCAGCCGCAATCCAACGCGCGACGGCCTTTACGTGACCCTGCAGGAGATGGGCGCGGACATCACCTTCCAGAACCCGCACGAGGAGGGCGGCGAGCCCGTGGCCGACCTGCTGGTGCGGCACAGCCGGCTGAAGGGCGTCAGCGTCCCGGCCGAACGCGCCGCCAGCATGATCGACGAATTCCCCATCCTGTCGGTCATCGCGGCCTTTGCCGAAGGCGCGACCGTCATGAACGGGGTGGCCGAGCTGCGCGTGAAGGAAAGCGACCGCATTGATGCGATGGCCCGCGGTCTGGAGGCCAATGGCGTCCGGGTCGAGGAGACGCGCGACAGCATGACCGTCCACGGCATGCCGCAGGTTCCGGGCGGCGGCAGCGCGGTGACCCATCTGGACCACCGCATCGCCATGTCCTTCCTGATCCTGGGGCTGGCTGCGGAAAACCCGGTCGGCATCGACGATGCAGGGCCGATCACGACCTCTTTCCCCGACTTCGTGCCGCTGATGACGCGGCTTGGCGCCAGCTTCGACTGAGGGCGTGACCTGCGGGGGCCGCTGAGGGCCCCCGCGCGATCAGGTCCTGACGGGGTAGCCGACGCCTGCCAGGGCCACCCGGATCTCGTCCAGGATGGCGGGGTCGTCGATGGTGGCGGGGGTCTTGACCTCTTCGCCATCCGCGATCCTTGCCATGGTGGCGCGCAGGATCTTGCCCGACCGCGTCTTGGGCAGCCTCTCGACCACGCAGGCGGTTTTGAAGGCGGCGACGGGGCCGATCCGGTCGCGGACCATGCGCACGACCTCGGCCGCGACCTGCGCGTGATCGGTTTCGACCCCCTTCTTCAGGCACAGGAGGCCAAGCGGCGCCTGGCCCTTCAGCGCGTCGGCCACGCCGATCACCGCGCATTCCGCCACTGCCGGATGCGAGGCCAGGACCTCCTCCATCCCGCCGGTGGAGAGGCGGTGGCCGGCCACGTTGATCACGTCGTCGGTGCGGGCCATGATATAGACATAGCCGTCCTCGTCGATATAGCCCGCGTCGCCGGTCTCGTAATAGCCCGGGAAATGGTCCAGATAGGATTTGCGAAAGCGCTCTTCGGCATTCCATAGCGTCGGCAGGGTTCCGGGCGGCAGGGGCAGCTTGATCGCGATGGCGCCCAGGGTGCCGGCGGGCACCGGATGGCCCGCCTCGTCCAGCACCTGCACGTCATAGCCCGGCATCGGCAGCGAGGGGCTGCCCTTCTTGATCGGCAGCAGGCCGACGCCCAGGGGGTTGGCCGCGATGGCCCAGCCCGTTTCGGTCTGCCACCAGTGGTCGATGACCGGAACCTTCAGCCGATCCTCGGTCCAGGTGATCGTGTCGGGGTCGGCGCGCTCTCCGGCCAGGAACACCGCTTTCAGGCTGGAGAGGTCGTATTGGCCGACCAGGGCGCCTGACGGGTCCTCGCGCTTGACGGCGCGGATGGCGGTGGGCGCGGTGAAGAAGCTTTTGACCCCGTGATCGGCGATGACGCGCCAGAAGGTGCCGGCATCCGGCGTGCCCACGGGTTTGCCTTCAAAGACCACCGTGGTCGCGCCCGCCACCAATGGTCCATAGACGATGTAGCTGTGGCCCACGACCCAGCCCACGTCCGAGGCCACCCAGAAGACGTCCCCGGCGCCGATGTCGTAGATGTTGCGCACGCTCCAGGCCAGGGCGACCAGGTGCCCGGCCGTGTGGCGCACGACGCCCTTGGGCTGGCCGGTCGTCCCCGAAGTGTAGAGGATATAGGCTGGGTGGTTCCCCTCGACCGGGACGCAGGGGGCGGGGGTGGCGGCGGCTGTCGCCTCGGCCCAGTCCAGATCGCGGCCGGGGGTCATCGCCGCCTCGCATTCGGAGCGCTGGAAGACGATGCAGAAGTCGGGCTTGTGGCGCGCCTCGTCGATGGCACGGTCCATCAGCGGCTTGTAGGCCACGGTCCGGCCCGGCTCCAGCCCGCAGGAGGCGGCGATGATCGCCTTTGGCCGGGCATCGTCGATCCGCACCGCCAGCTCATGCGCCGCAAAGCCGCCGAAGACGACGGAATGGATCGCGCCGATGCGGGCGCAGGCCAGCATCGCCTGCACCGCCTCGGGGATCATCGGCATGTAGAGGATGACGCGGTCGCCCTTTCCGACCCCGCGCGCGACCAGCACCCCGGCCAGCCGCGCGACGCGGTCCTGAAGCTCGGCATAGGTCAGACGCGAGACGCTGTTCGTCATCGGGCTGTCATGGATGATCGCGATGCGGTCGCCGTGGCCGGCTTCGACATGGCGGTCGATGGCGTTCCAGCAGGTGTTGACCAGCCCGTCGGCGAACCATTCACCCGCCGGTCCTTGGTCGAAATGGGCGGCGCTTGGCGGGCGGGTCCAGTCGATCGATTGGGCGGCTTCGGTCCAGAACCGCTCGGGGTCCGCCTTCCAGGCCGCGTAAAGGTCTTGATATGCCATGGTGATCCCCTCCCGAGATAACGGTTTGTTACGCAGGAAGCCGGGCTCGGCGCAACCTTGTTAGCGGGAGCGGACCGCCCCGGCAGGGGAAGATTAACAGGTTTCGGCAAATCAGATCGGCCGGGTTCTGCAAAGGGAAAGCGCAGCAAAACATGACTTTGCTGCGCTGCAGAATTTGCAAACCGTGTCGACCCTGGGCTGCCCGGGCCGATTCGCCTCAGCCGTAGTGGTTGACGGGGGTTCCGGCCAGCACGCTCATGTTCAGCAGGCCGCGCGTGGTGATCGAGGGCGTCACGATATGCGCGCGGTTGCCCATGCCCATCAGGATCGGCCCGACCTCCAGCCCGCCGGCGCGCATCTTCAGCGCGTTGCGCACGCCCGAGGCCGCGTCGGTGCCCGCAAAGACCAGCACGTTGGCAACCCCCTCCAGCCGCGACCCGGGAAAGATCCGTTCGCGCAGTTCGGGGTCCAGCGCCGCGTCCACATGCATCTCGCCGTCATACATGAAGTCGGGCTCGCGGGCATCCAGCAGGGCCAGCGCGTCGCGCATCTTGCGACCAGAATCGCTGTCGGTGTTGCCGAACTGCGAATGGCTGCACAGCGCGATCTTGGGCGTCAGGCCAAAGCGGCGGACATGGCGCGCCGCACCCTCGACCGTTTCCATCACCTGCTGCGGCGTGGGGTCGTTGTGGCACTGGGTGTCGGCGATGAACAGCGGGCCGTCCTCCAGGATGATCATCGACAGCGCCGCCACCGGATGCAGCCCGTCGCGGGCCAGCACCTGGCGGACATATTGCAGGTGCCAGCTGTACTGCCCGAAGGTGCCGCAGATCAGGCTGTCGGCCTCGTTCCGGTGCACCATCACCGCGCCGATGGCAGTGGTGTTGGTGCGCATGATTGCCCGCGCGATGTCCGGACTGACTCCGCGCCGGGCCATCAGTCCGTGATAGGTTTCCCAATAGTCGCGATAGCGGGGGTCGTTTTCCGGGTTCACGATCTCGAAGTCGCGCTCGGGGCGGATCGGCAGGCCGGCGCGTTCGGCGCGCATGGCGATGACATCCGGGCGTCCGATCAGGATGGGAACGTCGGTCGTCTCCTCCAGCATGGCATTGGCGGCGCGCAGCACGCGCTCGTCCTCGCCCTCGGCAAAGACGATGCGGCGCGTGGCGGTCGCGGCGGCCTCGAAGACCGGGCGCATGATCAGCGCCGAACGGAAGACCGAGCTGTCCAGCTTGCGCTTGTAGGCTTCCAGGTCGTCCAGCGGCCGGGTGGCGACGCCCGTTTCCATCGCGGCCTTGGCAACAGCGCTGCTGACGACGCCCACCAGGCGCGGGTCGAAAGGCTTGGGGATCAGGTAGTCGGCGCCGAAGGTCAGCGTCTCGCCGCGATAGGCGGCGGCGGCCTCGGCGGCGGTGGTAGCGCGGGCCAGGGCCGCGATCCCCTCGATGCAGGCGATCTTCATCTCATCGTTGATCGTGGTCGCGCCGACGTCCAGCGCGCCGCGGAAGATGAAGGGAAAGCACAGGACGTTGTTGACCTGGTTCGGAAAATCGCTGCGCCCGGTGGCGATGATCGCGTCGGGGGCGACGCTGCGCACCTGGTCGGGGTTGATCTCGGGGTTGGGGTTCGCCAGCGCGAAGATGATCGGGCGCGGCGCCATGCGCGACACCATCTCGGGCGTCAGGACGCCGGGGCCGGACAGGCCCAGGAACAGGTCGGCGCCGTCGATGACCTCGCCCAGGCTGCGCAGGTCGGTGGCCTGGGCATAGGCGGCCTTTTGCGGGTTCATGTCCACGCTCCGGCCCTCATGGACCAGCCCGTGGATGTCGCACAGCCACACATTCTCGCGCCGCACGCCCAGCTTCAGCAGCATGTCCAGGCAGGCGATCCCCGCCGCCCCGCCGCCGGTCGAGACGATCTTGATGTCCTCGAACCGCTTGCCGGCGATGCAGAGCGCGTTCGTCGCGGCGGCGCCCACCACGATGGCGGTGCCGTGCTGGTCGTCGTGAAAGACCGGGATGTTCATCCGCTCGCGGCAGATCTTTTCGACGATGAAGCAGTCGGGCGCCTTGATGTCTTCCAGGTTGATCGCGCCGAAGGTCGGCTCCAGCGCGCAGACGATCTCGGCCAGCTTCTCGGGGTCGGGCTGGTTCACCTCGATGTCGAAGCAGTCGATATTGGCGAATTTCTTGAAGAGGACCGCCTTGCCCTCCATCACCGGCTTGGAGGCCAGCGCGCCGATATTGCCCAATCCCAGGACGGCGGTCCCGTTGCTGACCACCGCGACCAGGTTCCCGCGCGCGGTATAGCGCGCCGCCGTGGTCGGGTCGGCCTTGATCTCCAGGCAGGCTTCGGCGACGCCGGGGGAATAGGCGCGGGCCAGGTCGCGGCCATTGGCCATCGGCTTCGTCGCGCGGATCTCCAGCTTCCCGGGTCGCGGGAATTCGTGATAATCCAGTGCCGCCTGACGCGCGCTGTCCTGCCTGCGTTCTTCCATCTCTGCCCCTCCGGTTTCGGAATTGGTTTACCGTTAAATCATTTGCGCGGCGGCGAACAGCCGGGTTCTTCCCCCTGCCGTTGCGGAGGGTGGCTTGCGCAGCCCTTCGCGGGGGCGCAGAAATACGGGTGATGCAGATGAAAGGCGAAGCCATGTCCCTTCTTGAGGCGGCGCGCGAGGTGCGCGAACATGCCTATGTGCCCTATTCCAAGTTCAAGGTCGGCGCCGCGATCCGGGGCGCCTCGGGCGCGATCTATCGCGGCTGCAATGTCGAGAACGTCGCCTATCCCGAGGGCACCTGCGCCGAGGCTGGTGCCATCGCCGCCATGGTCGCCGCCGGCGAGACGCAGCTGGTCGAGGTCGCGGTGATCGCCGACAGCCCCAGCCCGGTGACCCCCTGCGGCGGCTGCCGTCAGAAGCTGGCCGAGTTCGGGGCAGGGGACACGCCGGTCCTGATGGCCACGACCGATGGCGCCAGCGTGCAGACCACCGTAGGGGACCTGCTGCCCGGCCGCTTCGACACGGGCCACATGGCGCGCACATGACCGACCCGCGTCCGGTGATTGCCGCGGTGCGCGACGGGCGCGGGCTTGACGGACCGGGCGCCGCGCTGATCGCGCAGGGCCTGGCCGACGGGTCGGTCAGCGATGCGCAGGCCGGGGCCTTTGCAATGGCGGTGCTGACCAAGGGGGTCGGGACCAAGGGCCGCGTCGCGCTGACGCGGGCGATGCGCGATTCCGGGCATGTCCTGCAATGGGACCTGTCGGGGCCGGTGGTGGACAAGCATTCCTCGGGCGGGATCGGCGACACGGTCAGCCTGGTCCTGGCGCCGCTGCTGGCTGCGCGTGGAGTATTCGTGCCGATGATCTCGGGGCGGGGACTGGGCCATACGGGCGGGACGCTGGACAAGCTGGAGGCGATCCCCGGCTTTCTCTGCGACCAGCCCGAGGACGAGTTCCGCCGGATCGTGCGCACCGTCGGCTGCGCGATCATTGCCGCCACCGGCGACGTGGCCCCCGCCGACCGGCGGCTTTACGGCATCCGCGACGAATCCGGCACGGTCGAATCGATCGACCTGATCACCGCGTCGATCCTGTCCAAGAAGCTGGCGGCGGGGCTGGATGCGCTGGTTCTGGACGTCAAGTCGGGTTCGGGCGCGATCCTGAAAAAGCCCGACAGCGCCGAGCGTCTGGCCCGTGCCCTGGTCGAGACCGCGAATGGCGCGGGCTGCCGGACCGCGGCCCTGATCACCGACATGGACCAGCCGCTGGCCCGCAGCGCCGGCAACGCGCTGGAAGTGGCCGAGGCGATCCGCGTCCTGCGTGGCGAAGCCGGCGCCCTGCGCGACCTAACGCTGGCCCTGGCGGCCGAATGCCTGGCGCTGGCGGGACAGTCGGTCGACGGGCTGGAGGCGACACTGGACAGCGGCGCCGCGGCCGAGGTCTTTGGCCGCATGGTGGCAGCCCAGGGCGGGCCGCGCGACCTGCTGGACCGTCCCGCCGCGCATCTGGGTGCAGCCCCGGTCATCCGCGCCGTGCCCGCACCCCAGGGTCATGTCGCGCGCATCGACGTGACGGCGCTTGGCCACGCGGTTCTGGCCCTGGGTGGCGGGCGGGTGCGGGCCGGCGAAGGGATCGACCACCGCGTGGGACTGGACCGGATGGCCAAGCTGGGCGAACCCGTCGGCCCGGACCGCCCGCTGGCGATGATCCACGCCGCCGACGACACCGCCGCCGAGGTGGCGCTGGCCGCCGTCCAGGCAGCCTATCTGATCGGTGAACCGGCAGAACCCGGCCCCTTGGTTCGCGACAGGATCACCGCATGAGCCGCGCCTTCCTGATCGTGATGGACAGCGTGGGCATCGGCGGCGCACCGGATGCCGATGCCTTCTTCAACGGCGGCCTGCCCGACACCGGTGCCAATACCGTCGGACATATTGCGCAGGCCCGACCGCTGGCCATGCCCGTCCTGGCGGGCCTCGGGCTGGGGGCGGCGGTGCGGCTGGCCTCCGGCGCCGAGGCGCCGGGGCTGATGGTGGCGCCGCAGGGCCTCTGGGGCGCCGCGACAGAGGTGTCGCGCGGCAAGGATACCCCCTCGGGGCATTGGGAGATCGCGGGCGTTCCCGTGCCCTGGGACTGGACCTATTTCCCCGACCGCCACCCGGCCTTTCCGCCCGACGTTACCGCCCGCATCTGCGAACTGGCCGGAACGGAAGGCATCTTGGGGAACTGCCACGCCTCGGGCACGCAGGTGATCGACGATTTCGGGGCGGAACACCTGCGACGCGGCTGGCCCATCTGCTATACCTCGGCCGACAGCGTGCTGCAGATCGCGGCCCATGAAGAGGGCTTCGGGCTGGACCGCCTGATCACGCTTTGCCGCGACCTGGCGCCGATGCTGCACGAGATGCGCGTCGGGCGGGTGATCGCGCGTCCCTTCCTGGGGGATGCCGGGTCGTTCCAACGCACCGGCAACCGCCGCGATTTCGCCATCGCACCGCCGGGCCGGACGATCCTGGACATCGCGGCCGGGGCAAGGCGCACGACCCATGCCATCGGCAAGATCGGCGACATCTTCAGCCATCGCGGGATCGCGCAGTTGCACAAGGGCAGGTCCGACGCGGATCTGGCCGACCACCTGATCGCCCTGGGGAACGCGGCCGCGCCCGGCAGCCTGACCTTTGCCAATTTCGTCGAATTCGACACGAATTTCGGCCATCGGCGCGACATCGAGGGTTACGCCCGGCAGCTGGAATGGTTCGACGCCGTCGCGGGACGCTTTCTGGCGACGCTCGGGGCCGGCGACATCGCGATCTTTACCGCCGACCACGGCAACGATCCGTCCTGGCGCGGCACGGACCACACCCGCGAACGGGTGCCGGTGCTGGTCCACGGGGCGGGCAGCGGCAGCATCGGCCTGGTCGGTTTCAGCGACATCGGCGCCTCGGTCATGGCCCATCTGGGCCTGCCCGCGCCAGAACACGGGACATCCTTTCTATGAAGAAGATCGAACTGCACCTGCATCTGGAAGGGGCCGCGCCCCCCGACTTCATCCGCGGCATTGCCAAGGAAAAGCGCCTGGACCTGTCGGGTATCTTCGATGAGCGCGGCGCCTATGCCTATGACGACTTTCCCGGCTTCCTGCGCTGCTACGAGGCGGCGACGGGCGTGCTGCAGACCCCGCGCGACTATGCCCGCCTGCTGGCCGAGGTGCTGGAACGCTGCGCCGAGGAGGGCGTGATCTATACCGAGCTTTTCGTCTCGCCCGAGTTCTGCGGCGGCGGCGACCTTTCGGCCTGGCGCGACTATCTGGCCGCCATGACCGAGGTCGCCGACACCGCGCGTGCCCAGGGGATCGACAGCCGCGGCATCGTGACCATCATCCGCCATTTCGACCCCGACCGCGCGCGCCGCACGGCGCTCTGTGCTGCCGAGACCGCCGGCGGCTGGATCACCGGCTTTGGCATGGGCGGGGCCGAGCAGATGCACAAGGCCACCGATTTCGCCTGGAGCTATGACTGCGCGCGCGAGGCCGGGCTGGGCCTGACCTGCCATGCCGGCGAATGGGGCGGCCCCGCCAGCATCCGCGAGGCGCTGGAGCTGGGCTGCTCCCGCATCGGCCACGGCGTGCAGGCGATCGAGGATCCGCAGCTGGTCCGCGACCTGGTCGAGCGGGACGTGACGCTGGAGGTCTGTCCCGGGTCGAACATCGCACTTGGCGTCTATCCCGACTGGTCCGTCCATCCGATCGCGCGGCTGGCCGATGCGGGGGTGCGGGTCACCGTCTCGACCGACGACCCGCCGTTCTTCCACACGACGATGCGCGCGGAATACGACCGGCTTGCCACGACCTTTGGCTGGGGCGATACCGAGTTCCGACAGATCAACCTGTGGGCCGCCGAGGCTGCCTTCTGCGACATGGACACCCGCGACCGGCTGAAAAAGGAATTCGCCTGATGCCCCACCTGACCCTCGTCGATCACCCGCTGGTTCAGCACAAGCTGTCGATCATGCGGCAAAAGGAGGTCTCCACCGCAGGCTTTCGCCGCCTTTTGCGCGAGATCAGCCTGCTGCTGGCCTATGAGGTCACGCGCGAACTGGAGCTGACCACGACCCGGATCGAGACCCCGCTCTGCGAGATGGACGCCCCCACGCTGGAGGGCAAGAAGCTGGCGCTGATCTCGATCCTGCGGGCCGGGAACGGGCTTCTGGATGGCATCCTGGAGTTGATCCCGGGCGCGCGGGTGGGCTTTGTCGGCCTCTACCGCGACCCTCAGACGCTGCTGCCGGTCGAATATTACTGCAAGGTGCCCAAGGAACTGGACGCGCGCATGACGATCGTGGTGGATCCGATGCTGGCCACCGGCAATTCCTCGGTCGCGGCCATCGACATGCTGAAGGCGCGGGGCGCCAAGAACCTGCGGTTCCTGTGCCTGCTGGCCGCCCCCGAAGGCGTCGAGCGGATGCGCCAGGCCCATCCCGACGTGCCGATTTTCACCGCCGCCCTGGACGAGCGGCTGGACGATCACGGCTATATCGTGCCGGGCCTGGGCGATGCCGGCGACCGGATGTTCGGCACCAAATAGCGCGCGCATTAACGGCCATTTCACGGTTTCCCCCTAGGTTGGGGCGCGAAACCTGAGGATGGACGAATGAACGGCAGACGGTCGCTGGTGATGTTTCTGATGCTGGGTGGGGCGGCCTGGGGCGCGCCGGTCCCGCCGCCACCCGAAGGCTTTGCGGGCAGCCAGTATATCGACGCCAGCGGCTGCGTCTTTGCGCGGGAGGGCTCGGCATGGGTGGCGCGCATGGTGGGCGGCCAGCAGCTCTGCGGCTTTCCGCCAAGCCTGGAGGCCCGCCGCCAGGATGCCACGGCGGATCGCGTGCTGCCCCTGACACCACCATCCCGGCCCGATCCGGAAACGCTGCTGCTGGAACAGCTGGCGGACGATCTGCGGCCGGGCGAATGGAAGGCGGATCCGCGGCAGGCCGAGATCCGGGCCGATCCGGCGCCCGCGCGGCATGCCGATCCGGTTGAGCTTGCCCTCCGGGACGCGGTTGCCGTGGCACCGGCCCTGCAGGCTGCGGGCGGGATCAGGCTCTCTCCCGAGGTCTGCGCCCAACTTGGATACAGCGGTCAGGGCAAGGGGGACGGAGGGGGCCTCTGTCCGGGAGCGGTGTCGGAACCGCGTCTCGCCTCCCGCCCGGCGGGGACGGCGCCGGCCACCCCGCCCAAGCCCGCGCCAGCCGCAAAGCCTGCCCGCGCGGCACCGCCCAAAGCCGATCCGAAGCCCGCGCAGGCGACGCGGCGCGCAGGGCAGGCGCCGGCTGCGGCTGCGGCCAGCCGGTCCGCGTCCGCCCCCGCAGCCCCAAAAACCGCGACCCCGCCCGCAGCCGAGATGATCCCCCCCTCGGCCCGCTACGTCCAGGTGGGCGCCTATACTGATGAGGAGAACGCGCTGATCGTGCTGCGCGCCTTGTCGGCGCGCGGCTACAAGACCGGCCAGACCCGGACCAAGGGGCAGGACAAGGCCCCCCGCGTGATCATGGCGGGCCCCTTCGCGGACCGGCAGTCGCTGATCGCGGCGCTGAACGACCTCCGGGCGAACGGATATCCGGCCGCCGTGGCGCGCTAGGCGCTGCGGACAGCCTCGATCATGCGGGCCACGTTGTCGGGATCGGCATCGGGCGTGATCCCGTGGCCCAGGTTGAAGACATGCGGCCCGCCGCGCAGCGCACGCGTGATGCGCTGCGCCTCGGCCACCAGTTCCGGGCCGCCGGTGACCATGTGGCGCGGGTCCATGTTGCCCTGCACGCAGCCGTCGACCTGCACATGCTGCGCCGCCCATTCGGCCGAGATGGAATTGTCCAGCGCCACGCAATCCGCGCCCACGGCTGCGCCGAAGCCCACGTACCGATCGCCCGCCTCGCGCGGGAAGGCGATCACCGGAACGCCGGGGTGCCGCTCCTTCAGCGCTGCGATGATCCGCTTGGCAGGAGCCAGGGCGAAGTCGTCGAAATCCCGGCCCTTGAGGCTGCCGGCCCAGCTGTCGAACAGCTTGACGACCTCGGCCCCTGCCTCGATCTGCCGCGACAGGTAGAGGATCGTGGCCTCGGTGATCCGCTCGATCAGCGCCGTGAAGGTTGCGCGGTCCCTGTCCTTCAGCGCATGCGCGGGACCCTGATCCTTGGTGCCGCGTCCGGCGATCATGTAGGTCGCAACCGTCCAGGGCGCCCCGGCAAATCCGATCAGCGTCGTCTCTGCCGGCAGTTCGCGCGACAGGATTCGGACGGTCTGATAGATCGGGTCCAAGCGTTCGTGAATGGCGTCCGCCGGACGCAGGCGTTGCATGTCCCCGGCGGTGGTGATGGTCGACAGACGCGGACCTTCGCCGGTCACGAACCACAGGTCCGCCCCCAGGGCCTGGGGCACCAGAAGTATGTCCGCAAACAGGATCGCCGCGTCAAAGCCATAGCGCCGGATCGGCTGCAGCGTCACCTCGGCCGCCAGTTCCGGGTTGTAGCAGAGCGACAGGAAATCGCCGGCCTGCGCCCGGGTCGCCCGATATTCGGGCAGGTATCGCCCCGCCTGGCGCATCATCCAGATCGGCGGCGTGGGCAGGGTCTCGTCGGCAAGGGCGCGCAGCATCAGTTTGGTCATGGGGCCTCCTGCGACCCTTGAAGGCGAGGCGACAGACGTTGTCAAGCGCGCGCCCGGCCGCTATTGCGGAGCCATGACACAGATGCCCGACCCCTCCCGCCCCCTCAAGATCGGCACCCGCGGCTCGGTGCTGGCACTTGCCCAGGCCCACGAGACGCGCGACCGGCTGATGGCGGCCCACGGGCTGCCGGCCGGCGCATTCGAAATCGTGGTGATCAAGACCACGGGCGACCGTGTGCTGGACCGGCCGCTGAAGGAGATCGGCGGCAAGGGCCTGTTCACGCGCGAGATCGAGGAGGCACTGACCGCAGGGGCCATCGACATTGCCGTCCATTCGATGAAGGACATGCCGACCCTGCAGCCGGAAGGACTTGTCATCGATTGCCTTCTGCCGCGCGAGGATGTGCGCGATGCCTTCGTCAGCCTGCACGTCACCTCCATCGCGGATCTTCCGCAGGGGGCTGTCGTCGGTTCCTCCAGCCTGCGGCGCCGGGCACAACTGGCGCATCGCCGCCCGGACCTGCAGCTGGTGGAGTTCCGGGGCAACGTGCAGACCCGGCTGAAAAAGCTGGAGGACGGCGTCGCGGTGGCGACGTTCCTGGCAATGGCAGGACTGAGCCGCCTTGACATGCGCCATGTGGCGCAAAGCGCCATTGACCCGGGCGAAATGCTTCCGGCCGTTGCACAGGGCGCCATCGGGGTAGAGCGTCGAGCGAATGACACGGCAATGGCTGAGCTGCTGTCGCCGATCCATCATGCCCCGACAGGCCATCGCATCCGGGCCGAACGCGCCTTCTTGGCGCGACTGGATGGCTCCTGCCAAACGCCTATTGCCGGCTTGGCCGAACTCAACGATGGCCGGATCACCTTGCGGGGTGAGATCCTGCGCCCCGACGGCAGCGATGTTGTGGCAGGGTTCCGAGAAGGGCTGATCTCGGATGGGCCAGAACTGGGCGACGACCTGGCGCGTGAACTGCTGTCGCGCGCGGGGCCGGGTTTCATGTCTGCCTGAACCAGATCATGCCAAAAGCGGCTCGGCCGCTCTTGGCATCACTTGTGTCAGTAGCTGCGGATAAGACCCACCAAGCGCCCTTGGATGCGCACGCGCCCCTCGGGCAGCAGACGGGTTTCATAGGCGGCATTTGCAGCTTCAAGGGCGATCATCGCGCCCTTGCGGCGATAGCGCTTCAACGTGGCTTCCTGATCGTCGACCAACGCGACGATGATATCGCCGTTCTCGGCCGTGTCCTGTTCGCGGATCACGACCACGTCACCGTCATTGATGCCCGCCTCGATCATCGAGTCGCCGGTGACCTCCAGCGCGTAATGATGTTCGCGCCCCACAAGCATGGTCCCGGGGACCGCGACATGATGCGACACTTCCGAGATCGCCTCGATCGGAACACCCGCTGCGATCTTGCCCATCAGGGGCAGTTGGACAGCAGGGCTGTCCACAACCGTCAGGGCGCTGCGAGGCCGGGGCGCGCGGGTATTGGTGATCACCCGGGGCGAAAACCCCTGCTTTTCCTCTGCCGGTTCGGCTTCCTTGAGATGCGAAAGGGCATCGGGCAGGCGCAATACCTCCAGTGCGCGGGCCCGGTGCGGAAGGCGGCGGATGAAGCCACGCTCCTCCAGTGCCGTTACCAGCCGATGAATGCCCGACTTGGACCGCAGATCCAGCGCGTCCTTCATTTCGTCGAATGACGGGGGCACGCCGTCGCGCAGCATCCTATTCTGAATGAACTCGAGCAGTTGGATCTGCTTCCTGGTCAGCATGGGCCCGGCCTCTTGTCGATATGTTCCATGTATGTTCTAGCCGATCGGCCGAATCGCGTCAATCAGTTGAGCATCGTTGGATGAACAGAGGGTTAATCATCAGAGATGAAGGGGGATATAATCCACCAGATCCCCGGTGCTTTTCGCCGGATCGTTCGCGGGCCTCACCAACAGCGCGTCAGCCTGCGACATCAGCGAAAGCCGGGCCGAATCCTGGTCCGCAAAGGGATCGATCAGAGGAAGATCGGCCCCCTCAGCCAAGCTGGCGCGAAGGTAGTGCTGGCGCGGGCCTTCCGGCGGCAGATCCCGCGCAAGGCGGGCGCGGCGGAGCGGAAGCTGCGGAGGAAGCCCCTGCATCGCCCTGATGAGAGGCTGCATGAAGACGATGCCGCAAACTATTGCAGAAACAGGATTTCCGGGCAATCCCAACAGCGCGGAATTGGACAGGTGGCCGGCCATGAGAGGCTTTCCCGGGCGCATCGAGATCTTGTAGAAGGCGCGGTCAAGCCCCTGTTCCTGCGCGACCTTGCCGATCAGGTCATGATCCCCCACCGATGCTCCGCCGATCGTGACCAGAAGGTCAGCTCCCTGAGCGGCCTGGAAACCCGCAACAAGGCTCTCCTCGGTATCCTGGGCGATGGGAAGAAGGCGGACCTCGGCACCTGCCTTACGGGCCAGGGCCGCGATTGCCAAGTCATTCGAACTTACGATCTGACCCGGCTGTGGTTCGGCACCCGGAGGAACCAGTTCGTCACCACCAGGCAGGATGGCCACCACGGGCCGCCGCGCGACGGTCACCGTCGGCACATTCATCGCGGCCAGAAGGCCGATGTCAGCCGCGCTCAGCGGGCGCTTCGGCAGGACTTGGTCCCCGAGCGAGAGGTCGTTTCCGCGCTGGCGGATGTTCCGGCCGGCGGAGCGGGTCACGACGGTGATGTCATCCCCCTCCCGCAGCACGTTTTCCTGCAACTCCACATGGTCGTAGCCTTCGGGAACGGGAGCCCCGGTGAAGATGCGGAGTGCGGTCCCGGGCCGGGCTTCGCCCGCCCACGGGTGCCCCGCCGCGCTGGTCCCGATCACCCACAGCGGCCCCGGCAGATCCTGCAGCCTCAGGGCATAGCCGTCCATGGCCGATGCGTCGAAGGGAGGCTGGGTCAGGCGGGCAACGGCAGGCTCAAGCAGCGCACGCCCCTGCGCGTCGCTCAGCCGGACCGCTTCAGGCTGGGGCGCCGGAGCCAAGGCAAGGACTCGTAACAGCGCCTCTGCAACCGTGATCATGCTTCCGCCTCGTAAAGGCCCGACTTGCCGCCTTCCTTGCGGAGCAGGCGGATGTCCGTGATGCGCATGGATTTCTCTGCCGCCTTCAGCATGTCGTAGATCGTCAGGCAGGCGGTGCTGACGGCGCAGAGCGCCTCCATCTCGACCCCGGTGCGGCCCGTGGTGCGGACGGTGGCGGTCACGCGAATGCCGGGCAAGGCGGGATCGGGTTGCATGTCAAGCGCGACCTTGGCGATCGGGAGCGGGTGGCACAGCGGGATCAGGTCCGAGGTCCGCTTGGCCCCCATGATCCCGGCCAGGCGGGCCACACCCAGCACGTCGCCCTTTGCGGCACCTCCCTGCGCCAGCGCGAGGGTTTCGGCCGTCATGATCACGCAACCGGAGGCCACGGCCTCGCGGGCGGTTTCCTCCTTGGCCGAGACATCGACCATATGCGCCTGACCGGCCTTGTTAAAATGCGTCAGGGTCATGCGGCCACGTCCAGGATGGCGCGGGTTGCGGCCGCCACGTCTTGCTGGCGCATCAGGCCTTCGCCGATCAGGAAACGGCGTGCGCCGGTCTGCATCATCTGGTTCAGGTCCTGCGGCGTGAAGAGGCCGCTTTCGCAGACGATCTGCCGGTCACCAGGAATGCGGGGGGCAAGTTCGCGCGTTACGTCAAGGGTGACATCGAAGGTCTTGAGATTACGATTGTTTATGCCGACTAGCGGGGACTTCAGGCGCAGGGCGCGGTCCAGTTCGGGCGCATCATGGACCTCGATCAGCGCGTCCATGCCCCAATGCAGGGCGGCGTCCTCCAGCTCGGCCGCCAGGGCATCATCCACCGAGGCCATGATGATCAGGATGCAGTCGGCGCCCCAAGCCCGCGCTTCGGCCACTTGGTAGGTGTCGTAGAGAAAGTCCTTGCGCAGCGCAGGCAGGTCGCAGGCGTCCCGAGCGCTGGTCAGGAATGCAGGCGCGCCCTGGAAGCTGGGGCCATCGGTCAGGACCGACAGGCAGGCGGCGCCACCGGCCTGGTAGGCCCGGGCCAGCGCCGGCGGGTCGAAGTCGGGGCGGATCAGCCCCTTGGAAGGGCTGGCCTTCTTGATTTCCGCGATCAGCGCCGGACCGGCCTGCGCCGCGGCATCGAGGGCGTTGGCGAAGCCGCGGGGGGCCGAGGCGGCACGGGCCGCGGCCTCAAGCTCGGCCAAGGGACGCGCGGCCTTGGCGGCGCCGATCTCCTCCAGCTTGTAGGCCTTGATCTTGTCGAGAATATCCATGTCCCGGTTCTAACCTCGTGGCGGCGGCGTGGGAAGGGGGCGGGCGCGGGTCAGGCCGCCGTCCAGTCGATGGGCGTCATGTCCTGCCGTGCCAGCCAGTCGTTGATGCGGCTGAAGGGCCGGCTGCCGAAGAAGCCGCGCCGCGCCGACAGGGGCGAGGGATGGGCGGTGGCGATGACCAGATCCTGGGGCCGCGGCAGGTTCGCCAATGTCTTTCGCGCATGATTGCCCCAGAGAAGAAAGGCCAGCGGGCCGTGACGCTGTGCCTCGGCCACTGCCTCGCGGGCCAGCCGGTCCCAGCCCCAGGAGGCATGCGCGCCCGCCTGGCCCGCCTCGACGCTCAGCGCGCTGTTCAGCAGCAGCACACCCTGTCGCGCCCAGCCCGACAGGTCGCCGGTGGGGGGCGCGGCGCCGATATCGGCCTCAAGCTCGGCAAAGATGTTGCGAAGGGACCGTGGCAGCGGCGTCTCGGGCGTCACCGAAAAGGCCAGTCCGTTCGCATGCCCCGGCGTAGGATAAGGGTCTTGGCCCAGGATCACCACGCGTGTCCGCTGTGGCGGGGTAGACTCCAGCGCGGCAAAGACCCGGTCGGGGCCGGGCAGGAAATCCTGGTCCCGCAGCCTGCGGCGGATGCCCGGCCAGTCGTCGCGGAAAAAGGGCAGATGCGCCCAGGCTGCCGGGGGCGTCATGCCTCGGGGGCGCCCGTGACCTGCGCCAGCGCCTCCAGCCGGGCTTGGGCCGCGCCGCTGTCGATCGATTGCGCGGCCATCGCGGCGCCCTCCCGCAGGTCGCCCACCTTGTCCGCGACCAGCAGCGCGGCGGCCGCGTTCAGCAGGACGGCGTCGCGATATGCCCCGCGCTCTCCCCCCAGAAGGGCGCGAAAGGCGGCGGCGTTCTGCGCGGGCTCTCCGCCGATGATCGCCGCAAAGGGATGGCGCGGCAGGCCGGCATCCTCCGGCGCGACGCTGAATTCGGTGATCTGGCCGTCCTTCAGCGCGGCGACGTGGCTTTCGGCCGCGATGGACAGTTCGTCCGTGCCGTCGCCGCCATGCACCAGCCAGGCTGCGTCGCTGCCCAGGTCGCGCAGCACCTCGGCCATCGGCCGGATCCATTCGGAACTGAAGGCGCCCGTCAGCTGGCGCCGGACCGAGGCGGGGTTGGTCAGCGGTCCCAGCAGGTTGAAGACGGTGCGCGTGCCCAGTTCGGTGCGCGGCGGGCCGACATGGCGCATGGCGGGGTGGTGCATGGGGGCCATCATGAAGCAGATGCCTGCAACGTCCAGGGCCTGCTGGGCGACGGCTGGCCCGCCCATGACGTTGATGCCCATCTGGACCAGCGCGTCCGCCGCCCCGGATTTCGACGACAGGTTGCGGTTGCCATGCTTGGCCACCGGCACGCCTGCGCCCGCCACCACGAAGGCCGTCGCGGTCGAGATGTTCAGCGTGCCCTTGCCGTCGCCCCCGGTGCCCACGATGTCGATGGCGCCCGCAGGGGCGGTCACGCGGTTCATGCGGGCCCGCATGGCGCGGGCGGCCGCCGCGATCTCGTCCACGGTTTCGCCCCGGACGCGCAGCGCCATCAAGAGGCCGCCGATCTGGGCCGGGGTCGCCGCCCCGTCGAAGAGGGCCGAGAACGCGGCCTCGGCCTCGGCCGAGGTCAGCGGCCGGGTGGCGGCGATGCCGATCAGCGGCCGGATGTCGGTCATGCGGCAGCCTCGTGGCGGGTGCAGCGGGACAGGAAGGTGCGGATCATGTCATGGCCATGTTCCGAGGCGATGGATTCGGGATGGAACTGCACGCCCTCGATCGGCAGGTCCTCGTGGATCAGCCCCATGATCGTGCCGTCATCCGAGGTCGCGGTGACGCGCAGGCAATTTGGCAGGCTCTCCGGCTCGACCGTCAGCGAATGGTAGCGGGTGGCCTTGAGCGGCGAGGGCAGGCCCGTGAAGACGCCGGTGCCGTCATGGGAGATCGCGTCGACCTTGCCGTGCAGGATGCGGTTGGCGCGCACGATGCGCCCGCCAAAGGCCTGGCCGATCGACTGGTGGCCCAGGCAGACGCCCAGGATCGGGATGTGCCGGTCTGCCGCCGCGCGGATGAGGTCGAGGCAGATCCCCGCCTGCGCCGGATCGCAGGGACCCGGAGAGATCACAATCCCCTCGGGGTTCAGGTCCAGCGCCTCCTCGACCGTCAGCTGGTCGTTGCGGCGCACGGCGACATCGGCCCCGGCCTCGCCCAGGTAATGGACCAGGTTCCAGGTGAAGCTGTCGTAGTTGTCGATCAGAAGGATCATCGAAGGCACCTTGGGGACCAGAAGAGCGGCGGGGACGGGGGCGGTTTCCCCCGCAAAAAGCGTCCGCTATAGATGGGGCATAGGTTGGTCAGGGGTCAAGACCGGCCGGACAGGAATGCCGGTCGAAAGGCCGCGAAACGGGCGGGACAGGGAATGGCACGGGGATTTCTGACGGGCTTGGTCCATGGCGGGCTGCTGAGCGCCGCCGTGCTGGCGACGGCCTCGCTGCTGTTGCCGCCGCCGCAGGAGGCCTTGGAACCTGCCGCCGCCGTCGTGCCGGAGCCCGAACCTGTTCCGGTGGACCCCGAGCCCCGTCCCGATGCCGTCGATTTGCCCGTGGGGTCCGAATTCGGCCGCGGCGTCGACCAGGCGCCGCTCCTGCCCGAGCCTGGGGCCGCGATGGACCGTGACAGTCGCGCCCCCGCGGCCGTGCCTGCCCCGAAAACCGAGGCCGCGCCGACCGCGCGCACCCGGGACAACATCCGTCCCGAAACGGCGCTGGATGCCCGGATGCCGGCCCAAGCCCAGCCCGCAGCCCGCGAGGTCGCCCCGTCGCTGGACATGCCTGCAGAAATCTCCGCAGAACCCGCGCCGCTGTCGCGCAGCCAATCCCCCGCCGTGCCCGCGATGGCGGTCGAGGTGCCGCAGGACGACCTGCCCACCGTGACCTGGGCCGAAGACGCGCCCCCGGCGGCCGTGCCCGCGCTGCCGGCGCCCGCGCTGGACCTGTCGCTGCCCCCCGACCTGACCGACCTGCGCCGAATGGAACGGAACTGACATGACCCTTGCCCCTCTGAACCCGGCGCTTGGCGCCACATTCTCGCCGCCCGTGATGGAGGCGCGGCGATGGCTGGCCGGGGTGACCTTTCCGCCCGACCGCCCGCTGATCAACGTGAGCCAGGCGGCCCCGGTCGACCCGCCGCCCGAAGGGCTGCGCCGGGCCATCGCCGAGGCTGCCCTGACGCGGCCCGAGGCGCATCTGTATGGTCCGGTCCTGGGCAATGCCGATCTGCGCGCGGCGGTGGCACACCAGTTTTCGGGCGCCTATGGCGGACCCGTCGGCGCCGACCAGGTGGCGATCACCCAAGGCTGCAACCAGGCCTTCTGCGCCGCCATGGCCACGATCGCGGGGCAGGGCGACCAGGTGATCCTGCCGACGCCCTGGTATTTCAACCACAAGATGTGGCTGGACATGGCCGGCGTCCAGACCCTGCCGCTGCCCTGCCGCGACGCGATGCTGCCGGACCCGGAGGAGGCGCGCGCCCTGATCACCCCGCGCACCCGCGCCATCGTGCTGGTGACGCCCAACAATCCGTCGGGCGCGGAATATCCTGCCGAACTTGTCGGGCGCTTTTTCGAACTGGCGCAGGAACACGGACTGGCGCTGATCCTGGACGAGACCTATCGCGACTTCGACAGCCGCGCGGGCGCCCCCCATGACCTGCTGACGCGGCCGGACTGGGACCGGACGCTGATCCAGCTCTACAGCTTTTCCAAGGCCTATCGCCTGACCGGGCATCGCGTGGGGGCGATGGTCGCGTCGCTGGAGCGCATGGCCGAGGTCGAGAAGTTCCTGGACACGGTCGCCATCTCTCCCTCGCAACTGGGCCAGGTGGGCGCTGTCTGGGGGATGGAGAACCTGTCGCAATGGCTGGCCGGCGAACGGGCCGAGATCCTGTCGCGCCGCGCCGCGACCGAGGCCGCGATGGGCGCGCTGCCGGGATGGAGGCTGAAGAGCGTCGGCGCCTATTTCGCCTGGATCGAGCATCCCTTTGCCGAAGGCAGCGCCGCATTGGCGCGGCGCATGGTGCGCGACATCGGCGTGCTGGCGCTGCCCGGCTCGATGTTCACGCCGCCCGACGATCCTGCGGGCGACCGGCATCTGCGGCTGGCCTTTGCCAATGTGGACGCCGCCGGAATCGCGCAATTGGCACAGCGCCTTGGCCAGCTTGCCCCCTGATCCACTTGTGGCGCGGGCCGGGGCGTCCTAAAGACGGCAGCGACACGACCACGAGGAAGGCCGCGCCATGTCACAGCTGCGAACCAAGGGCAAATCGACCGTCGTCTGGATCCTGATGGGTCTGATGGTTCTGGGTCTGGGAGGGTTCGGGATCACCAGCTTCTCGGGCGGCACGACCGAGGTGGGGTCGGTGGGCGAGACGAAGATCACCGCCGACGAATATGCCCGCGCCCTGCAGGCCGAGATGCGGGCCTTTTCCCAGCAGACGGGCCAGCCTGTCACAATGGCGCAGGCGCAGCAGATCGGCCTGCCGCAGGTCGTGCAGTCGCAGCTGATCGCCGGGGCGGCGCTGGCCGAACAGGCGCGCGAGATCGGCGTGTCGGTGGGCGATGCCAAGGTCGCGGAGACGATCCTGCAGGCCGACGCCTTCCGCGGACCGAACGGGAATTTCGACCGCACCGCCTATGCCGAGATCCTGCGCCGCGAGCGGCTGACCGAGGCCGAGTTCGAGGCCAGCGTCCGCCGCGACGAGGCGCGCATGCTGCTGCAGCGTGCCGTGGCGGGCGGTGTGGCCGCGCCGTCGCCGATGGTCGACCAGACTGCCCGCTGGCTGCTGGAGACGCGCGACTTCAGCTGGCGCGAACTGGTCGAGGGCGACCTGCCGGCCGCGGTCACCGAGCCGGACGAGGCGACCCTGCGCGCCTGGCACGAGGCCAATGGCGACCGGTTTACCGCCCCCGAGACGCGGCGCATCAGCTATGCCTGGGTGACGCCCGACATGCTGTCCGGGGAGGTGCAGGTCGACGAGGCCGCGCTGCGCGCCGTCTATGACCAGAACATCGACCAGTTCCAGAAGCCCGAGCGTCGGCTGGTCAGCCGGCTGGTGTTCCCCAACCAAGCTGAGGCCGAGGCCGCCCGTGCCGCGATCGAGGCAGGCGAGCAGCCCTTTGAATACTATGTGGTCCAGCGCGGCCTGAGCCTGGATGACGTCGACCTGGGCGAAGTCACCGAAGCCCAGCTGGGCGCCGCCGGCGAGGACGCCTTTGCGCTGGAGCAGCCGGGGGTCATCGGTCCGGTCCAGACCGACTTGGGGCCCGCGCTGTTTGCGGTCAACGCGATCCTTGATCCGGTGGACATCCCTTTTGAGGAGGCCCGCGAAGATCTGCGCGGAGAGGCCGCGCTGAGCCGCGCCGCACGCCAGATCCAGGACCGCGCCGGCGATTACGAGGATCTGCTGGCCGGCGGCGCCACGCTGGAGGATCTGGCCCAGGAGACCGAGCTGGAAATGGGGCAGGTCGACTGGACCGCCGATCTGGCCGCCGAGGAAGGCAGCATCGCTGGCTATGAGGCGTTCCGCGAGCGGGCCGCCGCCATCTCTGCCACCGATTTTCCGCAGCTGTTCGAACTGGCCGACGGCGGCGTCTTCGCGCTGCGCCTGGACGAGGTCGTGCCGCCGACGCTGATCCCCTTCGAGGAGGTGCGTGACGAGGTTCTGGCCGACTGGCGCAAGGCGGAACTGCAGCGGCAGCTGCTGGAACTGGCGGCCGAGCAGCGCCTGGCGGCCGTGGCCGAAACCGCACCGGTGACGCGGGAGCAGACGCCCACGGGCGCCAATGGCGTGGTCCGCAACCCCGCGCCCGAGACCGGCGAAGCCGAGGATGAGGCCACCGATCAGCCCGAACCTGCCGGGGCCGCGGCCGAGCCGGACTGGACCACCGAGACGGGCGTCGCCCGCAGCGACTGGATGGACGGGCTGCCGCCGCAGCTGTTGACCCAGGCCTTTGCGCTGGCCGAGCCGGGCGAGGTCGAGGTCGTCGATGCGGGCGACCGGGTCTTTCTGGTGCGTCTGGACGGGATCAACGATGCCGACCTGTCGCAGGACGAGGCGTCCCAGATCATGGACGGCGTCCGGGCGCGCCTGAACCAGTCGCTGCAGGCCGATGTCTTCGACTATTACGCCCGCCACGTGCAGCGTAATGCCTCGGTCGACGTGAACCAGCAGGCGATCAACGCCATCAATGCCCAGGTCCAGTGATGCAGCTGTTTCCTGACTTTGCGGCCTTCGAGGCGGAATGGAAGACGGGTCGCAACCAGCTGGTGACGATCCGGCTGGCCGCCGACCTGGACACGCCGGTCAGCCTGATGCTGAAGCTGGCCGAGGCCGCGCCCCAGAGCTTCATGCTGGAATCGGTGACCGGCGGCGAGGTACGAGGCCGCTATTCGATCGTCGGCATGAAGCCGGACCTGGTCTGGGACTGCCGGAACGGGCGTGCCCGGATCAACCGCGAGGCGCGCTTTTCGCGGGAGTTCCAGGACGACCCCCGGCCCGCGCTGGACAGCCTGCGGGCGCTGATCGCCGAAAGCCGGATCGACAGCATGCCCGAGGGCGTGCCGCCGGTGGCGGCGGGCCTCTTCGGCTATCTGGGCTATGACATGATCCGCCTAGTCGAGCATCTGCCCGACGTGAACCCGGACCCGCTGGACCTGCCCGACGCGATGCTGATGCGCCCTTCGGTCGTGGCGGTGCTGGACGGGGTCAAGGGCGAGGTGACCCTGTGTGCGCCGGCCTGGCACGACGGCAGCGACAATGCGCGCGCCGCCTATGCCCGCGCGGCGGAACGGGTGATGGACGCGCTGCGGGCGCTGGACCGGCAGCCCTCCGAGCCGCGAGCCCTGGGCGAGGAGGCGCAGATCGGTGCGCCTGTGTCGAACTTTGCCAAGCCGGACTACCTGTCCGCGATCCGCAAGGCGCAGGACTATATCCGCGCGGGGGACATCTTTCAGGTGGTGCCGTCGCAGCGCTGGCGGATGGAGTTTCCGCTGCCGCCCTTTGCGCTTTATCGCAGCCTGCGCCGCACCAACCCGTCGCCCTTTATGTTCTTCCTGAACATGGGCGCATTCCAGATCGTGGGCGCCAGTCCCGAAATCCTGGTGCGCCTGCGCGACGGTGAGGTGACGATCCGCCCCATCGCGGGCACCCGCCCGCGCGGCGCCGACGAGGCCGAGGATCGGGCACTGGAGGCCGACCTGTTGTCGGACCAGAAGGAACTGGCCGAGCATCTGATGCTGCTGGACCTGGGGCGCAACGACGTGGGACGGGTCGCAAAGCCCGGAACGGTGCGCCCGACCGAGCAGTTCGTGATCGAACGGTACAGCCACGTCATGCATATCGTCTCGAACGTGGTCGGTGAACTGCGCGAGGGCGAGGATGCGCTGTCGGCCCTTCTGGCGGGTTTGCCGGCGGGCACCGTGTCCGGCGCGCCAAAGGTGCGCGCGATGGAGATCATCGACGAACTGGAGCCGGAAAAGCGCGGCGTCTATGGCGGTGCGGTCGGATATTTCGCGGCGAATGGCGAGATGGACATGTGCATCGCGCTGCGCACCGGCGTCGTCAAGGATGGTGCGCTTTACATCCAAGCGGGCGGGGGCGTGGTCTATGACAGCGATCCCGAGGCGGAATTCCAGGAAACCGTCAACAAGAGCCGTGCCCTGCAGCGGGCGGCAGAAGGCGCCGCGCGTTTCGTCCGCGGTAACAGCTGACAGGCTGAAGAAACGAAGAACGGCGGCCCGAGGGGCCGCCGTCTCTGTCTCGGTGGGATCGGATCAGTTGGCCGGAGCCGTTTCGGTCTCGGTCTCGACCTCGGTTTCAGCCTCGGTGCCTTCCATCGGCGGAACCTCTTCTGTCATCTCGGACGAGGCTTCGTCGGCCGGCACGGTCGTCACTTCGACATTCGACTCGGTCGAGGTGTTGGCATCGGCCGGTTCCGCGGTCTCCATGGCCGGTTCCGACGCCGGTTCGGTCGTCTCGACTTCCGTCATCGGCTCCGTGGTGGTTTCCGTCATCGGTTCGGTCGTGGTTTCCGTCATCGGCTCGGCTGCCGTGTCGGTCGCCATGGGATCGGCGGCAGGAGCGGTGCCTTCGGTGCCGGCCGGGTCGGCGACCATGTCGCCCGAGGCCGCTTCGCGGTCACGGAAGACGTATTCCGGCGCCGCGTCGGCTTCCTCGCGGGTCAGGTCCGAGCTGATCTGCTGGGCGTCCGAATTGATGACCAAGTCGGCCCAAGGCAGCGCGATCTGCTTTTCACCGATGCCGAGGAAACCGCCCACGCCGATGATGGCGGCCTTCATCTGGCCCGTTTCGCCATCCAGGATCAGGTCGCTGATCGACCCGATGTTCTCACCCTCGGGCGAGGTCACATTGGTGCCGGTGATCCAGTCCACCCGCCATTCGTTGGCGGCCTGTTCCATCTCGACCTTTTCGGCGGCCGAGGCGGCGGCAGCCGATTCGTCGGCCTCGACTTCCATCTCGGCTTCACCGGTGGTCTCGGTTTCGACCACGACCGGTTCCGTCGTCGTGGTTTCGGTCTGAGCAGGCTCCATCGCCGGATCGGTGGCGGGGGCCGTGTCCTGGGCAAAGGCTGCGCCGAAGGACATCGGCAGGGCAAGGGCGGTGGTCAAAAGAAGCTTACGCATGTCTTTCTCCTGTTTCTGACGCAGGGTTCATCTACACCCCGCGATTGACGGCATAATGCGCAGGAGAAGACATGGGTTCCGCCGCCCGGCAGTGCGGGCGGCGCGGATTCAGGTCAAGTTTCTGTCAAGACGTTGATCGGTCGATCAATCTTCGCCACGGAAAGGCTGCACATATTGCAGCGCCATGTCCCAGGGGAAGAAGATCCAGGTGTCCTGGCTGACCTCGGTCACGTAGCTGGCAACCATGGGCTTGCCCTTGGGCTTAGCGTAGACGGTGGCCAGATGCGCCTTGGGATACATCTCGCGGATCAATTCCAGCGTGCGGCCGCTGTCGACCAGGTCGTCGACCACCAGGATGCCGTCGCCGTCGCGCATCAGTTCGGCGTCGGGCCGCTTGAGAACCTCGAGCTGGCCTTGGCCCGCCTCGGTTCCCACCCCCTTGTAGGAGCGGATCGAGATCGTGTCGATGGTACGGATGTCCAGCTCCCGGGCGACGATCATGGCCGGGACCAAGCCGCCCCGGGTCACCGCGACGACGGCGCGCCATTCCTTGCCGTCCAGCCGCCAGGCGAGGGCGCGTGCATCACGGTGCAGCTGGTCCCAGCTGACATGGAAACCCTTCTCGTGGGGAAGGCGGTCGTTCACGTGGTCTCTCCTTCAGGGCCGCAGGACCAGGGACAGGCCCAGCAGCCCAATGGCCAGCCCCGCCCCCCGGTCGATCCAGAATTTTGCGCCATAGTAGCGCCGCCTCAACCAGGGCAGCGCCATCAGGCTGGCCAGTGCGGTATAGAAGAACAGCTCGACCGACAAGGCCACAGCATAAATCGAGGCCTTGTCCGCGGCACTGAGCAGGGCCGGGAAGATCGACAGCAGCACCGCCGAGTAGAAGAGGGCGGGCTTGGGGTTCGACAGGTTCAGGAGGACACCCCCCCACAGGCCCATGCCGGGCGTGTCGGTGCCGGGTTCGGGCAGGGGATCGGCGGCATGCCGCCACATCTTTATCGCGATCCAGATCAGGTAGGCCCCGCCGGCCATCTTCATCGCGGTCAGGGTCCAGGGCGCCACGCGGAACAGCGCGGTCAGTCCCAGAAGCGCAAACAGGCACCAGATCGAGGCCCCCAAGGCCAGGCCCCAGCCATAGGTCAAAGCCCGTTGCCGCCCCAAGGCGAAGGCGCCCTGGCTGACCGCGATGACGCCGGGACCCGGCGACAGGATGGCCACGGCCAGGGTCGCGACGAACAGGCCCAGCTGCTCGGCCGTGACCGACAGCACGGGATCAGTCCTTCTTGACGGTGGCGATGTCGGGGGCGTCGACGGCCTTCATGCCCACGACGTGATAGCCGGCATCGACGTGATGCGTCTCGCCGGTGACACCGGATCCCAGGTCGGACAGCAGGTAGAGCGCGGACTTGCCGACATCCTCCTGGGTCACGTTGCGGCGGAGCGGCGAGTTCAGCTCGTTCCACTTCATGATATAGCGGAAATCGCCGATCCCGCTGGCGGCCAGCGTCTTGATCGGGCCGGCGCTGATGGCGTTCACGCGGATGCCGTCCTTGCCGAAATCCTCGGCCAGGTAACGCACGCTGGCCTCCAGCGCGGCCTTAGCCACGCCCATGACATTGTAATGCGGCATGACGCGTTCGGCGCCATAATAGGTCAGGGTCAGCATCGATCCGCCCCCCGACATCATCGCGGCCGCGCGCCGCGCCACGGCCGTGAAGGAATAGACCGAGATGTCCATCGTCATCATGAAATTGTCGCGGGTGGTTTCCGCATAGCGGCCGCGCAGTTGTTCCTTGTCGGAAAAGCCGATGGCATGGACGATGAAGTCCAGCCCGTCCCATTCCGCGGCAAGCCCCGCGAACAGGTCGTCGATCGAGGCTTCGTCGGCCACGTCGCAGGGCAGGACCAGCGATGATCCCAGCTGCGCGGCCAGCGGACCGACCCGTTTTTTCAGCGCCTCGCCCTGGTAGCTGAAGGCAAGTTCGGCGCCTTCGGCGGCCAGCGCCTTGGCGATGCCCCAGGCAATGGACTTGTCATTCGCAAGCCCCATGATAAGGCCACGCTTTCCGGCCATCAGGCCGGACCTTTGCTCGCTTGACATGTCCCGTCCCTCGCGCTTTCAACCATTTAACTGGTGATTAGGGCAACTGACATGCCGCAGCAAGCACAAGGAACACGGGGATGAGCGACAGGACTGGAATCTTCGCGGGCGATGATCCCTTCGACATCGTGCGCGCCTGGCTCTCCGAGGCGGAAGGATCCGAGCCGAATGACCCCAATGCGATTGCCCTGGCGACGGTCGATGCGGAGGGCTTGCCGGATGTGCGGATGGTGCTGCTGAAGGACATCGATGGGCAGGGCAGGGACGGGTCGTTCGTCTTCTATACCAACTACGACAGCGCCAAGGGCCGCCAGATTGCCGCCAGCGGTCAGGCCGCCTTCGTCATGCACTGGAAATCGCTGCGGCGGCAGATCCGCGTCCGCGGCAGCATCACGCGTGAGGAGGGCCCCCAGGCCGATGCCTATTACGCCAGTCGCAGCCTGCAGAGCAGGCTGGGGGCCTGGGCGTCGCGGCAGTCGCAGCCGCTGGCGTCCCGTTCGGTTCTGATGGCCGAAGTTGCCAAGATGGGCCTGACCCATGGAACCAACCCGTCCCGTCCGCAGTTTTGGGGAGGTTTCAGACTGCATCCCGTGCAGATCGAATTCTGGGCTGACGGTGCGTTTCGGTTGCATGATCGGTTCAACTGGTCGAAAGACGCATCCGGAGCCTGGCAGGCGGATCGTCTGTCACCCTAAGCTTGACTGAAGGTCAAGCGGGCCTCACAGTGAAAGACTCAGGACGGTGCTTTGGCACCAACTGAACAGTATTGTTCTTTGTAATGGGCGCCAGTAATGTCCTTACATTATTCAAGGCGCGCGGACGTGGTATCAAGATGAGCGATGACGGCAGCTTGACGCTGGTGACCGGGGTGGTGAAATGGTTTGACCCGACAAAGGGTTACGGTTTCATCGTCAACGATGCTGGCGGAACGGATATTCTGCTTCACGCGAACGTGTTGCGGAACTTTGGCCGAAGTTCGGTGGCCGACCAGTCACGCGTTTCCGTGCTGGTCCAGGAGACCCGGCGAGGGATCCAAGCCGCCGAGGTCGTGTCGATCGTCCCGCCCCAGACCGACGGCCAGCCCCCCATCGCGGATCTGGACATCGAGATCATCGAGCATCTCGATTCGCTGCCCCTGCGGCCGGCGCGCGTCAAGTGGTTCGACAAGGGCAAGGGCTTTGGCTTTGCCAACATCTTCGGGCATCCTGCCGATGTGTTTATACATATCGAGGTTCTGCGCCATTCCGGTTTTGCTGACCTTGCGATCGGCGAGGCAATCTGCGTGCGCGTCGTCGAAGGTCCCCGTGGGTTGATGGCGGCCCAGATCCTGGCCTGGGCCAGCGCCATTCCCGTCACGGATGACGCCTCCGGCTCGGATTGTTCCGCCACCAGCGCAGATGGCGACTATGTGAAACATGTGGCGGAATAGAATTGCTGCGGCGGCCTTCTGCGGCCTTGCCTTCGGGGGCTTTGCCCCGGCGGCATTTTCACGAACTGTGGCCCCGGCCGATTGCAGCGAGCAGCGCGTCCTGATCGATACGCCGGCAGGTGTCGTCGATGTCTCGGTCGAGCTTGCGGATACGCCCGAACGCCGCGCGATCGGCCTGATGTACCGCCAGGACCTGCCCAAGGGTCAGGGCATGCTGTTCATCTACGAGGCGCCGCAGCCGGTCAGCTTCTGGATGCGCAACACGCTGATCCCCCTGGATATGATCTTCCTGGACGATGCGGGCGTCATCCGCCATATCCACCGCAACGCCCGCCCGCTGGATGAGACCTCCATCCCCGGAGCGGCGGTGGGTGACCCTGACCCCAACCGGCTGATGGTCCTAGAGATTGCCGGTGGAGAGGCCGAACGCCTCGGGCTCCGAACCGGGCAGGTGTTGGCTCATCCCGCCTTGGATGCCGGGCAGGCCGCCTGGCCGTGCCGCTAGGGCTTTTCACTGTCGCGGCAATGGTCTAAAGCCAAGGATGTCGGGGCGTAGCGCAGTCTGGTAGCGCGGCGGTTTTGGGAACCGTAGGTCGTAGGTTCGAATCCTATCGCCCCGACCACGTGCAGCGGCAGGCTGGCCTGCTTTGGGCCCAACCTGCCGGCATTGTTTTCCGTTCAGTTCGCGAAGGCGTTGATCAGGTTGATCACCGCCAGCACCCGCCGCGTTTCGCGGTCGACGCGATAGGCGCGGTCGCCGTCACGGTAATAGTCCCAACCCGGCTGCCGGTCCAACCCATAGCGCAACGGGTCGCTGATGATGGCGTAAGGGCCCGGGTCGAACCGGTCGCCGCGGCGCAAGGCCTCCCGATGCCTAGCCTGCCCCGGCGGCACGCAGCGCGGCGATTTCTTGGCAAGTCCCGGCGGGCAATGCCCGGCATTGGCACGCGCCCGGTCGTCGTGGCGGCCATGCTTGGGTTCGGCCATGGCGGCGGTCGAGAGGGTGGTGGCGAGGATCGTCAGTCCGACGGTGATCCGACGGTGATATGGGTGCGAAAGGCCATGTCCAGCTCCTGTCATGTTGCTGCCGCTTGAACGCCGCAACCGGGACAGGTGCAACATCAACTCACTTCACGAAAGGCGGCGCGCAGAAAGCCGCGCATGACGCGGGTCAGGATATGAAAAGGGGCCCGAGGGGCCCCTGTATTCGCTTGAAGGCGCGGTCCGTCAGGCCGCCTTCTGCGCATCCAGATCAGAGATGACCGGGCGCGGGGTCTCCTGGCGGGTGAAGTAGCCGAACATCTGCTCCAGTGCGGCATCGGCTTCCAAGCTGCGCTTGCGGGCCGCCAGGCTGAGGGGTTTGGTATGTGCATTCGTCATTGCGGATCTCCGGGTTCGGGTCGTTTCCCTCCCACGGGCAGGACCTAAGCGCGCGGGGTCCGAAAGAAAACCGCCCTGACGTGGCGTCAGGGCGGCTGCAAGGCTGGCATGCACCAAGGACAGGTCACGCGGCGTCGATCTGCAGCATGCGGTGCTTTTTCTTGCCGATCGAGACCTTGATCCCCTGTTCCAGCGCCGCACGGTCGACCGGCATCTGCGGATCGGTCACGGCGGCATTGTCCAGGCGCAGCCCGCCTTCGGCGATCAGGCGCTTGGCCTCCTTGCCGCTGCCGACCAGGCCCGATTGCACCAGCGCCTGCGCGACGGTCAGGCCTTCGGCCAGCGCCGCCACGGGCAGCAGGGCGACCTCCAGATCGCCGCCCGCGCCGCCCTGTTCGAAGACCTGGCGGGCGGTGGCCTCGGCACTGGCGGCGGCCTCGGCTCCGTGCAGCAGGGTCGTGACCTCGTTGGCCAGGCGGACCTTGGCCTCGTTGATCTCGGCCCCCTGCAGCGCGCCCATGCGGTCGCATTCCTCGACCGGAAGCTCTGTATAGAGCTTCAGGAAACGACCCACATCGGCATCGGTCGTGTTGCGCCAGAACTGCCAGAATTCATAGGGCGACAGCATCTCGCCGTTCAGCCAGACGGCACCGCCCGCGGACTTGCCCATCTTGCGGCCGTCGCTGGTGGTCAGCAGGGGCGAGGTCAGGCCCCAGATCACCCGGTCGTCCACGCGCCGCGTCAGGTCGATGCCGTTGACGATATTGCCCCACTGGTCCGACCCGCCCATCTGCAGCTGGCAGCCATAGCGGCGGTTCAGCTCCAGGAAGTCATAGGCCTGCAGGATCATGTAGTTGAATTCGAGGAAGGACAGCGACTGTTCGCGATCCAGCCGGGACTTGACCGATTCGAAGGACAGCATCCGGTTCACGCTGAAATGCCGCCCGATGTCACGCAGGAAGGTCAGGTAGTTCAGCCCGTCCAGCCATTCCGCGTTGTTCAGCATCGTCGCGCCGTCCGGGCCGTAATCCAGATAGCGCGCGAACACCTTTTGCATGCCGTCGATATTGGCCTGGATGGCCACATCGTCCAAGAGCGGGCGTTCGTCGCTGCGGAAGGAGGGATCGCCCACCTTGGTCGTGCCGCCGCCCATCAGGGTGATCGGGCGGTTGCCGGTCTTCTGGAACCAGCGCAGCATCATGATGTTCAGCAGGTGGCCCACATGCAGGCTGGCCGCCGTCGCGTCATAGCCGATATAGGCC
Source organism: Paracoccus sp. KKT209 (assembly GCF_055635455.1). The sequence goes on from NZ_CM145758.1 coordinate 1,470,247, forward strand.
GTGACAGGTCCCGCCAGCAGCGCCTGGTCCAGCCCCTCGTAATCCGTGCAGTCGGCCAGATAGCCGCGTTCGGACATGATGCGCAGGAAGTCGGATTTGGGCTGGTAGGTCATGGGCTTCATCCTTGTGATCGGGCGGGATATACAGGCTGGGGCGATAAAGGAAAAGCGCGATGATCCGGGCTCTGGGGATGATGTCGGGCACCTCGCTGGACGGGGTGGACGCGGCGCTGGTCGACACCGACGGCATCCGCATCGGCGGCTTTGGCCGGCATGCCTTCCGCGCTTATTCGGACAACGAGGCAGCGGTCCTGCATGCGGCCTTGGGCTCTTGGCCCGAGGCCGAAGGGGTCCCCGAGGCCGCCCGGCTGGTCGAGGCAAGCCACGCCGATCTGGCCCGCAGCTTTCCCGAGGCCGAGTTGATCGCCTTTCACGGGCAGACCTTGGCCCATGATCCGCGGGGGCGCGGCACCCACCAGGCCGGCGACGGCGCGTCGCTGGCGCGGGCGACCGGGCGCCGCGTCGTGTGGGATTTCCGGACCGAGGATGTGCGGCAGGGGGGCGAGGGCGCGCCGCTGGTACCGTTCTTTCACTGGGCCTGCGCCGATTGGGCCGTGGGGCAGGGGCACCTGCCGCGCGATCCGGTCGCCTTTCTGAACCTGGGGGGCGTGGGCAATATCAGTTGGGTCGATCCCGGCGCCGCCGCACCCGAAGCGCCCGGCGCCTGCATGGCCTTCGACACCGGACCGGCCAATGCACCGATCAACGACCTGATGCGCGCGCGCCTGCGCGCAAGCTGCGACGAAGGCGGCCGCCATGCCCAGGCCGGCACCGCGGATGCGGCGATCGTGGCCGCATTCCTGGAACATCCTTATTTCGCCCGGCCGGCCCCCAAGTCGCTGGACCGCGACCAGTTCAGGGGCCTGGCCGAGGCCGTGGCCGGACTGTCCGTGGCGGATGCGGCGGCGACGCTGGTTGCGGCGCTGGCGGCCTCTGTCGCGGCGGGGCTGGAATGGTTGCCGTCGCCCCCGTTGCAGCTGCTGATCTGCGGGGGCGGGCGTCACAACCGCGCGATCATGGCGGCGCTGTCGCAGACCCTGCCCATGCCTGTCGCACCAGTCGAGGCGGTGGGTCTGGACGGCGACATGCTGGAGGCGCAGGCCTTTGCCTGGCTGGGCGTGCGGGTGATGCGGGGGCTGCCGATCTCGGGTCCCGCAACCACCGGAGTGCCGGCGCCCTGCTGCGGTGGACGCATCAGCTACCCCCGAACGTGACGGCGAGCCAAGCAAGTTTCTTCGCGCCGTGATGGAACGCAGGGCAGCGGGGCACGTTAGGTGGTCGGAGATGGCAAAACGCTGTCAAAACATAAACCTACGCGGAGATTTCACATGAAGAACCTGATGATCACGGCTGCGGCACTTGCCCTGACGACCAGCCCCGTTTTCGCCCAGGTCGCCACCGCGCCCGCGACTGACGCAATGCCCGCAGAAGTAGTTCCCGCCGAGAACGCCGAGACGATGAACACCACTGATGGCACCGTGGTCACCGACGGCGCGATGGGCGCGGACGGCACCGTCGTGACGACCGACGAGGCCGTCGTGACCGAGGGCACCATCGTCACCGGTAACCAGACCGTCGTGACCGACGGGACGGCGACCACTGCCACGATGCCGGCCGAGATGAACGAGGACCGCGAGGTCGCGCTGTCGGCCGAGAACCAAGGCATCACCGCTTCCTGGCTGGAAGGCCGTGCGATCTATACCACCAATCAGCCCTCCTCGACCGCTTGGACCGACGTGATGGGGGACGAAGTGCCCGGCGACTGGAACGAGATCGCCAACATCTCGGACCTGGTGATGACGCAGGAAGGCGACCTGCTGGGCTATATCGCGGACATTGGCGGCTTCCTGGGCATCGGCGCCCACACTGTCCTGCTGGACCGCGACGCGCTGCACGTGGCCCAATTCGGCGACGACGTCGTGATGGCGACCAACTATTCCAAGGAAGAGTTGGAAGCGCTGCCGGAATTCGACATGGACAGCGTTCGCGACTGATCGCGACCGGCTTGTGACTGAGAAACGGGGTGCCCTTGCGGCGCCCCGTTTTTTCATGCGTCGAAAGGCCGTTCCGGAACCGGCCCGCCGGTACAAGGTTGGATGAGAGGCGCCCGAGGGCGACGTTCAATCCATCAAGGAGGATCTGATGGCCAGACAATTGTTGGGAACTGCTGCGACGCTGGCACTGCTGAGCGGGCCTGCCTGGGCTCAGACGACCGAGACCGCGGCCCCGCAGGGTGACGGCATGACCATCCAGCAATGCGCCCCGGTCATTACCGTCACGCAGACCCCGCCGACGGTCACCGTGACGCTGGCCGATGATCCCGGGCAGGAGCCCGAGGTGACCGTGACCCAGGCCCCGCCGGAAGTGTCGGTCGAGATGTGCCCGCCGATATTGGCCGACGGGGATGGCGCCGAGATGCAGGCCCAGCTGATCGATGCGGAACCCCAAGTCTCGGTCCAGGCGGCCGAGACCGCCGAACTGCAGGTCACGCGCATGGGTGGTGGCGCGGCGCAGATGCAGCAGGAGACGGTCGCTGATGCGCCCGCGGCCGAACGCCAGCCCGCGGTGCCCTCGGTCGAGCCGCTTCCCGATCGCGCGGAGACGCCGGAGGGCAACCCCGCCACCGAGCCCGGCCCGATCGAGGCAGGAGCGGAGGCTGAAGCCGTGGAAACCCCGCAGGAGAATGAGCCCGAGATTTCGCAGGTGACCCTGTCGCCCGACGTCACGCAGGACACGGATAACGGCCCCGAGGCGTCGATTGCCGAAGAGGTCCAGCCCGTCGGCAATGCGGCGACCCCTTCGGATCTGACCGCGCCATCGGGCGATACGGCGGCTCCGGCCGAGATGCCGGCGGATGATGAGGCGCCTGCCGCCGAGATGGGGTCCGATGAGGCCGCTGTCGATGCGGCCGCAGGCGATGCGCCGCCCAGCACCGGCGAGGTGTCGGCCCCGGCGAACGCCATCGCACTGCGCGAAGGCAACGCGGTCGTTGATGCCGATGAGGTCATGGCCGAAGGCATGGACGGGGTTTCGGTCTTCAGCGCCGATGACGAGGAAATCGGGCAGATCGGACGTTTTGACACCGAGGCCCAAGCCGCCATTGTCAGCGTCGGTGGTTTCCTGGGGCTGGGAGAGCGGGACGTCGCGCTGCCGCTGTCGGATTTGTCCTTCCAGCGCGACGGAGAGGGCATCATGCGGGCCTATATCGCGATCCCCAGCGAAGAGGTCGAAGAACTGCCCGAACACCAGGCGCCGGAGTGATCCTGTCCACGGACAAAATCGCGACCGATCAGGAAGTTGACTGATTTCTCCCAAAAACTTTGCGCGCGCCCTTGACGGGGGCGCGTGCTCTGCGTAAACCCCGCTTCACCCCAGCGGCGATCAGCTGGGGGATGAGTTGGGCGGTTGTAGCTCAGTTGGTTAGAGTACCGGCCTGTCACGCCGGGGGTCGCGGGTTCGAGCCCCGTCAACCGCGCCACAACTCATCAGTCGCCGAAGGAAATGCGCGGTTGTAGCTCAGTTGGTTAGAGTACCGGCCTGTCACGCCGGGGGTCGCGGGTTCGAGCCCCGTCAACCGCGCCATTTCCTCCCTTTCCCCCTCCACCTTGGAATGTCCTGGTCGGCCGACGGTCGCTGAGAGGGGCGCGGACGATGGCAGTCGTTCGCAGTTTTGGACGCAGGGGAATGACGATGACCGACATGGCACAGGCTCGGCAACTGATCGACACGCTTGGCAAGGCCGCGCGCCTGGCTGTGATCGAACTGGCGCAGGCACCCGCCGAGGTCAAGCGCCAGGCCCTGCTGGCGGCCGCCGACGCGGTCGAGGCAGAGACCGCGGCCATCCTGCACGCCAATGCCCTTGATCTGGAGGCCGCGCGCGACAAGGGTCTGACCGACGCGATGCTGGACCGCCTGCGCCTGGACGAAGGGCGGCTTGCCGCCATCGCCAAGGGCCTGCGCGAGGTGGCTGACCAGCCCGACCCCGTGGGTCAGGTCATCGCGGAATGGGATCGTCCCACCGGCCTGCACATCCAGCGCGTGCGCACGCCCATCGGCGTGATCGGCGTCATCTATGAAAGCCGCCCCAATGTCACCGCCGATGCCGGCGCACTCGCGCTCAAATCCGGCAATGCGGTGATCCTGCGCGGCGGGTCGGAAAGCCTGCATTCCAGCGCCGCCATCCATGGCTGCATGGTCCAGGGCCTGCGTGTCGCCGGCCTGCCGCAGGAGGCGATCCAGATGGTGCCCACCCGCGACCGCGCGGCTGTCAGCGCCATGCTGACGGCGCAGGGGCTGATCGACGTCATCATTCCGCGGGGCGGCAAGGGCCTGGTCGGGCTGGTTCAGGAGCAGGCGCGTGTGCCTGTCTTTGCCCATCTGGAGGGCATCTGCCACGTCTATGCAGATGGAGCCGCCGATCTGGACAAGGCGCGCCGGGTGGTGCTGAATGCCAAGACCCGCCGCACCGGCGTCTGCGGGGCCGCCGAATGCCTGCTGATCGACCGTGCCTTTCATGCCCGCCATGGGGATGTGCTGATCCGCGACCTGATCGAGGCGGGGGTCGAGGTCCGGGCCGAGGGGGAACTGTCCCGCATCGCCGGCACCGTTCCCGCGCAGCCCGATGATTTCGGCCGCGAGTTTTTGGACATGATCATCGCCGCCCGGCTGGTTGACGGGGTGGATGGCGCCATTGCCCATATCCGCCAGTTCGGCAGCCAGCACACCGAATCGATCCTGACTGAGGATGATGCGACCGCCGCCCGGTTCTTTGCCGGGCTGGACAGCGCCATCCTGATGCGCAACGCCTCGACCCAGTTCGCCGATGGCGGCGAGTTTGGCATGGGCGCCGAGATCGGCATCGCCACGGGCAAGATGCATGCTCGCGGACCTGTGGGGGCCGAGCAGCTGACCACCTTCAAGTACCTGGTGACCGGCGACGGCACGATCAGGGCCTGATCAGAAGGCGATCTCGCCACCGGTCTGGTCGAATTCGTGGCGCAGCCGGCGCCCGCTCGCCGTGGCGGTCTCGGCCAGCAGCGGGAAATGCACCTCGGACGGGGCAGGGGTGCGCGCCGTCCCGCCGTCCAGCCAGGCCCACAGGTCGGGGTCGACACGGCTGCGGTCGCATTCCGCAACCAGGCGCCAGCCGGGCGTCGTGCGCAGCACGATGACCCGGCCGCCCCAGGGCATCGCGCTTTCCATGCACATCAGCGCCAGCATCACCATGCGCACCTCGGGGCGGGCAAAGTCGCCCTCGGCATCCAGGGTGATCGCCAGGCGACCCTGCGCGGCCATCCCCTCCACCAGGCGCGCCAGCTCGGGCCGGGCGACCCGCTGATCGCCCTGCGCCAGGCCAAAGGCCATGCGATAGCCCTGGATGCGCTGCCGGGCCGAGACGACGGCTTCGGCGATCAGGCGCATCTCGGGGGTCTGCGACAGGCCCGGATAATCGGGCGACATCTCCAGCAGCTCCACCCCGTTGCCGATCGCCCCCAAGGGCGAAACCAGGTCGTGACACAGCCGCGACCCCAGCAGCGCCGCCAGGTCCCCGGGCGCGATGCGCGTTGTATGAGCCGTCATGTGTTGTTACCTTCCCTGATGTCCATTGGAGGTGCCGCCGTGAATGAAATCCTGGAACCCGGCATGATCGTGCGTCATCCCGGCGCGCCCGAATGGGGCGAAGGGCAGGTCCAGTCGCGGATCGGCGACCGCATCACCGTCAACTTTGCCGAGGCCGGCAAGCAGGTGATCGACGGCAAGCGCGTCACGCTGGAGATCGTTCGCTTCAACGGCATGTAACCCCAAGAGATTTCCGCTGCGAATGTGCAACCTCGGGTTGTTGCGCGCAAGGGAAACCTGACATCCGGACCGCTGTCATGTTGCAATGCGGCCGGCCGTTTCCTAGACAGGCCCCGACCGACCCGCCATTTGCCCCGAGGTTTCGTGAACCGCGCCGATCCCGCCTTTTTCCAGATCCGCCTTGCCGCGACCCAGCAGGACCTGCTGGCCGCGCAGCGCCTGCGCTATCGGGTCTTTGTCGAGGAATTGGGGGGAACAGGACCGCTGGTCGATCACGAGGCCCGGCTGGAGCGCGACGAGTTTGACCCCGTCGTGGACCATCTGTGCCTGATCGACACGCGACGCGACGCGGAGGCGCTGGACCATGTGGTGGGGGTCTATCGCCTGCTGCCGGGCGACCGGGCGGCGGCCCTGGGGCGCTTCTACTGCGACGGCGAATATGACCTGGGGCCCCTGCGGAACTGCGGGCGGCCGCTGCTGGAACTGGGCCGGTCCTGTGTCGATGCCGAATATCGCGGCGGGTCGGGGATGTTCCTGATGTGGAACGCGCTGGCCGATTATGTCCTTGACCACGGGATCGAGATCCTGTTCGGCGTCGCCAGCTTTCACGGCACCGACGTGCAGACGCTGGCGCCCTCGCTCAGTTGGCTGCACCACAGGCACTTGGCACCGCCTGAATTGCGCCCGCGCGCGCGCGAAGCCGGTTTCCAGCCCATGGACCTGATCGCGCCCGAGCTGCTGGAGCGGCGAGAGGCGCTGGTGGGGATGCCGGCGCTGATCAAGGCCTATCTGCGCCTTGGTGGGCAGGTGGGCGAGGGGGCCTTCATCGATCGTGACTTCAACACCACCGACGTGTTCCTGCTGATGGACACGGCCGCTATGTCGGCCAAGCACCGGCAGTTCTACGAAAGCCGCTGGCAGGCGACATGACCAGCGCGACCTGGCGCGAGGGAACGCCGCCGCCGCTGCCGGGGCCGCAGGGTGTGGCGGGTTGGCTGCGGGTGATCCGCCGCGGGCTTCCTGCCGTCCTGATCCTGCTGCTGGGCGTCTTGCTGATCCTGCCCCTGCGCGGGGGCGAGCGGCTGTTTCACGGCCGCCGCCGGCCCTGGACCGGTCCCTATGTGCAGATCGTCTGCCGGCTGGTCCTGCTGTCCCTGGGCATCGGCTGGCGGCGCGAGGGCCGGCCCCTGTGCGGTCCGGGCGCGGTTGTTGCGAACCATTCCAGCTGGCTGGACATCCTGGTCCTGAACGCGGCGATGCCCGTCTTCTTCGTCAGCAAGGCCGAGGTTGCCGGCTGGCCCGGCATCAACATACTGACCCGCGTCACCGACACGCATTTCGTTACCCGGGATCCCAGGCTGGCGCGCGCCCAGGCCGCGGAATTCGCCGAACGCATCCGCGCCGGCCATCGGCTGCTGTTCTTTCCGGAAGGGACCTCGACCGACGGCCGCCGCGTGCTGCCCTTCAAGCCGACCCTGTTCCAGGGCTTCCTGGATGCGAGCCTGCCCCAGGGTCTGGCGATCCAGCCGGTTTCGGCACGTTATGTCGCGCCTGCGGGGCAGGACCCGCGATTCTATGGCTGGTGGGCCGAGATGGATCTGGGCCCCCACCTGCTGACGGTGCTTGCGGCAAAACGACAGGGCCATGTTGCCGTCACGCTGCACCCCCCGATTCCCGTGTCAGGAAATGATCGCAAGTCCCTTTCCGCCGCATGCTATTCTGCGATAGCCGCAGATTTCGCGGCGCTGGAATCGCTGGACTGAAAGCATCCTGCGGACCCCTGTCAAGACCTTGCCAGATGCGACTGAACACTATATCTGGTGTTCAACCCTACACAAACCGCTAAGGAATGAGCGTATGACCCGCTTCGCTGCCCCTATTGCCGAACAGATCTGGGACATGAAATACCGGATGAAGGACGCCGAAGGGCAGGCGGTCGATGCCTCGGTCGAGGACAGCTGGCGCCGCGTTGCGCGCGATCTGGCACGCGTCGAGGCCGAGCCCGCCAAGTGGGAGGACAAGTTCTATTCCGCGCTGGAGGACTTCAAGTACCTGCCCGCTGGCCGCATCCTGGCGGGGGCCGGCACCGGCCGTTCGGTCACGCTGTTCAACTGCTTTGTCATGGGCACCATTCCCGACAGCATGGGCGGCATCTTCGATATGCTGAAGGAGGCCGCGCTGACCATGCAGCAGGGCGGCGGCATCGGCTATGACTTCAGCACGATCCGCCCGCGCGGCGCGGTGGTCAAGGGCGTGGCGGCGGATGCCAGCGGTCCCTTGTCCTTCATGGATGTCTGGGACGCGATGTGCCGCACGATCATGTCGGCAGGCTCGCGCCGCGGCGCGATGATGGCTACGATGCGCTGCGACCACCCGGACGTCGAGCAGTTCATCGTTGCGAAACAGGACAGCGCGCGGCTGCGCATGTTCAACCTGTCGGTCCTGATCACCGACGATTTCATGGAGGCCGTGCGCGCCGATGGTCCGTGGGAGCTGAAGTTCGACGGCCGCGTCTATCGCACCGTGCAGGCGCTGGACCTGTGGAACAAGATCATGAAGGCGACCTATGATTTTGCCGAGCCGGGCGTGATCTTCATCGACCGGATCAACAAGGCCAACAACCTGTCCTATGTCGAGACAATCGCGGCAACGAACCCCTGCGGCGAGCAGCCCCTGCCGCCCTATGGCGCCTGCCTGCTGGGGTCGATCAACCTGGCGCGGCTGGTGACGAACCCCTTCACGGACGCGGCCGAACTGGACCCCGAGGCGCTGGACGATCTGGTCCGCACCGCCGTCCGCATGATGGACAACGTGGTCGATGCGTCGAAATTCCCGCTGGATGCGCAGGCGCAGGAGGCGCAGAACAAGCGCCGCATCGGCCTGGGCGTCACCGGTCTGGCCGACGCGCTGCTGATGCAGGGCTTGCGCTATGGCGCTGATGACGCGGTCTCGCAGACCCGCGTCTGGATGAAGGCCATCGCGCGGTCGGCCTATCTGGCCTCGGTCGATCTGGCCAAGGAGAAGGGCGCCTTCCCGCTGTTCGACGCGCAGAAATACCTGGCCTCCGGCTTCATGTCCAAGATGGACGATGACGTCCGCGACGCCATCGCCACCCACGGCATCCGCAACGCGCTGCTGACCTCGATCGCGCCCACCGGCACGATCAGCCTTTATGCGGGCAACGTGTCCTCGGGGATCGAGCCGGTCTTTGCCTATGCCTATACCCGCAAGGTCCTGCAGAAGGACGGGTCGCGCACCGAGGAGGAGGTCGTCGACTATGCCGTGCAGATGTGGCGCGACCTCAAGGGTGATGCCGAACTGCCCGATTACTTCGTGAACGCGCAGACCTTGGCCCCCAAGGATCACGTGGCCATGCAGGCGGCGGCGCAGGAATGGGTCGACAGTTCGATCTCCAAGACCATCAACTGCCCCGAGGATATCAGCTTTGACGCGTTCAAGGACGTCTACATGGCGGCTTGGGATCTGGGCTGCAAAGGCTGCACGACCTATCGCCCGAACGACGTGACCGGGTCGGTCCTGTCGGTCAGCGAAAAGACCGAAAAGGCTCCCGAGGCCGACAAGGGCGCCGATGTCGTCTATCTGACCGAGCCGCTGGACCGTCCCGCGGCCCTGGAGGGCGCGACCTACAAGCTGAAATGGCCGGGGTCGGAACACGCGATCTACATCACGATCAACGACATCATCCACGGCAATCATCGCCGCCCGTTCGAGATCTTCATCAACTCCAAGAACATGGAGCATTACGCCTGGACCGTCGCGCTGACGCGCATGGTTTCGGCCGTGTTCCGCCGCGGGGGCGACGTGTCCTTTGTGGTCGAAGAGCTGAAGGCGGTCTTTGACCCGCGCGGCGGCGCCTGGATGCAGGGCCGCTATGTCCCCTCGATCCTCGCCGCCATCGGCGGCGTGATCGAGCGGCACCTGGTCGAGACCGGCTTTCTGGCGGGCGAAGGCCTTGGGCTGAAGTCCGACCCGAAGGCCGAAGTCATGGCCGTCGGCGAGACGCCCCGCGGCCCCGCCTGCTCCAGCTGCGGCCAGTACGGCATGCGCATGGTCGAAGGCTGCATGACCTGCCCCAGCTGCGGCCACTCCAAGTGCGGGTGAGGGTCCGGTCGTGTTCGGGTTGTCCTGACAGGCTAAAGCTGTCCTTCGGCTGTCCATGAACTGTCCTTTTGCAAGGCATGAATTCTGCGGCGCGATTTCGGGATGAACAGCAGGGCAAAGAGACGTTTCAGCGAGGCGGCCGGCGACGGCCGCCTTTTCCATTTACTCGGCACCGGCGTCCGGGTGGTTGATGCCTTTGACAGAGGGGCAACATTCGCGAAGGAACCGGGGCGCGATCCTCAGGTGATCCTTTCAACAAAAAAGGACAGGGCGATGGCTGCTTCGCGATATGCACGGCGTGGTTTCACCGGCCTTGGTGCGTTCGGTGAAGAGAATACATGGCTGTCAGTACACGTAAGCAAAGCGCCAGTGCTGTTCATCAATCTTTCTGCGCCCTTAAGGTTATTGCCCGGCTCATCCCGCCCTTGCGGCAGGCCTCCGCAACGGCTGCAGCTTTCCCGTCCTGCTGCACCACGAGGCCCTCAATCCAACCGGGAATCACGGCCTGAAAATCTCATTTCAGGTTCGCCTCTCAGCCGGACGTACGTGAGCGCGCGGACCTGCGGTGGACCCTGCCGGCAATTCTGTTAAGCTTGGTTAATGAAGAATTCTGGCCCTCGGCATGCGGCAAGGCATGTCCGGTCGTCGCGCATGGGTGGAAAGCACAATGGAAGACGCCACCGCTACCTGGTCCTGTCCCAGCTTTGTATCTGCGCCGGCGCGCCACCAGTTGTACCTTTCCGGCGCGCATCGCGACATTCTTGCGATGGTTGCAGCGTGGCGCCACGGAGATCGCGCAGTTTTGATGCTTTCGGGGCCGTCGCAGGCCGGCAAGACGGTTCTCGCATCCGAGATTGCGGCGCTGTCAGAGGGCATGCGCGTGGGCTGGGTCAGCCTGGAGCGGCCGGAGACGGACCTGGCGCTGGAGGTGCCGAAGGCACTGGGGATCGCTTCCGCCGATCCGATGAAGGGGCTGGCACGCCTGCTGGCGGAATGCCGCAGCGCGCGCAGGTCCTGCCTGCTGATCGTGGACAATGCGCATCTGCTGTCCGAAGCCTCGCGAGAATTTCTTGAGGATCTGACCGCCGGATCCGGCCTGCCCCTGCCGATCTATGTCCTTCTGGTCGGTCGCGAAGCTGTGGCCACGCTGCTGGACCCGCCCACGCCCGATGAACTGCGCGACAGGATCGGTGGGCATCTGAAACTGCAGCCCTTTGATCCGGCGGAAACGGCTGATTACATCGCGCACCGGTTTCATGTCGGCTCATGTTCCTGCCACGGCGGTGCGCAGCCCTTTGATGCCGGCGGGATTTGGCTGCTTCATGCCGCCTCCGGTGGATATCCGGGCGACATCGACTTGCTGGTGCAGCACTGCCTGTCCCGGGCCGGCACCGCGCAGGGCGGCAGCCTGGACAAAGTCTTTGTTCATGCCTGCCTGGCAGAACTGGCGGAGGCGGGGCAACTGCAGCATCCGCTGCCTGATCTGCCGGGGGATGATCTCATCGCCGATCTGCCGATCGACCCGCGCACGGCTGTCGTTGCGGAACAGGGGCCGGATGTGGGGATGGCCCCCGCGAAACGCCGGACCCTCCGGCCGCAGAAACGGGCAGAACGGGACGAACCTCCAGCTCGGGGATGGTTAAAGCCGGGCTTGACGGGCGTGGCATTGGCCGCGCTACTCGTCCTGAGCAGCAACCTGATGACCTTGAGCGAAGGCCCGATGGACCGGCTGTCCGAGGTCACGGAAGAGCCTGTCCGCGATGTCGGGGCGGAACCCGTCGCAGCGGCCGTCCCGGATGTGGCACAGCTGGAAACGCGGATGGAGCAGGCGGCGCCGGATCCGCAGGACCTGTTGATCAGGGCCCTTGCCACGGGCAATGTCGATCCGGAAGCCGCGATCCCGCTCTATACGCAGGCGGCCTTGTGGGGCAGCGAGAGGGCGGCCTATTACCTGGGTCAGCTTTACGAGACCGGCATCGGGGTCGAGGCCGACGTGAACCGGGCCCGCGCCTGGTACCGAGAGGCCTCGCAGATCGCGGGCGCGGGGGCGCGGCTCCGCCAGATGGCATCCGCCCCTGCAGTGCCGGCAGGGGACGACCTCGCGCCGCCTGTCCCCGAGCGGCAGGTCATCTTCGCCTCTGGCCAGTCCGAACTGCACTGGCGCGGCCCGCCGGGGCCGGACCCGGCCCGCTATCGGATCGAATTCGTCACCGCCGGCGCGGAACGGGTGCAGGAGCTGGAGACTGGGCTGTCGGCAGCCCTGATCCCGTTCCCGGTCTCCCGCTGGAGGGTCCTGGCGCTGCATCCGGACGGGACGCCCGGACCTGCCTCCGTCTGGGCCGTTCTTGATCGGGGCGCGCTCTGATCAGCAGCCGATGGCGGCGCAGATGTTGCGGCGATAGGCGGCATTGGCCTCGCTGTCAGGCTGGACCTCGGGCGCGACCGGGGTGCAGCTTGGCTCATATTCGGGATCGAGGCCGATATTGACGCAGGTGGAAATGTCCCATCCCGGAGGAATGGCGGTCAGGTCGACCGATTGCCATTTCGCATGGCCCTCACTTCGCAGCGTGTCGATGTTCGACAGGATCAGCGACGACAGGTCCGAGACCCCGCGACAGCTGGCCTGGTGATACCTGTTCCCGCGCGGCTCGTATTCATAGGTCATCAGCACCGCCTTGACCGCGACAAGCTCCACCGGATCGGGCTGGAAGGCATAGGTGCCCCCCGCCAGCGTCGCCGGCGTGTAGACCGCCTGCAGCGTCTCGTCCTGGATCGGCAGCAGGTGGAACTGCTCGCCGTCGATGTCGTTCTCGGTGTAAATCGCTGCCGGCGCTCCCGCGACATAGAAGAACGCGTCGATATCGCCGGCTTCCAGCTGCGGATAGGCATCGCCCGGGGCAAGGGCCAGCGTCTCGGACGGCTCGATCCCCGCCAGCGACATCATCAGCGACGCCGTCAGGTAGGTCCCGCTGTTCTCGGTCCCGATGGCGACGCGCTTGCCGTCCAGCCCGCCGAAATCGGCGATGTCACGCCTGGCCAGGATATGCACCTCCTCCTCGTAAAGGGGGAAGGCGATCCGGACACCCGCGATCGCCCGTGCGACAGCCGGGTCGTCACCTGCAAAGGTCTGCATGTATTCCAGAACGTCGTTCTGGACGATGCCGAACTGCGTATTGGGGCGCTGCCGGACACCCAAGAAATTCTCCAGCGAGCCCGCCGATTCCACGACCTCCAGGTTCTTGCCGCATTGCTGCATCAACCCGTTCAGATCGCGGCCGATCTGGATATAGGTCCCGGTCGGCGATCCAGTCATGATGCTCAGGTCGGCATTCTGGGCCTGGCCTGCGACAGCCAGCCCCGAGGCGGCACAGATCCCCCAGGCAAGCCGTTGCAGAAGCTGGGAAAATGACATCGGCGTTTCCTTCCGTACGAGGGGTTTCAGCACCCGTCCAGCCCAGCCCTGAGGGCCAGCAGCGTCTGGCGGTTGATCGGATCTTGAACCTGGCGCAGCGCGTCGACGGCGCATTGGCCGTCGATCAGCAGGTTGCGCAAGCGGTCGCGCGCCGCCGGCGCGCGAGGAAGCCCTGGTGTTGTGGCCAGGACGGCGCTGACTTCTGCCGCATCGCGCGGCTGCCGCCCCTCGCTGACACCGCCCGCCAGGGACGGTTCCGGGGCGGGTGCGGGTTCGGGTTCCTGGACAGGGACCGGCTCGGGTTCCGGTGCGGGCGCTGGTTCAGGTTCCTGCGCGGGGGCCGGCTCTGGCTCCGGTTCCGGTTCCGGCTCTGGTTCTGTCTGCTGCACGGCGGCCGGCTGCGGCTCGGACAGTGCCGCCTCGCGCTGCCGCGTCAGGTCTGCCACTTCGGCGGTCAGGGTCTGGACCTGTTCCGCCAGGGCGCTTGCGCGTTCCTCCTGCGCCGCGATCTGGGTGGACAGTTCCTCGGCTCTGGCCAGTTCCGATTGCATGGCATCGCGCTGCTCTGTCAGGTCTGCCAGCTGGCCGCGCGTCTCCTGAAGCTGCGCCTGCATCTCCTCCAGGTCTTCCTGCTGCGACGAAAGCTGATCGTCCCGCCCGGCCGTCGCCTCGACGATCTGCGCCTCCAGTGTCGCCAGACGCTCCACCTGCTCCTGCTCGCTGCCACTCAGGCTCTCGATGCGTTGGGTCAGTTGCGCGGATTCGGCACGACGTTCCTCGATCGCTTCCGTCAACTCCGCCAGTTCCGAAGCTGCGGCACCGGTCCTGGCCTGCAGATCGGCCTCGGCTTGCTCGATCCCGCTGCGGAGCCGGGCTTCCTCCTCCCGCAACTCCTCCAGATTCGCGTTCTGCGATGAAAGCTGATCGTCCCGCCCGGCCGTCGCCTCGGCGATCTGCGCCTCCAATGTCGCCAGACGCTCCACCTGCTCCTGTTCGCTGGCGCTCAGGCTTTCGACGCGTTGGGTCAGCTGGCCTTCCTCGGCTCGGCGTGCCTCGATCGCTTCCGTCAATTCCGCCAGCTCCGAAGCTGCGGCGCCGGTCCTCGTCTGCAGATCGGCCTCGGCCTGCTCGATCCCGCTGCGAAGCCGGGCTTCCTCTTCCCGCAGCTCGTCCAGGTTCGCGTTCTGCGACGAAAGCTGATCGTCCCGCCCGGCCGTCGCCTCGGCGATCTGCGCCTCCAATGTCGCCAGACGCTCCACCTGCTCCTGCTCGCTGGCGCTCAGGCTCTCGATGCGTTGGGTCAGCTGCGCTTCCTCGGCACGGCGTCCCTCGATGCTCTCGGTCAGCTCCGCCAGTTCGGTCGTGGCGGCGTCGATCCTGGCTTGCAGGTCGGCTTCCTCTGCCTTTGCCCGTTCGATCTCGCTCCGGAGCCTTTCTTCTTCCTTCCGCACATCGGCAAGACCGCCCTGTTCCTGTTCAAGCTGGCCGGTGGTTGCCTCAATCCTGGTCGTCAGATCGCGCAGGGCGGAGCGCGCCGCCTCGACCTTGGGCTCGAGTTCGGCAGCCTCGAGTTCCATCGCGGCGATGATCTGGCGCAACGAGTGGGCTTGGGACGAAAGATCCTCTTGCGGCGCCTGCGCCCCTGCGGGCCCGTGCGCGCCCAAAAGGCTGACTGCCGCCAAAGTGGCCAATGGAATGCGACGCAATATCAACACAATGAAAGGCCCCCCAAAGGTTAATAATCATGTACAAGAAGAGTTTGTCAAGTTGACCGACCAGTCCGCAGATAGGGAGGTTGGGCTGGTCTGGTGGCACAGAACGTCAGGCCGAACGGCCGGACCGAAAGTGAGGCGCACATCGCCTACATCTGGACGGCGGAGATTGTCTCTATTTCGCCACAAAACAGGTAGCCTCACGATTGCGGGCAATCACGAGGCAGAGTGGGGTCGTTGTGGTCCGACCTGGCAGCGGAAGCTGCCTCTGCTACTTTCCAGCCGGTGAAGATTTTTCCAGCTTTGAGGCCGTCGGAAACCTGGCCTGGGGCTTCCAACCCGTCGCCGATCCTCACTATCCACCGCTTCGGCCTCGATTAAAAAATATGAATATGCATTACGCGCAAAAATTGTGGACGGGAAACAGAATCATCCTCTACGATAGTAGGCAGCTATCAAAATCACTGCGGCAGTTGAGGCTTTACACCCCAGCAAGTCAGCGGGAAGCGAGGCAGGAAGCACGCGCAGCTAGCGGCATTGGAGCAATTTGGCTCCCTCTCAGCCTTCATTAGGCGGGTGGACCGAACTATCTGCGCAGGCCCCCGGTCTTTGGCCGGGGGCCGACTTCACTAAAAGTGTCATTGCACCTGCCAATGCCTTAAGGAGCGACGGCAGCGTCTTTGTCTACGGCCGTTCGATGTATCAAAGAGCCAAAAGCCAAAGCCGGGCCAGACGGCGCCAGCCGTAAAGGGGGGGTGGAAATTTTACCCGAGCAAGGTGCCGGACCGCCTTGGCTGCAAGATGCGCACGTCCGCATTCAGAAATTGTCGTGATGATGCGGACTGCGCACGGCAACACCCTCTACCGGCCCGCCAGCTGCGCGATAATCACAGCGACGGAAGAAGACATGCGAGTGGTGCGGGCGCGGGTCAGGCCAACGATGCGCGCGTGACTTTCAATGGCCCTCCCGGCCTCAACTACCGCGACCCTCTCCGGCAAGTTCCAAAGTGCATTGGGGGAAGCAGCGGGGAAGCCGAGGCCTCACCAACGAAACTACTTCACACAAGCAGAGTGTTAAATTGGGTGGGTGGCGGAGACGAAGGGATTCGAACCCTCGAGACCCTTTCGGGCCTGCACCCTTAGCAGGGGTGTGCCTTCGACCACTCGGCCACGTCTCCGTCGACCCGTATATGGAGGAGCTTCAGGGGTGACAAGGGGGGTTCGTCGGATTTTCCTCTCCCGCGCCATCGCGACCCGTGGGGGTGCGGCAATGGTGTCGTCACCTGTCGCTTCCTCTGGAACCAGCCCGGTTTTGCGGCAATATGTTGCGGGACAGGAGGGGCAGGCCAGACATGACCGAGATATCTCGCCGCAAGACGGATCACCTGCGCATTGTGATGGAGGGAAGGGGCCAGCAGGCCGGCCTCTCCACCGGTTTCGATGAGGTCCGCTTTGCCCATGTCGCGTTGCCAGAAACGGATTTTGACCATTTGGACTGCAGCACGCGGTTCCTGGGGCGCCAGTTGCAGGCGCCGCTTCTCGTCTCTGCCATGACCGGCGGGAATGACGAGGCAGAGCGCATCAACGCCCATATCGCCGAGGCCTGCCAGGAGCTGCGGATCGCCTTGGCGGTCGGGTCGCAGCGCATCGCGGTCGAGACGGCGGATGCGGGCGGCCTGGGGCGACAGCTGCGCGCCCGGGCCCCCGACATCCCGATTCTCGGAAACATCGGCGCGGTCCAGCTGAACTACGGCTTCGGCCTGGCCGAGGCGCAGCGCAGCGTGGACATGATCGAGGCCGATGCCCTGATCCTGCACCTGAACCCCCTGCAGGAGGCCATCCAGCAGGGGGGGGATCGGAATTTTGCCGGCCTGCTTGTCAAGATCGAGGCGCTGGCCGCCGCATTGCCGGTGCCTCTGGGCGTGAAGGAGGTGGGGGCAGGACTGTCCGCCCCTCTCGCGCGCCGACTGCTGGAGGCGGGCGTGACCATCCTGGACGTCGCCGGGGCCGGCGGGACCAGCTGGGCGCGGGTCGAGGCCGAACGGGGGCCGGCGCGCCTGCAGGCGCTTGCCGCGCCCTTCCATGACTGGGGCATCCCGACCGCCGAGGCACTGCGGGCCGCGGCGCCACTGATGGGGCCGGGACAGGTGCTGATCGGCTCGGGTGGGGTGCGTCACGGACTGGACGTGGCCCGCGCAATCCGCCTTGGTGCCGATCTGGCGGGGCAGGCGGCGCGCGCGCTGCCCGCCGCCCGTCACAGCGCCGGGGCACTGGTCGAGCATTTCACTGATGTCATCACGCAGCTGCGCATCGCAATGTTCTGTACAGGTTCGCAGGATCTGGCGGCGCTGCGGCACGCGGCGCTGCTGCATCCGGGGCCGGGGGGCATTTGGTCGCAATCGGCGGGGCTTTCCAGCGATGACTTTGAGGCCTAGGGTCGGGAACGGAACAAGCCGGAGGGCCGAGATGCGCGAACCACTCGGCCGTCGCGCTGACACGACGGCCACCAACCTGATCCTGACCGCCCTGATCATGCTGTCCTGGCTGGCGCTGCACGTCTATGCCCTGTGGTTTCTGGATGCGCCGGACCAGCCCCTGCTGGCGGCGGTCCTTCTGCTGGGCCTGACCTGGCTGTCGGTCGGGCTGTTCATCGTGGCCCATGACGCGATGCATGGCGCGGTGGTGCCGGGGCGTCCCCAGGCAAATGCCGCGGTGGGGCAACTGGCGCTGTGGCTTTATGCCGGGTTCTCCTGGCGCAAGCTGATCGTAAAGCACATGGCCCATCACCGCCACGCGGGCACCGAAGACGATCCCGATTTCGATCATGGGGGGCCGCTGCGCTGGTATGCCGGTTTCATCCGCACCTATCTGGGCTGGCGCGAGGCGACGGTTCTGGGCCTGGCCGTTCTGGCTTATGCGCTGATCCTGGGCCCGCGCTGGCCCTATGTGGCCTTCTGGTCGGTGCCCTCGATCCTGGCCTCGATGCAGCTTTTCGTCTTCGGGACTTGGCTGCCGCATCGCAGGGGGGATGACCCTTTCCCGGACCGGCACAATGCCAGGTCCTCTCGGGTCAGCAATCCCGTGTCGCTGCTGACCTGCTTTCACTTTGGCGGCTATCACCACGAACACCACCTGCACCCCACCGTGCCCTGGTGGCGACTGCCCGCAACGCGCCGGGGAAAGGAGCGCACATGACCCAGTTTCTGATCGTCCTGGCCACCGTCGCCGCCATGGAACTGACGGCCTATTCCGTCCATCGCTGGATCATGCATGGCCCCCTGGGCTGGGGCTGGCACAAGTCGCATCACGAGGAACATGACCACGCCTTCGAGCGAAACGACCTCTATGGTCTGGTCTTTTCGGTGATCGCGGGCGGGCTGTTCGTGGTGGGCTCGCTCTGGGTGCCGGTCCTGTGGTGGGTGGCGGTCGGAATGACCGTCTATGGCGCGATCTATTTCATCCTGCATGACGGGCTGGTCCACCAGCGCTGGCCCTTCCGCTATGTCCCGCGGCGGGGCTATTTCAGGCGCCTCTACCAGGCCCATCGCCTGCACCACGCGGTCGAGGGTCGCGACCATTGTGTCAGCTTCGGCTTCATCTATGCGCCCCCGGTCGATCACCTGAAGCAGCGGCTGAAGCAGTCTGGCGTGCTGAAGCCCGACACCGGGCGTCGGCCGTGACCGCAGGACGCAGCTCCCATGGCGGAACCCCCTTCTCCAACCCGGGTTCGGCTGCATGAACCATGATCTTCTTCTGGCGGGCGCCGGGCTTTCGGGCGGCCTGATCGCGTTGGCTGTCCGCCAGGCGCGTCCCGATCTGCGGGTGACGCTGCTGGACCGCGCGGCGGGTCCGTCGGACGGGCATACCTGGTCCTGCCATGATACCGATCTGGCGCCGCATTGGCTGGACCGTCTGGCGCCGATACGGCGCGGGGCCTGGCCGGACCAGGAGGTCAGCTTTCCGGGTCACGCGCGGCGCCTGCGGGCGGGCTATGGCTCGATCGACGCGCGGGGGCTGTTGGGCGCGGTCGAGGCCGCGGGCGCGCGGATCCGCTGGAACAGCAACATCGCTGGTCTGGGCCAGGCTGGCGCCACCCTGGCCGATGGCAGCCGGATCGCGGCAGGTTGCGTCATCGATGCGCGGGGCGCGCAGCCGTCGCCGCATCTGGCGGTGGGCTTTCAGAAGTTCGTGGGGGTCGAGATCCGCACCGATCGTCCCCATGGTGTCCAGCGCCCCATGATCATGGACGCGACCGTGACCCAGCAGGACGGCTATCGCTTCATCTATCTGCTGCCCTTCGCCCACGACCGCATCCTGATCGAGGACACGCGCTACAGCGACGGCGCCGATCTGGATGACGAGGAACTGGCCCAGGCCTCGCTGGACTATGCGCGGCAGCGCGGCTGGACCGGTACCGAGTTGCGGAGGGAGCGTGGCATCCTGCCCATCGCCCTGGCCCATGACGCGTCGGGCTTCTGGGCCGACCATGCCACGGGCCCTGTTCCGGTGGGCCTGCGGGCGGGCCTCTTCCACCCGGTCACCGGCTATTCGCTGCCCTATGCGGTGCAGGTGGCCGACCTGGTCGCCGACCTGGCCCGGCGGGATGCGCTGGCCACGGACGCGCTGCGCAGTGCGCTGCGCGATTTCGCCCTGGCGCGGGCGCGCAAGGACCGTTTCCTGCGGCTTCTGAACCGGATGCTGTTCCGCGGCTGCCCGCCTGAACGGCGCTATCTGCTGCTCCAGCGCTTCTACCGCCTGCCCGAGGGCCTGATCGAACGGTTCTATGCAGGCCGCCTGACCCTGGCCGACCAGTTGCGCATCGTGACCGGCAAGCCGCCCATTCCGCTTGGACAGGCCATGCGCTGCCTGCCCGAAACCCCCCTGCTGCAGGAGATTGCATGACCGACCCGACCCCCGCCGCAGGCTCTGCCATCGTCATCGGGGCCGGTTTCGGCGGCCTGGCCCTGGCCATCCGCCTGCAATCGGCAGGCATCGCCACGACCCTGGTCGAGGCCCGCGACAAGCCGGGCGGGCGCGCCTATGTCTGGCATGACCAGGGGCATGTCTTTGATGCGGGCCCCACCGTCATCACCGACCCCGAGGCGCTGAAGGAGCTGTGGGCCCTGTCGGGGCAGGACATGGCACGCGACGTGACGCTGCTGCCGGTGTCCCCCTTTTACCGCCTGCTGTGGAGCGACGGGAAAAGCTTTGACTATGTGAATGACGGCGACCAGCTGGAACAGCAGATCCGGGCCTTCAACCCCGACGACCTGGAGGGCTACCGGCGGTTCCACGACTATGCCGAGGCCGTCTATCAGGAGGGCTACCTGAAGCTGGGCACGACCCCCTTCCTGAAGATGGGCCAGATGCTGAACGCGGCGCCCGCGCTGGTCAAGCTGGAGGCCTATCGCTCGGTCCACAGCGTCGTGGCGCGCTTCATCAAGGACCCGCATCTGCGGCAGGCGTTTTCATTCCACACGCTGCTGGTGGGCGGCAATCCGTTCTCGACCAGCGCGATCTATGCGCTGATCCATGCCCTGGAACGCCGCGGCGGGGTCTGGTTCGCCAAGGGCGGCACCAACCAGCTGGTGGCGGGCATGGTCGCGCTGTTCGAACGCTTGGGCGGCAGGCTGATGCTGAACGCCAAGGTCGCGCGGATCGAGACCGAGGGCGCGCGCACGACCGGCGTGACCTTGGTCGACGGGCGGCGGCTGGACGCCGGAATGGTGGCCAGCAACGGCGACGTGATGCATTCCTATCGCGACCTGCTGGGCCAGACCCGGCGCGGCCGGACCAAGGCGATGATCCTGGGCAAGCAGCGCTGGTCCATGTCGCTGTTCGTGCTGCATTTCGGCCTGTCCGAGATGCCAGAGGGGCTGGCCCATCACAGCGTCCTTTTCGGCCCGCGCTACAAGGAATTGGTGAACGAGATCTTCAAGGGGCCGAAGCTGCCCAAGGATTTCTCGCTCTACCTGCATTCGCCCTGCGTCACTGACCCCAGCTTGGCGCCGCCGGGGATGTCCACGCATTACGTCCTGGCGCCGGTCCCGCATCTGGGGCGCGCCGACGTAGATTGGGCGACCGAGGGGCCCGCCTATGCCGACCGCATCCTGGCCAGCCTGGAGGACAGGCTGATCCCGAACCTGCGCCGCAACCTGACGGTGCAGCGCATCTTCACGCCCGCCGATTTCAAATCGGAACTGTCGGCCCATCACGGCAGCGCCTTCTCGATCGAGCCGATCCTGGCGCAGTCCGCCTGGTTCCGCCCCCATAACCGCGACCGCAGCATCCGCAATTTCTACATCGTGGGCGCAGGCACCCATCCCGGCGCGGGCATTCCGGGGGTCGTCGGCTCGGCCAAGGCTACGGCGCAGGTGATGCTGGCCGACCGGGCGCGGGCATGAC
Source organism: Paracoccus sp. KKT209 (assembly GCF_055635455.1). The sequence continues at coordinate 1,491,756 of NZ_CM145758.1, forward strand.
GGACCTGGTCGAGACGTCGACGCAGGCGATCGCCAATGGATCGCAAAGCTTCGCCGCCGCCGCACGCCTCATGCCGCCGGGCATCCGCGACGATACGGTGATGCTCTATGCCTGGTGCCGCCACGCCGATGACCTGATCGACGGGCAGGAACTGGGCGACAGCCCGCAGATCATCGCCGATCCCCACGGCCGCCTGCAGGCGCTGCGGGCCGAAACCCTGGCGGCACTGGAGGGCGACGGCCCGGTCAGTGCGCCCTTTGCCGCGCTGAGGGCGGTGGCGCGGCGCCATGACTTTCCGCAGCGCTGGCCGCTGGACCTGGTCCAGGGTTTCGCGATGGATGTCGAAGAGCGGCGGTACCGCACCGTGGATGACGTGCTGGAATATTCCTATCACGTCGCGGGTGTGGTGGGCGTGATGATGGCCCGCATCATGGGGGTGCGCGATCCGCATGTCCTGGATCGCGCCTGCGACCTGGGCCTGGCCTTCCAGCTGACCAATATCGCGCGTGACGTGATGGACGATCATGCAGTGGGGCGCTGCTATCTGCCGGCGGACTGGCTGGAGCAGGCCGGCGCGCGGGTGGAAGGCACCATCCCGTCGCCGGAACTTTACGGCGTGATTCTGCGGCTGCTGGACGCGGCGGAACCTTACTACGCCTCGGCGCGGGTGGGGCTTGCGGCGCTGCCGCCCAGATGCGCCTGGTCGATCGCCGCGGCGCTGCGCATCTATCACGCGATCGGCACGCGCATCCGCAAGGGCGGGCCGCAGGCCTATCGCCGGCGCATCAGCACGTCGAAACCGGCCAAGATCGCGCTGGTGGCGCGGGGTGGGCTGGATCTGGGACGGTCGCGGCTGCCGGGGGCCGAGGTATCGCGCGACGGGTTGTGGACGCGGCCCCGTACGGCCTGATCCTCAGGCGCTGTCCTTGATGCCATAGGGCAGGACGCGTTCCAGCAGGGCCGCGATCTCGGGCGCCTGCAGCCGGTGGCTGCGCAGCATCCGGTCCAGCTGGGCACGGTTCGCCCTGTAATGCAGCGAGGCGCCCTGCATGTCCGCCACTGCCAGCAGGCCGCGCTTGGGTCCGGGCGCCTGCACATCGCGCCCGGCATCCTTGCCCAGGCTGGCGCTATCGCTGATGATGTCCAGCAGATCGTCATAGGACTGGAAGACCCGTCCCAACTGGCGCCCGAAGGCGATCATCTGCAGCTTGTCCTCCTCGTCGAAACCCTTGACGACGGACAGCATCTCCAGCCCCGCCACGAACAACACGCCGGTCTTCAGGTCCTGTTCGCGCTCGATCCCCGCGCGGTCCTTTTCGACATGCAGGTCCAGGTCCTGGCCCGCGCACAGCCCCTGCGGCCCCAGGGCGCGGGTCAGGATGCGCACCAGGCTGGCACGGGTCTGGGGGCTGGCGGCGCGGGCCGTGGCAAGGACCGCCATCGCCTCGGTGATCAACGCGATGCCGGCCAAAACCGCGCGGCTTTCGCCATGCGCGACATGGGTGGCCGGCTTGCCGCGCCGCAGCTTGGCGTCGTCCATGCAGGGCAGGTCGTCAAAGACCAGGGAGGCGGCATGCACCATCTCGATCGCCGCCGCGGCATCGACCATCGTCTCGCAGACACCACCCGAGGCCTCGGCCGCCAGCAACAGCAGCGTCCCGCGAAAGCGTTTGCCCGATGATAGCGCCGCATGGCCCATCGCCGCGCCCAGAGGTTCGGACACCGCGCCGAAACCTTCGGAAATCTCGAAAAGCCGGGCGTTCAGCAGGTCGCGATGGGTGGCGTTGACGTCTCGTCTCATCAGGACCTGCGCGTTCGGGTTCCAACTGGGGTTGGCGCGGTCACCGGCCGGGACCGACATACTGCGCCAACGTCATTCATGTGCGATCGGTTCGGAAAATTGAAGAAGAACTTGCCCTTGACTTCAGGTTATCACGGGCGGGCGGGATATACTCCCCGGCATCTTAACAAAGCCGTGTGACGTGTCGCGCAGCCGACACATCCGGACATATGGGCATGCTAAACCGAAGGGGCAGCCCGGGGGCGTGTTTACCAGTGATGTTTTACCCTTTTTGCGCTCTCGTGCTGCATCCGCCGGGGGGGATGCGCCACAGGTGCTTGGACTGACTGCGGTTTTCCTGTATTCATGGTCGGCAAGAGCCCAAAAGGCGGATTTGCCGTGCATCTTTCAGACCGACCCGATTGCGCCCAGACGGGCAGCGCCGTCCGCCAGCGCATCGCCAACCCGGCCGAGTTGCTCTCGGCCGTCAAGGCGCTGAAGCCGGATATCCTGCGGGGGGCTTCGGACGCCCAGCTCAGCGGCTTTTTGTCACATGCCTCGGTCCGGCGCATGCGCCGCCGCAAGGAAATCCTGCGCCAGGGGGAACCTGCGGATTGCGGCTTCATCGTCCTGGAGGGCCAGGTCGACGTCACCTTCACCGATCCGGACGGCAACCGCGTCCTGGCGCATCTCGCGCGCCCCGGCGAGGTACTGGGAGAGGCCGAGTTGTTTTCCGGCCTCACCTGCGCGGCCAGCTGCGCCTGCCAGCCCGGCGCCCTCCTGCTGCTGTTCGACGCGCCGCTGATCCTGCGCCACATCCCGGCCGAACTGCTGTTGCGCAACCTGGCCCGCATCTTCCACAACAGGATGATCCGCGACAACAGCATGCATTCCGTTGCGATGTTCTATGACGCGGCCGAACGGGTCCGGGTCCACCTGCTGTCGATGTCCTCGACCGACGCGCCCGAGGTGCAGATCAGCCAGAACGAACTGGCGGGCTTCGCCGGCTGTTCGCGCCAGACCGTCAACCGCACCCTGTCGCAGATGCGGGCCGAAGGCATTGTCGAAATGGGGCGCGGGACGATCCGCGTGCTGGACCGGCAGAGGCTGGTGGAGTTCCGCCACGGCGACAGCCCGGTGCCTTCGGGCTCGCCCTTCGTCGCCCGTTTCCGCGGCGGCGCCCCGGCGGAAGGCGCAAGGCAGATCCCCCAGATGCCGGAAGCGTGACCCGCATCCGCAGCCGCAGGGGATGAACAAGCGGGCGCAGGTGCCCTATCTGGCTGAGAAGGCGCCCTTTCATCTCCCGGAGACCGCATGTCCGACCCGAACCTCAGCCATGACCGCGCCGGAGACCGCTATGCCCGCGAGCTGGAGCGGCACCTGGACTGGCTGGACAGCTTCACCTCCACCGCGCTTGGGGTCCTGTCGGCCGCCTCGGGGATCTACACCTACCTGGGGGTGCGGACGCTGCTGGACGATCCCGGCATCTGGACGACCTTCGCGGCGCTGGCCTATTCCATCGCCGTCTCGGTCGGCATCTTTGTCTTCTGGTCCTATCTGCTGCGGCTGCTACCTGCCGTGCGTTCGGCCGCCTCGCGCGTCGGGCTGCTGCTGACCATGGCACTCGGCTCGGTCGCGATCGTCGCCATGTCGTCTTGGCTGAACGCGGCCGCACTGGCCGGGGGCGCGGCGGTCGAAACGCATATGGCGACCACCGTGCAGAACTATCAGACATCGCTGGAACGGGCGCATTCGAACGCGGTGGCGGGCCAGTCCCTGTCGCGCGACGTGGCCCGGGTGCGCCAGAGCTTTCAGGACCTGTCCGAACAGGAGGCCGGCGGCACGCTGTCGGGATTTTCGGGGCGCGGCGCGGTCTTCCGGGTCCTGACCCAGAAGGGGACCGAACTGCAGGCGCTGGAGGATCAGTTGGCCGAGGTCTCTGCACCGATCGAGGCGACCTTCGCCCAGGGCAACACCATCCTGTCGCGGATGCGCAGCGTCTCGGTCGCGCCCGGCGGGCTGGAGGACCGGACCGTGCGCTTTTCCGAGGACGCGGTCGAACTGGCGGGCCTGATCACCCAGCTGCGCCAGCTGAACCCCGCGCCGCTGGTCAGCCGTGCGGCGCAGGACCTGTCGGATGCCGTGGTGCTGCCTGAACTGGACGGCGCCACCGCCGCCACCCGCGCGGGCCAGTCCAGCACCATCAATTCCGTCCTGACCCTGGTCGAGCAGCGCGCCCAGACCCTGGCGACAGCCGCGGCCGAGGTGATGGCGCTGCCCCCGCCCGACGACGCGCTTTATACGCCGATGTCGGCGGCCGACGCCGTCATCGTCTATGCGGAAAACTTCGTGCCAGCCTGGGCAGGCGCCATTTCCATCGACCTGCTGCCAGCGGTCCTGGTCTTCATCATCATGGTCGTGCAGGCCGCCATCCGCATGGGCCGGGGCGAAGGCCACAGCGACGACCGGATGACCGTGGGGGAACTGCGCGCCGCCCTGGCGGCCTCGGACCTCCTGCGGCAGGTCGAGGCGCTGAACGCCCAAAGGCATGTCCCGGCCGCTGTGACGCCGCAGGACAAGGCAGGTCCCGGCACGGCCGCGCCGCCCCAACCGCAGGGCACCCCCAACGGCCGCGGCGCCTGAGATGGCTTGGCTCTCGTCCCCGCAGCGGGCGATCCGGGCGGTTCTGGTGTCACAGGTGCTGCTGGCGATGGCCATCGTCGGACTGGACCTGCTGCGCAGCCCCGGCACAGCGGCGCCCGGCCTTTTCGCACCCCCCGCGCAGGGGCCGAGCGTGCGCCCCTATCGCCCCGACCTCCGGCCCGCGGACCCCGCGCAGCCGGGCGCTCCGGCGATGCGTCCGATGGCCGATGCCCTGGAATTCGCGGCCGACGCGGAGGCGATCCGCCTGACCGGCCAGATCGCGCCGGGTGATGCCGACCGCTTTGCCACCTGGCTGGACCGCAACCGGCCCGCGGCGCTGCGGGTGATGCTGGACAGTTCCGGCGGCTCGGTGTCGGACGCGCTGGCCATCGGGCGCACCATCCGCGCGGCCGGCTACGCGACCGAGGTGGGCGAGGGGGCGGTCTGCCTCTCGGCCTGTCCCTACATGCTGGCGGGGGGCGTCAGCCGCAAGGTCGCCTCGGGCGGGATCGTCGGCGTCCACCAGCATTACTTTGGCCGGAACACCATCCTGCCGGCCTTCATGGCGATCAACGACCTGCAGCGGGCGCAGGCGGGGGTCATGGATTACCTGACGCAGATGGGCGTCGATCTGCGGCTGATGACCCATGCCCTGCGCACCCCGCCCGAGGAGATCAACCTCCTCGACGCCACGCTGATGGAGGAGTTGCGCCTGACCACGCCCGCCGCCCAGGGCTGAGCGGTTGCGGCGGGACGCGCCCTTGCATAGCAACGGGGGCGGCAGGACAACAGGAGGGAGGCCGCGTGCAAGCCCTGATCGATCAACATCTGGGCAACCCGCTGATCCTGGCGGCCCTGCTGTTCCTGGCGCCCTTCGTGCTGGAGGAGGCGGCGATCCTGGCAGCCGCGGCACTGGTGGCCTCGGGCGACATGGCCACGGGCCTGGCCCTGGGGGCGGTGGCCCTGGGCATCGTGGTCAGCGACTGGTCGCTTTACGCGCTTGGCGCCCTGGCCGGCCGCAGCCGCCGCATCCGGGCCTGGATCGATCCGGCGCAGCTGGTGCGCGGTCACCGGCTGCTGCACCGGGGGGCGGTGCCCGCAGGCCTTCTGGCGCGGCTGATCCCGTGGCTGCTGTTTCCGGTCTTCGTGGCCAGCGGCTTTCTGGGGGTGGGCTTTCGGCGCTTTGCCGCGATCAACGGGGCGATCGCGCTGGTCTATGTGGTGGTGCTGTTCTTTGGCGCCCTGGGCCTGAACGTGGTCCTGCTGGACTGGCTGGGCAACTGGGCCTGGGCGGTGGTCGGGCTGTTGCTTCTGGCGCTCATCCTGGGCGGGCGATGGGCCGCGCGCCGCTATTTTCCAGTGGATGACGCATCCGCGGACTGAGGTCCCGGCCCCTCGGCCAGACAATCCAGCGCCTCCGCCAGCAGGTCGTGATGCGTCCAGGGCAGAAAATGGTCCGCCCCCTCGATCATGACGCTGCGCAGGCGGGCATGGCCCGACAGGCGGCTGCGCAGGTAATCGGTGTTGCCCGGCGGCACCAGCGAATCGGCCAGCCCCTGCACGACGGTCACAGGCATCGTCAGGCGCGACAGGTCCGGCCCAAGCCGCATCAGGTCCTCGCGCAGCGCCAGCAGTTCGGCATTGGAATTCGTCAGCTCGGTCGGCAGCAGCTGGGCAAAGAAATCGGTCGCCGCGACCTGCTGCAGGGGATGCGTCTCCTCCAGCGCCGGATCGGCCGCCGGCGCGACCAGCAGCAGCGCCGCCACCCGCTCCGGATGATCGGCCGCCAGCCGCAGCGCCACGGGGCCGCCATAGGAATAGCCCACCACGATCGCCCCCGGCCCCCCGGCCGCGCCCAGCAGCGGCAGGACCGCGCGGGCCTGAGCCTCAAGATCGGTCAGGGGCTGGTCGCCGCTGCCGCCAAAGCCCGGCCGGTCAGGGGCCAGGTACAGCCGCCCCGGCGGCGCATCGGCCAGAAACCGCGCCCATTCCTCGCCCAGACCCGGGCTGCCATGCAGAAAGATGACCCGCTGCCCGTCGCGCTGGCCTGCTGCCAGCACCGACAGCGGCGGACCATCCGCGACAGGCCCGACCTGCACACGGCGGGGGCTTCCGGGCGGCAGATCGTCGAATTCCAGCCCCAACCCAGTGATCGCCGTCACCTGTTCGCGCAGCGGCTGCAGCGGCTCCAGCACATAGGCCAGCGCATCGGCGGCCAGGGTGGAGTCCTCGGCCGGGATCTGGATGATCTGCCCGGGCTGCGGGCATTGGGGAAGGTCGGCGATCATCGGCAGGCATCCTTGGACTGCGCGCTGGCCATGGGCGCCGGTGCAATGTCAGGCCCCTGCCGCTTGGCCGCAAGAGGCGTCATGAACTGGGCGGATAGACGCGGCGCAGGGCCTCCTGCCGGCGCTGCAGGCGGAACATGCCCCGCAGGCCCACCGGCCGGATGCCCTGCCTCCGCATCTTGGCCCCGATGCCGAACAGCAGGCGGTATTGCCGCCACAGCGCGCGATAGGCACCTCCAAGCGTGCCTTCGCCCGACCAGATGTGCAGCATCTCGGCCCCGGCGCCGTTCAGCTCGACGATGCGGAATCCGCGCCCCTCGCGCAGCTCCTGCGGGCTGACAAAGCGGATGTCGAAGCGCCCGAAGTGAAAGTCCGGCAGCTCGCGCGAGATCTGGTCGATCTCCGCCTCCAGCTGCGGGGTGATTTCGGATGCAGCGTCGCGATAGACCGCGCCCAGCCTGGCGCTGCGGGCATTGGTGAGGCTGTGGAAGGCATCCCGCGCCGGCACGCTGTTCCAGCTTTCGGGATGGCGGTCGCGATAGAGATCGGCGTTCGGGCGCAGGATGCTGTCCTCCTGGACCAGCTGCGCCACGCTGCGGCGGCCGTCCCCGATGACGTGCGGCGGATAGACGAAGGCCATCGAGATGATCCGTCCCCGCGCCTCGTCCGGCTGGCGGACATAGAAGATCGCGGCTTCGCCGGGCATGTCGACCAGCGCCTGCAGCAGGACCAGCGCGCCGGGCGGCTGCACGGCAAGATAGTCCGACAGGTCGGCCGGCGTCCTCAGCACCCGGACGCCCCAGCCCTGATAGCCGCGATCAGGCTTGCCCACGACGGGAAAGCGCAGCTCGGCCGCCTCCATCGTACGCAGCGCCTTGGCGGTGCGGTCGGTGCCGGGGCAGCATTCGACGCGCGCGAACGGGGCCAGCCGACGATGTCCCGCGGGTCCGAACAGATCCAGCGCCTGCGACTTGCTTTCCCCCCAGAGGCCGCCCGCCTCCATCGAGGGGTTGGCGGCGGTGGGCAACGTGACGCTGCCGTGGCGCAGCGACAGGCCCAGCCACATCAGCGCCGGCAGCAGGTAGAACAGCCGCTCGGGGATGCGCCGCTTGAAGCGCGGATAGCGCGGGCCGGGCGAAGGACGCAGCGGCATGCGCGCGGCGTCCGTGGGGCGTTGGTGCAGGGGATAGGTCAATGATCGCGGTCTTCGGGTCCGGTCGGGGCGGGTCATGACGCAGCGGCCGGTCGGGCCGCAGCACGCCTGCGAGGGGGCAGCATGGGTCCTTTCGCCCGAAAGGTCCAGTTCACAAAGGTCAGGCGGCCTGCCCCCGCACCGGTCGGGCGCGGGGACAAGGACCTCAGGCGGCGGTCTCGGCCCGCCATTCGCCACCCGGGCGATAGCGGGCGGCGACCTTGCCGCCCTCCAGCGCCAGCAGGTGCAGCCAGCCGTTGTCGAACAGCGCCCTGACGCCGGGGTGGCGCGCCAGGATGTCGCTCATCGCCTCGGTCGGGGCGTCGATCATCACGGTCAGGCGCAGCGCCTCGTGGCTGGGGCGGGTGCCGTCATGGACCGCCTGCCAGGGCAGGCCGGGCCGCAGCCGCCCGCCATTGCCCTCGACCACGCCGATGCCGCCGGTGACGTTGTGGAGCAGCTTGTTGCCTCCGCCAAAGACCTGCGGCGCCACGGTCGAGCCATAGTATTGCAGGCTGATCCAGCTGGCCACCACGACCGGGGCGGTCAGGATCAGTTCCAGCACGCCGAAGTCCGGGTCTTGGTCGCGGTCATAGCTGTGCAGGAAGGCCCGCCCGCCCAGATCGACGCCCCGGGTCGCGGCGCGCGGCGCGGCGATGAAGGCCGCGCAGCCCGCCAAGCCCCATTCGGGCCGGGTCTCGGCCCAGTTGGCCGCCCGTGCCGCCAACGTGGCGGCGCTGCCACCCGGCAGCCGTGGCGCCCGTTCGGCCCGCGTGCGGGCACCGGCCTGGTCCAGCCAGGTCCGCGCCTGCGCCAGGTCGGCCGCATGGTCGCGGGTCGGGCCCTCCTGGTACAGCGTCACATGGTCGGTGGTGGTGTCGTGCAGCGCCGCCACGAACAGCGTGTCCTCGGGCAGGGTGATGTCTTGGGCGGGCAGCGCGGCCCGCGTCTCGGCGTCGTTCAGCAGCCCCGCCAGCACCCGGGCCGAAACCTCGCCCGTCCGGCCCCCGCAGGCGCCGCAGTGATAGGCGCTTTCATGCGGGTTGTTGGTCACATGGGCGCCGTGGCCGACCAGCAGGATCAGCCGGGCATGCCCCTGCGTCAGGCCCATCGCCCGCAGCACTTTGGCCGCCAGTTCGCCCTTGGCCTCGGCCGAGAGGCTGTCGGCCAGGCGCGGTGCGGGCGCGGGCGTCGGGCCATGGCCCCGACCAAGCGCGTCCTTCAGCAGCTTGGCGCCATAGATCGGGCCTGCCGCCTCGACGAAGGCAAAGGAGGAGACCGCCGCCTGCCGGAACCGCCCCCAGGCCCGCGCCGCCCTGGCCGAGATCCGGGCATCCTGCTCTGACGCCGCGCTGCCCTGGCTGGTCGCCTGCAGGCCGGGCCGCAGCAGGACCGGCAGATGCGCCTCGACCTGGTCCGAGGCATGGGGGTGATGCGCCAGAGGCAGGCCGAAGAAACCCGCAAATCCGATGGTGTCAACGGTGGGGGCGACATCCTCCAGCGCCCGGCGGAAGGTCTCGGACCGCACGTCGATGCAGAAGGCCGCCTGCAGCGCGGGCCGCCCGTGCAGGGACCGCGGCCCCGCCAACCGCGCCGCCAGCCGCCGCTGATGCGCGCGTTCGGCCGCATCCTGCAGGATGGCGTCCAGCACCTGGTCGGCCGATGGTTCGACCGGCAGGGCATGGCGCGCCACCACTTCGGCCCAGGGCTGGGCCAGCTGCGGCAGATGCGCCAGCAGCGCCTCGTCCCAGATCAGCCGGATGGCCAGGAGGTCGGTCAGCGTGGCGTCGTCGCCGCCCTCCAGCTCTGCCTGCCAGGACAGCCAGCGTGCGTGCTGCGCCCAACCACCCAGGTCGATCAGCAGTCGATGGAACGCCGTGGGGGCCGAGGCGGCCGTCAGCGACAGCCGGTCGGCCGCCCGCAGGATCGCCCGTTCGGCCGTATCGGGGCAGGCGGCGACATGGGCGCAAAAGCCCGCCAGACCCGCGATTTCGGGGGTCAGGTCATGGGTCGCCCATTCCCGCCAGGCGGAAAACGCGTCCTGATTCGGGGCGGGTGTCCACAGGGCTTGGCCTTGGTCGAACCGGCCGGCGGCCCACAGCCCGACCGCGCGGGCGATGATCGCGGGCCAGTCGGTCCCGGTCGCAACTGCGGCCAGGTCAGCCAGCGTCGGAAGGGCCGCAGGCGTGGCGGCGGGGCAGGCCAGCCGCGCCTTCAGCATGGCCAGGTCCACCGGCTTCAGCGCCGAGGTGCTGGCGATCAGGGCAGCGGCCAGGTCGTCGTCGCTGATCCGGCCCGAGGCGACCTCGGCCGCGAAATCGGCGCGCGGGCGGGTCAGCGACAGGCCTGCGACCCGCGACAGGCGCGCGGCGGCGGTGGCCAGATCCTCCTCCGTCTGGCCCAGAAAGGGGTTCACGGCGACGGTGGCGGACAGCGGAAAGGCCGGGGGCACGGCGCGGGCGGCGGCGGTTGCGGCATCCAGCAGGTCGGCGGCCCGGTCGGCGGTGATCGAGGCGTGGTTCAGGAACATGGGAACCTCTTGGTCCAAGGGGGGATCAGTGGGACCGGACGGCGCGGAAGCCGCCGATCAGCCGGTCGAAGATCGCGTTCAGGTAAAGGCCGTTGGCCAGGTGGACCCGCAGCGCGGCCGAGGCCGGGTGATGCGCCCAGAGCGGGAACAGCGCCTGCGCCACCGCCACCAGCCCGAACGAGGTCAGCGCCAGCACGATCAGCGCCCATTCCAGCGCACCCGGCACAGGCGGCTTGGGCAGGTGCGGACCCCACAGCAGGGCCGCCAGCAGGTGAAACCCGAAGTAGCCGACACCCGCCGCCAGCGAAGCCACGGCCGTGCGCCGCGTCAGCGCCATCGGCGCGGCATCCGCCAGCCCCTGCGCCACCAGATAGGCGGTGCCAAAGATCAAGATCGCCCCAAGCGCCAGCGCCTGCGCCGATTTCGGCCCGCCGATCGCCCAGAACCCGAAGGCCACTGCGGCATAGAGGACCAGCGCCAGCGCAAAGGCCCGCGCCACCGCGCCCACGCCGGGCACCGCGACCGGACCCGGCCGCCGCGCCGCCGCCACCGCCTGCACCGCCTGGCCCGAGGCCAGGAAGCCATGCGCCTTGTAGAGCGAATGCGCCACGATGTGCAGCAGCGCCAGCGCCCAGAGGCCCAGGCCGCACTGCAGCAGCATGAAGCCCATCTGCGCGATCGTGGACCAGGCAAGCGCGGTCTTGACGGCGCTTTGCGTCAGCATGACCGCCGCGCCGAACAGCGCCGTCAGCCCGCCCAGCATGACCAGCGCCGCCATGGCGCCGGGGCTGGCCTGCACCAGGTCGGCGGTGCGGATCAGCAGCAGCCCGCCGCCGTTGATGATGCCCGCATGCAGCAGGGCCGAGACGGGGGTCGGCGCCTCCATCACCTCGGTCAGCCAGCCGTGCAGCGGGAAGGACGCGGTCTTCAGCAGCGCCGCCAGCACCAGGGCGGCGACGGAGATCTTGGCGGCCAGCGGCAGCACCGGGACCGCGCGGGCGGCATCGTTCAGGGCCTGCAGATCGGTGGTGCCGAAGGCCTGCCAGGCCGACAGCGCCGCCACGACCAGCGCCAGGTCGCCCGCGCCCCAGACCCGGCTGAACTTGGCCGCCGCGCGGCGTGCCTCGGGCCGGTCGGGATAGAACAGCAGCAGTTGCCGCATCACCAGGCCGATCGCCAGGAAGCTGACCGTCATCAGGATCAGGTCGCCCGACTGGACCAGCAGCAGAACAACGGCCAGGCAGGCCAGGATGCCCGCGTGACCACGTGCGGCGCCGGCCTCGCCCACCAGATAGGTCCGGGCATAGCGGACCACGATCCAGCCCACAAAGGCCACCAGCAGCGCCATCGTCGTGCCGACCGCATCCAGCCGCAGCGTCACCCCCGGTGCCAGCGTCAGGACCTGCGTTCCCGTCAGGGTCAGCTGAAGGACGCCCGCACCGGCCAAGGCCAGGGCGGCCAGGGTCGTGGCTTCGGCCATGCGGGGCATGGCGGCGCGGCGGGGAAAGGCCAAGGCGACAAGCGCGACCGCCAGCAAGAGCGCGGGGGCCAAAAAGGGCAGGGGCAGGATCTGGGTCATGGTCAGGCTCCGGAAACACGGTCCTGCTGCAGATAGCTGCTGGCGAACTTTCAGAAAATTACATATTTTCTGTGAAAACATTCTGTCTGGTAGAACGATGGCCCTTTTGAACCTTCACCATCTGCGCCTGTTTCGGGCCGTCGCACTGGACGGTACACTGACCGGCGCCGCGCGCCAGCTGAACCTGTCCCAATCGGCGCTGTCGACGCAGCTGCGCGCGCTGGAGGCGACGCTTGGGCATGACCTGTTCGAACGGCGTGGCCGCGGCCTGATCCTGACCGAGGCGGGCCGGATCGCGCTGGACCATGCCGAGGCGATCTTTCGCGCGGCGGAGGACCTGACCGCCACCCTGCGCGAGACCGGCCGCGCCCGGCGCGCGCTGCGGGTGGGGGCGCTGGCGACGCTGTCGCGGAACTTCCAGATGCATTTCCTGCGCCCGCTGATCGGGCGTCCGGATGTCGAGGTGGTGCTGCGTTCGGGTTCGCAGCGCGAATTGCTGCGCGGGCTGGAGGCGCTGTCGCTGGACGTGGTGCTGACCAATCTCGCGCCCGCGCGGGATGCCGCCAGCCCCTGGCTGATCCATCGCCTGGCCGAGCAGCCCGTCAGCCTGATCGGGTTGCCGGGCGGCATGGGGCGCACGCTGGCCGATCTGCTGCAGACGGAACCGCTGATCCTGCCCGTGCCGGAAACGGCGCTGCGTGCGGCCTTTGATGCGATGACTGCGCGGCTTGGCGTGTCGCCCATCATCGCGGCCGAGGCGGATGATATGGCGATGCTGCGCCTGCTGGCACGCGAGGGGGCGGGCCTTGCGGTGATTCCCCCCATCGTTGTGCGCGATGAGCTGGATGCCGGCATCCTGGTCGAGGCCGCCCGGCTGGACCAGATCACCGAGACGTTCTACGCCGTGACCCTGCAACGACGCTTTCCCAACCCGCTGCTGACGCAGCTTCTGGCCGGAGAGTGAGGAAAGTGGTGCGGGTGGAGGGACTTGAACCCCCACGCCTTGCGGCGCCAGAACCTAAATGTGACGAAGGCGGTGCGAAATCAGCGGCTTGGGTCTGAAGTTTCGCAAGACAATGCGTGAACAGGCCATGAAAGTGCGAAACTGAAAATCAGGAGGAAATTGATGGCTCGGCGCTTTGACCATGACATGAAACTACCTGAGCGATATCGCGCCTCGACGTGGGTAGACCGGCACCACAAGGACACCATGCCCGGCATTGCGTGGGACATGGACCGGCATTGGCTTACTGCTTCCGAATGGCTTGCTTGGGTTCGAAGGCGTGACGGGCAAAAAACGCGATGGGACGGTAAGCGATGGGGCTACCCGCCCCGCCCACAGATCCGGGTCGGCTTCATGCCGTATTCCACCATCGCGACCCGCAGGCTCCCATAGCCCGCCCGACACGACGACCCCGGAAGGAATGCCACACCCGCGCGAAATCAACGGGCTAGGCCGTATCACACCAGCAAACCGCCCTATTGATCCGCAATGACTTTCGGGCGCAAATGTATCAGGAGGCAAGCAGATGAGTGGGTATGAATGCGTCACCGCGCAGATCCAGTGGTGGGCCGAGATCGGCACTGTTGACGGCGGCGGCATGGGGCGCATGGAAAGCGTCGAGACAGCCTTGCCATTCCCGACAAAGGAGGAAGCGGAGGCGTGGTTAGATGCTCAGGGGTGGCTTTACGATGAGCGGATGCTGAGACGCCACAAGCCCGGCATCAACTATGGCTTGGCGCGCGTCAGGCGGGTTGAGCAAAGGGACCTCGCGCGGTGGATCAAGGATGGAGATGGGAATGAGTGACCGCCCGACAGCCGCAGAGGTGCTGTGCGACCTAGCCCGCGCCAAGGCGACCTTTCAGCAGCGCGCCCTGATGGCCGTGATTAACCAGCGCCCAGCCACCTATCACAAGGACACCGCTAATGACTGACGAAGCACCGAAGATGCCGCGCGTTATCTGGGCGCAGCCTGAACATGAGGACGACCCGGCGTATGGAAACTTCTGGATACGCAGCAAGGTAGCGCCGTCTGTCCGCTACCACCACGACGACGTAGTGCGGGAACTGGTGGCGGCGCTGGTGGAATGCCGCGACGAACTGGACGCATACAGCCGTCAGGAATACCCGCTGGATCATCCAGTGCATGAACGCTACCGGCAGCGCGACTTTGACGCAAACCCGGCGCGGATTGCCCTTGCCAAGCTGGAGACGGAACATGAGTGACGCGACCGCACTGGACAAGCTGATCCCATCATATGACCCCGACCGCAACGCGCGCGAAATCCCGGCTGATCTGCTGGACTGCGTGCGCGACCTAAAGCAAGGCATGATCGTGTGGGACTGTGGGTCGCCAATCGTCATGAAGGGAACGCGGCGGGTTGCGATGCTGGAACCTGAAGATCTGGCAATGCCATCCGGGGCGATTGCAACGCTGCGTTCCGTCTGGCAGCGGTATTGACTGAAGCGGCGGGCAGGATCTCCCCGCCCGCCTGCTGTTACTGCGCGACCATCCGCGCGCCGGTCGGGTAGTAGCCCACGTCCCGCACCCACATGTCGCCCGTGCGGGGATCGGCGTTATACTGTTCCGCCGTGTAGTCGCCCAAGGTCCGAACGGCCACATTGAAGATCGGATAGAACTGCACTTTGCGGGTCAGGTCTTGGTGGCGGGCGTGTAGCACTTGGCAACCCACTTCCAGATCATTCACGAAGAAAGTCACTTCCGACTTGGTGGTGTCCACCGGATCGTAGCGGACATGGCAGGCCCAGGACGTATAGACTTCATCCAGCGGGATACGGGGGGCGCCGTATTGATCCACGTCGAACTCATAGCCCATCTTGCCGGCTTTGTTCTGCCATTGCCCAAGCGGGCCGTAGTGCTGCGCGAAGCTGCTGGTGTAGGGCGTATCGGCCGCACCCCACGATCCGTTGAACTTCTCCAGGATGTCGATCTCACCGGGCCAGCGGTTTTCCCAAACGCCGCGCGAGTTCTGCACCCGGTTGACCATCCAGAACGCTGGCCAGCTAAAGCGCCGGTTCGGGATCTTGGCCTCCATCCGCCAGGCGCCTTCCTCGCCGCAGACTTCATTCAAGTGCAGGCCCTGAAGAACAGCCGCTTGGAAATGCCACTGGCGCGGGCTGCCGTCGGCGTTGGTTCCCCATGCCACGGGCGAAGCGTAGCCGCGAGAGTGCAGCCTGATTGCCCGCTCTGCCGGGTCATAGCTGATCGGATTGACTGCACCCGGAACAGTTTCATCGACGTAAAGGCCCGTCTCGCCGTTGCCGTCCTGCGCGCGGCCATGCGACAGCGCCGACATGTAGCAGGGCTGACCGTCAGCCGTCCGGCCCGTGGGGGACCATTTCAGGGTCGCAGGATCGAAGGCATTGGCCCGCGTGGCTCCCGACAGGTCCAGTCGGCGCAGCGGGCGGTGGAACGGCTGCGTGATCTGCTGCGGCTCGGCCCCCTCGACAAAGCGCACGGTGACGGTTCCGCCCTTCTGCTTGTCGCCCAGGCCCTTCACGCGGATGCCGACGCGGAATGCACGGCCGTCGGTGTAGCTGCTGCGCGGGCTGATCTTGACCCAGTGCAGCGGGTCATCGCCGGGCGACCAGTGATAAACCACGTCCAGACCGGCGAACCGCTCGCGGGCCTGCGTACCGTTCCCAACGTTGATGCCGCCGCCATTCACGTTCACCAGCCGGTTGGCGAAGGCCATGAAGGACTGCCAGTCGCATTGATCGACAGCCACGGGGATGTAAATGTCCTGCGTGCCGGGCGGGACGATCACCTCGGCCGGAATGTCCAGCTTGGGTGTGGCCGAGAGCGTCCAGATGGGCACGTCAGGCACGGCCGGGGGCGCGGGATCGACAGGTGCAGGCTCGGCCGGGGCCGGGTCTGCGGGCTCCAGCGCGACCAGTTCCTCGACAAGCGCCGCGCTGCTGCGCAGATGGCCGGCCAGGGTCATGAGGATTTCATTACGGGTTGGCATGGTGGTCCTTTCTGGACGGGGATGGGGATTACTTGACGGGGGCGCCAGCTTTGCGCAGGGCATCCGACAGCGCGTCGGCCTCTTGGATCGCCTTGCGCGCTTGCTTGCGGTTGAAGATCGTGCGGGTTTTGCCAAACCACCGCTCAAAGCCCGCCCAGATCAGCGATCCAAGCGTGATTAGCGCATAGACCGTCTCGGCAGTCACATCGACGGGCAGAGGCAGGGGAACGCCGAAGGCTAGCGCGACCTGCGCGGCCACCGCGACACATGCGAGGATGAAACTGCGGTTTGTGAACGCAAGCGACCACCGCTTGCCGGGGCCTGCAATGGCGTTGGCCTGCTCGATCAGGCGGGACAGGTCGCGCAGGGTTTTGAAGATCAGGAGGGGGTTCATCAGTTTGCTCCGAAATAAGCGGCGATTGCAGCCGTGAGGGCCGCCAGCGCGGCGAAGATGGCGGCGGTGCTGCCGGTGATGGCGGGTTCGGCTTCAGGGGCTGTGGCGGGCGTTTTGGCGGGCTCCAGCGCCATTTCCACGGCATGTCCGACGACACCCGGCACGGTTGCCCATTTGCCCTCGGGGTCGATGCCGGTCACGCGGATGGTCCAGCCTCGCCCGTTCTTGGGGAAGCCGGTCTGGGGGTTCGTCAGCGAGCGCAGAAACGACATGCGGGCCGCGCAGTAGTCGCGGATCAGCTTCACCGTGCCGCCAGGGTAGGCCATGACAGCGGCGAGGGTGTTGGGGCCGATCTTGCCGTCAGCCGTCACGCCCACGACCTGTTGCAGCACCTTTGCCGCGCGAGAGGGGCCGGAGTTTACGCCGAAGTCAAAGGCCGCGTAATCCAGACCCGCCGGCAGCACGTCGCCCCCACTCTGGCCCCAGTAGCTTTTGCGATAGATCGCCTCGGCCTCGGCCAATGTCAGCGCCTTGACCTCGGCTGCCGTGACGGACGCAACGCCACGATGCGCGGCGAGGGTGCGATGGGTCACGCCGTATTTGGTCGGCCCTCCCCTATCGCTGGCAAGGTTGGAATAGCCGCCCTCATGCCCGAACATCAGGGCAAGGCTTCTTGATAGGTTCTCACGCAATGGAGCCTCCATGCGAAAAAGCCCCGCGAATGCAGGGCGTTACGTTCTTGATTGGGTCTTGATTCTAGGTCAGAGGCCCACGCAGCAGGCTTGCGATGGCGTGGATGTCCGCCATGCGTCCGCAGTGCCGATCTTCGGCAAAGACGCGGTTCATCTTGGCAGCGAAGGCAGCGCGGGCGCGGCACTCAGGCAGCCCCCACACTATCGCGCAGACAGGCTTATATCGGCCCGTCAGCAGAAGGCCGAGACAGCAGGATGCATTCCAATGAAGCATGGCAGAACCCTATGACATGGGGCCTCAGTCGTGACGGCGGCCCATCCGTGACGTGATCTCAAGTTCCTTGGCCAAGTCCTGCACGGCATGGACAATTCCGCCGATCCGTTCGCCCATCGCATTGCAGGCGCTGGTGTTGCGCTCCAGTGCCGAGGCCAGGATGTCGATGGACCGCTTGAGGCTTTCGCCCGTCGCCTTGTCCATGCCGGTCTGTTCCATGCGCGAGTGCAGGTCATACAGCGCCTGCCGCAGTTCGTGCGGGTCAGGCTGCCGATCCGCCGGGGGCTTGCCGTCGGACTTCTTAACCCCGATCCGGGTGGCGATTGCCAGAATTGTCGTGCCGAAGATCAGGCCAATGGCCTGCCAAACCTCCACCCAGTTAACGCTTTGCATTTTTGCGCTCCCGCCAAATTTTCAGTTCCCGCCCGCAATCGTGGGCAGCGGCGAAAAGCGCGGTCCCGCAAAGGCCGAGGGCAATAAAGCCGTAGGTGAATGTTCCGGTTGACCAGATGCTGACCCGCGCGAGCGAGAGGCTCATGGCCAGAAAAACCTGCATGTTCAGCATGACGGCGGCGACCCGGATAAACGGGGTCCATGCCGCGCGGCCGTTGATGTGAAGCGCGGTGTTGTGGATGACGCCCACGACACAATAGAGCACGCCCCAGTGAAATTCTGACATGACGAATAGCGCCGCTCGGAAGCTGGGGCTGGCCATGCTTTGCGTCGGGAGCGCCAGCAGGACACCGAACAGGACGGTATAGATGGCCAAGACCCATTCCAGCCGGCGCTGCGGAAAGTTGGTGAAGAACCTCATTGCCGTTTCCTCACCCCTGCGGCCATGACGACTACGCTGGCGCACCACGTTGCCAGCGCCGCCATCAGATCGCCGTCACCATAAAGAGCCGCAGCCACGCAAGCGAAGGCGACAGCCGTTGCATCAAGAACCGCATCCCAATACAGCGCGCGGGTGCGCTTGGGGGCCAGCGCCAGCTGCGCCCCCTCCCACACGATCAGATAGGCCGCAGAGACGATCACAGCGGCCGTCCAGCGGTCGAAGATGATCGCCAGTGCCGCCCATGGCCCCAAGGCGATATAGGCGTGACCGCTGAACACAGCCGCCCACACATGCGGATCTTTCTGCGCCTCGGGGGTGCGGAACATGTCGCGGATCAGCCCGATCATCAGACCGTCACCCCCTTGGCCGAGGCGATGTTGCGCATCTCGGTTTCCAATTCGAGAGCCTGCGCCGCAGATACGCCTGTCGAGTGGACATGCGCGATCATGTCGCCGGCAAAGTAGTTCGATCCGCCTTGCGAGCCGAGATACTGCGAGTTGTTCAGCAGGATCGCGACGTTGCGCTTGGTGATCGTTGCCGTGTGAACCACCGTGCCGTTCAGTCGGACCTCAACGGTGGTGTCGGTGGCGTGGACGCCGATCATGTACCAGGTGCCCGCAGCGATGGTCACTCCGGGAACAGTCGTCGTCACGCCGGTGTTGCCGCTGAAGGTCACGAACTCCAGCGCGCCCGCGTTGATGCGGACCATGTAGGCCCGGTCGGGCTGCGTGTAGAAATACACGCCCATCTGACGCACGGCATCTACGGCAGAGGGCCGGACAACCGCCCCCCAATACATGTCCGCAATCAGGTAGTCATTGCCGCCCATCGTGGACATTTGGCCGCTGGTGCCGTTGAACGTCACGCCGACAGGCGCCGTGCGCCAAGTCACGCCAGCGTTGCCGGTATAGACATGCGCGCCCGCGCGGTCGGTGATGGTGCTGCCGGTGCCTTCTGTCATTTCCCAGATACGGTCAATGGTCCGCGCGCCGGTGATGCCGATGGCGTCGATAGGCACCTGCAGCGCGGCAGCGGTTGCGGCTGCCGTGGCTACCTTCGACACGACATGCCGATTGCCGGGCGTGGCATCCCAGGTCGTCAGGCCGGTTGCGTCCACAGCAATGTTGCCGTTTTCGTGGCGGCGACCGAAGATGCCGCTGTCGCCGTAGATGCCGTGATAGACCGCCGCCGGGTCCCAGCTGTTCCGAAGTCCGTTATCCAGCGGCGAGAAGTTCTCGTAGCTGACGAAAGATGCCTTGACCGGATCGCGCAGCGGGTGGGTATTGGGCGCGGGACCGGTGAACACGTCGCCTGCGACTTCCCACGGGTGCAGATAGATCGGCGTTGGCCAGCCCGAAGCGACCCGCTGAGTTGAGGGAATGTCGCGAGTGGCGTTGTATTCGGTCGTCGCGCTGTCATAGCGCCCGAACATGGCCCATAGGCCCGTGACCTTGGCCGCGACCAGATCCACACCGTTAAGTGGGCTGATGCCGTCGCCCACGCTGTCCAGCAGGCGGGCCGTAGAGATAGGAGCACCCACGTCAATGACTTTGACAGAGGCATCCGGGGCGGCAGCCAGCAGCGTCCGCATACCGGTAACGTCGTCGGTAAATGCCGTGCGCGTCTGGCCCTTGGTGCCGAAGATGTCACGCACCGCCGCGTTGGCCCGGTTGTTGTAGGACCCGACCGTGCCCTGGTAGGCATAGACCGGGACCGAGGACAGGCCATAAGCGTCGAGATGGCCGCGAATGGCCGGACCAGCGCCGGGCACCGTGGACGAGGCAACGGCGCCGATAAGCTGGATGTCGCCCGCCCGGTGGGCACGGCAGGCAATCGCCAGCGCGGCAGCGTCGTCGCAGTCGCCCGCATAATCAGACACCAGCAGGACGCGCTGCGCATTGACAAATCTGCGTGCGTTCCGCAGCCCACCCCGCCACAGCGGCCCGTCACGGAGAAGCCACCTCATCAGACGGCCATCCGCACGACTTGCGCGCCCACGCCGCCGGTGCGCCATGCCGTGACGGAAGCCCCCGACTTGAAGCTGATCGCCGTTCCCGCCAGCGCCATGTCGATGCCGTCATCCTCGCTTGCCGGTGTGCCGGTCTGGACGCGGACGGCCCCGCCGCGCACCTGCCAGACTTCATCGGTCGTCAGCGTGACGGAGGTTCGAGTTGCGTAGGGCTGTGCTTCAAAGATTGCCATTTTGGCCTCCGTTGTTCATTGAATTCCGAAAAGCGCATCCAACTGCGCGTCAGTCAGGTTCAGCGCCGCCCCAAGGGCCGCGATGAATGGGTCCAGCCGGTCGATGCGGGTCGCTGCGGGCCAGATGATTTGCGCCATGTCCCGATCAGCCGCAGGGATGCGCTGGAGGATCTCGGCCGGGATGTCGCCCCGCGCAGCCGCAAGAGCCTGTTCCGGCGTCAGGATGCGCGCTGACAAGGTACGGCCGATGAACTCGACCTTCGTTAGTGTGGCGTCTCGCGGCGCGGGGGCATGGGCAGGCAGCACATTTCCAGCGCGCGCCTGCCGGAACAGCGCCGCCGTCTCCGGGTCCGTCTCCGCTAATGTGATGGGTATCCAGCCAAGGCGGGAGTGATTGATCTCAGCGTTAATTCTGCCATCCAGCGTCCAGCGGGCGTTGCGCATTACGACACCCGCACAAACAGCGTGGCCCCCTCTGGAGCAACGCCGCCAAGGCAACGCCATGATCCATCGGGGGTGCTGCCCTCCCGGATGGTGCCATCAGAATTGACCCCCGAAAATCGCAGGCTTGCGCCAGCAACAGTGCTGCCAAAACCAACTAGATTGCCCGTCTTGTTGCGGAGAAATGCCAGCGAATTGATCGGCCCCGCCTGGCTCGTCGGGTTTGACGTGTCGGTCCAGATTGACGCCCCGTCGCGCGTAAATCCGGCGCCGCCATTGATCCGGATAGCCCCTGTGCCGGTCTGTACAATGTCTAGCGTTCCGTTGGCCCCGCTGCCCCGGATAATCCGGGCGTTGAAGTCCGTTTCCGTGGTGCCGTCCACGTTGAAATCCACGATCCGCGCGCCGGGCGTTGTGTTGCTGCGCCCGACCTCCAGGCTTGCCAGCCCTTCATGCATGACGGCATTGCCGTTATAGGTGAACGTGGCAGGCCCCACGCGCAGATCGCCCGCGCCGCCGGTCAGGCCCACGGTGTCGGCCGCCGCGCGATACATGCCGGTGTCGGTGTCGTCGTTGAAACTCCAGGCGGGCGCGTTCGCCGTGCCGTTGACCGTCCGCATGTTGCCGCGCAGGGGCACCGCGCCTGCCGTGATGTCGTTGATCGCGGCAGCCATGCCGTTCATCTCGTCATCCATCTTGGACGCGAGGATCTGGACGCCCGCGTCACGGTCGGCCACCCATGAGAAAAGACGGCTAAAAATACCGCTCGAATTTATCGGCACAGCGGCCTCCTTTTGTGCATTGAAAGTGGGGCGGGGCGGCGCATATTGGGGGAATGGAACCCCTCACTTATTCACAAGCCCTGTCTGCCGTTCTGCTTGGGAACGGGATGATGATGATGTTCGTCTATGTGCTGTTCCGCATGGCGCAGCATGAGAAGGCGGGCGGGAACATCCCGAACCGCTATCTCTTTGCTGTTCTCGCGTGGGCAGGTGCCGTGCTGGTTATCGCCCTTGCGGCAGGCGGCGCGGCCTAGTCGCATTGCCGATCTGGCCGGATTGGCCCAGCAACTGAGCCTGCAACAGCTGGGCAAGCGCCGGGCTGGCTGCCACGCTTTCTGGCAACCTGCCGCTGGCGATAGCCGCCCGGGCAATATCGGCATTGCGGAGTGCGACAGCCTCAGACGCCTTTCGCAGCCCCATTGCGGCTCCTGATCCCGCTGCGGCACCCGCAAAGCCGCCGCCGAACGCGCCGCCTGCAATGGTCGCGATCTGACCCATGCCACTAGCAGCGCCGTGGAGTAGCTGCTCCAGCGCGCTCCCCCTCACTACAGAACGCAGAGCGGCTTTTTCGGCATCCGTAAAGCCGCGCGACAGCTTCGGGTTGCGGAGGATGCGCCTGAATTGGTTGCGGACCCCGCTAGCGCCGCCCGATAGGTAGTCCTCACTGGCGTCTATGGCATCATCCACAAGCTGGGCTTTGGACATGCGCGACCATACCTCGCGAGCCTTCGGTATGGCTGATTTCAGCGCGGCCACATCGCCGCCGACCACATCATTGGGGCCAAGCTTCTGCACGAAGTCATCAAGCGCAGAGATGATCTCGACGCCAGAAGCGCGCTCCACCTTATCAGGGCTGGACGCCGCCGAGCCGGCGCTGCGACGCAACTTGTCCAGACTTTTGAATGGAAGGGCCGCCGTATCATCAACTGACATGGCGCTGGTCATTTCATCCATCCGCTGCATCGTCCGCGCGGCTTTTGGCGTGTTACCGCCAGGGCCGGGCAAGTTGTCATAGCCGGTGCTGTCATCGAGGCGCTGGAGGATCGCTTGGCGCTGCCCCTCGAAAGCTTCCGGCTTGATCTGGACGCCCGCCTCGTCAACCTGCTTGTAAAGCGCATTGCCCTGCGCGCGAAGCTGCTCACTGGTCGGGGCGTCCTTGGCCGCTTCCTTGACCGCCCTGCGTGCCGCGCGACCATCCAGAGCGCCTTGCAGCAGACGCCCCAGCACCGGGGTAGCGCCGCCAACAGCCGCCCCGACACCTGCGCCCCACTTGGCATCACCGATGCGTTCCTCTGCGCCGCCTTCTCCCTCCATGAAGCCCTGCACGCCGCCCGCAGTTGCCCCAAGGGCCGCGCCGCGCGCGACTGCGCCGGGAAGGGTGGCTGCCTTCATGACGCCGCCCACCATCCCCGCGCCGGGAACGAATGCGCCCGCCACGTCAGCCGACAGCCTGCCCATCGTGGACATGCCTTCTTCCTGCTGGCGATAGTGTTGCAGCCGGTCGTCATAGTTCCAGCCGCGCCCGGTGATCGCATTCGCCGTCGCATCAGCCGCCGCCGCCGCTTCATCGCCGACCACGCCCAGGGTCGCGCTTTCGCCTGCACGGTTCAGCCACGTTCCAAGGGCCTCGCCCGTGCTGGTGACGCCGTCGTTGGGGTCGCCGATCAGGTTGTCATAGAGCCGCTGGCCGAAGCCGCGCTGCGGGGGTTGCTGCGACTGACGCCGCGCCAGTTCACGGCGGGCCATTTCCGCCATTGCGGCCTTGCGCAGTTCATCCATTTTCGGCCAACCATTGCTGAAGTTGTTCATCGGTCATGGTGGAGAAGTCAGGCGCACCCGATGCGGGGGGTGGAACGTCCTGCTCCCCGGCGACGATGGCTTGCTGGCGGGTCTGCTCATAGATCCGATCCCCAGCTTCCGCCCCGTGGACCGTCCGCAGCAACGTCCGCTCGTAGTCCTCCAGATCCCGCAGGAAGTTGGGGCTGGACGGGTCAAGCGCACCGGCCTTGGCCGCAAGCATGGCGTTCTCGCTGTCAGAGACGGCACCAAGCGCGCCACCCGTGGGCGATGCCGCCCGCATGGCCGTTAGGTTCTCGATTTTGGCGTTGGCCTTCAGGACCTCGACTTGCCGCGCAACTTCTGCCGAGTCCGTCCACGGCACCATTGCGGCGACACCCTGGCCCACCTCGCCAAAGTTGCGATTGCCCGCCGCCTCGCGCGCCCGGCTGGCGGCGCTGGTGATGATGTCGGTGGACGTGTCGCGGTTCTGCTGCGCCACGGCATCGCTGCGGCTCTTGTCCTCCGGCCCGCCCGGAATGGGGCGCATGGACCGACCGCCTGTCTCGGGGTCGGTGTAAAGCTCAAAGCCCTGCGGAATGGTGCCGACTTCGCTGCCGCTGTTCACGGTCACGTTCGTTCCGCCGCCGCCGATCTGCGTGATTTTTCCATCAGGGCCGACGTTGTATGCCTGCGAGGGGTCAAGGCCCATCTGTGCGGCCTGTTCTCCGCTGATGGTCTGATAACCCGGCTCCGGCTGCATGGCCTGCTGCCGCTGCCAGTCGAATTGCTCCCGCTGGAGGCCGACTTGCGCCTGCTGATACGGCGTCATCTGCTCGGGATAAGCCTGCCCCAGCTGCTGCTGGAACAGCGCCGCCAGTGCGCCCTGCTGCGCCTGTGGCAGTTCGGCCACATACGGGTTCTGCATGAGTTCGGCCAGGCGCGGATCAATGCCTTCGCCGCCGCCCATCTGCGACGTGAACTGCACGTTAGGCTCACTGCCGCCCGCAAACGACATGGCGCCCGACTGCTGGCCGCCCGTGTATTGCGCCACGCGGCGGGCGCGGTGTTCCTCTGCCGGGCGCAGGAACTTGTTGACGATGGCAGCCGCCGCCGATCCGGTGTCAGGGGCGCTGAGAATGGCCTGCGCCGCGCCGCGCTCCGAGCCCTGAAGTTCCGCGACAAGGAAATCCATCTGCACATCGGGGTCCGATACCGGCTTGCCCTGCCGTGCGGCGAACTGCTCCAGCTGACGGCGGCGGGGTCCGGTCCACTGCGCCAGCCCGAAGCCGCCGCGCGATCCGGGTACAAGGGGCTTGGCTTCGTTGATGCCGGGGTTCAGGCCGCTTTCGTCCTGCATGTTCATCACGAACGCATCCGCGACATGCGGGGGCAATCCACGCTGCGCCAGACCCTGCCGGATGGTGTCAGCCATGCCGCCGCGCTGAATGCTGCCATCGGGGGCGGCTTGCGGACCGCTGGTGGCCATCTGGGGCTGCATAAGGTTCATCTGGGGGGCGGACATGCCGCCACCTCCCAACCGGCCCTGCAGCAGCGCCCCAAGCGCGCTGGACGCGCCTTCTCGCCCCTTGGTGGTCGCAGCGTCAGCTTGCCCGCCTGCGATCTTGCCGACGAAGGCATCCGCCAGCGCGCCGAAGCCCGCGCCGGGGGCGGACAGGTCACGCTGCCGGGTCTGTGCCGTCTGCGCCAGCTGCCGGCGGCGCAGCATTTCCTCATAGGTCATTTCGCCGGGCGAAAACCAGTCCTGCACGCCCGTGCGCGCCTGCTGAAAGATGCTCATTTGCGCGGGCCTTTCGTCGCTTTGGCGTAGTCAACAGCCATGATGCCGCCGGGCAGCGTCTTGACTGCATCCGGGTTGCGCTTCTTCACGTCCTGCGCCATCAGGCCAAGCTGGATAGGCCCGCCGCCCTTATACTTGTAGCTGTACACTGGCTGCCCGTTGTCCAGCTTGCCGACCTTCTGCACGTCGTCCTTCACGCGCCGATCCGACAGTGAAAGGATGCTGCCCATGGCGCTCAGGCCCTGATTGGCGAGGCCCCAGTTGGCGTTCCACTGGCCCATCTTGTTCTCGTAACCCTGCTGCTGGATGCCAGCATAGTTCACCGGCGACATCTGCGGGGCGTTCGTGTTCATGAAGTTTGGCTGCTGGACCTGCGACCCGTTCATGAGCGCGCTGATCTCGTTCAGCGGCTGGTTGCGCATAGCGAACCGCTCCTGCATCGACTGCGAACGCGCCTGATTGCCGAAAATCGCCCGATCACGGGACAGGCCGACCATGCGGGACTGTTCCTGCCCACCGGCCAGCACCGCCGCCATGCGCGCGTCGTTCACCTGCCGGTTCTGATCGCCCATCGCCGACTGGAACGCGGCCGAACCATATTCGATGCCCTGATCCGCCAGCCGCTGCTCCAGCGCGGCGCGGTCATTGTCCAGCCCCGGCTGCATTCGCTGCATCAGGGCGCTCTCAACGGCTTCGCGTCCGTTCCTGCCGCTGATGTCATACCCCCTTTGCAGCCCAGGGATGCCCTTCATGTTCATCGGCTTGTTCAGCAGCTTGCCGATCCGGCCCGACTGCTGCTGCCCAATGTCGGCCAGGTTCTGCTGGGTCGCCATTGTGGCATCCTGCAACCTCTGCCCGGCCGGCGTGAATGACTGCGTGGCCGTGTATTGCGGCAGGTCATAGGTTTTCCCCGACATGGGGTCCGTCCATTTCTGCACGCCGGTCTGGTTATAGGTCAGCGAGCCATACGGCGTCTGCTGGTTGACATTGCCCAACGTCTGGTTGGCAATCGCCGTGCCGACGTTCGTTGCCGTCTGGCCCGATGCAACCTTCATCGGGTCCGGGGCTTTGGGGGCGCCTTTACCCATTTTCACACCTCATGTATTTGGATTGGCGCCAGTCGGCCGCCCGGATTACCGCGATTGCTTCTGCCTCACCGTCGCCGCGAAGATCCGGCACGATGGTTTCTGTCGCTCCAAGCGCCCGCCAGACGCGACGGGCGCGGGCGTTCCTCTCGGAGATGCGCGCCACCGCGATACGGCAGCCCAGCTGATCGAACGGATAGGCGAAGATCTCGCGAACCCGGTCTTTCGTCAGCCAGTCCCGCCGCGTGGCGTAGGCGCTCAGTTCAATGGCCCCGCAGTCGGGGTCGTAATTGTGGAACACCACCCCGGCCACCAGCCCCTCGGCCTCGGTTGCCCAGCCCATGCACTGGCACAGGATGAAGTCGCGGCCGTTGCCCCACAGCCCATGCGCCACGAACCGCCGGATCTCCGTCTGGAACTCGTGGGCCGGAACGATCAAAGATCGATGCTCCCGGTGGTGAATTGCAGATCCACCCGCTGCAACTGCATCGGCACGCGGTTGGCGCTGTTCATGACGACCTGCACCTGAACCCCGAGGGCCTGCCCGGCGCCGGAGACGGTGCGCCAGCGGGCGTCGGTCTGGTATTCCGGCACCCCGGCACCCCACAGGCTCGCATCCCATAGTGCCACGTCCCAGAGCGTGGCCACAGATGCCGCGCCTGCGGTTTCCTGCGGCGGGTTCGGGAAGCGCGGCTCGTAGTCGCTGCCGACGCTCACGCCGTCCGTGAACCGGCCGATATGCCGCCAGACGGGCCGCACCAGATGGGCGCGCTTGTAGGTGGAGGCATCGCCCAAGTGATCGTGCGCCAGCGCCATGCGGCAGACTATAGGGCTGTCATGGTCGCGGCCCGAGGTCCACGCGCGATAAAGCCCGCCGGACATGTCGGCCACATAGACCTTGCCAGCCACTTGCCGGATCTCCGACAGGTGCCAGCCGGTGATCGTCGCCCATGCCGGGGTGTCGAGATTGGCCACGAAGTGATCTTCCGACCCGATGGGGCAGGCGAACAGCGCGCGGCCCTGGTCCCACAGCGCCAGGCGCCAGTCGGACGGGCGGCGGGCGGTCAGGTCGCGCCAGGAGGGGCCGATGGCCCTTGCCAGCGATACGGCTGCGAATTCTTCGGGCGACTTCTGCACCGCCCCGGTCAGCGGGATCAGGCCAGCCGTGGTGGCAAAGATCAGGTCGCCGCCGATGCGCTCGATTGCCCGATCCCCGAGGATTTTGCCGACGTAATAGACGCCATCCAGCGACCAGTTGTTCACGTCGCCGGGGTTCGATCCGCTGAAGATCGCGACTTCGCCCTGATCGGTGATGAAAGCGCAGCGATCATCCATGCCCGCGCCGCTGTCCGACGACCACGTGGCCCCGGCCATCAGCGATCCGCCGCGCGTGAACGTTGCCGCAAGGGGCAGTTCCGTCGCCGCCCCGCCGATGCTGTTGGTGCCGAGATACCACGCCGACAGCGAAGCCCGTTGCACGAAGAACAGACGCGACCGATGGCCCCAGACGAAGGACAGCGTTTCTGTCCCAACGCCGGTGATGGTGCTGGTGGCCCAGGTGGTGCCGTTGAACGTCCGTGCCGTGTCAGCCCCGTTCACCGCGACCAGAAACGACCCGCCGCTGTTCTGCACCTCATAGGTGGACCATGCGCCCGAGGTTAGGCCGGTGACAGCCGCCGCCTGGATGCCCGCATCCGTGAACGGCAGGATGGCTGTATCCGTGGCGATGAATTGCAGCCCGCTTGCCGCATGCTCGAAGATGCGCTGAATGCGCGCCCCGGCGCTGCCGATCAGCTCCAGCCCGCCGCGCGGTTCAATGCCCGTGGGCGTCGGCCAGAAGTTCTCCAGCACAATCGCCCCCGCGCCCGTGGAGCGCGGCGTGGCCGTCATCAGCCCCTCAACCGGCGCCGGGAACGACTTGACGCCACCTTCGGGGGTCTTGTCGCTCTCGGTCGGCTTGCGCTTGGGGCGCTCACGGCTGGCGCGGATGGAAATGCTCATTTCATCCCCCGGTCGGCCTTCAGTTCGGCCTCAATCGCCGCCTCATGCTCTGCGATGAAATCATCATACGGCAGGCCCTTCTGGCGGCGCCAGCGCCACACCACGCCCCCCTCAATCAGCCGCGTGGGGAACACGAATGCATCGCTGTTCTGCGTGACCTCGCGCGCCGTGCCGCCGACCCAATTGCGGCTGACATAGCGCACCGTCGCCGACCCCGTGAGGCCCGCAAACCGGATCTGCCCGCCCGTGATATGCGCGTATGGCTGCGTCGATGGGCGCGCTTGCAGGAAGGCCCATTGCTCAGGAGCCACAACCACGCGCACAGGCGTTGTGCCGGCCCAGATGGCCCCGCTTTCCGTCAGGCGGTCGAAGTCCGCAGGCAGGTCCGTGTCCTCGGCAGCGATGAAGCTGCGGAACAGCTGCGACCACTCCCCGCGCGACGTGATGTCCTTGCCGGTGGAGTTGATCAGCGACAGCAGTTGCCGCGACTGGAACGACCCGTCAGACAGGTTGACGATGGCGTCAAGGCCCAGTTCCGGCATGATGGCGTTGATTGCGGCTTCAGCGGTCATGTTTCACACCATTAAACAGGGTTGATGGCCACTGTGCCGTCAGACAGCCCCCACGGGTCAGTCGCGGCGGGACCGTGGGCGAACAGGGCGCGCTTGTTGGTCGTGTCCCAGACTTCCTTGCCCTCCACCTTGTCGGTGGTGTTTACGGCATGGGCGGCCGATGCCAGAGAGGCCGACGTATAAGTGCGGAGCCGAATGCCCCTGGACGCATCCACCACCGTTTGCGCACCAACGAGCATGGCGCCCTGCGTGTTCAGCGTTCCGGTGCCCTGCGTCGTGGTCGCTCCGATGGCCACCCCGTTCTCGAAGCTGATCTGACGCACCAGCGCGCCATTCACCATCACATCGATGCGGTAGATCCCGTCCTCGGTCGCGTCGATCTCATCCTTGATCGCGGTATAGCTGCGGGCGTAGGTAACGTCCTCTGCCGCGCTGTTGCGGCCCCGGTAAAGATCCTCCCCCAGCAGGTCGTTTGCCGCCGGGCTGGAGGACGCACGCATCCTGTCAATTGTCGGCCCAGCAGCAGCCCCGAAGTCATACGAAATCAGGTCCACCTTGGCGGCAGGGGTTACGCTGAAATACCGGCTCGCCAGATCGCGCTGGCCGAAGCCTGCGATCAGGTATTGCATCGACGCATCGCCAGCGGTTTCGCCGTCAGAAATGCCGAGGAAGTTGGCGAAGCCCGCGCCGATATGGTTTTCCGAATACGCCCCGATGGCCCCGCGCCCGCCCCACGCCGATTGCGGGCTGGGGCTGAACGCCGGGATGAACTGGTGCTTTGCCACCGACACGTTCACGTCAGTGTCAAAGCGCCGCATGGATACTTCGATTGGTGTCAGCCCGCCCTCGGAGGCCGTGCCGTCGCCGATCTTCTTATAGGCGCCGATCAGAATGCCGCCCGCATCGGAGTGGCCATCCTGATAGACGTTCACCCGCAGCGCATCTATCTCGCCGGGGCTGTTGCCGTAAACGTCAGCTTTCTTGACCATGACATGAAGCGCGCTGTCGGCATTTCCGGGACCATTCGCGCCACTGCCCGTAACGGTGCGGGAAATAGCTTGCGTGGTTCGCGCACCGGCATATGTCGTGCTGTCTGTCGTCTCAAGCGTATGAAGCGCCCGCCATGCGCCCCCGAATACACTGGAGATGTCCCACCGCGCGCGGATCACGTCGGAGGAAACGGTTGTGGCCGTGATCCAGCCCGGCAGATCCGGGATCGGATTGCTGCCAAATTGGGGGTGCGAAGCCGGCATCTTGTAGTATTTGACGCCGGAAATCTCCGCAACCGTTCCACCGGGCAGGGGGCTGGCCGCGTCGATCTCTGCGACCTGCGCTTTCGTGGTTGCCGCCTGGAGCAACCGGGCGACATCTGCTGTGTTCTGCGCGCTGGTGGCCGCGTTCGCTGCGTTATCGGCCTTGCCGTCCGCTGCTGTGATGTCGCGCCGCGCCTGGCCCATATCGGCCCCGAAAGCCTCGGCAAGGGCGCTGACGTTTTCGACTGTGACGGCCATTACTGCGCCCCGTTGTAGATCGCGACAAAATCTGTCGGCTGGTCGCCAAGCGTCCCATCGGACCCGGCAACGGCATGGTATTGCGACCCGCCGCTGCGGCGTTCGCCAAGGCGCGACGTGTCAATTCGGCGGTTCAGGTGGCGGGCGCGGATGTCGGCCTCTTCCATCTGGCGCAGCATGGCGTCGAGGATTGTCATGGTGGCCACAGCCTGCTCGGCCATGCCGTTTGCGGTGTAGACCTGCGCCAGCACGGCCTGAATATACAGTTCCGGTTCGCTCTCACTAAGCCAGTTGGGGGCGGTGATGATGCTGGGGATCTTGGCGTAATACTGGATCGGGAACGTGGTGCTGGCCGTGCTGACCAGCAGGAAGTTCCCCGAAATGGTCCCGGCGCTGGCCGTGCGCAGTTGCAGGAAGTCCGCAGGCAGGGCGGCGCTGCCGTCCACGTCAGAGGTGATGACCTCCACCTTTTCCATCGCCCCGACGCGCAGGCGCTTTTCAATGGCGCGTTCAGCCGAACGAACGTAATGTTCCGCGCGTGACGCAATATCGGTCAAGCCGCTGCGGTGCTGGACCTCTGAAACGAGTTCGCTGTAATCCATCACACGCGGCCCTCTTTGGTGCGCCAGGCGCTGTTGTCGCTGTCGTTCAGGAAGCGCTTGATGAACTTGTCATCCTGCTGCGTCATGGCCTCGTTCAGCCCGCTACCGTGCAGGACGTTCAAGGGCACGCTGGCCAGCTTGTGCCAGTCGCCCGCCCATCCCGGCCCGGCGGCGTTGCGCTCTGCCGTGTTGGCCTTGATGATGCCGTCCACCGGGTAGTCGATCCGGTAAACGGTCTTTCGGCCGTCAAATAGCGCCCAGACAGAGCGGCCGGTGTGCATGTCGTAGTCGTGCAGGCGCCAGTCGCCGTCTCGGATCACCATGTCAGTTGCCCAGCTTGTCGGCGCGCTGAGCCTTGCCCTCTTCGAGCAGCTTCATGGCGTCGTTCAGGGGCAGTTCGATGATGTTGCCCGCCTCGACGCGCTGATCTTCGGCAACCCAATAGTCATTCAAAAGCCGAATGGGGGTGGTCTGGACACGTTCTGCCATGATGGCCTCCTCAGTTGTCGCCGCAGGCAGCAGCCTTGACGGCCCACATGCTCGCGGTTTCGAGGTTGGTCAGCGCGACAGCGCGGCGCCGTCCGTGGGGCAGCTTCTCGATCACTTCCGCAAGCGCGTTGCTGGCTTCCTTGATCTCGGCAATCATCGGATCGCCGCTCGGGTTAAACTTCGGGTCAGTAACAGCCATGATGGCCTCCTATGCGGGTGAAAAGGGCCGAGGTTTCCCCCGGCCCCCTTGGTTACTTGCGGGCTGCGTCACGCTCGGCGCGGGCCTCGTTCAGCCAGTCCTCGGCCGTCTCGACCTTGGGCGGGTTGGCACGCTCCGCGAAGCCGTCAGCGATCAGCTTCATGGCTTCGTTGGTGGGCAGGTCCAGGATCTTGCCGACCTGGTGCAGGACGCCCTGGCCATCGCGCCAGTCGAACAGCAGGCGGGTGCGGACCAGATCAGCGGCCTTTTCCTCGCCCAAGCGGGGCAGTTCCAGGTCGCCGGTATAGGCAGCGGTGGTGTCCGCCCCCAGCATGCCGCGCTTGGCGGCGTCCTTGTGGGCTTCCTTGGCTTCGCGCAGCAGGTTGACTTGCTCGTCCTTGCTGGCATCCAGGATGCTCAGTTCGGCAGTCGTCAGGGCGCGGCGCTGACCGATGTCGGTCGTGATCTCCACGTCCTTCTCGACCTTCGGCGCGCTCGGCTTGGGCTCAGGCTGGGCCTTGCGCTCGGCATCATCATTCACGGCGACGACAGGCTTGCCGTCCGTGGTCTGCAGGCCGGTTTCAACCCGGCTGGTGGGTGCTTTCGCCATCTCGGCATCTCCTATGCATGAGAAAAGGGGCAGCCGAAGCCGCCCCCTCATTCCGTCATGTCACCAGATCAGGTGCTTGCGCTCAGGCCGAATAGGTCGGCAATGACGCCGATGCCCTGCTGGTTCTTGACTGCCAGGCAGCCTTCGCCGATCAGCGCGCGCTTGTCGGCGTCACCGGTCTTGGCCAGGCCGGTGTCCTCCTTGATGCGGCGCAGCCACTTCCATTCCAGCATGGAGCGGTCGATCAGGAACGCATTGCGGGCAACGCCGGCGTTCGTGGCCATCACGCGGTTCGGCTGCACGGTGATCGTGCCATACGGGCCAGCGTAGATGTCGGCGGTGGCAACGATGGTGTTGCTGTTGCCGTTCTGGACCGTGGTGCGGAACGGCGCCACGTTGGCATCGCTCATGATCGTGACGAACACGCTCTTGACGTAGGGCGACACCACCAGGTCGGTGACGCTGCCGCCGGCCGAGTAGACGGAGCCCATCGCGGCGTCCAGCAGGGCCTTGCTGAAGGCGCGCTGCGTGCCGTCGGTGGCGGGGGCAGTCAGGCCGGTTCCGCTGGAGAAACCGCCGTTGGCGCCGGTCGCACCGCGCGAGGCGTTGGTGGTGATCCACGAGGGCAGACCGCCCGAAACGCGGGTGGCACCGCCGACCGAACCCACGTTCGAGATGATCGAATACTCGACATCCTTGCGCAGTTCGACGCCCTTTTTCGCCTTCTGGTAACGCACATTCAGCACGTCGCCGGCATTGTCCACGACTTCCTGCGTGTTCGAGATGATGAACGTCTTGCGGAAGATCTGCGTGTAGTTGCCGACACGCTGCGCGGGGCTGATGGCGCCGAAAGCGTATTCGTCGCCTTCTTCGTTGACGTTGGCGCCCGGAGGGGCCAGATCGTCCACCGCCCATTCGGGGTGCGTGGTGGACGCCGTGCCCTTGCCGATCATCGAATAGATCGGGGTTTCCTCGGGGGTGATGCGGTTGACCACATCGGACAGTTCTTCCCGGTTCGTGGTGGAACCGGTCGTCACAAAGGTATTGGCAAGCGCAGCCATGATGATCTCCTAAAAGTTGCGCTGGCCCGTGCAGGGTTAGAAGTTGATCTTCAGGGCGTCCTGCATGGAGCCTGTCTGAGCCAGGCGGTTCATCGCTTCAGCGCTGCGGTTCCTGGGCGGCGCGGCGCGGCTTTCCGGCCCCTTTTTCGGGGGTTCGGCGATCCGGCGTTGCGCGTTCTTGCGGTTGTGTTCAGCGCGCTTCCCAAGGCGGGCGTAATGCACCAACTGAAGGACGCGATGGTCCATCGTCTGGCTGATTTCGTCCTCGGAGAAGCCGAATTCCTTGGCGGCCTCGGTGGCTGCCTCGTGGAATTGCGCCAGTTTCGCGGGGTCCTTGAGTTCCGGCATGGCTTTCACCAGCGCGGCCTGCTCATTGTCCCGGTATCGTGCAAGCTCCGCTTCGCTGAACCCCGCAACTTGGTTCTCCAGGTCGCCGCCGATCTCGAATACCGATTGCATCTCCTGCATCGCGGCTTCCCGCAGTGCGACTTGATACTGGTATGCGGCGGGGTCTTGCCGGGCCAAGTCCAGGGACGGCGGGGGCGGGATCAGCCCTTCCGCAAACTGCTGGAATTTCTGAAACGCGGTTTGCAGTTGCTGGGTGCGTTCGGTGAATTCCGTCTTGAGTTGGGTGACGGTCTCACGCTCGCGCGCCAGTTCCTGCGTTTTCCGGGTGTAGTCGGCCATCCGCAGCTTGCCCGCTTCTTCCTCGGGGTCTGCTTCGTCCTCTTCCACCTCGGCGGGTTCGTCTGCCTCCGGTTCCTCTTCCTCGGCCTCGGCTTCCGGCTCTTCTTCCGGCGCCTCTTCCTCGGTTACGGGTTCCGGGGCTTCTTCGCCCTCATCGTCGTCTGCGATGGCCCGCGCGGCATCTTCGAAGTTGTCGTAATAACGATCTTCGCTGGATGCTTCGGGGGCCGTTTCGGCTGCAACGGGTTCGGCTGCGCCCACTTCTGGGTCAGTCATGGTCTCACCTCAATGTCTGGTGGTGGTTAAGCCGGATGCCCGGCATCCTTCGGCGCGGTTGCCTTGCCCTCTGCATAGAGGCGCAGGTCCGTCCGGATGGATCTGATTGCGCGCACTCGCTCCATGGCGGCGCGGCGCTTTGTGTCGTCGTCGGGGGCGGCCGAAACTGCCAGCTCCACCGCGTCTGCCTCCATGCGGGCAAACATGGCGCGCAGAAGGGGGCTGTTCAGCAGGGCCTCGGCTTCACCGTTCATGACGCGCCCCCGCATTGACGATGCGGTATTTGCGCCGCACGGGGCACTCGCCTTCGATCACAACAGCCTGGGCCTTGCGGGCTGCCTCCAGCGCGGCAGCGTCACCGGGCCGCAGCTTTTCCATCGCCTGCTCAAGCGTTACGGTCATTGGCTACCCTCTCGAACGTCTGCTGGCGGGCCGCCTCACGCTGCTGGCCAAGCCGGGCGTATTCAAGCTGCATGGTGTCGCGGTGCTTCATCACGTCGATTTCCGCCTGCATCCGTGCCAATTGCGCATCATGCTCAGCTTTGACGCGAGCCAGCGCGGCGTCCGATTGCAGCTTTGCCTGCTGCTTCTCGTATTCAGCCTCGATCCGGGCCTTTTCGACCACAAGATCCGCCTCCATCTGGCTGCGCTCCACCTCAGACCGCGCCTGCGACTTGGTGATCTCGATCTCGCGCTGTGCCTCGGCCTTCATCTGCAACTCTTGCGCCTTCAGATCGGCCTCAGACGGCTGGTTCTGCGCCGCCTCAGCCATCGCCTGCACCTCGGCAGGGTCGGGCTGCGTGAAATACGGGTCAGCCGATGGGAAGCCCGCCGTTTCGGTGATCTTGGCCAGCGTGTTGTAGAGCTGCTCCGGCTTCACCAGCGGGTTCATCGGGCCAGTTTGCGCGATGATGGCCTGCTGGATTTGCAGGATCTGCGCCAGCATCGCCAAGTCGCGCTCACGGCTGCCGGCACCAAGGCCGATGTTGACCGTGAAGTGCATCTCGGCATCCCACGAACGCGGGTCAAACTCGTGCCACTCGCCCCGCAGGCGCACCGTGCGCGGCTGGTCCGCATGAGCCACCACCAGACGCAGCAGGCCCTCGAAAGCCTTCTTGATGCCCCGCACCAGCGACCGCATCATCAGTTCCGACTGCGCCACACCCGCGTCGTTGATCAGCGTGGCCGCTGTGGCCGTCATGCCGGTGATCTGCTCCGGATCAAAGCCGCCCGAGGCGTCGGTAATGCCGGTGCGCTCCTTGGCCTCCTGGTCGAAGTAATCCAGCATGGCGAACGTGTTGTCGGCCATGAACGGGATCGGCTGCCATTGGACCGCCTCTTGCGCGCTGCGACCAGCCTTCAGCAGCACCGGCTTGCGCGGCATCGGGTTATAAACCGCGTCCAGGTCCATCACCGCGTCGGGCTGAACATACGGCTGCGGGCTGTTCTGCCACACGAGGTTGTCCAGCGTCTGGCGCAGCAGATACGTCTTGGTCCGCTGAACGTCGATCAGGTCTTCCGCGACCGAATGACCCTCGAACTGGTGGGCTTCGCGCTCAATCACGACCTGCGCATAAGGCACTTCCGGCGCCGGTTCGTCCGTCAGGATGACCAGCCCCTTGTCGGTGTCGCCCCCCTCGGCCAGCATGATATGATGGGTTTCCGCAATGCCGTCGCCGTCCCGGTCCAGCTGCACATAGCAGTCCCAGACCTGCACCTGCTCCATCTCCTTCGACACTTCACGCTTTGCGCTTTCGGTGTCGTCGTCAACCTCGCCCCGGCGCTCGCTGCTGTCGGGGTCGCGCGGCTCATGCACGGCGCGCAGCTTCCACACGGTCGCCTTATCGTGACCCTGGCTGACCAGCTCCGATCGCGTCATGGCCAGACGCTCGCCCACAAGCGGGCTGTCGTCGATGCCCACGGCTGCCGGGTGGATCAGGAACGCCCCGCGCGGGATGGCCTCCAGCTTGATCTGCACTTTGGTTTCGCGGCGCTTCAGCGTGAAGCTGACAGACCCATCTTCGGCCTGCTCGACGTTGTCCACGTCGCCGATCTCATCCAGCCCCAGCAGCGCGTCCGGCGACTGCCCGGTATGCCGCGACGTGACGGCTTTCGTGCGCTCATACGCCGTCCATTTGAGGATGCCGGTCTTCAGCAGCACCGCGTCAAAGATGGCGTCATAAATCGCCTGTGCCGCGTCACATTCCGGCACCACCACGGCGTTGATGTAGTCGGTCGCCTGCTCGGCCTGTTCCTCTTGCCCCGGCCCGGTCGGCTCATACTCGCCGATCATGTCATTGGCCAGGATCGTCCGCATCAGCGACGGGATCACCTTCTTGACCAGCGCGCGCACGTCCTTGGACGTGGCAGCCGACATGCCAGCCTCGGGGATCAGGTCAGGCGTCTTGCCGTTGTAGTAGTCCAGCGCAAGATCGCGGTGTTCCTTCTGCTGGTCCGCGAATTCCTCCGCCTGGTCGATCAGCGCCTTGATGCGCCGCGCCAGCTTGTCATCGGCTTTCGCCAGCTTGTCATCGGCCATCTACAGCACCTTCATGGGTCGGAATTTGGGGATGGTCGCAGCCGGGCCATGCTGGGAATGAGCTACTGCCATCAGGCCGAAAGCATCGGCGCCGTGGCTTGCCCAATCGTGTTCAGGCCCAAGCCCGATATTCCGGGCCTCGTCCTTGCGTTCGTGATACCAACCCAGGGCATCGCGGCCCGCTTCTGTCGTCTTTTCGTTGAACCAGACGGACGGGAACAGACGCCGGGCCGCCTCGATCCGCTTCATGGCCGCACCCGCCCCTTGATTGGGGATGATGATGACCTCGAAGCCGGCGGCGCGGAATTCGCTCTCGTAGCTGACCTGGTAAACCTTGTCGTGCGTGGCTCCATCGTGAGGCAACACAACCGTCTTGATGCCCCGCTCGCGCAGCCATGCCGCATGGACTGCAAGCGGCTGCCCTGAAACCTCGTAGTAATCCGTAACGCGGACCTCCAAGCCCCTGAACTGCGCCAGCCAGATCGCGGTTGCGTCTGCCTTGGCCCCGGTGCCGCCAATGTCGAAGTAAGCGCGCGTCTCCAGCATGGGATCTGCGGCAACGCCACCGATCCGGCCTTGCGCCTTGGCTTCGGACAAATGCTTGGCGAAGTAGGCGCCCGATGTCGCGGTGGCGTAGCCGCCTTCCCAGATATGATCGTATCCGTCCGGGTCGGTGCGCAGCGTGTCCTGCCGCTCCGCCTCCAGCACGTCAGGAAACCACGGGTTGTCCCGCCAGTTGGCCGCGACCACAGCCGAGTTAGACGGCCTGTCGGGCGCGCGCAGGAACTCGATGGCATCCGTCTTGCGCCGGGGGTTCCAGCTGAACAGCATCTGCGAGAACAGACCGCGCGCTTTGTCTTCCCACCGGATGGTCGGGCGCAGCAGATCCAGCGAGAATTTCGACAGGCTCTGCGCTTCTTCCGTCCAGGCGCGGTGAAAGCCCTCCAACGACTTGATGCTGTCGGCCGTGTGGTCCTGCATGCCCTGAAAGATGATCAGGCCATCGCCGGGGGTCTTGATGACCTCGTTGTAAATCTTGAACCCGTCACGCTCGCCCAGCCCATAGCGGCGCAGGGTCGTTTCGATCAGGCTCTTGGCTGAATGCTTAAGCGACTTTTGCACTTCACGAATGCAGACCGTCTTGAGGCCCTCGCCCATCTCGCCGGGCGCGGCCATGCTGTCTTCCGTGATCAGGCCCGCGAAGAACTGCGACTTGCCCGAACCCCGCCCGCCGTGCGCACCCTTGTATCGGGCAGGCTCCAGCAGCGGCAGGAACACCTCGGCGGTGTCAACGATCAGCTTTGACAATGCGGCGCTCGATCACGGTGACAAGCGGGGCGTCAGGATCGCCCACAACCTGCATGGGCAGCACTTTGCCCAGCAGAGAGGCGAACGCGCCGCTGTTGGTCGTCGCAAGCGTGGCCAGGTAGCCGACCAGGCCATCATGCCCACCAGCCTGCGTGGCCGCTTCAAGGATCGCCTCCTTGAGCTGCGTGGTCGTCTTGTTGGGAACGCCCTTGGGACGACCGGGACCGGCCTTGCCCTTGCTGATGGGATTTCGGGCGGTTTGTTTTTTCTCCGTCATGGGTATGCCTTCCTGCCAATCGCTTGCGCGGGTGCTGGCTGATTGCGGGGTCTAATACCCCAGTCTGGGGCCTGCCTTGCCCGTCATGGGGCGCAGGCGCAGGCGGGCGCGGATGATGATCTGATTGGATTGGCTCATGCGGCGCTCCAGCTAATTGTCTGCCAGATAGCCGATGCCACGGGCGGCTCTGTAGATCATGTTGCCGTCCGCATCCATGAGGCCGGTCGGCTGATCCTCGGACCATTCGCCCGTGTCGTGGACTTCGCGGCCCTCCACGGTGCCGTCACTCCACTCGCCGTCGTCGTATGTTGCTGCGCGCGACCGCTTGGTAACGTATCTGGTCATGTCGCCCTCATGCCTCTCGTGAAGTCGCAGCCGGTGGGGTGCAAGGATCTGCCTGTGGGTGGCGACTGCGACTACAGGATGGGCATGGAAAAACCCGCCACCGAATGAACGGGCCGGGCGCTAATCCGGCTCCCGGTATTGCAGCGCAATGGCTCCGGGGCTCTCTCGGGCTTCGCGTGTCTGCTTTCCACGCCGCCGCATATGGGTCAGAACGCGGTCGCCCCTTCTGACCTCGCGGCCATCGGTTGGATTGCGCTTTGTGGAATGGTTTGGCGCATTCGGTTAGCGCGCAACCATGCGAAACCCGCGTTCTGGAGGATGCGCCGTGTTGGATTTGCACCAACATGCCCGAAGGTCTGCAACTTGGCAGCGCACCCACCGGAAAGCGGCGGTGTCCCGGTGACTAGATCCGGGGCTGCTCTTACGCGGCAGCAGAGCGCATCGCGGCTGGTTTAGACGGTCACCTATTGGCCCCGCATCCACCTGAACCCTGCACCAGCAAAACGTCAGGCTTTGCCTAGCGCACGCTACCACGCATCGGCCTACTCGCTCTCGGGAGATCATGGCGACCGGGGTTGCCCAGTCCTCTTATCGGTCGGGATAGCCCAACCCATCCATGATCGCCGGAAAGCAGACCGCAGGCAGAGTCACCTCTTGCCTGCGATTATACGTTGCACATCCTTGACAGAATTGCAAGCCCTATCTTGCGGTGCGTTCCATCTCCCACACATTCCGTTGCGCGCATCGCTATATCGGCCAATCGTCGGGCCTGTAGCCGTCGAGATACGCACGGATCAGGCGAACCATGCGCGGGGCTGGCTTGCGGAACGTGCTGGCGTCCTCGCGCTGTTCCATGCGGCGGATGGTCTGGGGGTCGGTGTCCAGAAGCGCGGCAAGCTGAGACGATGAAAGACCCAAAGTTTTACGTGCGCTCTTAATTTCCGACGGGTTCATCTATCGTCATCATTTAGTGAGTTAGATGTGCAGATGAGTTCGCCATCCACCCTTAGCTGCAATAGCAGCTTCTGATGCTCATCCATAATCTGTTTCTCTGTTTCGGCGTAAAGGGTGATGGCATATCTTTTTCCGTCCTCGCCCTTATAGCTACATCCCCAAGGGATTAGACCATTAATTTTGAAAGGCTCTTGCCATTCACAGTTCATTTTTCAATTGTCCTTATATGCCCACGGATGTTTAGCGCGATCCTCTTCCTCCCAAGCAATATCGGATGCTTTTTGAGATAGGCTTCTCAAGGCTGAGCTAAGACTCCGCAACTGTCGGCTATTGAGCCTTCCTGAGCAAATAAGATCTTCGATGTCAGAGTAAGCTCCCGGCGCACTGTTGCTGCCGAGAGCCTGCACTTTATCGAACCAGAAGCCATCATCCATTTGTGATGATCCAGCCGTAGCGGGCGTTGACGGTGAAGTCGGGCACAACGACCTTGCTGCCGTCATCCCATTCGATGTGAAAAAGCTCTCCAACCTTCCGAGTGATTACTCCGCTGCGGGGGGCGTTGGCCATGTCACCGCTCCAAGAAATCCGGGTCATTTTCTGTTCTCCTCTGAGCGGGGCGCGCTGCCCCTTGGCTATGTCTTAGTTATATGGCCAGTTGCCCACACCGTCAAGCATAAAAATCACCGGCCCGCGCTTTTTTCCATCGCGTCGCCCAATCTGTCGAGGGCAGCCGCAAGGTGTTGCATCCCGGCTTCCCAGCTCAGCGCCCCATAGACCTTGGCCGGGTGATTGCCCTCTGCGACACAGGCCAAGACGATGCGCCGATCACTGTCGGGAATGTGCTTGGTGATGGCCGTCAGCGCGCTGATCCGGTCCACCATGATCGCGATGGCATGATCCGGCTTGGGGCTGCTCTGCACGCGGTCATTGTCCGGCAGGGCGGGCTTGCCCTTCTGCGTGGCCTCGAAGGCGTCCCGTAGCTTCACAGCTGCATTGAAGCCCTTGGTGCTGATCCGGCCCTTGGCATGCCAGACCTCCAGCAGATCGACGCGGCGGGCGCCCGTGATCCCATTGGGGTTGATCATCTCGCCTGTCTCCGGGCAGGGTTCGCCGCGCTGTTCAATGATGAGGCCGTTGCGGTTTGCCGGGCCGGTGGCGCCGTGGTCCCAGGATGCTGTGGGCATTGTGACCCCCTTCTTGTTGCGTGCGAGTGCGGAGGCGTTACCTGCGCGGCGTTGTGCTGCCAGTTTGCGGCTCTTGGTCTTGCTCATTCGCTCAGCCCTTGCTGTTTGTTCCGGGCGAAATACTCATCCATCGCTTCACGGACCCAATACTTGGCATGGCGCCCCTGCGGCGCCACGTCTGTGCTGTGAAAATCCAGCGGCGCAGGCGACATGATCCATTCAATGGAGCAATCGAATGCGAGGCAAATCATCAGCAACCGCTCTGAGGAAGGCACAGATATCCCGTCCTCCCATTTCTTTGCCGCTTGCGGGGACACGCCGCAAAGGTCTGCTATAGCTTGGAATGTATAGCCCGCCCGAGCTCTGGCGACCTTGAACCGCATCCATGTGCTGCGCGTTACGCTGCCACTCATTCGCTCAGCCCCTCATTTGCCCCGTGGGCGCCCGTTCCGTCCTGCCCGTCAGTCTGGGGCCAATCATCCACGTCTCCGCCACCCACGGCCCGCACAGCGTCTCTCAGGGCCGCGTTCTTCGTGTGGCGATCATGCTGCCTGTCGTCGCGGCGGGTGATGGCCTCCCCGCGACGGTGTTTGCGGTTGGCGTCCTTGCGGCTCCAGTTGGCGCAGAAATTGATGGGGTTCATTGGGCTGCCTCCAGTTGAGGGACGGTCATTGCATCCACCAGGGCGATGCGCTGGCCGATCCAGCGGGCGCACTCCACCGACCAGCTATTGCCGATTGCCTTGTAGCGAGGCCCATCCGGGCACTGCTCTGCGGACTTGCCGCGATAGGGGATGCGGGTGAAGCCTTGAGGGAAGCCCATTGCGGCCTCCCATTCTTCAGGGGTGGCTATTCTTGGGCCGCGCTCGCCCAGGATGCATGGCGTTCGGTCATCGAAAGCCATTCCCCCCGTTGCGGTGAGAACAGGCGCGGCTTCCTGTCTCGGCGCGCAATTCCCGTGATCGCCTTCTGGCTCAAGTAATACTGCTGCGGCGCATCGGGCGTCACGATGCCCGACCAGCCAGAGCCGGGGGCGTGGTTGGTCGGGCATCCCAAAGTGTCGCTGATCCAGCACACGCCAGGCGACATGATACCCGAGTTCGGCAAGGTCTGCGGCAAAGCGGAGAAATCCGCCGGAATGCCGAGCCGCCAAGACGTTCGAAACATTCTCCCAAACGATCCAATCCGGGTCATATCTCTCGGCAATTCCGACAAAGGAAAATGCGAGGCCAGAACGGCTTCCATCCAAGCCGAGGCCCGCACGTCCTGACCCGGCTGCGTAACCGATGCTGGCGTCCTGGCATGGGGTTCCGCCGCAGAGAACATCGACATTTGCATCCGGCCACTCCTTGAATTTGGTCATGTCGCCTAGGTTGGGCACGTTGGGGTAATGGTGGGCGAGGACGGCAGACGGGAACGGCTCGATCTCGCTGAATGCCGCTGCATCCCATCCGAGGGGGTGCCAAGCCTGGGTCGCAGCTTCGATCCCGGAACAGACGGACATGTATCTCATGCGGCATCCTCCATTCTGGCGTGGCGGGCGCGGATCGTGGCAACCGACAGCCCGGCGCGCTTCAGGCGATCCCGAACCGTGTTTTCACCCATTCCGAACTTGGCCCCGGCCGCTGACGCGCTCATGCCTTGGGCGATCAGGTCCACCAGACGCTCGGTCGGCACGTCCTTGTGCTTGGCATAAGTCGCTGCCGCCTCGGTCTGAATGCCGAATGATGCGGCCCGGCGGCGCAGGTAGCGGGCCGATACCCCAAGCTCCTCGGCTGCCTGGGCTATCGTCGCCACGGCAAGCGCAGAGCGGACCACTTCAGGCGTCAGGCCCTTGGTGGCGCTCTCCATCCGCTTCTTGTGCTGGACCTGCTGGAAGCGGGCACGGTCCATTTCCCGCCACGACAGCGGGGCAGCGGCGTCTTGCGAATACGTCCTGGGCGGGCAGACGGTCACCTTGCCGCCCTTGGCGAAGTATTGGGCCACCAGTTGTGCGTCGGTCATTGGGCTGCCTCCATGGCGATCTCGCCCCCGCAGGCCGAATACCCGGCAAGGTCCACCCAGTGATCGGCACAGGCCGGGGTTGCTTTGATGCGGGCAATCTTCAGCAGGCCCATCATCACTGCCACGTCGGTTGCGGTGACGGCGTGGTCGAGGTGCGCAGACCAGTAGGCGGCGATCAGGCCGAACGTGCGTTCTGCATCGCCGTGAGTGGCGGCGCGGTCGCGGGTCACGCAGTCGCGGGCGGTGTTCAGGATCTCGGAGCGGTTCATGCCGTCACCTCACGGGCACGGATGCCAGCAAGGGCGCGGCGACCGTCATCGGCCAGCACCAGACGACAAGCCCCGTTCTCGCTCGGGTCTTCGTCAATCAACCCGCTGGTTTTCATCGCAGCAGCCAGCCACGGCTTCTTGCGGCAGGGCGACAGCGCCAGGAACGTCTCGCGGGGCTCTGCGTCTGCCATATGCTCCAGCATCTCGATCACGGCGGCGCGGTTGTCGCGGATGACGTTGGCAGACCCGCGCTTGGTGTAGGGGTCGTGGCTGGGGCGCTGGCGCGGGGCGTTCTCGGGGATCAGGAAATGAGGGTGGGTCATGCGGATGCCTCTTTCACAAGGTCCTGCAGCTGGCGACGGGACGCGCCGGTTGCTTCGCTGATTTGGGAAATGCTCATGCCGCTTTTGGACATGGCGCGGATCTGGTCGTAGTCGTATTTGCGCTTGGCACCCGTGCGGCCCGCCTTCAGGGCTTCGGTGTTCACCCAAGGCCGGGGACCGACGCCTGCGCGCTTGGCCTGGCGCTCCATGCGGATGCGAATGTCGCCCTGCACGTCGGCGGCGCGGTCATCTGCCGTGCGGAAGGCATGGGCAATGACCGTCTCGAACTCGGCGGGGGCCATCATGCCGCCACCCGGATGCACAGCACCGAACGGGCGTAGCCAACCCCGGCGTCGGTCAGCTCATAGACGCGGAAGTCATGCACTTTGACTTCGCGGACAAAGCCGTCCTCGCGCAGCTTCTCCATCGCCTCCTTGCGGGCCAGAGCATCCACGCCGCCGTCAAAGCGGATCGTGAAGTCGGTGCCGGTCAGCGGGATCGGCTGGCCCCGGCGGAAGAAGGCGTTGATCGGGTGACGGGTCATGCCTTCACCTCCGGGACGCGCTTGAAGCCAAAGCCCAGTTCCTCGACCAGCTTCAGGTTGCGCTGGCGGGCCTCCTCGGTGATGACCGGGGCGACAGGCTCAGGCTTGGGAAGCGCGGCGGCTTGCTTGGCGAACTCTTCCCCGCGCCGTTTTTTCAGCACGCCCAGAACGTCGCCGGGGTTCGGCTTGCGGCGGCTGTTCTCGCGGCGCCATTCACGCAGCGCCCACCGGATCTGGTCAACCGGCCAGTCCTCCAGTTCATCAGCCCAGTCAGCCATGATCGCGGCTTTCATTTCCGGGGCGATGTGGTCCTGCCAGTAGCCTTGCAGCACGATCTCAACCTCAAATCCAATTCGGCTGCGATGTGCGGCGCATTCGTCCCGCGACATCGAGCGTGTCGCGCAGGGCGTCGGTGCGGGCAGCGGCGTTGCGATCATGGCGGGAAGGTTGGTCACGGGGGCCTCCGGGGATCAGGGTGAGGTTGGGTTGAATTTCATCGGTCCAGCGCTTGCCGTTGAGGTAGCTGGCCGGGTGAATGGGGTTGGCTTGGGGGTGGTTGCGCCGCCACTGCGCCGACCAGACGGCGGCACGGTCGATTGCCAGCGAACGATCAGCGGCGGAAAGCTTGCGCCATGCCTTCTCGGCAGCCTGCTTTGAGATTTTGCCTAGA
Organism: Paracoccus sp. KKT209; assembly: GCF_055635455.1. The sequence continues at coordinate 1,536,464 of NZ_CM145758.1, forward strand.
GGCCAGACGCTCCAGAATTCCGAGAACGGAGGGCCGTTATCTTTCGGCGGGGCAACGGGGTCTTTGGGAGGATCAACCGGCACAGTCGGCTCAGCCGACAAGGGTTCGTTAGAACCCTCTTTCTTCTTATCTGTATCTGTATCTGTATGGCTGAACGACTGTTGAACGGTCGTTGAGTCCTGCTGTTGTTTTTGCTGTCTTTTATCGGCGCTAGCTTTTCCGGCGCGGGACGAGTTTTTCAACTTGGTTTCACGCGATGCGATTTCCTTCATCGCACGGCGGTCGCTCAGCATCCCATCAACGATGCTCAGCTTGTCCAGGATGACCAGCCGATCAACGGCTTTGGTCAGGACGCTTTCACGCACTCCGCAGTATGCCGAAAGGCGCACGGGGTGATATTCAACCGGGCCGTTTTCTTCGTAGATCCGGCACAGCAGCATCGTGTAAACACCCACCTCGGCAGCCGTCAGGCCGCGAACGCCGCGCATGAAGTCGGTTGGGTAGAAATCGAAGTAGGGGATGCGCCCGCTCATGCCCGCACCCATTCCCGCGCGACGATCTGCGCCGCGCAGTTTTCGATGTCGTCGGGGTCCGCGTCGAACCATTCGCTTCTGACATTTGAGTGGGCGAAAGCATCATGCAGTTCGCGCTCCAAATGCCGGGCAAACTTGATGTCATACGGACCCCAAAGCTTCGCAACGCTGATCTCGTAGGGCGAAGCGGTGCGGAACGAATGGATGCGGCTTTCGATGTTGAAGGTGAAGCCGATCTTCACGTATTGCATCGGGCAATCCATTTGCAGGACGTAAACCCACCGCGCGCTGCGGCGATCCTTGCCGTGCAAATCAATCTTTTGGACGGAAGCTTTGCTCATTCTGCATCTCCGATGATCTGGCGGCGCAGGTCGGCGTAGCTTGTGACGCCGATGGCCTTCAGCGCCTCGCTTGCGCTGGTGACGACCGCGACATGGCCGCGCCATTCTGCGTGCCACTTGACCTGCGCGTCGGTCAGCTTGCGGGCCGAGGGGGGCAGCAAGCCGTCCTTGATTTCGAGGAAATACGTCTTGCCGCGAAACCCTGCCGCCAGATCCGGGCAGCCCTGGCCGACCGAATGAAGCGGCTGGACCGAGGCCCCGACCGCCCGAAGCGCCGCGACGATGCCAGCCTGATTGCGATCCACTTTGGCGGCCCTACGCATCACGAGCCTCCGAATAGGTCGCCAGTGCGCGGTGGACTTGCAGGTAGCGCTTGCGGGCTTCGTTGCTGCGGAACTGCATCTTGGCGCAGCGGCTGGCGATACATTCGCTGATGCCATGCGTCGGCTGCGTCTCGATGCTCAAGGCAGGCGTGGATTGTGTCGCCTTCCTGTCCGTCGCCGGGGCCGTAGCCGAAAGGGGCGACAGGATGCTTGCATCTGCCGCAGCGAGGCGGAGCAACTGGTCCCGGTCGATGTTCAGCGGGTGGCATGTCATGCGCCAACCCGCTGCTGACGCAGAGTGGCCGGATTTTTCTTGATCCAGTCGAGAATGCGCTCGGCGGTGCTAACCCTGTAGTCGCCGCCGGACACGATGTTGTCGTAGAAGTTGCGGTTCTGCACCGCATACTGGCAAATCGTAGACGCCTTCAGCCCCGATAGCAGGGCATAGGTCTCGATGGCCTTGATTAGACGTTCTCTCTGCATATCTAAGTTAGACAACAGTCTAAGTCAGATTGCAAGTGCCATGTTAGAGAATTGTCTCGTAGCGCCCTATTTCCCGCCGGCCTACTATCTGGCTATGAAACAGGCTTCCTTCAGAGATCGCGTCCTGGCCGAGATGAAGTCTCGCGGCTTGAACAAGGCTGAGCTATCCCGCAGGTCGGGAGTGCCTTATCACACGCTGGACAAGTATCTGAAGCGGGAAGGGTCCACGACAGGAGCCGAGAACGCAGCCGCGATAGCTCAAGCTCTCGGCATCAAGATAGATGGCGAGGCTGAGTATGACGAACTGCGGGAACTGTTCTTCCAGCTAGACGAAGAGCGGCGCAAGTTTGTTCTAGCGAGCATTCGCGGCCTGCTTTGATCTCCCGAATGTCGGCGACAAGGGCGTAGGCCAAGCCATCGGGCAATTCCCTGATAAAATCCTCAAACTCTTTGATGTTCACGTTTTGCCCCCTTTCCGTTGGATTATGGTCTAGCTGAACCGGTCGGCGCAAGTGCTTTGAGCATGTCTAACTTTTTTAGACCGTCGTCTAATTTTCTGCTTGCGCTTAGACAATAGTCGAAGCATAGTTCTCCTATCGGCACCATCCCGGCGCCGCCAGTTGGAGGACTGACCCATGACCCGATACGCCCTTGCGCTGATGCCGCTACTGGCCGTCGCGCAACCCGCCGCAGCCTGCTCCCCGTTGGTCGAGGTTCTGGCCGAATACCGCGCCGAATATGGCGAGACCCTCCAGTGGATGGGCAACAGCTTCGACCCCGACCAGGGCGACACGCTGGTGCTGATCTCGGCCCCCAACGGGTCGTGGACGCTGTTCCGCACCGATGGCGAGACCGCCTGTCAGGTGGATTTCGGCATCCAGAGCAAGAACCTGCTGGGGAGTGGCGTGTGATGACCTCGCTTTATTTCCCCGCCCGCATCGACGCCTCCACTCACCGTGTAGCTGCGCCGATCAAGATGCCCGCCGCCCCGTGGATCATTCTGGACGACCGCATGTCGGAAACGTCGCCCCTCGAATGGCGCGAGATCGTTCCCGCCGCCCATGTCGCAGCTGACGCGCTGAAAGGGGGTGCGTGATGGATACCGGAACCCTCAAGAAACTGAACGTGCAGCCCGGTGACGTGGTGGAATATGTGCCTCTCGGAGGCATGTCCACAATCGGCAGGGTACTGAACGGGCGCTATTATCCCGAGGGCAGCGATGGAGCCCTCAATGAGAGCGGTGATTTCCGCATCGTCTCCCGCGCCAATGCCCCGCAGCCCGGCCCCGTCCGCACGGTGACGCGCAAGGAGTTGGTCTGCGGAAGCTACGGCAACGTCTACGTTGAGAAGTATGACGACCGGCTCGGCGCAAGCATGGAGTTCAGCGCCGACCCCGTTCGCATCCGCGCCGCCATCGCCACCCTCACCGAAATCGCAGACGCACTGGAGGCCCGCTGATGGACATGGAAACCATTCACCGCATCCGCGAACACAACGAAGCCGACGAGGCCCGCATGATGCCGACCATCGGCCCGGTGTCTGCCCTCGCGATGATCCTGTTCGTGGCGTTCTTCTGGCTCTGCGCCTGGCACGGGTTCAACCCCGCCGTGATCAGCATTGCCCGCGCCATCCAGTGGTTCGGCCAGCCGCTTGCGGAGGTGCTGCGATGACCCCGACGCTGACGGATGAGACGCTGAAACGCATCGTCGCGAACCCTGAATGGGCAACAGACCAAGATGCCGTTGACATGGCCCGCGAACTTCTCGCCCGCCGCGCCGCCCCTGCCGCCGACGATCTGCGGGCGGCTGCCGAGTGGGCCTGCGCAGCGATGCAGGCAATCGCTGGATATGAGCGCGATATCGGCGCCACGATGGACGATGATTGCGAGGTTGGCCGCATTGACGACAGCCGGCACAGCCCATCCTTCCGCATTAAGGTCGGGCACATCCGCCGCTTGGCCGCCGCCCTCCGTGACACGCAGGGAGGGGTAGCAGAATGACCCCCGCCGCATTCATGGCAGCCCTGCGCCAGACCCGCGACCCCAACAACTCCGACATCCAGCACCTGCTGGAACTGGTGTGGGCCGGTGATGTGATCGCCCGCCCTGACGACACGCGCGCCTCAGATAACGCCATCGGCAACCTGCGCCACGCCTATCAGGAGGACGACGATGTTTAGCCCGCAACAGATCGCGACCCTGCGCGAAGCCGTGGAAAGCTTCGACCCCGAGAGCGACAGCATGGGCTGCCTGCTGACCGGCAGCGGCTTGGACTGCTACGACCTGGCGCTGGAAGTGCTGGAGCGGACGCAAGCCGAACATGCGGCTAGAGCGGCGCTGATGTCTTACAAGGCCCAATATTGCGAAGGCTTCTGCGCCCAAGAAGCCTGGGCAGATGCAGCGCATTCCAATCCCGGCATGCAGCGAGACTGTGGCGGGTGTCTTGCTGCCGCCACGCTGATCAAGATGGACGCTAAGTCATGACCCGCGCCGTCTGGATCGTCGCCATTATCAACGTGGCCTGCGTTGCTTTCGTCGGCACTGTGCTTGGGTATGTGGCCACCCGTCTGCTGATCGACGCATGGGGGCCGATGTGAACCGCGACCAGTTCATAGACGCCCAGTTTGCCAATGCCCCCGAGGGGCTGGACGTGATGGCCGCTGCGGACTGGATCATCAGCGTTTCCCGCGCCTCGGACGCATACCCCGCAGCCCCGCAACTGCCCCGCGTCTGGATGCGCAACCCAGACGGCGAACGCGCCTGCCAGATGTGCAGCGGCTTCGGCGTGGTGGAGGAGGACACCGGCTTCACCGCTGGCCTTGCCGCGCTTGAGTGCCCCGCATGCCTCGGCACCGGCTCACCCCACATTCCCACACTGCGCGCGTGTCCTCCTCCCGCGTAGCGCAGTTCTGCCGGGGGCGAAGTCCTCCCCGCCCCCGGCAACCTCATTCACCGAAAGGGACCGACAAATGACCCCGAAGCAAATGTATCAGATCGGCCAACTTGCCCGGAACGCCTTCATGTGTGGGCGCGGCCGTGGCGAGGGGGACCGCCTCACAGATGAGGATCAGAAGGCATTCACCGAATACACCGAAAGCCGTGCCTTCGACATTCTCTGCGAACGCATCGACCGCGACTTTGCCAAAGGGACCGCAGATGGAACGCCCTGAATTTCACCAGCCCCGCCTGATCCTGTCGGACCCGTTCGGCATCGGGCAGACCAAGTGCGCCGAGATCCTGGCCGATGTGTCGCGCGATGCGATGCACCAAGCCGCCCCGCGCGCCTTCCGCAACCTCGACAGCCCATTCTGGAATGACGACGACATCGCCAAGGGCGCGATGGGCAGCATCCACTACAACGCCCGCCTGGAGCGTCAGGCGCTGGCAATCATCGAACAGGAGGCCCGCTGATGGATTGGGACAAGGCATCCGTCCAGCTTGGCAAGAAGCTGGAGCCGTCACACATCAAGCCCGCCCAGAAGTTCGGGCCGAAAGGCGACTATATCGAAGGCTGGCACGCAATGGCCGAGGCCAACCGGATCTTTGGGTTCGGCGGCTGGTCCTACACCATCGTCAACTGCCGCACCGTCGCAGAAGCCCCGCGCGAAATCGGCAAGGACAAGAAGCCCGGTTTCGGCGTGACCTATGTCGCCACCGTGCAGGTTGTCGTTGATGGCGTGACCCGCGAGGACGTGGGCGCCGGTCATGGCTACGATGTGGATCTGGGCTTGGCCCATGAAAGCGCCATCAAAGAAGCTGTGACCGACAGCCTAAAGCGTGCGCTTCGCAGCTTCGGCAACCCGTTCGGCTTGGCCCTGTATGACAAGGCCCGCGAGAACGTCGGCGTGAACGTTGATGACTACGCCGTCACCGAGGCGGTGGGCAGCTTCGCCAAAGCCGACACCGTGGACGCCGCCAACGCGATCTGGCGCGACCTGCCCGCCGATCTGAAGAAAGACGCGCGCGTGATCGACGCCGCGAAGGCCGCGAAGGCCCGCAACACACCGAAGGAGCAAGCAGCATGAGCAGCGTCAACAAAGTCATCATCATCGGAAATCTGGGCCGCGACCCCGAGGTGCGCAGCTTCCAGAATGGCGGCAAGGTCGCGAACCTGCGCATCGCCACGTCGGAAACCTGGAAGGACAAGAACACCGGGGAGCGCAAGGAAAAGACGGAATGGCACACGGTCGCCATCCACCCCGAAGGGCTGGTGGGTGTGGTCGAGCGGTTCCTGAAGAAAGGCAGCAAGGTCTACATCGAGGGCCAGTTGGAAACCCGCAAATGGCAAGACCAATCCGGGGCTGACAAGTATTCGACCGAGATCGTGCTGCGCGGCATGAACGGCACGCTCCAGATGCTGGACGGCCCAAGCGGCGACCGCCAGCAGTCCAGCGGCGCGCAGGCGGGCGGGGCACCGGGGGGAAGCCTGCCGGGGCGGTCGGACTATGACGACGAAATTCCATTTGGCCCTGAGGTGCGGCTGTGACCGACAAGCCTTTTGCATATGCGTGGCGCTGGAAGGGCGGCATCACTTGGAAGCTAACGCTTACCAAAAAGCCGAACCCCCATCCTGACATCGAAATCAAGGAATTGTTTGATCGCAGTTCCATCCCCTCGCAGGAATGGGGCGAAGAATGGGGCGAAGCATGACCCGCCCCGCCCCCATGCCCGAACACCCGCCGCACCGCTTTACGGCTGCGGAGCTTTGCGCGGCCTATGACGTGGCTGAACCCTGGCGGGAGCCGCCGCACCTGTTCTGGGAAATGGCAACCCGCGCACTTCTGGACCGGGATGTAACCGATGCGGACGTGGCGCAATGGCGGCCGATGATCCGGCAGGCTGCGGAGGAACGCTGATGGCACGCGGCAAGACCCAGATCCGGCCGGTTCGGAACGACATAGACGCGGCATCGCTGATCGCGCTGATCCAGCACCGCGCCCGCCCGTTCACTGCCAGCCTGAGCGATGGCCTGCCGCGAACCAATCCGCAGAACCACCTTCAGCGCAAATGGTGCAGCGAGGTCGCGGAACAGTTGGGCGACCGGACCGCCGAGGAAGTGCGCGGCGAAACCAAGCTGCGGTGCGGGGTGCCGATCCTGCGCCGCGACGATGAGGCGTTCTGCGAGAAATACGACCGCCTCATCAAGCCCCACAGCTACGAGGAAAAGCTTGAGATGATGATGGAGCCAATCGACTTCCCCATCACGCGCCTTTTCACGACGGCGCAGAAAACCGAGTTCCTTGACGCCATGTTCCGCCACTGGACGCAGCAGGGCGTCATGCTGACGATGCCGGAGGATCGGGGATGACCTTTCACGACACCCGCGCAGGCTGCATGGGCAAGATCGCCTACCACTCACCGCAGGCAGCCCATGTTGCGCTGAAGAAGCTGACGCCGACGATCTTCCGGCGCACCTGGGGCAAGCCGTTTGTGAAGGCCGAACCGCAGGAGGTTTACCGCTGCCGGACGTGCAGGCAGTGGCACCTGGGGCGCAGCCAATGAACGCGCGTCCCGGCGATTTGGCCGGCCGTGGCCCGCTCGGCCCCAAGCAGCCCAAGCCGGAACGCGGCACCAAGGCAGGGCTGGCGCATATGTCCCGCGTCAAGATGCTGCCTTGCGTGATCTGCCGCAGCTATCCGCCGAATGACGCGCATCACGTTTACCACGGGCGCTACGGCACGATGAAGGCCAGCGACTTCGAGACGATCCCACTGTGCAAATCTTGCCACCAGACGGGGCCGCTGTCCGTCCATCAGGCCAAGGAGACGTGGGAAGAACTGCACGGCCCGGACTGGGGCTTCTTGCCGCTGGTCCGCGCTTGGCTCGACAACGAAACCGAGATTGATTTTTGAGGAGCAAGCCCATGAACGCACCTATCCGCACCGCACCCATCCGCGTACTGCACATTGGCACCCGCACGATGCAAGGCACGCTGTCCGACATGCTGGACATGGCCATTGGCACCGCCACCGACCCGGCGGAACGCATCGCCGTGGCGCGCTGGATCTCGCAGCAGCTGGAAGCGCAGGCCCGCCATGACTGATCGTGATGAAGCGCAGGCCGAGGTATCGGACGAACGGCTAGACTACCGGCTGCGAGACATGGGCATCCAGTGCTGCGACATCGCGGCGGATCGTCTCGCCGCCCTGCGCGAGAAGCTGGAAGCAGCGGAGTCAGAGCTAAACCGTGCCATGTGCCAGATCGACAGCATGGACGCCGAGGCTGACCGAAGGCACGAGCGCCACCTTGCCGCAATGGATGAGATGCAGATGCAGGCGTGGAACGCGGCGATTGAGGCGGCGGCTCAGGAATGCGAGTGCTTGCATCAGAGTTATGCCCCCTCTCGCTTCCCAGATTACAACCGGGCGGTTACGGAAGGCGCCGCCGCCATCCGCGCCCTACGCCGCCCCGCCAAGACCGCAAGGGAGGGGAACGCATGACCTGCCCCTGCTGCCAATCGCCCCGCCCGCTGTCCGCGACACGCGACGGGCGCCCCTGCTGCGCCGGGTGCGCTGTGCCGAAGGAGACGACATGAAGCTTTACACATACAAGATCGCCGTGGTCCGCGTCATCGACGGCGACACGCTGCTTGCCGACATTGACCTGGGCTTTCACACCACCATCCGCGAGACCATCCGCTTGTATGACGTGGACACGCCGGAGACGTTCGGCCGCTATGCTGAGGAACGCGGCAAGCTGGCAACAGCCTTCACGACGGCATGGGTTGCCGACTGGCCGGAGCTGCTGATGGACAGCCGCCGCTATGACCCGCGCGGCAAATACGGGCGGTGCTTGGGCGAGGTATTCCGCCCCGGTGATCCGGTGTCGCTGAATGCGGCGCTGATCGCTGCGGGGCATGTGAAATGAGGGAGGCGGCATGTCTCTGACGCCGATCTTTGCAAAGGAAGCCACAGCCGCGAAGCTGCTGGACATGACCCCGGCAGACTTCCGGCGACTGGTGGGGCAGGGGGCTTTGCCGCGACCATGCCGCATCGGTGACGTGGAGCGATGGGCAACCGACGACCTGCGCCGTATCAAGACGGGCGAAGCCATGAACAGAGACGAATTCGAAGCATGAGAAAACCGGACCTGCCCTATCTGGAGATCAAGACCGTCAAGGGGCGGGAATACATCTATTTCCGCCGGGCGAAGGTGTATCACCGCCTGCCGGACAACCCCGACACCGAAGAATTCGCGCGCGAGTATTGGGCGATCCGCTCGGGCAAGACCCGGCTGCCGGTCAAGACGACATGGGAACTGCTGGTGCAGCGGTATTACGCCTCCGACAACTTCAAGCGCCTCGCCAAGGGCACGCAGGGCAATTACCGCCGCCACTGCGAGGACATCCGCACCAAGAACGGGCCAAAGGACGTGCGCCAGTTCACCCGCGCCCAAGCCAAGGCCGTGCAGGAAAAGCTGTCGGACAACTGGTCAAAGGCCAATGAACGGCTGGCGGTGCTGCGGCAACTGTGCGCGCTTGCCGTCGATCTGGAATGGATCAAGGCCAACCCAGTCACCGACATCAAGAAACGCAAGGGCGGCAACTATGAGGCGTGGCCCGACGACATGCTGCTTGCCTATGAGGGAGCGGCACATGCGGGAACAGTGGCCCGAACGGTCTATGAGCTTGCCGTGGGCACCGGGCAGCGCCTCGGCGACTGCGTGGCGATGCGGTGGGCAGAGTTCGATGGGGAATTTATGAGCGTCGTTCAGCAGAAAACCGGCACGCGGCTGTGGGTTTATTGCCCGGAGCGGCTGCGGGAATATCTGGCGGGGCTGGAACGGCGCGGGGCGCATATCCTGGCGCTGGACGCCGCGCGGCCCTTGGGCAAGCGGGCTGTGCAGAAGGCCGTTGAGGACGTGCGGGCAGCTATCGGCGCAAGGGCTGGCGAGGGGCGGCTTGTCCCGCATGGCTGGCGCTATACCGCCGCGCGGCAGCTGGCCGAGGCCGGTTGCAGTGATGCCGAGATCCAAGCCGTGACCGGCCACCTGACACTCAAGATGGTGCAGAAGTATCGTGGGCAGGCTGACGGCAAGCGCATGTCAAGACTGGCGCAACGCCGCCGGGAACAGAACAAGAATGATTCGTGAATTGCCGAAATAGAGTGCGAAACTTTATTTGCGCGCCGTGATATGGCTGGACCTGACGCGCAAAATGGTCAATAATTGCAGCATGGTGCGGGTGGAGGGACTTGAACCCCCACGCCTTGCGGCGCCAGAACCTAAATCTGGTGCGTCTGCCAATTTCGCCACACCCGCATCGGCGGCCTCATAGCAAAGGCCGCGGGCCGAGGCGAGGGGGAAAATCACGCCCCCATGTCGCGCAGCACGGCGGGCAGCTGGTCGGGCAGGTCATCCGCGATCAGGCCGGGACCAAAGCGGCGGGCGGCGCGCGCGTGAACAAGCGTCGCGGCCGCAGCGGCCTCCAGCCCCGGCCAGCCGCGCGCCAGCAGTCCCGTAATCATCCCCGCCAGCACGTCGCCCGCGCCCGCCGTCGCAAGCCAAGGCAGGTCCGGGGCCGAATGAACCGCCGCGCGGCCATCGGGGGCGGCGATCACGGTATCGGGACCCTTCAGCAGGACCACCGCGCCCGCGCGGGTGGCGGCCTGGCGCGCCGCATCCAGCCGCGAAAAGGCGGGCCCGGTCAGCGGAGGTTCGTCCAGGCGCTGCGCCAGGTCGGGAAACAGGCGCCCGAATTCTCCCGCATGAGGGGTCAGGACACAGCGGCCGTGGAGGTCGTGGAACGGGTCCGCGCGACCGGCCAGGGCGGTGATGGCATCGGCATCGAGCACCGCCGCTCGGCCCGAGGCCAGCAGCGGCGGCAGCAGGCTTGCGGCCCGGTCGATCCCACAGCCGGGACCGAGGCAGAGGACCGCGATGCGGGCATCCGCCAGCAGCCCCTCCAGATCCTCGGGCCCATCCAGCGCGCGCCGCATCAGCGCATCGGGCGGACCGGCATGTTCCGGCAAGGCCGCGCGCGGCGGGCACAGGGTCACCAGCCCCGCCCCGATGCGCAGCGCCGCGCGCGCCGACAGCCGTGCCGCGCCGCCCTGTGCAGGCCCGCCCGCAACAATCAGGGCGTGACCATGGTCGAACTTGTGCCCCTGAGCCTTGGCCAGGTCCGCAGCTTCGACCCTGGTGGTTGGCGGGCCATCATCCGCGCCCGTCAGCCCCAGATCGACCAGCGCCAGATGGCCACACAGCGCCGGCCCCTGGGACAGGTAGTGACCCGGCTTGGGCCGGTGAAAGGTCACGGTCAGGTCGGCCGGGGCAGGACCTGCGGCCCCGATCACCCGCCCGCTGTCGGCGCAAATGCCGCTTGGCACATCGACCGCCACCAGCCGCGGCGCGGCGCGCAGGGCGGCCAGGGCGGGCGCGAAGGCATCGACAGGCCGCGTCAGCCCGATCCCGAAAAGCGCATCCACGGCAAGGTCGGCAGCAATGGCTTCGGGTACTTCGGGCAGCGCTTCGACGGGCCCCAAGGCCCGCCACAGGTCGTGGTTGCGCCGCGCGTCCGGGGGCAGGGCGGCCGGATCGCCCGCCAGCAGGACGCGCACCTGCCACCCCCGCTCTGCCAGCAGCCGGGCGATGACAAAGCCGTCGCCGCCGTTGTTGCCCGGCCCGCAAAGGACCACAGCCCGCCCCGGCGCCTGCACGAGGTCCGGCCACCGGTCCAGAATCGCCGCCACGACGCCATGCCCCGCCCGCTCCATCAGTGTCAGGCCGGTCACCGTCCCTTGGGCGATGGCGGAAGATTCGATGGCGCGCATTTGGGCGCTGCTCAGGATACGGGTGCCGTGCAGCATGGGATTTGCCTATATTCTACGCAGAGTGACCAAAGTTAGGGCAACTGGCGGGACGGCCTGCATTCCGCCGCACCAAGTTCAAGCTGCCTCATTTACGCCATCCATCAAACGCGCCAATCAGGCGTCAGGCAAGCCGCGAGGAAGGATCAGATGCGATGAAAAAGATCGAGGCGATCATCAAGCCGTTCAAGCTGGACGATGTGAAGGAGGCGCTGCAGGAAGTCGGCGTGCAGGGCCTTTCCGTTACCGAGGTCAAGGGCTTCGGTCGCCAGAAGGGACATACCGAGCTGTATCGCGGCGCCGAATACGTGGTCGATTTCCTTCCCAAGGTGAAGATCGAGATGGTGCTGCCCGACGACCAGGTCGAGGCGGCCATCGAGGCGATCGTCAGCGCGGCGCGCACCGAGAAGATCGGCGACGGCAAGATCTTTGTCCTGCCTGTCGAACAGGCGATCCGCATCCGGACCGGCGAGACCGGCGACGACGCGGTCTGATTGACACCAGGGACCAAGCGGAACGACTGCAGACTCCCGCGCCCGGCCGCCTCGGCCGCCGGGTTGCTACCATGAAGAAAGGGAAGAGATGGAAATCAAGGATGTCTTGAAGCTGATCGAGGAAGAGGATGTCGCCTATGTCGACGTGCGCTTCACCGACCCCAAGGGCAAGCTTCAGCACGTGACCCTGGACCGCGACCTGGTCGACGAGGACTTCTTCGAGGAAGGCTTCATGTTCGATGGCAGCTCGATCGCGGGCTGGAAGTCGATCGACCAGTCGGACATGAAACTGATCCTGGACCCGGCCTCGGTCTATATCGATCCGTTCTATGCCGAAAAGACGCTGTGCGTGCATTGCAACGTGGTCGAGCCGGACACGGGCGAAGCCTATAGCCGCGACCCGCGCGGGACCGCCGCCAAGGCCGAGGCCTATCTGAAGGCATCGGGCATCGGCGACACCGCCTATTTCGGCCCCGAGGCCGAGTTCTTCATCTTTGACGACGTGCGCTATTCGGTGACGCCGCAGAAGGTGTCGTTCCAGATCGACGCCGCCGATGCCGCCTGGAACACCGATACCGAATACGAGATGGGCAACACCGCCCACCGTGCGGCCCACAAGGGCGGCTATTTCCCGGTGAACCCGATCGACACCGCCCAGGACATCCGGGGCGAGATGCTGTCCACCATGAAGCGCATGGGGATGAAGGTCGACAAGCACCACCACGAGGTCGCGACCTGCCAGCACGAGCTGGGGCTGATCTTTGGTGGTCTGGTCGAGCAGGCCGACAACATCCAGAAATACAAGTACGTCATCCACAACGTCGCCCATGCCTATGGCAAGTCGGTGACGTTCATGCCCAAGCCCATGAAGGGCGACAACGGCTCGGGGATGCACGTGAACATGTCGATCTGGAAGGACGGCAAGCCGCTGTTCTCGGGCGACAAGTACGCCGACCTGAGCCAGGAGGCGCTGTATTTCATCGGCGGCATCCTGAAGCACGCCAAGGCACTGAACGCGCTGACCAACCCCTCGACCAACAGCTACAAGCGTCTGATCCCGGGTTTCGAGGCTCCTGTGCTGCGCGCGTTCTCGGCCCGCAACCGGTCGGGCTGCGTCCGCATCCCGTGGACGGAATCGCCGAAAGCCAAGCGCGTCGAGGCCCGCTTCCCCGATCCGGCGGCCAACCCCTACCTGGCCTTTGCGGCGCTGCTGATGGCCGGCCTTGACGGCATCAAGAACAAGATCGATCCGGGCCCGGCCTCGGACAAGGACCTCTACGACCTGCCGCCCGAGGAGCTGGCTGAGATTCCGACCGTCTGCGGCAGCCTGCGCGAGGCGCTGGAGGAGCTGGACAAGGACATGGACTTCCTGCTGCAGGGCGACGTCTTCACCCGCGACCAGCTGGAATCCTACATCGCCCTGAAGTGGGAAGAGGTGTATGCCTACGAGCACACCCCCCATCCCGTCGAATACGCGATGTATTACAGCTGCTGATCGCAGCCTGACGACCAACAGAAAGGGCGGCCCCAGTGGCCGTCCTTTCCATTTGGCCCTATCGGCGCTGTCACGCTTGCGTGACCGCTGCACTGCCCGGAGCGGGTGATACGTGGCTGAAGGCAGGATCAGCAAGATCCCTCACCCCAGCCCGTGGAGATGTCACATGACCCGCTTTGCCCTTGCCGCCGTCCTGGCCAGCCTTGCCGCCGTTCCCGCATCTGCCGGATCGATGGGCATGAACGAACGTCCCGAATTCGTCAGGCCGTCCATGACGGCTATGACCGTCGACCGCCGCGCAGGCGACATCTACGACACGCGCGACCTGGCCCGCCGCGGGTTGTCGGCCAATGACATCGTGCAGGTCACGGCCCTGCCGCGCGGCGGGATGGTCGATTTTTCCAGCCGCAACGGCGGCTGATCCGCCCCGGGCCGGGCAGAGGCCCGGCCCCGAGGCCTCCGATCATTCGGCGGCCAGACCCGTGGCGATCGGGTAGTCGACATAACCCTGCGCGCCGCCCTGGTAGAAGGTCGCAGGATCCTGGTCGTTCAGGGCCAGGCCCCGGCGGAACCGCTCGGGCAGGTCCGGCGTCGCGATGAAGTCGCGTCCGAAGGCCACCGCATCCGCCCGACCCTCGGCCAGCAGCGCCGCCGCCGTCTCGCGGGTCAGGCCCTCGTTGGCGATGACCGGGCCGCCAAAGGCGTCGCGGATGGCGTCCAGCAGGCTGTCCTCGGCCAGGTGTTCGCGCAGGCACAGGAAGGCCACGCCCCGCCGGCCCATCTGCCGGGCGACATGCGTGAACAGGGCGCGCGGATCGCTGTCGCCCATGTCATGCCCATCGCCGCGCGGCGCCAGGTGCACGCCCACGCGGTCCGCGCCCCAGACCCCGATGACCGCATCCGCGATCTCTTCCAGCAGCCGGGTCCGGTTTTCGATCGAGCCGCCATACCGGTCGCTGCGGGTATTGCTGCGGTCCTGCAGGAACTGGTCGATCAGGTAGCCGTTCGCCGCGTGGATCTCGACCCCGTCGAAACCGGCGCGCCGGGCATTGGCCGCGGCCAGGCGATAGGCCTCCACGATCCCGGGGATCTCGTCGGTCTCCAGCGCGCGGGGCGTTGCATAGGGCCGCTTGGGGCGCAGCAGGCTGACATGCCCCGAGGGCTGGATCGCCGAGGGTGCCACCGGCAGCTGCCCGTCCAGCAACTGCGGGTCGGAAATCCGGCCGACATGCCACAGTTGCAGGAAGATCAGCCCGTCGCGCTGGTGGACGGCTTGGGTGACGGCGGACCAGCCCGCGACCTGCTCCTCGGACCAGATGCCGGGGGTCGCCTCATAGCCCACGCCCATCGGCATGACGCTGGTCGCTTCGGACAGGATCAGCCCGGCGCCGGCGCGCTGGCCGTAATACTCCACCATCAGGTCATTGGGCACCCGGGCTTCTCCCGCGCGGCTGCGGGTCAGCGGGGCCATCACGACCCGGTTCTTCAGGGTGACCGCGCCCAGGGTCAGCGGCTCGAACATCGACGACATCGCGTCTTCCTTTCCTTCAACATCTTGGGGGCCGTCTTCGGCCCCCGCTCTGACCTGTAGGTCGGGCCTGCGGATTTCAAGGCAGGCCGGGCTGCCTCAATTCGCCGTCAGCGCCTCGAAACCGGGCCAGATGTGGCGGCAGGCTTCTTCCAAATGACGAGATATGCCTTTATTCCGAAGGCATGGATATCGTTCTGCTGACGACCTTCACCGCCGTCCTGTTCCTGTTGATCGCTGCGGCAGAGCCGTTGGCGGCGCGTCTTTCGCTGCCCTTCAGCGTGATGCTGGCGGCGATCGGAATCATGATCGGCGGCGGCGCGATCTTCTTTCTGCGCACCGACCTGACCGACACGCTGAACCCGATCGCGGAAAGCATCCTGTCGCTGCCGATCCGGTCCAGCGTGTTCATGTACGTGTTCCTGCCGACGCTGATCTTTCAGGCCACGCTGGAGATGAACATCCGCCGGATGCTGGATGACTGGGTGCCGATCCTGACCCTGGCGGTGGTGGCCGTGGTCGTGGCCACCCTGACCATCGGCTATGCGCTGGCCTGGATCGGTGGGCTGCCCCTGATGGTGGGCCTGCTGATCGGGGCCATCGTCTCGACCACCGACCCCTCGGCCGTCGTCTCGATCTTTCGGTCGCTGTCGGCACCGCGGCGTCTGGCCCGCATCATCGAGGGCGAAAGCCTGCTGAACGACGCCGCCGCCATCGCGCTGTTCGGCCTGTTCATGAGCTATGTGATGCTGGGCGTTCCGAACCCGACGCTGCGCGAGGCGCTGGCGCAGTTTCCGGCGCTGATCCTGGGCGGGGCGCTGGCCGGCTGGCTGGTGGCGCGGATCGCGCTGATGCTGATGGGGGTCTTCGGGCGGTTCGAGACGGCGCAGATCTCGGTCTCGGTCGCGGTGCCCTATCTGGCCTATATCGGCGCGGAACAGGTGCTGGGCGCGTCGGGCGTGATCGCCGTCGTGGCGGCCGGGGTGACGCTGAACTTCATGGGACCGGGGCGGCTGGCGCCGGCCTTCTGGGTCAACCTGCGCGAGGTCTGGGGCCTTCTGGCGCATTGGGCCGGGGCGCTGATCTTCATCCTGGCCGCGCTGCTGATCCCGCGCCTGCTGGGCGAGGTGCGGCTGGCCGATCTGGTCCTGGTGGGCCTGGTGGTGCTGGCGGCCTTCGTGGCCCGCGCCATCATCCTGTTCCTGCTGCTGCCGCTGCTGACCGGGCTGCGGCTGTCGCCCCGCATCCAGCGGCCCTACCGCGTCGCGATCATGTGGGGCGGCCTGCGCGGCGCGGTCACCCTGGCGCTGGCGCTGGCCGTGACGGAGAGCCTGCGCGTGCCGGTCGAGACCAAGCGACTGGTCGGCATCCTGGCGACCGGCTTTACCCTCTTTACGCTGATCGTGCAGGGCACCACGCTGCGCGGCGTCATCAGCCTGCTGGGCCTGGACAAGCTGTCGCCCCTGGACCGGGCGCTGTCGAACCAGGTCGTGGCGGTCGCGCTGCAGAGCGTCCGCGAAGGCGTCGCCTCAGCCACCGAGAACTATGAACTGACCCGCGAAACCGTGCGCAGCGAGGCCAAGCGCTTTGCCGAACGGCTGGACGACGCGGTCGAACGCGCCGAGGCCGAGGACAATGCCGAGATCCTGGACCGCGACCGCATCACCCTGGGCCTGATCGCGCTGGCAGCCCACGAGCGTGAGGTGATCCTGCAGCGTTTCCGCGAGCGTGCCATCTCGGCCCGGTTGTCCGAACAGGCGCTGTTCGACGCGGATCGCCTGATCGAAGGCGCGCGGTCGGGCGGGCGCACGGGTTATCAGCGGGCCGCGCGATCCGGCCTCAGCTATGGTCCCGCCTTCCGCTTTGCGGCCTTTCTGCGCAACCGGCTTGGCATCCCGAGCAGCCTGGCCCGCATGACCGCAGACCGTTTCGAGATGTTGCTGGCCAAACGTCTGATCCTGCGCGACATCCACGGTTTCATCGACCGGCGCATCCGGCGCATCCACGGCCGCCGCGTGGCCGAGCTGCTGCACGAATTGCTGAACCGCCGCATCGAGGCCGTCGAGACCGCGCTGGAAGGTCTGCGGCTGCAATATCCGGGCTATGCCGAGGAACTGGAGCGGCGCTTCATCCGCCGGACCGCGCTGCGCTTGGAAGAGCGCGAATACAACGCCCTGCGCGAGGACGGGCTGATCGGATCCGAGGTGCATACCGAGCTGATGCTGGACATCGCCCGCCGCCGCCAGCAGACCGAGCGCCGCCCCAAGCTGGACCTGGCGCTGCGCAAGAACGACCTGGTGCGCCAGTTCCCCCTGTTCGAGGATCTGGACGACGGCGACCTCAAGCGCCTCAGCCGCGAGGTGCGCACCCGATACGTGAACGCCGGCCACCTGATCACCCGCAAGGACACGCCTGCGCGCACGGTCTTTTTCGTGGCCTCGGGCGCGGTCGAACAGGAGGTCGCCGGCCAGACCACCCGCCTCGGGCGCGGCGAGATGTTCGGCCAGATGGGCGTCCTGACCAGCCGCATCCGCCGGGCCGAGGTGCGGGCGATCACGCCGACCAGCCTTCTGATGCTGGACGAGACTGGCTTTCGTCGACTGCTGAAGCGGTCGCCGGCGCTGCGGCAGGCGGTGCGCGACAGCATCGTGGGCAAGGCCTCGGCCGGCGAGGTGCTGCGCCTGCCCGAACTGCAGCTTGACGCGCCGCTTGGCGCGGCCCCATCGACGGGCTAGACAGGCGCTTCACCACCAAGACCCGAGGGTTCCGCATGGACGCCGCCGCCGTTACTGCCTCTGCCACCGCTTCGCGCATCGCCCGCCAGATCGCCGCCGAAATCGCGGCCTCGCCCGCCCAGGTGACCGCCGCCGCAGGGCTGCTGGACGGGGGCGCCACGGTCCCCTTCGTCGCGCGCTATCGCAAGGAGGTGACGGGCGGCCTGGACGACACGCAGCTGCGCACCCTGGCCGAAAGGCTGGCGTATCTGCGCGAGATGGAGGCACGCCGCGCGGCGATCCTGGGCTCGATCCGCGACCAGGGTAAGCTGACCGACGACCTGGCCCGCAGCATCGGGGCGGCCGAGACCAAGGCCGCGCTGGAGGACATCTATCTGCCCTTCAAGCCCAAGCGTCGCACCAAGGCGATGATCGCGCGCGAGAACGGGCTGGAGCCGCTGCTGCGCGCCATCCAGGCCGATCCGGCCCGCGATCCGGCGGCGCTGACCCCGGCCTATGTCCAGGGCGCGGTCGAGACGCCCAAGGCCGCGCTGGAAGGCGCCCGCGACATCCTGGTCGAGGAACTGTCCGAGAATGCCGGGGTGCTGGGGTCCTTGCGCGACTTCATGCGCCGCGAGGCGATCATCGCGGCCCGCGTGGTGGCCGGCAAGGAGGAGGCCGGCGCCAAGTTCAGCGATTATTTCGACCACCGCGAAACCTGGGCCGGCATTCCCGGCCATCGCGCCCTGGCCATCCTGCGGGCGGCCAAGGAAGAGGTCGTGACCATCGACATCTCGCCCGATCCGGAGACGGGGGCTGCGCGGGCCGAGGGGATCGTGGCGCAGGCGCTTGGTCCGGTGGGACAGGGGGCGGGGGCGGACTGGCTGCGGGGCGTGGCGGGCTGGGCCTGGCGCGTGCGGCTGTCGAACACGATGTATATCGACCTGCTGACCGAACTGCGCAAACGCGCGCATGACGAGGCGATCCAGGTCTTTGCCCGCAACCTGCGCGACCTGCTGCTGGCCGCGCCCGCGGGTCCCCGCGCGACGCTTGGCCTGGACCCCGGCATCCGTACCGGCTGCAAGATCGCGGTGGTGGACGGCACGGGCAAGCTGTTGGACACCGCCACCATCTATCCGTTCCAGCCCAAGAACGACCTGCGCGGGGCCGAAGCCACGCTGCTGGCGCTGATCGCGAAACATGGCGTGGACCTGATCGCCATCGGCAACGGCACCGCTAGTCGCGACAGCGAACGCCTGGTGGCGGATGTCCTGAAACACCTGCCCAAGGGCGCGAAGGTGCCGACCAAGGTGATCGTGTCCGAGGCCGGGGCCTCGGTCTATTCGGCGTCGGAACTGGCGGCGAAGGAGTTTCCGGGCCTGGACGTCAGCCTGCGGGGCGCGGTGTCGATCGCCCGGCGGCTGCAGGACCCGCTGGCCGAACTGGTCAAGGTGCCGCCGCAGTCGATCGGGGTGGGCCAGTACCAGCACGACGTGGACCAGCGCCAGCTGGCCAAGACGCTGGAGGCCGTCGTCGAGGATGCCGTGAACGCCGTGGGGGTGGACCTGAACACGGCCTCGGCCCCGCTTCTGGCGCATGTCGCGGGGCTGGGGCCGTCGTTGGCCCAGTCCATCGTCGCGCATCGCGATGCCGGCGGCGCCTTTCGGTCGCGCGCGGCGCTGAAGAAGGTCGCGGGCCTCGGGCCGCGCGCCTTCGAGCAATGCGCGGGCTTTCTGCGGATCCGCGACGGGGACGAGCCGCTGGACGCCTCGGCCGTCCACCCCGAAGCCTATGGCCTGGCGCGCAAGATCGTCGGCGCCTGCGGGCGCGACCTGCGGGCGGTGATGGGCGATCCCACGGCCCTCAAGCGGCTGCGGGCCGAGGATTTCGTCAGTGGCGATTTCGGCCTGCCGACCGTGCGCGACATCCTGACTGAGCTGGAAAAGCCCGGCCGCGACCCGCGCCCCGGTTTCGTCACCGCCAGCTTTGCCGAAGGGGTCGAGGACATCGGCGACCTGCGCCCGGGCATGTCGCTGGAAGGCACCGTGACCAATGTCGCGGCCTTCGGGGCCTTCGTGGATATCGGCGTCCATCAGGACGGGCTGGTCCATGTCAGCCAACTGGCCGACCGGTTCGTCAAGGACCCGCATGAGGTCGTCAAGGCGGGGGACGTCGTCCGCGTCCGCGTGACCGAGGTGGACGTGGCGCGCAAGCGCATCGGCCTGACGATGCGCAAGGACGGCGGCGCCACGGAGCCGCGCCCGGCGCGGTCCGACAAGGCACCGGGCAAGCCGCGCGGCGGGCAGGCGGGCCCAAAGGGCGGTGCCGGGCAGGGCGCCTTTGGCTCGGCCCTGGCCGACGCCTTGCGCAAGCGCTGAAAGGAACGGACCGATGCAGGCAGGACAGCACGACTTCGCCGGCCATTGGCTGAACGACCCGCAGCACCGCGCCTTTCTGGCCGCCGATGCCGGCCGCGCGCTGGATTTCTTTGATGCCAGCCCGCGCAGGGGCGGCGGGTTTCACGTTCTGGACCTGGACGGACGCCCGCTGCCCGGTCAGGTGCAGGAGCTGCACACGACCACGCGGCTGGTGCATTCCTATGCCTTGGGGCAGATGGCCGGGCGGCCGGATGCCGCCGGGATCATCGACCAGGGCATGGCCTATCTGTGGTCGCATCATCGCGACCGCGGCCACGGCGGCTTCGTCTGGTCGTTCGAGGGGGACCAGGTGGCCGATGGGACCAAGCTGGCCTATGGCCATGTCTTCGTCCTGCTGGCGGCCTCCAGCGCCAGGATGGCGGGGCATCCCGATGCCGACCGGCTGCTGACCGACATCGCGGAGGTGCTGGACCGGCATTTCTGGGACGACGCGGCAGGGCTGTTCCGCGACGAATTCACCCGCGACTGGCAGCCCTTCTCGACCTATCGCGGCATGAATGCCAACATGCACGGGGTCGAGGCGCTGCTGGCCGCGCATGAGGCAACCGGCGAGGGCGAATACCTGCGCCGCGCGGGCCGCACCCTGGATTTCTTCATCGCGGGTCAGGCTGCCTCCGAAGGCTGGCGGATCCCGGAACATTACGACGGGGACTGGCGACCCGACCGCGCCTATGCGGGCAACCCCATGTTCCGGCCCGCCGGCACCACCCCCGGCCACAGCTTCGAGATGGCGCGCCTGCTGCTGCAATGGTGGGACCTGGCGGGGCGGCCTGCGGACGATGCGCCCGCGCAGGCCCGCGCCCTGACCGAGCGGGCCTTGGCCGATGCCTGGGACGACCAGCGGGGCGGGCTGGCCTATACGCTGCGCTTCGGAGGGGCGGTGGACAATCCGGCCCGCTATTGGTGGCCCGTGACCGAGGCGATCGGCGCCGTCGCCGCCCTGATCAAGGCGGACCCGCAGCGGGGGGATGAGGCTTGGTATCGTCGGCTGTGGGATTTCGCCACCGCGCACCTGATCGACCATGAGCGTGGCGGATGGTTCCCCGAACTGGGGTCCGACGACCGGCCGTCCAGCCGCCAGTTCGCGGGCAAGCCCGACATCTATCACGCGCTGCAGGCCGATCTGCTGCCCTTGGCGCGCGGGTTGTCGCGGCAGGCGCAACAGCTGCACGATATCGGGCCACTTGACAAAAACCATGCGGGTTGACTTGGGGTCACGCGATTAATTCGTTGACAAAACATCGTCGTTGCTGCTTTTTCGGCACATCCCGACTGTTGACGGGGAGATGCCGAGTGAACCGATATTGCCAGATGAAGATCAGCTGTCCATGACCGCAGTCGACCCCAATCTGCACGCCCTCGACCTGCTGGCGGGGGTGGAGACCGGCTTTGCGCTGTCCGTTCTCGACAGCTCTCCCGACTGCATCAAGCTGATCGAGGTCGATGGTCGCGTCAGCTTCATGAACAGCAATGGCATGTGCGCGATGGAAATCGCGGATTTCGGCATGATCGAGGATCGGCCCTGGCCCGCGCTTTGGCCTGCGGAAAGCCATCGGCTGCTGGACGATGCCATGGCGGCGGCGCGCGACGGCCGCGTCAGCACCTTCGAGGCCTTCTGCCCGACGGCCCGCGGCACGCCGCGCTGGTGGCATGTGACGGTCTCGCCCGTGCGGGGGCCGCGCGGACATGTGGAACGCATCCTGGCCAGCTCTCGCGACATCACCGACAGCGTCACGGCACGCAAGCTGCTGGAGGAACAGGCCCGCGCCCTGGCGCAGGAGGTTGCGTTGAAGGACGCGGCCCTGGCCCGGCAAAAGGTCCTGCTGGGTGAGATCGACCATCGGGTCAAGAACAGCTTTGCCTCGGTCATCGCGCTGTTGCGGATGCAGTCCCGGGTCCATTCCGGCGGCGAGGCAGGGGCACTTTTGGGCGATGCGGCCAACCGGATCGCGACCCTCGCGCGCGTGCACGATCAGCTGCACCTGGACCCGGGTGCAGATGAACTGCCGCTGATGGACTATGTGCGGGTTCTGGCGATGGATCTGGGTCAGGCGCTGAACGGCCGGATCGAGTTGGACCTGAACGGCGACCGGCCGGTGCCGGTCAAGCCCGCGCAGGCGGCGGCGATCGGCCAGATCCTGGCCGAACTGATCGGGAATGCGGTCAAGCATAGTGGCGCCAACCGGCAGGCGATGATCCGCATCCGTCTGGACTGCCCGGACGACCGCCTGCGCCTGACGGTCGAGGATGACGGGCCGGGCCTGCCCGAGGGCTTCGACGCAGCCCAGGGAACCGGCCTCGGCATGCAGATCTGCCAGGTCTACACGGCGCAGATGGACGGGCTTTTCCGGCACGGCCGTTCCGACCTGGGCGGGGCGCTGTTCCGGGTGGAGCTGCGGCTGGACCCGGTCGCGGCCGACACCGCCCGAGACGTCGGGGAATTGGGCCGCCGGGGAACTTCCGGCCGCGGCGGCGATTGACAAGCCGGACGGCAGCGTCCAAGCGCGGCTGCTCTGCCACCCCTCCCACCGACAGGAGCCGCCGATGCGGATGAAGATCGATGTTGTGCTTGATTACCGTCTTGGCGCTGCCGGACCGGCGATCGTGGTGATCGAGGCGGCGGGGGCCGAGGGGCAGACGCTGATCTCGGCAAGCATCGACCTGGGACAGCCCGCCCATCTGGGGCGCGTTCCCGGAGAGGAGGGCATCGGCGAACGCATCGTCATGCGGCTGGAGGATCGGCTGACCTGCCGCTATGGCGCCGAGGTCGAGGTGACCCGCCCGCCGGTCGACCTGTCCCGCCTGGACGCGGTGCCGGTCGAGCATATGCCGGGCGACGCGCTGCGCTATCTGCTGCCGTCGCGCTATTGCGAGGCGGACCGTTTCACGAACTTCGTCTGCTCGCGCTTTGAGGGGCTGCAGGGCGGCGCCAAGGTCGCGGCGATGCGGGACTGGGTCGAGGGGCACCTTGCCTATGTCTCGGGCATCAGCGACGGCAACACCACCGCTGCCGACACCTTCCTGGAAGGGCGGGGCGTGTGCCGTGACTATGCCCATCTGCTGATCGCGCTGTGCCGCGCCGCCCAGATCCCCGCGCGCATCGCCAGCGTCTATGCCCCTGATGTCGAGCCGCAGGATTTCCATGCCGTGGCGCAGGTCTATCTGTCGGGCGACTGGCACTTGGTCGATCCGACCGGCATGGCCGGGGCCGACAACATGGCGCTGGTGGCGGTCGGACGGGACGCGACCGACGTGGCCTTCCTGACGACCGGGACGGCGGCCGACCTGCAGGTCCAGACGGTCAAGGTTACGCGGCTGGACTAGGCGACCAGAGCGGCACCCAGCAGCAGGACGCCGCCAAGGGCGACGGCCCGGCGATAGATGCGGATGCCTCGGTCCAGGTCGGCGGCGGCAGGGTCGGGCGCGGTGCCGTTCAGCCAGGGTTCATGCGCGATCCTGTCGCCATAGACGCGCGGCCCCGACAGGCGCACGCCGAGGGCGCCCGCCATCGCCCCTTCGGGCCAGCCGGCATTCGGTGAGCGATGCGCCGGCGCGTCGTCCAGCGCACAGCGCAGGGCCTGCGGGGCGCGGCGCCCGGCGGCCAGCGCGATCAGCAGCGCCGTCAGCCGCGCCGGGATCAGGTTGGCCACGTCATCCAGTCGCGCGGCAAAGGCGCCAAAGGCCTCATGGCGCGGGGTGCGGTGGCCGATCATCGAATCCAGCGTGTTGATGGCCTTGTAGGCGGCGATGCCCGGCAATCCTCCGATGGCCGCCCAGAACAGCGGCGCGATGACTCCGTCGCTGGCGTTTTCGGCCAGGCTCTCCAGGCTGGCGCGGGCCAGCGCGGCCTCGTCGGCCTGGCTGACGTCGCGGCCGACGATCATCGCCGTGGCTGCGCGCGCGCCGGCCAGATCTCCCTGCCTCAGGGGTCGTGCCACCGCACCCAGATGTTCGTCCAGCGACCGCGCCGCCACCAGCGGCCAGGCCAAGACCGCCGCGACCCAAGGTCCCAGCCAGACCTGGATCAGCGCCGCCGGGACCAGCGCCGCCGCCACGACCAGCAGCACCGCCAGCGCGCCTTTCAGCCGCCGCGCGCCGCCGCGGTTCATCCGCCGGTCCAGCGCCGCGATCAGCCGCCCGATCCAGGTCACCGGGTGCCCGATCCGGGCATAGACCGGCTGCGGCCAACCGATCAGTGCATCCAGAATCAGCGCCAGCGCCGCGATCATCGCCATGGGGTTATTCCCCGACGGTCAGGTTGACCGCCTCGACCGCCCAGGCATCGCCCATGCGCCGCAGGATGGTCAGCGACAGCGGCGCCACGGAAAAGGACAGCGCCGCCGGGCCCACCACCATCGACAGGGCGGCGCGTGCCGTGCCGGCATGGGCCACCACCAGGCAGTCGTCGCGCAGCCCCTGCAGCACCGGGATGACGCGGGCGGTCATGTCGTCAAAGCTCTCGCCCGCCTCCGGCCTGTGCCGGGCCAGTTCGGCCGGCGACAGCGGGCCCAGGTCGGGCAGGCGGGCGGGGGGCAGCCCTTCCCAGACGCCCATGTCCTGCTCCCACAGCGCGGGCTCCAGCCGCTCAGGCGTCAGCCCAAGGGCCTCGGCCGTCTGGCGGCAGCGCAGGGCGGGGCTGGCGATCACCTGCCGCGGCTGCCCGATCCGCATGGCCAGGCGCGCCAGCGTGGCGTGGTCCGCGCAATCGGCAGGCACGTCGCGGCGGCCGGCCAGCAGGCCGTCCGACAGGCTGGGGGCGTGGCGCAGGATGGAAAGCCGCATGTGCCGTCTCCGGTTGTTGTGCGCCTCTGTGGCGCGAAGGGGGGCGGCGGGCAAGGCCCGGCGGCACCTTGACGCAGGTTCGGACCAGGCGCAGCCTTGGCTTGACGCAGGCGGGGCGGCTGCGGTAAAGAAATGAACAAGCGTTCAATAACCGGGGAGGGGGATCGCGATGTTCACGCGGGGCATGGAATTCGATCTGGGCGAGGATGTGAACGCGCTGCGCGACATGGTGCACCGTTGGGCGCAGGAGCGTGTGGCGCCGATCGCCGGTGAAGTGGACCGCACCAACGCCTTTCCCAACGAACTGTGGTCCGAGATGGGTGAACTGGGCCTGTTGGGCATCACGGTCGCCGAGGAATGGGGCGGGTCGGGCATGAGCTATCTGGCCCATGTGATCGCGGTCGAGGAGATCGCCCGCGCCAGCGCCAGCGTCAGCCTGTCCTATGGCGCGCATTCGAACCTTTGCGTGAACCAGATCAAGCTGAACGGCACCGACGCGCAGCGGGCGAAATACCTGCCCGACCTGTGCAGCGGCAAGGCCGTGGGCGCGCTGGCCATGTCCGAGGAGGGCGCGGGCAGCGACGTCGTCGGCATGAAGCTGCGGGCCGAAAAGAGGAACGACCGCTACGTCCTGAACGGCAGCAAGTACTGGATCACCAATGCGCCGGATGCGCAGACGCTGGTGGTCTATGCCAAGACCGACCCCGAGGCCGGGTCGAAGGGCATCACGGCCTTTATCGTCGAACGCGGCATGTCGGGTTTCTCGACCAGCCCGCATTTCGACAAGCTGGGGATGCGCGGATCGAATACGGGCGAGTTGATCTTCGACAATGTCGAGATCCCGTTCGAGAACGTCCTGGGCGAGGAGGGCCGGGGCGTTCGGGTGCTGATGTCGGGCCTGGACTACGAGAGGGTGGTCCTGGCCGGCATCGGCACCGGTATCATGGCGGCCTGCCTGGATCAGGTGATGCCCTATGTGGCCGAGCGCAAGCAGTTCGGCCAGCCGATCGGGTCGTTCCAGCTGATGCAGGCCAAGATCGCCGACATGTATGTCGCGCTGAACACCTCGCGCGCCTATGTCTACGAGGTCGCGCGCGCCTGCGACGCGGGCAAGGTCACGCGTCAGGATGCGGCGGGCGCGGTGCTTTATGCCAGTGAACAGGCAATGGTGCAGGCGCATCAGGCGGTGCAGGCCTTGGGCGGGGCGGGCTTCCTGAACGACAGCGTGGTCAGCCGCCTGTTCCGCGACGCCAAGCTGATGGAGATCGGCGCCGGCACCAGCGAGATCCGCCGCATGCTGATCGGCCGGGAACTGATGGGCCTCGTCTGATGCGCGCGGTCGTCCTGCTGGCGCTTTGTGCCGCGCCTGCCGCCGCGCAGGAGGCGCCGGCCTTCGACCCCGCGCCGATGGTGGCCTGCCTGGAGGCAGAGGGCGGACGCGACTGCGCGGGCAGGGCGGCACGGGCCTGCATGGAGGGCGAGGGCGGCCAGACGACGCTCGGCATGAACCAGTGCCTGGCCGCAGAGCGCGACTTGTGGGACGCGCGGTTGAACGATGCCTATCGCTTGGGGATGGACCGGGTCACGCCCGTCCGGGCCGAGGCGCTGCGCGAGATGCAGCGCAGGTGGATCGCATTCCGTGACGCGGCCTGCAACTATGAGGCGGCGCGATACGACGGCGGCAGCCTGGCCGGCACCGTCCGTCTTCAGTGCCAGATGGAACTGACCGCCGACCAGGCGCTGCGGCTGGACGCGTCGCTGGCCGAGGGGGGCTGATGTCGCGGCTTTTGTCCCATGCCGACCATGACCGCCTGCGCGCCGAATTCCGCTGGCAGTTCCCGGCGCGGCTGAACATGGCCGACCAGTGCCTGGCCCATGATCCGGCGGCGGTGGCGATCATCGAACATGACGGCAGCCCGCGCCCGGTCAGCTTTGGCGAACTGGAGATGATGACCGACCGATTGGCACATGCGTTGCAGGCCGACAGGGGCGACCGTATCGGCATCCTGCGCACGCAATCGGCCTGGACCGCCGCGGCGCATCTGGCGGTCTGGAAATCGGCGGCGATCTCGGTCCCGCTGTTCAAGCTCTTCGGCCCCGAGGCGCTGGAGCTGCGCCTGCGCGATGCGGGCATCGCCACCGTCATCACCGACCCCGAGGGCCGCGCGATGCTGGCCCCGTTCCCCGACCTTCGCGTGATCGTCCCGGAGGAGGGCCTGCTTGAGGCCGCCCCGTTCCCGACCCAGAACACAGGCCCCGATGATCCGGCGATCATCATCTATACCTCCGGCACGACCGGCGCGCCCAAGGGGGCCCTGCACGGCCACCGGGTCCTGACGGGCCACCTGCCGGGCGTCGAGATGAGCCACGACCTGCTGGGGCAACCCGGTGATGTCATCTGGACACCCGCGGATTGGGCTTGGATCGGTGGCCTTTTCGACGTGGCGATGCCCGGGCTGGCGCTTGGCGTGCCGGTGGTAGCGGCGCGAATGCCCAAGTTCGACCCCGCGGCCGTGGCCGCGCTAATCCGCGACTGTGGCATCCGCAACATCTTCTTCCCGCCGACGGCGCTGAAGATGCTGAAGGCGGCCGACATGGACCTGCCGGGCCTGCGCAGCGTCGCCTCGGGCGGCGAGACGCTTGGCGCGGAAATGCTGGATTGGGGCCGGCGGGCCTTTGGGCTGACGATCAACGAATTCTATGGCCAGACGGAGTGCAACATGGTCGCGGCGTCGTCCGGGGCGATGTTCCCGGTGCGGCCCGGCGCGATCGGGAAAGCCGCCCCCGGCTTTGATCTGGCGGTCCTGAACAGTGATGGGCAGGTCACCGATGCGGAAGGCGACATCGCCATCCGACGCGGCGCGGGCAGCATGATGCTGGGCTATTGGCAGAACCCGCAGGCGACCGCCGCCAAGTTCCGTGGCGACTGGATGGTGACCGGCGACCGCGGCGTGATCGAGGATGACTATGTCCGGTTCGTCGGGCGCGACGACGATGTCATCACCTCGGCCGGATACCGCATCGGCCCCTCCGAGATCGAGGATTGCCTGCTGCGCCACCCCGCCGTGGCCCAGGCCGGGGTCATCGGCAAGCCCGACCCGCTGCGGACCGAGATCGTCAAGGCCTATGTTGTCCTGCGCCCTGGTCATGCCCCCTCTGCCGAACTTGCCGCCGAGTTGCAGACCCATGTGCGCCGGCAGTCGGCCGCCCATTCCTACCCGCGAGAGATCGCCTTCCTGGACGCCTTGCCGATGACCGTGACCGGCAAGGTCATGCGACGCGAATTGCGCAAGCTGGCCCAGGCTGAAATCGACGCCGGACCTTCGGAGACCCCATCATGAAGCTGACCTCATCCGCATTGCCCTCGTCCGAGCAGTTCCAGGCCAACCGACAGGCGCATCTGGCGCTGCTGGACACGGCCCGCCAGGCGGCGCAGGCCGCCGCCGAGGGCGGCGGCGCCCGCGCGATGGAGCGTCACGTCAATCGCGGCAAGATGCCCCCGCGCGAACGGGTGGCGAACCTTCTGGACCCGGGATCGCCCTTTCTGGAGATCGGCGCCACGGCGGCGCATGGCATGTATGACGGCGCGGCCCCCTCGGCGGGGGTGATCGCGGGCATCGGTCGGGTGCATGGGCAGGAGGTGATGGTCGTGGCCAACGATGCCACCGTCAAGGGCGGCACCTATTACCCGATGACGGTGAAAAAGCACCTTCGTGCCCAGGAAATCGCCGAGGAATGCCATCTTCCCTGCCTCTACCTGGTGGACAGCGGCGGCGCCAACCTGCCCAACCAGGACGAGGTCTTTCCCGACCGCGACCATTTCGGCCGCATCTTCTTCAACCAGGCCCGGATGAGCGCCAAGGGCATCGCCCAGATCGCCGTGGTGATGGGCTCCTGCACCGCCGGGGGCGCCTATGTCCCCGCCATGTCCGACGTCACGATCATCGTTCGCGGTCAGGGCACGATCTTTCTGGCCGGCCCGCCGCTGGTCAAGGCCGCGACCGGAGAGGTGGTTTCCGCCGAGGATCTGGGGGGCGGCGACGTCCATACCCGCCTGTCCGGCGTGGCCGACTACCTGGCCGAGGATGACGCCCACGCCTTGGCCCTGGCGCGGCAGGCGGTCCAGCACCTGAACCGCCGCCCGCAGGGCGAGGTCCAGTGGCAGGCGCCCGAAGCCCCGGCCTATGATCCCGACGAGATATTCGGCGTCGTGCCCGCCGACCTTCGCACCCCCTATGACATTCGCGAGGTGATGGCCCGCATCGTCGACGGCAGCCGCTTTGACGAGTTCAAGGCCCGCTTTGGGGAAACCCTGGTCACGGGCTTTGCCCATGTCGAGGGCTGTCCCGTCGGCATCGTCGCCAACAACGGCGTGCTGTTTTCCGAGGCCGCGCAGAAGGGCGCGCATTTCATCCAACTCTGCTCGCAGCGGGGCATCCCGCTGGTGTTCCTGCAGAACATCACCGGCTTCATGGTCGGCCGCAAATACGAGAACGAGGGCATCGCGCGCCACGGCGCCAAGATGGTGACGGCGGTGGCCACGACCAACGTGCCCAAGATCACCATGCTGGTCGGCGGCAGCTTTGGCGCGGGCAACTATGGCATGGCGGGGCGCGCCTATTCGCCGCGCTTCCTGTGGACCTGGCCCAACAGCCGCATCAGCGTCATGGGCGGCGAACAGGCGGCCGGGGTGCTGGCCACCGTGCGCCGCGAGGGGATCGAGCGCGCGGGCGGCGAATGGCTGCCCGAGGAGGAGGCCGAGTTCAAGCGCCCCACGGTCGAGATGTTCGAGCGCCAGTCGCACCCGCTCTATGCCTCGGCGCGGCTCTGGGACGACGGCATCATCGACCCCCGCAAGTCGCGCGAGGTGCTGGCCCTGTCGCTGCGTGCCGCGCTGAACGCCCCGCTGGAGCCGACGCGCTTCGGCCTGTTCCGGATGTGATGGCGGGCATGGCCCGCACTGCGCCACGGCCGCGCTGCGGGGCCCCGGTCCCCCGCGCGCCAACATCTTCTGCACGGGACGGCGGGCGCATGGCCCGCGACGCCCGGCGCCAATCGAAAGGTCAGCCATGTTCGACAAGATCCTGATCGCCAATCGCGGTGAAATCGCCTGTCGGATCATCGACACCTGCCGCCGGATGGGCGTGGCGACGGTCGCCGTCTATTCGGACGCCGACCGCGCCGCGCGGCACGTCGCCATGGCCGACCAGGCGGTGCATCTGGGTGGCCCCGCGCCGGCCGACAGCTATCTGCGCGGCGACGCCATCATCGCGGCGGCCCGGTCCACCGGGGCGCAGGCGATCCATCCTGGCTACGGATTTCTGTCCGAAAACCCGGACTTTGTCGAGGCGGTCGAGGCTGCGGGCCTGGTCTTCATCGGCCCCTCGGCCAAGGCAATCCGCGCGATGGGGCTGAAGGACGCGGCCAAGGCCCTGATGGAAAAGGCGGGCGTGCCGGTCGTTCCGGGCTATCACGGGGCCGACCAGGACCCGGATGGGCTGGCGCAGGCGGCGGATCGGATCGGCTATCCGGTGCTGATCAAGGCCGTGGCGGGGGGCGGCGGCAAGGGGATGCGGCGCGTCGACGAGCCGGCCGATTTCGCCGAGGCGCTGGAATCCGCACGGTCCGAGGCGCAGAACGCCTTTGGCAACGCCGCCGTCCTGATCGAGAAATACGTCCTGCAACCCCGTCATATCGAGGTGCAGGTGTTCGGCGACGGGACCCGCGCCGTGCATCTCTATGAACGCGACTGCTCGCTGCAGCGCCGCCACCAGAAGGTGATCGAGGAAGCGCCCGCCCCCGGCATGACCGAGGAGATGCGCCGGGCCATGGGCGACGCCGCCGTCCGCGCCGCCAAGGCCATCGGCTATTCCGGCGCCGGCACCATCGAATTCATCGTGGACGGCAGCGACGGCCTGCGCCCCGACCGCTTCTGGTTCATGGAGATGAACACCCGGCTTCAAGTCGAGCATCCGGTGACAGAGGCCGTGACCGGCATCGATCTGGTCGCGTGGCAGCTGCGCGTCGCCAGCGGAGAGCCGCTTCCCCTCGAACAGCGTTTGATCGCAACCGGTGGCCACGCTTTTGAGGCACGACTGTATGCCGAAGACGTGCCCGCAGGCTTTCTTCCCGCCACCGGCCGGTTGTCCCACCTCCGTTTCCCCGACGCCGCCCGGATCGAAACCGGCGTGCGTGCGGGCGATGCGATCAGCCCTTGGTATGACCCGATGATCGCCAAGGTGGTTACGTGGGGCGCCACACGCGCCATCGCGCTGCGCGCGCTGGAACAGGCGCTGGTTGACACCGAGGTTGCGGGTTCGGTCACCAACCTCGACTTCCTCATTGCCCTGACCCGCCACGACGGCTTTCGGTCCGGGCAGGTGGACACCGGCCTGATCGCGCGGGACCTGGACGCGCTGGTCGCGGCAGCGGCGCCCGATGCGCGGGCCATGGCGCTGGCCGTAGTCGGGCTTGCCGGCTTGGCCGATCCGAAGATGCGCGGGGGCATGACCCTGTGGCAGCCGCTGCGCCGCACCATCGCATGGGAAGGCGGCCAGGCGGTCCTGGAGGTGCTGGGGCCGGGCGAGGCCCGCGTGATGCTGGACGGCCAGCCGCACGAGGTGCGCTGGCAGGGCGACCGCTGGTGGGTCGACGGCGACCTGTGCCGCGAACGCATCGCCTGCCATTCCGCCGGGGTCAGCGTCTTTGGCGGGCACACGGTGCATCTGGTGCCCCGCGACCCGCTGGCGCGGGCCGGGGCCGATGACGCGGGCGACGGGCTGACACGCTCTCCCATGCCGGGGCTGGTGAAGGCCGTGCATGTGACGCAGGGCCAGCGGGTCCGCGCCGGTGAGCGGCTGGCGGTGCTGGAGGCCATGAAGATGGAGCACAGCCTGACCGCCGGGCGCGACGGCATCGTGGCCGAGGTGCTGGCCGCGGCGGGCGACCAGGTCGAGGCCGGGGCCGCGCTGATCCGGCTGGACGAGGTCGCCGATGACTGAGCACGTCGAGATCTTCGAGATGGGCCCCCGCGACGGGCTGCAGAACGAAAAGCGGCAGATCCCCACCGCCGACAAGATCGCGCTGGTGGATCTGCTGTCGCAGGCGGGCTTTCGACGGATCGAGGTGACCAGCTTCGTGTCACCCCGATGGGTGCCGCAGATGGCCGATGCGGCCGAGGTGATGGCGGGCATCAGCCGCAGGCTGGGCCTGCGCTATGCGGTGCTGACCCCCAACCTCAAGGGCTATCAGGCCGCGCGCGCCGCCCGTGCCGACGAGGTCGCGATCTTCGTCAGCGCCTCCGAAGGCTTCAGCCGCGCCAACCTGAACGCATCCGTCGCCGAGAGCCTGGAGCGTCTGGCACCGGTCGCCGAGGCCGCGCGTGCGGATGGCGTCTTTCTGCGCGGCTATGTCAGCGTCGTGACCGACTGCCCCTTTGACGGACCCACGGCGCCGGGGCAGGTGGCGCGGGTCGCGGCCGCCCTGCGGGACCTTGGCTGCGCCGAGGTCAGCCTTGGCGACACGATCGGGCAGGGCCGCCCCGAAGCGGTCGATGCCATGCTGGCGGACGTGCTGGATGAGCTGCCGCCCGAACGCCTGGCGGGGCATTTCCACGACACGGCCGGGCGGGCCCTGCAGAACGTGGATGTCAGCCTGTCGCGCGGGTTGCGCATTTTCGACGCCGCGGTGGGGGGACTGGGGGGCTGTCCCTATGCGCCGGGCGCGGCGGGGAATGTCGCCACCGAAGCCCTGGCGGCGCATCTGTCCGCACGGGGCCTGGCCCACGGGCTGGACATGGCGGTGATCGAACGCGCGGCGGTCATGGCGCGCGACCTGAAGGAGGGGCACCATGCCTGAAACGATCCGCATCGACCGGGACGCGCGCGGCGTGGCCACGCTGTGGCTGGCCCGGCCCGACAAGCACAATGCCCTGTCGCGCCAGATGATGGACGAACTGACCGAGGCGGCCGGGGCGCTTGGCGCGGACCCTGCGGTGCGTGTGGTGGTGCTGGCGGGACAGGGCGACAGCTTTTGCGCGGGCGGCGATCTGGGCTGGATGCGTCAGCAGATGC
This sequence comes from Paracoccus sp. KKT209, assembly GCF_055635455.1. The sequence goes on from NZ_CM145758.1 coordinate 1,569,471, forward strand.
AGGCGGACGAGGCGACGCGCCGCGAGGGGGGGCGGGCGCTGGCCGGGATGCTGTCGGCGCTGAACCTGCTGCCCAAGCCGGTGATCGCCCGCGTCCATGGCAACGCCTTTGGCGGCGGCATCGGGATGATGGCGGTCAGCGACATCGCCATCGTCGCAGCGCCGGCCAAATTCGGCCTGACCGAGGTGCGGCTTGGCCTGATCCCCGCGACCATCGGCCCCTATGTCGTTGCCCGCATGGGCGAGCCTGCCGCGCGGCGCGTGTTCTTTTCGGCCCGGATCTTTGGCGCGGAGGAGGCCATGGCGCTGAACCTGGCGGCCCGCGTGGTGGCGCCCGAGGCGCTGGACGCCGCGATCGAGGCAGAGGTAGCGCCGTTCCTGCAGGCGGCACCCGGTGCCGTGGCCGCCGCCAAGGCGCAATGCCGCGCCCTGGGTCCGCGCATCGATGCCGACGTCATCGAGGACAGCATCGACCGGCTGGTCAAGGTCTGGGAGGGCGACGAGGCGCCCGAGGGGATCGCGGCCTTTTTCGACAAGCGGAAGCCGCGCTGGCAGTCCTGACATGAAAGAACCCGCCGCGCGGTGGCGCGGCGGGTTCCCTTCAGCCCCAAAGGGGCGATTACATGCCCGAATAGAGCGGGAAGCGGTCGCAGAGCGCCTTGACCTCGGCACGGACCTTGGCCTCGACCTCGGCATTGCCCTCTTCGCCGTTGGCGGCCAGGCCGTCCACGACTTCGATGATCCAGCGGGCGATCTGGCGGAACTCCGATTCGGCAAAGCCGCGGGTGGTGCCGGCCGGCGCGCCAAGGCGGATGCCCGAGGTCACAAAGGGCTTTTCGGGATCGAACGGCACGCCGTTCTTGTTGCAGGTGATATGGGCGCGGCCAAGCGCGGCCTCGGTCGCCTTGCCGGTCACGCCCTTGGGACGCAGGTCGGCCAGGCAGAGGTGGTTGTCGGTGCCGCCGGACACGATGTCGACGCCGCCCTTCATCAGCTCGTCCGCCATGGCGGCCGCGTTCTTGACCACCTGCGCGGCATAGGTCTTGAACTCGGGGCGCAGCGCCTCGCCAAAGGCCACGGCCTTGGCGGCGATCACATGCATCAGCGGGCCGCCCTGAAGACCGGGGAAGACCGCGCTGTTGATCTTCTTGGCGATCTCGGCGTCATTGGTCAGGATCAGGCCGCCACGGGGTCCGCGCAGCGACTTGTGCGTGGTCGAGGTGACGACATGGGCATGGGGCAGCGGTGAGGGATGCACGCCACCGGCGACCAGGCCGGCGATATGGGCCATGTCCACCATCAGATAGGCGCCGACCTCGTCCGCGATCTTGCGGAAGGCGGCCCAGTCCCAGACCCGGCTATAGGCGGTGCCGCCGGCGATGATCAGCTTGGGCTTGTTCTTGCGGGCGCTTTCGGCAACCGCTTCCATGTCCAGCTGGTGATCCTGCTGGCGCACGCCATAGCTGACGACGTTGAACCATTTGCCCGACATGTTCACGGGCGAGCCGTGGGTCAGGTGGCCGCCCGAATTCAGGTCCAGGCCCATGAAGGTGTCGCCCGGCTGCAGCAGCGCCAGGAACACGGCCTGGTTCATCTGGCTGCCGCTGTTCGGCTGGACGTTGGCATATTCGCAGCCGAACAGTTCCTTGGCACGCTCGATCGCCAGGTTTTCGGCGATGTCGACATACTGGCAGCCGCCGTAATAGCGCTTGCCCGGATAGCCTTCGGCGTATTTGTTGGTCAGGACCGAACCCTGAGCCTCCATCACGGCGCGGCTGACGATGTTCTCGGATGCGATCAGCTCGATCTCTTCGCGCTGGCGACCCAGTTCCTGGGTGATGGCCTGGGCGATATCGGCGTCACGGCTGGCCAGGCTTTCGGTGAAAAAGCCATTGTCGCGGCTAGGGGCGTTCATCTCTCGCGTCCTTCTTTGGCTGGGCGGCTGCGGGTTTGCGCCTTCTAACGCAACGTTCTGCTTGCGGAAAGTGACAAAACGACCCCCTTGGCACGGTTGCGACCTTCTGCCCGGCGGGGGTTGTCATCGGCACGGCTGCGCGTGATGCTGCGCGGCACTCAAGAGGACGCGTGGCCGATGACGCCCAGGATACATTTCACTGCCAGCCAGGCCGCGCCGGCCCGGGCCGCCCTGGCGGTTCTGGGCCATCGCTACGGCAATGCCGAGCTGAGCCGGGCCCAGGTGGTGGTGGCGCTTGGCGGCGACGGATTCATGCTTCAGACCCTGCATGCAACGCAGGGGCGGGACCTGCCCGTTTATGGGATGAACCGCGGCACCGTCGGTTTTCTGATGAACAGCTACAGTGCCGATGACCTGCCCGAGCGCCTGGATGCGGCCGAGGAGACGGTCATCAATCCGCTGCGCATGCGCGCCACCTGCGCCGACGGCACCTGCCATGCGGCGCTGGCCATCAACGAGGTCAGCCTGCTGCGCGAGGGGCCGCAGGCGGCCAAGCTGCGCATCCATGTCGACGGCCGGATGCGGATGGAGGAACTGGTCTGCGACGGCGCGCTGATCGCCACCCCCGCAGGATCGACGGCCTACAACTATTCGGCGCATGGGCCGATCCTGCCGATCGGCTCCGAGGTGCTGGCCCTGACCGCCATCGCGCCGTTCCGCCCGCGCCGCTGGCGGGGGGCGCTGCTGCCCAAGGCGGCCGAGGTCGTGGTCGAGGTGCTCAATCCCGAACGCCGCCCGGTCATGGCGGATGCCGACAGCCGTTCGGTCCGCCACGTGACCCGCGTCCAGATCCAGAGCGCCTCGGACATCCGCCACCGGCTGCTGTTCGACAGCGGTCACGGGCTGGAGGAACGCCTGCTGCGCGAGCAGTTCGTCTGACGGATTAGCCTGCGCAGATCTGCTGCAGCGCCAGCCATTGCGGGTCGGTCAGCAGCACCGCCTGCATCGTACCCGTGCGGATCGGGTCGGCCTCGATCAGCGGCAGGACGGCAGCGCCGGTCGGGTCGATGCTGCGGGCATAGGGTTCGGTCGACAGGCCACGTTCGGCGAATGCCGCGGGCAGGGCCGCCAGGTCGGGGCGCGGCAGCGGCTGGTCCAAGAGCTTGTCCCCGTAACCCGCCAGCGCGTCACGGGGCAGGGTGCCAAGCGTCATCAGCCGCAGCGACGCCATCATTCCGGCGTGGCGCAGCGCATCCAGCGTGACTGCCTTGTCATCCCGCGCCAGCCGTGCCGAGATCAGGTGCCCGGCCGCGGCCTCGGGGCTGGGCGTGGCCGCCAGCAGGTCATTGCCCAGCACGTACAGATCGCCCGGCAGGCGAAGGGCGCCGTTCAGCGGCCCCGGCAGAACCCGCACCAGCGCCTGGCTGCCGACCAGCCCGGGCGTGATCCAGTCCAGCACCTGCTGGCCGGTCCTGCGCTGACAGACCGGACCCATCTCGCGTTCCAGGTCATCGACGATCTGCAGGCCGATGGTGCGGGCCTGGGCGGGCGGGGCGATCCGCGCCGCGTGACGGATCAGCGCGTCCGGCAGCCAGAAGATGCCCGCCGCCAGCATCGCCAGCACCGCGAGCCCCGTCACCACGCCGCGCAGGCGACGGGGGGGCGTGCCGCGATGCCGGGCAATCGCCTGATGCACACGTTCGATCGCCTCGATCATCAAGGGATCGTCGACTTCGATGGTCTCGTCGGGGCCGGAAGAGTTGGGAGAATAGACCGCCGGTGTCCGGCCGGGGTTCAGCCGTGCCACCGCCGGCAGAGACCAATGCGACAGCGGCCGGTCGGATCTGGGATCCATCAAGGTCAGGGTTGCTTCCCCAAGTGACACCACGACTTCGCGCATCTGCGCATCGGGTGTCTCGCGCCACGAGCCCTGCGCCTCGAGCCGTTGGAATTCTGTCAGCGCGGTCATGGCTTTGGCCTTGGGGTCGTCCAGTCGGTTCCCCAGACCATAGCGCCGCGCCGCATCGCGTCAATGCGGCGCAGAGTGGGCGGGACGGGTTTATTCCACCGGATCGGCGACCCGCATCCCCTTTTCACGCGCCAGGATGCGCATGCGCTCCTGAAGCTTCTCGAAGGCGCGCACCTCGATCTGGCGGATCCGTTCCCGCGACACGCTGTAGCGGCTGGAAAGATCCTCCAGCGTCATCGGGTCGTCGCGCAGCCGCCGCTCCATCAGGATGTCGCGTTCCCGCTCGTTCAGCACGTCCATCGCGTCGACCAGCATCCGGCGGCGGGTGTCCAGTTCCTCGTTCTCGGCATAGGCCTCGGCTTGGTTGGCGTCGGTATCCTCCAGCCAGTCCTGCCACTGCGCCGCCGATTCTCCATCGCCCGAACCCACCTGCGCGTTCAGGGAAGCATCGCCGCCCGACAGGCGCCGGTTCATGTCGATGACCTCTTTCTCGGTCACGTTCAGTTCGGTCGCGATCTGGGCGACGTTCTCGGGGCGCAGGTCGCCTTCTTCCAGCGCGCCGATCTTGGACTTGGCCTTGCGGAGGTTGAAGAACAGCTTTTTCTGGGCACTGGTGGTACCCATCTTGACCAGCGACCATGACCTCAGGATATATTCCTGGATCGAGGCGCGGATCCACCACATCGCATAGGTGGCCAAGCGGAAGCCACGTTCAGGATCGAAGCGCTTGACCGCCTGCATCAGGCCGACATTCGCCTCGCTGATCACCTCGGCCTGCGGCAAGCCGTAACCGCGATAGCCCATGGCGATCTTGGCGGCCAGGCGCAGGTGACTGGTGACCAGCCGGTGCGCGGCCTCGCTGTCCTCATGATCGGCCCAAGCCTTGGCCAGCATGTATTCTTCTTCGGGCTCCAGCAGCGGAAACTTGCGGATCTCTTGCAAATAGCGGTTCAGACCCTGTTCCGGACTGGGGGCAGGAAGGTTTCCATAAGTCGCCATGGTCGATACCCTTTCGCAGAGAAAGCCGAACGCAGCCCGCTGCCGCCCAGTTCCGGGCGCGCATCGGGGTGACGTGCGGCTTCCTGTCCTGCCGCTTTCGGCCGATCTGTAACCTGTGTCCGCGCCTGCCGGCCGTCAAGAGGCCGCGCGAAGCAGATCCAGAAGATGCTGCATATCCGCAGGCAAGGGGCTGTCGAAGGCCAGGGGCTGCCCGGTCACGGGATGATCGAACCCCAGATGCGCCGCGTGCAGGGCCTGGCGCGGAAAAGCCGTCGCCGCCGCTGCCGCGGCACCCAAGGCGCGCGCCGAGGCCCGCCGTGCGCCGCCATAGACCGGGTCGCCGATCAGCCCCAGCCCCGCATGAGCCATGTGCACGCGGATCTGGTGCGTGCGCCCGGTCTCCAGCCGGCATTGGACCAGCATCGCGCAGGGCGGCGTGCCGAAACGTTCCAAGAGCGTGGCGCGGGTGACGGCATGGCGGCCCTTGTCAAAATAAACCGCCTGCTTTTGACGGTCGGTGGAATGGCGCGCCAGCCGGGTCGTGATCTTGAGGACGGCACCCTCCTCAAAGCTGACGCCGGGCGTGCCGCGCAGGCGCGGATCGGCACCGTCGATCAGCCCATGCGCCAATGCCAGGTATCGCCGCTGAGCGCTATGCGCCTCGAACTGAGCGGCCAGGCCGTGATGGGCGCGGTCGGACTTGGCCACGACCAGCAGGCCCGATGTGTCCTTGTCGATCCGGTGCACGATGCCCGGCCGCTTTTCCCCGCCGATCCCCGACAGCGAGTCGCCGCAATGGGCCAGCAGTGCGTTGACCAGCGTGCCGGTGGGGCTGCCGGGGGCAGGGTGGACCACCATTCCCGCGGGCTTGTCGATCACGATCAGGTCATCATCCTCGTGGACGATGCTCAGCGGGATGGCCTCTGGGCGGGTCTCCACGGGTTCGGGCGGGGCCAGGGCGATCAGGTATTCCTCTCCCTCCGCGACGCGGGCCTTGCCGTCACGCGCGACACCCTGCGGACCCATGACCGCGCCCTCCGCGATCAGCCGGGCCAGCCGCGACCGCGACAGCGCCGCCTCCTCTGGCACCGCCATCGCAAGCGCCTTATCAAGCCGGTCGGGCGGGTTCGCCGGGATGGTCACGGATAGGTTCGACATGGCGGATGATGATACCGACTGGAAGGCTGCTGCGAAAGCCGTCCCGGAGCTGCGCTTTCTGAAGGCGCTGGTCAGCGGGCTGGCCTTGGTGATGGGGCTGGGCATGATCGCGGTCGTGGCGCTGCTGTGGATGCGCCTCAACCAGCCGGTGCTGCCCGAACTGCCCGACCGGATCGCCCTGCCGCAGGGGGCCACGGCCCAGGCCGTGACCTTTGCCCGCGACTGGATCGTGGTGGTCAGCGACGCGGGCGAGGTGCTGCTCTACGACCGCGCGGGCCAGTTGGTCAGCCGGACCGCGCTGCCCTGATCAGTCGGCCTTGCGCGCCGATTCCAGCGCGTCCAGGCGGGCCTTGAGGCTGGCGTTCTCGGTGCGGGCCTTGATGGCCATCTCGCGCACGGCCTCGAACTCCTCACGCGTCACGAAGTCCCGGTCGGCCAGCCAGCGGTCGACCCAGCCCTTCATCGCGTTCTCGGCCTCCGAGCGCGCGCCATGGGCGACACCCATCGCATTGGTCATCAGTTTCGAGATGTCGTCGAAAAAGCGGTTCTGAGTGGTCATGTCACTTGGCCTCTTGTCCTGGTTGCCCCCTATATGGTTCACGGCGCGGCCCGGTTCAATGCGGCGTTCCGTGTTGACACCGCGGCATCGCCCACTAGCGTGCGCGCCGAGTTGCAGCCGAGGTTCCATGATCCCCTTTCCCGATATCGCGCCCGAGATCTTCACGATCAACCTGGGCGGACTGTCGCTGTCGCTGCGCTGGTATGCGCTGGCCTATCTGGCGGGGCTGATCATCGGCTGGCGCCTGATCGTGGCCATGATGCGCCGGCCGCGCCTGTGGGGGGACGGGGCGCCCGTGGCAGCCGACCGGGTCGACGACCTGCTGACCTGGGTGATCCTGGGCGTCATCCTGGGCGGTCGCCTGGGTTTCGTGCTGTTCTACGAGCCCGCCTATTACCTGGCGAACCCGGCCGAGATCCTGAAGGTCTGGCAGGGCGGGATGAGCTTTCACGGCGGCTTTGCGGGGGTGATCCTGGCCACGTGGGCATGGGCGCGGACGCAGGGCGTGCCGGTCCTGCGGCTAGCCGACGCGATGGCCGTGGTGGCACCGATCGGCATCTTTTTCGGGCGCATCGCCAATTTCATCAATGCGGAACTGTGGGGACGGCCGACCGACCTGCCCTGGGGCGTTATCTTTCCGGGTGAGGCAGCGCAGGCCTGCGCGGGCGTCGAAGGCCCCTGCGCCCGCCATCCCAGCCAGCTCTACGAGGCCGGGCTGGAGGGGTTGCTTTTGGGTCTGATCCTGCTGGCCGCGGTGCGCGGCGGCGGGTTGCGCCGGCCGGGGCTGGCCTTCGGAATATTCCTGGCGGGCTATGGACTTGCCCGCATGTTCGTCGAATTGTTCCGGGTGGCCGATGCGCAGTTCATCACCCCGGACAACCCGCTTGGCCACGTGCTGGGCGGCCCGGTCATCGGCCTGACGATGGGACAGCTGCTGTCGCTGCCCATGGTGTTGATCGGCCTGCTGCTGGTCTGGCGCGCGCGCCGGCGGCCGGCCATCGCGGGCGCATGACGCCGCTGGCCGGGATCATCGCGGCGCGGATCCGTGCCGCGGGGCCGATCAGCCTGGCGGACTACATGCAGATCTGCCTGCTGGACAGCCGGTACGGTTACTATGCCACGCGCGACCCGTTCGGGCAGAAGGGGGACTTTGTCACCTCCCCCGAAATCCACCAGATCTTTGGGGAAATCTGCGGCTTGGCGCTGGCGCAGGCCTGGATGGACCAGGGCCGACCCGCGCCCTTCACGCTGGCCGAACCCGGCCCGGGGCGTGGCACGCTGATGGCCGACATGCTGCGCACGCTGCGCGCCGTGCCGGGGATGCGCGAAGCGGCAGAGGTCGCGCTGATCGAGGCATCGCCCCATCTGCGCCAGGTCCAGGCAGAGAGACTGGGGCAGGTCCTGCATCTGGAAAATGTCGAGGATCTGCCGGCCAAGCCCCTATTCATGATCGCAAACGAATTCATCGACGCGCTGCCCATCCGGCAGTTCCAGATGACTGAGCAGGGCTGGAGAGAGCGGATGGTCGGCCTCTGTGACAAAGGCACGCTGAGGCTTGGTCTGAGCGCGGTCGTGCCCCTGCCGCGCGAGGGGTCCGTGGGCGACATCGTCGAGGAGTGCCCGGAGGGCGTGGCCTTCGTCGAGGCCCTGGGCCGGCGCATCGCCGCCCAAGGCGGGGCCGCGATCATCATCGACTATGGCGGGTGGAACGGGTTTGGCGACACTTTCCAGGCGTTACGCAACCACCTGCCCGAGGACCCGCTCGCCCATCCGGGCGAGGCTGACCTGACGGCGCATGTGGATTTTGCGCCCCTGGCCGCCGCCGCCCTGCGCGGCGGTGCTGAGGTGTCCCGGCCCCTGCGGCAAGGGGACTGGCTGCTGGCCCTGGGCGCGGAGGCGCGGGCGCGCAAGCTGGAGGCCGCCGGGGACGCAGGCGCCATGCGGGCGCTTCACCGCTTGACCCATCCGTCGGAAATGGGTCACCTGTTCAAGGCAATGGCCATCTGGCCCAAAGGAGCGCCCGCCGTCCCCGGCTTTGCGGCGCTGGAGTAGCATGCAGACGACGCTCGAAATCCTGACCCACCCGCTGCTGTCCGATGTAAAGCACGGATTTTTCACTAGAAAGGGCGGGGCGTCCTCGGGCCTGTTTGCGGGGCTGAATTGTGGACGGCGGTCCAGCGACCAGAGCGACATGGTGCAGGTGAACCGGGCCCGGGCGGCAAGCGCCATGGGTGTTCCGGCGCAGCATCTGGCGACGGTGAAGCAGGTCCACTCGGCCGATGTGGTGACACTTGGCGACGGGGACGATGTCGAAAAGGTCAGGGAAATCCAAGCCGATGGGCTGGTGACGGCGCGGCGGGACGTGGCGGTGGCCGTGCTGACGGCCGATTGCCAGCCGGTGCTGCTGGCCGATGCCGGGGCGGGCGTGGTGGGGGCCTGCCATGCCGGGTGGCGCGGGGCGCTTGGCGGCGTGATCGAGGCGACCGTGGCCGCCATGCGGCAGCTGGGGGCGACCGATATCCGGGCGGTGATCGGTCCCACGATCAGCCAGCGCGCCTATGAAGTCGGCGAGGATTTCATGGATGAGTTTCTGGCCGAAGACGATGAGTATCAAAGGTTCTTCAGCGGCGGACCCGCCGGTCGGCCGATGTTCGACCTGCCGGGTTTCGGCCTGATGCGGCTGCGCGCGGCCGGGGTCGAGGCCGAGTGGTCCGGGCATTGCACCTATTCGGACCCGCAGCGGTTCTTCAGCTATCGCCGGTCGACGCATGAGGGGCAGCCGGATTACGGGCGGCTGATCAGCGCCATCGCATTATAGGCCCGCACAGGGCATGCACGCGGGTGACACCATGCGTGCACCGATCGTGCACAGCTTGCGGGCGTTGCATTTGCCGGTGTTGCGCGTCAGCCGGCTTCGCGGACGCGCTCCTCGACGATCTCGAAGGGAACGGCGGGTTCGTCCTTGGCGCCGCGGATCACCAGCGAGGTCTTGACCGAGGCCACGTTCGGCGCGGCGGTCAGGCTGTTGGTCAGGAAGCGCTGGAAGGTCGAGAGGTCCGGAGAGACGCATTTCAGGATGAAGTCGATCTCGCCGTTCAGCATGTGGCATTCGCGGACCAGCGGCCATCCTTGGACCAGTGCCTCGAAGGCGGAAAGGTCGCGTTCAGATTGCGAGGCGAGCCGCACCATGGCGAAGACCTGCACCTCGAATCCCAGTTCGCGGGCATCCAGGATGGCGTGGTAGCCGCGGATATAGCCCAGTTCCTCCAGCGTGCGGACGCGGCGCAGGCAGGGGGGCGCCGAGATGCCGACGCGGCGGGCCAGTTCGACATTGGTCATGCGGCCATCGGCCTGCAGTTCGGCCAGGATCTTGCGGTCGATGTCGTCGAGCTTGGCGCCGGCCATGTTGATCTTTCTTCTGTTCGGTCGTGGCGTTGCCGGAAACTACAATGTGCTCTGGCTTTGCGCAACATTCTTTCTGGAAATCCGCATGCGCGGCTGCGGGGCGTGATGCGTTGCAGTCGGCCGCGCGAGCGATTACCTCATGCACAAACCGGCAAAGGGGCGCAAGATGACCGAACGCAGCCATGTTAAACTTTTGATCATCGGATCGGGGCCCGCGGGCTATACCGCCGCCGTCTATGCCTCGCGCGCGATGCTGGAGCCGATGCTAATCCAGGGGATGCAGCCCGGCGGGCAGCTGACCATCACCACCGAGGTCGAGAACTGGCCGGGCGAGACCGAGATCCAGGGCCCCGAGCTGATGGTGAAGATGGAGGCCCATGCCTTGGCGATGGGGGCCGAGGTCGTGACCGACATGGTCACGCGGCTGGACCTGTCGTCGCGGCCCTTCACGGCCGAATGCGACAGCGGGCGGGTGGTCCGGGCGGATGCCGTGATCCTGGCGACGGGCGCGCAGGCGCGCTGGCTGGGCCTGCCCTCGGAGGAGAAGTTCAAGGGCTTTGGCGTCAGCGCCTGCGCGACCTGCGACGGGTTCTTTTACCGCAACCGCGAGGTGATCGTGATCGGCGGCGGCAATACCGCGGTCGAGGAGGCGCTGTTCCTGACCAAGTTCGCCAGCAAGGTGACCCTGGTTCATCGCCGCGACAGTCTGCGGGCCGAAAAGATCCTGCAGAACCGGCTGCTGAACCACCCCAAGGTGGAGGTGATCTGGAACCACGAACTGGCCGAGGTTTCGGGGGCCGAAACGCCGATGGGCGTGACGGGCGCGGTCCTGCGCAACCTGCTGGACGGGTCCACGCGGCAGGTCGCGGCCGACGGCATCTTTGTGGCGATCGGCCATGCGCCGGCCAACGAATTGGTCAAGGACCAGCTGGAACTGCACAACGGCGGCTATGTGAAGGTCGAGCCCGGCAGCACCCGCACCTCGATCCCGGGGGTCTTTGCGGCGGGCGACCTGACCGATCACGTCTATCGCCAGGCCATCACCAGTGCGGGCATGGGCTGCATGGCGGCGCTGGATGCCGAGCATTTCCTGGCGGCGCAGGACGGAGTCGAGACCGTGCCCGAGCAACTGGTGGCCAGCATCGCCTGAACCCCCGAGAGGTGGAAAAAAGGCCCGGATCGCCGATGCGGTCCGGGCCTTTTCATGTTCAGCATGTGCCGTCAGCGGCGGGTGCGCGACCGTTCACGGGCCGGACCTTCGCCGGCGTGATCCAGCGCGCCCGAGGGCGCGGTGTTGCGTTCGGTCGCGGCCATGCCCTTTTTGCCGGGATCGGCGTCGGGGTCGTTCGGATGGAGCGGCGCGCCGTCCTCCATCATCGGGTTCTGGTCCTCGGCGCCTTCCTTCATCTCCATCGCCTTGCGGGACAGGTCCGACTGGCTGGAACTGTCGTCGCTGCCCGACTGACGGCGATCGCGTTCGGCCATGGCGCGATCCAGAGCGGCGTTGAGGTAGTCGGCCTTGCTGCGCGTGCCCTCATTGCCGCCGGCGGGGTTGATGCCGGCCGGATCGGCCTTGCCGCGTGCTTCGCGCCCCTGGCGGTCGCTGATGTCGCGCGCGCGGTTGCGGCGGTCGCGCAGCAGGGGAATCAGGTCCGAGAGTTCCTTGTCGCTGAGGGCACCGAGGGCCGGGTGACGGGCGCGGTCGGCTAGGTCCTGTTCGTCCTTGCTGAGGGCGCGCTGTTCTTCGGGGGTTGCGGCGTCATGGCTCATGGCGGTGATCCTTGTCTTGATTTGCTGGAAAAACCAACGGAAGCGGGGCTGCAAGGTTCCCTTTGGTCAGGCCGCGGCCGGCCTTTGCAACAGTTCCACAAAAGCGTTTTCCCAGACTTGAATATCGCTTTGAAGGCCGCTAGGACTGCGCCCAAGCGACGCGAGCCGACCTGGCCGTGTTCTCATTCTGATTGTTCAACCACTCGAGCGCTCGACATGACCCTTCCGAACCAGACCCCGATCCCCGAGCTTTACGTCTCGTCCGAGGCGGCCGCCGCGCTGAAGGACGAAGCGGGCCAGATGCCCAGCTGGGACCTGACCGCGCGCCAGATCTGCGATCTGGAGCTGCTGATGAACGGCGGCTTCAACCCGCTGAAGGGCTTTCTGACCCAGGCCGATTACGAGGGCGTGGTCGAGAACATGCGCCTGGACTCGGGCGCGCTGTGGCCGATGCCCATCACGCTGGACGTGAACGAGAAGTTCGCCGAAGGGCTGGAGCCGGGCACCGACATCGCGCTGCGTGACCAGGAAGGCGTGATCCTGGCGATCATGTCGGTCACCGACAAATGGGTCCCGAACAAGGCCCGCGAGGCCGAGAAGGTCTTTGGCGCCGACGACCTGGCGCATCCGGCCGTCAACTATCTGCACAACGTCGCGGGCCCCGTCTATCTGGGCGGCCCGATCAAGGGCCTGCAGGCACCGACGCATTACGACTTCCGTGCCCGGCGCAACACGCCGAACGAGCTGCGCGCCTTTTTCAAGAAGCTGGGCTGGAGCCGCGTCGTGGCCTTCCAGACGCGCAACCCGCTGCACCGCGCCCACCAGGAGCTGACCTTCCGCGCCGCGCGCGAGGCCCAGGCCAACCTGCTGATCCATCCGGTCGTGGGCATGACCAAGCCCGGCGACGTGGACCACTTCACCCGCGTCCGCTGCTATGAGGCGGTGCTGGACAAGTATCCGGCGGCGACGACGAACCTGTCGCTGCTGAACCTGGCGATGCGCATGGCGGGACCGCGCGAGGCGGTCTGGCACGGGCTGATCCGCAAGAACCACGGCGTCACGCATTTCATCGTCGGCCGCGACCATGCCGGCCCCGGCAAGAACAGCGCGGGCCAGGACTTCTATGGTCCCTATGACGCGCAGGAGCTGTTCAAGCAGTTCCAGGACGAGATCGGCGTCGAGATGGTCGACTTCAAGCACATGGTCTATGTGCAGGAAAAGGCCAGCTATTATCCCGCCAACGAGGTGCCCGAGGGCGCGACGGTCCTGGACATCAGCGGTACCGAACTGCGCCGCCGCCTGCGCGAAGGTCTGGACATTCCCGAATGGTTCAGCTTTCCCGAGGTCGTCCAGCAGCTGCGCCGCACCTCGCCGCCGCGCGCCCAGCAGGGCTTCACGGTCTTCTTCACCGGCCTGTCGGGTTCGGGCAAATCGACCGTTGCCAACGCGCTGATGGTCAAGCTGATGGAGATGGGCGGGCGTCCCGTGTCGCTGCTGGATGGCGACGTGGTCCGCAAGCACCTGTCGTCGGAACTGGGCTTTTCCAAGGAGCATCGCGACATCAACATCAAGCGCATCGGCTATGTCGCCTCCGAGATCACCAAGAACGGTGGCATCGCGATCTGTGCGCCGATCGCGCCTTATACCGCGACCCGCCGCGCCGTACGCGAGATGGTCGAGGCCGGCGGGGCATTCGTCGAGGTTCACGTCGCAACGCCCTTGGACGAATGCGAAAAGCGCGATCGCAAGGGCCTCTACAAGCTGGCCCGCGAAGGCAAGATCAAGGAATTCACCGGGATCTCGGACCCTTATGAGGAGCCGGCCAAGCCCGAGCTGCGCGTGGACACGACCGACATCGACGTGGATGCCGCCGCGCACCAGGTGCTGCTGAAGCTGGAAGGCATGGGGCTGATCGGCCTCAGCTGATCCTCCACCAACCTTGTTCAGGCCCCGGCACCGTGCCGGGGCCTTTTCGCGTTCCACCACCCGGGTTTGGCCCGGTCATGCCAAGGACAGGCGATGAGCGACAATGAGGCGACCGGCTGGCGATCATCGCTGGAAGTGTTCGACCTGGCGACGGGGACAGCGCGGGTAGTCCTGCGCACGCCGCAGCTGATCGAGGCGCCGAACTGGCATCCCGACGGCTGGTTCCTGGTCAACGGCGACGGGCAGCTGTGGCGCGCCGACGCGAGCGGTCTGATACCGATCAAGACGGGCAGCACCGAGCGGTGTAACAACGACCATGGCTTTCTGCCCGATGGCGGGATCATCTTTTCCGCCCATGACGGCAGCGGGGCGGGTATGCATGTGCATGACGCGCAGGGCCTGCGTCCCCTGCCGCAGCCGCGTCCAAGCTGGTGGCACGGGGCTAGCGCGCGGCACTTGTGCTATGCCTGCGTGCGCGGCGGTGACCGGATCGTGCGCATTGCCCGCAGCGACCTGGATGGAAGCAACGAGGTCGTTCTGACGCCGGGGGCGGCCCATCACGACGGACCCGATTTCTCGGCCTGCGGGCAGCATATCTGGTTCAATTCGGATGCGACGGGCCATGCGCAGATCTGGCGGATGCGGTGGGACGGCGCCGATGCCGCGCCGGTCTTTCACGATGAGAATGTGAACTGGTTTCCCCATCCCTCGCCCTGCGGAAGGCACGTGGTCTACCTGGCCTATGCGCCAGGGACCGAGGGGCATCCGCGCGACCGCGACGTGTCGCTGTGGATCATGCGGCCCGACGGAAGCGTGCGGCACAAGCTGTTGGACCTTTTCGGGGGGCAGGGCACGCTGAACGTGCCCTGCTGGTCCCCCGATGGGCAGGCCTTCGCCTTCATGCGCTATGCGCCTGAGGCCTAGTGCACGCTGACGGGCGACAATTCGTTCTGGCGCGCCAGCATGAAGGCCATGTTGCGGTCCTGGACCAGGGCCAGGCGTTCGCCGTCCGTGTCGTGCACGGCATACATCGTCTCGACGCCCGACAACTGGTCGCGGATGTCGTCGGGCAGCGTCTCGGTCGCGACGGTGCGGATGTAGACCGTCTGGGTGTTTTCGGTGTCACCGAAGTTGAATTTGCTGTTCATGGTGATCCCCTTACTTGCGGCTGATCGGTATGGTCTTGACGACCTGCTGGGGTTGGACCCGGCGCAGGTCGACATGCAGAAGCCCGTTTTCCATGGCGGCCGAGACGACCTCGACCCCGTCGGCCAGCACGAAGCTGCGCTGGAAGGCGCGGGCGGCGATGCCGCGATGCAGGAAGACGCGGTTCTCATCGGCCTCGGGCATGCGGCCCCGGATGACAAGCTGCCGGTCCTCGGTGGTGATGGCCAGGTCGCCTTCGGAAAAGCCGGCGACGGCCAGGGTGATGCGGAACCCGTCGGGTGCCATATGTTCGATGTTGTAGGGCGGATAGCCTTCGGCCCCTTTGGCGGCACGTTCCGCCAAGCGTTCCAGCTGGTCGAAGCCCAGCAGATAGGGGTGAGCCCCCAAGGAAATCTTCGTCATCTCAGCCCTTTGCGTTGAAGCGACTGTCCGGCTGCGGCCCCGTGTCGGCGGCCGTTCCGGTTTCCTCAATATGGTAACGTCGCAGGCCCCCTGCAAGATCCACGGTGTTCAGGAGGGGGGCACCATGCCGCAGGCGGCCATGGCACGGCGGATCGCGTTGCCCGATCCGGCCAGGGGAAAGCTGGTCGTGATCTGCCCCGAGGTGACCTGGGCATGGTGCCCCTCCAGCAGGGCCTCCAGCAGGGTCGACCCGGACATGGCGGGGGCCGACAGGACAGGACCATCGGCGGTGAAGGGCACGTCCAGCCGCCAGCCGTCGACGCCCAGCACGACCGAGTGGTCCACCCCCGTAAGCTCGACCACCCCCGGCTGGCCATCGCGGCAGCGATAGCTGAGCGTCCGGCCATGGACCTGCACGGTGGCCGCATGGGCATCGGCGCCGGGCGTTTCCGTGACCGTCCAGCCGCCGATCGGCTGGCGCGACAGAAGGTCGGCCTGGCAGGCGGAGGTGGCGCAATCCTGCGGCGCGCCGTGAGAGGTCGCAAGCAGGGAACAGGACTGGGGGCAGGACGGGTCTGCTGGCTGGGCCGAGGCTGGGGCCGCGAAGATCAGGAAGATGATGCCGAGGGGAACAGCGGCTGTCTGCATGACGGAGCTCCGGGCAGGGCGAACGCGAAACCGACAAGATCCTGTAGATCAAGGTGCCGCGTTCCGGTTTGTTTGGCAATGGGTTGCCGCAGGGGAAGGCCCGAAATCCGCACGGTTCCGAAAGGATCCTGTTAACAAGCCAGCGGGTTGCGGCTATATCTTGTGACACAAGGCCACGCGCTTCAGCAGAGTCCGCCCGATGAACATGCAGCACTCGATGACCCATGACGAGATCAGCCGCGCCCGGCTGGAGGCCCTGCGCTGCGAGCATCGCGACCTGGACGAGGCGATTGCCGCCCTGCAGGACCAGCAGCTGACCTCGTCCCTGGCGCTGCAGCGTCTGAAGAAGCAGAAGCTGGTGTTGAAGGACCGGATCGCCCGGCTGGAAGACGAGCTGACCCCCGACATCATCGCCTGATTGCGAGCCGCGCGCGCCCGCGCTATGCGGGGGCCCAACGGACGCTGACGGGGACAAGCGATGGACAGACCGGTGGGAATCATCATGGGCAGCCAGTCGGACTGGCCGACCATGCGCGAGGCGGCCTCGATCCTGGACGAGCTGGGGATCGGCTATGAGGCGCGGATCGTCAGCGCCCACCGCACCCCGGACCGGCTGTGGACCTATGGCAAGACCGCCGTCGAGCGGGGCCTGCGCGTCATCATCGCGGGCGCGGGCGGCGCGGCGCATCTGCCCGGCATGATGGCCTCGAAGACGCGGGTGCCGGTGATCGGCGTGCCGGTCCAGACCAAGGCCCTGTCGGGGGTGGATTCGCTCTATTCGATCCTGCAGATGCCCAAGGGCTATCCTGTGGCGACCATGGCCATCGGGGCTGCGGGGGCCGCCAATGCTGGGCTGATGGCGGCAGGAATCCTGGCGCTGTCGGATGCCGATCTGGCCGCCCGTCTGGATGCCTGGCGCGAGGCGCTGTCGGCCTCGATCCCCGAGGAGCCGCGCGATGAGTGAGATCCGGACCATCGGCATCCTGGGCGGCGGCCAGTTGGGCCGCATGCTGTCGGTCGCGGCAAGCCGCCTTGGGCTGTGCTGCCACATCTTTGAGCCGGGCGCGGCGCCGGCCGGGGACGTGGCCTGGCGTGTGACAAGCGCCCCCTATGAGGACGAGGCCGCGCTGCGCGACTTTGCGCAATCGGTCGATGTCATCACCTATGAATTCGAGAACGTGCCGACCAGCGCGCTGGACCTGCTGGAATCAATCCGCCCGATCCGCCCGAACCGTCGTGCGCTGGCGGTGTCGCAGGACCGGCTGACCGAGAAGGCCTTCCTGAACGAGATCGGCCTGACAACCGCGCCCTTTGCCGACGTGCCGGACCAGGCGGCGCTGGAGGGGGCGATTGCGCAGATCGGCCGGCCCTCGATCCTCAAGACCCGGCGGATGGGCTATGACGGAAAGGGCCAGGTCCGTATCGGCGAGACGGGCGAGGCCGAATGGACCGGCGCGCCTTCGGTGCTGGAGGGTTTCGTCGCCTTCACGGCCGAGATCAGCGTCATCATCGCCCGCGGCGCCGACGGGCAGGTGGCGGCCTTCGACCCCGGCCTGAACGTCCACGAAGGTGGCATCCTGCGCAGCACGACCGTGCCCTGCGGGCAGCCGGCGCGGGTCACGACCGACGCGGTCCTGATCGCCGCCCGGATCGCCAATGCGCTGGATTACGTGGGCGTTCTGGGGGTCGAGCTGTTCGTGACGCCCCAGGGCCTGATCGTGAACGAGATCGCGCCCCGCGTTCACAATTCCGGCCACTGGACGCAGGCTGGCTGCGCCGTGGACCAGTTCGAGCAGCACATCCGCGCCGTGGCGGGCCTGCCCCTGGGCGACGGCAAGCGCCATGCCGATGTTTTAATGGAGAACCTGATCGGCGACGACATGGAGCGCGTGCCGGACCTGCTGCGCGCGCCGCGCACGCAGCTGCATCTTTACGGCAAGGGCGAGGCGCGTCGCGGCCGCAAGATGGGCCATGCAAACCGGATCAGCGGATAGGCGCATCCGCTTTTCCGGAACCTGACCGATTGAGCCGTCCCGCGACGGCCGGGGGCGGCAAGCCCCCGGCCGTCGCGGGACGCAATCCTATTCGGCCGCCTGCTTGACCGCCGTCTCGGAGCCCGACTTCATCCGGAAGCCGCGCTCCAGCTGGTCGAAGGGGGCGACCGGATAGTCGCCCGAGAAGCAGGCGTCGCAATATTGCGGGCATTTGCTGTTGCGCCCCTCCGCCTCGCCCACGGCCCGATAAAGCCCGTCCAGCGACACGAAGGACAGGCTGTCCACGCCGATCCAGTCGCGCATCTCGTCGGTGGACATGTTCGCGGCCAGCAGCTTGTCGCGGTCGGGCGTGTCCACGCCATAGAAGCAGGGCCAGGAGGTCGGGGGCGAGGCGATGCGGAAATGCACCTCGGCCGCGCCCGCGTCCAGGATCATGTCCTTGATCTTGCGGCTGGTGGTGCCGCGCACCACGCTGTCGTCGACCAGCACCACGCGCTTGCCGGCGATTAGGGCGCGGTTCACGTTCAGCTTCAGCCGGACGCCCATGTTGCGGATCTGCTCGGAAGGTTCAATGAAGGTCCGGCCCATGTACTGGTTGCGGATGATCCCCATGCCATAGGGAATGCCCGATTCCTGCGCAAAGCCGATGGCCGCCGGGGTGCCGCTGTCGGGCACCGGACAGACCAGGTCGGCCTCGACCGGCGCCTCGCGGGCCAGTTCCACGCCGATCTGACGGCGGGTCTCATAGACGGACCGGCCGCCGATGATGGAATCGGGGCGCGAGAAATAGACATGCTCGAAGATGCAGAACCGGCCCGTGGAGGGGCCGAAGGGGCGCGAGGAGACGACCTCGCCCTTGGAGATGACGACCATCTCGCCCGGCTCGATCTCGCGCAGGAAGTCGGCGCCGATGATGTCCAGCGCGCAGGTTTCCGAGGCCAGGACATAGCCGTCCTCGCCCACACGGCCCAGGACGAGCGGCCGCACGCCCAGGGGGTCGCGCACGCCGATCAGCTTGGTCCGGGTCATGGCGATGACGCTGAAGGCGCCCTCGATCCGGCGCAGCGCGTCCTTCATCCGCTCGGGGATGTTGCGCTGGATGGACCGGGCCATCAGGTGGATGATGCATTCGCTGTCCGAGGAGGACTGGAAGATCGAGCCGCGCTCGATCAGTTCGCGGCGCAGCGCATTGGCGTTGGTGATGTTGCCGTTATGGGCGATCGCGCAGCCGCCCATGTGAAACTCGCCGAAGAAGGGCTGGACGTCGCGGATCGCGGTGTTGGCCTTGGTCCCGGCGGTCGAATAGCGCACATGGCCGATGGCCAGCGAACCGGGCAGGGTCGCCATCAGTTCGGGCTTGGTGAAGTTGTCGCGCACATAGCCGAAGCGATGGGCGCTGTTGAACCCGTGTTCGGGGTCATGGGCCACGATGCCGCCGGCCTCCTGGCCGCGGTGCTGCAGGGCATGGAGCCCCAGTGCGACGAAGTTCGAAGCATCGGCCACGCCGATGGCACCGAAGATCCCGCACTCTTCGTGCAGTCGGTCCGAATCGAACGGATGGGCCAGGAAGGGTTGCATCGGCACGTCCTGTGATGGCTGGGGGCTGTCGGGGGCTATGTAGTCCTGCCGTCCCGTAAAGTCACGCCCCCGCGGTTGGGCGGGGGCGCTTTTTCGTCATCGGACTGTCGTGTTGCTGCCGGCGGTCCGGTATTGGCCGTCAGTTGGCGGCCGGGGGCGTCGCGGTAGGGCTGAGGGTGGTGGCATCGGCGGTGCAGGCGCGGACCATCTGTTCATAGCGGCCCACGATCCAGCCCGGCGCGTCCTGGGGGATCTGTTCGTCCATCTGGCCGCGCATGCGTTCGAACACCTGGGCCGAGCGCGAGTCCTCGACCATGGCCACGGTCTGGCTGGTCATGACGCGGTCATAGACGATGAAGGCGATCGCGACCAAAAGGATGCCGCGGGCCACGCCGAAGAGAAAGCCGATCCCCTGATCCACCCCGCCCAATGCCGAACGCTGGACCACGCTGGAGAACAGCGGCGTGATGATCGAGAAGACCACCAGCGCCAGCGCGAAGACCGCGGCAAAGGCCGCGATGGTGGCCAGTTCGCAGCTGTCGCCCATGAAGCGGTCCAGCACCGGCAGTTGCGCCACCATCGGCCGCACCGTCGGCGCGAAAAGGAAGGCCAGGATCGCCGCGCCGATCCAGCCCAGGATGGCCAGCGATTCGCGCACGAAGCCACGCGACCAGGCGAGGATCGCCGAGAGGATGATGACACCCGCCACCACGGCGTCGATGATCGTAAAGCCGTCCATGTTCCTGTCCCTTGCGCCGGTTTTCTTTGTCGATCAGGCGGTTCAGCCGGCGCCGAAGACCTCGCCCACAAATGCCGTCAGGTCGGTGATGCGCCTCAGCGCCATTCCGGACCCGTTCTTGTCTGGTCCCTCGACCTTGGAGGCGTCGGGTAAAATCGCTTGTGAAAAACCAAGTTTCTGCGCCTCTTTCAACCGGTTTTCGGCCTGTGCGACGGGGCGCAGCGCCCCCGAAAGGCTGATCTCACCGAAAAGGACGGCATCGGGAGGCAAAGGGCTGTCCTCGCGCGCCGACAGAAGCGCGCCGGCGATGGCCAGGTCGGCGGCGGGTTCGGCGACCTTCATGCCGCCCGCCACGTTCAGGAAGACGTCGAGGCCCGCGAAGGGGATGCCGCAGCGTGCCTCCAGCACCGCCAGGATCGTGCTGACGCGGCCGCTGTCCAGACCCACAACCGTGCGGCGGGGGCTGGCCAGCGTCGAGGGCGCGACCAGGGCCTGAACCTCGGTCAGGACGGGGCGTGTGCCCTCGATGCCCGCAAAGACCGCGCTGCCGGCGATCGGCTGGCCGCGTTCCGACAGGAACAGCGCCGAGGGGTTGGCGACCTCGGAAAGGCCCGCGCCGGTCATCTCGAAGACGCCGATCTCTCCCGAAGGGCCGAAGCGGTTCTTGACCGAGCGCAGGATGCGGAACTGGTGGCCGCGCTCGCCCTCGAAATAGAGGACGGTGTCGACCATGTGCTCGACCACGCGGGGGCCGGCGATCTGGCCTTCCTTGGTGACATGGCCCACCAGGATGACGGCCACGCCGCGCCGCTTGGCGAAGGTCACCAGCTCATGCGCGGCGGCGCGGACCTGGGCCACGCTGCCGGGTGCGGCCTCGACCGTGTCGGACCAGAGCGTCTGGATCGAGTCGATCACGGCCACGTCCGGGCGTTCGGCGTCCAGCGTCGTCAGGATGTCGCGCAGGTTGGTTTCCGCCCCAAGACGCATGGGCGCATCCGCCAGCCCGAGGCGCTGCGCGCGCATGCGGACCTGGGCGCTGGCTTCCTCTCCCGAAAAGTAGATCGCCTGGAGGTCGTGGCGTGAAAACGCCGCCGCCGCCTGCAGGAGCAGCGTCGATTTGCCGATGCCGGGATCGCCGCCGACCAGCAGCGCCGAGCCGGGGACG
Source organism: Paracoccus sp. KKT209 (assembly GCF_055635455.1). The sequence continues at coordinate 1,590,864 of NZ_CM145758.1, forward strand.
AGGCCGCCGCCCAGGACGCGGTCGAACTCCTCCATTCCCGACAGGCAGCGGGGCGGCGGCGGTTCGCTGGTGGTCAGGCCGGAGAGGGGCACGGCGCGGCCCTTGGCGGCGCCGAGGCCGCGGCCCGGACCCTGCGACAGGGGCCCTTCCTCGACGATGGTGTTCCAGGCGTTGCAGGCGTCGCAGCGCCCGGCCCATTTCTTGTGGGCCGCGCCGCAGGCGGTGCAGGTGAAGGCGGTGACGGATTTTGCCATGCCCCTCATGTGGCACCCGGCGGCGGGCGTCGCAAGATGGGTTTTTTGCGCCACGAAGACGCCGCTCACGCCTTTGTCGGCTTGAAATCCGGGGGCGGCGGGGTCAGGGTCCGGACGGAAATTCAGGGGCTTGGACCATGGCCATAGGCTTTTCGCGCTACGAATTCATGATCGCCTGGCGCTATCTTCGGGCGCGACGCGCCGAGGGCGGGGTCAGCGTCATGACCTGGATCAGCCTGATCGGCATCGCCCTGGGGGTGATGGCGCTGATCGCCACGCTGGCCGTGCGCGCGGGGTTCCGGGCCGAGTTCGTGGACACGATCCTGGGCGCCAATGCGCATACGACCGTCTACATGGCGCCGCGGCAGATCACGAACGAGTACACCGACGACGTCCATGTCGTGCCGGGCCGGATCGCCGATTACGAGGAGATGGCCGCGCGGCTGGCCGAACTGCCGGGCGTGACCCGCACCGCCGCCGTGATCAAGGGGCAGGTCATGGCCAGCGCCAATGACAGCTCGAACGTGGCCGAGGTGTTCGGCATCCGCCGCGCCGACCTGGAGGCCATGCCGCGGATCGTGGACCCCGAGACCTCCTATGGCGACCTGGACCGGTTTGGCGAGGGCATCGCCATCGGGTCGGGGATCGCGCGCGAACTGGGCGTGGGCCTGGGCGACCGCATCCGGCTGATCGCGCCCGAGGGGGCACGGACCGCCTTTGGCACCACGCCGCGGGTCAGCGCCTATGAGGTGACCTATGTCTTCAGCGCCGGGCGCTATGACATCGACCGGACGCGCATCTACATGCCGCTGGAGGAGGCGCAGTCCTATTTCAACCGCGAGGGCGTCGCCGACGAGATCGAGGTCTTTGTCGAGCGTCCCGAGCAGGTGGACGAATGGACCCTGCCGCTGATGCAGGCGGCGGGCGAGGGGGCGCAGGTCTGGAACTGGCGCGACGCGTCCGGGTCCTTCCTGTCGGCGCTGGACATGGAGGATGACGTGATGTTCGTCATCCTGTCGGTGCTGGTGCTGATCGCGTCGATGAACATCACCAGCGGGCTGATCATGCTGGTCAAGAACAAGGGTCGCGACATCGGCATCCTGCGCACGATGGGCCTGACCGAAGGATCGGTGCTGCGGGTGTTCTTTCTGTGCGGGGCCTTTACCGGCATCATCGGCACGCTGGCCGGGGTGCTGCTGGGCGTGCTGCTGGCGCTGAACGTGGAGAACATCATGGCCGCGCTGAACGCGCTGACCGGCGGTGGGGCCTGGCAGCCCGAGGTGCGCGGCATCTATCGCCTGCCGGCCGAGCTGCGGGCCTGGGACATCGCCCGCGCCGTCGGCCTGTCGCTGACGCTGTCCTTCATCGTCACGATCTTTCCCGCGCGCCGTGCCGCCCGGATGAACCCGGTGGAGGCCCTGCGCTATGAATGAGGTGCTGCGGCTGGAGGGGGTCGCCAAGACCTATGCCAAGGACGGCCCTGCGCCCGTCACCGTCCTGTCGGCGCTGGACCTGAGCGTGGCGCGCGGCGAGGTCGTGGCCCTGGTGGCGCCGTCGGGGGCGGGCAAGTCGACCCTGCTGCATATCGCGGGTCTGCTGGACACGCCCGATGCGGGGCGGGTGATCCTGTCGGGGCGCGACATGACCGGGCTGCCGGACCGCGCGCGGACCGAGGCGCGGCGACGCGAGCTGGGCTTTGTCTATCAGTTCCATCATCTGCTGCCGGAATTCAGCGCGGCCGAGAACATCGTCCTGCCGCAGCTGGCCAACGGCGTCGGCGCGCGGGACGCGCAGGCGCGGGCGGCGGACCTGCTGGGCCGCGTGGGGCTGGCGCACCGGGCGGACCATCGGCCGGCGCAGATGTCGGGGGGCGAGCAGCAGCGCGTGGCGTTTTGCCGGGCGCTGGCCAACGGGCCGGCCCTGCTGCTGGCGGACGAGCCGACGGGGAACCTGGACCCTGAAACCTCGGACCGGGTGTTCGACGTGCTGATGGGGCTGGTGCGCGAGACCGGGCTGTCGGCGCTGATCGCCACGCATAACCATGCGCTGGCGGCGCGGATGGACCGGATCGTGCGGCTGGCCGGCACGGCCTGATCGTTGCACCCGCGCCGGCGGCGGTGCAAACTGTGCGGACAATAAACCTGAAGGGGGCAGCGATGCGGGCAGTGATGATGGCGGGGATGTCGGGGCTGGCCCTGGCGGGACTGGTGGCGGCCTGCGCGCCCGAGGCGGCGCCCACGGGGGCCGCGCGTGATTATGCGGATTACTGCGCCGCCTGCCACGGGCCGGCCGGACGTGGGAACGGTCCGGCGGCGGTGGGCATGCAACCCGCGCCGGCCGACCTGACGCAGCTGGCGGCCCAGAACGGCGGCATCTTTCCCAAGTCTCGCGTGATGGGGCAGCTGGTCGGCTATACGATGGGCCGCAGCGAATCCCACATGCCGGTTTTTGACGCGCTGCGCGAGGGGCCGGTGGTGATGTATGACGACGGGTCGGGGCAGCGGGTGGCGACGCCGGCGCGGCTGGTCGCGATGGCCGATTACCTCCAGACGCTGCAAAAGTAACCCATGCGCCGGATGATGCTGGGCGCGGCGCTGGCGACAGGGCTGGCAGGGCCGGGCGCGGCCGAACCGCTGGAGCGGTTCGGGACGACGATGAAGTATGGACTGCCGCTGGCGGCGGCGGTCTGTGCGGCGGACCAGGATCGGCTGGAGGACTTCGCCGTCCGGGGAGCCGTCCAGGCCGGGCTGGTGCTGGCGCTGAAGGCGCTGACGGACGGATCGAGCCTGGGGCAGCGGCCCACCGGCGAAGGGCGCGGCTTTCCCTCCGGCCATGCGGCGGCGGCGGGGTTCGGCGCGGCCGATCTGGCGGGCAAATGTTTCGCGGATGAGCCGGGATTGGGCGCGGTCGCCTATGGCGCGGCGGGGCTGACCGCCTTCAGCCGCGTGCAGGCGGGAGAGCATAGCGCAGAGCAGGCCCTAGCTGGCAGCCTGATCGGCATCAGCCTGGGGGCCGCCAGCTTTGGCATCGGCTCGGAAGGGGCCGCGATCAGCTTCGGGATGCGGTTCTAGCGCAGCAGAACGCGGGGCCTGTCGGTGCGGGGACCGACCTCGCCGATCACCGCGGCCTCGGCAAAGCCATGGCGGGCAAAGGCCGCGCGCACCTGGTCCAGCGCCTCGGGCGCGCAGGCGACCATCAGCCCGCCGCTGGTCTGCGGATCGGTCAGCAGGGCGCGGTCGGCATCAGGGAAGCCCTCGGGCAGGGCCACGCCCTCCGAATAGCTGGCCCAGTTGCGGCCCGAAGCGCCGGTGACGTGGCCGGCGGCGATCATCGCCTCGATCCCCGGCAGCCTGGGGACCGCCTGCCAGTCGATCTGCAGGTCGCAGCCAGAACCGCGTGCCATCTCCAGCGCGTGGCCGCCCAGGCCGAAGCCCGTGACATCGGTCATGGCATGGACGCCGTCGATCGCGGCAAGGTCCGGCCCGGGCAGGTTCAGCCGGGTCGTGACCTCGATCATCCGGGCATAGCCCTGTGCGTCCAACGCGCCCTTTTTCAGCGCCGCCGACATGACGCCCACGCCCAGGGGCTTGCCCAGCACCAGGACATCGCCCGGGTGCGCATCGGCATTGCGCTTGAGCCGCGCCGGATCGACCAGGCCCAGGGCCACGAGGCCATAGATCGGTTCGACCGAATCAATTGTATGGCCGCCGGCGATGGGAATGCCCGCCGCGCGGCAGACATCGGCGCCGCCGTCCAGGATGCGCGCGATCGTTTCGTGCGAGATCGCGTTGATCGGCATGCCGACGATCGCCAGCGCCAGGATCGGGGTCGCGCCCATCGCATAAACGTCGCTGATCGCGTTGGTCGCGGCGATGCGGCCGAAGTCGAAGGGATCGTCCACCACCGGCATGAAGAAGTCCGTCGTGGCGACCAGCGCCTGGTGGTCGTTCAGCTGATAGACGGCGGCGTCGTCCGAGGTCTCGATCCCGACCAGCAGCTGCGGCGGCACGGGCAGGGCGGCGCTGCCGCGCAGCAGGCCCGACAGCACGCCCGGCGCGATCTTGCAGCCGCAGCCGCCGCCATGGGCCAGCGAGGTCAGCCGGGGTTCGGCGGTCTGGGTCGGGGTCATCGGCGTCTCCTGCGATCGGTCGGGGCGCAGCATAGCGTCCCGGCCGGGATGTTCCAGCGCCTGCCGGTGCTATCTGCTTGCAGGCAGGGGCCACGGCGACTAGAACGGCGGAAATTTTCAGGCCGCCGACGGATCGGGGGCCCTTCTTGCTATGAGGACGATGATGCAGGTCAAGGAATCCCTGAACGAAGGTCTGAAGCGGGGCTACCAGTTCACGCTGCCCGCCGCCGAGCTGGCCACCACGGTCGACGCCAAGCTGAAAGAGGCGCAGCCCGAAGTCGAGATGAAGGGCTTCCGCAAGGGCAAGGTCCCGATGGCCATGCTGAAGAAGCAGTTCGGCCCGCGCATCCTGGGCGAAGCCATGCAGGACGCCATCGACGGCGCGCTGCGCGAGCACCTGGAAAGCTCGGGCGACCGTCCGGCGACCCAGCCCAAGGTCGAGATGGTGAACGGCGACAGCTGGAAAGAGGGCGACGACGTCGTCGTCAACGTGTCCTATGAAAAGCTGCCCGAGATCCCCGAGGTCGACCTGACCACGCTGTCGCTGGAAAAGCTGTCCGTGCCGGCCGAGGAAGAGGCCATCACCGAGGCGCTGGCCAATCTGGCGAAATCGTCGCAGTCCTTCGAGGACCGCCGCAAGGGCAGCAAGGCCAAGGATGGCGATCAGGTCGTGATCGATTTCAAGGGTTTTGTCGACGGCGAGGCTTTCGAGGGCGGCGAGGCCGAGGACTATCCGCTGGTCCTGGGTTCGAACAGCTTCATCCCCGGCTTCGAGGACCAGCTGGTCGGCACCAAGGCCGATGACGAGGTCAAGGTCGAGGTGAGCTTCCCCGAGGAATACGGCGCCCCGCACCTGGCCGGCAAGGCCGCGACCTTCGAATGCAAGGTCAAGGCCGTGAAGGCCCCCAAGGAAGCCGAGATCGACGACGAACTGGCCAAGAAGTTCGGCGCCGAAGACCTGGACGGCCTGAAGAAGCAGATCGCCGAACGCCTGGAGGCCGAATATGCCGGCGCCGCGCGCGCGGTCATGAAGCGTTCGCTGCTGGATCAGCTGGACGAGAAGGTCAAGTTCGACCTGCCCGAATCGCTGGTCGAGGCCGAGGCGTCCCAGATCGCCCACCAGCTGTGGCACGAGGAGAACCCCGAGGTTCACGACCACAACCACGGCTCGATCGAGCCGACGGACGAGCACAAGACCCTGGCCGAGCGCCGGGTGCGCCTTGGCCTGCTGCTGGCCGAGATCGGCCAGAAGGCCGAAGTGACCGTGACCGACCAGGAGATGACCCAGGCCGTCCTGCGCGCCGCCCGTCAGTATCCGGGGCAGGAGCGTCAGTTCTTCGAGTTCATCCAGCAGAACCAGGGCGCCCAGCAGCAGCTGCGCGCGCCGATCTTCGAGGACAAGGTCGTCGACCACATCGCCGAGCAGGCGAAGGTCGAGGAAAAGACCGTGACCAAGGAAGAGCTGGAAAAAGCCGTCGAGGCGCTGGACGAGCTGTGATCCCGGCCCGAGGCTGGAACTGAACAGGGGGCCGCATCATCCGATGCGGCCCTTTTTCGTCATGACGGGGCGTGCCTCGGGCGGAGGTGATCGCGCCAGGAAAGCGGCGTCACGATCCCTTGAGTTGGGGCGCGGGGCGCACTAGGTCAGGGCCATGGAAGCGACCCTGCACCTGATGAAGCTTTGTGTCGGCGCCGAGGCGCCCGAGGATCTGGCCGCTTGGCAGGCGCAGCGCTTTGGCGCCGGCCCGGCCATGCATGTCACCCGCATGTGGCCCAAGCGCGAGGCCGAGCTGCTGGCCGGGGGGTCCATCTTCTGGGTGTTCAAGGGCACGATGCTGGCGCGCCAGCGCATCCTGTCGCTGGAGCGGATCGAGGGCGGGGATGGCATCCTGCGCTGCGGCCTGGTGCTGGACCGCGACCTGGTCCGGATCACCGCGGTGCCGCGCCGGCCGTTCCAGGGCTGGCGCTATCTGGCCGCGGACGATGCCCCGCCCGACCTGCCGCGCAGCCGGGCCGCCGAGGAGCCGCTGCCGCCCTCCATTGCGGCCGCGCTGGCCGAGATGGGCCTGCGCTGAGGCTTGACGCTGCGCGCGGCTTGGGCTACCCGAACAGCAAGGCGGGTGTAGCTCAATGGTAGAGCAGAAGCTTCCCAAGCTTACGACGAGGGTTCGATTCCCTTCACCCGCTCCAATCCCCCGATACCCGTTTCCTCATGCGTGACCTGCCTGATCTCTATCTGATGCGGCATGGTGAGACGCTGTGGAATGCCGAAGGCCGGTTGCAGGGCGCCCTTGACGCGCCGCTGTCCGAACTGGGGGTGCGGCAGGCCGGGTGGCAGGCCGACCTGGTGCGCGATGTTGCGGGCCGGCGCCTGTCCAGTCCGCAGGGGCGGGCGCTGCGCACAGCCGAGCAGGTCTTTGGCGCTGCGGGCTTTGCCATCGATCCGCGCCTGTCCGAAATCGGGATCGGCCGTTTTGCGGGCTGCCTTCTGGCGGATCTGCAGCGGGATCATCCGGACCTGTTCACGGGGCCTCCGCTGGGGTGGTACGACCGCTGCCCGGAGGGAGAGGGTCTGGCGGCGCTGGCGCGGCGGTGCCGCGAGTTTCTGGCGACACTGACGGAACCCACGCTGATCGTCAGCCACGGGATCACCCTGCGCATGCTGCGGGTGCTGGCCCTGTCGCGGCCGGTCTCGCGGCTGGCCGAGGGCGAGTTGCGCCAGGGCGCGGTGCATCTGGTCCGGCGCGGCCAGTGCCTGATGCTGAGGCATCCCGACGATCTGGACTGAGCTGCACGGGTTTTTGTCCTTGCCAAGTTGCATTCCGCCAGCTTAATGCTGCGCAGGTCGCGTGGTGCGATGGCCCGTTAGCTCAGTGGTAGAGCGTCCCGTTTACACCGGGCCGGTCGGCAGTTCGAATCTGTCACGGGCTACCAGACGCCTGCAGCGACGCGAATTTGATCTGGCGGTGCAGCGCCGACAGGGCGCGGGCGGTTGAACGAAGGCGGCCCGGTTGCCATCTAGGGGGCACCCCTCGCAATGGCCCCTTTGGCCCGCAACGCGCGGCCGAGCCATCCGCCGTGACCCGCAGAACTGGATGACGATGTCGCGTTTACTGTCCTCTTCGACGCTGGTTTTTCTGGCGATCCTGGGATTCCTGGTTTTCTGGATCGGAGGCGGGATGATGAACCGCCAGCCGCCACCGGTGGCCGAACCGGTCGTGGTGCCGGTGCCGAATGTCGCGGCCAGCCTCAGCACCGCCGAGGTGATCCGGCCGCGCACCGTCCTGTTCGGCAATGTGGTTCCCAACCAGACGTCGATCCTGCGGGCCCGGACGGGCGGCATCGTCGAAGAGGTGGTCCGCCAGGGACACGAGGCGCAGGCGGGCGACCAGCTGGCGCGCCTGTCGGCGGATGACCGCGAGGCGAGCATCGCGCGGGCCGAGGCCGAGTTGCGGTCGGCCGAGCGCGACTATAACGCCGCGCGCCAGCTGCGCGAGCGGGGCGTCACCTCGGAGGCCGAGCTGCAGTCGCGTTTCGCGGCGCTGGAATCGGCACGGGCCGACCTGCGGGCGGCCGAACTGGAATTGCAGAACACCCGCCTGGTGGCGCCGATCACCGGCACGGTCAGCCGCGTGATCGCCGATCTGGGCAGCTTCGTGCAGCCGGGGGGCGAGGTCCTGGAGATGGTCAACAACGACCCCCTGATCGCGGAGATCGAGGTTCGCCAGAGCGAGATCACTTCGGTTCAGCTGGGGCAGGTGGGGCAGGTGACCTTCCAGGGCGGGCGCAAGGCCGAGGCGGTTGTCAGCTTCATCGCGCCCGTTGCGACCTCGGAGACGCGCACCTTCCGCGTCGAGCTGGAGGTGCCGAACCCCGATGGCCAGATCCCCGCCGGTCTGAGTGCCGAGATCTCCCTGCCCATGGAGGAGCAGCGGGCGCATCGCATCTCTCCGGCGCTGATCCGGCTGGATGACGCGGGCCGGATCGGCGTCTTTACCGTCGACGAGGATGGCGAGACGCTGCGCTTCCAGCCGATCGAGATCGTTCAGGCGCTGGCCGAGGCGGTCTGGGTCAGCGGACTGCCCGAGGAGGCGCGGCTTGTCACGATCTCGCAGGGCGCGCTGAACGACGGGCAGAAGGCGCGGATCAGCGAAACGCCCGAGGAATTCCGCAGTGTGCTGGGCGGCGATGGGGCTGAGGCCGGCGACGCGGCGATGGATGCGGCCATGCCCGTCCCGGGGCAGGATGCCGCAGCGTTGCTGGGTGCCGCCAATGCCGCCGAGGCGCGCGCGCCCGTGCCGGCCGACTGAGGGGGACGGCGATGAACGCCCTGATCGCCGCCGCCTTTTCCCGCGCCCGGACCATCATCCTGACCATGGTGGCGCTGATCGCGGCGGGCTTCATGGCCTATGTCACGATCCCCAAGGAATCGATGCCCGAGGTCGATATTCCGATCTTCATCGTCAACGTGACCTATAGCGGCGTCGCGGCCGAGGATGCCGCCAAGCTCCTGGCCGAGCCGGTGGAGCGCAAGGTGAACGCGCTGGACGGGTTGCGGCGGATGGAGACGGTGGCCTCCGAAGGCTTTGCCTCGATCACGCTGGAATTCCGACCTGGCTTTGACCAGGACACCGCGCTGCAATCGGTCAAGGATGCCGTCGACGATGCCGAGCCGGACATTCCGCCGGCCGCCGACGGGCCCTTCGTGCGCGAAATCGACATGTCGACCTTTCCGATCCTGACCGTTGCCCTGTCGGGACAGGTGCCCGAACGCGAGCTGATCCGCCTTGGCCGTGCCCTCAGCGACCGGATCGAGACGGTCAGCGGCGTCCTGCAGGCCGACCTGACCGGGGAGCGGGAAGACCAGCTGGAGATCTTGGTCGATCCGCTGGCGATGGAGACCTACGGCATCTCGCCGGGGCAGCTGTCGCAGGCGGTGCAGGCCAACAACCAGCTGATCGCGGTGGGCGCCTTTGACACCGGCGCGGGGCGGCTTGGCGTGTCGATCCCCGGAACCGTGGTTCAGATCGACGAGATCATGTCGATCCCCGTCCTGGTGAACGGCCCCACGGTGCTGCGCGTGCAGGACTTGGCCGAGGTGCGCCAGACCTTCAAGGACCCGACCAGCTTTGCCCGCATCGACGGCCGGCCCGCCCTGGCCATCGACGTGCGCAAGTCGGCCGGCGCCAACATCATCGACACGGTCGAGGCGGTCCGCGCGATCGTGCAGGACACCTCGGCCGACTGGCCCGACCAGGTTTCGATCGTCTTCATGAATGACCAGTCCAAGGAGATGCGCGACCTGCTGTCGGACCTGCAGAACAACGTGATCGCCGCCGTGGTGCTGGTGATGCTGGTCACGGTGCTGTTCCTGGGGGTGCGCGCCTCGCTGCTGGTGGCGGTGGCGATCCCCGGGTCGTTCCTGGGCGGCATCCTGATCATCTGGGCCTTGGGCTACACCATGAACGTGATCGTGCTGTTCGCGCTGATCCTGGTCGTGGGCATGCTGGTCGACGGGGCCATCGTCGTCGTGGAACTGGGCGAACGGCTGATCGCCAAGGGCCATGGCAAGGTCCAGGCCTTCATGATGGCCGCGCAGCGCATGGCCTGGCCTATCATCGCCTCGACCGCGACGACGCTGGCGGTGTTCTTTCCGCTGCTGTTCTGGCCGGGACTGGCGGGGCAGTTCATGTTCTACCTGCCCGCCACGATGATCGCCACGCTGCTGATGTCGCTGGTGATGGCGCTGATCTTCGTGCCGGTCACCGGCACCATCCTGGGCGGCGGGGGCGAGGACATGTCGCCCGAACCCGAGACCGACGACGTGCCCTCGGTGATGAACCGATTCTCGCGCTGGACCATCGCGCGGCCCGGCGCCTCGCTGGGGCTGTCGATCCTGATGCTGCTGGTGGTGTTCTATGCCTATGGCCAGCTGGGTCGCGGGGTCGAGTTCTTTCCCGAAACCGATGCCGAACGCGCACAGGTGCAGGTGACCGCCAACGGCAACCTGTCGGTCATGGAAAGCGATCAGCTGGTGCGGCTGGTGGAACGCCAGCTGCTGGGATTTGACGGGGTCGAGAGGGTCTATACCCGGACCATCGGCTCAGTCGAGGAGCGGGTCCGGTCCAGCCTGCCCAGCGACGTGATCGGCCAGATCCAGGTCGAGTTCACCGACTGGCGCCTGCGGGCGGGGTCGGACGAGGTCATCGAGAGGATGCGCCAGGCCGCCTCGCAAGTGCCCGGCATCGGCATCCAGATCGAGGCCGCGGCCTCGGGTCCGGCGGCGTCCCGCCCGGTCCAGATCGAGGTGTCCGCCACCAACCGCGCCGATCTTCAGGCCTCGGCCGAGGCGATCCAGCGGATGATGGTCGAAATGGGCAGCTTCGTCGACATCGCCAATGACACGCCGCGTCCCAATCCCGAGATCCGCCTGGTCGTCGACCGCGAGGAATCCGCCCGCTATGGCGTGGACATGGACACCATCGGCACGGCTGTGCGGCTGCTGACCAATGGCGTGAACCTGGGCACCTATCTGCCCGATTTCGCCGATGACGAGGTGGATATCGCGCTGCGCTATCCGCCCGAGCAGCGGAACCTGGAAAACCTGTCGGCGCTGCGGGTGACCGTGCCCTCGGGGCAGGTCCCGATCTCGAACGTAGTGCAGATCGTGCCGGCGCCCGCGCCCGCGGCCATCACCCGCATCGCCTCGCGGGAGACGCAGACCCTGACCGCCGATCTGGCGCCGGGGACGACGCTGCAGGCCGAACTTGACCGGATCGCCGCCGCCATCGACCAGGCCGACCTGCCCGAGGGCGTCGAGGTCAGCTTTGGCGGTGAGATCGAGGACCAGGAGGAGGCGATGACCTTCCTGATGGGGGCCTTTGTTGCCGCGATCTTCCTGATGTTCACCATCCTGCTGATCCAGATGAACAGCTTCTACCAGGCTTTCCTGGTGCTGACGGCGATCATCTTTTCGATCGCGGGGGTGTTCCTGGGCCTGATGATCCGGCAGGAGGCCTTTTCCATCGTGATGAGCGGCATCGGCATCATGGCGCTGGCCGGGGTGGTGGTGAACAACAACATCGTGCTGATCGATGCCTATAACGAACATATCGGCAACGGCCTGGACCCCGACCGTGCCGCCCGGCGCGCGGCGGCAGAACGCTTCCGGCCGGTGCTGCTGACCGCCTCGACCACGGTGATCGGGCTGTTGCCGATGGTGATGGGCATGACGATCGACTTCGTGGGCCGCGATCTCTATTTCGGGGCGCCTTCGGGACAGTTCTGGATCCAGCTCTCCACCGGCATCGCGGGCGGGCTGGTGGTCGCCACCGCTGTGACGCTGCTGCTGACGCCGACGCTGCTGGCCTGGGACGGCCGCCGCCGCCTGCGCCGGACCTCGCGGCAAAAGACGAAGCGGGCGCGGACGGCGCCGGCGGAATAGCAAAAGGGCCGCCCCTGGGGCGGCCCTTTCCCGATCCGAGGTCCGGGATCAGTTGAAGGCGGCGTCCGTCACCGTCGGGACCCAGGCCCCTTCGGGCGCGGCCTGGATCACCGGGTCCGATCCGCCCGACAGCAGGATATCCACCGTGCGCTGGTAATCCGCCTCGGCCAGCCGACCGTCCGAACCTTCCAGCAGCTTGGCGATCTCGGTCATCATGCGGGTCTGATGCTCGATGGTCTGGGCGCCGGATTCGTCGTTCTCCAGCACGATCTCGGCGGCTTCCTCGGGGTTCTGGGCGGCATAGTCCCAGCCCTTCATGCTGGCGCGGACGAAACGGGCCAAGGCATCGACCTTGGCCTGGTCCTCCAGGGTGCTTTCCAGCACGTAGAGCCCGTCCTCCAGCGTGGCCACGCCCTGATCCTCGTATTTAAAGGTCACGAGGTCGTCCTCGGACAGGCCCGCGTCCAGAACCTGGCCGTATTCGTTATAGGTCATGGTGCTGATGCAGGCCGCCTGCTTCTGCAGCAGCGGATCGACGTTGAAGCCCTGCTTGAGGACGGTCACGCCCTCGGGCCCGCCCTCGGTCGAGAGGCCGAGCGTGTTCATCCAGCTGAGGAACGGGTATTCGTTGCCCGCGAACCAGACGCCCAGGGTCTTGCCCGCGAAATCGGTCTTGGGGTCCTCGATCCCGCTTTCCTTCAGGCAGGTCAGCATCATCCCAGAGGCCTTGAAGGGCTGCGCGATGTTGACCAGCGGCAGGCCCTTTTCGCGTGCGGCCAGGGCTGCGGGCATCCATTCGACGATGACATCGGCCCCGCCGCCCGCCAGGACCTGCGTCGGCGCGATGTCCGGCCCGCCCGGCAGGATGGTGACGTCCAGGCCCTCTTCCTCGTAAAAGCCCTTGTCCTGGGCCACGTAATAGCCCGCGAACTGGGCCTGCGTCACCCATTTCAGCTGCAGCGTCAGGTCCTCGGCCTGGGCCGCCCCTGCCATCAGCGCCAGCCCCGCCGCCGAGATCATCAGTCGTTTCATTCCCTAACTCTCCTGTTGAGGGGCATCGGCCCCGTTCATATGCGCTGCGACGGGTGCCAGAACGTCACCTTCTTTTCGATCAGCGCGACAAGCCCATAGAACAGCGTTCCCGCGAGCGCCGCTACGACAATTTCCGCCCAGACCAGCGGCAGATCCAGCCGCCCCACCGCGGTCGAGATCCGGAACCCCATGCCCCGCGTCGGGCTGCCGAAGAATTCCGCGACGATCGCCCCGATCAGCGCCAGCGTCGTGGTGATCTTGAGCCCGTTGAACAGGAACGGCATGGCGGCCGGCATGCGCAGCTTCCACAGGGCGGCGCCATAGGGGGCGGCCCAGCTGGCCATCAGGTCGCGCTGCATGGCGTCGGTGGCCTTAAGGCCCGCCACCATGTTCACCAGGATCGGGAAGAAGACCATGACCACGACCACGGCGGCCTTGGACTGCCAGTCAAAGCCGAACCACATGACCAGGATCGGCGCGATGCCGACGATGGGCAGGGCGGCGACGAAGTTTCCGATGGGCAGCAACCCGCGCTGCAGGAAGGGGCTGCGGTCGATGGCGATGGCGGTCAGCACCGCCGCCCCCGCCCCGATCAGCCAGCCGGTCAGGGCGCCGCGCAGGATCGTCTGCACGAAGTCCGTCCACAGGATGCCGCGGTTGGCCACGAAGCTGTCGGCGATCTGGCTGGGCGCGGGCAGGATCACGGCGGGCACGGCATAGATCCGGACGATCATTTCCCACAGCAGGATGACAGTGGCGCCAAAGATCACCGCGACCAGGGTGCGGGTGGCGCGGGTTTCGAACCGTGCCAGCCAGATGTTCAGCGCCAGGCCGCCCAGCCAGACGCCCAGGATCGGCAGCGCGCTCATCGGGACAGCCCCATCTGCTTCAGCGTCGCGCGTTCGATCAGCCCGATCAGCGCGACCAGCGCGGCGGCCAGGATCGCCGCCGCGAACAGCGCCGCCCAAATCTGCACCGTCTGCCCGTAATAGCTGCCCGAGAGCAGCCGCGCCCCAAGGCCCGCCGTGGCACCGGCCGGCAGTTCGCCCACGATCGTGCCGACCAGCGCCGCCGCGATCGCCACCTTGAGGCTGGCAAAGAGGTAGGGCAGGGACGAGGGCAGCCGCAGCCGCAGAAAGACCTGCGCGCGGCTGGCGCTCCAGGATCGCATCTGGTCCAGCTGCATCGCGTCGGGCGTCCTCAGCCCCTTGACCATGCCGACCAGCACCGGAAAGAACGACAGCCAGGCCGCGATGATCGCCTTGGGCAGAAGCCCGGTGACGCCTGCGCTGGCCAGGACCACGATGACCATGGGCGCGATGGCCAGGATCGGGACCGTCTGGCTGGCCACGGCCCAGGGCATCACCGACTGGTCCATGCTGCGGCTGTGGACGATCCCCACCGCCAGCAGGATGCCGGCCGCGGTGCCCATCGCGAAGCCCGCCAGCGTGGCCGACAGCGTCACCCAGGCATGCCAGACCAGGCTGCGGCGCGAGGTGATGGCTTGGCCCGCGACCCCCTCCCACAGCCCCACCGCCACCTGGTGCGGCGCGGGCAGGACGGGCCGGTCCTGCGACAGCGTGCGCGCGACCAGGTCGGGCAGGGTCAGTTCCACCCCCGCGCGGGCTGCCTGATCGCGTTCCCAGGCTGCGTTCATGCGGATCGCGCCCAGATACCAGACCCCGACGATCACCAGCAGCACGGTCAGGATCGGCAGCAGGTCCCCCGTCGGCAGCCGCAGCCGCCGTGCCACCGGGGCGTTCAGGACCGCGTCAGTCATAGCTGTGCCCTTCGCGCAGCCCCTCGCGGACCTCGTGGGCCAAGGCGATGAATTCCGGCGTGTCGCGGATCTCCAGCGGGCGCTCCGGGGGCAGGGGGCTGTCGATCACGCGGGTGATGCGGCCGGGGCGGGGCGACATCACGACGATCCTGGTCGAGAGATAGACCGCCTCGGGGATCGAATGGGTGACAAAGCCGATGGTCTTGCCGGTCTTGCGCCACAGGGCCAGCAGCGCCTCGTTCAACCGGTCGCGCACGATCTCGTCCAGGGCGCCGAAGGGTTCGTCCATCAGCAGGATGTCGGCGTCGAAGGCCAGGGCGCGGGCGATGCTGGCGCGCTGCTGCATGCCCCCCGACAGCTGCCAGGGAAACTTGCCGCCAAAGCCCGACAGTTCGACCAGGTCCATGACGCGGGCCACGCGCTCGGCCCGTTCGGCGCGGGAAAAGCCCATGATCTCCAGCGGCAGCGAGATGTTGCCCGCAATGGTGCGCCAGGGATAGAGCCCCGGCGCCTGGAAGACATAGCCATAGGCCCGCGCCCGCCGCGCCGCGTCCGGTTCCATCCCGTTCACGCGCAGGGCGCCGCCGGTGGGGGTCTCCAGCGCCGCTATGCTGCGCAGGAAGGTGGTCTTGCCGCAGCCCGACGGGCCGATGAAGCTGACGAAATCGCCGGGGGCGACGGAGAGGTTCACGTCCTTCAGCGCATGGACCGGGCCGTCCGCGGTCTGGAAGGTCAGGCTGACGCCCTGGGCTTCGATCACGCTCAACTCAGACCCCGCTTGCCGGAATACCGCCACGCGGGACGGGGCGCGGCGCGGTCAGTTCCTTCCAGGCGCTCAGCGCCCGGTTGACGGTGCCGCGCGGCTCGCGCGCGACGAATTCGCCATGCCCTTCGCGGCTGTCGACCTTGCCCTCGGTCACGGCCACCACACCGCGGGTCAGGGTAAAGCGCGGCAGGCCCTTGACCTGCTGGCCCTCGAAGACGTTGTAGTCGATCGCCGATTGCTGGCTGCCCGCACTGATGGTCTTTTCGGCCTCGGGGTCCCAGACCACCAGGTCGGCATCCGACCCGACCAGCACGGCGCCCTTTTTCGGATACATGCCCAGGATCTTGGCAATGTTGGTCGAGGTCGCGGCCACGAACTCATTCGGCGTCAGCCGCCCCGTGCCGACCCCATGCGTCCACAGCATCGGCATCCGGTCCTCCAGGCCCCCGGTGCCGTTGGGGATCTTGGTAAAGTCGCCGATGCCGGTGCGTTTCTGGTCGGTTGTAAAGGCGCAGTGATCGGTCGCCACCACCGACAGGCTGCCCGACTGCAATCCGGCCCAGAGGCTGTCCTGGTGCATCTTGTTGCGGAAGGGCGGCGACATCACGCGACGCGCGGCGTGGTCCCAGTCGGTGTTGAAATATTCGGATTCGTCCAGGGTCAGGTGCTGGATCAGCGGCTCGCCCCAGACGCGCTTGCCCTGGGCACGCGCGCGGCGGATCGCCTCGTGGCTGTCCTCGCAGCTGACATGGACCACGTACAGCGGCACGCCCGCCATGTCGGCCACCATGATCGCGCGGTTCGTGGCCTCGCCCTCGACCTGCGGGGGGCGGGAATAGGCATGCGCCTCGGGGCCGGTGTTCCCCTCGGCCAGCAGCCGTGCCGAGAGCTCCGCCACCACATCGCCGTTCTCGGCATGGACCATGGCGATGCCGCCCAGGTCGCCCACCCGGCGGAACGAGGCGAACAACTCGTCGTCATTCACCATCAACGCGCCCTTGTAGGCCATGAAATGCTTGAAGCTGGTGATGCCGCGATCCACCACCGCCTGCATCTCGTCGAACACCTGCTGCCCCCACCAGGTCACCGCCATGTGATAGCTGTAGTCGCAATGCGCACGGCCCGACTTGTTGTCCCACATCTGCAGCGCGTCCCGCAGACCCTGGCCTGGCGAAGGCAGCGCGAAATCCACCACCATGGTCGTGCCGCCCGCCAGCGCCGCCCGCGTGCCGCTCTCGAAGTCATCGGCGGAATAGGTGCCCATGAAGGGCATTTCCAGATGCGTGTGGGGATCAATCCCGCCCGGCATGACATAGCAGCCCGTGGCGTCCAGAACCCTGTCGCCCGTCAGCCCCTGACCGATCGCCGTGATCCTGCCATCCTCGATCAGCACATCCGCTGCATAGCTCAGATCCGCCGTGACAATGGTTCCGCCCCTGATGACCGTGCTCATGGCATCCCTCTTCTTCGTTGTGCAAATTCCTTGGGGTCCGTGGGGTGAACCCCCGGGCGCCCGTCCGCGTCATGCGGGCATATGGTTCCCTGACCGGCTCAGCGGACAATCTCGGCAGCGTCCAGCACCGCATGCAGCAGCACATCCGCGCCGGCCTTGGCCCATGCCGGGGTGATCGCCTCCGCCTCGTTGTGGCTCAGCCCGCCCTCGCAGGGGCACATGATCATCACGGTCGGCGCGACCTTGGCGATCCAGCAGGCATCATGCCCCGCGCCTGACACGATATCCATGTGACTCAGGCCCAGCCTTTCGGCCGCATTGCGGACCTTGTCGACCAGGTCCGGATCAAACGTGACCGGGTCGAAATGCCCGACCGGCTCGATCTCGATGCCCAGGCCAAGGCCCCGCGCGATCTCGGCCGCCTCGGCCTCCAGCCTCGAGCGCATCGCCGTCAGCTTTTCCAGGTCAGGCGACCTGAAATCGATGCAGAACACCGCCTTGCCGGGGATCACGTTGCGGCTGTTCGGGAACAGGTTCGCCTGACCCACAGCCCCCACGGCATTCGGCTGATGGTCCATGGCGATGCGGTGCACCGCCTCGATGATCCGCGCCATGCCAAGGCCTGCGTTGACCCGCATCTCCATCGGCGTCGATCCGGTATGCGCATCCTTGCCGGTCAGCGTGACCTGCAGCCACCACAACCCCTGGCCATGCGTGACGACGCCGATCTGCTTGCCCTCGGCTTCCAGGATCGGGCCCTGCTCGATGTGATATTCGAACATTGCGTGGATCCTGCGATCGCCCGGAGCCTCCTCTCCGCGCCAACCGATCCGGTCCAACTCGTCGCCAAAGCGCTTGCCCTCCGCATCGGTGCGGCTGTTGGCATAATCCTCGGTAAGCACACCTGCAAAGACGCCCGAGGCCAGCATCGCGGGAGCAAAACGCGCGCCCTCTTCGTTCGTCCAGTTCGTCACGACGATGGGCCGCCGCGTCCGGATGCCCAGGTCGCGGATCGAGCGGATGACCTCCAGCCCCGCCAGCACCCCCAAAACGCCGTCATATTTGCCGCCCGTGGGCTGGGTGTCCAGGTGGCTGCCGACATAGACGGGGTCCAGGTCGGGCTCGGCGCCGTCATGGCGCATGAACATGTTGCCCATCCTGTCGAGGCCCATGGTCATCCCGGCCTCCTCGCACCAGCGCCGGAACAGGGTGCGACCCTCGGCATCGGCATCCGTCAGGGTCTGGCGATTGCAGCCGCCCGCGATGCCGGGGCCGATCTGCGCCATCTCCATCAGGCTGTCCCACAGCCGGTCGCCGTCGACCGTCATGTTCGCAGCCACCATCACGGCGCCGTCGTCGCTCATCCTTCGTCCTTCCTGTCTGGCCTTCCCGTTCTGTCGCAGGATAGGCTTGATGGGTTGCGCCGCAGGGCCCGGCCGCTTTGTTCCGGACGGCATCCGGGTCGAGGGCGGATCTTTCCGGCGCATTCTTGACCAAACGGTCAGAATGACGCTAGCACGGGGCGGATGTCAGTCAAGCTTCCTGACAGGGCGCGTGACAAATGGAACGGAACTGCCCAAATTCGGATCAGGCCGCAGCAGGAGGGGCGATGACGGACGCGACGGTGCCCCCGATGACACGGATCCAGCAGAAGAACCGAGACCTGATCCTGCAAAGCGCGCTGGAGGCCTTTTCGGCCAACGGCTTCCGGGGTGCGACGATCGACCAGATCGCGCGGCTGGCCGGACTCTCCAAGCCGAACGTGCTGTATTACTTCGCCTCCAAGGACGACATCCACAAGACGCTGCTGACCACGCTTCTGGACATGTGGCTGGCCCCCATGCAGCAGATCGACGCCGAGGGGGACCCCCTGACCGAGGTGCTGGGCTATGTGCAGGCCAAGCTGCAGATGTCGCGGGACTTTCCCCGGGAAAGCCGCCTTTTCGCCTATGAGATCCTGCAGGGCGCCCCTCACCTGACCCAGATCCTGGGCGGTGGCCTGCGCGAGATCGTCGAGCGTGCGGTGGCCGTGCTGGAAGGCTGGATGGATCAGGGCAAGCTGGCGCGCACCGATCCGCGTCACCTGATCTTTTCCATCTGGGCAATGACGCAGCATTATGCTGATTTCGAGATCCAGGTCCGCGCAGTCCTGGGTCCCGGCAGAGACCCGATCCAGGAAGGCGGCGCCTTTCTGGACGCGCTTTACCGAAAGCTGCTGACGCCCTAGGCGGCCGGCTTGTCCAGCATCTCGGCCGCGGTCAGGATCAGGGCGATGTTCTCGCGCGCGGCGGTGATGAAGTCATCGCGCGTGCCCGCCACCCAATCCTTGGTCGCGGCATTGGTGGCCGCGATGATCGCGGCGGCCAGGATCTCGATCAGGCGCTCGTCCGAGCCCGGCAGGCGGCGGTGCAGCAGCGCGCGCATCTGCGCCCGGCGCGCCAGCATCGTGCTGTTCAGCAGTGCCTCCAGCTTGGGGTCGCTGCTGCTCAGCGCCAGCATGTGGCCGATCATCTCGCGCTCGTCCAGAAAGCGCATCAGATGCGCCTCGATCAGTGCCGAGAGGTCGTCGATCAGCCGGCCCTTGCCGGCCACGAAGGTCTCGGAGGCTTCGGGCGGATAATCCGGGGGCGGGCCCATCAAGGCCGCTTCCTTGTAGGGATAATAGTTGAAGAAGGTGCGGGTGCTGATCTCGGCATGCCGCGCAATCGCCTCGGTCGTGACATTGGCCAGTCCGTCACGGACCGCAAGCTCCACCGCCGCGGCCTGGATCTTCTTGGCGGTCTTGAAGCGACGGGATTGGAGAAGGCTCATGCAGGTCCGATCGTGAGAGAATGTTACAAGGACGTAGATGCCTTTTGCGTCACTCGGGCACAAGCCCGGACGGCCTTGGGGCAGAAAGTAAAAAACGCCATCCACCGCGAGGCAGAAAGCGTTTTTCGGGCATCAGCCTGTGCGTCGAAGATCAACTGCCCCAGGAGCGGACCGGACCGCAGTCCATGTGCACGAAGTTGGAACGGCTGTAGCGGCCGACGCCGCCGGCGCGGCAGGCCATGGCCGCCTGGTACATCTGCCCGACCGAGCGCGATTTCAGCCGCAGGTCGGCGGCCTTGCCGGTCATGTGCAGGGAGTTCTGGGCCACACCGCTGGACTGGCGGCGCAGCATCGCGTTGGTGCGGGGCGAGCGATAGCCCGACAGCATCATGTAGGGTTCGTTGGTCTGCAGCAGCCGGGCCGAGGCCGCCGCGACATCAACCGTGCGCGGGTCGATCCCGATCACTTCACCCGTGCGCCAGTCGCGCATGAAAATGTTGATCTCGTTCAAGGATTCGCGAATATACTTGCCGTCCACCCAGTAGACGGTGTCAAGGCTTTCGCCGGTCCGTCCGGAATACATCCGGACCCGCCGCATGTCGCCTGCGCCGCGAAGAAACCCGAAGGCATTGGCCATCACCGGAGCCGCCACAACCGAGGTGGCCGCGAAGACACCAAGAATGCCGCGACGGGAGATAAGGTCCATTGTCATGTCAGATCGCCTGTCCTGCTTCGTTTTTTAAAGCCCGCGACGCATCGCGGCATGTCGTGGTTTATCCCCGACTTGTGAACATTATGTCAAAAGACTGTGCGTCAAGAAACAGATTCTGCTGGGTTGCGTTGGAACCACGCGTTTTTCGGCAGCTTTTCGCCGAAATGCCAAGGCTGTGACAAATCGGTTCCGCAGCTGTGGCGCATGGGCAACGAAATAAAATCGGCTGCAGGATCAAGGGGATGTGATGTGGCGGCTGCAGGCGAAATATGGGACAGTGAGCGAAGAATTGGATAGGTGGGACATGGCCAAGAGGCGGTCTGGGGTTTTTCTGGCGATTCTACTTGGGGTTGCATCCGTCAGCGCGGCGCTGCCCGTCGGTGCCCAGGATCGTGCCGCATCCTTGGGCGTTGCAGCGGCGCCACGCCTCCATTTCAGTGCGCCGCAGATGGAACTGGCGCGTGCTGTGGCCGACGACCCGGATCTGGCGGCCTTCTACGGCGCCAACGGGCTCAGCCCGCTGTTCCTGGGAAGCGAAAATGCCCCCCGGCGGGCCGCCCTGAAGGCCGCAATCGATTCGATGCCCCGGCACGGGATTCCCTCGGCACGCTATGCGCCGCAGACGCTCTCGGATCGTCCGGCGGCCTTGTCGGATGAAATCGCATATGCCCGGCAGGCGGCAAAGCTGCTGCGCGACCTGACCGGCGGCGTCCTGACCCCGTCCAGTGCCGATCCCGAGATCAAGCGCGAGCCGCATCGCCCCTCGATTCCCGACCTGTTGACGCGCCTGCAGCAGGCGTCCGACCCTGCGACTGTCTTTGCCGAGGCGGCCCCCCGGCATCCTGCCTATCTGGCCCTGCAGGAGGCCCTGGCCGGGCGTGAGGACCTGGTGGCTCCGGCGGACATGCCGCGCGCGCCGGAGGCATTGTGGCGGGTGGGCATGCAGGGGCAGGGGGTGGTGCCGCTGCGCGCGCGCCTTCGGGCGATCGGTTTCGGCAGTGATGCTCAGGATCCGACCCGTTATGACATGGCGCTCTCGGGTGCCGTCGCCGCCTATCAGCGGGCGGCTGGCCTTCCCGATGACGGTGTCGCAGGCCCCCGCACCATCGCCATGCTGAACGGCGACGGCCCCTCGGTCGAAGGCGTGCGTCGGCGCGCCATCATCGTTGCGCTGGAGCGGCTGCGCTGGATGGCGGGCGAGGATCTGGATGCGCGCCATGTCTGGGTGAACATCCCCGAATTCTCGACCACCATCGTCGAGGGCGGACAGGAGGTGTTCCGTACCCGCAGCGTGGTGGGCAAGGACACGTCGGACATGCGCACGCCCGAATTCAGCGAGATGATGTCGAACCTGGTCGTCAATCCCAGCTGGAACGTCCCGCGCTCGATCGCGGTGCGGGACTACCTGCCAAAGCTGCGGGCGGATCGGCATGCCGTCTCTCACCTGGACGTGGTGGACCGGGGCGGGCGCGTCCTGTCGCGCGACGGGATCGATTTTTCCCAGTACACGGCCGCCAATTTCCCCTTCCGGCTGCGCCAGAAGCCCAGTGACGACAATGCCTTGGGCGCGGTCAAGTTCATCTTCCCGAACCCCTGGAACATCTATCTTCACGACACGCCGACCAAGCACCTCTTCGGCAATGCCGTCCGCGCCTATTCCAACGGCTGCATCCGCATCGGCGATCCGGTCGACCTGGCCCATGCGCTGCTGTCGCGCCAGACCGACGATCCGGACGGCGTCTATGCCCGGGCCCGCGACAGCGGCCGCGAGACCTGGCTGAAGCTGCGTCCCGCCGTGCCGGTCCACCTGGTCTATTTCACCGCCTGGCCGGACGCCTCGGGCCGGGTGCGGCTGCTGGACGACATCTATGGCCGGGATGCCCGCATCTGGCAGGTGCTGCAGGCGGAAGGTGCGGCTGCGGCAGGCTGAGCCTTTGCCCCCTCCTTTGTGACATAAGCTGCGGCCGCTTGGGCTGGAACGACGGGTTCAAACAGGCTAAGTGCCTGTCTGAAAGGGGGCACCATGGCCGTGACGATGGATGAGTTGGCGCGGGCTCTGGAGGCGCGCAGCTGGGGTGACTTGACGATCCGCGTGACGGGTGCCGGAGAACCCGCCAGCGTTGGGCCGGTTGGTCCCGAGGGCGGCCGGATCGCACTGGCCATGTCCCCGCGCTATGCCGAGGCGCTGCGCCCCGGCAGCATCGCGATCCTGGCCGAGGGGATGGACCCCGAGGCCTATGCGCTGAAGGCCGCGATCTTTGCGCCCCGCCCCCGGCTGGTGATGGCGGGACTGACCCGCGCCTTCGATCAAGGACCCGACATCGCGGAGGGCATCCATCCGACGGCCATCGTCGATCCGACGGCCGAACTGGGCGAGGGGGCATCGGTCGGCGCCTTTGCCATCATCGGCGCGGATGTCCGCATCGGGCCGCGCGCCCGGATCGGGTCGCATGTCAGCATCGGCCGCGGCAGCCGGATCGGAGCCTGTGCGCTGCTGCATCCTGGCGTCAGGATCGCGCATGGCGTCACGGCAGGCAATCGTCTGATCGTGCAGCCGAATGCGGTGATCGGCAGCGACGGCTTTTCCTTTGTCACCCCCGAGGAATCGGGCATCGAGGAAATCCGCCGCACCTTGGGCAGCCGGACCGAGATCAAGGCCCAGCACTGGACACGCATCCATTCGCTTGGCGGGGTCGAACTGGGCGACGATGTCGAGGTCGGCGCGAATTCCACCATCGACCGCGGCACCATCCGCGCCACGCAGGTGGGCTCGGGCACCAAGATCGACAACCTTGCGCATCTGGGCCACAACGTCGTGGTTGGCCGCGACTGCCTGTTGTGCGGCCAGGTCGGCATTGCCGGTTCGTCGCGCGTGGGCGACCGCGTGGTGCTGGCGGGTCAGGTCGGGGTTTCGGACAATATCGAGATCGGCGACGACGTGATCGCGGGCGGGGCGACCAAAATCTTCACCCGTGTGCCGGCCGGGCGGGTCATCCTGGGCAATCCGGCGGTCAAGATGGAAACCCAGATGGAAATCCAGAAGGCGATGCGTCGGCTGCCGCGATTCGCGCAACAGCTGTCAAAACTTCAGGAAACCGTTACACGCCTGTTGGAAAAGGGCTGAACAGGAGGCCACATGACCGACGACATCAGACAGCGTATCCGTGCCATCATCGCCGAACAGGCGATGCTTGATCCGGCAGAGGTGACGGACGACGCCACGCCCCAGCAATTGGGGATCGACAGCCTGGGGCTGGTCGAATCGATCTTTGCGATCGAGGAGGAGTTCGACATCAGCGTTCCCTTCAACGCCAACGAACCCGAAAAGTCCGAGTTCGACATCTCCAACATGGGCACGATCATCGCCGCGGTGGAGCGGCTGGTGGCGGAAAAGGACGGATGAGCAAGACACCCAGGGCCGGCGACGTGCCGGCCGAAGCGCTGGTCGATGCCGGCATCGCGGCGCCTGCGGTTTCCGCCGCCGGCGACCTTTCGGGCCGGGGCGGGCTGCGCCGCGTGGTCATCACCGGGGCGGGCACCATCAACGCGCTTGGCCATGACGTGCCCAGCACGATGGAGGCATTCCGCGAGGGCCGCTGCGGCATCACCCAGCTGGAGTTCCGCGACGTGGAGCGCCTGTCGATCCAGATCGGCGCGCAGATCCACGACTGGACGCCGGAGACCTACTTCAACCGCCAGCAGATCCTGCTCTACGACAAGTTCACGCAATTCACGCTGCTGGCCGCCAAGCAGGCAGTCGCGGAAGCGGGCCTGTATTTCGAAGGTGCGCTTGGCCTGCGGGCGGGCGTCATCCTGGGCACGGCAGGGGGCGGCCTGAACACCTGGGACGAGAATTATCGTGCCGTGTACGAGGAGGGGAAGAACCGCGTCCATCCCTTCGTGGTGCCCAAGCTGATGAACAACGCCGCCGCCAGCCATGTCAGCATGGAGTTTGGCCTGCGCGGACCGGCCTTTACCGTGGCCACCGCCTGCGCCAGTTCGAACCATGCGATGGGGCTAGCCTTCCAGATGGTGCGTGCGGGTGCGGCCGACGTGATGCTGTCCGGCGGGTCCGAGGCGATGCTGTGCTTTGGCGGCGTCAAGGCATGGGAGGGGCTGCGCGTCATGTCCAAGGACGCCTGCCGCCCCTTCAGTGCCAACCGCAACGGCATGGTGCAGGGCGAGGGCGCGGGGGTATTTGTCTTTGAGGAATACGAACATGCGCGTGCGCGGGGGGCGCAGATCCTGGCCGAGGTGGTGGGATTTGCCATGTCCTCGGACGCGCAGGACATCGTCATGCCCTCGGCCCAGGGGGCCGAGCGTGCCATCACCGGCGCCATCGTGGATGCCGGTCTGAACCTGGACGAGATCGGCTATATCAACGCCCATGGCACCGGCACGGCGGCGAATGACAAGACCGAATGCGCGGCCGTCGCCCATGCCTTCGGGCATCATGCGGACCGGTTGATGATGTCGTCGACCAAGTCCATGCATGGGCACCTCATTGGCGGCACCGGCGCGGTCGAGCTGCTGGCCTGCATCATGGCGCTGCGGGACGGGGTCATCGCCCCCACCATCGGCTACCAGGAGCCGGACCCCGAATGCGGGCTGGACGTGGTGCCGAACGAGGCGCGGGAGGCCCGCGTTGATGCGGTCCTGTCGAACGCCTTTGCTTTTGGCGGGCTGAATGCGGTGATCGCGCTGCGGCGTGCCTGATATGCGCCGATGAAAACCGCGCCTTCCGGCGCGGTTTTCGACGTTGGGCAGTTTACTCAGCCGGAGCAGCCTCTTCGGCCTCGGCCCCCGCATCAGCGGCGGGTTCGGGCGCGGGTTCGGCAGCATAGGCGGTCAATTCGTCGAAGGCGGCGGTGAAGCCGCTCAGCGACATGACCAGGCGCACCGGGTTCTTGGGATCGCCGCCGAAGGGCAGCAACTGGATGGCCGCTTCGCGACCCCGCTTCAGGCCATTCAGCTCGGCCTCGGTAAATCCCAGACGCGAGACGCAGCCGACCGGCGCGCAGAAGCTGAATGGATAACCGCGCATCTCGCCGCGGTTCACCTGGAAGCCCAGCCCCTCGATCAGGTCGGTTTCCAGCGGCGCGACCAGCGTGGCGCCCGCTGCGACATTGCCGTTCGACAGCGGGATCAAGGTCAGTTCCGCGACCGCGTTGTCATCCTCGTCCGTCAGCAGCTTGTACATCTCGCAAGGGTCCTTGCCCTCGCCCGCGCGGATGCAGCGGATGGTCCAGTCGCCGTGTTCCGACTTGGGGTAGTAAGACCCCGGACGTTCGGCATCGGCCGTGGCCGCATCCGCGGGGGCTGCATCGGGAGCTGGCGTGTCATCCGTCGCTGCGGCGGGGGTGTCCGCAGGTTCGGCAGGCGCTGCAGCTTCCGTTCCTGCTGCAGGTGCAGCGTCCGTGCCGGCCGCAGGAGCCGCCTGGGTTGCTGCCGGGGCATCGGCGCCGGCAGGGGCAGCCTCGGCCGGCTGTTCGGCAGCGGGGGTCTCAGCCGGGGCTGCGGGGACAGTGTCCTGGGCGAATGCCGGACCGGCAACCAGGGCAAGAGCCGCCAGCAGCGCGTGCGAAGGTTTCAAAGACATCGTGGTTTCTTCCCTTTGCTCAAAGCATTGGCCGGGATTTAGCACGGCGCGCGTCCCTTGTCAGGCCCAACGCGGCGCAGGTGCCTTCACCATGGCTTGACCCGCCCGGCTCTGGAGACGGGTTGCGCAAGGAACCGCCCAAACCCCGAAATAGAAAAGGCCGCAGCTTTCGCCACGGCCCCGGGCGCATTGCGCCTTCTCCCTGCCGGACTGGCCGGTCATCATTGGGTTGCACGCTAGTCGCGTCGTCGTGATCCGTCAACTGTCCGCGCACTGGGCCGTCATCACAAAAAAGCCGCGCCCGAGGGCGCGGCAGTCCAACAGGGAGGAGGATCCGGATCAGAGATGCGACCCGGGCAGGATCAACTTGTCAGAAAGAGGTTAAGATTTTCTTCTCGCTGCGCACGTTGCGGGACACGTGCGCGTCTCGGCGATTGTGGCCAAAGGCGGCATCCTCATGGACCGCGCGGGTACGGAGCATGCCGCCCCTGATCGGCTGCTGCTGCACTAGAGCCATTGGCCGCCGCCCGATCGGGCCGGGACGGGAAGACGGCAGACGCTGCTCATAGGCATACGTTTCTGGCCTCCACGATGAATACGGCGGGCGACTTCGCCGGCATCGACCAAGTTTGCCCGTTTGCCACCGATGTTTTTCCGGATCCCCCGGGAGGCAACCTAGCCAACACATCCGAAGGAAGCCTGCCGATCTGACCCTCTGCTTTGGTCGGGCCTGCCCGTTCCCAACGCAGAGGGGATGATGAACATCGGGGTGCAACTCGCCGAAGGTGAGGGGCTGCTGCTACAGGATTGTCGGGCGGGTCTCCTTGTTCAGGAGGGCGATTTGATGGGACAAGGTGCAGAGGATGCGCTGCTTCATGCCCGGAAACCGGGAGCTGGGAACTGGGATCAAGCAGGCCCCGGTCCGGGACGTCCCTAAGCCGCTTCCGGGCCAAGTGCCGATGATCATTCCGCGGCGATCATCGGCTGCGGCGCGGCGGCGACGGCAGCCCGCATCTCGGCCAGGATCGCGATCATCAGCATGACGTGGCGCTGAAGATTGTATTCTGCTGCACGACTGACGCGCTGGTCGTTCAAGATCTCCTCCTCTGCGCGCAGTCGCGACAGGGCCGCACCCGGCACAGGGCAGCGGTCGGCGCGCAGCAGGCGCACCAGGTCGCGTTCACGTTTCCAGCTGCGCTGACCTTCGCGAGCGGCGCGGATCAGGGTGCCGGGACGGCGCAGCCCGTGACTGGCAGGGCGCGGGCGGAAGATGATGACATTCGAGGATACGGTCATGGTCAGGTCCTTAGGTCAGCGACATGACCAACTTCACACAACCTCAACATGTGTTGCCCAAACCCTGCGGACAGCGTGCGCAGCAGCAATATTTCTTTAGGAATTGTTAGGGAATGTTGCGGCTATGTGCAGAAACATTCTGTTAACCACAGAACAAACATCAACCCAGGGTGGTCATCTGCCGGACTGCTCCAGGACGACAAGGGACCTTACCCATGACAATTTTGGCCGGTGACTTCGCTTTCGACTCTGGCGTGGCGGAACACCGTTCCCAAGGGCAGACATCAGCCGCTGCCCGGGACGATCTGACCGAGGACGCGCAGCTGTATCTGCGGCATGTCGAGCAGGGACAGTCGATCCGGGCGCTGGCGCGCGAGGCGGGGTGCCATGCCTCGACCATCCTGCGACGCATCCGGCGCTTTGAGGCGCGTCGCGATGATCCGCTGGTGGACGGCGCCCTGTCGCCCCGGCCGGGCCCGGCCGCGCCGCTGGACGATCGCGCCGCGCTGCGGGTGCTCCGCCGCCTGGCCGAGCCGGGGGCCGTCATGGCTTCGGCGCCGGGGATGGACAAGGCGATCGTGACCCGCGACGACATCCGTACCGCCGTCCTGGACCGTGCCTTGGCCGAGATGATGGCGCTGAAGGGCTGGGTCGTGCAGTCGCGCCAGTCCGGGCGCCTGCAGCGTTATGTGATCGCGCCGGGTGGGCGCGAGGCGCTTCGTGACATGCTGCGTTCGCCGCAGCAGCGCAGCGCCTTGCTGGGCAGCTCCTCCTTTGCCGATGCGGAACGCGTGCAGGCGGAAGAGCCTGCCGGCATGGCCGAGGCACCGGCGACCTTCGATCATGCAGACCGGCATCGGGTTTGGGAAAAGCGCGTCATCGAGGACCCCGAGGACGGCCGCAGGCGCCATGCGCGCGTCAATATCGCCGAAAGCCCGTTGCTGATCCTGGCGCGGCGCCGCGATCACCTGGGACAGGCCTTCCTGACGCCCGGCATGGTCGCGGCCGGCGAACGCCTCCGCGAGGATTTCGAACTGGCCCAAATGGGGCCGCGGATCACGCAGAACTGGGACGGGTTCATGACCTCGGGGATCGACGTGTCGCGCGGCGGATCGGGCTATCGCGGCGGATCGGAATCGGCGCGCGACCGGGTGGCCGTGGCCCTGCGCGACCTGGGGCCGGGCATGGGGGACATCGTCCTGCGCGTCTGCTGCTTCCTGGAGGGGATCGAGCTGACCGAGCGTCGCTTGGGATGGTCCGCGCGCTCGGGCAAGATCGTGCTGCGCCTGGCCCTGATGCGGCTGGAGCGCCACTATGCCGAAACCTACGGCAAGGGCATGCCGCTGATCGGCTGATGTGGAAAAGGGGCGCCCGGCCAGGCGCCCCCTTCTGGTCCTGTCACTCGGCCGCGTGCTGGTGCTTGTGCGCCAGTTCGGCTCGGGCGGCGCGGATGCCTGCGCCATAGGCGGGGCTGATGCGGTCAAAATGCTCCAGCGCATGCTGGACAATGGCCTCCTTCGCACCTTCCATGGCAGCGGCCAGGTTCTTGTAGAGACGCCCGCGCTCATCCTCGGTCAGGACCGTGTCGTGCAATGCGCGAGGCTGGGCATAGTCGTCCAGCTGCTGCTGGTGCGCGTGACGCCCGGCTTCGCCCGAGATCCGCAGCGGCGGCTCGGCGAAGGTGGGGTCCTCGACCGCCCCGCCAAAGCTGTTCGGCTCGTAATAGGCGTCGGGGTTGCCGGCCCGATGCCCGAAGAAGTTCATCTGGCCGTCCTTGTGGTAATGGTGAACCGGGCATTTGGGCGCGTTGACGGCCAGATGCTCGTAATGCGTGCCAAGGCGATAGCGGTGGGCATCGGCATAGCTGAAGACGCGGGCCTGCAGCATCTTGTCGGGCGAATAGCCGATGCCGCGCACCTTGTTAGAGGGGCTGAAGGCCGCCTGCTCGATCTGCGCGAAATAGTTGTCGGCATTCCGGTTCAGCTCGAACTCGCCCACCTCGATCAGCGGATAGTCCCCGTGCGGCCAGACCTTGGTCAGGTCAAACGGGTCATAGGGCGTCCGTTCGGCATCCGTCTCGGGCATGACCTGGACGAACATCTTCCAGCGCGGGAACTGGCCGGTCTCGATCTTGCCGAACAGCGCCTCCTGATAGCCTTCGCGTGTGTGGCCGATGATCTCGGCGGCCTCGCCATTGGTGTAGAAACGGTGGCCCTGCTGGGTCTTGAAGTGGAACTTGACCCAGAACCGCGCGCCGTCCTTGTTCCAGAAGGAATAGGTGTGGCTGCCATAGCCGTTCATGAAGGTCGGGTCCTGCGGCAGTCCACGATCCGACATCAGGATGGTGACCTGGTGCAGCGATTCGGGGTGCTGGCCCCAGAAATCCCACATGGCCGTCGCGCTGCGCAGGTTGGTGCGCGGGTGGCGCTTTTGCGTGTGGATGAAGTCGGGAAACTTCAGCGGATCACGGACAAAGAAGACGGGCGTGTTGTTGCCCACCACGTCCCAGTTGCCTTCGTCGGTATAGAACTTCAGCGCAAAGCCCCGCACGTCGCGTTCGTGGTCGGCGGCGCCGTTCTCTCCCGCCACGGTGGAAAAGCGGGCCAGCATCTCGGTCGTCTTGCCGACCTGCGAAAAGATCGAGGCGCAGCTGAACTGCGTGATGTCGTTCGTCACGGTGAAGGTGCCGAAGGCGCCCCAGCCCTTGGCATGGACGACACGTTCGGGGATCCGCTCGCGGTTCTGGTGCGCCAGCTTTTCAAGCAGCTGGTAATCCTGCATCAGCAGCGGGCCGCGCGGGCCTGCAGTCTCGCTGTGCTGGTTCGAGGCGATGGGGGCGCCTGCGGTGGTGGTCATCCGCAGGCGGTCGGACGGGGGGTGCTGGCTCATGACGTTGTCCCTTGCTTCGGTTTTGCCGATTGCAAGATGAAGCCCCCGCAGGATAAATTAAAATCGTAAATTCTGCTGAAGAAGATCAGGGCTGCTTATGAACATCGCCTTGCGCCACCTGCGCTATTTCCTGGCTCTGGCCCAGCACGGCAGCTTCACCCGGGCGGCCGACGCGATCCATGTGACCCAGCCGGCCCTGTCGATGCAGATCCGCGCGCTGGAGGAGATTGTCGGCGCGCGTCTGGTGGAACGCACGCCGGCGGGTGTCGTGCTGACGCCGCAAGGCAGGGCATTGCAAGGCCATGCCCTGCGGGTGCTGGCCGCCATGACCGACCTGGAACAGGCAATGCGCCAGCCGGGGCAGGGCGGACGGCTGATGCTGGGGATGATCCCCACCGTCGCACCCTATCTGCTGCCCGAGGCGCTGCCCGTTTTGCGCGGGCGCCAGATCGGCCAGGACCTGCACCTGCGCGAGGCGCAGACCGATCAGCTGTTGGAGGAGCTGGCAGGCGGGCGCCTGGACGCGATCGTGGTGGCAACGCCGCCGCCGGACGCTTCGGTCGAGGCCGTGGCCCTCTTCACCGATCCCTTCCTGCTGGCGGGCAGCACCGGCCGCATTGCCGCTCTGGATGCCGGAGCGATTCAGCCCCGGTCGCTGGATCCCGGCCAGCTGCTGCTGCTGGACGAAGGGCATTGCCTGGGCGATCAGGCGCTGGAGGTTTGCGGACTGGGCCGCCGCAGCAGTCGCTTGGACCTGGGCGCGGCCTCGCTGGCCACGCTGTGCCGGCTGGCGGCGCAGGACATGGGACTGACCTTCCTGCCCCAGATCGCCCGGCGGCAGGAACTGGCGGCCGCGCCCGGTCTAGCCGCCATCCCGTTTCCAAAGCCGCAGCCGGCGCGGCAGGTGATGCTGATGCGCCGGGCCACGACCTCGGGCGACGGGTGGTTCGACGAACTGGCGCAGGTCCTCTCAGCTGCCGCCGCGCCCCTTCTGGCCGATGACCCGGCCTGAGCCTCAGCTGCCCGAGACGAACTTGTTGAAGCGGCTGGTACCGCCATCCGCGGTCTTGTCCTGATAAAGGAAGTCCAGGTCGTTCTCGTCGAAGATCTGGAAGAACTCGTCCCATTCGATCTGGGTCAGCGAATCCTCGGGTTCTCCAAAGTCGATGCGCAGGATGCCGCCCTTGCCGCCGGTATCGACCTTGGCGGGGTGCCCGTCACGGGCCTCGGCCCATTTGCGGATCGTGTCATGGTCGCGGGTGGTGTGGGATTGGGTCATGGTGGTCTCCTTTCCCCGTCCGAACACGGCCCACCCCGCCCTTGTTCCCGGCGGTCGGCTTTGCAGCTCTCCGGGGCTGTAGCACAGGCCACGCCTCTGCCGCTCTGTCGCGGCCCGCTACCATGCTGGTGCAGCTTGCGATACCTTCAGCATCAGCAACCTTGCACGCCGTGTCACGGCTTGGCTGGAGTGCCCCTGCAAAGCAACGACAGCAGCGTCTCTGGTCATCCAGCAGGCCCGGCATCCAAAACCTACGCTTGCCAGCACCCTAACCCCTTCAGGCGGCCTCGGTCATGCCCAATTCCCGCACCCGGCGCAGATCGGCGATCATCGTGGCGGCAGGCTTGGGCCCGAACCACTCCAGCGACCCCTCCGCTGCACAGGAAAGCCCCCGCAGGATGCGGCGATAGTCCAGGGCGCCGTCGAAAAGCCCGCACATCCCGCCCCGATGGCCGCGCGGATCGTGGACATTGCCGGGGTGGAACACCTCCAGCCGGTCGCGGGCCGTCACCGACTTCAGGTGATAGTGCAGGATATGCGGCGCCAGCAGGGCCTGCGCCTCCTGTGGCTCGGCGCCGCCTTCCCAGACATGCAG
Source organism: Paracoccus sp. KKT209 (assembly GCF_055635455.1). The sequence goes on from NZ_CM145758.1 coordinate 1,622,903, forward strand.
CACGTCGAAATTGATGCCCACGGCCGGATGATCCAGCCCGTCCAGCAGGGCCAGCGTGGCCGGCAGGCTATCGGCCAGCGTATCGGGATGCGTCTCGACCGCGATGCGCAGTCCTTCATCGCGAGCCATGTCCGCCACCAGCCGCAGGTCGCGCAGGATGGCGGCGCGAGCCCCCGCATCGGCCCGGTCCCAGCCCAGCCCGCCCGCGAACAGCCGCAGCCTGGGCGCATTCCAGGCCACGGTCAACTCGACCAGCGCCTGTGCTTCAGGGCGGCTGAAATCGCCTGTGCCAAGCGGCAGATAGCCTGCCAGCATCGGCACGCGTGGGCGCAGGGGCAGCGCCCGCCAGTCGTCCCTCATCGCGCGGGCATGGGGGGCCCAGATCTCCAGCCCGTCAAAGCCTTCGCGCGTGACATATCGGGCCAGGTCGGCGGCGGTGACCTCCAGGTGGCGGAAGGCGACCGAACAGGCGTGGATCCTCATGCCCCGGCCTCCTGCCAGCGGTGGAACCAGGCGGCGACGGTGGCCTTGATGCCACGCTCCAGGTGGGCCAGCGCGTCCAGTTCGAACAGGGCGCGCGTCAGGTCGTGGGCATCGCCGCCCCGGGCAAAGGCCACCGCCCGCAGGTGCACCGCATTTAGGCCGGATGTCAGGGCCGCGATGCGGTCGCAGCAGTCCTCGAAGGCCTCCGCATCCGCCCCTTCGATATCTCCAAAGACCGCCAGCGCGTGTTCATAGGCGTATTTGCGGATGGCAATGACCGGCAACTCGCGCAGCGCGACCTCCAGATCGGCCCGCGGCAAGCCACCCCCGTGCGCGTGCAGGATACGGCTCAGCGCGTCGATCAGCGGCGTGGCTTGCGCGTCGAAGGTCGCGCGATGCATGGCGGCGATATCCGCGCGCGTGGCGGAATGCGCATCTGCCGTGTCAAAGACAAAGCCGCCCGCGACCGTATTCCGCAGAAAGGCCGCACGCAGGTCGCGGGCCGGCAGCGCGCCCTCCCAGCGAAAGTCAGGATCGCGCATCAGCCAGCGATCGGGGTCGTCCGTGGGCTGGATCAGCGCGTAATGCGGGAAAGGGTCCTGGGCGAACTTGTTGTCCCGCTGCGGCAGCAGGAACATGTCGATCATCGGCATCACGTAGCGGCCGGGCCGCCATTCCGCCAGCTGGCGATGCAACCGGTCAAGGTTGTCCGATTTGGACGCGGCAGGATCGTACCAGCGCGTCACGGTCAGCCCGAACAGACGCTGCGCCCAGTGCCGGTAGAAGTCGTGATCGATGGCTTCGGCGTGATAGGACAGCCGCATCCGGTCGTCGACAACGACCTCGCCGTCCCAGAGGCCCAGATACATCGGACGGTGGTCGATGCCGCCGCGATCCTTCAGGCCCTGGCAGATGCAGCTGACGACGCAATGGACCTTGATGTCCAGGGGCTCGTCCAAGACAGGAGCGGCCCCGGCCAGGGCCTGGGCCAGGGCGCCGATGGTCAGGCCGGGGGCGCGGTCGAAGGTGTCCTCGGCCATCTCGATCCCCTGTTCGTCCAGATGCAGCATCAGCGTCATCAGGCCCACGGAATCGAGGCCCAGGTCATGTCCAAGCCGCGCCTGCGGGCCAAACGCCTCCATGCGCGGGCAGGCCATGGGTCCCGCCAGGATCTGGCGGATCGCGGCCAGGATGGCCTCGGGCGAGGCAATGGGGCGGGGATCGGTCATGGCGCAACCTCCAGCAGCGTATCGGCCAGGTCGCGCCGCGCGATCTTGCCGTTCGCGCCACGGGGCAGGGCCGCCAGCCGGATCAGGCGCGCAGGCCGCTGGCGCGGCGACAGCACGCCGGCCAGATGCGCGTCCAGGTCTGCCTCGGACAGCTCGCCCGCATAAGCCAGCGCAGGGCGCTGCATGGCCGCAGGGTCGGGAATGGCAAAGGCCACGGCGTCGTGGATGCCGGGCAGGGCCATGGCGGCGGCCTCGATCTGGGCGGGATAGACGTTCAGGCCCGCGACATCGATCACCTCGGCGGCGCGCCCGGCAAAGATCAGGTGGCCGCGCGGGTCGATCACGCCCAGATCGCCGGTCTGGATCTCGGTCCGCGCATCCTGCACAACGACCGGCCCCGGCGCGGCGCTGCCTGCGGTCAGCCGCACATGGGGCAGCGGCGCACCCATGTCGTCGGGCGTGCGGGGATCGGCGGCAATGGCCAGGCAACCGGCCTCGGAACAGCCATACTGCTGGAACATGTGCCGGCTGGCGCCCCGGATCGCATCGAACCAGGGCTGCGGCAGGACGGTCCCCGACGACATCACCGCATGCATCCCAACCGGCCCCGCCAGGCGCGCCAGCACATGCAAAAGCGGCGGCGCCGCATAGAGCAGCGGGTCACGGATCCCCGCCAGCTGGCGCAGGATCGCGCGGGGGTTGGCGCTGTCCAGGACCAGCGGCACATGGCCGCGCGCCTGTCCCACCAGCACGCCAGCGATCAGGCCATAGGAATGGGTGATCGGCGCGGCGATGACCGGGGTCATGTCCTGCGCCTCGGGGAAGGCGCGGATATAGGCGTCGATCTCGGTCTGGATGGCGGTCCAGCTGCGGGCGATGACCTTGGGCGCGCCGGTGGTGCCCGAACTCATCTGGATCAGCACACCGCCGGGATGGGTCAGGTCCACGCAGCCCAGCTCCTCCAGCCCGCCATCATGGGCCAGGCGGTCGCAGCCGGCCCGTTGCGCCAGATCGCGCGCCTGCTGGGCGGGCGTCTCGGGGTGGATCGGATAGCAGGAGGCGCCGGCCGCCCTCAGGCGCAGGATCTGGGCCAGGCAGGCGGCGCGATCGGTCAGGTGCAGGGCCACGCTGGTCCTGTCGGGGGCGCGGTCGGCCAGCAGGTCGGGGAGGTCCAGTGCCCATGGGTCGACAAGGCGGTCGTTTAGGCGGAAAAGATCGGGCATGGGGTCGGGGGTCCTCAGGGGGTTGGGGGCCGGGTGGCTGCCGGCGCGGCCCAGAAGGCCGGCGGCGAGGCTTTCGGCCGGGTAGGTGGGCGCGTCGCTGTGCAGGCCGGGTGCGGGCGGCAAGGCGGCGCGCGCCATGGCCCAGAAGGCGGGTTCGGGCAGCAGGTGGCGGCGGTGCAGCAGGTCGGCCAGATCCGACAGGACATGCGTGACCAGGCAATCCATGACCAGGTCGCGCAGATCGGTCGCATCGGCCATGCGGTGATGGGTGCCGTCGGGGGCGGCGTCATAGCCGGGCTCGATCCTGTCCAGGTCCGGGCGCAGGTCGGGGCGGGCCAGGCGGTCCTGCGCATATTCCAGGCTTTCGCTGAAATCTCGGGCGATCAGCCCTGTGGGCCAGCCGTCCTGGTGCCGGATCAGCAGGTTCTGGCCATGCGCCTCCAGCGCGATGCCATGATGGGTCATCAGGTGCCAGACGGGCCGCAGCACCTCCAGCAACTGCGCCACCCAGGGGCGCGTGCCGTGGCGGGCCAGCCAGCGCGCGATCAGTGGCGCCCCGTCAGGCTCGGTCAGGGTCAGGGCGGATAGGGGGACCGCGTCATGCGGCGGCGCCGTGCGGCGGATCGCGGCCAGGCGGCCGCCCAGTTCCGCCCTTCCGACAATGACTGCGCCATGTTCGCGCAGGACCGTCAGGTCCGCCAGCGCGGGGTCCGCGGCCACCACCTGCGACAGCCAGTCCGAGATCGCCGGCGCCACGGCCACCGACCAAGGCACCAGATCGCGGATCGAGCTGGTCACGCCGACGCCCAGCGACAGCTTGAGGTGGTCGCGGCCGTCCAGGGTGGCCAGCGTGCGGAGGGACGACGTCGCCTGCATCGCCGGCCCGCGATGATCGAGGAGACGCAAGCGCCCATCGGCCAGCCAAGCCCGGATGACGGGGTCAGCCTGCAGCTGGCGCCACTGCCAGGGATGGACCGGAACCGCGCCGTCAGGGGCAAAGCCCGCGGCCGGGTCGGTGCCGGTCCGGGTGACCAGATCCGGCGCCACCCCGAGCCACTGCGGCGCGATGGGCGCGGCAGCCTCGGGTCCATAGGCTGCGTTGTCGGCATCGTCAAAGCCGATGCGGGACTTGAAGCCCGGATGATAGGGATGCCCCTCGATCAGCGCGGCCTCCAGCGCCAGCCCCTGCAAATGCAGGCGCCCGGGCGGGACCGAACCGGCCGCGCGCAGGAAATGCGCGCTGCGCCGGATGGCGCGCAGCAGGATCTGCGGGTCGTGCCCGGCATCCGTCAGGCCGCGGCCGAGCGCGCCAAGGGTGACGGGATGGCCAGCGTCATCCACGGGCGGGGCCAATAGCCGGACCCGGCCCGTCGCCTGCAGGCGATGGGGCGCGCGGATGGTCAGGCCGCCGGTGATCCAGCCACCCCGGATCGGGTTCAGGATGCCCTCGAAGGCCAGCGCCTCGATGGCCCGCCGCAGGCTGCGGCTTTCGGGGGTCTCAGGCCACATCGGCCAGCGCCCTTGCGGCCGCATGTGCCGGCAGCGGGTTCGGCACGCGGATCATCGGCGCGCGTTCGCCGGGGATCAGCAGCTCGTCCACGCCGCCCAACTGGGTCAGCAGGTTGCCCTTGGCCGGCAGATGCGGGTCCGTCAGCCAGCGCCGCGCCAGGGCGCCGCCATGGCCCGGCAGCCTGCCAAGCGCGCCCAGATGGGAGGCCAGCCGCGCCAGGCCGTGACCCTCGGGCAGCAACCCGTCCAGCGCCAGGCGATGAATGACTGAAAAGACCTGGTTCACGATCAAGGTATAGGCCAGCGCATCCTCGCACTCGGCCCGGGGATAGACCAGCTGCGGAATGGCGCAAAGGTCGGTATCGGCCATGTCCTCGGCGACATAGAAGCCCTGGTTGTCGCGGATGTCGCAGCGGCAGGGCAGGCCGCGCGACAGGTCCAGAAGGGCATTCTGCTGATGCGCCTCGACCGCGATGCCGGTGGCATCGTAAAGCCGCAGCAGCGGCGCCACGGCGCAATCCAGATAGGCGTCGAACCACGCGGCGGGATCGTGTCCCGCCACCACCTGCGACAGGATCGAGGCGCGGCCCGGCAGGGGTTCGGCGACCAGCCCGGCCACCTGCATGACCTTGCCGCCGCGGGCGCCGCGCCAGGGGTTCTGGCGCAGGATCAGCTCCAACCCGCTTTCGGCACGACCGGGCAGGCGCAGCGTCATCCAGTGCGGGTCCGCGACGATCCTCAGGGGGCCGAAGCGGCCGTTCAGCGCGCCCAGACGCCGCGCCATGGCGGCCCCGGCCAGCAGCTCATGGCGCTTGTTCACGCGCTGCGAATTCGTCACCGTGACCGGCAGGGAGACCTTGACCTGCCAAGGGCTGTCGCCGCGCCAGAGGGTCCTGACCGAAGAGGTCGCCCACCAGCCCGGGCCTGTGGGTCCCAGATCCAGAATGTCGCCCGACGTGACCAATGCGGCGATCTGCGGGTCGCGTCGGGCGCGGTCCCAGGTCAGCGGATGCACGGGCAGGATCACCCGGTCCGGCGCGGTCCCGAGGTCCATGCCCGGAAGGTCGCGGGCGAGGTCCGGGTCCGTGCCCTCGACCAGGTCGGCGCGCACCGACAGCGCGTGCAGGCGCAGGGCGCCGCGCCAGTCCGGGGTCATCGCGCGTTCCTCGGACAGGGTCATGCCCGACAGGGCCTTGGGGCAGGGATGCATCCAATGGCCAAAGATCAGCGCCTGTTCGGCGGTCAGGTAATCCGGCGCGGCGTCGGGAACCGACAGCCGGTGGGCGGCCAGTTCGGCAATGCGCTGACGGCTGGCGCGCACCCGGCGGGACAGGGCCTCGCCAGAGGTCCCATGATCGCGCGTGATGCGGTCCAGGATCAGCGCCAAGGCCGCAGATGCGTCGATGGTATGGGCACCATCCGCCGCGTGGCGGATCAGCTGCCGCAGCCGGGCCTGGCCGGTCTGCATCGGCTGCCTGCTGCGCGGCTCGATCCATCCGCCGGCGACGGGGATCAGGTCGCGGCCGCCGCCCAGCTCCAGCCGGTCGCAGGCCAGAAGGGCGCGCAGGCTGGCCAGATCCGCAATGCGGTCCGGGTCGCCGCGATCGAGGGGATCGGCGATTTCGGCAAGGTCGGGCAGGGTCATCAGCGCCTCGGGTCGTGGCGGCCGCAAGGGCCGGTTGGGACAGAGAGGCTGGCTGACGCTGGCAGTGCAGGCATATTAATCTTTAGTATTTATGTCAACTACCAGTCGCGCGATCTGCCGGTTTTTTCATCCCGGGTCTCAGGCGCTACACTTCCGTAGAGTTCCGGCGCGCTTTGGGATGGGATGCGGAACCTTCCCCCGCGGACCAAGCTTTCCTTATCGCAACACATGGCCGCGGGCCTGATCATGGAGTGACCGGTTGGAACAGCGCCTGGACTGGACCCTCACCGAGGCGCTGGATTACGACCACGGCCGGGGTGACCCTTTCGCCGCGGCGGTGCGGGCGACCCGGATGGCGATGATCATCACCGACCCGCAACTGCCGGATAATCCCATCGTCTTTGCCAACAAGGCCTTTCAGCTTCTGACCGGCTATGACCTGCACGAGGTCAGGGGCCGGAACTGCCGCTTTCTGCAGGGAAAGGACACTGACCGGCAGACCATCGCAAGGCTGCGGGACGCGGTGGAAAAGGGTCAGGACGTTTCGGTCGACGTGCTGAATTACCGCAAGGACGGCACGCCGTTCTGGAACGCCCTTTACCTCAGCCCGGTGCGCGACGATGCGGGGCGCATCAGGTTCTTTTTTGCCTCGCAGATGGATGTCACCTCGCGGGTGGAGAACCAGTCGAAGATCGAGGAGGAGAAGGAGCGCGTGGAGGCCGAGGTCGACCGCCGCATGGCGCAGCTGCGCCATTCGCTGGACGCCCAGAAGCTGCTGCTTCACGAGGTGGACCACCGGGTCAAGAACAACATGACCATGATCGGCTCGATCCTGCGGCTGCAGATGCGCGAGGCCGACGACGCGCAGACCAAGGTCCTGCTGCGGGCGATGATGGCCCGGATCGACGCGCTGGCTGCGGTACATCGAAGCCTTTACCAGTCCGATGACATCACCCGCTTTGACATCGGCACCTATGCCGTCAACCTGGCCCAGGACCTGGGGCAGGTTCATCCCGACAGCAACATCCGCATCCGCGCCGATCTGAGCCGCGCGGAGGTGCCGGCCGGGCAGGCATCGGCCATCGGTCTGATCATCAACGAGATCCTGACGCTTGCCATCGCACCGGCGGAGGGACTGCCGACACAGGCCGTCGTCACCATCAGCGCCACGACCGAGGGCCGGGAGGCGCAGCTGACGATCGACATCGACGGCAACCGGGATGTTGCGCCGTCGGGCCTGGGCGCGATGATCATCGCCCGGCTGGCGGCCCAGGCCCGCTGCCAGGTCGGCTGGCAGGCCACCGAAACCGGCACCAGACTGCATGTTACCGCGACCCGGGAGGCCCCATGACACGCCCTGTAACCCCGCTGGACATCCTTGTCGTCGAGGACGAGTTCCTGATCGCCATGGACCTGGGCATGATCATCGAGGATGCGGGCCATCGCGTCATCGGCAGCGCCGCTTCGCTGCAGGATGTCGAGGCGCTGCCGGGTGACAGCAGGCCCGACCTGGCCTTTGTCGACATGCAACTGGCCCGCAACAGCACCGGGCTTCAGGTCAATGCGCTGATCCAGGCGCGCTGGCCCGGGACCATCGTCGTCTTCGTGACCGCCAATCCGAAGAAGATCCCCGATGATTTCGCCGGCGCGCATGGGCTGATCGCCAAGCCCTTCACCTCCATGGGCGTCACCGCCGCGCTGGCCTATCTGGACCGGGTGATGCACGAGACCGGGCCGGTGCCGGCCGCGCCCGGCAGTCTTGTGGCCGCACCCGCCCTGGCGATGCTGAGGGCCTGAGCCCTCAGCCGGTGGGTGCGGTGACGATGACCGAAAGGCCGGGACTGTTGTCCTCGGTCGACAGCTCTCCCTCCAGCCGGTCGACCAGGGCTTCGACCATGCGCATGCCGAACCCGGTGCCCTTGGTGGTTCCGTCGGTGCCGATCCCTTGGTCGGAAACCTCCAACCGCAGCAGGTTGCGGGTCTGGCGCAGCGACACCGAGACCGGGCCCGGCTGCCCCGCATAGGCATATTTCGCGGCATTCGCGATCAGTTCGTTCAGCAGAAGACCGATGCTGACGGCCCTGTCGGTCGACACAAGGATCGGCGCGAAATCTGTCTGGATAAGCCGATTCCAGCCGCCATCCAGCGAAGATTTCAGCTCCTTCATCAGCTCGGCCAGATAGATCGAAAGGTCGACGATTTCGGAACTGTCGTCCTGGTAGAGGCGTCGGTGGACCAGGCTGACGGCGGTCAGGCGGTTCTGCGCCTCTTCCAGCTGTGCCCTTACCGCGGGCTCGGCGGAACGCCCCTGCATGCGCAGGAAGGATGCGACCAGGGCCAGGCTGTTCTGGACGCGGTGGTTGACCTCGCGCAGCAGGAACTCCTTTTGCCGGATCAGGCTTTCGTTCTCACGCAGCGTCGTGCGCAGTTCGGCGTTCAGCTGGCGGATGCGGCGGTTGTTGCGCGCCCCGAGCATCAGCTTGACCAGCCGGGTGGCGGATTCCGTCTCGGCCGCCGACCATTCGCGCGAACAGCCGCTGACTTGCTGCGACCAGGCTTCGAACGAGGCCCGCGGCTCCAGCACCGCGCCGGGGGTGGCGGGCACGTTCTTGTGGGGATTGCCGGCCCAGGTGACGACCTGCAGCTTTTCGGCGCGGAACCACATCAGGATCGTGGGCACCTCGGTCGACATGGTCACCGCCAGCAAGCCGCTGGCGCGGTCGCTGTAGACCTGCGCGGGCGGATGATCGCGGCCAAGACAGCTGCTGTGATAGGCCTTGAGCGAGCCGGGATGGCAGACGTGATCCGCCAGCGCCCGCAGATCGTCCTCCTCGGGGCAGGTGCCGAAGGTGAAGAGATCCCCGCCCTGCACCGCCGCGAAGCCGTCGGCCGAGACCAGCCCGGCCAGGTCGTCGGCGGAATGGGCAAAGAACTGTGCCAGGGAATCGTCGGGGCCAAGGCGGCCCAGCACCATGTCCTCGTGCGCGCGCAGGCGGATGCGTTCGCGGTAAAGCTCGGTTTCCTCGCGCAGCTTGATCTGGCGGGACAGGCTGTCGGCCAGGGCCTGGCAGGCCAGGCGGGTGGTCAGCGACAGCACCCGTGGTTCCGCGTGATGGCAGGCAACGAGGCCCCAGAGTTCTCCGTCCTTGACGATCGACATGGATGCCGAGGCCGCCACCTGCATGTTGCGAAGATAGCGCAGATGGACCGGAGACACGCTGCGCAGCATCGAGTCGCTGAGGTCGATGCCGCCGATGCCGGGTTCCGTTCCGGTGATGGGCGAGACGGGCGCGTTCACATCTGCGATGACCCTGACCCGGTTGCGGACGTAAAGCGTGCGGGCCTGGCGCGGAATGTCGGTCGCCGGAAAATGGTGGTTCATGAACCCCGCCAGATGCGGCGCGCAGCTTTCCCCGACGACGACGCCGGACGCATCGTCGCCGAAGCGGTAGATCATCACCCTGTCAAAGCCGGTCAGGTCCTGGAACTGGCGCGCGGCCTTTCGGTAGAGGTCGGCGAGGTTCGAGGACCTCTCCATCGCCGCGCCGGAAAGCTCCAGTCGGGACAGGAAGCCCGCATCCAGAACGGCCCCGTCCAGTCGCGGGGCCAGTTCGATCACGACATGTTCGCCGCTGAGATAGGCGATGGCATCGCAGGTGTTGTCCTGGTGGCGGACCGGGTCCAGGACCTTGGGCTTGGCTTCCGTCAGTCGGCTGGGGTCAAGGTCGGCAAAGGCGCCGCCGAAGAGGCCGGCCAGAATCTGCCCCATGGCGTCCCGGGACCAGGCATCCTGCGAACCGGCGGCACCTACGACCACCAGGTCGCTGCGGCGCGCGATCAGCATATGCCCGTAGGACTGGATCGAGCCTGGAATGTGGATGGGCTCGGCATCGCAGCCGGAAAGCTCGGGGAAATCGGTGGGAACTATCTGGTCCATGAAATGAGGCGCCGTTCAACAGGGAGAAGCATTCTTTCCTTCCGCATATGGCACCGCAGGGACGCGAGGGCACATCGGTCGACCACAAATGTAAAGCGATCGGCCAAGTTCCGCCGAACTTCTCGCCGGGTGCATGACAGGCATCAGCCCCCTGCGCTTGCCCCGTTCTGGCCAGCAAAGGCATCGGTGTGGATGAGGCCATGCGCGCGGATCGCCATGCGGAACACGCCCCGGGCGCCCTCCGCGCTGGCCTCCGCGTCAAAGGCGGCGGTGTCCAGCCATGTCAGGAAGGACCGGAAGCGTGTCCTGTCCGCCGTCTGCCGGGCCAGATGGCGCGCGGCAAAGGTGGCGTCAAAGCCGAGATCCGCGGCCCGCGCCGCGACCAGCCGTGCGCCCAGGGCCGAGCCCTCCAGCACGTAAAGCGCGCCGGTTTGGGTGGCGGGACGCGTGAGGTCGGGGACCGGGGGCAGGGCGGACAGGGGCTGGTCGACATCGCGCAGATCCGCCTGCAGGGCCTCTGCCAGGGGCAGCAGGCGCCATGACTGGCCCGCATCGGCCAGCGCGGCCGTCAGGGCGGGTTCCAGTGCCGCGCGAAAAGCCCAGGTGCCTGCCAGGTAGCGGTGGTAATCGCGCGGCTGCGTCAGGTCGCCCAGCTGGTCATCCAGCAGGCGGTGCAGGTCATCGGTTCCCGCGCGCAAGGCCTGGCGCCGTGCCGAAGACTGCATGATGGTCTCTCCCAGATCGTGCCGGCTCCAGCACCAGGGCCAGACTATCCGAGGCAGGAGGAGGTCCGCCACCCCCCACCGCGCCACGGTTCAAAGCTCCGGCACCACGAACAGGAAAGGGCCGGCGCATGGCCGGCCCCCTGGTTCGTCGTGCCTGTCGGCAGGCTCAGGCGTCCTCGGACACCCGGGCGTTCTGAACCCAGGCCACGACGGCCTCGGGCGAGGTTTCGCCATATGGGTCCTCGGCGCAGTCGTCGCAGCGGCCGGGCTCTTCGAACCAAGCCTCGACCACGCCGTCATTGACCACGGCGGCATAGCGCCAGCTGCGCGGGCCAAAGCCCAGGTTGTCCTTGCGCACCAGCATGCCGGCCTTTTCGGTGAACTCGCCCGAACCGTCCGGGATCACCGTCACGTTCTGCAGGTTCTGCGACTTGGCCCACTGGTTCATGACGAAGCTGTCATTCACCGACAGGCAATAGATCGCGTCGATGCCCAGATCCTTGAGCTGGCCATAGGCCTTTTCAAAGCCCGGCAGCTGGTAGGTCGAGCAGGTCGGCGTGAAGGCGCCGGGCAGCGAGAAAAGGACGACCCGCTTGCCGGCAAAATAGTCGGCCGTGGTCATGTCCTGCCAGCGATAGGGGTTCGGGCCGCCCACGGCTTCGTCGCGAACGCGCGTGCGGAAGGTTACGTCGGGCAGTTTCGATCCGGGTTTCATGGTGGCTCCTGTCTGTCGTCGGGCGTCACGGAGGCGGCATAACGGCCGCCCCTTCGCGCGCAGAGGTAACGCCGCGCCGCGGCAAGGGCAATGCCGCGATGCGGCAAAAGCGCATAGTCATGGCTGCCATGCGGAGGCATGCCACCTCCGCGCGTTGCCAAGCAAAAGAAATACCTGTATTTCCGGCAGAACCGCGACCGAAAGGACCATGACCTTGCGCGACCTCAGGCTCCCGGACCAGCGTCACCCGGAAAAGGCGCATCGCCCCGACCAGGCCCAGCCCAAGAAGCCGGACTGGATCCGGGTGAAGGCGCCCACCTCGGCCGGCTACAAGCAGACGCGCGACCTCCTGCGCGAAAACCGCCTGTCCACCGTCTGCGAGGAGGCGGGTTGTCCGAACGTGGGCGAGTGCTGGAGCCAGGGCCACGCGACCATGATGATCATGGGCGAGATCTGCACCCGCGGCTGCACCTTCTGCAACGTCGCCACCGGAAAGCCGCAGACGCTGGACGCGTTCGAACCCGGCCGCGTGGCCCATGCCGTCGCCAAGCTGGGCCTGAACCACGTGGTGATCACCAGCGTCGACCGCGACGACCTGGACGATGGCGGGGCCGAGCATTTCGCCCAGACCATCCGCGCGATCCGCCACCGCTCTCCCCAGTCCACCATCGAGGTGCTGACGCCCGACTTCCTCAAATCGACGCCCGGCGCCCTGGAAGCCGTGGTCGAGGCGCGGCCCGATGTCTTCAACCACAACCTGGAGACCGTGCCCGGCCTTTATCCGTCGGTGCGGCCCGGTGCGCGCTATTTCCATTCGCTGCGGCTGCTGCAGCGGGTCAAGGAACTGGACCCGGCCATGTTCACCAAGTCGGGGATCATGGTCGGCCTGGGCGAGGATCGTCAGGGCGTGTTGCAGGTCATGGACGACATGCGCGCGGCCGATATCGACTTCATCACCATCGGCCAGTATCTGCAGCCCAGCCCCAAGCACCATCGCGTGGACCGCTTTGTCACGCCCGAGGAGTTCGCGGGCTATGAGAAAGCCGCCTATGGCAAGGGCTTCCTGATGGTTTCTGCCACGCCGCTGACGCGGTCCTCCTATCACGCCGGGGACGATTTCAGCCGGCTGCGGGACGCGCGCCTGGCCAAGCTGGGCCGCGCCTGAGCGGCTGACGAAAAGGGGCAGGGGGCCCGCGTGTCTGCCCCTTGCAAATTCCCGCGGGTGGATTTACCGATCAACCAGGCCCGCAAGGGCCGCGCCGAAAGAGCGCCGATGTTTCGGGGGCGTGGCGGAATGGTAGACGCGACGGATTCAAAATCCGTTTCAGCAATGAGTGCCGGTTCGAGTCCGGCCGCCCCTACCACGCTCTTTCCTTTCCTTTGCTGAATTCCATGAAAGAATTTGCGTCCGCAGGGAACGATCATCATCACCCGACGGTTTGGTCACGGAAGGTGATATTGCACCTGTGAAAGGACTTAGCATGGCACAGAACCCCACCGCAGACGACATGAAACGCGACGCCAACGCCGCCGCCAACAAGGCCAAGCGCGATCTGCAGGAAGGTGCAGACCGGATGGCCGACGATGCGCGCAAGACCGCGAGCAACCTGTCCGACAACGACGCGGCCGAGCGCCTTGGCGAGCGTGGCGCGGCCATGGCCAGCAACGCGATGGAAGCGGGCCGCGAATATGCCGACCGCGCGCGCGTCGAGGCCGAGCGCCTTTACGAGGCCGGTCAGCAGCGTGCGCAGGACGTCGCGCAATATGCCGAAGAGCGCTATGATGAAGTGTCGGAAATGGTTCGCCGCAACCCGGCCCAGGCCTTGGGCATCGCGGCCGGCATCGGCTTTCTGGTCGGCCTGCTGATCGCGCGCCGCTGAGGGGTCCCAGCATGTTCGACTTCGCGCGAAAGGTTCAACTGGCTCTGGGCGACACCGCGCGGCGCACTGCCCTGAAGGCGGGCGCCGGGGTGGTGGCGCTGATCGCGGGAGGTTTCCTGCTGGCAGCTTTGTGGTCGTTTCTGGCCACGGAGCTTGGCTGGGGCTCGGCGCTGGCATCGCTGGCCATCGGGGTCCTGCTGGCCGCGATCTCGGCGCTGCTGATCGCAATGGGATCGCGGCGCAAGCACGAGATGCCCAGCACGGATGACCTCAAGCGCGAGGTGGAGGCCCGGGTGACGCTGGCTGCGGACGCAGCCGCCGCCAAGGCCCGCGCCGAGGCGGCACGCGTGATGGACATGGCTGAAACCAAGGCGCATGCGCTGATGGATCAGGCAAGCTATCGCGCGTCGAAGCTGGCGAGCGATGCGGAGCAGAAGGTCTTCGGAACAGTGCGTGAGACTGCGCGCGCCGTCGGCCTGTCAGGACAGCAGCCCCGGCCTCCACGCCAGGTTTTCACTCAGCCGTCCTTGAACCCCAGGCCCACCACTGTCGGTTCGGCCGGCATGGCCAAGGCGATCGGAGCCTTGGCAGTAGGTATCACCTTGGCCGCGAAGCTGCAGGAAAACCGCAGGCGGGATCGTGATCATGATCCCGACGACCTGATGTGATCAACAAGAAAGGGCGCCTCGGGCGCCCTTTTTCATGCCAACCGGCGATCCTTTTCACCAAGCGTCAAGCGCCGCACCAGATCGTCCAGGTCGTCACGGGTAAAGGGCGCTTCCAAGGAGTACCATCCGCGTGCGCGGATATCCTCGACGGGATCGATGCCGAGCCTCAGAACAATGGGCCAGCCGTTCCTGCTCCAGTCGCGAACCAAGGCGCACCCGTCCATCTCGCTGATCTGCGCCTTGGTGACCAGAACCGGCAAGCCGCCACTGCCGGCTAGCGTCGAAAGCAGGTCATCGGGAATGTCCGACACTGCAAGATGAAGGAACTGACAACCCGGTGCAGCATCGGCCAAGCCTGCGCACATGTCCTGCGCCACGAAATGGTCCTTTTCAAGGACGACAAAGGTGAAATGCGGGTGCGTCATGCTGCGCCCAGAGTTCCACCGCCGGATGAGTGAAGCAAGCAAATTTAAATCAATTGGCCGCCAAGACCCGCAAGGTCTTGGCGGCGAATTGATAACTAGGCGCGATCAGGCGTTTGCTTCGCGGATCTTGTCGGCGGCGGCCTTGTCGAAGCTGATGCCCTTCTGGTCCAGCAGTTGGTCCAGTTCCCCCGAGAGCGTCATCTCGGTGATGATGTCGCATCCGCCGACAAATTCCCCCTTCACATAGAGCTGCGGGATCGTCGGCCAATCAGAAAAATCCTTGATCCCCTGGCGGATATCAGCATCGGACAGGACGTTCACATCCTGGTAGGGAATCGCCATGTAGTTCAGCACGCCCGCAACGCGGCTGGAAAAGCCGCATTGGGGCATGTCACGCGTGCCCTTCATGAACAGAACGACGTCGTTGCGGTCGATCAGATCCTGGATGCGGTTGGTGACGTCGCTCATCTGGGAAGTCCTCTTGGTCTAAGACCCGCATGGGGCCTTGAAGGTCGTGGGGCAGGGGTGCCCGATCTTAATCAGGGGCCTTGGTCGTCAGCGCCAAGGCATGCAGGGCGCCCGAGGGGCCATCCATCCTGCCCTGAAGCGCGGCATAGACGGCCCGCTGCTGCTGCACTCGGTTCTGGCCCCGGAAGCTTTCATCGACGACTTCGGCGGCATAGTGGTTGCCGTCGCCCGCAAGGTCGGTGATCGTGATCCGCGCATCGGGAAAGGCTGCCCGGATTAGGGCTTCGATATCATGCGCTTCCATCGCCATGAACAGGTCCTCTTATCGCTCGATACAGATGTAGGCGATGGCTGGCCCGGTCGCAAGACCATGCAGAACGGCCGCACCGGTGAGGTGCGGCCGTTCGTGAAGAAAGGCGGCAGATCAGTTGACCGCGCTGACGGCCCCGACTGTCCCGCCGACAACGGCACCCACCGGACCCGCCATCGCGGCACCACCGACGCCGCCCGTGGCGGCACGTTCGGTAACGGTGTTTCCGCAGGCCGAAACCAGCAGGGCGGCGCCAAGAAGACCGGCTGCAACAATACGCATGATGATGTTCCTTTTGTCCAAGTTCGTGTGTCCTTGGTTAGACTCCTGCGAAGTCGCGAGAGTTCCCTTTGCTGCATTGGCGTCAGCTTATCTTGACGCTTCATCTTACAGGGAGGGGCATTCTGTCGGCTGAGCCTCAGTCTGGAACGGCAGGCAGGGCGGCGCCGCCGGCTGGAGCTGGCTATCTGCTTGCGCAGGTTGTCCATCATGACGGCCTTTCCGAATGTGCGCCGATCAGTGGACGCCTGTGCTTCGCAAAAGCTGGTCTGCGCATCGACCTTGGGCTTGTAAATGCGGCCAGCCGATGAACTCGAAGCCGGTGATCGCTCGGCAGGCATGTGGGGGTAGAGGCATGAGCGATCGGGCGATCTCCATCATGATCGGCTTGGGGAGCGCTTTTGTGTTTTTCAGAGCGCCCAGAAAGCGGCTGGTGCGCTCGATGATGGTGGTGACATTTGCGGGGCCGTACTCAGCCGGGAAAGCACGAATTTTGCCTCTCAATAAAGAACTGCTTGCGACGCGATGTTAGCTAGGAGGAGAAAGATGCGGAGGCCCGGCGCAAAATTCGGAAGCCGACGCTTGCGCTGCCGGTATTGCTGTGCGCCATCTCGTCAAGGCTGAGCCTCATCCGCCGTACCCGTTCAACTTCGCGACGCTCAGAAAGGAAAGGCGGGTGTAGCGGACCTTCACTCGCAGTGTTGTTTTTGGAGACCCACTCATCGTCAGGTTTAAAAATTTGCGCTCCAACACGGCGCGCAACCATTCCAAGCCATGTTGTCACCAAGTTAAAACGTCGCGTGTTCCGCCATTTAGAAATGTCGCTGGCCTTGCAGGGAGGCGGTCAGCCGGCCCCGGCCCGCTCTCTCCACAAAGGGCCGTAGGGGCGGGGCCGGCGGCTCTGGGCTCTCATGTCGTCACTCTGCTGGTGGCGGTGCGGCGGCCTGCGCTTCAGCCGCACGCCGTTCAGCACGTCGTTCAAGCCCACTTTTCCTGCCGCCGCCACGCTTGCCGGTCGGGGTATAGCGGGTGCGCTGCTTGCCGACCGCGCCGACCAGCGGAGGATCGGCGTCCTGCTGTGTCTTGATGAAGGCCAGCATGTCGCCGAGGCGCTTGTTCTCGGTGATCGCGGTGTGGGTCACGCGCTGCTGGCTGGGATCGAAGACCCGGTAGGGCAGCTGGATGCCTTTCCAGCGGATCTCGAAAGATCGGTCAGCATAGGCGTAGGTCTCGACATAGCGCCCGATCGCACTGCGTGCATGCTCGCTGTCCTCGAGGATGAACTTCCGGCGCTCGTAATGCACCACGAGGCTCGCGCCGACCTGTCGCTGGTCGCGAATGCAGAGGATGTCAGCCAAACGTGACCCCGGCAGATTGACTGGCCGGTGCAGGTTCTCGGGCCGGGCAGGGGGATGGGCAAAGCGCAGGTTGTGCCGCGCGATGAAGCCGGGCAGGAAAGCGTTGCCCGCCGCCATGTCGCTGATCCCGGCCAGCCGCAATTCCTTGACCAGCCGGTCCTGCAGCGTTCGGTTCGCCCGTTCCACCCGGCCCTTGGCCTGCGAACTGTTTGCGCAGAGGATCTCGACGTTCAGCTCGCTCAAAGCGCGGCCGAACTGTGTCATTCCGTGCCCACTGCGGGCCTCTGTCTTGTTGACGCGGAAAACGCTGTGCTTGTCGGAATAGAAGGCCACCGGCAGACCATGCTCGTGCAGATAATCCGCCAGGGCCGCGAAGTAGCTCTCGGTCGACTCCGAGCGCACGAAGCGCAGATGCATGAGCGCACCAGTGGCATCGTCGATGAAGACCAGCAAAGAGCAAGGCGGAGCGCGATCCTCAAACCAGCGATGCTCGGAGCCGTCGATCTGGATCAGCTCACCCAAGGCTTCGCGCCGCAAACGGGGCTGATGCACGCGGCGGCGCTGCACCCGGCTTTGCCAGATCCCGTCCGCGATCATCCACTTGCGTAGCGTCTCAGAGGAGACCCGGATGCCGTGCCGCTCGGCCAGCTTCTCGGCCGCCAGCGTCGGGCCGAAATCTGGATAATCCTGCCGGATCAGCGACAGGACATAGTCGCGCTTCAAATCGCTGATGCGGTTGTTGGACGGACGGCCTCGGAGCTTGTGCCGCACGGCCATCGCGCCGTCGTCGCGGATGCTTTGAAGCAGGCGCTGCACCTGCCGCGGGCTGAGGCCCAGCAGGTTTGCCGCCGTCACGCTGCGCAGGCTGCCATCCAGCACCTGGGCCAAAACCTCGATACGCTGCAGCTCGCGTTCGCTCATCAGAACCAGTCCCATCTCGAAGCCCCCGGATGATGCTGGATCAAGCTTCACGCGTCAGGGGCTAGGCGACAAACTAACTTTGCCAGTTCGCGACAATCCTACTTTGGTTTGCAGGCTCCATTCTGAATGCACCAGTCCTGCGGGGCAGGGCTTGTCATGGTGCCTCCAATCTTATCAGCTCATCTTGAAACGCTTCGGTGGGTGTTCGGTAGCCCAGGCATTTGCGGGGCGTGGCGTTCAGGCGCCGACATGTCATCTTCATCGAATGAGGCGTCAGCTGCAACACAGCAGTATCCCGGGGCAAGTAGCGGCGGATGCGCTTGTTCATGTTCTCGACCGAGCCTTTTTGCCAAGGCGCCTGCGGGTCGCAGAACCACGCCTTCGTGCCCATGCCGGTTTCCAACTCACGCCAGGCCACGAACTCCAGACCGCGGTCAAAGGTGATCGAGCGCCGCGCCTCGGCGGGAAGGGGTGACATCTCGTGGATCAGGCGGTTCATGAGGGGCTTGGACTTCCGATCGTTGTTGCGCAGCAGGACGGTGTAGCGGGTCTTCCGTTCGACCAGTGTGGCCACATTGGCATCGCCCTGAGCGCGTTCGAAGATCATCAGATCACCCTCCCAATTTCCAAACTGGCTGCGGTCGTTGATCTCGGACGGTCGGTTATGGATGCTCGTTTCCACAGGAAAAACCCGGTTGCGGGGTGTGCGGGCATAGCGTGGTTTCCGCTTCCGGCGCCGCTCGGGCAGGAGGCGCGCCAGTTGCGCGGACTGGCCGTCGGCCGAGTAGACATACTGGTAGATCGTCTCATGGCAGAGCCTGTGCGGGGCGCCAGGTTCGATCCTGAGCCGGCCTGCAATCTGTTCGGGAGACCAGCCTTCCTGAAGGCAGCGGATCACTTCGGCTCGCAAATCTGGAAAACGCTCGAGCTTGCGCCGACGTGACCGCCTGCGGTCGGCCTGGGACTGAGCCGTCACATGCCAATAGCCATCAGCCTGCGGGACATCCTTGTCATGCCACCAGTTCCTTTTGACCTCGCGAGTGATGGTCGAGCGATCACGGCCGAGCATCTGCGCAATCTTCGTCTTCGGCACCTTGGCTTGCAGCATTCGTGCAATCACGCGACGTTCGTCCAGCGTCAGGTTGGTGAAAGGGCGCCTCATCATATGCTCCTGAATAGCTTCAGGAAACTATCGAGTGATGCATTCCAGAATGGAATGTGCCCTTCTACAAGCCATATCCTGGATAATCTGTATTATGCAATATACGTCGGCATATGCAGCGAGGTTGCCACCATTTTTACGTTGCCGAAGTAATCCCGGTCGAACACATTCGAGTTGGTAACACCGGAGAATGCCATGGCAGTTTCGCCGCCCGTCTGTGACTTCGGCACCTCGTGGCACGACTTCTCGCTGCCCGATGGTCTAGGCACTGTCAGCAGCCTTGAAAAACTGGCGGGTCCGCGCGGGACCTTGGTCATGTTCATCTGCAATCACTGCCCCTATGTGCGCTCGATCCTTGATCGAATTGTGAGGGACGCTCATGAGCTGCTGGATTGCGGGATCGGCGTCGTGGCAATTTCTGCCAATGATGTGGCCGAATACCCCCAGGATGGACCCGAGGAGATGGCGCGCCTTGCCCAAGACATGGGGTTCCGTTTTCCCTACCTCTATGATGAAAATCAGGACGTGGCGCGTGCCTATGGCGCGGAATGCACACCTGACTTTTTCGGCTACAACTCGGAGGGCCGGTTGCAGTATCGGGGCCGCCTCGATGCCTCGGGCCGCACCCCGGGACCAGGTGATGCGCGGCGCGAGCTGTTCGAGGCCATGATCATGATCGCGAAGACTGGTCAAGGACCGAAAGAGCAAGTAGCATCAATGGGTTGTTCTATAAAATGGAAAGCCGAATGAACATGCTGGCGCCCTGCCCGATCGTCTTTGACCTCGACGGCACGCTGATCGACAGCGCGCCGGACATTCATGCCTGTGTGAACGCGGTCCTGCGCCAGAACGGAATCTCTCCGCTTGGTCTCGATCGGGTGCGCAGCTTCATCGGAGGCGGCGTCGACCTCCTCTGGACGCGGGTGATCGCGGCCACGGGCATCGATCCGGTGCACAGGCCGGACCTGGTTGCGGCCTTTATGGCCCGCTATCATGATGCGACGGCGCTGACACGGGTCTTCCCCGGGGTGACCGAAGCCTTGGGTCGCCTGGCCGATGCCGGCCATCCCTTGGGCATCTGCACGAACAAGCCCTTGGGACCCACCCGCGTGATCCTGGAACATTTCGGGCTCGCTTCGATGATGTCGGCGGTGATCGGGGGTGACTCGCTGCCGCAGAAAAAGCCCGATCCTGCCCCCCTCCGCGCGGCGCTGGATCTTCTAGGGGTCGCGGACGACACACCGAATGCCATCTATGTCGGCGACAGCGAATTCGACGCCGATTGTGCCGCGGCCGTGCCGGTGCCTTTCCTGATCTTCACGCGCGGCTATCGGCTGCGGCCGGTCAGCGAGCTGCCGCATCTGGCCTCCTTCGACAGCTTCGACGACCTGCCCCGCCTGATCATGGAAACCGTGGCCGCATAAGCCGCCGAACGGCCGGCCTGGGGACGACAGCAGCTTGACAAGCGCGGCGCAAACCCGGCAGGTCGCGGATGCCACCTTGCAGGAAAGCCGCCCATGGATCTGCGTCAGCTCAGCCCCACCCTTGCCGTCTCGCCGCAGATCATGCCCGAGGATGTGCCCGTCCTGGCCGAGGCCGGGTTCAAGGTCCTGGTCAACAACCGGCCCGATGACGAGGTCGGACCCGAGATCGACCATGATGTGATGGCGCAGGCGGCGGCCGATGCGGGGATGAGCTATCACTACCTGCCCTTCCACCCCGGCCAGGTCACGCCGCAGCTGATCTCGGACTTCGGCTCCGCAACGGTCGGCCGTGGGCCGGTCATTGCCTATTGCCGATCGGGGAACCGCTGTACCGTGCTCTGGGCGCTGAACCAGGCCGGCAAGCTGCCCGAGGACGAGATCCTCGAGACAGCCGCCAAGGCGGGCTACGACCTGACCGGCGTGCGCCCGCTGCTGGCCTCGCTGGCCAGCCGCAGGGGCTGATCCTCAGGCAGGCACGTCCAGCGCCCGCTTCACATTGGCCGTCCAGCCCAGCAGCGTCCTGTCACCGGTCCGGATCGCGGGCCGCTTCATGACGCTCGGCTTTTCGCCCATCATCGCCACCGGATCCGCCGAGCGCTGATCCTCGGACATGCCGCGCCAGGTCAGGCTGGCCCGGTTGATGATCTTATCGCCGAAATCGGACACCAGGGACCGGCGCTCTTCCTCGGACAGCGGCTCTTGCTGGACATCGCGGAACAGGACCGTCCAGCCATGCGCCTCAAGCTCCGCCTGCGCCTTCTGGCAGGTCGAGCAATGGGCCAGACCGAACATCGTCAGCGTCTTTGACATGGCGGTCTCTCAGATGAAGGGCACAAAGGGGATGCCGCAGGCGGAAAGGCTCAGAACGGTCAACAGGGCAAGGGTCAGACGCATGGAAAGGGCTCCGTGTGATGCAGGTCATGGCTTATCACGTTGCCGCTCCCGTGCCACAAGCTACAAATTGCCGCTGCCATGTTCGGCCCCGTGCAGACTGCGCCGGACGCGGCGCATGCCCCACCAGACGACCAGAACCACAAGGGGCGTCAGCGCGGCGATCAGATGGCTTTTCTCCACCCCCGCCAGCCCCGCCACGGGCGCCAGCGCATAGCCCAGCAGCCCGACCGCGTAATAGCTGATGGCCACGACCGACAGGCCCTCGACCGTGTGCTGCAGGCGCAGCTGCAGGTCGGCGCGCCGGTCCATGCGCTCCATGATGTTCTGGTTCTGTGCGCTGCGTTCCACATCGACGCGGGTGCGCAGCAGTTCGGCGGCGCGGGCCGCGCGTTCCAGCATCGTGTCCAGCCGGTTCTCGGCCGACTTCACCGTCCGCATCGCGGGCTGATAGCGGCGGCGCATGAACTCGGTCAGCATCTGCCGGTCTAGGAAGCGCGTCTCGCGCAGCGCGCTGATGCGGTCGCGGACGATCGCCTCATAGGCCGAGGTCGCGCCAAAGCGGAAGGAATGCTGGACCGCCTGCGCCTCCAGCTCGGTCGAGACCGCAAGCAGCTCGTGCAGCATCTGCTCGGCCGGCTGCGCCTCGTCATTCATCGAGGCCAGGATCGCGGTCAGCCGCGGCTCCAGCTCGTTCAGGCGACGGCTGAGACTGCGGGCCCGCCCCAGGCCCAGCATGGACATGGCGCGATAGGTCTCCAGTTCCACGACCCGATGGGCCAGCCGGCCCACCCTGCCCGGCGTCGTGCCGGGCCGCACGAAAACCGCGAACCGCATCCAGCCGTCGGCATCGATGCGAAAATCGCCGGCCACCACCGCGGCCTCGTCCAGCACCCAGACTGCAGCCAGGCTGTCGGGGGCGAACCAGCCGCCGATCCGCGCCAAGGCCTCGGCAGGATCGTCAGGCAGCAGGTCGACCTGCACGATGACCGCGGCCACGCGCCGGCCGGGGGCCGACCGCTGCCATTCCTCGGGAAAGATCGACGCGGCCGACGGGTCAAAGGGGCGGATCGGCAGGCCGGGTGTCGTGGCCATATAGCTTACGAACTCGGTATGGCTTTCCCATTTCAGGTCATGGCGGCCCAGCCTGCCCTGGTAATGGCTGTCATCGGCGTCCGGGCGCGGGCCGCCATGCCGCGACACCAGTTCCTGCAGATGGGCCGCGTCCAGCCCCCGGTCCCGGTTGGCGGCGTCCTGCGGCTCCTTGAAGGCGACAAAGACCGTTGTCGACGGAACAGGCATCTGCGGCGAAGGCCGCGCGTGGAGTTCGTTCACAAGCGCATAGCGCAGCGGATGTTCGGTCGCCGGACCCATTGTTATCCCTCGAGCTTATCGGCGGGCAGCGGCCCCCTGCCCCAGTTGTGCGCAGCCCCGGGTCCAGCGCAAGCCCATATCCGGTCCCGCGCAAAATTGAGAAGCGCCCGCCGGAGGGATCCGGCGGGCGCAAAGGGTCGAACAGCCTGTTTCGGGTGCCCGATCAGTCGATCATCGGCAGCAGCTTGTTGATGCTGTCCTTGGCATCGCCATAGAACATGCGCGTGTTCTCCTTGAAGAACAGCGGGTTCTCGATGCCGCTATAACCGGTGCCCTGGCCGCGCTTGGACACGAACACCTGCTTGGCGCGCCAGACCTCCAGCACCGGCATGCCGGCGATGGGGCTGTTCGGATCGTCCTGCGCTGCCGGGTTCACGATGTCGTTCGAGCCGATGATGATCACCACGTCGGTCGAGGGGAAATCGTCGTTGATCTCGTCCATTTCCAGCACGATGTCATAGGGCACCTTCGCCTCGGCCAAGAGCACGTTCATGTGGCCCGGCAGGCGGCCCGCGACGGGGTGGATCGCGAAACGAACCTCCTTGCCCGCGGCGCGCAGCTTGCGGGTCAGCTCGCTGACCGCGCCCTGCGCCTGCGCCACGGCCATGCCATAGCCCGGCACGATGACCACGCTGTCGGCATCGTTCAGAGCCGCTGCCACGCCGTCTGCGTCGATGGCGGTCTGCTCGCCCTCGATGGCGGCCGCGGGTCCCGTCTCGCCGCCAAAGCCGCCCAGGATCACGCTGACAAAGTTACGGTTCATCGCCTTGCACATGATGTAGGACAGGATCGCGCCCGAAGATCCGACCAGCGCGCCGGTGACGATCAGCAGGTCATTGCCAAGCGTGAAGCCGATGGCGGCCGCGGCCCAGCCTGAATAGCTGTTCAGCATCGACACCACGACCGGCATGTCTGCGCCGCCGATGCCCATGATCAGGTGATAGCCGATGAAGAAGGCCAGGGCCGTGATCAGGATCAGCCAGAAGACGCCCGATCCGACGCCCGTGAAATAAAGGATGCCGAACAGGATCGACAGGGCCAGCGCGCCCGCGTTCAGCATGTGGCCGCCGGGCAGCTTCTTGGGCTTGCCGTCGACGCGGCCCGACAGCTTGCCAAAGGCCACGACCGAGCCGGTGAAGGTGACGGCGCCGATGAAGATGCCCAGGAAGACCTCGATCTTCAGCATGGCGATCTCGGCCGAGGTCTTGTGCGCCAGAAGTGCCGCGAAGCCGTAAAAGACCTCGGGGACGCCCTCGGCGCGGGCACGCATGACGCGGGCCAGCTCGATCTGGGCATTGAAGCCGACAAAGACGGCTGCCAGGCCGACCAGCGAATGCATGGCCGCGACCAGCTGCGGCATCTCGGTCATCTGGACGCGCTTGGCGACGATCCAGCCGACGGTGCCGCCGATGGCGATCATGACCAGCGACAGGAACCAGTTGCCGGCCCCCGGCCCGATCAGCGTGGCCAGCACGGCCAGCGCCATGCCGACGATGCCGTACCAGATGGCGCGCTTGGCGCTTTCCTGTCCCGACAGCCCGCCAAGCGACAGGATGAACAGGACCGAGGCGACCACATAGGCCGCGGTGGTGAATCCGTATTCCATTCCTGCCCCCTTACGACTTCTGGAACATGGCGAGCATGCGCCGGGTGACCATGAAGCCACCAAAGATATTGACGCCGGCCATCAGCACGGCCAGAGCGCCCAGCAGCACCACCCACCCGGATTGGCTGCCGATCTGCATCAGCGCGCCGAGGATGATGATCGAGCTGATGGCGTTGGTGATCGCCATCAGCGGCGTGTGCAGCGAATGGGCGACGTTCCAGATCACGCGGAAGCCGATGAAGCAGGCCAGCACGAAGACGATGAAATGCGACATGAAGCTGGCAGGCGCGACCAGCCCGATCAGCAGCAGCAGCAGGCCCCCGCCGACCAGCAGCCGGACCTGGTTCCGGGTATCGGCCTTGAAGGCCGCGGCCTCGGCGGCGCGACGCTCGGCCGGGGTCGGGTCCTTTTTCCGAACCTTCGGCTGCTGCGCGGCGATGGCCGCGACCTTGGGCGGCGGTGGCGGCCAGGTCACGTCATGATCATGGGCCACCGTCGCGCCCCGGATCACGTCATCCTCCATGTTGTGATGTATGACGCCGTCCTTCTTGGGGGTCAGGTCGGTCACGAAATGGCGGATGTTGTTGCCGTAGAGTTCAGAGGCCTGCGCCCCCATGCGCGACGGGAAATCGGTATAGCCGATGACCACGACGCCGTTGTCGGTGACGATCCGCTCATCCGGGACGGTCAGTTCGCAGTTGCCGCCCTTTTCGGCCGCCAGGTCGATGATCACGCTGCCCTGCTTCATGGCCGCGACCATGTCGGCGGTCCACAGCTTGGGCGCATCGCGGCCGGGGATCAGCGCGGTGGTGATCACGATGTCCATCTGCGGCGCCAGTTCGCGGAACTTGGCCAGCTGCTTTTCCCGGAACTCCGGCGAGGACGGCGCCGCGTAGCCACCGGTCGCGGATCCATCCTGCACCGGCTGGTCG
The DNA here is from genome assembly GCF_055635455.1 of Paracoccus sp. KKT209. The sequence goes on from NZ_CM145758.1 coordinate 1,648,127, forward strand.
AATTCAAGGAACACGAATTCCGCGCCCATGGATTCGATCTGCTCGGCCACTTCGGGGCGCACGTCGAAGGCATAGACCTGGGCGCCAAGCGACACCGAGGTCCCGATGGCGGCCAGGCCCGCGACGCCCGCGCCCACGACCAGCACCTTGGCCGGCGGGACCTTGCCCGCGGCGGTGACCTGCCCCGTGAAGAAGCGGCCAAAGTTGTTGGCAGCCTCGATCACCGCGCGATAGCCGGCGATATTGGCCATCGACGACAGGGCGTCCATCTTCTGCGCGCGGCTGATCCGGGGCACCATGTCCATGGCGATGGCGGTGACGCCCTGCTCCTTGGCCAGCGCCAGCAGTTCGGCGTTCTGCGCCGGGTAGAAGAACGAGATCACTGTCTGGCCGGGACGCATCTGCCTGATCTCGGCTTCGGTCGGCTGGCGGACCTTTGCCACGACATCCACGGCGGCGATCAGCTCGGCTGCCGTCTGGCAGACCGTGACGCCGGCCGCGCGATAGTCCTCATCCGAAAAGCCGGCGCGTTGGCCCGCCCCGCTTTCAACATGGACGTCATGTCCCAGCTTGCCGAGATGCCCCGCCGAGGACGGGGTGATGGCCACCCGCGCCTCGCCGTCGAAGCCCTCTTTCAACGCGCCGATCTTCATGGCTTCATCGCCCCCCGCCTTGTTCAATTCGCTGTCGCGGAACACATAGCATCGGGTAATAATCTTTCACAAGGCCGGGGGAACACGACGAAGGTCGAAAGCGACCTGACCGCCACAGGAAACGACGCTGCGTCTTTTTGGCTTGCGACACGAAAAAGCCCGGGGCCTTGGGGCCACCGGGCTTTCGGTTCTTCGGCGTCGAACGGATCAGTTCGCGGGTGCGGTCTCTTCCGTTGCGGGCTCGGTCGCCTCCGGCAGCGGCGTGGTGGTGGGTTCGGCGGGAACCTCTTCCTCGGTCGCGGGCGCGTCCGTGGTCAGGGTTCCCGTCGGTGCGGGCTCGGTCGCGACGGGATCGACGGCCGTGTCTGCAGCGGGCTCGGTTTCGACAGCGGCCGGCTCTTCGATGGGCTCGACTTCGACAACGGTCGTGTCCGTATCCGTGGCCAACGGCGTGACGGCGGTGTCCTCGACCTCGGCCTCGGCAGCGGGCTCTTCTGCAGGCTCGGTCACGACGACGGGGTCTGCCGGTTCGACCTCGGTCTCGGTGGTGGTCACTGTCGTGGTGTCGCCTTCGACGGCCACGGTGTCATCGGCCATGAACCGCTGCAGCACGAAATAGGCCAGCGCCAGTGCCAGAAGAACCCCGATTATCAGCGGCAGAGCCGAAGAGCGGCGCTCGACCGGCTCGACATAGGTTTCCTTGTGGTCACGCGTGCCGGTTGTCGGGCGGTTCGGGTCGTTCGGATCATAGCTCATGCTGGCCTCCAGTTCAGACTTTGTTTTTACCGGGTTAGGTCGCGAACCTCTGGTTCAGTCCGTACCGGCTGTCAATCCTAAGGTGTGGGGCCCGGCTTGCGACCCGGCCTTCATGCGATTAACACAGCCGATAGGCGCGAGTTCCGGCAAGCGTCGGATTATTTCAGGAAAGGTTGCCCTTGATGCCACAGACGAAACCGCAGCCCGTCCAGTATCTTGCCGACTATCGCCCCTATCCCTTCACCCTGGCCGAGACGCGTCTTGATGTCACGCTGGCCCCGCGGGACACCCGCATCCGGGCCGAACTGGACATGGTGCCCGCATCGACCGGGGCACCCCGGGATCTGGTTCTGGACGGCGGCGCGGGCCTCCGGCTGCTGGCGCTGACCATCGACGGGGTGGCCCCTTCTGAAGACCATGTCACGCGGACGGACGAACGTCTGACCATCCACGCTGCCGCCCTGCCCCGCGGCCCCTTCAGGCTGGCCACCGAAGTCGCCATCGATCCCGCCGACAACACCGCCTTCGAAGGTCTCTACCTGTCCGGCGGCATCTTCTGCACCCAGTGCGAGGCCGAGGGGTTCCGCCACATCACCTTCTATCCCGACCGCCCGGACGTCATGACCACCTTCCGCGTGACCGTGCGCAGCGACCTGCCGGTGCTGCTGTCGAACGGCAACCCGGTCGCCTCGGGCGAGGGATGGGCCGAATGGCACGACCCCTGGCCCAAGCCCTGTTACCTCTTCGCGCTGGTCGCCGGCGATCTGGTGGCGGTCAGCGACCGCTTCACCACCCGCTCGGGACGGCCGGTCGATCTGAATGTCAGGGTGCGGCCCGGCGATCAGGACCGGGCGGGCTTTGCCATGGAATCGCTCATCAAATCGATGAAGTGGGATGAGGACGTTTATGGCCGCGAATACGACCTGGACGTGTTCAACATCGTCGCGGTCGATGATTTCAACATGGGGGCGATGGAAAACAAAGGGTTGAACATCTTCAACTCGAAACTTGTCCTGGCCTCTCCGGAGACGGCCACCGATACCGACTACGAGCGGATCGAGGCGGTGATCGCGCACGAATATTTCCACAACTGGACCGGCAACCGGATCACCTGCCGCGACTGGTTCCAGCTCTGCCTCAAGGAGGGGCTGACGGTCTTTCGCGACCAGCAGTTCACCAGCGACATGCGCAGCGCGGCGGTCAAGCGGATCGAGGATGTCCAGACCCTGCGCGCGCGCCAGTTCCGCGAGGATCAGGGCCCCTTGGCCCATCCCCCGCGCCCCGACCGCTACGAAGAGATCAACAACTTCTACACCGCCACCGTTTATGAAAAGGGCGCCGAGGTCATCGGCATGTTGAAGACGCTGGTGGGCGACGAAGGTTATGCGCGGGCCCTGGACCTTTATTTCGACCGCCATGACGGCGACGCGGCCACCATCGAGGACTGGCTGAAGGTCTTTGAGGATGCGACCGGGCGCGACCTGTCGCAGTTTTCCCGCTGGTACACCGATGCAGGCACACCCATCCTGGAAATGTCCGAGACATGGCAGGATGGCACCCTGACTCTGACCTTCGCGCAATCGACGCCGCCCACGCCCGGCCAGCCGGACAAGCCCGCGCGTGTCATCCCGATCGCGGTGGGGCTGATCGGCGCCAATGGCGACGAGGTCGTGCCCACCCGCATCCTGGAAATGACCGAGGCACGGCAGAGCTTTGCCTTTGACGGGCTTGGCGCGCGCCCGGTGGCCTCGGTGCTGCGCGCCTTTTCGGCGCCCGTCATGCTGCGCCGGGACCTGGACGACGCGACGCGCGCCTTCCTGCTGGCGCATGACACCGATCCCTTTGCCCGGTGGGAGGCGGGGCGCGAACTGGCGCTGTCCGCGCTGACCGAACTGGCGCAGGGGCGCGACGCGGGGGCGGATTACGTAGAGGCCATCGGCGCGCTGGCGGCCGACGGCTCGGCCGATCCGGCCTTCCGGGCCCTGTGCCTGAACCTGCCCGGCGAGGAAGAGATCGCGACCCGTCTGGCCGCGCAGGGCATCACGCCCGATCCCGACGCGATCCATGACGCACGCGGCAACCTGGCGCGGCGCATGGCGCTGACGCATCAGGAACTTCTCTCCAACATCCATGACGACATGGCCGTCACCGGCCCCTATTCGCCGGATGCCGACGCGGCCGCGCGCCGGTCGCTGCGGATCGCGTCGCTGGGCCTGCTGGGCCGGATCGACGGGGGCGAGCGCGCGGAGGTCCTGTTCGGCATTGCCGGCAACATGACCGAGCGCATGGCCGCGCTGGCGGTGCTTCTGCGGCTTGGACAGGGGGATGCTGCCCTGCAGGTCCTGCTGGATCAGTTCGGCGGCAACCGTCTGGTCATGGACAAGTGGTTCAGCATCCAGGTCATGGCGGCCCCGCCCCGGGACGCGGCGCGGATCGCCCGCGATCTGGCGGCCCGCGACGATTTCGACTGGAAGAACCCCAACCGCTTTCGCGCGCTGCTGGGCGGGCTGGCGGCCAACCATGCGGGCTTTCACGCCGCCGACGGCTCGGGCTATGACTTCACCGCCGACTGGCTGATCCGCATGGACGCGGCCAATCCGCAGATCGCCGCCCGCATGTCCACCGCCTTTGAGACATGGCCCCGCTATGACGCCGAGCGGCGGGCCCATGCCCGGGCCGCGCTGGAACGGATCGCGAGCCTTGAGGGTTTGAGCCGTAACACGCGCGAGATGGTGTCGCGCATGATCGCGGCGGGCCGCTGAGGGTCGCGAGGGGGAAGCGATTGACCACCATTGACGAAACCAGGGCCGAGATGCAGGCGCGTCTCGACCCGCTGATCGCCGAGCGCGCGCCCTGGCTGTTTTCGGGGCGCGTGCATCACCGGGCGGCACGGCGCGTGATGATGCATCTGCTGCGCTATCCCCGCACTGTCGAACTGGGAACCGAATTTCGCGACCTGCCGTCGGCCGAAATCTTCCGTCGCATGTGCGACCTGGTGGTTCGCGACCTGCGGGTGGAGGGGATCGAGCATCTGCCGGCAACGGGTCCGGCGCTGATCGTGGCGAACCACCCGACGGGCATCGCGGACGGGATCTTCCTCAATGCCGTCATCTCGCAGCTGCGCGACGACCTCTTCATCTATGCCAACCATGACATGATCCGCGTCCTGCCACAGATGATCGAGATGATCGCCCCTGTCGAATGGCGGGTCGAGAAGCGCAGCCATGCCAAGACCCGCGCGACCATGGATTACACGCGCGACGCCTTGGGCGCGGGCCGCATCGGCCTGATCTTCCCTTCGGGCCGGCTGGCCAAGCGGCGCGGCCTGACCCTGCACGAACGCCCCTGGATGGCCAGCGCCGCGATGATCGCGCGCAAGTTCGACGTGCCGGTGATCCCGCTGCGCATCCGCGCCCGCAACTCGGCACTGTTCTACCTGTTTGACCGCATCCACCCGACGCTGCGCGACGTGACGCTGTTCAACGAGGTGCTGAACAAGACCCGCCAATCCTATCGCGTCACCATCGGCGCGCCGATCGCCGCGGCCGATCTGCCCCGCAGCAGCGAGGAGGCGATTGACCTGCTGCGCAGGGCCGTGCTGGCGCTGCCCGAGCCGGGCCCGGATGCGGTCAGCCTTGTCCAGACCCGCAGCACCTTGTTGCCAGCCGGGCGCGGCAAGCCCGTGGGCGGGTGACGCGATCCGGGAAAGCCGTCAGAGCGCCATGTCGTCGCGATGGACCAGCGCCGCGCGGCCGGGATAGCCCAGGATCGTCTCGATCTGCGCCGAATGGTGGCCGGCGATCAGCCGCGCCTCGACGGCGGTGTAGCGGATCAGGCCCGTCGCCAGCCGCTGGCCCCGAGGGCCGGCGATCGCTACCGGATCGCCCCGCCCGAAACTGCCCTCGACCGCGACGACGCCTGCCGGCAGCAGCGATTTCCCCCGCCCAAGCGCCTGCACAGCCCCCGCATCGATGCTGACCGTGCCCTTGGGCTTCATCGCCGCGATCCAGCGCTTGCGCGCCAGTTGCGGGTCCGCCTCGGGCAGGAACCAGCTGGTGCGGGCGCCCTGAGCCACGGCCGACAGCGGACGCAGCACCGAACCCTCGGCGATGGCCATCGCACAGCCGCCCGCCACCGCGGTGCGCGCGGCCATCAGCTTGGTCTTCATGCCGCCCTTGGACAGGCCCGAGACCGGATCGCCCCCCATCGCCTCGATCTCGGGCGTGATCGCCTCGATCAGCGGCAGGTGCTGGGCGGCGGGATCGGTCTTGGGGTTCGAGGTATAAAGCCCGTCCACGTCCGACAGCAGCAGCAACTGGTCTGCCCCGCAGGTTACCGCGATCTGCGCGGCCAGGCGGTCGTTGTCGCCAAAACGGATCTCGTCCGTGGCGACCGTGTCGTTCTCGTTCACGATGGGCACGACGCCCAGGGCCAGCAGCGTCTGCATCGTGGCGCGGCTGTTCAGGTAACGGCGGCGGTCGGCACTGTCCTCCAGCGTCAGCAGCACCTGCGCCGTGGTCACGCCATGCGGGGCCAGCGCCTCCTCATAGGCCCGTGCCAGGCGGATCTGGCCCACGGCCGCGGCGGCCTGCGCCTGTTCCAGCGGCAGGGTTCCCGGCGGCAGACCCAGGACCCGCCGGCCCAGGGCGATCGAGCCCGACGACACCAGCACCACGTCACAGCCGCGCGCGCGCCAGGCTGCCACGTCGTCGCACAGCCCGCGCAGCCATTCGCCGCGCAGCCCCTCCGGCCCCACCAGAAGCGCCGAGCCGACCTTGACGACCAGCCGTCGCGCCTGTGCCAGCGCCGGCGACGTCACGGCTGCCATGCCCCTTCGGCGTCGTCGGACCGCGTGGGCGCCCGCGTCGGCTCGATCCGGGCCCAAAGGGCGCGCAGCACGTCGGTCACGCCGGTCCGCGCCACGCCCGACATCAGCATCACGGGATGGCCCAGCTCGGCCTCCAGTTCGGCGCGGCGCTGCGCCAGAACCTCGTCCTCCAGCGCGTCGATCTTGTTCAGCGCCGTCACCCGCGGCTTCTGCATCAGGACGGGCGAATAGGCCGCAAGCTCGGTCAGGATGGTGCGCGCATCCTCGGCCACGGTTTCCGACGTGCCGTCGACCAGGTGCAACAGCACGTTGCTGCGCTCGACATGGCCCAGGAACTGGTCGCCCAAACCCCTGCCCTCGCTGGCGCCTTCGATCAGGCCGGGGATGTCGGCCATGACGAATTCATGCCCGTCGACGCCGACAACGCCCAGGTTCGGGTGCAGCGTGGTGAACGGATAGTCGGCGATCTTCGGGCGGGCGTTCGACACCGCGGCCAGGAAGGTGGACTTGCCGGCATTCGGCAGGCCCACCAGGCCGCTGTCGGCGATCAGCTTCAACCGCAGCCAGATTGTGCGCTCCACGCCCTCCAGGCCGGGATTGGCGGTGCGGGGCGACCGGTTGGTCGAGGACTTGAAATGCAGGTTGCCCCAGCCCCCGTTGCCGCCCTTGGCCAGCAGAACGCGCTGCCCGACCTCGGTCAGGTCGGCAATGACCGTCTCCTCGTCCTCTTCCAGGATCTCGGTGCCCACGGGCACGCGCAGCACGACGTCATCGGCCGATTTGCCGGTCATCTGGCTGCCCATGCCGTGCTGGCCCGACTTGGCGAAGAAGTGCTGCTGATAGCGGAAATCGATCAGCGTGTTCAGCCCCTCGACCGCCTCGGCCCAGACATCGCCGCCCTTGCCGCCGTCGCCGCCATCGGGGCCGCCATATTCGATGAACTTCTCGCGCCGGAAGGACACGCAGCCCGCGCCACCGCCGCCCGAGCGGATATAGACTTTGGCGAGGTCAAGAAATTTCATCTGAAGGCTCCTTTTGCGGTCAGGCGATACGCCCTTGCGTCACGTCGCGCAAGGGTCGCGGGGTGGCAATGGCAGGCGCGCCTCCTATGTAAGGATAAAAGGAGACCGCGATGATCCGTTTCGACAACAGCTATGCCCGGATGCCCGAGGGCTTCTTCGCCCGCGTCAAGCCGACCCCCGTCTCGGCGCCCAGGCTTCTGGCGCTGAACGGGCCGCTGGCGGACAGGCTGGGGCTGGACCGGGACCTGCTGGCCTCGGGCCCCGGTGTCGAGATGCTGGCCGGCAATGCCCTGCCGCCGGGGGCCGAGCCGATCGCGCAGGCTTATGCCGGGCACCAGTTCGGCGGTTTCGTCCCGCAACTGGGCGACGGGCGCGCGGTGCTGCTGGGCGAAGTCGTGGCCCCGGATGGCGCGCGCTTCGACCTTCAGCTGAAGGGTTCCGGGCCGACGCCGTTTTCGCGCCGCGGCGACGGGCGCGCCTGGATGGGTCCGGTGCTGCGCGAATATGCCATCAGCGAGTTCATGGCGGCGATGGATGTGCCCACGACCCGCGCCCTTGCGGCGGTGGCCACCGGCGACATGGTCTGGCGCGAACAGGGCGGGCTGCCCGGGGCGGTCCTGACGCGCGTGGCCTCCAGCCATATTCGGGTCGGCACCTTCCAGTACTTCGCCGTCCGCGACCGCCAGGATGCGCTGGCGGCCCTGACCGACCACGTGATCGCCCGCCACTATCCCGATGCCACAGGCGCGCTGGACCTGCTGGACCGGGTCGTCGCGCGCCAGGCCGAGACGATCGCCCATTGGATGTCGCTGGGCTTCATCCACGGGGTGATGAACACCGACAACATGGCCATTTCGGGCGAGACGATCGACTATGGCCCCTGCGCCTTCATGGATGCCTATCACCCGGCGACGGTCTTTTCCTCGATCGACCGAACGGGACGCTATGCCTGGGCCAACCAGCCGCAGATCGCGGTCTGGAACCTGGCACAGTTCGCGACCTGCCTGATCCCGCTGATGGGGGAGGAGGAGGCCGCGGTCGAGGCCGCGACTGCCTCGGTCCACCGCTTCGCGCCGCTTTACCAGGCCGCCTGGATGCGCCGGTTCGGCGCCAAGCTGGGCATCGAGGGAGAGCCGCACCGCCCGCTGATCGAAGGCCTGCTGTCGCTGATGGCGCAGCAGCGCGCCGATTTCACCCGTGTCTTCGCGGGCCTCTCGGACGGCAGCGCACGGGACGAGTTCACCGGCCGCGCGGCCTTCGACGCCTGGGCGCGCGACTGGCAGGCGCTGTCGCCCGACCAGGCGATGATGCTGCAGGCCAACCCGCGCCGCATCCCGCGCAACCACCGGATCGAGGCGGCGATCGAATCCGCCGTGTCGGGCGACATGGCACCCTTCAACCGGCTCTTCGAGGCGGTCACGCACCCGCGCGATCTGCGCGACGATTGGGCAGACCTGTCCCATGCCCCGCTGGAGCAGGAGGTGGTCCATCATACCTTCTGCGGAACCTGAGGCCGGCATGGCGCGACCGCTCTTGCGGCGGACGCCAAAGTCGCAACGATCGGGTGAGATGACAGCAGGACGAATGCGCGGACAATGCTGAAACTGGCCAGTTACAATCTGCACAAGTGCCGGGGCGTCACCGGCCCCCATGCGCCGGAACGCAACCTGGCGGTCATCCGGGCGCTGGACCCCGACATCATTGCCCTGCAGGAGGTCGATTTCCGCTATGGCGTCCGCCCCGAGGCCCTGCCCCGCAAGCTGATCCAGTCTGAGACGGGTCTGGTGCCTGCGCGGCTGACCGGGACCAGCGACAGCAGCCTCGGCTGGCACGGGCAGACGATCCTGATGCGTCCCCACCTGGCCGAAATCGCGGTCCTGCGCCGCCTGCCGCTGCCGGGGCTGGAGCCGCGCGGCGCGGTGGCGCTGCGCCTGCCGGGCCTGACCGTGATCGGCGTCCATCTGGGCCTGGCCCGCTCGTCCCGCCGGGCGCAGCTGGCGCGGATCACCGCGCAGGCGGCCCGCATCTCGGAAGATCACATCGTGATGATGGGCGATTTCAACGAATGGCGCGACGATCGCGGCCTGGAATCTCTGGCGGGGTTCCGGATCATCGCGCCCGGCCCCTCCTATCCGGCGCCGCTGCCACAGCTGCGGCTGGACCGGATGGCCATGTCGCGCAACCTGGACCTGATCGAGACGGGCGTCTTCAACACGCCCGAGGCACGCGACGCCTCGGACCACCTGCCGATCTGGGCTCGGATCAAGTTGCCCTGAATATTGCGACTTTCGGATAGACCCCCGCCCCGCTATGAAGTCCGCGACGCAGATCAACGGAGGGCTTCATGACTGCCATCATCGACATTTTCGCCCGTGAAATCCTGGACAGCCGGGGCAACCCGACCGTCGAGGTCGACGTGACGCTGGAAGACGGAACGATGGGCCGCGCCGCGGTGCCGTCGGGTGCATCCACGGGCGCGCATGAGGCGGTCGAGAAGCGCGACGGCGACAAGGCCCGCTACATGGGCAAGGGCGTGCTGGAGGCCGTGGCGGCCGTGAACGGCGAGATCGCCGAGTCCCTCATCGGCGAGGATTCGACCGAGCAGCGCGCCATCGACGCCATGATGATCGAGCTGGACGGCACACCGAACAAGGGCCGCCTTGGCGCCAACGCGATCCTGGGCGTGTCGATGGCGGTGGCCAAGGCCGCGGCCGAGGCCACGAACCAGCCGCTCTACCGCTATGTGGGCGGCACCGCGGCGCGCATCCTGCCGGTCCCGATGATGAACATCATCAACGGCGGCGAACATGCCGACAACCCGATCGACATCCAGGAATTCATGATCATGCCCGTCGCCGCGGAGAACATCCGCGAGGCCGTGCGCATGGGGTCGGAAATCTTCCACACCCTGAAGAAGGAACTGTCGGCGGCGGGCCTGTCCACGGGCATCGGCGACGAGGGCGGATTTGCCCCCAACCTGTCCTCCACCCGCGACGCGCTGGACTTCATCCTGAAGGCCATCGAAAAGGCCGGCTACAAGCCCGGCGACGACATCATGCTGGCGCTGGACTGCGCCTCGACCGAATATTTCAGGGGCGGCAAGTACGAGATGAAGGGCGAAGGGAAATCCCTGTCGCCGGCCGAGAACGTCGACTACCTGGCCGCGCTCTGCGACGCCTATCCGATCCTGTCGATCGAGGATGGCTGCGCCGAGGATGACTGGGACGGCTGGAAGATGCTGACCGACAAGCTGGGCGACCGCATCCAGCTGGTCGGCGACGACCTGTTCGTGACCAACCCCAAGCGCCTGGCCGAAGGCATCGCCAAGGGCTGCGGCAACAGCCTGCTGGTCAAGGTCAACCAGATCGGCACCCTGTCGGAGACCCTGGACGCCGTCCGCATGGCCGACCGGGCCGGGTTCACCAGCGTGATGTCGCACCGTTCGGGCGAAACCGAGGACGCGACTATCGCGGACCTGGCGGTCGCCACCAACTGCGGCCAGATCAAGACCGGATCGCTGGCGCGTTCGGACCGGCTGGCGAAATACAACCAGCTGATCCGCATCGAGGAAATGCTGGGCGCCACCGCAGAATATGCAGGCCGCAGCATCCTGCGCTGATCCTTTTGCGCGACCGGTTCCGGCCGGTCGCGCGCTCCTTCAGGCGGGGCAGACCTGCGGGCCCGCCGCCGTCATCTGACCCAGCAGGGACAGCGCCTCGGCCAGCCTTTCGCGCGGCATCCGGCAGTTCAGCGCGATCCGCACACCCTCCACCCCCGCATCATCAGTGCCCGAGGCGGTGAAATCGCTGGCCGGCCGCACAAAGACGCCCGCCCCTGCCGCCCGCGCCACCAGATCCTCGGCCCGCCAAGGCGCCGGCAGCGGCAGCCACAGCATCGGCACGCCCGGCTGGCTGACCGGCCGCAGCCCGCCAAGCTGCTGCAGGGCCAGCAGCCGGCGATCCTCGACCTGATCCTTGACCTTGTCCGCGATCCGCACCGCATCGCCCGAGGTCATCAGCCGCGTCACCAGCCCCGTGATCGGCAGCGACAGGCCCATGTGGCTGTGCTGGGCCGCGACACGCCCGGACTGCCCCATCCCCTCGGGACAGATCAGCATGCCGAACCGCAGGCCCGCCGCGATGATCTTGGACAGGCTGGAGACATGCCAGACCCGCTCGGGCGCAAGGCTGCGAAGGGTCGGCGGCGCGTCCGGGCGGGGGTTCGCGGCATAGCACTCATCCTCCAGGATCTGCAGGTCGTGGCGCCGCGCCACCTCGACGATCTCCATTCGGCGGGTTGTGTCCATCGCGGCCAGTGTCGGGTTCTGGGCCGAGGGCGTCAGGCAGACCAGCCGCGCACCTGACCGGCGCGCCACCCGGTCCAGGTCGTCGGAGCGCAATCCCTGCTCGTCCATTGCCACCGGCAGCGTCTCCGCCCGCATCAGCCGGGCGGCGTGGCGCATGCCGGGATAGGTCAGCGCCTCGGCCATGACCTTGGCGGGCCGGTCCGCCAGGCACAGCGACATCACCAGCGTGATCGCATGCTGGCCGCCCTGCGTCAGCACCAGGTCCGAGACCTCCACCGGTCCCAGGTTCCGGGGCGACAGCCAGTCCAGCAGCGCCTGGCGGCAGTCCAGGTCCTGGCTGAGCGGCGTGTAATCCAGCACCGACGATCCCAGAGCTTGGGCCACGGCGGCAAGATGGGTGCCGATGATCGCGGGCTGGCCACAGTCGGGCAGCTGCGGGATGCGCAGATCCACCGGCCCGTCCGGCCGCGCCGGGGCATCCAGGCTTTCGTAAAGCAGCGGCTGCGGCGCCGGCTGACGGGGGCGCGGGACGGCGATGAAGCTGCCGCGGCCGACATGGCTTTCGATGACGCCTTCGGAGGCCGCGACCTGATAGGCGCGCGCCACCGTCCCGGTCGTCACCTTCAGCCGCCAGGCCAGGTCGCGCATCGGCGGCAGGCGCGTCCCCGGCACAAGCTGTCCGGACCGTGCCGCCTCGCGCAGCGCATTAGCCAGCGCCCGGAACTTGGGGCCGCCCTGCCCCTCAAGGTCGGGCTGCCAATCCTCGATCCCCATGACGCGTCCCCCTTGGCCGAACTGTCCCGCCGCCCGATTGTTAGCCCCGCGCCGCAGAACCGGCAATCGCCCAGATGGAACCGCGCCGGGTGTTTTCGACCAGCCGATCAATATTTAGCGGTAGAGGTGCGCACGACACTCGACAGGCCCGGAACTGGGGCTAAACTGCCGCTCATGCTGGGCGGGTTCTTCTGGACCAAAGGGGCCACCCGACCCGAGCCAAGGGAGAGATACATGAACCAATCCAAAAACTTGGGCCGCAGGTCCTTTCTGACGAAGGCCACCGTGGGTGGCGCGGCGGCCGCGGCGGGAAGCGTGCTGGCGGCACCGGCCATCGCGCAAGAGGCGCCCCAGATCAACTGGCGGCTGGCCTCGTCCTTCCCCAAGTCGCTGGACACGATCTATGGCGGCGCCGAGGAGCTGTCCAAGCGCCTGTCCGAGGCGACCGATGGCCGCTTCCAGATCCAGGTCTTCTCGGCCGGAGAGATCGTCCCGGGTCTTGACGCGATCAACGCGACGACCGACGGCACTGTCGAATGCTCGCATTCGGTGGGCTATTACAACTGGGGCAAGGACCCGGCCTTCGCCTGCGGCGCCGACCTGCCCTTCACCTTCTCGGCCCGCGCCAAATCGGCCTACAACTACCAGGGCGGCGGCATCGAGAACTACAACACCTTCCTTGAGCAGTATGACCTGGTCAGCTATCCGGGCGGCAATACCGGCGTGCAGATGGGCGGCTGGTACCGCAAGGAGATCAACTCGTTGGCCGACCTGCAGGGCCTGAAGATGCGCATCTCGGGCCTGGCGGGCCGGGTCGTCGAAAAGCTGGGCGTCGTCCCGCAGCAGATCGCCGGCGGCGACATCTATCCCTCGCTGGAACGCGGGACGATCGACGCGGCCGAATGGGTCGGACCCTATGACGACAGCAAGCTGGGCTTCCAGAAGGTCGCGCCCTATTACTATTATCCCGGCTTCTGGGAAGGCGGGCCGACGGTCAGCTTCTTCGTGAACAAGGGCCAGTGGGATGGACTGCCCGACAGCTACAAGTCGCTGTTCCGCACCGCCGCGCAGGCGACCGACCAGAACATGCTGGCGAAATACGACTATCTGAACCCGACCGCCCTGAAGGAACTGGTCGGATCGGGCGCGCAGCTGCGGTCCTTCAGCGAGGAGATCCTGACGGCCTCCTTTGCCGCCGCGAACGAGGTCTATGACGAGATCTCGGCCGAGAACGAGGCGTTCAAGACGCAGTACGAGGCGATGCTGCAGTTCCGCGACGACTGGTACCTGTACCAGCAGACCGCGGAATACACCTTCGACACCTTCATGATGATCCAGCAGCGCAACGGCGCCTTGGCATCCAAGAGCTGAACGGACTGAAAGACGAAAGCCGCCGCGATCCTGTCGCGGCGGCTTTTTCATGTCCGGGACCCGGGGTTGCGGGTCAGTTGCCCGACAGGCCGGGCGGCGGGCCGCCCAGGCCCAGGCCCATGCCGCCGGGTGCCGCACCACCCTCCTGCGGCACAGGGGCCTCGGCTGGAGCAGCCGCATCGGGCGCAGGCTGCGCCGGGGCCGGCTGCTGCTGGCCGAAGGGGGAACCGCCCAGGCCACCAAGCGATCCAAAGCCGCCACCGCCCTGCTGCCCGGACTGACCCTGCTGGCCAAGCCCGCCGCCCAGACCGCCCCCAAGGCCACCACCGAGACCACCGCCGCCCATCGGGATCTCGATCCGCACGTTCGACATGTCCACGACCGGCCCCTTGTAGTGCATGACCATGCCGGGGAAGGCGATGACCGCAGCGATCATCAGGACCTGCAGCCCCACGAAGGGCGCGGCGCCGCGATAGATGTCGAGGGTCGAGACCTCGGACATCATCTTGCCGGTGACCTTGTCCCGGTAGGGTTTCCGGGGCGCGACCGATCGCAGATAGAACAGCGCGAACCCCACCGGCGGCGTCAGGAACGAGGTCTGCATCGTCACGGCCAGGATCACCCCGAACCACACCAGGTCGATGTCAAGCGCGTTGGCAGCCGGGATCAGCAGCGGCACGATGACAAAGGCCAGTTCGAAGAAGTCCAGAAAGAAGGCCAGGAAGAAGATGATCGCGCAGACGGCGATCAGGAAGCCGTATTCGCCGCCCGGCAGCGCGGTCAGCAGATCGCGGACCCAGATATGGCCGTTGATCGAGTAGTAGGTCAGCGAAAAGACCGTGGCCCCGATCAGGATGAACATGACGAAGGCCGACAGGCGCACGGTCGACAGCAGCGCCTGGTTCACGATGCCCAGGGACAGCCGCCTCTTGAGGCCCGCCAGGATCAGCGCGCCCATGGCGCCCATCGCGCCGCCCTCGGTCGGAGTGGCGATGCCCAGGAAGATCGTGCCCAGAACCAGGAAGACCAGCGCCAGGGGCGGGATCATCACGATGATGACCTCCCGGGTCATCGGCGACATCACGTTCAGCTTGAGGCTGCGGTCGATCATCGCCAGGGCCAGCATGATCAGCACCGTCAGGGCGGCGGCCCAGATGGCGCTGTCATCGCCCAGGGAGGCCCCCAGCCAACGCTCGGTCAGCCAGTAGATGCCGACGGCCGCCAGGATCGCCAGGATCAGCGACCAGCCGCCTGACCCCAGGGGCCGCGCCTCGGGCGGCAGGGCCGGCATGGAATTCGGACGGATTACCGACATGACCATCACATAGACGATATAGACGCCCGTCAGCGCCAGCGCGGGCACCATCGCGGCCTTGTACATGTCGCCCACCGAACGGCCCAGTTGGTCCGCCAGCACGATCAGCACCAGCGAGGGCGGGATGATCTGCGCCAGGGTTCCCGAGGCGGTGATCACACCAGAGGCGATGCGCTTGTCATAGCCATAGCGCATCATGATCGGCAGCGAGATCAGGCCCATCGAGATCACCGAGGCCGCGACGACGCCGGTCGTGGCCGCCAGCAGCGCGCCGACCAGGATCACCGCATAGGCCAGGCCGCCGCGGACGGGGCCGAACAGCTGTCCGATCGTGTCCAGCAGCTCCTCGGCCATGCGCGACCGTTCCAGCACGATCCCCATGAAGGTGAAGAACGGAATGGCCAGCAGCGTGTCGTTGCGCATTACGCCAAAGACGCGGTCGCCAAGTGCGCCCAGCAGGTTCCAGCCCAGGTTCACCTGGTCGCTGAGCGGCGTCAGGAAGACCCCGAAGAAGAAGAACAGAAGGCCGTTCGCCGCCAGGGCAAAGGCGATCGGATAGCCAAGCAGCAGGAAGCCCACCATCGAGAAGAACATGATGGGGGCCAGGTTATGGGCGATGAGGTCGATCACGCGCGGTTCTCCGGGTCGGAGGGCGGCGTGTCGGCCGCCAGGTCCTGGTCACGGCCCGCGGTCATCAGGCCGGCCTCTTTCAGCCCGGCCTCGTGGGGCGAGACATGGTGGTGGGGGTCGGGGATCCTGCCGCGCATGATGGCGATCTTCTTGATCAGCTCCGAGATGCCCTGGGCGAACAGCAGGCCAAAGCCCAGCACCAGGATGCCGCGCGCGGGCCACAGCGCAAGCCCGCCCGCGTTCATCGAGATCTCTCCGTTGAACCAGCTGCGGGTGAAGGCGGGCCAGGTCAGCCACAGCATGATGCCCGTGAAGGGCAGCAGGAACAGCAGCGTGCCGACAAGGTCGATCCAGTGCTGCGCCCTGCGCGACCAGCGGCCATAGATGATGTCGATGCGGATATGCTCGTTCTCCAGCAGCGTATAGGCCGCCGCCAGCATGAAGGCGCCGCCATAGAGATACCACTGCAGTTCCAGCCAGGCGTTGGAGGACATGCTGAAGACCTTGCGGACGACGGCATTGACCGCGCTGACGACGATCGCCAGCAGGATCAGCCAAGCCACGCTGCGGCCGATCACGGTGGTGACGCGGTCGATGCCGCGCGACAGGGCCAGAAGGCCGCCCATGATATCTCTCTCCCTCAAGGCGCTGCCCGTGACGGGGCAGGCTTACCGGTTGATCCGGTGGTTCTTTGCCCCCGGGGTATGGGCCATCGGGCCCCGACCGGTCAAGTTTTTCGACCGGATGCCGCTACGTCAAGATGGCCATTCCCAGAAGGGCTGAGGTCTCGGCCAGGAGGGCCGCTGCGCCCAGCACATCGCCGGTCTGGCCGCCCAGCAGGCGGCAGGCGCGGCGGGAGACGGCAACCACGGCGATGCCTGCCAGCAGCAGCGCCAAAAGCCCGGCGCCTGCCGAGGGAGCGGTCAGGATCAGCAGGCTCACGCCGATGATCGCAGCGAGTGCGACCCCGCGGCGCGAGGGGTGGCCCGCACCCTGCCCCAGCCCATCGGCCCGCGCGGGCGGCAGGCGGCGCATCAGCAGCACCGGCGCAACCCGCCCAAGCGCCGCCGCGCCCACCAGGGCCAACGGCCCCAGCAGCGCCAGCGCCGCGACGCGCAGCAGGCTGATGCAGACCAGGGCCATCGCGCCATAGCTGCCGATGGTGGAGTCGCGCATGATCCGCAGGCGGTCCGCCCGGTCGCGCCCGCCGCCGGCATCGGCGAAATCGGCCAAGGCATCCTCGTGCAGCGCGCCCGTCAGCCAGACCGCCAGCGTCACCGCCAGCGCCGCCGGCAGCAGCCCCGGCCCCAGCAGCCACAAGGGTAGGCCCGCAATGGCGCCGACGATCGCGCCGGCCAAAGGAAAGGCCCAGGCTGCCCCTGACAGCGGCAGCAGGCGGGGCGGCAGAAGGTGGCCAAGCGGCAGCCGTGTCAGGAAGACCAGAGCCAGCAGCAGCTGGTGGAACCTAGCCAATCCCGGCCTCGGCAAAGGTGGCCATGCCGTTGTGGCAGTCCAGCGCCGCGCGCAGCACCAACAGGGCCAGTGCCGCGCCCGAACCTTCGCCAAGCCGCATGTCCAGCGACAGGACCGGCTGCATCGCCAGCGACGCGATCAGGCGCCTGTGGCCCGGCTCGGCGCTTTCGTGGCCGATCAGGCAATGGGCCAGCGCCTGGGGATCGTCCCGCGTCAGCACCGCCGCCGCCGCCGTGCAGATGAAGCCGTCGAGGATCACGGGAATGCGTAAGTCGCGCGCGCGGCGGATCGCGCCGCAGATCGCCGCCTGCTCCCGCCCGCCGAACGCCGCCAGCGTCTCGGCCGTGGTCGCGGGGGCATGCAGGGCCAGCCCTTCGGTCACCACCCGCACCTTGGCGGCCAGCATCTCGCCCTGCGCGCCGGTGCCGGGTCCGACCCAATCCTCGGCACGTCCGCCGCAGCTTACGGCCGCCAGCGCCGCCGAGACGGTGGAATTGCCGATGCCCATCTCTCCCAGGATCAGGACCTGCGCCTGCGGGTCCACCGCGTCGGCACCGCGGGACATGGCGTCCTGAACCTCGCCCGCGCTCATCGCCGGGCCTTGGGTAAAGTCGCCGGTCGGGCGCTCCAGGTCCAGCGCCACGACCCGCAAGTCGGCGCCGGCCGTGCGGCAGAGCTGGTTGATCGCCGCGCCGCCCGCCTGGAAATTGGCGACCATGGCTGCCGTCACCGCGGCGGGAAAGGGCGTGATCCCCTGCGCCACGACACCATGGTTGCCCGCAAAGACCAGCGCCTGCGCCCGGTCCAGCCGGGGCCGATCGCGGCCCTGCCAGCCGGCCATGAAGATGGCCAGTTCCTCCAGCCGGCCAAGCGATCCCGCCGGTTTCGTCAGCTGCGCCTGGCGCGCCCGGGCAGCCTCGGCCGCGCCTTCGTCAAAGTCGCTCATCAATCGCCTCTCGTGCAGGTTTCAGCCGCAGGGGCTGGCCGCTGACCGCCATCCAGACCTCGTCAGCCAGGTCGCCCACCGCCTGATTCATCCGCCCATGATCGTCGCGGAACCGCCGCGCCAGCGCATTGTCGGGGACGATTCCCTGGCCCAGCTCATTGGTGACCAGCACAACAGGACAGCTTTGCTGACGTAACGTCACCAGAAGCGCGCCGATATCCGCCGAACCCATGCAGTTCGACATCCACAGCGTCAGGCAATCGACCAGTCGCACACCCTGCCCGTCCGTGCGGATCAGCGCGCCCGCCAGGTCCAGTGGTTCCTC
The DNA here is from genome assembly GCF_055635455.1 of Paracoccus sp. KKT209. Next base: position 1,666,526 of record NZ_CM145758.1, read on the forward strand.
GACCGTGATCCAACCTTCGCCGCGACTGTCCTGATGTTGCTGAATTCTCTCGCCCATCTCGCCGTCGCGCGCCTCGGCGGTGGCGATGTAGATGCGCGGCATTGCATGGCGTGCAACCAGCCGCTCGGCCAGTGCCGACTTTCCCGACCGCGCGCCGCCGGTGACCAGCGTGATATATCCCCTGTCCGTCATGCGGGCATCTTTTCCACAGGGCGGGCGGCTTTGAAAGCGGCAATCGCGGCTTGCCTGTGCCCGGGCTTTGCGTAACGTCGGCGAATTCCGGTGAACAAAATGCCGACACACAACTTGGAGGAGTTGGGATGACCAAGCTTTTCGCAACCACCGCCCTCATCGCCACGCTGGCGATGCCGGCCTATGCCGCTCAGCCCGCCGAAGGCGAGACCCTGGCCGAAAACCAGACCTATACCTATTGGCTGCTGGACGCGATCAAGTCGCTGGACCCGGCCAAGAACACAGATGTCGAGGGCTCGGACGCGCTCCGTTCGCTGTTCGAGGGGCTGATGATCGAGGATGCCTCGGGCGCGATGGTGCCCGGCATGGCCGAGAGCCACGAGGTCAGCGACGACCAGCTGTCCTACACGTTCAAGCTGCGCGACGCCAATTGGTCGAACGGAGAGCCGGTGACGGCCCAGGACTTCGTTTATGCCTGGCAGCGCGTCGTGAACCCGGAGACGGCGTCGGAATACGCTTGGTACATGGAGCTGATGAACATCGAGAACGCCAGCGCCGTGGTCGCGGGCGAGATGGCGCCCGACCAACTGGGCGTCCGGGCAATCGACGACAAGACGCTGGAAGTGAAGCTGTCCAAGCCCACGCCCTATTTCCTGAACACGCTGTCCCACACCACCGCCTATCCCGTGCCCCGCGCCGTGGTCGAGGAACATGGCGACGCCTGGACGCAGCCCCAGAACCTGGTCGGCAACGGCGCCTATACTCTAGCCAGCCACAACCTGGGCGTCGAGATCGTCTTTCAGAAGAACCCCGAATACTGGGATGCCGAGAACGTCCTGATGGAGACCGTCCGCGGCGTCACCGTCAACGACAACAACGTCGCCCTGACCCGCTATCAGGCCGGAGAGCTGGACCGCGTGCAGATCCCCGCCGGCCAGTTCCCGCGCCTGTCGGAACAGTTCCCCGACCAGGCCGTGTCAGTGCCCTATGGCTGCTCCTATGCCTATGTGCTGAACCTGTCGGAAAAGGGTCCCGAGGTGCTGAAGGACCAGCGCGTCCGCGAGGCCCTGGCGCTTGGTCTGAACCGCGAGGTGATCGTGGACCAGGTGCTGCAGGGCGGACAGCGCCCCGCCTATAGCTGGACCCACTGGGCCATCAACGGCTTTGCCGCGCCCGAGGGCGGGATGGCCGGGATGAGCCAGGAAGACCGCATGGCCCGCGCGCGCGAGCTGCTGGCCGAGGCCGGATACGGTCCCGACAACCCGGTCAAGCTGCAGCTGCAGTACAACACCGACGACAGCCACCGCCTGCTGGCCATTGCCGCCCAGCAGTTCTGGCGCCCCCTGGGCATCGAGATCGAGCTGAACAACGTCGAGTGGAAGGTCCATACCGACCGCCTGCAGAACCAGGACTTCGAGGTCGCGCGCTATGCCTGGTGCGCCGACTACAACGAGGCCTCGACCTTCCTGGACTGGTTCCGCACCGACGGCTACAACAGCGGCAAGTGGTCGAACGAGGAATATGACCGCCTGCTGGCCGAGGCCGCCACGGCCGAGGACACGACGCCGCTGTATCAGCGCGCCGAGGAGATCCTGGCCGAGGAGGTTCCGGCCGTCTTCGTCTATCACTATGCCAAGGTCGACATGATCAACCCCGCGATCAAGGGCCTCCCGCGCGAGAACCTGCTGAACACCTGGTACGCCAAGGACCTGTATCGCACCGCCGAGTGACGATCCTGACATGACAGCATGGGCCGGGGCGGGCTTACCCGCCTCGGCCTTCCCGATTCCTCGATTCCGCAGGAAAGTCCCTTCGCGATGTTCGCATTCATCTTGCGACGACTGGCGGTGGCGGTTCCCACGCTGCTGTTGCTGATCGTCTTTTCCTTTGTGCTGATGCATCTGGCACCCGGCGGCCCCTTCACCGGAGAGCGCGCCCTGCCCCCGCAGGTCCTGGCCAACCTGGAGGCCCAGTACGGGCTGAACGACCCGCTGTGGCAGCAGATCTGGAACTATCTCTACGGGATCGTCGTCCATTTCGACTTCGGCCCCAGCTTCGTCTATCCCGACCGCAGCGTGAACCAGCTGATCGCGGCGGGCTTTCCCGTGACCCTGACTTATGGCGGGCTGTCCTTCGTGGCGGCGGTCGTCCTGGGCGTCTCCCTGGGCGTGGTGGCCGCGATCTGGCACAACAGCTGGGTCGACTACCTGGCCGTCGGCATCTCGATCGGCGCGCAGGTGCTGCCGAACTTCGTCATGGCGCCGCTGCTGGTGCTGGTTTTCACGCTCTGGTACCGGCTGCTGCCCGGCGGCGGCTGGAGCTTTACCGATCCCAGCTTCTGGATCATGCCGGTGATCGCGCTGGCGACCAGCTACATGGCCTCGATCGCGCGCATCACCCGGTCTTCGATGCTGGAGGTGCTGGGCTCGAACCACATCCGCACCGCCCGCGCCAAGGGCATGCCCGAACATCGCGTCATCATCCGCCACGCGCTGAAGCCCGCGATGCTGCCGGTGATCAGCTACCTGGGCCCGGTCTTCGTGTCGATGATCACCGGATCGGTGGTGATCGACATCTATTTCTCGACCGGCGGCATCGGGAAGGCCTTTGTCGATAGCGCGCTGAACCGCGACTATGCCGTGATGATGGGCGTCACCATCCTGGTGGGCGCACTGACCATCCTCTTCAATCTCATCGTCGATGTGCTTTATGCGTGGATCGACCCCAAGATCAGGTACTGAGGTCATGGTGATCGATCAGACAAAGATGCAGTCCCTGTCCGACCGGCTGGTCCAGGACGAGGTCAAGGGCCGCAGCCCCTGGGCCGATGCCCGCCGCCGCTTCTGGAAGAACAGGGCGGCCATGCTGGGCCTGACCATCCTGGTCCTGGTGGCGCTGTTCGCGATCCTGGGCGGGCAATTCGCGCAGTGGTCGAACGAGGAACTGGATTTCAGCATCATGGGCCAGGTGGCCCAGCTGGGCCAGCCTTCGCTGGAGAACGGGCATTATTTCGGCACCGACAACCTGGGCCGGGACCTTTATGCGCGCGTCGTCCAGGGCACCCAGATCAGCCTGATGGTCGGCATCGTCGGCGCCGGCATTGCGGTCATCGTCGGCACGCTCTACGGCGCGACGGCCGGTTATGTAGGCGGACGCACCGACCAGATCATGATGCGCACCGTCGATATCCTGATGTCGATCCCCTACATGTTCGTGCTGATCCTGCTGCTGGTGATGTTCGGGCGGTCAATGTCGATGCTGTTCCTGGGGATCGGCCTGATCTCCTGGCTGGACATGTCGCGCATCGTGCGCGGCCAGACCCTGTCGCTGAAGAACCGCGAATTCATCGAGGCCGCGCGCGCCACGGGCGTGTCGTCCTTCCGCATCATCATCCGCCACATCGTGCCGAACCTGCTGGGCGTGGTGGCGGTCTATGCCACGCTGCTGGTGCCGCTGATGATCCTGACCGAAAGCTTCATCAGCTTTCTGGGCCTGGGCGTCCAGGAACCGCTGACCAGCTGGGGGGCGCTGATCTCGGAAGGCGCGGGCACGATGAACTATGGCACGCTGTGGCAGCTGCTGTTCCCGCTGTTCTTCTTCGTCATCACCCTGTTCGGGTTCTTCTTCGTGGGCGACGGCCTGCGCGATGCCCTCGACCCGAAGGAGCGCTGAGATGGCCCTGCTGAACATCACCGACCTCTCGGTCCGCTTCCAGACCAACGATGCCGAGGTGCGGGCAGTCAACAACGTCAACCTGACGGTGGACCAGGGCGAGACCCTGGGCATCGTGGGCGAATCCGGCAGCGGCAAGTCGCAGCTGTCCTTCGCGATCATGGGGCTGCTGGCCCGGAACGGCCGCGCCAGCGGCAGCGTGACCTTTGACGGGCAGGAAATCCTGAACGCCCGGCCCAGGGTCCTGAACCGGATCCGCGCCGAACAGATGGCGATGATCTTTCAGGACCCGATGACCTCGCTGAACCCTTACATGCGGGTGGCCGACCAGATGGCCGAGGTGCTGACCCTGCACAAGGGCATGTCCAAGCGCGACGCCGTCACGCAGGCCGTGCAGATGCTGGACGCGGTCAAGATCCCCGACGCCAAGGGGCGCGTGCGGCTTTATCCCCATGAATTCAGCGGCGGCATGCGCCAGCGGGTGATGATCGCGATGGCGCTGCTGTGCCGGCCGAAGCTGCTGATCGCGGACGAGCCCACGACCGCGCTGGACGTGACGGTGCAGGCGCAGATCATGCGGCTGCTGTCCGATCTGCAGCGCGATTTCGGCATGGCCATGATCCTGATCACCCATGACCTGGGCGTGGTGGCCGGCAGCTGCGAACGCGTGGCGGTCATGTATGGCGGTCGCATCCGGGAAACCGGACCTGTGGGGCCGATCTTTGCCGAACCGACCCATCCCTATACCCAGGGCCTGCTGGACGCGATCCCGCGGGTCGACCAGGACGAGGACGAGCTGCGGGCCATTCCGGGCCAGCCGCCGAACATGAGCCGCCCGCCTTCGGGCTGCGCCTTCCAGCCGCGCTGCCCCTATCGGCGCGACATCTGCATCAGCGACGACCCGCCGCTGGCCGAGTTCGCGCCCCTGCGCGCCCGCGCCTGCCACGCCCCGGTGCCCGAGGTCCTGGCCCGCCATACCCTGCGCGATCCCGGCGATGACCAACCCGCCGCACATCCCGGCGCGAACCCGCTTCAGCCGATCCCGCGGGGCGCCGTGGCCGGCGCCGGTGCCGCCGGAACCCCCAGCACCGTGGAGGGACAGAAATGAGCCAGCTGCTTGACGTGCGCGACCTGCGCGTGACCTTCCAGATCCGGCGCGAGGGCGACCTGCCCTGGGCCAAGCCCCATCCGCTGCACGCGGTCGCGGGCGTGGACTTCACCCTCCGGCCCGGCGAAACCCTGGGCGTGGTGGGCGAATCCGGCTGCGGCAAATCCACCTTGGCCCGCGCCCTGATCGGGCTGGTCCCCGCGACCGGCAAGGCGCAATGGGTGGACGGGCGCGACCTGCTGGCGCTGACCCCGCGCCAGATGATGGCCTATCGCCAGGACATCCAGATGGTGTTCCAGGACCCGCTGGCCAGCCTGAACCCGCGCATGACCGTGGGCCAGATCATCGCCGAACCCCTGACCACGCACCGCCCGGATCTTGGCCGGGCCGAGGTGCGCGACCGCGTCAAGGCGATGATGGACAAGGTCGGCCTGCTGTCCAACCAGATCAACCGCTATCCCCATGAATTCAGCGGCGGCCAGTGCCAGCGCATCGGCATCGCCCGCGCCCTGATCGTAGAGCCGCGGCTGATCATCTGCGACGAACCCGTGTCGGCGCTGGACGTGTCGATCCAGGCGCAGGTCATCAACCTGCTGATCCGGTTGCAGAAGGATCTGGGCCTGTCGCTGATCTTCATTGCGCATGACCTGAGTGTCGTGAAACATATCAGCGACCGCGTGATGGTCCTGTATCTGGGCAAGGTGATGGAAATCGCATCCTCGCACGACCTGTATGGCGCCCCCCAGCACCCCTATACGCAGGCGCTGCTGTCGGCTGTGCCGGTCCCCGATCCCAGGATCGAGACGGCCAAGACCATCGTGCCGCTGACGGGCGACCTGCCCTCGCCCATGAACCCGCCGTCGGGCTGCGTCTTCCGCACCCGCTGCCCGCGGGCGCAGGCGCGATGCGCGGCCGAGGTTCCGGCACTGCTGGGCGGGGATCACGCCGTGGCCTGCCATTTTCCCGGGCCCCTGACACAGGCCGAGATTGACCGCGCGCGGAGTGCCGATGCCGCCTGACGTGGGTATGCCCGCCACGCCCGGCTATGCGGCGCGGTGGGCCGCCCTGAAGAACATCCCGCCTTTTCTGGCGATGGTCTGGCGCGCCAGCCCCGCCCTGACGCTGGCGATGATCGCGCTGCGGCTGATGCGCGCGCTGATCCCGGTGGCGATGCTGTGGGTCGGCAAGCTGATCATCGACCAGGTCGTGGCGCTGTCGGCGCTGCCGCAGGCGCCCACGACGCTGCCGGGCTGGTGGGACAGCGGCCTGGCTGGCCCGGTGATCACGCTGGTGGCGCTGGAGCTGGGCCTGGCGCTGGCGCAGGACATCCTGGGGCGGCTGGTCAGCTATGCCGACGCGCTGCTTCAGGAAAAGCTGGTGATCGACATCTCGATCCGGCTGATGGACCATGCGGCGGGACTGGACCTGGCCAGTTTCGAGGATGCGTCCTTCCAGGACCGGCTGGACCGCGCCCGCCGCCAGACCATGGGGCGCATCCCGCTGTTGAACCAGATCATGCAGCAGTTGCAGGACGTGGTGACGGTGGCCAGTTTTGCCATCGGCCTGCTGATCTACAACCCTTGGCTGGTGCTGCTGCTGGGGCTGGCGCTGATCCCGTCCCTGCTGGGCGAGATGCACTTCAACGCCCGCACCTATGCGCTGAACCATGCCCGCGCCCCGGACCGGCGCGAGCGCGACTATCTGCGCATGATCGCGGCCACCGCCGAAACCGCGAAAGAGGTGAAGATATTCGGTCTAAGCCCTTGGCTGCGCGACAGGTATCTGACGCTGGCCCGCCGCTTTTACATCGAGAACCGGGCCATCCAGCGCCGCCAGCTGTCGGTCATGGCGCTGCTGACGGCGCTTGGCACGCTGGCCTATTACGGCGCCTTTCTGTGGATCATCGCGCGGACCCTGACCGGCACCCTGACGATCGGCGACCTGACCTTCCTGTCGGGCAGCTTCCTGCGGCTGCGCAGCCTGCTGGAGGGGCTTTTGTCCAGCTTCTCCAGCATGGCGGGACAGGCGATGTATCTGGACGACCTTTTCGACTTCTTCACCGCGACGCCGGTCATCGCCTCGCCCGCCGATCCGCTGCCGGTGCCGCAGCCGATCCGACAGGGCTTTCGCTTTGAAAATGTCGGCTTCCGCTATCCGGGACGCGAGGATTGGGCGGTGCGCGGCATGACGCTGGACCTGCGGGCCGGGGAAACCGTGGCGCTGGTGGGCGAGAACGGGGCCGGCAAGACAACCATCGTCAAGCTGCTGGCGCGGCTTTATGACCCGGACGAGGGGCGCATCACGCTGGATGGGCGCGACCTGCGCGACTATGACCTGGACCAGCTGCGCGGCACGGTGGGCGTGATTTTCCAGGATTTCGTGCGCTATGCCGTCACCGCCGCGGAAAACATCGCCATCGGCCGGATCGACGCCCGCGACGACCGCCCGCGGATCGTGGCCTCGGCCGAACGCGCGCTGGCGGACCAGGTGATCGCCAAGCTGCCGCAGGGCTATGACCAGATGGTCGGCAAGCGTTTCGCGCGCGGGTTGGACCTGTCGGGGGGCGAATGGCAGAAACTGGCCATCGCCCGCGCCTACATGCGCGATGCGCAGCTGCTGGTGCTGGACGAACCGACAGCGGCGCTGGACGCGCGGGCAGAATACGAGGTCTTCCTGCGGTTCCGCGACCTGACGCAGGGGCGGACGGCGCTGCTGATCTCTCACCGCTTCTCGTCGGTGCGGATGGCCGACCGGATCATCGTGCTGGAGGGCGGACGGGTCCAGGACCAGGGCAGCCATGAGGAACTGCTGTCCCGCCCCGGCCGCTACAAGGAACTGTTCGAGCTGCAGGCCCAAGGCTATCGCTAAAATATCGTCCCCAGCACGATCACGGTGACCAGCGACACCAGCGGGATCGCCACGGCGACGACAAAGATGTCGGCATAGCTTTTCCTGTGGGTCAGACCGGTGATGGCCAGCAGGGTGATCACTGCGCCATTGTGCGGCAGCGCGTCGAACCCGCCCGAGGACAGCGCCGTGACGCGGTGCATCAGCTCCATGCTGATTCCCTGCGCCTGCCCCATCGCGGCGAATTGCTCTCCAAGCGTGTTCAGCGCGATGGACATGCCGCCCGACGCGGATCCGGTGATGCCCGCCAGCACATTGACCGCCACCGCCAGCGAGGCGACCGGGTTGCCCGGAAACAGGCCCAGCACCACGTCGCGGATCAGCGCAAAGGCCGGCAGCGAGGCGATGACGGCGCCATAGCCAACCTCGGAGGCGGTGTTGAAGATCGGCAGCAGCGACCCCATCGTGCCGGCATTCACGCTTTCGCGCAAATTGCCGAAGCGGCGCAGGTTCAGCGCGATGGCCAGCAGGATGGACAGGACCAGCGACACGATGATCGCCCAGATGCCGGCAACGGCGGCCAACTCGGTCCCGCCATATTCGGGCAGCGCCAGATAGCCGGCGGTCAGGTTGGGAAAGACCAGCCAGGTCAGCACCCCGTTGATGACGATGACCGACAGGACCGGCAGGATCGCCAGCGCAAAGGGCGGCAGATCCGCATCCTCGGGCAGGCTGGCATCGGCCGAGGTCGCCTCGTGCTGGCCATAGCCCTCGCCGCGGCGCGCCGCGGCCGCCGCGCGCCGGGACAGCCACAGCGTGCCACCGGCCAGCATGATGATCCCCGCCAGGCTGCCCAGCAGCGGCGCGGCAAAGACATTCGTGCCGAAGAAGGGCATCGGGATCGCGTTCTGGATCGCCGGCGTCCCCGGAAAGGCGGTCATGGTGAAGGTAAAGGAGCCAAGCGCGATTGCCGCCGGCAGCAGCCGCTTGGGGATGTCGGCACGGCGGAACAGCGCGTTGGCGATGGGATAGACCGCAAAGGCCACCACGAAGAGCGACACCCCGCCATAGGTCAGCACCCCGCAGGACAGCACCACCGCCAGGATGGCGCGCCCCGCCCCCAGCCTGTCCACGATCCTTTCCGCGATGCTGCGCGCGGCCCCGCCATCGGCCATGACCTTGCCAAAGATCGCGCCCAGCATGAACAGCGGGAAATAGGTGATGACGTAGCCGCCAAGCGACTGCATGAAGACCTGCGTATAGGTCGCCAGCACCGGCAAGCCGCCCGACATCATCACCGCCATCAGCGACAGCAGCGGCGCCAGCACCAGCACGGTGATCCCGCGATAGGCCAGGTACATCAGCAAGATCAGCGACAGGAAGATGCCCAGCAGGCCCATGGATCCCTCCGTTCCGGATGCAGGGCCAGCCTGTCAGCCGAAGGCGCCCGCCGCAAGATGCTGCAGCGCAGAAAGTCCAGTTCCGACAGGGGGAAGGTGGTACCGCCTGCCCGTCTCGAACGGGCGACCTCTAGATCCACAATCTAGCGCTCTAACCAACTGAGCTAAGGCGGCACAGGGCGGTTCTTTAGCCCCGCTCGCGCTTGGTTGCAAGCCCTGCTTGCCGCGAAAATGCCGCCGCGCTACAGAAAGTTCTGATTGGGAAAGGACATCCGATGGGTATCAACAGCGAAAGCGACATCACGGCCAACCTGCAGATCGGGCCGACGGACCAGGGCATGGTCCGCATCTACATCCAGGGCGAGAGCGTCGATCTGCCGATGGATTTCGATCCCGAGGAGGCGGCCGAGATCGCCGAGGAACTGCTGGCCGCAGCGGATGCCGCCCGCAGCATGGGCGGCAAGTCGGGCGGCGCTAAAAAGCCCCGGCGATGAAGGCATCTGGGTCGCACAGACCTTGAAGTCGCAGGGCTGCGGCGCGGGCAAAATCGCGCTGCACCTTGACCCTGCGCGCACCGGCCAGCCGGGTTTCGGGTGCCATGCGCAGGATCTCGGCGCCAAAGGCGTCGGCCTGGATCAAGCCCGTATCCTCGGGCAGCAGGTCCACGGGGAAATCACCGTCCACGGCCCAGAAATAGCGGTCGCACCATTCCAGATAGCCCTGCCACTTGCGGTCCGACCGGAAATCGGCCCGGCCGCTCTTGCATTCGACGATCCACAACTCACCCTTGGGGCCCAGGCTGATCACGTCGACCCGCAGCCCGCGGGCGGGAACGAACTCGGTCAGAACCGCGTGGTCCATGCTGCGCAGCATCCGGCCCGTCCCGCGGGCGAGGCGCTGACCGGGCATGGGCGGCAGGGGAAGGGGCTGGGCGGTCATGGGGCGAAGATTAGAACGAAGCAGAAACAGCCGCAAGCCGCCTTGCTGCGGCCCCATGGCGCGTATAGCGTCGCCGCGGCATCGCGCGGGGGGTAGTCCACCGTCGATCCTCTTGTGTTTCAAGGAGCATCCTGAATGAGCGACATCACCCGCATCGAAACCGGCGCCCGCATGAGCCAGGCCGTCATCGTCAACGGCTTCGTCTTCTTGGCCGGCCAGGTGGGCGAACCCGGCACCTCGGTCACGGCGCAGACGACCGCGATCCTGGCCCAGATCGACGATCTTCTGGCGCGCGCGGGCACCGACAAGACGCGCATCGTCTCGGCCCAGGTCTGGATGGCCGACATGGCCGATTTCGCCGAGATGAACGCGGTCTGGGATGCCTGGGTGCCGCAGGGCCACACGCCCGCCCGCGCGACCGGCGAATCGGCGCTGGCGACCCCCGACTACAAGGTCGAGATCATCGTCACCGCGGTCCTGTAATCGCCCCGATGACCGAGCGCGCCGCGCGCAGGCCCGGCGCCTCTCCTCCCTTGCCCAAGCGGTCCATGGTCAGGTCCATCGCATCCAGCTGGGCCTTGCGGGCCAGCGGATCCTCCAGCGCGGTCTGCAGGGCCTGCGCCAGGGGTCCCGGCTGGCAGTTGCGGCCCAGAAATTCCGGCACCGCGCGCGTGTCGCTGACCAGGTTGACCAGCGTGACCGTGTCGGTGCGCAGCAGCAGCCCCACGATCACCCGGCTCAGCGGCGCCATGTCATAGCCGATCACCATGGGAATGCGGTTCGCCGCCAGTTCCAAGCTAACCGTGCCGGAGGCCGCCAGCGCCAGGTCCGCGGCGGCAAAGGCCGCGCGCTTTTCATCCGGCTCCTCGATGACGATGGGGGCGGTCGGCCAGCGGCGGGTCATGTCGCGGACCATCTGCGCGACCCCGGGCACGGTGGGCAGCACGACGCGGATCTCGGGCACGCGGTCGCGCAGCCGCATCAGCGCCTCGTCAAAGCGGGGGCCGAGGCGCGACACCTCGGACCTGCGCGACCCGGGCAGGCACAGGACCACCGGCGCGTCGGGGGCGATGCCATGGGCGTTGCGGAACAGCGCACCTTCGTCGGGCCCCGCCACCTCGGCGGTTGCAACCGGATGGCCGACGAAGTCGCAGGTCATGCCTGCCGCCTGCATCAGCGGCGGCTCGAAGGGCAGGATCGCCAGGACATGGTCGATGACCTGCGCCATCTTCACCGCCCGCTTGGGCCGCCAGGCCCAGACCGACGGCGCCACATAATGGACGGTCCGCAGGTCAGGCCGCTGCGCCCGCACTAGCCGCGCCACGCGCAGGCAGAAATCCGGGCTGTCGATGCCGATCAGTACATCGGGTGACGCGTCGATGACCGCCTGCGCCGTCTGCGCGATGCGGCGTTTCAAGTGACGGTACTTGGGCAAGACCTCCCAGATGCCCATCAGGCTCAGCTCGTCCATCGGGAAAAGGCTCTGCAGCCCCTGCCCGGTCATTGCCTCGCCCCCCACGCCCAGAAAGCCGGCCTGCGGGTCCAGCTGGCGCAGACCCTGCATCAGCGACATCCCCAGCTGGTCGCCCGAAGGTTCGCCTGCGATCAGGAAATATTTCATGCCGCTCCGCCTTGCTGCTGTCGGGTCATGGGTATGTCAGTCAAGGCACCGAGGCCAGCCATTTCCGGTCGCCGCCCGTCCTCAGCCGAAGGGTCCTGCCGCCCAGAGGAAAATGCCGGCCGCATCCGCGCGACGGATCATCTCGGCCCGGTCGATCAGGATGACGCCGCCCGCCTGCCAGGCGACGCCCGCCAGTCCCGCGGCGGCCGCCTGATCCACGCTGTCGGGGCCAAGCGTCGGCAGGTCGATGCGCAGGTCCTGGCCAGGCTTCGGGGCCTTGTAGAAGACGCCCTTCCCTCCGCAAGGATCCGGCCGCAGGCCCTGATGAGGGCCTGCAAATTCCAGCATCGCGGCGGTTCCGGGCAGGGTTTCCAGCGCCAGGCACAGCCCCTGCGCCACGACAACGCCCTGACCCAAGTCCAGAGCCCCCGTCTGCGCCAGAATTATGGACCCGCGCGCCGCATCGCGTCGATCGGCATCCGAGACCTGGCCTGCCAGAACACCTTCATTCGGAACGAGGTCGGGCCGTATTTCACTTACCGAGCAGATACTTAAGTCATTCTCCTCGAAGATGTCGAGGACCGTCCGCAGGGCCGCGTCATCCCCCGACTGCATCGCGGCTAGGATGCGCGGGACCAGCTGCGCCGTGCGCGGATCAAAGGCTTCGGGCTCCAGGCGTGGGCGGCGGATGGCGCCGGCAAAGACCACCTGACGCAGGTCGCGGCGGATCAGTTCATCGAGGAAGGGAACCAGCCGCTCCAGCCGAAAGACGGTCGCGTCCAGACCGTCCGGCGCAAAGCCGTCCAGGGCAAAGACGGCCGGATCGTCCAGCCCCTCGGCCACGACTGCAGGCAGACGCCCCTGACCCGCGATGATCGCGATCCGGCTCATGCGGGCCGCGGTGCGAGAAAGCTGCGATCCGACGGGCCCAAAATGAAGTCCAGCACATCGCGCTCCATCCCCGTCACCTCGCCGCTCGCGCGGCGGCGTGCGGTGTCGCGGAACGACCCTTGGCCCAGGGCGCCCAGCAGGTCGCGCAGCGCCAGGATCTCGGCCCGGCTGGCACCCCGGCGCTTGAGGCCGACCAGGTTCAGACCGTCCAGATGCCCCCGCGGCCCCTGCACCAGGCCATAGGGGATCACGTCGGCCGTCACCATGCTGACCGCGCCGATCATCGCGCCACGCCCGATACGGACCCACTGATGCACGCCCGACAGGCCGCCCACGATCACGTCATCCTCCAGCACGCAGTGACCGGCGACCGAGGCGTTGTTCACCAGGATCACCCGGTCGCCGATGCGGCAGTCATGGGCCACATGCGCCCCGGCCATGAACAGCCCGTCGTCGCCCACGACGGTGACGCCGCCGCCGCCTTCGGTGCCGGGATTCATGGTGACATATTCGCGGATGCGGTTGCGGGCGCCGATCTCCAGCCGCACATGCTCGCCCCGGAACTTCAGGTCCTGCGGCACCTCGCCGATCGAGGCGAAGGGAAAGACGATGGTGTCAGGTCCGATGGACGTGTCACCCGCAATCACCACATGCGATTTCAGCACCACGCCCTCGGCCAGCCGGACCTGGGATCCGACGACGCAGAACGGCCCGATCTCGACCCCCGGCGCGATCCGGGCGCCCTCCTCGATCACGGCCGAAGGGTGGATACGCGCTTCAGCCATCGGTCTTGGGCGCCATCATGGCGGTGAACTCGGCCGAAGCGCAAAGCTGGCCATCGACCATCGCGCGCCCTTCGAATTTCCAGATCTTGCCGCCGCCGCGGATGGCGCGGCAGTGCAGTTCCAGCACGTCGCCCGGCACGACCATGCGCCGGAACTTGCAGCCGTCGATGCCCATGAAATAGGTCTGCATTTCCTTGTCGACCACGTTCATGCTGATGCCCACGACGATGGCGGCAGTCTGGGCCATCGCCTCGACGATGGTGACGCCCGGCATGATCGGGTGATCGGGAAAGTGGCCCTGGAAATGCGGCTCGTTGCTGGTCACGTTCTTGATGCCCACTGCGCCCTCGAAGGGAACGATGTCGCGCACCTTGTCGATGAACAGGAACGGGTAGCGGTGCGGGATGATCCGCTTGATCAGCGCCAGGTCGGCCTCGGTATAGGGGGCGGGATTGCGCGTATCGTCAGCCATTTGCGTTCCTTCGGGCAGTTTCAAACCGGTTACCAACCGGGGATTGGCTTGGCAAGCGCGTCGGGCGGATGGGCCGGGGCACCATCGGCGTCAGACCGCCCGCCCGCGGCGGCCTTCGGCCAGCCAGCCGGTCAGGATCAGGCCGGCCACCAGCGCAAGCCAGGCCCAGCCCGGCAGGACCGGCCGGCGTTCGAGGCCGGTGACGGTCGCCGCGTCGCGCGGGGTGATGCCGATCCAGCCGCCGCCGAGGCCGGTTCCGCTGGCGGCGCGTCCCACGCGGGTCTGGCGCAGGTCGGGCACACCATCCGACAGGCGGTGGATGCCGCCGCCGGTCGCCTCGACCAAGGATGCCAGCAGGGCTGCATCCGCGACGGTCTGCTCGAATTCGCGGGGGGCCGAGGGGCCGAGGGCCAGAACACGGCGCAGATTGCCGTCCTGCAGCCGGTAGAGGCCCGGCTCCGGCGCCGTCCAGTCGGCGATAAAGCGGCCCGGCCCGTCGGGGGTTAGGGCGACCTCCTCGGTGCTGCCGTCGGGGCGCGTGACGACAAGCGGCCCCGCGCTGTCGCCCATGGTGCGGCGGGTAAAGCGCACCGACAGCCCGTCGCGAATGTCCGAGATCAGCGTCTCCTCCTCCAGCTCGGGCTCCTTCATCGACCAATGCGCGATGCGGCGCAGCAGCTCCAGCTGCGGACCGCCGCCCTCGAAGCCGCGCCCCCACAGCCAGACCTGGTCCGAGGTCAGCAGCGCCACGCGCCCCTCCTCCACCCGGTCCAGGATCAGCAGCGGCAGGTCCTCCGCCCCGGTCAGGGCCACCTGGGCCTGCGGGTCGGGCGTCACCTCGGTCATGCGCAGCCAGCGGCCCCAATCCGGTGCGCCATCCTCCGGTGAACCCTCCTCCCCGCCGCCGGGCAGCGCGGCCGTCACGGGATGGCGTTGCCCGTCCTGGGTCAGGCGCGGCAGGAAGGGCTGGGTGATCACGCGCCCCGTCGGGCGCGCCGGCAGGATCTGCCCCAGGGGCGACAGGTTCAGGCTTTCCACCGAGGCCATCTCGGGGCCGGCAGAGACAAGAACCGCCCCGCCTTCACGGACATAGCGCACGATGTTCAGGTAGTATTCCGCCGGCAGGATGCCTTGCACGCTGTAGCGGTCAAAGATGATCAGGTCGAAATCGTCGATCCGCTCCAGGAACAGCTCGCGCGTGGGAAAGGCGATCAGGGACAGCTCGCTGACCGGGACCCCGTCGGACTTGTCGGGCGGGCGCAGGATGGTGAAGTGGATCAGGTCCACCGCCGCGTCGGATTTCAGCAGGTTGCGCCAGGTGCGCTCGCCGGCATGCGGCTCTCCCGACACCAGCAGCACGCGCAGCCGGTCGCGGACCCCGTTGATGCTGATGGCGGCGGCGTTGTTGCGGTCGGTCAGCTCGCCCGGCATCGGATCGACGGCGATCTGGACCACGTTCTGCCCGGCATGGCTGGGGATGACCGGCAGGTCCAGGCTGGTGTTCAGGGGCACCGCGACGCTCTGCGCCTCCTCGCCATCGACCGACAGGCGCAGGTTGACGCTGCCACGGGGCAGGTCGCCGGGCAGCGCGCCCTGATCCTCCACCCTCAGGCGGATCGTCACCTCCTGGTCGATCAGGCCGAAGGCCGGGGCCTCCTCGATGACAAGGCGCCGGTCCCAGTCCTGCGGCCGCCCGGTCAGCAGCATATGGACGGGGGCCGGCAGGTCGGCGGGCAGCATGGCCGGATCATGCAGGCGCCCGTCGGTGACGGCGATGACGCCCGCCAGCCGCGCCTCGGGCTCGGCGGCGGCGGCTCGGCTGATCGCGGTGGCCAACAAGGTGCCGTCCGGGTCATCGCCCAGGGTCACCCTCCGCAGTTCGGTATCGGGCAGCGCCGTCAGCTGTGCCGAAAGGCGTTCCACGGCGGCGTCCGACTGCGCGGCGCGTTCGGGCAGGTCCTGGCTGGAGGAGCGGTCGTCGATCAGGATCACGATGTCCGACAGCCCCGCGCGGGTGCCGATCTCCAGCGCAGGTCCGGCCAAGGCCAGGGCCGCCGCCAGGCCCGCAAGCCCGCGCCAGGCCCAGCCCCGCAACCCACGCCACAGCGCAAAGCCGCCGACCAGCAGGGCCAGCACCGCCAGGGCACCGATCGCCCACCAGGGCAGCGCGGGATCGAAACGGATCGCCGTCATGGGGCCAGCATCTCCTCGGTCCGCAGCCGGTCCAGCAGGGCCGGGACATGCACCTGGTCAGATTTGTAGTTTCCGGTCAGCACATACATGATCAGGTTGATGCCAAAGCGGAAGGCGATCTCGCGCTGCTGCTCGCCCTCCCAGCCCCGGCCGATGGGATAGGTGGGATAGCCGCTGTCATCGACCGCCCAGGCCTCGGCCCAGCTGTTGCCGCCGATCACGACCGGGGTCACCCCGTCGTTCAGCTGCCGGAAGGGGACGCCTGCCTCGGCCTCGGCGCCCACGGGCGGGGCCTCGACCCAGACCGGGTTGCCCTGCCAGCGGCCGGGAAAATCGCCCAGCAGATAGAAGCTGCGGGTCAGCACGTGATCCTCGGGCACCGGGGCCAGTGGCGGGATGTCCAGCGGCGCCGCCAGTCGGCGCAACGCCTCGGACATGTCGGGACCGCCGATCCCGGCAATGTCGCCGTCACGCGTGTCGAAAAGGATCATCCCGCCCGACCGCAGGAAGGCGTTCAGCCGCAGATAGGCCTGCGGCGAGGGCGGCGCCTGCCCCTGGGTCACAGGCCAGTAGAGAAAGGTCAGCAGCGACAGGTCGTCCCGGTCCAGGTCGATGCCGATGGGCCGGCCCGGCTCGACCGACGTGCGCTGCCGCAGGGCCAGCGACAGACCCCAAAGGCCCTGTTCGGAGGCGCGGTCGACCTCGGCCTCTCCGGTGACGACATAGGCCAGGGCGACCTCGGTGGCGGCGCGCATCAGCTCCGCGTCCAGGTCCTGGGCCAAGGCCGCCTGCGGGCGCGGCATCAGCGACAGTGCCAGGATCAGCGCCGCCGCGACCCGCCCGCCGCGTGCCAGCCAGGCCGAGCCGAGCGCATCCAGCGCCAGCAGCAGCGCCGCCGCCGCCAGCAGCGCGCCCTTGAGGTCGCGGCCCGGCGCCGCCCGCGCGGCCTCGACGGTGGCGCCGGGCCATTGGGCCTGCAGGATCGGTCCGCCCGCGTTCAGCGCCTGGCGCCGCTCTCCCGCAGCATAGATGCCGGCGGGACGATCAGGCCCAGGACCCTTGGCCAGGTCCTCGGCGGCGACAGGCGCCAGCCCTTCGGCCGTGGCCGGGTTCCCGAACCCGTCCAGGACCGTTTCGGCTGTCCAGAAGGGCTGCTGGCGGTCATCTGCGGCCGCGTCGGCCGGGCTGAGGCGGGCGGTCGCGACCAGCCGCTCCATCATCTGGACGAACAGACCGGACAGCGGCAGGTTCGACCACTCCGCATTCGCGGTCACATGGACCAGCACGACCTGGCCCTGGCCCAGCCTGTCACGGGTGATCAGCGGCGTGCCGTCCGACAGCGCCGCGATGGTCTGGGCCGACAGGTCCGGCGCGGGCTGGGCCATCAGCTGCGCACGGACGGTGACATCGTCGGGCACGGTAAGGCCGGCAAAGGGTCCGTCGGCGGAAAAGGGGGCCAGCCCCCGCGGGTCGCCCCAGCTGAGCGCGCCGCCGATGTCGCGCCCGCCCTGGCGCAGCATGACAGGCAGCAGGGGCTCGTCCATCAGCCGCTCGAACCCGGCCATGCGCGGACCCGCAAAGCGGATCAGCAGGCCGCCGGCATCCACCCATTCGGCCAGTTCCCCGATCTCGGCCAGCTGCACCTGGTCGGCCAGGATGATGACATCGGGCGCGCTGTCCAGCACGTCGCCAAGCGAACCCTCGACCAGATCCGCCGATGGGGCCAGCGCCTGTCGCAGGTAATGGATCTGGGCCAGCAGCACCTGCCCCTCGGCCTGACCCGCCGGGTTGCCGACCAGCGCCACCTTGCGCCGCCGCACGCGGTCATCGGCCAGGACGACCGCCCCGGCATGGGCCTCGTTCTCGATCCGAAAGCGGGTGATGCGGTTGCGCAGTTCCGGCGGCAGGTCGATGGCCACGGGGCGGACCCAGGTGCCGTCCTGAACGGTTGCATCGCCCGGGACCAACCGGGCCAGTTCACGCTCGATCCCCTGCGGATCGGGGCCGATGGCAAGGACCGCCGGGGCCGCGTCATCGGTGGAAGTCAGGGTCAGCGACGGCGCGTCCCCCTGCGCCAGCGCCAGCGTCCGCAGCGGGCGCGACGGCGGCACGACAGTGACGGAACCGCGCGCGGCCAGCGCCGCCAGCCATGCGCGGCGGTTCGGATGTTCGGTCCCGTCCGTCAGCCACAGGGTCGACAGCCGGCCCTCGGGTGCGGCGGCCAGCGCGGCTTCGGGATCCTCGGGCAAGCGTGAGGGCCAGGCCATGGGCTGCGCCGCCCGCAGCCGCGCGATCAGGCCGTCGGCCGCTTCGAAGGCCAACGCCCCTGCCCCGTCACGCCCGTCCGCCAGGACCAGCGCCGCCGGTCGACCCGCGGCGGCGGCCGCGACCAGCGCCCGTTCGGCACGACCCTGACGGGCCGCCCAATCCGGCGCCGCCGCCCAGCCCGCGTCCATCACCACCAGCAGCGGCCCATCCGCAGGGCCTTGCGGGACCGGCTTCCAGATCGGGCCGGCAAAGGCCAGGATCAGCGCCGCGACGGCCGCCAGCCGCAGCAACAGCAGCCACCAGGGCGTGCGCCGTGCAACAGGGTTGCGATCGGCCAGGCCCGCCAGCAGCGCCACGCCCGGAAAGACGATCCGCCGGGGCGCGGGCGGCATGGCGCGCAGGATCACCCACAGCACCGGCAGCGCGATCAGCGCTGCCAGCACCCAGGGCGCCGCAAATCCCAGTGGCCCCAGCAGCAGCATCAGCGCCCGGCCTCGCGGCCCAGGGCAGACCACATCCACCCCAGGGCGGCCGCGGGCGCGGCATCGGTCAGATGCTGGCCGAACTGCCAGCCGGCCTCGTCGCAGCGGGCCTGCAGCCAGGCCCGGCGTTCGTCCAGCCGGGCCAGATAAGCGGCGCGCAGCCCGCCCGCATCGCGGCTGTCATGGCGCAGGCTTCCGCCGACCGAGCGGAACTCCACCGCGCCCTCATAGGGGAAATGCGCCTCGTCCGGGTCGAGGACCTGGAACAGCAGCCCGCTCACGCCCAGTCCTGCCGCGCGGGCCAGCAGCACTTGCACCCAGGCCGGGTCGGCCAGGAAATCCGACAGAACGATCACGCGTTGGTTGGGGCGCAGCCCTTCGGCCGGTGCGGCCTCCTCTTCGGCGGTGCCTGCCGGGGCAAGGGCCAGCGCCTCGGCCAGCCGGTCGGCCTGGATGCGCCCGGCACGCGCGGGCTGGCCCAGCAGGCCCACCTTTTCTCCGCCCCGCAGCAGCAGCATCGCCAGCGCCAGCCCCAGCAGCCGGGCGCGGTCGGCCTTGGTCGGCCGGTCGGCGCCGCCCGAATAGTTCATGCCCTGCCCGCCGGACACCCAGATCGCCGCCGCCTGCGCGCTTTGCGCCTCACGGTCGCGGACGAATTCCTGGTCCGATCGGGCCGAGCGGCGCCAGTCGATGCTGCGCATCTCGTCGCCGCTGGCGGCGGGGCGGTATTGCCAGAAATCCTCGCCCGGTCCGGGGCGGCGCAGGCCATGGGCACCGGGCGCGATCAGGGCGGCCAGACGCTCGGCCGACAGCACCAGCGCGGGCAGGTGCCCGCCTGCTGCCTCGGCCCCGGCCCGCAGATCGGTGGGCGATCGGGTCATGCCGCGCGACGGCCGCCGATCCGGTCGTCCAGCAGCCGGGCGATG
The DNA here is from genome assembly GCF_055635455.1 of Paracoccus sp. KKT209. The sequence goes on from NZ_CM145758.1 coordinate 1,686,322, forward strand.
ACTGCGTCCACCGTCTCGCCCCGCGCCCGGGCCGAGAAGGACAGCGACATCCTGTGCCGCAGCACCGGCGCGGCCATCGCATGGACGTCGTCCAAGGTCGGCGCATAGCGGCCGTTCAGCACGGCGCGGGCCCGCGTGACCAGCATCAGCGCCTGCGCCGCGCGCGGCCCCGGTCCCCAGACCAGCGCGTCGCTGATGAAGGGCGCGGCCTCGGGGGCGCCGGGGCGGCTGGCGCGCACCAGGTCCAGGATCGCCTCGACCACGGCCTCGCCCACGGGCATCTGGCGGATCAGGCGCTGTGCCGCGATCAGGTCGCCGGCCGTGAAGGCGGCATGGGGGGCGCCCTCCTCCAGGCCGGTCGTGGTCAGCAGGATCTGGCGTTCGGTGTCGCGGTCGGGATAGCCCACGTCGATCTGCAGCAGGAAGCGGTCCAGCTGCGCCTCGGGCAGCGGATAGGTGCCCTCCTGCTCGATCGGGTTCTGGGTAGCCAGTACGTGGAAGGGCCGACCAAGCGGTCGGTGCCGGCCGCTGATCGTGACCTCGCGTTCCTGCATGGCCTGCAGGAGGGCGGACTGGGTGCGCGGGCTGGCGCGGTTGATCTCATCGGCCATCAGCAGCTGGGTGAAGACCGGCCCCTCGATGAAACGAAAGGCGCGGCTGCCGTCGGGCAAGGCGTCCAGCACCTCGGATCCCAGGATGTCGGCGGGCATCAGGTCGGGCGTGAACTGGATGCGTTGGCTGTCCAGCCCCATCACCGTGGCCAGGGTCGCGACCAGCATCGTCTTGCCCATGCCGGGCTGTCCGACCAAGAGCGCATGACCGCCCGCCAGGATCGCGGCCAGCACCTGTTCGACGACCTCGTGCTGTCCGACGAAACGCTGCTCGACGCTCAGACGGGCCTCGGCCAGGCGGGCGGCCAGGGCCTGCACCTCTTGCACCAGAATTTCGTCCGACGTCATGACAATGCCCTTCTGCTGCTTTAAGCCGGAGCATAGGCAGTCGAAGTGGAGGCGACCAGATCCAATGGCGGAAAACGGTGACAAAAGCGTGAGTGCCGACGGGCTGGCGGCAGCCGCCAGCAAGGCCGCAAAAGGCGGCCTGCCGCCGGTGCATCTGTGGAATCCCCCCTATTGCGGCGAACTGGACATCGAGATCCGCGCCGACGGGACGTGGTTCCACGAGGGCACCCCCATCGGCCGGCCGGCGATGGTGCGGCTGTTTTCGACCATCCTCAAGCGCGAGGGGGACAGCTTCTTCCTGGTGACCCCGGTCGAAAAGGTCGGCATCCGGGTGCAGGACGCGCCCTTCCTGGCCGTCGATGCCGAGATTTCGGACGGCACCGTGACCTTTTCCACGAATGTGGGGGACCAGGTCACGGCGGGTCCCGATCACCCCATCACGGTCCGGGGCGACGCGGGCGAGCCGCGCCCCTATGTCCATGTCCGGGCGGGGCTGGAGGCGCTGATCGACCGCAAGACCTTTTACCGGCTGGCGGATGCGGCCGAGATCGGGCCCGACGGACAGATCGGGATCGTCTCGGCCGGTCAGTTTTTCGCATTGGAGCCGTGAATGCCCCGTTTCGCCGCGAACCTGACGATGCTGTTCACCGAGCTTCCGATGCGCGAGCGTTTCGCGGCGGCCGCCGAAGCGGGTTTCAAGGGAGCCGAGATCCTCTTTCCCTATGACATCGCGGCGGCCGAGATCTATCGCAGCGCCGTGGCGGCTGGGCTGGAGATGGTGCTGCTGAACACGCCGCCGCCGAACTGGGCCGGCGGGCCGCGCGGCTTTGCCGCCGTGCCGGGGCTGGAGGAACGGTTCCAGCGCGACTTCGAGCGCAGCCTGCGCGTGGCTCAGGCGCTGCGGGCGCGCCACATCCATGTGATGGCAGGCGCCGCCGAGGGCCCGGAGGCGCTGGACACGTTTCGGCGCAACCTGGCCTGGGCGGCCGAACGCGCGCCCCATGCCAGCCTGACGATCGAGCCGATCAACCGGACCGACATGCCTGGATATTTCCTCTCGGACTTCGATCTTGCAGCCGAGATCATCGAGGGGATCGCCGCGCCGAACCTGGGGCTGCAACTGGACTGCTATCACGCGCAGATCATCACCGGCGACATGACGGCCTGCTGGCGGAAGGTGGCGCCGCTGGTGCGCCACATCCAGATCGCGGGCCATCCGGGCCGGCACGAGCCGGATGACGGTGAACTGGACTATCCAGCCTTCTTCGCCGAGCTGGACGACTGGGGGTATCGCGGCTGGGTCAGTGCCGAATACCACCCTGCCCGGCACAGCCTGTCGGGCCTGGGCTGGCTGCGTCGCGCAAACGACAGGGCGACCGGCTGAGACATGCATCCGGGCGCAGCTATCTGCAAGGGCGCGATTTTTTCCCGCCGAGGCCGGAACCCGTTGCGACCGGTCACCGTTGCGAAAGGGACGTGCCGCATGTCCGCGGGCAAGACGCCCAAGGACGGCACCTGAGCATAAGGGAATACATCATGAACTCGATCATCTACATTGTCGGCCTTGTCGTCGTCGTCCTGTTCGTGCTGTCCTTCCTCGGCCTGCGCTGAGCGAAGGCGGCCCCGCGCGGGCCGCGACAGGGACGCCACGGAACTCGGGCCCTCGCCGGCATGGCGGGGGCCCGTGCCATTTGCGGGCTGGCCTTTGCGGCCCCGATCCGCTAGGGCAGCCGCGAAACCTAATGATCAAGGCCGTCATGGATATCCGCAACATCGCCATCATCGCCCACGTCGACCACGGCAAGACCACCCTGGTGGACCAGCTGCTGCGTCAGTCGGGCGCCTTCCGCGAAAACCAGGCCGTCGCGGAACGCGCGATGGACAGCAATGACATCGAACGCGAGCGCGGGATCACGATCCTGGCCAAGGCGACCTCGGTGGAATGGAAGGGCACCCGCATCAACATCGTCGACACGCCGGGCCATGCCGATTTCGGCGGCGAGGTCGAGCGCATCCTGTCGATGGTGGACGGCGTCTGCCTGCTGGTCGATGCCGCCGAGGGCCCGATGCCCCAGACCAAGTTCGTGACCTCCAAGGCCCTGGCCCTTGGCCTGCGTCCGATCGTGGTGCTGAACAAGGTCGACAAGCCGGCGGCCGAGCCCGATGACGTGCTGAACGACGTCTTCGACCTGTTCGCCAACCTGGGCGCCAGCGACGAGCAGCTGGACTTTCCGCATGTCTATGCCTCGGGCATCGGCGGTTGGGCGGATGCGACGCTGGACGGCGAGCGCAAGAACATGGATGCCCTGTTCGACCTGATCCTGAAGCACGTGCAGCCGCCCAAGCAGATCGCGCGCGCCAACGAGCCGTTCCAGATGCTGGCCACCACGCTTGGCGCCGACCCCTTCCTGGGCCGCCTGCTGACCGGCCGCGTGGAATCCGGGACCGCCAAGGCGGGCGACACGCTGAAGGCCCTGTCGCGCGACGGCGAGCGGCTGGAGCAGTTCCGCATCAGCAAGATCATGGCCTTCCGCGGCCTGACCCAGACCCCGATCGACCTGGCCGAGGCCGGCGACATCGTCACCATCGCGGGCATGGCCAAGGCCACCGTCGCCGATACGCTGTGCCATCCGGACGTGATGGAGGCGCTGCCCTCGCAGCCGATCGATCCGCCGACCATCAGCGTGACCTTTGGCATCAACGACAGCCCGCTGGCCGGCCAGGACGGCAAGAAGGTCCAGTCGCGTGTCATCCGCCAGCGCCTGATGAAGGAAGCCGAGATCAACGTCGCCATCAAGGTCGAGGACACGCCGGGCGGCGAGGCTTTCGTCGTCTCGGGCCGCGGCGAACTGCAGATGGGCGTCCTGATCGAGAACATGCGCCGCGAGGGCTTTGAGCTGTCGATCAGTCGTCCGCGCGTGATCTACAAGGAAGAGGACGGCCAGCGCCTTGAGCCGATCGAGGAAGTCATCATCGACGTCGATGACGAATACACCGGCGTGGTCATCGAAAAGCTGACCGGGGAACGCAAGGGCGATCTGGTCGACATGCGCCCCGCCGGCGTCGGCAAGACGCGCATCCTGGCCCATGTCCCGGCCCGCGGCCTGATCGGCTATCAGGGCGAGTTCATGACCGATACGCGCGGCAACGGCGTGCTGAACCGCATCTTCCATGGTTGGGCCCCGCACAAGGGCGCGATCCAAGGCCGCCGCCAGGGCGTCCTGATCAGCATGGAGAACGGCGTGTCCGTGTCCTATGCGCTGTGGAAGCTGGAGGATCGCGGCAAGTTCTTCATCGGCGCCCAGGAACAGCTGTACCAGGGCATGATCATCGGCGAGCATACCCGCGACAACGACCTGGAAGTGAACCCGCTGAAGGGCAAGCAGTTGACCAACGTCCGCGCCTCGGGCACGGACGAGGCTGTGCGCCTGACGCCGCCGGTCCGCCTGTCGCTGGAAGAGGCCATCGCCTATATCAACGACGACGAACTGGTCGAGGTGACGCCCAAGAACATCCGCCTGCGCAAGCGGCATCTGGACCCGCACGAGCGCAAGCGGGCGTCCCGCGCCGACGCCTGATTTACCATTCCTGCAATTATATTCGCGGCCCCTCGGGGCCGCGAATTGACTCTGAGGCCCCGAACCTGTCTTTTTAATCATATCACGGATTGTTTTGTTCGTGGTATGGTGGGGTTATCAGACGCAATTCCTTGTCCATATTGCGGACGGATTCTGCCATTTCAGACTTGGGTCACATTTCAGATTGAGCTGTTTTTGCTTCGCCTCATGCTGCCAACGAAACCGGGGCCAGAAGAAATGAGCCACTCCAGCCAAGATATTGATGCCATGAGACTTCATGAACGCGCCGTTCATGTGACCATGTCCCTGGTCGAGGAAAGCCAGTCGCGCGCCCCCAGGCGGGCCGAGGTTGCCGAGGCCCTGGGTGTTCCGCCGGAAGCCATCGCGCGCCTTTTTCCCGACGACAAGACGCTGCTGATCGCTGCGGTCGAGCAGGCCCTGATCATCCTGATCGACACCTGCACTAGGGCGGTGGTCCGGGTCGACCCCCGCAACCCGATGGCCCAGTTCATCGCCTTGGGCGAAGCCTACCTTGACTGGGCGGACTGTCACCGGGCGCAGTTTCGCCTGATGTCCGACCAGCGGCTGCTGGAGGTGATGAACGTCGCCGGCCTGCGCCGCTACGTCGACTCGGTCACCGACCTGATGACGCGGATGCTGACGCGCGCGAAAACCGAAGGCCTGATCCATCCCAAGGAAGATATTCCCCTGCTGGTCCTGTCCTCGCGCAGCTTTGCCTATGGGCTGGCCCGCATGGTCGTGGACGACCGGATGGTGGACGGCACCCTGGGCAACGACCCTGTTGCGACGGCCAAGATGCTGACGCGGGATTTCATCCTGCGCGTCGCGCGCAGCAGCCAACGGCTACCCGCATGAACAGGCCGGGGTGACAGAATAGCCCCTTTCGAAGAAGGGGGGCATGCGCTATCCCCGGGGCAACCTGGGTATGACGAAAGACATCACGTGACCGATTACATCATCAAGGACCTGGCGCTGGCAGAATTCGGCCGCAAGGAACTGGATATTGCCGAGACCGAGATGCCGGGCCTGATGGCCCTGCGCGCCGAATATGGCGAGGCCCGCCCGCTGCAGGGGGCACGCATCGTCGGCAGCCTGCACATGACAATCCAGACCGCCGTGCTGATCGAGACCCTTGTGGAACTGGGGGCCGATGTGCGGTGGGCCTCGTGCAACATCTATTCGACCCAGGACCATGCCGCCGCGGCAATCGCCGCCGCCGGTGTCCCCGTCTTCGCGATCAAGGGCCAGTCCCTGGCCGAGCACTGGGATTACCTCGACCGTTCTTTCCAGTTCGCCGAAGGGCCGAACCTGATCCTGGACGATGGCGGCGACGCCACGCTTTATGTCCTGCTGGGTGCCCGTGCCGAGGCCGGCGAGGATATCATCCCGGTGCCGCAATCGGACGAGGAGGCCGTGATCAAGGCGCAGATCGCCAAGCGCATGGCGCAGTCGCCCGGCTGGTTCACCCGCACGCGCGACCAGATCCTGGGCGTGTCCGAAGAAACCACGACCGGCGTCCATCGCCTCTATGATCTGCAGAAGAACGGCCAGCTGCCCTTCCCCGCGATCAACGTGAACGACAGCGTTACCAAGTCGAAATTCGACAACAAGTACGGCTGCAAGGAATCGCTGGTCGACGGCATCCGCCGCGCCACCGACGTGATGATGGCCGGCAAGGTTGCGGTCGTCTGCGGCTATGGCGACGTGGGCAAGGGATCGGCCGCCAGCCTTCAGGGCGCCGGTGCGCGCGTGAAGGTGACCGAGGTCGACCCGATCTGCGCGCTGCAGGCCGCCATGGACGGGTTCGAGGTCGTGACCCTGGAGGATGTGGCAGACAGCGCCGACATCTTCATCACCACGACCGGCAACCGCGACGTGATCCGGCTGGAGCATATGCGCCAGATGAAGGACATGGCCATCGTCGGCAATATCGGCCATTTCGACAACGAGATCCAGGTCGCCGCCCTGCGCAACCACAAGTGGACCAACATCAAGGACCAGGTGGACATGATCGAGATGCCTTCGGGCAATCGCATCATCCTGCTGTCGCAGGGGCGCCTGCTGAACCTGGGCAACGCCACGGGGCATCCGTCCTTCGTGATGTCGGCCAGCTTCACCAACCAGGTTCTGGCCCAGATCGAGCTGTGGACCAAGGGCGAGGACTACAAGCCCGGGGTCTATATCCTGCCCAAGGCGCTGGATGAGAAGGTTGCCCGCCTGCATCTGGACAAGGTGGGTGCGAAACTGTCGACGCTGTCGCCGGAACAGGCCGCCTATATCGGGGTCACCCCCGAAGGCCCCTTCAAATCCGATCATTACCGGTACTGAGTGACATGACCGAATATTCCCTGTTCACCTCGGAATCCGTTTCCGAGGGCCACCCCGACAAGATCGCCGACCAGATCAGCGACGCGATCCTGGACGCGATCCTGGCCGAGGACCCGCGCGCCCGCGTCGCCTGCGAGACCATGGTTAAGACCGGCGTCGCCATCATCTCGGGCGAGATCACGACCAGTGCCTGGGTGGACCTGGAATCCATCGTGCGCGGGGTCATCAACGACATCGGCTACACGTCGTCAGACGTGGGCTTCGACGGGGCCACCTGCTCGGTCATCAACATCATCGGCAAGCAGTCGCCCGAGATCAACCAGGGCGTCGACCGCGAGAGCCTGGAGGAACAGGGCGCGGGCGACCAGGGCCTGATGTTCGGCTATGCCAGCGACGAAACCGACGTGCTGATGCCCGCGCCGATCACCTATGCCCACCGGCTGGTCGAGCGCCAGTCCAAGGTCCGCCGCGACGGGACGCTGGACTGGCTGCGCCCCGATGCGAAATCCCAGGTCACGTTGCGCTATGACGCGGACGGCCGGCCTTCGGGGATCGATGCGGTCGTGCTCTCCACGCAGCACAACCCCGAGATCGCGCTGGCCGACCTGCGCGAGGCGGTGATCGAGGAGATCATCAAGCCGGTCCTGCCGGCCGAGTGGCTGTCGGACCAGACCAAGTACTTCATCAACCCCACCGGCAAGTTCGTGATCGGCGGCCCGGTCGGCGATTGCGGCCTGACCGGGCGCAAGATCATCGTCGACAGCTATGGCGGCATGGCGCGTCACGGCGGCGGCGCGTTCTCGGGCAAGGATCCGTCCAAGGTCGATCGCTCGGCCGCCTATGCGGGCCGTTGGGTGGCCAAGAACATCGTCGCGGCGGGCTTGGCCAGCCGGTGCGAGATCCAGGTCAGCTATGCCATCGGCGTGGCCGAGCCCACCTCGATCAGCCTCAACTGCTTCGGAACCGAAACCGTGCCCGTCGAAAGGATCGTGGCGGCGGTGCGCGAGGTGTTCGACCTGCGGCCCTTTGCCATCATCCGCGAACTGGACCTGCTGCACCCGATCTATCGCCCGACGGCCAGCTATGGCCATTTCGGTCGTGCCCCCCACCCGCTGAACGGCGCCACCGCCTTCAGCTGGGAGCGGACGGACAAGGCCGAGGCGCTGAAAGCGGCGCTGAGCTGAAACAACAAGGGCCGCCCAAATGGGGCGGCCCTTTCTCGATCAGCGCTGCGGCGCCCCATAGAGCTTGCGGGCCCGGTCCTCGAAGGCGCGCACGATCCGCGACATGGCTTCGTGGAAGACCACGCCGATCAGCCGCTGAAGAATCGCGTTGCGGAACTCGAAATCCACGAAGAAGTCGACATGGCACCCGCCTTCGGGCAGGTCGGTGAAGGTCCAGCCGCTGCGCATGTACTTGAAGGGGCCGTCCAGGTATTCCGTGTCGATCTTCCACTCGCCCTGATCATTCCGGGGCCACAGCACGACCGTGCTGCCAAAGCGTTCCCGGAACACCTTGAAACTGATGACCAGATCGGCGGCCACTTCCTCGGCACCGTCCGGCCGGGTCTGGCGGGACCTGATCCGGGCCGCGCTGTTCCAGGGCAGGAACTGCGGATAGCTTTCGATATCGGCGACAAGATCGTACATCTGGCGCGCGGAATAGGGCAGGTTTCGGCTGTCGTGATGGTTGGGCAAGGGCAAGCTCTTGAGTTTCGGCGCGGCGTCTGGTTCGAGTCGCGCCAGCACTTAGCAGGCGGGGCGCGCGATGAACAATATGATCTGGCTTCTGCGGGCTGCCAAATGGGCACGTCGTCCCCCCAGTGCCCGGATGGTCAAGCTGGTCCTGGGGATCGTCGCGGGCGGGCTGGCGCTCGTGGCGCTGGAAAAGCTGGGGTTCTGGCCCGAATGGGCGACGCTTGATCCGCGGGGTGGCCCGCGGATGCCGCGTTGACCCTTAGTCCTTGGTGGCGGTCACGCGGCTTTTGGGCGCACCCAGGCGCAGGGTGATGGCAAAGGCTGTCAGAACTCCAAGCAGCATCACGATGGTGGTCATTCTGTCCTCTGTTTCCTTGGGCAGGCCCGGTCAAAGATTCTGCGCGGCAAAGGTGTCACACTGGGCCATGTCCCCGGAGCCGAACCCCCGCTCCAGCCATTCCCGCCGCTGCGCGGCCGAGCCATGGGTGAAACTGTCCGGCATCGGGGTGCGTCCGGCGCTGGCCTGGATCACGTCATCACCCACGGCCTCGGCGGCCCGCATCGCCTCTTCCAGGTCGCCAACGTCCAGGCTGCCGAAACGTTCCTGCGCATGTCGCGCCCAGATCCCGGCATAGCAATCCGCCTGCAGTTCGGTGGCCACCGACAGGCGGTTCGATTCCACCTCCGAGATGCGGCCCCGCTCTCCATGCACCGCGCCCAGGACGCCGGTCAGGTTCTGGACATGGTGCCCGACCTCATGCGCGATCACATAGGCTGCCGCAAAGTCGCCGCCCGCACCCATCCGCTCGCCCATCATGTCGAAGAAATCGGTGTCCAGATAGACGCGCTGATCGCCGGGGCAGTAAAAGGGTCCCATCGCTGCCGAGGCGCCGCCGCAGGCCGACTGCACCGCGCCCCGGAACAGGACCAGCGTCGGGTCCTGATAGGCAAGACCCGCCTGGTCGCGCAGCAGCGGGTCCCAGACCTCCTCCGTATCGGCCAGCACCACCGACACGAACTGGCCCCATTCCTCGTCGCGCTGGCTCAGTTCGGTGCTGCCACCCTGCTGGTCCAGTTCGCGCACGATGGGGCTGACATCGACGCCAAAGAAATAGCCGACCGCCAGCACCACCAGCGTCCCCACGACCCCGATGCCGCCCGCCGCACCCATGCCGCGCCGGTCCTCGATATTGCTGCTGCCCCGCCTGCCCCGCCATTTCATCTTCGACACCCTTTTCCGAACCGGCCTGTTGCGCCGAACGCCCGGAAGAACAACCGGTTCCCCCGCCCTTCACAGCGCTGCGACCTGCCACGCAGAGGCTTGACCTTGCACCGCGAAGCGCGGATGCACAGGGCAACGATCGAAGGGACGGACATGCTGCGCAGGCTTTACGACTGGACGATGGGCCTGGCGGGTCACAAGCACGCGGATTCGTCGCTCTTCGCCATCAGCTTCATCGAAAGCTCGGTCTTTCCGATCCCGCCGGACGTGCTGATGATCCCCATGGTGCTGGCGCAGCGGGCACGGGCCTGGATCATCGCGTCGATCGCCACGATCGGGTCGGTCCTGGGCGCGCTTCTGGGCTACTGGATCGGCGCGGTGCTGATGGACACGCTGGGGCAATGGGTCCTGACCGCCTATGGCAAGGAGGCGGCCTATCAGCAACTGGCCGAGCGTTTCGAGATCTACGGAGGCTGGGCGGTGCTGATCGCGGCGCTGACGCCCTTTCCCTTCAAGGTCATCACCATCTTTTCGGGCGCCGTGGGCCTGTCCCTGCCGGTCTTCGTGCTGACCTCGATCCTGGGGCGCGCGGGACGCTTCTTTGTGGTTGCGGGGCTTCTGTGGCGCTTCGGGCCGCCGATCCGTGATTTCATCGAACGCCGGTTGGGCCTGGTGTTCACGATTTTCATGGTCTGCCTGCTCGGTGGACTTGCAGCGGTGAGGTTCCTGTGACGGGCAGACAGCTTTCCCTTCTGGCGGGCGCGGGGTCGGCCCTGCTGCTGATCGCGGCGCTTGGCTTCCAGGCCGCGGGCTATGCGCCCTGCGAGCTGTGCATCCTGCAGCGCTGGCCGCATGTCGCAGCCGCCGTGATCGCGGGGCTGATCTGGCTGACCGGCCGCACCCGCGCCTTGGCGATCCTGGGGCTGGCCGCGGCGGCCACGGCCACGGCTCTGGCCATTTATCACACCGGCGTGGAACTGGCCTGGTGGGCGGGACCGTCGCATTGTTCGGGCGGGGTCGGCGACCTGGCGCGCCTGACCACGCAGGACCTGATGACCCGCCTGCAGGCCGCCCCCGTGGTGCGCTGCGACGAGGTCGCCTGGAGCTTCCTCGGCGTCTCGATGGCGGGCTGGAACGCCATCCTGTCGGCGGGGCTTGCGGGGCTTTGGGCAGTTGCGGCCCGCAAGGGCAACTGAACGTCAGAACGGCGCTTTTCCCGGTTCCGGAGCGGGGCCGCGATTGCCCCGCGCCGGCGGCTCGGCTATACCGAACACCAACTAGATGTTGAGGAATACCCGTGGCCGACACCCCAGAAGACGATCTGCCCGAAACCCCCGAGAACGGCGAAGAAGGCGACGCCGGGACCCGTGTGGTGATGCATCACGACGGGCCCGTCATCGACATCAGCTCCGAGATGCGGACCTCGTATCTGGACTATGCGATGTCGGTGATCGTCAGCCGCGCCATTCCCGACCTGCGCGACGGGCTGAAGCCGGTTCACCGCCGCATCCTCTATGCGATGGACGAAAGCGGCAACACAGCGGACAAGCCCTATCGCAAATCCGCACGCTCGGTCGGCGACGTGATGGGCAAGTATCACCCCCATGGCGACAGCGCGATCTATGACGCGCTGGTTCGGATGGCGCAGGACTTTTCGATGTCGCTGCCGCTGCTGGACGGCCAGGGCAACTTTGGCAGCATGGACGGCGATCCGGCGGCCGCGATGCGCTATACCGAAGTGCGCATGGACAAGCCGGCCAACTACCTGCTGATGGACATCGACAAGGATACGGTCGATTTCCAGGACAACTATGACGGCAAGGACCGCGAGCCGACCGTCCTGCCGGCGCGCTTTCCGAACATGCTGGTCAATGGCGCGGGCGGCATCGCCGTCGGCATGGCTACGAACATCCCGCCCCACAACCTGGGCGAGGTGATCGACGCCACGCTGGCGCTGATCGCCGATCCGGACCTGCCCACCGAACGCCTGCTGGAGATGATCCCGGGTCCCGACTTTCCGACGGGCGCGATGATCCTGGGCCGGTCGGGCGCGCGCAAGGCCTATCTGGAGGGGCGTGGCAGCGTCATCATCCGCGCCAGGACCCATATCGAGGAGCCGCGCAAGGACCGCTTTGCCATTGTCGTGGACGAGATCCCCTACCAGGTGAACAAGTCCACGCTGATCGAGCGGATCGCCGAACTGGCCAAGGAAAAGCGGGTCGAGGGGATCGCCTCGGTTCAGGACGAATCCGACCGGCAGGGGGTCCGGGTCGTGGTGGAGCTGCGGCGCGACGCGACGCCCGATGTGGTGCTGAACCAGCTGTTCCGGTTCACCCAGTTGCAGACCACCTTCGGCTGCAACATGCTGGCGCTGAACGGCGGCAAGCCCGAACAGCTGGCGCTGCGCGACTTCCTGACCTACTTCATCGCCTTCCGCGAAGAGGTCGTGGCGCGCCGCACCGCCTATGAGCTGCGCCGCGCGCGCGAGCGCAGCCATGTGCTGTGCGGTCTGGCCGTCGCCGTCAGCAACGTGGACGAGGTGGTGGCCACGATCCGCAGCAGCGCCGACGCCGCCGAGGCCCGCACGCGCCTGATGGAGCGGCGCTGGCCGGCCCATGACATCGTCGAATACCTGCGGCTGATCGACGACCCGCTGCACCCGGTGAACGAGGATGGCACCTACAACCTCTCCGAGGTGCAGGCCCGCGCCATCCTGGACCTGCGCCTGCAGCGCCTGACCCAGATCGGCGTCAAGGAGGTCACCGACGAGCTGCAGTCGCTGGCCGACAGCATCCGCGACTATCTGGCGATCCTGGCCTCGCGCGAGCGGATCATGGCCATCATCTCGGACGAGCTGACCGAGGTTAAGACGCTGTTCGCCGTGCCGCGCCGGACCGAGATCACCGATTGGGCCGGCGACATGCTGGACGAGGACCTGATCGAGCGCGAGGACATGGTCGTGACCATCACCTCGGGCGGCTACATCAAGCGCACCGCGCTGGCCGAATTCCGCGCCCAACGCCGCGGCGGCAAGGGCCTGTCCGGGATGGCCACCAAGGAAGACGACGTCGTGACCACGCTCTTCGTGGCCAGCACGCATACCGAGCTGCTGTTCTTCACGACGGACGGCATGGTCTATCGCCTCAAGACCTGGCGCCTGCCCCTGGGCGGCCGCACGTCCAAGGGCAAGGCCATCGTCAACATCCTGCCGATCGACGCCGGGGTCAGCATCGCGGCCCTGATGCCGGTGGATGCGCCCGAGGCCGAATGGGACAGCTACCAGGTGATCTTCGCCACCTCGGACGGCGACGTGCGGCGCAACGCCCTGTCGGATTTCGGCAGCGTCCGGTCGAACGGCAAGATCGCCATGAAGCTGCCCGAGGGCGTCAGCCTGATCGGCGTCCGCATGGCCACGACCGAGGATGACGTGATGCTGCTGACCGCCCAGGGCCGGGCGATCCGCTTTCCGACGACGGCGGTCCGCGTCTTCAAGGGCCGGGATTCGACCGGGGTCCGGGGCATCCGGCTGGCGGCGGGCGACCGTGTCGTCAGCATGGCGGTCATCCGGCACTTCGAGGCCGATCCGTCGGAACGGGTCGCTTATCTGAAGATGCGCCGCGCGGTTGCAGGCGCGCTGGACGACGGGGCCGAGGCCGATGAGGACGAGGATGCGCCGGCCGAAGGCGTCATCACCCAGGAGCGCTATATCGAGATGTCGGCGGCCGAGGACCTGATCCTGACCATCACCGCCAAGGGGACCGGCAAGACCAGCTCCAGCCACGACTATCCGGTGCGCGGACGCGGGGGCCAGGGCGTGATGGCCATGGACCGCGGCATGCGGGGCGGGCCGCTGGTCGCCAGCTTCCCGGTGGAAAGCGACAACCAGATCATGCTGGCCACCTCGACCGGCCAGTCGATCCGCGTGCCCGTCGAGGGGATCAGCTTCCGCTCGCGCAGCGCCGGCGGTGTCAGGATCTTCAACACCAGCAATGGCGAGGTGGTGGTTTCGGTCGCCCGCATTGCCGAACAGGGCGATGCCGAGGCATTGACCGACGAGGATCAGGACTGACACCATGACGATCCGGCCCTGCGATGCAGGGCCGGGTTTTTTTGATCTGCATGCGGGGACCGGACTTGGATCAAGCGAATGACTCGGTGTTGCGAGAGCGGTTGCAGACCGGCTTTCTGGGGATCATCGCCTTTTCGCTGCTGATGTTCATGCTGGTTCAGGCGCGGTTCATCCTGATCTCTCTGGCCATCGCGATCATCCTGTTTTCGCTGACCTCTGATGCGATCTACGCGATTTCGACGCGGCTCAGGGTGCCGAACTGGCTCGCCACAACGCTGGCGCTGATCGGCATCGCGCTTGGCCTGCTGTGGATTTCCACAACGATCCTGGCGCAGGTCAACGAGATCGTGTTCCTGGCGATCACCTATGCCGAACGCGCGCAGGCCGCCCTGCCCGCCCTGACCGAGCGTCTGGGCCCCGAGGCGCAGGAACGCATCATCACCGCACTGACCAATTTCAACATCACCGGCTGGATCCGTTCGCTGGCCGGACAGGCCTCGGGCATCCTGTCGGGCAGCGTTCTGGTGATCCTTTTCGTGGGCTTCATGTTTGCTGAACAGGTCTGGTTCCCGGTCAAGGTCGAACGGCTGACGGGCGACGCCGAACGCGCCGTGCAGGTGCGGCGGATCATCGCCTCGATCATGCACCGGGTGAACCGCTACCTGGTGGTCAAGACCGGTGTCAGCGCCGTCACCTCGGGGCTGGTCTGGGCGATCTTCAATTTTGCCGGGCTGGAGCTTGCGACCGCCGTGGCGATCCTGACCTTCGTGCTGAACTTCGTGCCCTCCGTGGGTTCGATCGCGGCAACGGTCATCAGCACCATCCTGGTCTTCGTGCTGACCGGCGACACCACGATCACGGTGGCCATCGGCATTGCCATCACGGTGGTGCAATTCGTCATCGGCAACATCCTGGATCCGATGCTGCTGGGTCAGACGCTGCGCCTGTCCAGCTTCGGGATCATCCTGTCGCTGGCCTTCTGGGGGGCGGTCTGGGGGATACCGGGAATGTTCCTGGCCGTGCCGATCATGGTCGCCCTGATGATCGTCTGCGCCCACATTCCCTGGCTGCGCCCCGTCGCGGTGATGCTGTCGCGCGAAGGGCTGCCCGACGACGGCAGCGGAGATCCCGACGACGCAAAGATCGCGGCCTGACCCATGAGCAGGCGGCGCACCCCTTTTGGGATGCGCCGGACGCTCAGCGCCCTTCGCTGTCGGCTGCAATGTCCGGCAGGCCCGGCGCATCGGCTCCCTCGTCGCGCGTCAGGCGCGGGTCGGGGATCTTCAGCGGCGGGGCAGGTTCACGGGGCGCATCATCCCGGGCCCCGCCGCCATGCAGGGTTTCGGGATTGCGCAGCCAGATGTCACGCTGCGCGAAGGGGATCTCGATCCCTTCCTCGGAAAAGCGGCGGACGATCTCGTGCAGCAGGTCCGAGGTGACGCCCAGTCCGGTTCCGACATCAGCCAGGATGGCCCTGACCTCGAAGTCCAGAGAATCCGCCCCGAGGCCCCGGAACAGGATCGCCGGCGCGGGATCGATCGAGACCAGCGGATGATCCTCGGTCAGTTCCCGCAGGATGCGCTCGACCTTGCGGGTGTCGCTGCCATAGGCGACGCCCACGGGGATGATGATGCGGCCGACCTTGTTGTGCCGCGTCCAGTTGATGACCGGTTGGCTGATCAGGTCGCTGTTCGGGACGATCACCTCGGTCTTGTCGAAGGTTTCGACCTGGGTCGAGCGGACCGAGATGCGCTTGACGATCCCCTGCTGGCCGCCTGCGCTGATCCAGTCTCCGACACTGACCGGGCGCTCGATCAGCAGGATGATCCCGCTGACAAAGTTCGACACGATGTTCTGCAGGCCGAAACCGATGCCGACCGACAGCGCGCCCGCGACGATGGCAAAGGCCGACAGGTCGATCCCGGCCGAGGTGATCGCCATCAGCGCCGCCAGCACGATCCCGATATAGCCCATCCCCGAGACGACCGCGTTCTGACCGCCGGCATCCAGCCTGGTCTTGGGCAGGATCGAATTGCGCAGCGCGCCCTGCAGGCCGCGGGTCAGGACATAGCCGATGGCGAAGATCACGAGGAAGGTCAGGATCGCGCCAGGCGACAGGTTGACGCCGCCCAGGCTGATCCCGGTGCGGAAGCGCAGCCAGTATTCGCCCAGCTCCTCCCAAGTGGCGCCCCAGATGAACAGGAACAGCGGCACCGACAGCAGGACCAGCGCGAAGCCGGTCAGCAGCGGGGCCAGCCCCTCGCGCGCGCCCTCGGCTCCGCGCTGCAGCATGTTGAAGACATCGGCGATGAAATCCTGCAGCAGGATCAGCAACCCGACCAGCGCCAGCGACAAGAGCCAGGGCCAGACCATCAGGTTGCCCAGGTTGACAAAGCCGGCCGCGGTGACCACGACCGCAACCGGTGCCAGGAACCGCGTCAGCTGTCCGGCCCAAGCCACGATCCAGTGGCGATAGGACAGGTCCTGCGTCACGGCATCGCGCGTCAGGCGGCGCAGGATGTTGCCAAGCCGCACCATCCCCAAGGCGGCCAGCGTGATCAGGACCAGGTGCCAGACCCCGGCCGAGGCTTCCGAGAACTGCACGGGCACGCGGCCCACCTGCGCCTCGCCCTGCTCGTAGAGGCCCGACAGCGGCAGGACGGCCCGCGACAACACGTGATGTACCGCCATGACCAGCGCCAGCGCGCGCACCATGGTCGCGGCCGAGACGCGCGCCCCCTCGCCCATGTGCAGCGAGGTATAGGCAATGGCCTGGCGCGGAAACAGCGCCCGTGCCAGCCAGATGCCGCTGAACAGGATCACGCCGGCGACCGGCAGGGCATTCAAAAAGGGGGTGGTCCAGGCGCCGGGCAGTTCGGTCGCCTTGACGGCATTGATGGCTAGAAAGATCCCCACCATCGGAATGGCGATCTGCCCGAGCGAGACGACGAAAGCCAGCACCGCGCGCGAATATTCCGACGCGCGGGCCGATAGGCGCGACGGCAGGCTGCCGATCCAGGCGCGCCCATAGGTCAGCAGCAGCAGCGCCGCGATCAGGTAGAAGGCGACCTGCAGCATCTGCCCGCGAAGGTTCTGCCACGTCTCGGGCGCGGCATCGCGTCCCGAAATCTCGGCGGCCACGCCGTCGAGGAGGGTCAGACCATCATTGGCAGCCTCGGCCCAGCTGCCCGGCAGCAGCGGCGAGTCCGTCTGCTTGGCCAGCTCCAGCGCCTGCCGCTGACGCATGATCTCGTCGATCTGGGCGATGATGGAATTGGCGCGGCTGGCAGCCTCCGTGGCCGCCAGGCGCGGGGCCTGGGCGGTGGACAGCTGCTGGTTCAGCTCGGCGCGGCGCGCGGCCACATCCGCATCCTCGGTCTCGCCTTCGGCGGGCACCGGGCCAAGCGCCTCGATCTGGTTGCGCAGCGTGGCGATGCGGTCGGCATTGACGTTCTGCCCCGCCTGAAGGCGATCACGCCACTCGACGATCCGGGCACGTGTCTGGCCCAGTTCCTCATTCGTGGCCTGGGCGTTGGTGGTCAGGCCTTCCGCCCGCTCCGCGACCAGTTCCCAGGTTTGGTAGTTGGGCGTCTCGGCCTGCTGGGCCATGACGGGAACGGCAGTGGCTGCCAGCAGGACAGCCAGCAGGCAGGCAATGATATGGCGCATGGATCAGGTCAGCCCTCGAAGACTTCGGGAAGCTGCGGCGGCGTCTTGGTCAGCCAGTCCGGCACCGGCAGGCCCTTGGCGCGCAGGAACTCGGGGTTGAACAGCTTGGTCTGATACCGCGTGCCGTAATCGCACAGGATCGTGACGATCGTGTGGCCGGGGCCCATCTCGCGCGCCATGCGGATGGCGCCGGCGACGTTGATCCCCGACGACCCGCCCAGGCACAGCCCCTCGTTCTTCAGCAGGTCAAAGACGATCGGCAGCGCCTCCTCGTCCGAAATGCGCCAGCTGAAATCCGGGGTGAAGCCTTCCAGGTTCGCGGTGATGCGCCCCTGCCCGATGCCTTCGGTGATCGAGCTGCCGGGGCTGTCGAATTCGCCGGTGGTGTAGAAGGAATGCAGCGCCGCGCCTTCCGGATCGGCCAGGCCGATCCTGACGCCCCGATGCTGCAGCGCGTCGGCCACGCCGGCCAGCGTCCCGCCCGAACCCACAGCGCAGACAAAGCCGTCGACCTTGCCGCCGGTCTGCTCCCATATCTCGGGGCCGGTGGTTTCCAGATGCGCACGGCGATTGGCGGTATTGTCGAACTGGTTGGCCCAGATGGCGCCGTTCGGCTCGGTCTTGGCCAATTCCGCGGCCAGGCGGCCTGAATAACGGACATAGTTGTTGGGGTTCTTATAGGGCGCGGCGGGCACTTCGACCAGGATCGCGCCGGCCAGCCGCAGCATGTCCTTTTTTTCCTGGCTCTGGGTCTCGGGGATCACGATGACGCTCTTGAAACCCATCGAGGCGCCGACCAGCGCAAGCCCGATGCCGGTGTTGCCGGCCGTGCCCTCGACGATGGTGCCGCCCGGCCGCAGTTCGCCCCGCGCCACCGCGTCCTTGATGATATAGAGCGCGGCGCGGTCCTTGACGGACTGGCCGGGATTCATGAATTCCGCCTTGCCGAGGATGTCGCAGCCGGTCTCTTCGCTGGCACGCTTCAGGCGGATCAACGGGGTGTTGCCGATCGCGTCGGCCAGATCAGAACAGATTCGCATGGCGATCGACCTTCTTTCCGGGTGAGTTCACAGTCCCGAATACCTACACATGCAGGGTGTCGGGGGGCAACCCCGGGGGCCCCCCCCTGCGAGGGCTGCGGGGCAGCAACGGGTTCAGGCGCCTGCAAGTTCCGCCCGCAGCCGGTCGGCGCGGGCATCCAGCCACAGCGACAGCGTGGCCAGGGGGCCGTTCGTGATCTCTCCGGCATCGACCATCGCAGACAGTCGTGCCCGGGGCAGCAGGTGGCCGCGGATGTCCTCGGCCTCGCCGTCCAGGCCGTGGATGCCCGTGCAGCCGTCCGGTAGGTCGGCGATCCCGATGAACTGATAAAGAAACTCGCAGACAGCGCCCGGGCTTGGATAGGCATGAAAGCAAGGAACAAGACGGTCCAGCCGCAGAGCCGCCTCCTCCAGCGCCTCACGCCGGGCGGCTTCCTCCACCGTCTCGCCGGCATCGACACGTCCGGCGACAGGCTCGAGCAGCCAAGGCTGGGGATCGCCGCGCAGGGCGGGGGCAAAGCGGAACTGCTCGATCACCATCACCCGGTCGCGCACCGGGTCCCAGGGCAGCACCACGACGGCATCCCCCATCATGAATCCCTCGCGGATCATCGGCCGGCTTTCGCCGCCCTCATGCAGGGCATGGGTCAACTGGCGCTCTTCGACCGCGAAGAAGCCCGCGAACGGCTGCCTGCCCCGCAGCATCGTCACCGCCCCCGCCGGGCGCCGCGCCACCAGGTCGCCGCCCGAAGGCTCCATGGACTGCGCCCGTAGCCGGCTGCCCGCCCAGATGCCGATCATGGGCAGGCGCCTGGCCAGATGGTCGGCGCCGACATCCGGCGGCGCCGCCAGGACCTGTGCCGCGATCTCGGCCGCCAGCAGGTCCTGCGCATCGTCAAAGGCCCACATCGCGCCTTCGCCCTGCGGCGCAACGCCCATGACCCGGTGGCCCTGGTGATCCTGCGGCCGCAGACCCATGACCTCGGCATAGCGATCCAGTTCCGCATTGGGCGTGACCTCGACCCCCGCCAGCGGCTCTGGCCCGGGCACAAGGGCCGGCCAGCCGTCGCGATCCAGCCCGGCGCGCGCACCACCCAGCAGCCGGCCGCCAAGCTGCACATCAGGCCCCTGCAGGCCCAGCTCCTGCAGCATCCGCGGCGTGGCCAGCGGGCCCGTCAGGACCAGGCTCACAACTGCCGGCCCTGCAGCCGCAAGGCCGCCGCAAGACCCATGTCATAGGAGGTCTGCGCAAAGACCCGGTCAAAGGCCGCGAACAGCACCTGCGCCAGCGCCTGCCCTTCGGGAGAGCTGGCATAGGCGATATAGGTCTCCATCTCGGCATCGGTCAGGGGGGCGTAGGCCAGCATCAGGAAACCCTGCAGCCATTCCGTCGCGTCGACCTCGATCTGCTCCTGCTGCGCCCAAGCCTCGGCCATGGCCTGTTCATCGGTCAGCGGCATGTCAAAGCCCCCGCCATCGGCAAAGCCGCGGGAAAAGGCCAGCGAGGCATTGAGGCCGCTGGCCACGTTCGGCGCGACCAGGTCGGCACGGTCGATCAACCGCAGGATCTGCTCGGCACGGGATGCATCCTGATCGAGGGCGCGTTCGAAGGCCTCAAGTGCCTCGGCCTCGATTTCCTCGTCCAGAAGGTCACGCCGGGCGGCCGTCTCCAGCGCAACCAGACGCTGGCCCAAGCCGTCTTCGTAGAAGCGCAGCCCTGCGTCCAGACGGTCGCCGTTCACGCGATCCAGCGCATCGACCGCCCCGGCACGAAACATCTCTTCCAGCCGTCGGATGTCGTGGATGCGTGCGACGACGGAGGGCCAGGGCGGACCGTTGCCCTGGATCACCCCCTCCTCCTCCAGGCGGCCCGCTTCGCGCACGGCCTCGTCGCGCAGGATGGGCATCATCGCGCCCATATCCAGCCCGTGCCAGATGCGCTGCTCCGGTGCCTCCTGCCCGGCCACCGTGAGGACCCCGGCCATAACGTCCGTCTGCCGGCGAACGTTCAGCCCGGCCTGCATCTGCCAAGGAGGTTGCCACTGCTTCAGTTCCACGGCGGCAGAACCAGGGGGCAGTGCGGGCAGGGCAAACGCTCCCACCAGACCCAGAATCATCAGCATCGCCCGCACCTTTCGTGGAAAAATTCGACAGCCCGCTTTTTTTCGTTCAAACCCCCTTGCGCTTCAACCCCCGCCCCTCTAATTCCCGCCTCACCACCCAAAAGCGCGGAGAGGTGCCGGAGTGGTCGAACGGGGCGGTCTCGAAAACCGTTGAGCCTGCAAGGGTTCCGTGGGTTCGAATCCCACCCTCTCCGCCACTTTCCCAAGTGCAGTCTAAATTTGTCGGCACAGCAAGCTGCGGCACATGCTGCCTGTCACATTGGCAGCTGAATTTCCGTAGTCATTGTTGCATGTCGGTCAGCGGGCCTCTTCGGCTGAAGCCTCCCCTTTTGCGGCAGCGCGACCTTGTTGCACATCTCAGTGAGGGGGATTCACTGAGCGCGTCCTGAGGGTTAGGTCGAGGGCATGCCGAAGCCTTCCCCGATCCGCTACTGCACGACGAACTGGTCAGACTACAATGCGGCGCTGCGCAAGCGCGGCTCGCTGTCGGTCTGGTTCGATCCCGAGACGGTCTGGCACGCCGACAAGACCGGCAAGCGCGGGCGACCCGAGACCTTCTCGGACGCTGCCATCCAGACCTGCTTGACCCTGAAAGTGCTTTTTGGGCTTCCGCTCCGGCAGACGGTCGGGCTGGTTGAAAGCCTGATCCAGATGGCGGGGCTTGATTGGCCGGTTCCGGACTATTCGACGCTGTGCCGCCGGCAGGCGCGGATCGCGGTGCAGGTCCCGTATCGCGCGTCCGGGCAGCCCCTGAACCTGTTGATCGACAGCACCGGTATCAAGTTCCGCGGGGACGGCGAGTGGCAGACCCGCAAACATGGCCCGTCACGCCGGAGGCAATGGAGAAAGGTCCACCTCGCCATGGACGCGGGCACCGGGGATGTGCGCGCGGTCGAGTTGACCTCGAGCCGCCAAGGCGACAGCCCGCTGCTGCCGGAGCTTCTGGCGCAGATCCCGCCGGAAGAGACGATCGGCACGGTCACCGCAGATGGTGCTTACGATACACGACGATGCCATGGCGCGATCATCGACCGAGGCGCGGATGCCGTCATACCGATCCGGCGCAATGGCCGCGCCTGGAAAGAAGACTGTCCCGCTGCTGCCGCGCGAAATGAGATCCTGCGGGCAACCAGGCGCTTGGGCCGGGCGCTCTGGAAGAAGTGGACCGGCTATCACGCCCGAAGTCGGGTCGAAGCTTTGATGAACTGCCTGAAGCTCTTCGGCGAGAGGATCATGTCACGAGACCCCGCCCGCCAGACCGCCGAAATCCAGATCCGCATCGCCATCATGAACCGCTTCTCGGCCCTTGGCAGGGCCGAGATCGAAGCAGTCCGCTGAAGAATGGCGGGAAAGGGGGCAGTCATGCTCGGGGCTGATTTGCGCAACATCGCCGATTGCCGGGCACGACGCCCAAAGAACATGCCTCACATGCGCAACTGATGGGCCGGTTGCCCGGAGATGCCCGCAGGCCGTGATGCGCTTTCGATGCGATTGTTATTCCTTGCGAAACCCCCCGGGCGGTCTATCAATCTCAACATGAGGGACAGCCGTCACCTTAGGGATCAGGTTTCAACGGCCAGAAGGCCCCACCCGAGAGGACAGAATGCAGAACAGCACGCAGCCAGCGCAGCCGGTCACGGCCAATCACGACACACTGAGGCCGGTCACGCCGGCCGAGAAAAGCTGGGGATGGTTCGCGATCTTCAACGTCTGGGCCAACGACGTGCAGTCGCTGTTCGGCTACAGCCTGGTCGCGTCGCTGTTCATTTCCTACGGAGTCAGCGGCTGGACCGCATTCGCCGCGCTGATCACGGCCGGGCTGCTGGTCATGGTGCTGGTCAACCTGTCGGGTGCGGCGGGTGAAAGATACGGCATCCCCTACCCCGTCTTTGCGCGCGCCAGCATGGGGCTGCGCGGGGCCCGCCTGCCGGCGCTGCTCCGCGCGATCGTGGCGGTCTTCTGGTACGGGGTGCAGGTCTATTTCGCGTCGACGGCGCTGGCCCTGCTGATCCGGTCGCTGACGGGCATCACCGACGGCGCACCGATCATGGGCATGAGCGGCATCGACTGGATGTCGTTCCTGCTGGTCTGGGTGTTCCACATCCTGATCTTCTGGCGCGGCATGGGATGGGTCGAGACATTCCTCAACATCGCCGGTCCCTTCGTCTACCTGGTGATGATCGGGCTGGTCGTGGTGTTGTGGAACCGCGCGGACGGGCAGCTGCTGTCACAGGCGCAGACGATCTTCACCAGCGCCGACAGCACCTTCGGCACCGAGGTCGCGGGCTTCATCGCGATCGTGGGCACGATGGTCGCCTATTTCGCGGCCGTCATGATCAATTTCAGCGACTTTTCACGCTATGCGCGCAACAAGCGGGCGATGACCCTTGGCAACCTGACGGGCCTGCCGCTGAACATGATCCTGTTCTCGGCGCTGGCGCTGCTGACGACCGCCGGCGCGGCTGTCGTTTATGGCGAAGCGCTGATCAACCCGACCGAGATCGTCGAGCGCACGGACAGCGTCATCCTGGCCATCATCGCCGCCATCACCTTCTTTGCCGCCACCGTGGGCATCAACCTGGTCGCGAACTTCATCCCGGCGGTGAACGGCATCGCCAACATGGCGCCTGATCGCATCAGCTTTCGCAGCGCCGGGATCATCACCTCGGTCTTTGCGCTGTTCATCGGCGGGCTCTGGACCAGCTTCATCAGCCAAGTCGGCATCGACGGCTTTGTCAACACCCTGGGCGCAACGCTGGCCCCGCTCTACGGGATCCTGATCGCCGACTACTACCTGCTGCGCAAACAAGAGCTGAGCGTCGAGGATCTGTATCGCACCGAAGGCGGCCGCTATCACTATGGCAACGGCTGGAACGACCACGCGCTGGTGGCCTTCGCCATTGCGGCGATCTTCTCGGTCGCGGCGGTCTGGGTGCCCTTCCTCAGCCAGCTGTCGGGCTATGCCTGGCTGATCGGCGCGCTGCTGGGCGGGGTGATCTATGTGATGCGCAGCCGCTCTGCCCAACGCCCATAGCATGAACCGCCGGGGCCGGAGGGGGCGCCAAGCCCCTCTGGCCTCGGCATCACACTTCGGCGTGTACGGCGCTGGCGACGGCCAGATCGGCCAATGCCGCCACGGCCGCACGATCCGCACCCACGGCAATGAAGCGGGCGTTGTGGCAAAAGCGCGCGCCGGAAACACCCGATGCCGCCTCGAAGGCCGTATCCGTCAACCCGGCCCAGGCCTCGGGCAGATCCGCCCGCAAGGCAAAGCCGTCGGCGTCGCGCCGGATGCCGGTCAGCGCCCAGTCCGTTTCCCGCGGATGGATCACGAACAGCAGGTGATCTGCCTTGGCCTTCAGAACGGCTGCGCGAAAGGGCATGCCCCTCGGCAGTTCCAGCACGCGACCCTCTCCCGCCGCATGGATGGCGTCCATTACCACGGCCTCGGCGCGCCGCTTGGCGGCCTTGCGGGCAATCGCCGCCTCGACGAAGGCGCGCGCGATGGCCAGGGCACCGTGGAAGGCCCGATCTTCCGCATCCGCAGTGTCGTCGTCAAAGACGGGCTTCAGGCTCTCCAGCAGCATCGGCAAGGACAGGTCCGCCAAGGGCCCGGTAGGCGACAGCGCGCCATTGTCCACCAGGTCGATGGGTCGCACGAAGTCCGTGTCGAAATCGGCATGCACTCCTTCCAGATGGCCCTCGGGCAGGTTCAGCGCGCGCAGGTAATCCTGCCCGAACTGCCGCCAGATCAAGCCGAAGGAACTGTAGGGCTGCCCATCCGCGCGCAGAGGCGGGTTCTTCTGGTGATGATCAAAGATCAGCCTCGCCGGGTCAAAGTCGCGCCCCACGTCATAGATCACACGTTCAGGCGCGGGGCTGATCCAGCCGGCGTCGCGGGTGCGGATGATCGTGGCGCCGGGATGCAGCCGGGTCAGGATGACGGATGACAGAAGCTCGTCAGCATGAAATCCGCCGGAATGGGTGACAAGATGGGTAATGGTCATGGTCCTCATCCGAAAAAGCAGATGACCGCCCGAGGGCGGTCAGCGAAAGATCAATCAGTTGCGAAAGCCGTGGCGCCACGATGGCTGCCCCACGAACCGGCCTGCCTGCTCAATGCGTCCAGGGCATCCGCCGGTCGGTCGCGAAATTCTCGCCATATCCGCGGGGGCGCACGTTCGGGGCGCGGCGATGCGGTTCCTGCACCACGAACTCCAGCCCGTGCTCGCGCGCGTAATCCTCGGCCTGCTTGCGGGTGTCAAAGCGCAGGCGAACCTGGCTCTGAGTGTCATGGCTGCTGGTCCAGCCCATCAGGGGATCGACCTCGCGCTGCTCGGCGGGCGGAAACTCCAGCACCCAGCCCTTGGTCTTCGCGGTGCCGGACTGCATGGCATTGCGAGCGGGCTGGTAGATACGCACGAGCATGGATCTGTCCTTCGGCTGATGGCCCAAGGGTTATCGCGAAATTCGGGCATCTGTTCAAGTCCTGCGGAACATCGCGGTGGCGCCGGCGTTCGGCGGGTGGATGACGACAAAAGGAGGTCCCTATGTCCAACCACAAATTCGTCCCCGCCCTGGCCGCTCTGCTGCTGTCGGCAGGTCTTGTCTCCGCCCAGGAGGCTGCCGCACCCGAAGCCGAGGCTCCGGCTACCGAAATGGAAACCGCGACCGGCGGTTCCGACATGTCCGCGTCTGGCGGCGCCTTCCGCGCGCAGGTCGAGGCGGCTGACGGCACCTCGCATGGCACCGTCACCTTGCAGCCCACCGCATCGGGCGTCAGCGTCGTGACGCTGGACCTGCAGAACCTGCCGCAGGGCGTTGTGGCCGTGCACCTGCACGAAACCGGCGCCTGCGAAGGCCCCGACTTCAAAAGCGCGGGCGGCCATCTGGCCATGGACGGCGAAAACCACGGTGTCATGGCCGAAGGCGGCCCGCATGTCGGCGACCTGCCCAACCTGCATGTGGCCGAAGGCGGCACGGCCATGGTCGAACATTTCGTGGCGGACCTGACGCCCGAGGTTCTGGACGATGAGGACGGCACCGGATTCATCATCCACGCCAAGGCCGACGATTATGAAAGCCAGCCTGCCGGCGACGCCGGTGACCGGATCGCCTGCGGCGTCCTGACCCGCGAATAATCTCGACATCCCGGCCCGGCGTTCCGCGCCGGGCCTTGGGGCCCTGCCCCGATCAGCCACGACCCGTCACGCAAGAGGCAACCGAGATGACGACCCCCACCCGGATACGCAGCCTGAGCGGCAAGGCGATGGCCATGCCGCTTCTGTTTCTTGGCCTCTCTGCCTGCGCCGGCAGCCCCTATGATGTCGATGCCCGCCAGTGCAGCCCCAGCCAGCACCAGGTCCTGGTCGGCCGCAACGTGGGCGAGATCATGCTGCCCCCCACATTGCGCAAGCGCGAAGTCTGGGCCTCGGGCGCGATGACCAACGACTTCAATCCTGCCCGGCTGACCATGTTCGTGGATGCCAAGGGCTTCGTGACTCGGGTAGCCTGCGGCTAGCGCCCGCGCTTCGACCGCTTGTTGCCGCCCCGCTGCCCTGCCCGCCCGGCCGTCGATCGGCCCGAGGATTTGACGGCCGCCTCGGCCGCCTCCTCGATAACCGACTGACGCGCCAGCGGATCGTCCGAGATGGCCAGATCCACGGCCTCCAGACGCTTCACCTCGTCGCGCAGACGCGCGGCCTCCTCGAACTCCAGGTTTTCGGCCGCCTTGCGCATCTGCGTCCGCATCGCATCCAGATGCGCCGCAAGGTTCGCGCCGATCAGGGGCCGGTCGACCTTGGCGGTGACGCGCGACTGATCCGTGTCGCCCTGCCACAGGCCCGCCAGGACATCATCCACATTCTTGCGGACGGTCTGGGGCGTGATCCCGTGTTCGATATTATACGCCATCTGCTTTTCGCGCCGCCGTTCGGTTTCGGCCATGGCGCGTTCCATGCTGCCGGTGATCCGGTCCGCGTACATGATGACGCGGCCGTCTGCGTTCCGCGCCGCTCGCCCGATCGTCTGGATCAGCGAGGTCTCGGACCGCAGAAAGCCCTCTTTGTCCGCATCCAGAATCGCGACCAGCCCACATTCGGGAATGTCCAGGCCCTCACGCAGCAGGTTGATGCCCACCAGCACGTCGAAGGCGCCAAGCCGCAGGTCGCGCAGGATCTCGATCCGCTCGATCGTGTCGATGTCGCTGTGCATGTAGCGGATCTTGATGCCCTGTTCGTGCAGGTATTCGGTCAGATCCTCGGCCATGCGCTTGGTCAGGGTGGTGACCAGCGTCCGATAACCGGCGGCCGTCACGCGGCGCACCTCGTCCAGCAGGTCGTCGACCTGCATTTCGACCGGCCTGATCTCGATCTGCGGGTCCAGAAGGCCAGTAGGACGGATGATCTGTTCGGTAAAGGCGCCGCCGGTCTGGTCCATTTCCCACTGCGCGGGCGTGGCCGACACGAAAACGGACTGGGGCCGCATCGCGTCCCATTCCTCGAACTTCAGGGGGCGATTGTCCATGCAGCTGGGCAGGCGAAAGCCGTGCTCGGCCAGCGTGAACTTGCGCCGAAAGTCGCCCCGGTACATGCCGCCGATCTGCGGCACCGAGACGTGGGATTCGTCGGCAAAGACGATGGCGTTGTCGGGGATGAATTCGAACAGCGTGGGGGGCGGCTCTCCGGGCGCCCGGCCCGTCAGATAGCGGCTGTAGTTCTCGATCCCGTTGCAGACCCCGGTCGCCTCCAGCATCTCGATGTCGAACGCGGTGCGCTGCTCCAGGCGTTGCGCCTCCAGCAGCTTGCCCTCGTCGGTCAGCTGCTTCAGCCGTTCGGCCAGCTCCTTCTTGATGCCCTTGATCGCCTGCTGCATCGTCGGGCGCGGGGTCACGTAGTGGCTGTTGGCATAGATGCGGATCTGTTTAAATGTGTCGGACTTGGTGCCCGTCAGCGGGTCGAATTCAGTGATCGCCTCCAGCTCGTTCCCGAAGAAGTCAAAGCGCCAGGCACGGTCCTCCAGGTGGGCGGGCCAGACCTCGACCAGGTCGCCGCGCACGCGAAAGCTGCCGCGTTGGAAGCTGGCATCCAGGCGCTTGTACTGCTGTGCGACCAGCTGCCCCAGGAATTCGCGCTGGTCATAGCTTTCGCCGACGATCATGTCCTGGGTCATGGCCGAATAGGTCTCGACCGAGCCGATGCCATAGATGCAGCTGACCGAGGCGACGATGATCACGTCGTCGCGCTCCAGCAGCGCACGGGTGGCACTGTGGCGCATCCGGTCGATGGCCTCGTTGATCTGCGACTCCTTCTCGATATAGGTGTCGCTGCGGGCCACATAGGCTTCGGGCTGGTAATAGTCGTAGTAGCTGACGAAATACTCGACCGCGTTCTCGGGGAAGAAGCCCTTGAACTCGCCGTAAAGCTGGGCAGCCAGCGTCTTGTTGGGCGCCAGGATGATCGCCGGGCGCTGCGTCGCCTCGATCACCTTGGCCATGGTGAAGGTCTTGCCCGTGCCCGTGGCGCCCAGCAGGACCTGGTCCCGCTCGCCTTGTCCCACGCCCTCGACCAGCTCCTTGATCGCGGTCGGCTGGTCGCCGGCGGGCTGGAACTCGCTCTGCATGACAAAGCGTTTGCCCCCCTCCAGCTTGGGGCGGGTCACTTCGATGGGGCGCAGCACCGGCGCGTTGGTGTTGTTGTGACCCATGAGGTTCCTGATCCGTTCGAGGTTGCCCCCAAGATGTGTCGGAAACCTCCGGTTTTCAACCGCGCTTGAGGCGCGCCGGCTGAAGTTCCTGCCAGCCGGGACCACCCGACAGTTCGTCCGCCAGGATCTCGGCCGTGACGGGCCCCAGGGTAAAGCCCTGGTGCCCGTGCCCGAAATGCGCCCAGAGGTTCGGCTGGTCCGGCACCCGCCCCACCAGCGGCAGCATGTCGGGCATGCAGGGACGCCTGCCGGTCCACGGTTCCGCCTCGACCGGGGCGCCGATGTCGAACAGTTCGCGCGCGGCCTTCTCGCCATGGCGCAGCTGCGGCGGCGACAGGCGCGGATGCGGGGTCAGTTCCGCCGCCGTGGCAATGCGCAACCCGCGGCGCATCGGTGACATGACCACGGAATTGCCGAAATCGGCGATCGGATGGTTCGGCGGCAGCTCCATGTGGTAGTGCTTGTGATAGCCGCGCTTGTAGACCATCGGCACCTTCAGCCCGAACCGCTGCGTGACCATCGGCGACCACGGCCCAAGCGCGATCACGGCATGCTCGGCGGTGGCCTCGTCCGCGCGCCAGCCGGCGCCGTGGCGGTGCAGGTCGCCCGCGTCACCGTTGACGATGCGCCCGCCCCGCTTCTGGAACAGGGCCGCGTAGCTGGCGACCAGCCCGCCCGGATCGGCGCAGCTCCAGCTGTCGGACCAATGGGTCGCGCCGGCCACCTCGATCTTGATCGCTGGCTCAAGACCGCGCAGCTCGGCTGCGTCCAGCAGACGCGCCTCGACGCCGAACTGGCTGCGGAACCGCTCGACCGTGGCGCGCGCCTGGACCAGCTTGGCAGGGCTGCGATGCAGTTCGATATAGCCGTTGCGGCGGATGATGTTGTCCGCCCCCGCCGCCGCGACCAGCGGACCGTGCCGCTCCGTCGACTGGCGGATCAGCTTGCCCCATGTCACCGACGCCCGCTTGTGCGCGGCCGGCAGCGAGTTCCAGGCATAGGTCGCCACCGCCCCCAGCTGGGAAATCAGGCCCGACGGCGTCCACTTGACGTCATAGCCGCGCCCGAGGGCGATCTGGAACAGCGCGCCGGGCGACAGGGGCATGGCATAGGGCTCGACCGCCTCGGTCTGGATTAGGCCGGCATTGCCATAGCTAGTTTCGCGCCCCGGCACGCCGCGTTCCACGATGGTGACATCGTGTCCCCGCGCCTGCAGCGCCAGCGCCGTCGAAACGCCGACCATCCCCGCACCAAGAACCAGAACTTCGGCCATGCCTGCCTCCTCGCTGTTTGTGACGTCAGCGATGCAGATATGGCGCGCCTGCGGCAAGAACTAACGTGCTTTCTGCGGCCTTCTTCCCGATCTTCGCAAGATTCAGGCAAAAAGCTCGCGGCAAAAGCTCAAACCTTCGACCAGAGCGTCGACTTCCTCAAGGGTGTTGTACATGGCGAAGCTGGCCCGGGCGCTGGCGCCGATTCCCAGATGCTCCATCAGCGGCATGGCGCAGTGGCTGCCCGCGCGCACCGCGATGCCCTTCTTGTCGAGAATGGCCGAGATGTCATGCGCATGCGCCCCCTCCATCGTCATCGAGAAGATCGCCCCCTTGCCCGGCGCGTCACCCTGAACCTTCAACCAGTTCAATTCGCGCAGGCGCGCACGGGCATGGTCGCGCAAGGCGCGCTCATGCGCCGCAATGTTGTCCATCCCCAGATCCATCATGTAGTCCAAGGCGGCGCCCAGACCGATCTGGTTGACGATGCCGGGCGTTCCCGCCTCGAACTTCAGCGGCGGGTCCGCATAGGTCACGGCATCTCGGCCGACGGTGCGGATCATGTCGCCACCACCGATGAAGGGGCGCATCTCGGCCTGCCGCTCGGCCCGGATCCAGATCGCGCCCGACCCCGATGGGCCGTAAAGCTTGTGTCCGGTGATGCAGTAGAAATCCGCCCCAAGCGTCGACAGATCGACGCGCATGTGCACGGCCGCCTGGCTGCCATCGACGACCATCGGCAGGTCGGTGCCAGCACGGATGCCCGCGATGTCCACCACGGTGCCGGTGACGTTCGACATATGGGTAACGGCAATCATCTTGGTGCGGGGCCCGATCGCCGCCAGCACCTTTTCGGGCGGCAGGCTGCCGTCCGGCTCTGGTTCGACCCATTTCAGCACCACCCCTTGGCGTTCGCGCAGGAAATGCCAAGGCACGATATTGGCGTGATGTTCCAGCAGGGACAGGACGATCTCGTCCCCGGCCTGAAGGCGCGGCGCCGCCCAGCCATAGCTGACCAGGTTCAGCGCCTCGGTCGAGCCGCTGGTAAAGATGATCTCATCCTCGCGCGGGGCGTTCAGGAACCGCGCGATGGTGGCGCGGACGCGTTCGTAATTGTCGGTCGCCAGGTTCGACAGGTAATGCAGGCCCCGGTGGACATTGGCGTATTCGCCCTCATAGGCGCGGGTGATGGCATCGATCACGACGCGGGGCTTTTGCGCGCTGGCGCCGCTGTCCAGATAGACCAGCGGCTTGCCGTTCACCCGGCGTGACAGGATGGGAAATTCGGCGCGGACGGCATCGACATCAAAACTCATTGCGGCATCTCCGGCAGCAGACCAAGCGAGGCGGCGAAAAACGACAGCACGAAGCCCATCGCCAGAAGGGTGGCAAACATCACCAGCAGCACCTTTGGGCCGCTGGTAAAGCCGTGCAGCGCCTTGGTGAACTGCACGGTCAGCCACAGGAACAGCGCAACGGCCAGGATGCCCAGAAGGCCCGCCAGCGCCGGCAGCGCCAGCGACAGCACGATCTGGGCCAGCTGGACCATCAGCAGCATGACCTCGATCCAGACAGTCAGCAGCAACGCATCCTCGAACCGGCCATGACCGCCGAACATGCGGCCGACGCCGGACATGAGCCCCGCCCCCAAGACGATGGCGGCCATCTGCATCCCGGCCAGGACCAGCGGCTGGCGACCCAGCCCCATCATGGCCGGCACGTCCTCGCCCTCCGGGATCGGGAAGGCCAAGGACGAGACATAGGCCAGCACGCCCGACACGGCGACCGCGGCGACCAATGCCATCCAGCGCGCCTGCATCGGCCATCCCTGCCCCATCAGCCAATGGGCCGCGGCTTCCGGGTTGCGCAGCGTCTGGCGCGTCAGCGCCTTGAAATCGTCAAAGGTCATATGCGTCTCGCCAGCGCCGCAATGCCGGCGCCCCAGATGAACAGAAAGCCCAGGCCCGCCACGCTGCGGGTCAGGACAAGGGCCGGCCCCGGCCCGATCAGCCCGGCCACCAGCCCCGCCAGCAGCATCGCCGGCGCCACCGCCAGAAGCGCCCAGAACAGCGCGATGCGCGATGACCGCGCGTCCAGCCGCCACGGCGTCGCTCGGGACAGGATCGCCACCAGCCCTGCCAAGGCATAGGCCAGCAGCGGCATCATGAACATGGCGCCCATGGCCGCACCACCCAAGCGGGCATCCAGCGGGATCGAGGGGTCCAACTGCGCGGCCCGCGCATGAAACGGTGCCTGCGCCAAAAGCGTCAGGACCATCGCCAGCATCAGAACCGCCAGCAGCGTCGCATCGGTCATGCCGGCAAGGCCCCGCACCACCCGGCGCGGGGCCCACCAGCTTTGCAGCACGCGCAGCACCATACCGCCGCGCGCGGGCCTTGGCCTCAGGTGTGACTGGTCAGCCACGCTTCCAGCCGTTCGTTGATCTCTGCGCGCAGCCCTTCGTCCTCGACCTCTTCCAGGGCATCGGCCAGGAAGGACAGGACCAGGAAGACGATCGCCCGGTCCATCGGCACCCCGCGCGAGCGCAGGTAGAACAGCGCCTGTTCGTCGATGGCGCCGGTGGTCGAGCCGTGCGAGCATTTCACGTCGTCGGCATAGATCTCCAGCTCGGGCTTGGCCAGGAACTGGCTGGCCTCGTCCAGCAGCAGCGCTTGGCTGATCTGGTAGCCGTCGGTCTTCTGCGCGCCCTGCTTGACCAGGATCTTGCCCTGAAAGACGCCGGTCGCGCCGTTCTTCAGCACCTTCTTGAAAACCTGCCGGCTTTCGCCGCGTTCGGCGCCATGGGTGATGAAGACCGTGTCGTCGTGATGGAAACGACCCGTCGCGCCGTCGCCCAGGACCGCGGCCGCCACATGCGCCACCGCATCGTCACCCATCATGTCGATGACCGCCTCGTGCCGCATATGCGTCCCGTTGACGGCAAGGCTGAAGCTTTTCAGAACCGCGCCCTCGGCCACCCGCGCGAACAGGTGCGACAGGCCGACCTTGGGGTCGATGGCACGCTTGGCCGCGATGTGATGCAGCTTGGCGCCCGGCGCCAGGTCCACCTCGATCACCGCATTCGATCGCGCGCCGACCATGCCGCTTTCCAGGAAGGTCAGTTCTGACCCTTCCTCCAGCCGGATCACGTGGTGCCAGACCGCATCAGCCGCATCATCGGCGCGGCGGTGCAGGATGTGCACGGGCTTTGCCGGCGTTCCGGTGACGCGGATCAGCACCCCGTCCGCCGCGGCGGCCGAATTCAGCGCCGCGAAGGGCCGCTTGACCGGCTGCTGCCCGGCCGCTTCCAGCGTGCCATAGAGCCCGGCGGCCCAATGATCGCCCGCAGCATCGGCCTGGGCCAAGGTGGTGATCTCGATCCCCTCCAGCGCCAGATCATCCGAAGATGCGGCATCAAAGGCACCGTCCACGAAGACCAGCGTCAGCGTGTCACGCTCCTGGAACAGCGGGGATTCCGGCGCCTTGGCGTCGAAGGGCAGCGGCTGCGGGCCGGGCACGTTGAACAGGCGCGGATCGGTATAGCGCCAGTATTCGTCCCGCGGACCGGGCAGCCCCATCGCGCGCAGACGCGACAGCGCCTCGGCCCGCGCAGGCGCCGTGAACCCGCCCTGCGGCAGGGTCATCGCGGCCAGGCGGTCGTCCAGCGCAGTGGCAGCCTTGGGCGCGCCGGTCACCTGCGGCGTCTGCTGGGCCTTGGTCTTGACGGCGATCTCGGACATCAGCCGGCCTCCGCCAGAAGATCGCCATAGCCGTTCTCCTCGACCTGCAGCGCCAGTTCCGGGCCGCCCGACTTGATGATGCGGCCGTTCGACATGATATGGACCACATCGGGCTGGATGTGGTTCAGCAGCCGCTGGTAGTGGGTGATGACCAGAAAGCTGCGGTCGGGGCTGCGCAGGGCGTTCACGCCTTCGGACACCAGCCGCATCGCATCCACATCCAGACCCGAATCGGTCTCGTCCAGGATGCACATGCGCGGCTCCAGCATGGCCATCTGCAGGATCTCGTTGCGCTTCTTCTCGCCGCCTGAAAAGCCGACATTGACCGGCCGCTTCAGCATCTCGGGGCTGATCTGCAGGTCCGCCGCCTTGGCGCGCACGAGCTTGAGGAAATCGCCCGAGGACAGTTCCGCCTCGCCACGCGCCTTGCGCTGCGCATTCACGGCAGTGCGCAGAAAGGTCATGTTGCCGACGCCGGGGATTTCGACCGGATACTGGAAGGCCAGGAACAGGCCGGCGGCCGCACGCTCCTCGGGCTCCATGTCCAGCAGGCTCTGGTCGTCCAGCGTGGCGTCGCCCCCGGTCACCTCATAGCCGTCGCGGCCCGACAGGACATAGGACAAGGTGGACTTGCCCGACCCGTTCGGACCCATGATCGCATGGACCTCTCCGGCCGGGACCTCCAGCGTCAGACCCTTCAGGATCTGCTTGTCCTCTTCCTCAAGTTTGACATGCAGGTTGTTGATTTTCAGCATTTTTCCCTCAAACGGCGAAGGCGCCGCAGGGGGCGCCGTGATAGCGTGGGGGCCGGGCGGCAGGCCCGGCCCGGGCGGTCAGCCCACCGAACCTTCCAGCGAGATCGCGACCAGCGACTGCGCCTCCATGGCAAATTCCATCGGCAGCGCCTGCAGGACCTCCCGGCAGAACCCGTTTACCACCAGGGCCACGGCCTCTTCCTCGTCCATCCCGCGACTGCGGCAATAGAACAGCTGGTCGTCATCCACCTTGCTGGTCGTCGCCTCGTGCTCCACGCGGCTCGAGCTGTTCTTGACCTCGATATAGGGCACCGTATGCGCGCCGCACTTGTCGCCGATCAGCAGGCTGTCGCACTGGGTATAGTTGCGGCTGTTCGTGGCGCGCGGATGCATGGTCACCAGCCCGCGATAGGTATTCTGCGCCTGACCGGCAGAAATCCCCTTGGAAACAATGCGAGAGCGGGTGTTCTTGCCAAGATGGATCATCTTGGTCCCAGTATCGGCCTGCTGCCAGTTGTTGGCGATGGCGATGGAATAGAACTCGCCCTGGCTCTCCTCGCCCCGCAGGATGCAGGACGGGTATTTCCAGGTGATCGCGCTGCCGGTCTCGACCTGCGTCCACATCACCTTGGCCCGCGCCTCGCGGCAGTCGGCCCGCTTGGTGACAAAGTTGTAGATGCCGCCCTTGCCATCCTCGTCGCCGGGGAACCAGTTCTGGACCGTCGAATACTTGACCTCGGCATCCTCCAGGATGACGATCTCCACCACGGCGGCGTGCAGCTGGTTGGTGTCGCGCTTGGGGGCCGTGCAGCCTTCCAGATAGCTGACATAGCTGCCCTTGTCGGCGATGATCAGCGTACGCTCGAACTGGCCCGTGTTCTCGGCGTTGATCCGGAAATAGGTGGACAGCTCCATCGGGCAACGCACGCCTTCGGGGATATAGACGAAGCTGCCGTCCGAAAAGACCGCGCTGTTCAGCGTGGCGAAATAGTTGTCGGACTGCGGCACGACGCTGCCCAGATACTTCTTCACCAGCTCGGGATGCTCTCGGATTGCCTCGCTGATGGAGCAGAAGATGACGCCGGCCTTGGCCAGCTCATCCTTGAAGGTCGTTCCCACGCTGACGCTGTCAAAGACGGCGTCCACGGCAACCTTGCGGCCCTCGGCGGGCATGGCCTCGGCACCCTCGACGCCGGCCAGGATCATCTGCTCCTTCAGGGGGATGCCCAGCTTTTCATAGGTCGCCAGCAGCTTGGGATCCACCTCGTCCAGAGACTTGGGCTTGATGTCCATGCTTTTCGGGCGCGCGTAATAATACTGGTCCTGGTAGTCGATCTGGGGATAGTTCACCATCGCCCATGTCGGCTCGGTCATGGTGACCCAACGGCGATAGGCCTCCAGCCGCCATTCGGTCATCCATTCCGGTTCGTCGTTCTTCTTCGAGATCAGCCGGACGATGTCCTCGTTCACGCCCTTGGGCGCGTATTCCATCTCGATCTCGGTGTCCCAGCCATACTTGTA
Source organism: Paracoccus sp. KKT209 (assembly GCF_055635455.1). The sequence continues at coordinate 1,722,019 of NZ_CM145758.1, forward strand.
GCTGCCCATGTTCTGCACGGCTTCGACCGTTTCGCGGTCGACGCCTTCGCGCACGTCAAGATCGGTGGTTGCCGTCATCCCATGTCCTTCCTTGGGGGCGGGCCCCTGCCCACCCTGTCCTGTCACGCCAAAGCCCTGTCGCGCCAGCGTGAATACGCTGTTTCCCACGCATCCGCAAACCGGTTGATCTGATCGTCGCCCAAAGCCGGGCTTATCGAGATCCGGATCGCCGATTGCGCCTGCTTATCGTCAAACCCCATCGCCTGCAGCGTCCCGCTGGCCCGGACCTTGCCCGACGAACAGGCCGACCCCGCCGATATGGCAAAGCCTGCCAGATCCATCTGCATGACCTGCGTTTCGCCCTTCCATCCCGATGTAAGAAGGCAGGTCGTGTTCGGCAAGCGCCGCGCCCCTTTTCCCGCCACGACGGCCTCGGGCGCAACGTCGCAGAGCCGCGCCTCCAGCGCGTCGCGCCGCGCCTCCACCTGCGCCCACAGGCCTGCCTCCAGATCCCGCTGCGCGGCCTGCGCCGCGGCTGCAAAGGCCAGGATGCCGATCAGGTTCTCGGTCCCGCCGCGCCGCCCCTGTTCCTGGCCGCCACCCCGGATCAGGGCGGGAACATCGGTCCCCTTCCTGACGATCAGGGCGCCGATGCCCTTGGGACCGCCCAGCTTGTGCGCGCTGACGAAACCTGCAGTGATCCCCAGCCAGTTGAAGGCAAAGGGCACCTTGCCGAAAGCCTGCGTCAGGTCGCTGGAGGCCAGCCCTTGCGGCAGATCCTGCATCACGCCGGTCTCGTTGTTGGCCAACTGCAGGCTGGATTGCGCGGGATCCGCGACCGCGACGATTCCGTCCCGATCCACCGGCAGCGAAGCGTCGCACCACGCCTTGATCGCGCTGTGCTCGACGGGCGCACAGCGCATGTCGCGCCCTGCCAGCACCATGGCCGCAGCCTCGGTCGCGCCCGAGGTGAAGATCACATCCGCCCCCTCGGCCCCAAGCGCCGCCGCCACCTGTTCGCGCGCCCGTTCCAGCGCCATCTTGGCCGCCCGCCCCTCGGCATGGACCGAGGAAGGGTTGCCCGAGATCTCCAACGCCTCGCGGATCGCCGCCTTGACCTCGTCGCGCAGCGGCGTCGTGGCGTTCCAGTCCAGATAGGTCCTCATCCGATCACCTCCGCGATCCGCGCCGCCAGCCGCGCCGCGACGGCATCCTTGCTCATGCGCGGCCAGTCTTCTGCACCCTCGTCCGTGATCAGCGTCACCGCGTTCTCGGTCCCGCCCATGATCCCTGTGCCGGGGCTGACGTCATTGGCCAGAATCCAATCGCAGCCCTTGCGCGCCCGCTTTGCCGTCGCATGGGCCACGACATTTTCAGTCTCTGCAGCAAAACCCACCACCAGCCGGGGTCGCTCCTCGGCGCGACTGACCCAGGCCAGGATGTCGGGATTTTCCGCCATTTCCAGAACCGGCGCATGTCCCTGATTGTCCTTCTTGACCTTCTGCGCGCTGGCGTTCACCACCCGCCAATCCGCCACCGCCGCCGCCATCACGGCCGCGTCCGCGGGCAGCGCACCCGCAACCGCCTCCTGCATCTGCCGGGCCGTCTCGACCGCAATCACCTCGACCCCTGCAGGCGCGGGAACCGCCGCGGGGCCCATGACAAAGCTGACCCGTGCCCCCAGATCCCGCAGTGCCGCAGCAATGGCCGCGCCCTGCGCGCCCGAAGACCGGTTGGCGATATAGCGCACCGGGTCGATCGGCTCATGCGTGGGTCCCGACGTGACGATCACGTGCCGCCCCACCAAGGGCCGCGCGGCGGGAGCCAGCGCGTCGCGGATCGCCTCCAGGATCGCTTCCGGTTCAGCCATCCGACCGGGGCCGTATTCGCCGCAGGCCATGTCGCCGCTGTCGGGCCCGACAGTCAGGATGCCATCGCCCTTCAAGGTGGCCAGGTTTCGCTGCGTGGCTGGGTGGTTCCACATGCGCACGTTCATGGCGGGCGCGATCAGCACCCGCTTGTCGGTCGCCAGCAGCAGCGTCGAGGCCAGGTCGCCCGCCAGCCCCTGTGCCATGCGCGCCATCAGATCCGCCGTCGCCGGTGCGACCACCACCAGATCGGCACGACGCGACAGCTGGATATGGCCGATCTCGGCCTCGTCGCCGCTGTCCCACAGCGTGTCGTGGACCGGCTCTCCGGCCAGCACCGACAGGGTCATCGGCGTGGTGAACTGCGCACCCGCCGCCGTCAGGACAGGCGTCACCGCCGCCCCCGCGCCTCGCAACAGGCGGATCAGCTGCGGGATCTTGTAGGCCGAGATCCCCCCGCCCACGATCAACAAAATCCGCTTGCCCTGCATTGCCGCCCGTCCGTTCCTGCCGCATCGATCGCCCCGCACAGATAGCGCCCGCCGGGCCCTGCCGCAAGGAAGCCGGGGCCGTTAACCTCCCCTTAACGGCCGGGCGTTAACCATCTTGGCAAAGACATGGAGCGGACATGGTGGCCATCGCCTATTCGGTTGCCTTCGAAGGGGTGGAGGCCCGCCTGGTCGAGGTGCAATGCGCGGTCTCGGCCGGGCTGCCGGGATTTTCCATCGTGGGCCTGCCCGACAAGGCCGTCAGCGAGGCGCGCGAACGGGTCCGGGCGGCCTTTGGCTCCCTGGCCATCGCGATGCCGAGCCGACGGCTGACCGTGAACCTGTCGCCCGCCGACCTGCCCAAGGAAGGGTCGCATTTCGACCTGCCCATCGCCCTGGCGGTCCTGGCCGCGCTGGAGATCGTGCCCGCCGATGAGGTCGAACGCTGCCTGGCCTTGGGCGAGCTTGCGCTGGACGGGCGGCTGGTTGCCGTGACAGGCGCCCTGCCCGCCGCCATGGCCGCAGCCGAGGACGACCGCGCGCTGATCTGCCCGCGCAGCTGCGGACCGGAGGCCGCCTGGATCGAGTCGGTGCCGGTCCTGGCGGCGAACTCGCTGCGCGACGTCATCAACCACCTGACGGACCGGGCGCCCCTGTCGCGGTCGGAACCGGGCACCGTCCTCGACGGCCCGGCGGGCGGCTGCATCTCCGAGGTGAAGGGCCAGGAACGCGCCAAGCGGGCGCTGGAGATCGCCGCCGCCGGGCGTCACCACCTGCTGATGGTCGGCCCGCCCGGCGCCGGCAAGTCGATGCTGGCCGCGCGCATCCCGGGGCTGATGCCGCCGCTGTCGCCCCGCGAGGCGCTGGAAACCTCGATGATCCATTCTCTGGCTGGCACGCTGTCCGAAGGAGGCATCTCGCGCAGCGCACCGTTCCAGGAGCCCCACCACACCGCCTCAACGGCGGCCATCGTGGGCGGCGGCCGTGGGGCAAAGCCCGGCCAGATCAGCCTGGCGCATAATGGCGTGCTGTTTCTGGACGAGCTGCCCGAGTTTCCGCGGCAGGTGCTGGACACGCTGCGCCAGCCGATCGAGACGGGCGAGGTCATGGTGGCCCGCGCCAACGCCCATATCCGCTATCCCTGCCGCTTCTTGCTGGTGGCGGCGGCCAATCCCTGCCGCTGCGGCTTTCTGGCCGACCCCGCCCGCGCCTGCAGCCGCGCGCCCGCCTGCGGCAGCGATTACCTGGCCAAGATCTCGGGCCCGCTGATGGACCGCTTCGACCTGCGGCTGGAGGTGCCGGGGGTGGATTTCCGCGACCTCGACCTGCCCTCGGGCGGCGACACATCGGCGCAGGTCAAGGCGCGGGTGGCCGCAGCGCGGCAGATCCAGGCCGACCGCTACCGCGACCACCGCCCGCATCGCGTCAACGCGGACGCCTCGGGCGCCCTGCTGGAGGAAGTGGCGGCCCCCGATGATGCCGGGCGCGCGCTGATCCACAAGGCGGCCGAGCGCTTGGGCCTGACCGCGCGGGGTTATCACCGCATCCTGCGCAGCGCCCGCACGATCGCCGACCTGGAGGCGTCGGACAAGGTCCACAGCCACCACCTGGCCGAGGCGATCAGCTATCGCCTGCCTTTCGTGGCGGGCGGCTGATCCGCCTCAGCCGCGCGCAGTCTCGACACGCCGCTCGATCGCCTGCCAGATCGCCTCGGCCGCGTTCACGCCGTCAAAGCGCTCCAGTTCCTGGATCCCGGTCGGAGAGGTCACGTTGATCTCGGTCAGCCAGCCGTCGATGACGTCGATGCCGGTGAAGATCAGCCCCTTTTCCCGCAGGACCGGTGCCAGGCGGGCGCAGATCTCGTGCTCGCGCTCGGTCAGGCCGACCTTTTCGGCGCGCCCGCCCACATGCATGTTCGACCGCGCCTCGCCGTCCTGGGGGACGCGGTTGATCGCGCCGACGGGTTCGCCGTCCACCAGGATGATCCGCTTGTCGCCCTTGACCACCGCGGGCAGGTATTTCTGCGCGATCATCGGCTCGCGGTTGATGTCGGCATAGGTTTCCAGCAGGGCGGACAGGTTCGGATCGCCCGGCCGCAGGTGGAACACGCCCGCCCCGCCATTGCCGTAAAGCGGCTTGACGATGATCTCTCCGTGGCGGGCGCGGAAGGCGCGGAAGGCGGCAGGGTCGCGCGCGATCATGGTCGGCGGCGTCAGGTCGGGAAAATCCAGGACCATCAGCTTTTCCGGGCAGTTCCTGACCCAGAACGGGTCGTTGACCACCAGCGTGCCGGGGTGGACGCGGTCCAGCAGATGGGTCGAGGTGACATAGCCCATGTCGAAGGGCGGGTCCTGGCGCAGCCAGACGACGTCGAACTCGGTCAGTTCGACCTCGGCCCAGTCCCCGAAGGTGACATGGTCGCCCTGCTTGCGCCGCAGCGTAACGGGGCGGCCGCGGGCGATGATCCTGCCCTCGTCATAGCGCAACTGGTCGACGGTGTACTGGAACAGGCGATGGCCCCGCGTCTCGGCCTCCAGCCCGATGCGGAAGGTGCTGTCCGCGTCGATCGAGACATGCTCGATCGGGTCCATCTGCAAGGCGACGTAAAGGCTCATCCTGCCCTCCTGAGGTTTTGCCACGTTGTGGCGTGCGCCCGGTGGGGATGCAAGCCTGCGGGTCACATCTCGCCGAAGGCGTTCGGGATCAGCTCGACCCGGCCCTGGCCGTCCACCAGCGCGACGTCGATGCGCATCGGGACCGGTCCCTCCCATCCTTGGCGCTGGCAGAATTCGCAGGCCGCCTCGGCGATGCGCCGCATCTGGCGCGGCTGCAGGCTCTGCGCGGCGCCTGCATGGGTGGCGGAAGCCTTCACCTCGACAAAGACCACATCCGGCCCCTCGCGGAAGATGATGTCGATCTCGCCCGCCTGCCCCCGCCAGCGCCGGGCCAGCAGGGTCGCGCCGCGTTCAAGATAGAACCGCGTGACGCCCTCCTCGGCCATCGCGCCGGTCAGGTTGGCGGTCCTGCCGCGCTGGCGCCGGGCCGCACTGGGGGCGGCAGTTGCGGTGATCGGTCCCTGCACCATCCTGCCTCCAGCCGGCCCCCGGCGCGGTGACCCTATTTCTGGCCGCCCAGTTCCAGCGCGCGCTGATAGACGTCACGCCGCGGAAGGCCCAGTTCCTGCGCGGCCTCGCGGGCCGCATCTTTGATCGACATCGTGGCCATGTGCCTTTCCAGCACCTGCCGCAACCTGTCGTCATCCACGACCACCTCGGACGGACGGTCCAGGACTATCACCACCTCGCCTTTCAGCGTGGCGATCCGGGGATCGGCGGCAAGGTCCGCCGCGGTCCCGCGAATGACCTCCTCGAACTTCTTCGTCAGCTCGCGTGCAATGACCGTGATCCTGTCGGGGTCAATCTGGCACAGATCCTCTAACGTGCGGTTAACGCGCCTGGGGCTTTCGAACAGGATCAGGGTCGAATCGACCGCCAGCCACTTGCGCAGCCACGTCTGCCGCGCCGTCGCCGTCGAAGGAGGAAAGCCCAGGAACAGGAAACGGTCACTGGGCAGACCCGACAGGCTGAGGGCCGCCAACGCCGCCGACGGGCCCGGCAGGGCATGGACCCTTGCGCCGGCCTCGGCCGCATCCAGGGCCAGGCGGTATCCGGGGTCCGCCACCAGCGGCGTCCCCGCATCCGAACAATAGGCCACGCTGCCGCCCTCGGCCAGGGCCGCCAGCAACGCCGGCCGGGCCCGGTCGCCGTTGTGGTCATGATAGGACAGGATGCGCCGCCCGCGCAGCGGGATGCCGTGGATGTCCATCAGGTGGCGCAGCACGCGCGTGTCCTCGGCCGCCAGCAGGTCGGCACCGTTCAGCACGTCCAGCGCGCGAAGGGTGATGTCCCGGGCGGCGCCGATGGGTGTCGCCACCAGATAGAGGCCCGCCTGCAGCCGCGCGGCCTCGACATGGGCTGCGATGCGGCGCGCGGGTTCGGGATCGGGTCTGTCGCTGCGGGACGTCATCCTGCCTCCGTAAGGCGCCTCGGGCGGGCCGGCGCTGATTGCCAATCGCGGGCGCAGGTCCTAGTCTGCCGGCACCGCGCCTCGATAACACAAAGCAGGGAAGTTTCACATGTTCGCCTCCGCCACAACCCGGCCTTCCTCGGGTCTGCGCCGCGCCATCCTGAAAACCGGGGCGATCGTCTCGGCCTTCTTCCTTGCTGCCTGCGATCCGATGGCGGCCACCGACCGGGCCAGCGGGCCCGAGACCGGCCAGCTGATCAACCCGTCCGAGCCGGTGCGCGTCGCGCTGCTGGTGCCGGCAGGGACCGGTTCGCAGGACCTGGAATGGCTGTCGCGCAGCCTCAAGAACGCGGCCCGCATGGCGGCGGGCGACGCGCAGGGCGCCAGCATCGACCTGCGCATCTATGACACGGCCGCATCGACGGAAACCGCCGTGGCCCAGGCCAACGCCGCCGCCGACGCGGGCGCGCAGATCATCCTGGGGCCGCTGTTCGCCGAGGGCGCGAATGCAGTCGGCAATGCCATGTTGCCGCGCAACATCAACGTGCTGACCTTTTCCAACAACACCCAGATCGCCGGCGGCAACGTATTCATCCTGGGCAACAGCTTCGAGAACATCGCCGACCGGCTGGTGGGCTATGGCACCCGGCAGGGCAAGCGCAACGTCCTGGTCGTGGCCGAGGATGACGTCGCGGGACAGCTGGGCGGGCGCGCCATCGAGGCGGCGATCGCGCGCAACGGCGCCCGTCTGGCCGGGCGCGTGAACCATCCGGTGTCCATCAGCGGCATCGATGCCGCGGCCCCGCGCATCGCCCAGGCCGCGGCCTCGGGCAATGTGGATGCGGTCTTCATGACCGCCAACAACCAGGCCGTGCTGCCCTATCTGACCGAGACCCTGGCCGCGGCCGGCGTCCGGTCGCCCAGCCCGCAGATGATGGGCCTGACCCGGTGGGACCAGCCCAACGACCGCCTGCGGATGCCCCAGCTGGCCGAGGGCTGGTTCGCGATCCCCGACCAGAGCCTGCAGCGCCAGTTCGAAGCGCGCTATGCCCAGGCCTATGGCGAGGCGCCCCACCAGCTGGCATCGCTGGCCTATGACGGCGTGGCCGCCATTGCCTCGCTGGCCCGCAACGGGCAGCGCAATGCCCTGACCACCAGCGGCCTGACGCAACGGGCGGGTTTCTCGGGCGTCGGCGGCGTCTTCCGCCTGCAGCGCGACGGAACGGTCCAGCGCAGCCTGGCGGTCGCCACGATCCGCAACCAGCAGCTGGTGATCCTGGACCCCGCCCCGCGCAGCACCCGCGGTTTCGGGTCGTGACGGCGGCCGGGCGCGTTTGACGATGACTTCTGACGGCGCGGGCGGGCTGGGCATGGCCGTGACCCTGGGCAGCCCCGCTCCCGACCTGCTTCTGGCGCAGCTGGACGAACGGCTGGCCGGTCTGACCGAACCGCGCCAGATCCGGGCCGCCACGGTGGCCCTGCTCTCGGCCGCACGGCTGGAGGCGATGGCCGCGATCGAGCGCAGCTTTGCCGGCCACCCCCGCGCCGCGCGCGAGACGGTGCGCGCCATCGCGACGCTGACCGACGCCATCGTGACGGCGATCCATCATGTCGCGGCCACCCGCCTGCACCCCAAGCACATCCATTCCGAGAACGAGCGGCTGGCCGTCCTGGCCGTGGGCGGATACGGCAGGGCCGAGATGGCGCCGTCGTCCGACGTGGACCTGCTGTTCCTGACGCCCTGGAAGATCACCCCCTGGGCCGAGAGCGTCGTCGAATCGATGCTCTACATGATGTGGGACCTGAAGCTGAAGATCGGCCATTCGATCCGCAGCGTGGACGAGTGCTTGCGGCTTGGCGCCAGCGACATGACCATCCGCACCTCGCTGGTGGAACACCGGCTGGTGACCGGCCATGCGCCCCTGGCACAGGACCTGCGCGACCGGCTGTGGTCCGAGCTGTTCGAGAAGACCATCCCCGAGTTCATCGAGGCCAAGCTGGACGAGCGCGCCCGGCGCCATCAGCGGCAGGGCGGCCAGCGCTATGTGCTGGAGCCGAACGTCAAGGAGGGCAAGGGCGGGCTGCGCGACCTCCAGACCCTCTACTGGATCGCCAAGTACATCCACCGCGTGGATCGCGCGGTCGAACTGGTCGAACTGGGCGTCTTCACGCGCGACGAGCATCTGGCCTTCTGGCAGGCCGAGGATTTCCTCTGGGCCGTGCGCTGCCACCTGCACCTGATCGCAGGCCGTCCGGTGGACGTGCTGTCCTTTGACATGCAGGTCGAGGTCGCCCGCCGCATGGGCTATGCCGACACCGCCGCACGGCGCGGCGTGGAATATTTCATGCAGGATTATTTCCGCCATGCCACCCGCGTGGGCGAACTGACCCGGGTCTTCCTCACCGAGCTGGAGGCGCGCCATGTCCGCAGCGCGCCCTTCATCGGCCGCATCTTCCGCCGCCGCCGCAAGGTGAAGGCGGGCTTTGTCGACCAGCAGGGCCGGCTGTCCTTCGAGGACGAGGCGCAGTTCCTGGCCGATCCCCTGAACATCCTGCGCCTGTTCGAGGAGGCGCTGCGCACCGGCGTGCTGATCCATCCCGACGCGATGCGGCTGGTCGCGGCGAACCTGCACCGCATCGACGACAAGGTGCAGTCCGACCCCGAGGCGATCCGCATCTTCATGGATCTGCTGCTGAAGCACGGCAACCCCGAACGCGCGCTGCGCCGCATGAACGAGCTGGGGGTGCTGGCCGCCTTCATCCCGGAATTTGAGCCGGTCGTGGCGATGATGCAGTTCAACCTTTATCACCATTACACGGTGGACGAGCATTCGATCCAATGCGTCGCCGCCCTGGCCGAGATCGAGCGGGGCGAACACCCCGAGGACCTGCCGCTGTCCTCTGAGATCATCGAGGCCGGGGTGAACCGGCGCGTCCTGTATCTGGCGACCCTGCTGCATGATATCGGCAAGGGCCGCCCCGAGGATCATTCGATCCTGGGCGCGCGCATCGCGCGGCGCATCGCCGCCCGCTTCGGCTTTGCCCAGGATGACATCGACACGGTGGAATGGCTGGTGCGCAACCACCTGCTGATGTCGGACGTGGCGCAAAAGCGCGACATTGCGGACCCGCGCACGCTGCGCGACTTTGCCAAGGCGGTGAAGACGCGCAAGCGGCTGGACATGCTGCTGGTGCTGACCGTCTGCGACATCCGCGGCGTGGGACCCGGCACCTGGAACAACTGGAAGGCCGCCCTGCTGCGCAAGCTGCACCAGGAAACCGCCGCCGCCTTGGAGAACGGGCTGGAGGAGCTGAACCGCGACAAGCGCCATGCAGAGGCCAAACGGTCCCTGCGCCACATGCTGGTCGCCAAGGGCTGGGACGCGCGGGCGATCCGGGCGGAGCTGGGCCGGCATTACGATGCCTACTGGCCCGGCCTGCCCACCCAGACCCAGGCCGTGTTTGCGGAACTGCTGACGAACCTTGGTCCCGATGAGATCCGCATCGACCTGCGGGCCGATCCCGACCGGGACGCGACGCGGGCGGCCTTCGTGCTGTCGGACCATCCGGGCATCTTTTCGCGGCTGGCCGGGGCGCTGACCCTGACCGGAGCCAACGTCGTCGATGCGCGCACCTATACCACCCGGGACGGCTATGCGACCGCGGTCTTCTGGGTGCAGGACGCCGAAGGCCATCCCTTTGCCGAGGACCGCCTGCCCCGCCTGCGCCAGACCATCCTGCGCACGCTTGCCGGAGAGATCGTGGCGCGCGAGGCATTCGCCAGCCGCGACAAGCCCAAGAAGCGCAACCGCGAATTCAAGTTTCCGACGCATATCACCTTCGACAACGAAGGCAGCGACATCTATACCATCATCGAGGTCGACACTCGCGACCGTCCGGGCCTGCTCTATGACCTGACGCGGACGCTGGCGGCCAACCATATCCAGATCGTCAGCGCCGTCATTGCGACCTTTGGCGCGCAGGTGGTCGACAGCTTCTATGTCAAGGACATGTTCGGGCTGAAGCTGCACAGCCCCGCCAAGCGGGACGCGCTGGAAAAGAAACTGCGCGCGGCCATTGCCGACGGCGTGAAAAGGGCCGAGGCTGAACAGGCATGAAGACCGGACTTGTGCGGGGGTTCCTGGCGGTGGGAACCTGGACGCTGATCTCGCGTGTGTCGGGCTTTGTGCGCGACATCCTGATGGCGGCTTGGCTGGGCACGGGCGCCGTGGCCGAGGCCTTCGTGGTGGCCTTGTCCCTGCCCAACATGTTCCGCCGCTTTTTCGCGGAAGGGGCGTTCAACACCGCCTTCGTGCCGATGTTCTCGAAAAAGCTGCAGGACCCCGACGAGGCGCAGCGTTTCGCCCGCGAGGCATTTTCGGGCCTGTTCCTGACCGTCCTGGCGCTGTCGGCGGTGGCCATGATCTTCATGCCGGGGCTGGTCTGGCTGATGGCGTCGGGCTTTCAGGGCGACGAACGCTTTGACCTGGCGGTGGAATACGGGCGGATCACGTTTCCCTATATCCTGCTGATCTCGATGGCCTCGATGATCTCGGGCGTGCTGAACGCCAATGGCCGCTTCACGGCGGCGGCGGCGGCGCCGGTGCTGCTGAACCTGCTGTTCATCGTGGCGATGTGGCTGGGCCGCTGGAAAGGTTGGGACCTGGGCCTGACCTTGGCTTGGGCCACGCCCGTCACCGGGATCGCGCAGCTGGCGCTGGTCTGGTGGGATGCGCGCCGCACGGGATACGTCTTCTGGCCGCGCCGGCCGCGAATGTCGCCGGACATGCGTCGCCTGATCGCGGTGGCGCTGCCCGCCGCCTTTGCGGGCGGCGTGGTCCAGATCAACCTGCTGATCGGCCGGCAGGTCGCCTCGCGCTTCGAAGGCGCGGTGACCTGGCTCTATTACTCCGACCGGCTCTATCAGCTGCCGCTTGGCATCGTGGGGGCGGCGGTGGCGGTGGTTCTGCTGCCGGAGCTGGCCCGGCGCCTGCGGGCCGAGGATCACGCCGGCGGCCAGTCCGCCTATTCCCGCGCGACCGAATTCGGCCTGTTCCTGACGCTGCCCGCAGCCTTCGCCATCGCCGTCATCGCGCAGCCGATGGTGGCGACGCTGTTTGAACGCGGCGCCTTTTCCGCCTTCGACACGCAGCAGACCGCCGCCGCGCTGGTGGTCTATGCGCTCGGCCTGCCGGCCTTTGTGCTGCAAAAGATCCTGCAGCCCCTGTATTTCGCGCGCGAGGATACGCGCACACCCTTCCGCTATGCGTTGCTGTCGATGGTGGTGAATGCGGTGGTGGCCTTTGGCCTGATGCCACTGCTGGGCTTTTTGGCCGCGGCTATCGGCACCACCGTTGCGGCCTGGCTGATGGTCGGGCAGCTGTGGTGGGGCACGCGCGACATGGGCCAGGCCGCACGGGCCGACGCCCGCCTGAGCCGCGCCTTTCCGCGGATCCTGCTGGCCTCGGCGCTGATGGCGGGGGCGCTGTGGGTCGCACGGGAATGGCTGGAGGATGCGGGCCTTGGCCGCGGCGCCAGCCTTGCCATCTTGGTCTTCGGCGGCGCGGCGATCTATTTCACGCTGGCCTTCGTGATCGCCGGCTATCGCCCGTCCGAACTCAAGGCGGCGGTGCGGCGCGGTTAACGCTGCCGGATCTGTGCCAGGGCGCGGCGGGCCCCGCCGTCGACCAACAGGAACGACAGTCCAAAGCCGATGGCAAAGCCCGAGATCTCGGCGATCCAGCCATGGCCGCCGCCGCCAAAGACCAGCCCGAAGGTCAGCTGGAACGCCAGCAGCATGCCGATCAGCGCAAAGGCCCGCAGGCGGTTGGCGTTCGCCGCCGCCAGACGCGTCCAGAGCAGGAAGGTGAAGGCGCCGACCAGGCCGTAGACGGCCGGGTATCCGCCGATCAGCGGCGACGCCCGGTCCGCGACCAGCGGCAGCAGGGCCGAATAAACCACCGCCCCGCCAATGGCCGATCCGAAGAACAGCCCCAGCACCGCGGCGGGACGAAAGTTCTGCGCGACCATGTTGCCCAGGGCCAGCGTGAACACCGCCACGAACAGCGCGTGGGTCAGCGAGACATGCACGAAGCTGAAGCTGAGGATGCGGTAGATCTGTCCGACATCGACCGCCCCCAGGGTCCAGATGCGCTGCAGCAGCTCGGGCGGAAAGGCGGCCAGGCGGATCGCGGAGAGGCGCAGCCCGACCCCTTCGGCCCCGCCGATCAGGCCGGCGGTTCCCAGGGCAAAGACGGCCTCGGAGGCGATCACGGGCAGGACCAGAAGCCAGATCACGGGGGGCAGCGGGTTCAGCGGGGATTCGGTCAGGCCGGAGCGCATGGGCTTTCCTTGACGGTTGCGAAGGTTGGTGCCAACCGCTAAGCCAGCCCGCAGGAAATTCCAAGGCAGGCCGGTCATGTCCGAACCCAACAACAGCCAATTCCGTCCCCGCATCTTTTCGGGCATCCAGCCCTCGGGCGGGCTGACGCTTGGCAACTACCTGGGCGCGCTCAAGCGTTTTGCCGCGCTTCAGGGCGGCGAGGCCGAGACGATCTATTGCATCGTCGACCTGCACGCGATCACCGTCTGGCAGGATCCCGAGGGGCTGCGTGCCCGCATCCGCGAAGCGGCCGCCGCCTTCATGGCCGCGGGCGTGGACCCGGCGCAATCCATCCTGTTCAACCAGTCGCAGGTCAGCGCCCATGCCGAGATGGCCTGGCTGTTCAACACGGTCGCCCGCGTCGGCTGGATGTACCGGATGACCCAGTTCAAGGACAAGGCCGGCAAGAACACCGAAAACGTCAGCCTGGGCCTGCTGGCCTACCCGGCGCTGATGGCCGCCGACATCCTGACCTATCAGGCGACCGCCGTGCCGGTGGGCGAGGATCAGAAGCAGCACCTGGAACTGACCCGCGACATCGCCGCCAAGTTCAACCACGACTATGGCGTCGCCCATTTCCCGATCACCGAGCCGCTGATCGAGGGCGTTGCCACGCGGGTCATGTCGCTGCGCGACGGGTCCAAGAAGATGTCGAAATCCGATCCTTCGGATGCCAGCCGGATCAACCTGACCGACGACGCGGACACCATCGCGCAGAAGATCCGCAAGGCGCGCACCGATGCCGACCCCCTGCCCGGCCAGATAGACGGGCTGAAGGACCGCCCCGAGGCGAGGAACCTGGTCAACATCTATGCCGCCCTGTCGGACGAGACGCCCGACCAGGTCCTGGCACGTTTCGAGGGCCAGGGTTTTGGCGCCTTCAAGCCCGCCCTGGCCGAAGTCGCCGTGGAGGCGCTGTCGCCGATCACCCGGCGCATGGCCGAATTCATGGCCGACCCGGCGCAGATCGACGCCGTCCTGGCCCAGGGAGCGGACCGCGCCGCGGCGGTGGCGACACCGATCCTGGAACGCACCAAGGACATCATGGGACTGCTGCGCACCCGCGGCTGAACCCGTTCGCCTTCCCTGCCGCCCCCCATCGCAGGGGCGGCTTTTTCATGACCGCAGGGTTGCGATCCCTGCGGTCTTGCGGCTATCAGCCCTCAAACGCATGGACCCGGTGAGATTCCGGGTGGCTCTTCCGGCCGCCGATCCGCCGGACAATTCGAACCGATGTCGCTTGCAAGGCCGGTGCGGGGCACCCGCCAACGTCAGGAACGGATGATTCATGTCTTCTCTCTCTCGCTACAAGGACGAATGGCTGGGCAATATCCGCCCGGACCTGCTGTCGGGCCTGGTGGTCGCGCTGGCCCTGATCCCCGAGGCCATCGCCTTTTCCATTATCGCCGGCGTCGATCCCAAGGTCGGGCTCTATGCCAGCTTCTCGATCGCCGTCATCACCGCCATCACCGGCGGGCGGCCAGGCATGATCTCGGCCGCGACGGCCGCGACGGCGGTGCTGATGGTGACGCTGGTGCGCGACCACGGGCTGCAGTACCTGCTGGCGGCGACCGTTCTGGCCGGGCTGATCCAGATTGGCTGCGGCCTGCTGAAGCTGGGCTTCGTCATGCGCTATGTGTCGAAATCCGTCATGACGGGGTTCGTCAACGCGCTGGCCATCCTGATCTTCATGGCGCAACTGCCCGAACTCGACCCGGCGACAGCGGGCGTGACCTGGTTCACCTATCTGCTGGTGGCCGCTTCGCTGGCGATCATCTATCTGTTCCCGCGGGTGACCAAGGCCATCCCATCGCCGCTGGTGACGATCGTGGTGCTGACGGCGCTTGCGATGTTCTTTGGGTGGGATGTGCGGACGGTGGGCGACATGGGCGCCCTGCCCGACACGCTGCCGGTCTTCCTGCTGCCGGACGTGCCGCTGAACCTGGAGACGCTGCAGATCATCCTGCCCTATTCCTTCGCGGTGGCCATCGTCGGGCTGCTGGAAAGCCTGATGACGCAGAACCTGGTGGACGAGCTGACCGACACGCGCAGCAACCGCAACCAGGAATGCATCGGCCAAGGACTTGCCAATACAGCGACGGGCTTCATCGGCGGCATGGCAGGCTGCGCGATGATCGGCCAGTCGATGATCAACGTCAAATCGGGGGGCCGGGGGCGCCTGTCCTCGTTCGTGGCGGGGGTGTTCCTGCTGATCCTGGTGGTGGGACTGGGCGACCTGGTCAGCCAGATCCCGATGCCCGCGCTGGTGGCGATCATGATCATGGTCTCGATCGGGACCTTCAGCTGGTCATCGATCCGCAACCTGCGGACGCATCCGCGATCCTCCTCGGTGGTGATGCTGGCCACGGTGGGGACCGTGGTCTGGACGCACAATCTGGCAATCGGCGTGATGGTGGGCGTGTTGCTGTCGGGCATCTTCTTCGCGGCCAAAATTGCGCAGCTGTTCCGCGTCACGTCCACCCTGTCGGCGGACGGGCGCGCGCGCACCTATGTGGTCGAGGGGCAGATGTTCTATGGCTCGGTCGAGGACTTCATGGCAGCCTTCGACTTTGCCGAGCCGCTGGACCAGGTCACCATCGATGTCAGCCAGGCGCATATCTGGGACATCAGTTCGGTCCAGGCGCTGGACATGGCGATCCTGAAATTCCGCCGGGACGGCGCCCAGGTCCAACTTGTCGGTTTGAACAAAGCGTCAGAAACCTTGCTGGACCGGCTTGCAACACATGACAAGCCGGGGGCGATGGATAAACTGGTCGCGCATTGAGGGGAAAGCAGACATGACGAACAAGATCATCGCGCTGGTTGACGATTCGATCTATGCCACCTCGGTCTGTGAACATGCAGCCTGGGCCTCGGCCCGCAGGCCGGCTCCGGTGGAACTGCTGCATGTCCTTGGACGGCGCGAGGCTGCCGGGCGGCAGGACCTCTCGGGCACCATCCGCCTCGGCGCCCGAAGCGCCCTTCTGGATGAACTGGCGACGCTGGACGCACAGCGGTCGCGGATCGCCAATGCCCAAGGGCGCGCGCTGCTGGAGGATGCGCGCAAGCTGACAGAACGCGCAGGCGGCGTCCAGGTGACCACACGGCTGGAACAGGGCGACCTGATCGAACAGGCGACGGGGCGAGAGGCCGATCCCTCGCTGATCGTGCTGGGCAAGCGTGGCGCGGCTGCGGATTTCGCGCAGGGCCACCTGGGGTCCAACCTTGAACGGATCGTGCGCGCTGCGCGCGTGCCGGTGCTGGTGGCGTCCCGCGCCTTCCGGCCGATCCAGAAGGTGCTGATTGCCTTCGACGGCGGCGCCTCGGCCATGAAGGCCGTCGATCATATCGCGGCCAGCCCGACCTTCAAGGGCCTGCAGATCGAGGTCGCCATGGCCCATGCCGGGTCCCGGGATGCACAGGGCCAGCTGGACGAGGCGATCCTGCGCCTGCGTGCCGCCGGCCTGAGCGCCGACATGCGGCTCCTGACCGGCGCGCCGGAGGCCGCCCTGACCGCGCATCTGGAACAGCAGGGACATGACCTGCTGGTGATGGGCGCCTATGGCCACAGCCGCCTGCGCCGGCTGATCATCGGCTCCACCACGACGCAGATGCTGATCGACTCGCGCCTGCCGGTGCTGCTGTTCCGCTGAGGCTGGGCCGCGAGGTACCTGCCTTTCCGGATGCCGCTTGCAGCGAGCCGAAGTGAAGGGGATCAGCCAGTCATATCCTGCAGGGGTTGCCGGTGGATCCTGTCCGGATGAGGGCGCTTCTGCACAAGTTACTGCCTGATCGTGGCGCATCCCCGTCCCGTGTGCTTGGATTCGTATAGCGCCTCGTCGGCCTGGGCCAGCAGATCCCCGGGGCTTGCGCCCCGCTCGCCCCGGCAGACGACGATGCCGATGCTGGCGGAGACCCGTACCTCTCCCAAGCCCGGCGGGGTCAGTGAACCTATGGCCTCGATGATCCGGCGGGCCAGCTCGTGCAGCGCGGCGACCGAGGTCATGCCGCTCAGGATCAGCACAAATTCGTCCCCGCCGATGCGTGCGGCCGTGTCGGCCTTGCGCACCTGCGCACGCAGAACACCTCCGACCGCCTGCAGCAGGTCGTCTCCGGCCTTGTGCCCCAGGATGTCGTTGACCTGCTTGAAGTGATCCAGGTCCAGATGCACCACGGCGAAGGGCACAGGCGCGGCGTCATTCCCCTCTCCGGCCGACCTCAGCGCCATCGCCAAGGCCATTTCCAGCCCGCGGCGGTTCCCGAGGCCCGTCAGTGGATCCGTCTGCGCCTGCAGCAGTGCGACGCGCCGGGACTGTACCAGCTGATCGTTGAAGCGCGACAACTCGGTCAGGACCCCACGATTGGCCTCGTGCAGGAACAGCAGCTCCATCGCAAGCTCGGAAGGCGCGAAATCCCCGTCGGTCAGCCCCGCCTTTCGGATCGCGCGATGGATCCCGATGCCGAACCCCAGGTTGCACAGCATCGAGCCTGCGCTGGCCCGCACGCCATTCCCCCGCAGCACCAGATCTGGCGTACAGGATACCCGCAAAAAAAGGCGGCTTTTCTGGTCGATGGCGGTCCTGATCTCGGCCACCGGATCTCCACCGCCCCGTGCCCCCGCCAGGCGCCCCGCGAGCCCTGTGCCCAGATCTGGTACGACCTTGGCCAAGGTCGGACCGACCGAAAGAACATGACCGTCGGAAGCCAGCAAAAGATGCATCGGCATCAGGCGTGCCAATGTCAGCACGGGAACCGCCTCATCCGTCGTCATCCCTGCACCGCCGGACCCTGCAAGGTCGCGTTCTGAAGCGAGAACAGGCGCCCTTCAGCAAACTGCTCATCCCAGATGTCCACCCGTATGGCCCCCTCCTCGACCGAGATCAGGCAAAGCGCACCATAGTCATCCGCCATGCCCCGGATCAGGCCAGCCAGCACGTACTGCCACTCTGGATCCGGGTTCAACAGCACCACGCGAACGATCTGCTCGCTCGCTTCCACCTCCAGACGCGGCACCTTCAGCGTGGGCACGACCAGATGAGCCCGACCGGGCAGTTCATCCAGGCGCAGCAGAAAGTCGCGGAAGTCGCGGCCCGAAAAGCGCAGCAGGCGTCGGATCGGCTCGATTCGCGTCATCCAGGCGCCCATATCCTCGAACATCTCGGACCCGGGCTTGGCCAACCGGAAGGACGCACGCCTGAGCGCCGCCGGGCCAAAATCGACCCAGAGCGGCGACGACATGCCTGCGGCCACTGCGATCTCGTCGGCGACGGCCTGCAAAAGCCCCTCGCCATAGGTGGACTTTAGAAACTCCTCGATGGCGCGATTTATCAGACCGTTCATGCTCTACCTCGGTTTGGACCGAAGCTAGCATGAGGGTGTGAATAAACCGGAAACAGTCGCCGGTTTCAGTCCGCCGTCCAGCCATAGCTGCCGGGACCTGAAAGAACCGTTCGTGCGGCCATGATGTCTTGCGGCCGCATGTTCAGCGCCGCGGCAAAGTCGCAGATGCGCCTGTCGTCCTCGGCAAGAAAATCCAGCAGGAACAGCGCGACCTCCGGCCGGTCCTGCAGGCTGCGCAGATCGGCAGGCTGCAGGCCGCTGAGCGACAGGAACTGGGTCAGCTCTTCGGGATCATTGGCCAGGTGCAGCAGGATATCGACGGCAAGATCTCGCGCACGCTGTTGGGTAATCGCCATAGCTTTGTCTTTCGGTAAGGTTTCTCGCACTAGCCGAGATGTCCAGAAACACTTTATTAAACATTTGGGTTCAAGTTGGGACCCAGTTGTCAAGACCCGCTGGATGAAACAAATGACGGCACGAATCCTTATCGCCGACGGTGTGGCAACGTCTCGGATCACCCTGAAGGTCCGGTTGAGCGCTGTCTGCTACGACGTCGCAGCCGTCAATTCCACCGCGAAAATCCATCAGGAGCTGGATCTTGCGCGTCCCGACCTGATCATTCTGGGTGGAGGATTTTCCGAAAGGCCTCCGGTCGATATCTGTGCGGAACTGGTCCGGGACCCCCGCTGCGCCGATGTGCCGATCATGATGCTGGTCCCGCCCGATTCGCGCTTGGCGGCGCTGCAGGCGGGCGCCACGGCCGCGCTGGACCCCGATGTCGACGACCAGATCCTGATGGCGCGGGTCCGCGGGTTGCTGCGCGAGACCGACATGCCCCAGGCCGCCCCCATGGGAATGGCCGAACCGGCGGCGGCCTTTGTGCACGAGGTGCGGCCTCTGATCGCGCTGGTGGCCGACAGTCACGCCCGCGCCCTGCGCTGGCGTCAGATGCTGGCGGAGCGGATGAACTGTCGCTTTGAGATCCGTGATCCTGACGAGGCATTGGGGTCGGTCACTTCCGGAAGGACCGCCGATCTCTATCTCATCTCCGGCGATCTCCGCGCCAAGGGGGACGGGCTGCGGCTGCTGTCCGAACTGCGTTCGCGCCAAGGCTCGCGGGATGCAGGATTCGTGATCGCGATCGCCCCGGACCGTTCCGAGCTTGCCGCCATCGCGCTCGACCTCGGAGCCGGCGATGTCCTGTTCGAAAGTTTGGGAGGTGCCGAGGGCGCGGACGCGGCCGCCATGTCGCTTCAGATGCTGCTGCAGCGGAAGTCCAGAAGCGACAAGCGGCGGGCCGAGGTCCAGCGCCACATGGTCTGGGCCATGACGGACCCGCTGACCGGACTCTACAATCGCCGATACGCGCTGCCCAAGCTGGGCGAGATCGTGCGCGATGCCCTGATTGCAAATCATGCCTTCGCCGTCATCGCCATCGACCTGGACCATTTCAAGTCGATCAACGACAGCCACGGCCATTCGGCCGGCGACGTGGTCCTGGTCGAGATCGCCGGGCGGCTAAAGGCAGCGCTCCCTTCGACCGGCATGGTGGCCCGGATGGGCGGGGAAGAGTTCCTGGCGGTCCTGGAGCACTGCAGCGAAGCGGAGGCGCATGACACGGCCGAAGCCTTGCGGCGCGCGATCCAGGTGCGGCCAGTCGCGCTGCCGGGCCTGTGCGGCGGCGGGCAGGTCAGGGTTACCGCTTCGGTTGGCATGGCCGTCGTCCAGCCTTCCGAAGAGGGCGGCTGGCCCGAACAGAGGGCGCAGGTCGCCCTGGAGCGGGCCGACCGCGCCTTGCTCGCTGCCAAGGCGGCAGGACGGAACCGCGTGATGCGGTCGCAGCCGGACTGGGCGGCCTAAGCGGCACTTTCAAATGCCGCGCCGATTTCCTAGATTGGCCGGCGGGGCCGGGATCCGCCCCGTCGAAGGAGTACGGAACATGACCCAAGGACAGATCCTTGCCGCAGACATGGCAGGGAATGACGAGGCCGAGCGCCCTACCAAAGACGCGATGTTGCGAGGTGCACGCGGCCGTTGCCCGGCCTGCGGAGCGGGTCGCCTGTTCACCCGCTACCTGAAGGTCGCGGACCATTGCTCCGAATGCAACGAGGCCCTGCACCACCAGCAGGCCGATGACGGGCCGGCCTATCTGACCATCCTGATCGTCTCGCATCTCGGGGCGCCGCTGCTTTTGGCCTCCTTCGTGGCTTGGCGACCCAGTGCGATGACGATGCTGCTGGCCTTTGGCCTGGGCTCCATTGTCCTGTCGCTTGCCATGCTGCCGGTCATCAAGGGTGGAATGGTCGGGCTGCAATGGGCCCGGCGGATGCATGGATTTGGCAGCCGCTCCAGCGGCGTCAGCGCGTGACAGCCACGAACCTCCTGCCGATCCGCGATGCGGCCTCGATCCTGGCCGTACGGCGCGACGGTCCTGAACCCTCCGTCCTGATGGGGATGAGAGGAGCCAAGGCTGTCTTCATGCCGTCCAAGTACGTCTTTCCGGGCGGTGCCGTCGATGCAGCGGATGCGACGGCGCCACTGGCGCGTACCCTGCCAGATACGTGCCGGCAGCGGCTGATGGCCGAGCAGCGCGGCCAGCCCGGCAGCGGTCCGGACGCGATCGCGGCTGCGGCACTGCGTGAACTTGCCGAGGAAACCGGGCTTCTGGTGGGGCGCGACACGGGCGCCGCTTGCGACTGGCCGGGCTATCACGAGGCCGGGCTTTGCCCCGATGCCGGCGCCCTTACCTATTTCTTTCGAGCCATCACCCCGCCTGGCCGGCCGCGCCGGTTTGATGCACATTTTTTCGTCGTCGATGCAGCCGACATTCGGGGCGACCTGGAAGATTTCAGCCGTGCCTGCGACGAACTTTCCCACCTGCATTGGGTGCCCTTGAGCCAGGCCCGCCAGTTGGATCTGCCCTTCATCACCGAAGTGGTGCTGGCCGAATTGTCGGAACTGCTGGCCGTGGCAAAGCACGGCCAGCGGCTGCCTTGCCCGGTCACCGTTCCGTTCTTCGACAATCGCGGCGCCTCTCCGCGTTTTTGCCAGATTGCGTGATCAGCGACCGGTAAAGACGGGCGGGCGCTTTTGCAGGAATGCACTCACTCCTTCGCGGAAATCCGCGCTGCGCCCGGCCTGACCCTGCAGTCGGGCCTCAAGAGCCAGCTGGGCAGGCATGTCATGCTCGAAAGAGGCCGTCACCGCCTCGCGAATTGCCAGATAGGCGCCGGTCGGCCCCTCGGCCAAGGCACGCGCGCTTGCGGCCACGCCCTCAACGAACTCCGCGTCGGGCAGCGCCTGCCAGATCAGGCCCCAATCGGCGGCCTGCCGCGCGCTGACGGGCTGGGCGAACAGCATCATCCCCATCGCGCGCGCCGCACCGACGGCACGCGGAATGATCCAAGTGCCGCCCGCATCCGGGATCAGGCCGATCCGGGTGAAGGCCTGGATGAAACTTGCGCTTTCGGTGGCGATCACGACGTCGGCGGCCAGCGCCAGGTTGGCTCCGGCCCCTGCCGCGACACCGTTCACGGCAGCGATGACCGGTGCCCGACACTGCCTCACGGCCTGCAGCATCGGTTCGTACTCGTCGCGCAGCGTGCCTTCCAGATCCGCAGCGGCCGAGGCATCGGTCAGATCCTGTCCGGAGCAGAAACCGCGGCCCGCTCCGGTCATCACCACGCAACGAACCTCTGGCGGCAGCGAGGTCAGCACCTGGGTGATCTCCTGCCGCATCTGGCGGTTGAGGGCATTCATGACCGCAGGGCGGTTCAGGGTCAGCGTTGCAACGCCGTCCTCAATGGAAAACAGAATGGTTTCATGGTGCATGTTCGCCTCCCCGGTTGGGAGGATCATGCAGGAAAAACCGGCTGCCGAAAGCGCGACCCTGCGTCAGGGCCTACTTGCCGCGCATGATCTCATCCAGCCGATGCTGCTCATCCGCGTCCAGCGACCTCACCTCCGGGCTTGCCAGATTGCGGCCCCGCAGAAACCTGAGGGCCACAGCCGCCGCGATCAGCGCCATCAGCGGCCCGGCCAGCCACAGGATCAGGTTGCTGCCGGTCGGTCGGGGATCGAACAGAACGAACTCACCGAAACGGTCGACGACATTGTCCACGACCTCGCTGTCGCTATCGCCCGCGACAAGGCGCTCGCGCACGAACAGCCGCAAGTCACGGCTGATCGGCGCGTTCGATTCATCGATGTTTTCGCCTTGGCAGACGGGACAGCGGAGCCGCTGCGAGATTTGCCGGGCCCGCGCCTCCAGACCCGCATCATCCAGGACCTCGTCCGGCTGCACGGCTATGACCGGCAGAGACGGCGCCGCTGCCAGGACCAGGATCAGCAGGATCAGGTGCAGCGCGCGCCTCATTCCGCTGGCACCGTGCCGGTGTCGGAGCGTCGCGCGGCCCCGGCCGCCACCCGGTAGCGTCGGTCGCTGAGGCTGATCAGCCCACCCAAGGCCATGATGATCGAGCCGCCCCAGATCCAGTTCGCAAAGGGCTTAACATAGGTGCGGACGGCCCATCCGCCGGCCGGCTGCTCGTCTCCAAGAACCACATAGAGGTCGCGCCAGAAGCCGTAGTCGATTGAAGCTTCGGTCGTGGGCATCGCCTGCACCGGATAGACGCGCTTTTCCGGGGTCAGCGTCGCGACCGCATGTCCGTCTCGGCTGGCCTCGACCACCCCCATCTGCGACAGGTAGTTTGGCCCATCCACACGTTCCACCGACCGCAGCACAAGGTCATAGGCGCCGACCCGGAACGGCTCGTCGATCTGCGCCACCCGGACATCCTCGACCTGCCAGGCCTGAATCAGGGACACGGCAATGAAGGTGATCCCCAGCCCGGCATGGGCCACGGCCTTGCCCCAATCAGCCCGCGGCAGCCGCAGCAGACGTCCGATGCCCGAAGAACCCGTCCGCAGCCACAGCTCCGCGATTGCGCCGAAGACCAGCCAGGCACCCAGTCCCGCGCCGATGACCGCAAGGCCTGACCGCCCGGTCGAGACGGCATAGACCAGCACCATCACCGCCGCCGTCAGGATCAGCGCGCCACGCAGCGGCTTCCACGCGCGGGCGATGCTGGCGCGTTTCCATGGCATGATCGAACCAAGCGGCAGGGCCAGCGCCAGGACAATCATGAAGGGCGTGAAGGCCTGGTTGAAGAACGGAGGGCCGACCGACAGCACGCGCCCCCAGACCATCTCGGCCACCAGGGGCCAGATGGTGCCGATGAAGACGACAAAGGCCGCCACGGCCAGCAGGACGTTGTTCAGGACCAGCGCCCCTTCCCGCGACAGGGGCGCGAAGACCCCCTTGGCGGTCATCTCGGCCGCGCGGAACGCGTAAAGGGTCAGCGCACCGCCGACGAAGACCGCAAGGATCGCCAGGATGAAGATCCCCCGCTCGGGGTCGTTGGCAAAGCTGTGGACAGAGGTGATGACGCCCGAGCGCACGATGAACGTCCCGATCAGCGAGAACCCGAAGGCCATGATCGCCAGCAGGATCGTCCAGCTTTTCAGCGCCTCGCGCTTTTCCACAACGATTGCGGAATGCAGCAGCGCGGCGGCCAGCAGCCAGGGCATGAAGCTGGCATTCTCGACCGGGTCCCAGAACCAGAAGCCGCCCCAGCCCAGTTCGTAATAGGCCCACCAGGAGCCGAGCGCGATGCCGATGGTCAGAAAGACCCAGGCCGCCAGCGTCCATGGCCGCACCCAACGCGCCCAGGCTGCATCAACGCGCCCCTCGATTAGGGCGGCAACCGCAAAGCTGAACGCCATCGAAAGGCCGACATAGCCGAGGTAGAGAAACGGCGGGTGGAAGGCCAGGCCCGGGTCCTGCAGCAACGGGTTCAGGTCGCGCCCGTCAAAGGGTGGATTTCCCATGCGCCAGAACGGATTGGACGTGAAGATGATGAAGGCGTAGAAGGCCGCGCTGATCGAGGCCTGGACCCCCAGCACCCGTGCCTGCAGACTGGGCGGCAGGTTGCCCCCGAACAGCGCCGCCGCCGCCCCGAACACGGCCAGGATCAGCACCCAGAGCAGCATCGAGCCCTCGTGGTTGCCCCAGACACCGCTGATCTTGTAGATCAGCGGCTTGGACGTATGCGAATTCTCGTAGACCAGCAGGACCGAAAAATCCGAGGTCACAAAGGCGATCGTCAGCGCGCCGAAGCTGATCGCCATCAGGACCAGCTGCGCCAGGGCGGCAGGCCGCGCGCTGTCCATCCAGCCGTGCCAGCCCTTGGCGGCGCCGACCATGGGGACCGTCATCTGGTAGATCGAGACCATGAAGGCCAGGATCAGGGCGAAATGGCCGAATTCTGCGATCATCTGGGGCAATCCTCCGTTGCCCGCAGCATAAGCTCCAGACGAAGGAGGGGAAAGTCCTCCCTTCGTGTCGGTGGTGCGGCATGGGTGAAACGTGATGCGGCCTATTCGCGCAGACTGCTCCGCCAATCCCGCAGCGCGGCATTATCCGCGAAATCGTCATCGGGCAGCACGACGGGCCGCGGGGTCGTCGCGGATGCCGGGCTAGATGCCGCATCGCCCGTCGCCTTGCGATCGGGCCAGACGCGGTGGCGGAAGTAATGCGCCTCTCGCGCGCCGAAATAGAAGCCGACGATGGCACCCATCAACCACCAGAGCGGCTCCGGCACCGCCTGCAGCCCCTCCATCCTCAGGCCGAAACCCACGGGTTCGATCATCGCATAGATGAACAGTGCCATGGTTCCCAAGGCCAGCAGCGGCCGCGGCAGGCGGTTCAGCCCGTTGACCAGCCCGTCGAACCAGCCGTTCGCAGGCTGGGCGAATTCCTGGCCATGCTGGGCGATGGCGCGGGCATAGGCTTCTTCGTCCAGTTCCATCCGGCGGGTGGCGTTCTGGGTGAAAACCTCGGCCATGCCGGTCGCGGCGCTGCCAAGGGCGGTGACGGTCGGGGCGACCCCGATGAAGCGGTCGATCAGGCCCATGTGGAAATCCTCTGGCGGTGCTCTGCGTCTGTCAGGCGATAGCGCGGAGCGATGAACTCCTCGGCCCGGGTGATCCAGCCGCCCTTGCCGCCGGTTTTCGTCCGGGCAAACTTGCGGCTGGCCGGGCGCTGATCAGCCAAGGCGTAATAATAGCCGCGCCGTGCGATCCCATAGGCATCGGCCAAATGCTGCGGCGCGGCCTCGGCCGCATCCTGGGCGGCGGCGATTGTCCTGGGTCCGATGATCCCGTCGGCCGTGGCGGGATAGCCCATGCGCGTGATCAGCCGCTGCAGGATCTTGACCGCATTCGCGCCCGCGTTGACATACATGTCGAAAACGCTGGCCTGCAAAGGCAGGGGCAACTGGCCCAGACCCGGCTTGCGGAAATAATGTTCGACAAAGACCTGTTCAGCCTGGCCGCGGGTCAGAGCCCGCACGTCGACGGCGTCGATCCGCCCGTCCTTGTTCAGGTCCATCCCCAACGCGCGCATCGTCCCGATGGTCACGCCGTGATTGGTGGCTCCGCCCGGATCGTCTGGATCGTTGACATAGCCCCCTTCGCGCGCAACGATCTGCCGCGCAATCTCTTCGACGCTCTGCATGCATCCCCCGTTCCGGCCACCGCTCTGGGCCGCAGGGGGAATGCTGAAGATTTGCGGTTAAGCGGGGGTTAAGGGCCCGTGCGTTGCGTCAGCTGCCGGGCTCCTGATAGACGCCGCTGGCCTTCAGCGTCTCGACCACCTCTCGCGGCATGTAGGTTTCGTCATGCTTGGCCAGCAGGTCGCGCGCTTCAAAGCGACCGTCGCGGTACCAGCCCTTGGCAATCGTGCCCTGGCCCTCGTTGAACAGGTCCGGGCGCGGATCGCGGCCGATATAGGTTACCGGGATCTCGGCTACCCCATCCGTGATCACGAAGTCGAAGCCCACGCCCTCGCCGTTCACGATCGAGCCGTCCTTGACCAGGCCGCCCAGCTGAAAGAACTCTTCCGGGTCCGGCGCGGCCTCGCCAACCTGGCTGGGCGAGCGATAAAGGTTGATGCCGTCGCTGAACCCATAGCCGATCAGGCCCACTGCCATCACCAAGGCCACCGAAGCTGCCGCCAGGACCTGGATGCGCCGCTGTTTCTTGAGTGATTTCATGCCGGCCATGCGGCCCTCCATGGTTCAGATGTGGTTCAGGCCGCCTCGAACGGGATCGAGCGCCGCATGAATTGCGTGGCCTTGCCCGAGACGCGGACCGGATCACCCGTGGTCAGGAACTTGGACACCGTTCCCAGCCCCACGAATTCCGGCCTGCGCTGCAGATAGTCGGCCAGGCTCTCTGCCACCAGACCCGCCTGGCTGTAGACCGTCACATCGGGACCCAAGGCATTTTGGAACGCCTCTTCCATCAGGGGGTAATGGGTGCATCCCAGGATCGCGGCCTCGGGGAAAGGCATCCGCCGCTTGAGCGCCTCGACATGGCTGGTCACCAGCGCTTCGGCCAGGATTTCGTCTCCCATTTCAA
The DNA here is from genome assembly GCF_055635455.1 of Paracoccus sp. KKT209. Next base: position 1,748,604 of record NZ_CM145758.1, read on the forward strand.
TGGCGTCTACGACACCGCCGCAGGGCTGCGCCTCGACATCCACGCCCACGGCGCGAAAGGCCAGTTCGCGCTGAAAGGCCCGGCTGGCCACGGTGGCGGGGGTCGCGAACAGGGCGACATTGTTGACGGCCACCCGGCGGGGCGGCGAATTGTCGCCCCAGGCCCGTTCCGTCAGCGCCTCGATCATCGGGACAAAGACGCCCAGGACGCGCTTACCCTCGGGCAGCCAGGTTTCCTGCATGCGCCGCAGGGCTGCGGCGCTGGCGGTGTTGCAGGCCAGGATCACCAGATCGCAGCCCTCGTTCCACAGCCGCTCGACCCCGCGGCAGGTCAGGTCAAAGATGTCGTCGGCGGTGCGGACGCCGTAGGGGGCATGGGCGTTATCGCCCAGATAGACCAGGGGCAGGTCCGGCAGGCGCGCGGCAATGGCCTGATGCACCGTCAGTCCGCCCAGTCCAGAATCGAAAACCCCAACCGCCATGGATCGCCCTCCCGCGTCGCGTGGCGCCCTTCATAGGGCGACACGCAGCCTTTGGAAATGATTCAGATCATTCAGCGGCTTCACGGATGGGTGCATGTCCCGCCCGGAACTGCGCCAGCAGCTCGGCCCGGCGTTCGGCCGCGCTGTCTGCGGCAGTCTCCTTGACCGGACCGAAACCACGCACCGACAGGGGAAGCTCGGCCAGCTCGATCGCGATCGGCATGGTGGTGTCGGTGACCTTGGCGAAAACCTCAGCCATGTCGGCTTCATAGTCGCGGATCATCGCCCGTTCCCGCCGCCGCTCGGCGCCATAGCCGAAGGGATCCAGCGGCGTGCCGCGCAACCCCTTCATCCGGGCCAGCACATGGAATGCCGACAGCATCCAGGGTCCGAACTCGCGCTTGCGCGGACGGCCGTTGGCGTCGCTTCCCGTCAGCATGGGGGGCGCCAGGTGCAGCGACAGCTTCACGTCACCCTCCCACTGCCGCGCCACCTGCTCTGCCGTCGTCAGGTGAAGCCGGGCAACCTCGTATTCATCCTTGTAGGCCAACAGCTTGTAGTAGCCTCTTGCGACGCTTTCACGCATCGGCGCGGGGGCCGCATCGACCAGTTTGCGGAACCGGCGCGCCAAACGCTTGTTTTGATAATTCACCAGCCGCGCCGCACGATATTCCACCGGGTCCGGGGGCAGTTGCGTCACTTCGGCGGGCTTTCGCACCTGGTCCGGAAAGGCCATAGCCCAACGGCCGATCTGAAAGGCGCGCTGGTTTTCCTCGACCTTGGCGCCGTTCAGGCGGATGGCCTCCATGATCGCTGCTTCGGTCAGCGGGATCAGGCCGCGCTGCCAGCAGGCGCCCAAAACCAGCATGTTCGAATAGATCGAATCTCCCAGCATCCGCAGCGCCAGTTCGTTGGCATCCAAAAAGGCCACGCGATCCTGCAACCGCGCCTGCAGCGACAGCTTCAGCCGGTCCGACGGCACCTGGAAATCGCGAAAGCGGGTGAAGTCGCCCGTGATGATCTCGTGATCGTTCACCACCGCGCCGGTGCGGCCCTGGGTCATCAGGCCGATGGTCTTGGCCCCCGCCGTCACCACCAGATCGCCGCCGATGACGCAATCGGCCTCGCCCACGGCGACGCGGATCGCGCTGATGTCCTCCGGCCGGTTGGCCAGACGCAGGTGGATATGAACCGCGCCGCCCTTTTGCGCCAGCCCGGCCATCTCCATCATTCCGGCGCCCTTTCCGTCCATATGGGCGGCCTGCGCCAGAACGGCGCCGATGGTCACGACGCCCGTGCCCCCGACGCCCGTGATCACCAGGTTATGCGTGCCCTGGATGACCGGCAGTTCCGGCGCGGGCAAGGCGGGCAGATCGAATGCCTCGGCCTTGGGACGACGCAGCTTGCCGCCCTTGACCGACACAAAGCTGGGGCAGAAGCCGTTGACGCAGCTGAAGTCCTTGTTGCAGCTCGACTGGTCGATCTGGCGCTTGCGCCCCAGTTCCGTGTCCAGCGGCACGACCGAGACGCAGTTCGACTGGACAGAACAATCGCCGCAGCCCTCGCAGACATCGGGGTTGATCCAGACGCGGCGATCCGGGTCGGGAAACTGGCCCTTCTTCCGGCGCCGACGCTTCTCCGCCGCACAGGTCTGCACATAGAGGATTGCGCTGACCCCGGTCACCGATTCCAGCTCGCGCTGGACGTTCATCATCTGCGCACGCTCCTCAAACCGCAGCCCAGCAGGGAACAGCGTCCGGTCGACCTCCTCCTTCTCGTCATAGACGACCACCAGCGCCTTAACCCCCATGGCCACCAGTTCGCGCGCGATCTGCGGAGCAGAGAGACCTCCCTCGTTCGGCTGGCCGCCGGTCATCGCCACCGCATCGTTATAAAGGATCTTGTAGGTGATGTTGGTGCCCGCGGCCAGCGCAGCCCGAATAGCCAATACCCCGGAATGATTATAGGTTCCGTCGCCAAGGTTCTGAAAAACATGGCCTCTGGTGCTGAAAGGCGCCTCGCCGATCCAGTTGGCACCCTCACCGCCCATATGGGTGAAGCCCTCGGTGTCCCGGCCCATCCACTGCACCATGTAATGACAGCCGATCCCTGCATAGGCACGGCTGCCTTCGGGCAGGCGGGTCGAGCTGTTATGCGGGCAGCCCGAGCAGAACCAGGGCGTGCGCGTCGCGATCTCGGGCGCGTTGTCGTTGCGGCGCACCTCGTTCAGGCGCTCCAGCCCGGCGCGGACATGGTCGGTGCCACGCCCCTCCTCGATCAGGATGCCGCCGATCTTCTGGGCGATCATCACCGGGTCCAGCGCATAGCGGGTCGGGAACAGCTCCTCTCCGCTGCGGTCGTGCTTCCAGCCATGGACGCGGCGGCCGCGGCGGTTGTCAAAGATGGCTTCCTTCAGCTGCACCTCGATCAGCTTCCGCTTTTCCTCGACACAGACGATAAGCTCCAGGTTTTCAGACCACTCCTGGATGGACTTCATGTCCATGGGCCAGGTCTGCCCGACCTTGTAGGTGGTCAGGCCAAGGCGCTCGGCCTCCGCCTCGTCGATGCCCAGCAGCGACAGCGCATGAACCAGGTCCAGCCAGTTCTTGCCCGCGGCGACAAAGCCGATCTTGGCGCCGGGCTTGCCCCAGACCCGGTGGTCGATGCGGTTGGCGCGGCTGAACGCCTCGGCCGCCCATCGCTTGTGGTCGATCATCCGCGCTTCCTGCGCGACCGGTGTATCGCCAAGGCGGATGTTCAGTCCGCCCTCCGGCATGGCGAATGTCGCAGGGGTGACAAAGTTCAGCCGGTGGGGATCCCCGTTCACCACGGCGGTCGCCTCGACCGTGTCCTTCATCGTCTTCAGCCCGGTCCAGACGCCGGCGAACCGGGACAAAGCGAATCCGTAGAGGCCGTAATCCAGAATCTCTTGCACACCTGCGGGTGACAGAACCGGGATATAGGCATCGATCATCGCCCAATCCGATTGGTGCAGCACGGTCGAGCTTTCGCCGGTATGATCGTCGCCCATGGCCATCACGACGCCGCCATGGCGCGACGATCCGGCCATGTTGGCATGGCGCATCACGTCGCCCGTGCGGTCGACGCCCGGCCCCTTGCCGTACCACAGAGCAAAGACACCCTCATGGCGTCCCTCTCCGCGCAGTTCGGCCTGCTGGCTGCCCCAGATCGCGGTCGCCGCCAGATCCTCGTTCAGGCCGGGCTGAAAGCGGACCTGCGCCGCCTCCAGCCGCTTGGCCTCACGCATCATCGCCAGATCGACCCCGCCCAGGGGCGATCCGCGATAGCCGGTCACCAGCCCCGCCGTATCCAGCCCCGCGGCTTTGTTGCGTGCCGCCTGCATCAGCATCAGCCGCACCAGTGCCTGTGTCCCGTTCAACAGCACATGCGGCTTCGACAGGTCGAACCGGTCGGCCAGCGTGAATTCCTGCTTGCTCATGTTGCTCTCCTCCAATGCCTTGCGGCTCCCTGGATTAGTATAGGTCAGAATGGCTGACCGAAGAACATAAAATTCAGTTCTTGACGCGAGCGGCCCGGCACCGCAGGTGATGGACAGGTCTGCAAAAAGCGCATGGCTGTTATGACAGGATTGTAAAGGATGGACTGGGACAAGCTCAGAATCTTTCACGCGGTGGCCGATGCCGGCAGCCTGACCCATGCCGGCGACACGTTGCACCTGTCGCAATCGGCGGTCAGTCGGCAGATCCGGGCCTTGGAAGAATCGCTTGGGACCACCCTCTTTCACCGTCATGCGCGCGGACTGATTCTGACTGAGCAGGGCGAATTGCTGTTTGACGCGACCTCGGCCATGGCACGCAAGCTGGACAGCGCCTCGGCCCGCATCCGCGACAGCGAGCAGAACGTCTTTGGCGAACTGAAGGTGACCACCACGGTCGGCTTCGGCACCTTGTGGCTGGCCCCGCGCCTGGTGAAGCTCTACGAAAAATTTCCCGACCTGCGGATCGACCTGCTGCTGGAGGAGCGGGTGCTGGACCTGCCGATGCGCGAGGCCGATGTCGCCATCCGCATGAAGGAGCCCAGCCAGTCCGACCTGATCCGCCGCAGGCTTCTGAACATCCGGATGCGGCTGTACGCCAGTCCCGATTATCTGGCGGCGCGCGGCGAACCCGGCGCCCTGACGGATCTGGCCAAGCATCGGCTGATCTGCCAAAAGCCCGACCTTCCGCAGGTGGCGGCAGGTGCCCGTCTGGTCCAGGAACTCATGGCCCAGAACGTGGGCTCCACCCTGACCGTCAACAACTACTTCGGCGTGCTTCAGGCGGTGCTGGCCAATCTGGGGATCGGCGTGCTTCCCGATTACCTGACCGCGGATCATCCAAATCTGGTGCGCGTCTTTCCTGACGTGGAATCGGGCGAAGTCCCGGTGTTTCTGGCCTATCCCGAAGAACTGCGGCAGACGCGGCGCGTCGCGGTCTTTCGCGATTTCGTTCTGGAAGAGATACAGGCCTATCGCCGGTACCAGAGCGAATCCGGCATCGAGTGATGGCCCCGGCGACCCGGCCTCATGCCGATGACGCCCCCAACGTCAATTCTACTTAAGCGTGTAGCCATTACATCACTGCATGGCGGCTATGCTGCAGATGCAGCGTCGTTTCTCTTGCGAAGTTCACAGCGTGCACATAAATCGGGCTTTGAAGGCGATGGTCCGCGTAACCGCGCATCACCTTCTACCTCCCTGTTGGACTTAGGCCGGGCCTCGTGCCCGGCTTTTTTTTGTTTTCGGCAGCCCGCGCGTCCTTCCCATGCCCGAAGGCAGGCCGTAAAAGGCGCATGATTTCATGCGCAGGAAGGGCCCGAACCATGCAGGAACCGACGATCACCCCGGAATTGATCGCCGCGCACGGGCTCAAGCCCGACGAATACGACCGCATCCTGCAGATCATCGGGCGCGAACCCAGTTTCACCGAACTGGGCATCTTCAGCGCCATGTGGAACGAGCACTGCTCCTACAAGTCATCGAAGAAATGGCTGCGCACCCTGCCGACGGATGGGCCGCAGGTCATCTGCGGACCCGGTGAAAACGCCGGCGTGGTGGATATCGGCGATGGCCAGGCCGTCGTCTTCAAGATGGAGAGCCACAACCATCCCAGCTATATCGAGCCGCACCAGGGCGCCGCAACCGGCGTGGGCGGCATCCTGCGCGACGTCTTCACCATGGGCGCCCGCCCCATCGCCGCGATGGACGCGCTGTCCTTCGGCATGCCGGATCATCCCAAGACCGCGCATCTGGTCAAGGGCGTGGTCGAGGGCATCGGCGCCTATGGCAATGCCTTCGGCGTTCCGAACGTGGGCGGAGAGGTTCGTTTCCACCCCAGCTACAATGGCAACTGCCTGGTGAACGCCTTCGCGGCAGGCCTGGCCGATGCCGACAAGATCTTCTATTCGGCGGCCTCGGGTGTTGGCATGCCGGTGGTCTATCTGGGCGCCAAGACCGGTCGCGACGGCGTCGGCGGGGCCACCATGGCCAGCGCCGAATTCGACGACACGATCGAGGACAAGCGCCCCACCGTGCAGGTCGGCGACCCCTTCACCGAAAAATGCCTGCTGGAGGCCTGCCTGGAGCTGATGGCCTCGGGCAGCGTGATCTCGATCCAGGACATGGGTGCCGCCGGCCTGACCTGCTCGGCCGTCGAGATGGGCGACAAGGGCGGCCTGGGCATCAAGCTGGTTCTGGACCACGTCCCGCAGCGCGAAACCGCCATGACGGCGTACGAGATGATGCTGTCGGAATCCCAGGAACGGATGCTGATGGTGCTGAAGCCCGAAAAGGAGGCAGAAGCACGCGCGATCTTTGAGAAATGGGACCTGGATTTCGCCATCGTGGGCGAGACCATCCCCGAGGACCGCTTCCTGATCCTGCATGGCAACGAGGTCATGGCCGACCTGCCGCTGTCCAAGCTCAGCTCATCGGCGCCGGAATATGATCGCCCTTGGGTGGAAACGCCCGCCGCCGCCCCTGCGCCGGCACTGCCCACCGTCGCCCCCATCGACGGGCTGCGGGCGCTGATCGGCAGTCCGAACCATGCCCACAAGGGCTGGGTCTGGGAGCAATACGATACCCAGGTCGGCGCCGACACGATCCGCCGTCCCGGCATGGGTGCGGGCGTGGTGCGCGTTCACGGCACCCGCAAGGCATTGGCCTTCACCAGCGACGTGACCCCGCGCTATGTCAAGGCAAACCCCTTCGAGGGCGGCAAGCAGGCCGTGGCCGAGGCCTATCGCAACCTGACCGCCGTGGGCGCCCTGCCCCTGGCCACGACCGACAACCTGAACTTCGGCAACCCCGAAAAGCCCGAGATCATGGGCCAGCTGGTCGGCGCCATCAAGGGCATCGGCGAAGCGTGCAAGGCGCTCGACTTCCCCATCGTGTCGGGCAACGTGTCGCTTTACAACGAGACCGACGGCAAGGGCATCCTGCCGACGCCCACCATTGGCGGCGTCGGCCTGATCGCAGACCTGGAAGACCTGATCGCGGGGCTTCCGGCCGAGGGCGACCTGGCCCTGGTCATCGGCGAGACGCGCGGTCATCTGGAGCAGTCGGCGCTGGCCTTCGAGGCCTTCGGGATCGAGGCGGGCGATGCCCCGCATGTGGACCTGGAGGCGGAACGCAAGAACGGCGAATTCCTGCGTCTGAACCGCAAGCAGGTTTCCTCGGCCACCGATCTGTCCGAGGGCGGGCTGGCGCTGGCAGCCTTCGAGATGGCCGAAGCGGCAGGTCGGGGCGTGACGCTGGACAGCGACGACATGGGCCAACTCTTCGGCGAGGATCAGGCCCGCTATCTGGTGGCATGCACTCCCCCGGCGGCCGAGGCGCTGACGGCGGCTGCCGCCGCAGCGGGCGTCACCATTGCCACGGTCGGCCACTTTGGCGGGGAACGCGTCACGCTCGGCGCCGACAGCGTCTCCCTGGCCGAACTGTCAGACCTCTACCGCAGCGCGTTTGCGCGCGCCATCCGGGGCGACATGCCGGACCACGCATGACCGTCCGGGCCCCTGCCGGCTTTGCCGCGCTGATCACCGCGGCCGGTCGCGGGACCCGTGCGGGCGGCGATCATCCCAAGCAGTGGCAGGTGCTGGCCGGCCAGCCCGTCCTGGATCGCACCTTGGCGGCCTTTCGCGGCTTTCAGCGGGTCGTGCTGGTCGTCAGCCCCGACGACATGGACCAGGCGATGGCCCACTATGCCGGTTTGGTGACCATCGTCACCGGCGGGCAAACCCGCGCGGACAGCGTGCGGGCCGGTCTTGCGGCACTGGAGGGTCAGGCCAGCCATGTGCTGATCCATGACGGCGCGCGCCCCCTGGTGGGCGACCACGTCGTCCAAGGCGTGATCGACGCGCTGCTATCGGGGGCCGAGGCCGCCGCACCCGCCCTGCCCGTCTCCGACGCGCTTTGGCAGGGTCACCAAGGCAGCGTTACCGGCACCACCGACCGCAGCGGCCTGTTCCGCGCGCAGACGCCGCAGGGCTTCCTGCTGTCGCGGATCGCGCAAGCCCACCGCAGCTATCCCGGGGACGCCGCGGATGACGTGGAACTGGCCCGCAAGGCCGGGATCGAGGTTGTCATCACCCCGGGCTCGGAAGACAATCTGAAGATCACCTTTCCCGCCGATTTCGCGCGGGCCGAACGCATCCTGGGAGGCACGATGGATATCCGCCTTGGCAATGGCTACGACGTGCATGCCTTTGGTCCGGGCGACCATGTCTGGCTCTGCGGCATCAAGGTCCCGCACGACGCGGGACTGGTCGGGCATTCGGACGCCGACGTGGGCATGCATGCCCTGACCGACGCCATCTATGGCGCCTTGGCGCAAGGCGACATCGGCCGCCACTTTCCGCCCAGTGATCCGCAATGGAAGGGCGCCGACAGCGCCATCTTCCTCGCGCATGCGGCCGAACTGGCGCGCAGCCACGGCTTCCGCTTTGGCAATGCCGATGTGACGCTGATCTGCGAGGCGCCCAAGATCGGCCCCCATGCCGCCCGGATGCAGGACCGGCTGGCCCAGATCATGGGGCTCGACGCGGATCGGATCAGCGTCAAAGCCACCACGTCCGAGCGCTTGGGCTTTACCGGCCGCCGCGAGGGCATCGCCGCCATCGCCACCGCCACCCTGATCAAGGACTGACGCATGGAACGCCTGCTTTGCATCTGGTTCGGCGCCGGGCTGTTGCGCCCCGCCCCCGGCACCTGGGGGTCGGCCGTCGCGGTGGCGCTTGGGCTGCTGCTTCACCGGCTGGGGCATTTCCCGCTGCTGGCCCTGGCCACGGGCCTGGTGATCCTGCTGGGCTTCTGGGCCGTGCCGCGCTTCACTGCCGGGATGGAGGATCCCGATCGCAGCGAGATCGTCATCGACGAGGTGGCGGGCCAGTGGATCGCGCTTCTGTTCCCGTCCTTCGGGTTCTGGATGATGGATCTGGGCCCTGACCGCTTTCCCTGGCCGGGCTGGGTCGCGGCCTTTGTCTTCTTCCGGCTCTTCGACATCTGGAAGCCCTGGATCATCGGGCGGGCCGACCGGCGCCGTGACCCGGCGGGCGTGATGCTGGACGACCTTTGGGCGGGCCTCTTCGCAGGTCTTGCCACGATGGTCGCGGCGGCGGCGTTCCACATCCCGCTGATGCTATGACCCTGGCCGCCGATGTCCTGGACGCCGCCCGCGCGCGCGGCGTGATGATCGCCACCGCCGAAAGCTGCACCGGCGGCCTGATCGCCGGCGCCCTGACCGAGGTTCCGGGATCGTCGGATGCAGTGGATCGGGGCTTTGTCACCTATTCCAATGCCGCGAAGATGCAGATGCTGGGTGTGCGGCCCGACACGCTGGAGGCGCAAGGCGCCGTCAGCGAAGAGGTTGCGGCCCAGATGGCTGCCGGGGCGCTGCGCCATTCGCAGGCGGGCATCGCGATTTCGGTGACAGGGATCGCGGGACCGGGCGGGTCGGAACACAAGCCCGAGGGTCGCGTCTGCTTCGGCATCGCCGAACCCTTCGGCACGCGCACCGAGACCGTGGAATTCGGCGCCATCGGCCGCCATCGTGTCAGGGCCGCCACGGTCGAACACGCGCTGCAGATGCTGCTGCACGCCCTGAGGGGCTAGCCGCGCAGGATCGCCGCCAGCGCCTCGACATCCCCATCGGGCGTGTCCCAAGCGCAGACCAGGCGCAGCGGCACCGGGTCCAGCCCTTCGGCCGATTTGTCGGGCCAAAGGTGATAAATCGCCCCTGCGGCGCGGGCACGGGCATGGGTCTCGGCCGGAATGGCGGCAAAGACCGCGTTCGACTGGACCGGCTGCAGCAACTGTCCGCCGCCCTGTGTCAGGGCCTCGGCCAGGTGCGCGGCCTTGGCATTGGCCAGCCTGGCCAGCTCCAGCCACAGACCGTCATTGGCCAGCGCCAGCATCTGCGCCGCCAGGAAGCGGTTCTTGGAAAAGACATGCCCCGCCTGCTTGCGGCGATAGTCGAACCCTTCGGCCTGCGCCGGGTCAAAGAAGACCACCGCCTCGGCCGCCATGGCACCGTTCTTGGTGCCGCCCAGGCAGAGCGCGTCGACACCCGCGCGCCAGGTCAGATCGGCGGCCGAACAGCCAAGCGAAGCCACGGCATTGGCAAACCGCGCGCCGTCCATGTGCAGCGGCACGCCGGCCTCTTGCGCGACGGCCGCCAGCGCGGCCACTTCGGCGGGCGCATAGACCGTGCCCCATTCCGTGGCATTGGTGATGGACACAAGGGCGTTCCGCCCGCCGTTCAGCCCGCCATCGGCCCCCAGCTTCAGCGCCTGCGACAGCGTCGGCGGGGCCAGCCTGCCACCCATGCCGGGCAAGGTGATCAGCTTGGCGCCATGGGCAAAGAACTCGGGCGCGGCGCATTCGCTGGTCTCGATATGCGCGTCCTCGTGGCAGTAGATGCGGCCGAAGGGGGGCGATAGCTGCGCGCAGACCAAGGCATTGGCGGCCGTTCCCGTCGCCACGAAACAAACCACCGCGTCAGGCGCCTCCAGCAGCGCGCGGATCGCATCAGCGGCCCGCGCTGTCACAGGGTCGGCGCCATAGCCCATCACGGGTCCGGCAGAGTTTGCCTCCGCCAGCGCGGTCATGACGGCGGGATGGGCGCCGTAGGAATTGTCCGAGGCGAAATTCACGACAGATCCTCGATGATGTGGTCTTCCCAATCGTCCTCGGTCACCGACAGCTCGCTGACCGTCCAGCCGCGCACGCTAGCTCCGGCGCTGTGCACCGTCTCGGGGTCGCCCGAGATCAGGTGGTGCCACGGGTAAAGCGGCTTGCCCTCGTGGCGCAGGCGATAAGCGCAGGTGGCCGGCAGCCACCAGGCGATCTCCTTGATCTTGGCCGGCGTCAGGACCACGCAATCCGGCACGAAGCTGTGGCGGTTGGCATAGCTGCTGCAGCGGCAGGCCTCTCCGTCCAGCAGCTTGCAGGCAACCCGGGTGAAGGCCAGCTCGTTCGTGTCCTCGAACTCGATCTTGTTCAGGCAGCACTTGCCGCAGCCGTCGCAGAGGGCCTCCCACTCGTCGGCGGCCAGCTTGGGCAGCGGCAGTTCCCAGAAGCGGTCCCGCATCAGCGGCCTGCCAATAGACGCCTGGCGTCCTCGGCATCCTGCGCGATTTGCGCGATCAGGGTGTCGATGCTGTCGAACTTGGCCTCGTCGCGCAGGAAATCGACCAGCGCCACCGACAGGTGCTGACCATAAAGGTCGCCCGAATAGTCGAAAAGGTGCACTTCGAGGTTCGGGGTATTGCGCCCGAACATCGGCCGCACCCCGAGCGAGGCGACGCCCCGGCAGGACAGCCTGTCGGGCCCCGTCAACACATCGACCAGCACCGCATAGACGCCAAGGCGCGGCAGGTGCAGGTCATCCATGCGCATGTTGGCGGTGGGCCAGCCAAAATCGCGGCCGCGCTTGTCGCCATGCACGACCTCGCCCTCGATCCGGTGCCAATGTCCCAGCATCCGCTCGGCGTCATGCGTCCGCCCCTCGGTCAGCGCCTGCCGGATCGCGGTCGAGCTGAACTCGGCTTTGCCATTGCCCACCAGCGGCACGATCGTCACGCCAAAGCCGAATTGCGCGCCCAGTTCCTGCAGCGTTGCGGCGGTGCCCGCGCGGTTCTTGCCAAAGCAGAAATCCGCCCCGACCGTCACATGCGCGACACCCAGCCCCTCGGCCAGCACCTCGCGGGCAAAGCATTCCGGCGTCAGGCCCGCCAGAACCGGACCGAACGGCAATTCGTAAAGCTGCTGGACCCCAAGGCGGCAGAGACGATTGGCCCGCGCCTCGGCGTTCATCAGACGAAACGGCGCGGCGTCGGGGGCAAAAAACTGCCGGGGATGCGGCTCGAAGGTCAGGATGCCCAAGGGCGCGTCCGAGGCGGCCCGGGCCGCATCTATGACAGCGCGATGGCCCTTGTGGACGCCATCGAAATTTCCCATGGCGATCGAGGCGCCCCGCGCCTCGGTCGGAAGTCCAGTCCAGTCGCGGTGGATCTGCAATGCGCCCCCAATGGAACGCCCGCGCGCCCCCTCAGTCGAACTTGCGGCTCGGGGCCAGCACGACCGCCTCGCCTTTCAGCACGACCGTATCGCCCACGAGGCAGCGGGTTGCAAGTGTGACCCTCCGTTTCGCGTGATCGATGGTCTCGACCTGCACTTCGGCCCGCACCATGTCGCCGGGGCGGACGGGCGCCATGAACTTCAGCGTCTGTCCCAGATAGACGGTACCGTGCCCCGGCAGCTGCTCTCCGATGACGGCCGAGATCAGGCCCGCCGTCAGCATCCCATGGGCGATGCGCCCCTCGAAGATCGTGTCCTGCGCATAGGCATCGTCCAGATGCACCGGGTTCCGGTCGGTCGACACCTCCGCGAACAGTTCGATATCCCGGTCCGTCACCAGCTTTTGCAGGTGGCGCATCATGCCCACTTCCAGATCCTCGATGACGATCGTGCCGCGCGGAAGATTGTCCAGCATCTTAAGATCCATTGTCTTGACCAGCCCAGGGATGAATGCCGCATAGCAGCATTAACATCATAGCGCAATAAAATATCAATTGAATTAGACTTTGGGACCGTATGTTGCTTCCAAAAAGCGGGAAGGCACCATGCAAAAGGCCCGCGCCTGTAGCGCGGGCCTTATGTGGGGTTGGGAAACGGGATTACCGCAGGCGCCCGATCGCGTAGGTCGGGCGTCGCTGCTGGACCGCCAGCCATTCGTCCAGAAGACCCGCATCGGGATCTTCCACATCCGTCCCGAAGGCCTCGGCAGCCAAACCCCCGGTGACAAAGATCGAATCGATCCCCTGCTGCTCGGCGCCCAGGATATCGGTCCCGATCCCGTCGCCCACGGCCAGGTACCGGGCCTCAGCGCCCAACCCCATCAACTGACGCGCGCGCTGATAGATGGGGGCATGCGGCTTGCCGAAATAGAGCGCCTGCCCACCCAGGCTTTCGTAGAATTCGGCCAGGGCTCCTGCACAATAGATCCGCGTCTCGCCCAGATCGACCACGATGTCGGGATTGGCACAGAGCATCGGCAGCCCGCGGTCGCGGGCATCGATGAAGCGGGCGCGGTAATCCTCCGGCGTCTCCTTGATCTCGTCGAAGGGACCCGAGGCGACGATGCCTTCGGCTTCGGCCAGTTCCACCCGGCGGATCGGCGCTGCGGCCGCATGCACCTCCGGCACGTCGTCGAAGAAGCCCAAGTCCTTTTCGGTGCCGATATGCCAGACCTTCAGGCCCACCGCGCCCGCGAACATTGCGTCCTGGGCCGCGTCGCCGGAACTGACAACCAGATCCCAGGCATCGCGCGGCACGCCCATCCGGTCCAGCTGTGCGATGACATACTGGCTGGGGCGTGGGGCATTGGTCATCAGGCAGACCTTACCACCCTGCGCCCGATAGGCCTGCAGCGCCGCAATGGCTGCCGGATAGGGCTGCTTGCCGTTGTGCAGGCAGCCCCAGAGGTCGCAGAACAGCGCGTCGTAGCCGGCCGAGATCTCGGCCAGCGAAGCGATGATGCGCGGCATCAGACGGCCAGGACCGGGATGATCTGCTTCTTGCGGCTCATCACGCCCGGCAGCACCACCGTGTCGCCGTCGACGGTCGCGGCAAAGCTGCGCTCGGCCACCTGCTTGACGAAAGCGTTGGGGACCAGCAGCGTCGCCTGTTCGCGCAGGATGTCCACGATGAACAGCAGCACCTCATCCGCGCCATCATCGGCCGCAACCTTGGGCATGGCGGCCATCAGCGACATCTTGCGGTCCAGCAGGACCTGCGGCGCGGTGGTTTCCAGAACCGAAACGCGCAGCTGCTTGCCGCCTAGCTCGTATTCCTTGCTGTCCATGCGCAGCAGCGCCTCGTCGCTGAAGGCGCTGACGTCGGACTTGGCGGCGAACATCTCGGCCGCGAAATCGGTGATATTGACGCCCAGTTCGGCGGCCAGCTTCTCGGCCACCGCGCGGTCGTGCTCGGTCGTCGTCGGGCTGCGGAACTCCAGCGTGTCCGACAGGATGCAGGTCAGCATCGCGCCCTTGATCGCCTCGGGGGCGCGGGCCATGTCCTCGCCGATCAGGTCATGCATGATGGTGGCGGTGCAGGCCAGCGGCCGGATCGTGATGTTGATGGGCGAGCGGGTCTTGATGCCGCCGGCCAGCAGGTGGTGGTCGATGATCTCGATCACGTCGGCCTGATCCAGCGATGCCGGGAGCTCGGCCGGGTTGTTGGTGTCGACGATGACGCACTGGTCGCCCGCAGCCACGTCCGCGATGATCTGCGGCATGGCCAAATTCCAGCGGTTCAGCATCCACAGCGCCTCGGTGTTCGGCTCGCCTTGCAGAACGGGTTCGGCGGGGGTCCTGCGGACCTCGTTCAGGTACCACGCCCAGATGATGGGCGAGCCGGTCGAATCCGTGTCGGGGGAAGTATGGCCGAAAACCTTGATCATGGTGTGCCTCGAGCGTTTCGCAGTGGGAGTTTGCGCGGGTTATAGGCGGCTGCCCAAGCGTTGTCCACGGCGGGAACAACGGTTCTGGGGTCGGCCGATGCAGCAAGGGGCGCCCCTGAGGACGCCCCTTGCCGCAAATTCCAGAAAAAGATCAGGCCGCGCGCGAGGTCAGCACGTCTTCCACGCGCTTCTGGGCGCCGCCTTCGTCCAGCCCGGCAACGGCGGCCACTTCGCGGGTCAACCGGTCTAGCGCCGCTTCGTACAGCTGGCGTTCCGAATAGGACTGCTCGCGTTGGTCGTCGCTGCGGTGCAGGTCACGCACCACTTCGGCAATGGACATCAGGTCGCCGGAATTGATCTTCTGCTCATATTCCTGGGCGCGGCGCGACCACATCGCACGCTTGACACGGGCCTTGCCCTTCAACGTCTCCAGCGCACGGTCGATCAGGTCAGGCGTCGACAGGCTGCGCATCCCGATCTCGGAGGCGCGCGCGGTCGGAACGCGCAGGGTCATCTTGTCCTTGTCGAAGGAAATGACGAACATTTCCAGCCGCAGGCCTGCGACCTCCTGTTCTTCGATGGACACGATCCGGCCCACGCCATGCGCGGGATAGACGACGAACTCGTCGGGGCGGAATTCGTTCTTCTTGGATTTCGACATCTGGCTTCCTTTGGACAGCGCCCTTTGACGGGCACAAAGGGCCGGAGGAGGCGTCGGCCCCCTTCGGTCCGTTTTGAATTGTACATGTTGCCCCTGCCCGGCAGAGGGCGTGGGGGACGGCAGCTTCGGGCACTTCCCGAGAGCCCCTGACCTGCATCAGAGGCGCGTCTGCGGCCAACATAACACAAAAATGCCATGAAAAAAAGCGTCAGCACTGATGCCGGGTGCAACCGGCGCGCGGACGCTTTTTTATTTTTTTTCAGCGCCTTGGCGCCAACATCTTCGGCAGCCGGATCCGTGACTGACCGAATCAGTCGCCTTCGCCGGGCGCTTCCGAAAAATACTTCTCCAACTTGCCCTCCTGGCCGTCCATTTCGGCGGCTGTCGGCAACGGATCCTTCTTGCGCGTGATCACCGGCCATTGCTCGGAGTACTTGCGGTTGAACTCGACCCACTGCTCCATGGCAGGCTCGGTGTCCGGGCGGATGGCATCGGCCGGGCACTCGGGCTCGCAAACGCCGCAATCGATGCATTCGTCCGGGTGGATGACCAGCGTGTTCTCTCCCTCGTAGAAACAGTCCACGGGGCAGACTTCAACGCAGTCCGTGTATTTGCACATGATGCAGTTGTCGGTCACGACATAGGTCATCTGGGCACTCTTGTCCTAGTGTTCGCGGTGTCAACTAGTCGCTTCGGTCGGATCAATCAACCCGTCGCGGTCTTCCAGATACAGCTGCTGCGCCTCCGGCGCCGGGCCGCGACGATCGGTCAGCCCGGTCACCGTCAGGCTGCGCACCCGGCCATGGGCCGAAACCGTCAGCCGATCCCCCGGCCGCACCGCCCGCCCCGGCTTGCGGCAGGGCTGTCCGTTCACCCGGATGCCGCCGCCCTCGATGCGGTCGGCAGCCAGGCCGCGCGTCTTGAAGATCCGCGCGTAGAACAGCCACTTGTCCAGCCGCAGCCCTTCGGCCGCTTCCGTCACGTCAGGTCTTGTCCTTCAGCGCAGCAAGGATCGCGAAGGGGCTGTCGGGATCGGCCTTCTTCTCCGGGCGCGAGGTAAAGGTCTTGGGCGCGTTGTGCGACGGCTTGCCGCCGCCCTTCTTGCCGCCTTCGAACTTGCCGCCCGGCTTGCCCTGCCCACGCCGACGCTCTCCCTGCGGGGCATCCCCGCGCGGGCGGTCGCCCGGCGCCGCATCCTTGGCCGGGGCATCGCGCCGGGGGCCGCGGCGCTCGCCTTGCGGGCGTTCGCCTTGGGGCCGGTCGGCTTGGCCGCGATCGCCCTGCGGTCGGTCGCCGCGCGGATGGCGGTTGCCGCGCGGACGGGGCGCCCATTTGAAGGTGTAGAACACCTCCATCTCGGGTGCGGCAGCCTCGGCAGCCTCTGCCTCGGGGGCAGCTTCCGCATCCGCCGCCTCGGCCGCGCGCTTTTCGGCCTGCTCGGCCTCCCACTTGGCACGCGTCTCGGCGGCCAGAACCGACTCTTCCTCGGTCATCGGGGCAACCGAACCCTCGCCCTCGGGCGCGGGGGCCACCACGGGAACTTCCACGGCCTTGACCTTGGCACGCTCGGATTTCTCGGCGGCATAGCCCAAGCCCTGCATCAGGCCCGAAAACTGCTCCAGCGTCATGCCGGTGATCGACAGCATGTCGGGATTGGCCTCAAAGCCGCCGCGCGTGTCCTGGGCGCGCAATAGATCGGCCAGGCGCTCAAGCATGTCGATGCGGATCGCGCGTTCGCCGGCAGGGCGATAGCCTGACAGGGTATAGACCTGGTCCGGCACCTCATCCAGATGCGGGATGGTCACCAGGCCCGGCGGGGGGCTTTCCGGGAATTCGTCCAGACCCTGCGCCAGCGACCACAGCACCAGCCGCAGACGCGTCGGCGCAGGCTTCAGCAGCGCCGGCATGAAGATGGTGAACTGGCCGAACCGCACGCCGTGCTTGCGCAGCGCCCCACGCGACTCCTGGTCCAGCTCCTTGACCTCGTTGGCCACGCCGTCGCGCGGCAGGACGCCAAGCGCCTCGACCAGCCGGAAGGCGAAGCCACGGGCCAGGCCCGTCAGCGCCTCGTCCTTCTGCAGCGTCAGCAGCGGCTCGAACAGCGCGGCCACCTTGCGGTCGATGAAATGCTGCAGGCGGCGACGCACCTTGTCGGCGATCTCGGGGCCGGCCTCCTCGTCCACGAAGACCTCGACGCCGGAATGCAGCGGATCGGACCCCTTGACCAGCTTGCCGACCGCATGGCTGCCCCACATCAGGCCGCCCTGCTCGGTATAGTCCATCTCGGTGTCGGGCGCGTTGTAGAAGCGGTCCGCGCGCAGGTGGAATTCGGGCTTCAGCGCCTCATAGCTGGCACGGTTCAGCATCCTTGCCTCGTCCGCGGTCGCGGTCTGGTCGGGGCGAAAGCGGAAACCCTCCAGACGGCCGGCGAATTCGCCCTCGACGGTCACTTCGCCCTTGTCGTTCACTTCGGCCACGAGGCTCTCCTTCTGCTTGAGCCGGCGCAACAGCACGGATGTGCGCCGATCCACAAATCGTTGGGTCAGTGCCGCGTGCAGCGCGTCTGACAGGCGGTCTTCTACAGCGCGCGTTTCCCCGCGCCAATGCTTTTCGTCCGCGACCCAGCCCGTTCTTTGCGCGACATAGGTCCAGGTGCGGATAAAGGCCAGGCGCTTGGAGATGGCGTCGATGTCGCCCTGGGTCTTGTCGATGCGCTTGATCGCGCGGTTCAGCCAGTCCGCCGGGATGTGCCCGTCCTGCAGGAAACCGAACAGCCGGGCCAGCAGCGTGGCATGTTCCATGTGGGAAATACCCCTGAAATCAGGCACCCGGCAGATGTCCCACAGCAGGCGGACATCCTTGCCGCCCTGTACGCGGTCACGGATCTCGGGCATCTCGCGCAGCAGCTTCAGCGCGCCCAGGTCATCGGCTTCGCGGCCCCGGCCCAGCAGCTCGTGGCCCGACCCCGCCTCCAGGCTTTCTACCAGCCGGTCCATCGTACCGAATTCCAGCCGCGTGTTGCGCCAGGTCAGCCGCTGGATCGGGGCAAAGCGATGGTTCTCCAGCGCATCGATCAGGCCCTCGTCCAGGATCTGCGCCTCGCCGGTGACGCCGAAGGTGCCGGATTCGGTATGCCTGCCGGCCCGTCCGGCGATCTGGCCCATCTCGTGCGGGAACAGCGGGCGGACGCGGCGGCCGTCGAACTTGTGCGTGGCGCTGAAGGCCACGTGGCGGATGTCCAGGTTCAGGCCCATGCCGATGGCGTCCGTGGCGACAAGGTAATCCACCTCGCCGTTCTGGTACATCTCGACCTGGGCATTGCGCGTTCGCGGCGACAGCGCCCCCATCACCACCGCACAGCCGCCCTTCTGGCGGCGCAGCAGTTCGGCCATGGCATAGACGTCATCGACGCTGAAGCCGACGATGGCGCTGCGCGCGGGCATCCGCGACAGCTTTTTCGACCCGGCCCAGGACAGGTTCGAGAACCGCTCGCGCCGGATGAACTGCGCCTCCGGGACCAGGGCCGCGATGGCCGGGCGCATCGTGTCACTGCCCAGGAACAGCGTCTCGTGCAGGCCGCGCATGTTCAGCAGGCGGTCGGTGAAGACATGGCCGCGCCCGGGGTCGGCGCAGAGCTGGATCTCGTCGATGGCGACGAAATCGGCGCCGATCTCGGGCATCGCCTCGGTGGTCGCCACCCAGTACTGGACCCGGTCGGGGACGATCCGCTCCTCTCCGGTGACCAGCGCCACGACCGAGGGGCCGCGCGCCTTGACGATCCGGTCATAGACCTCGCGCGCCAAAAGGCGCAGAGGCAGGCCGATGACCCCGGTCCGGTGCCCCAGCATGCGCTCGATCGCATGATGGGTCTTGCCGGTGTTGGTGGGGCCCAGAATAGCGGTGACCCGGCCGCGAGACGACATGTTCATGGCCTAGATATCGGTGCCGATGCGCTTGCGTTCCAGACGTGCGACGCCATCAATTGCTTCCTGCTGGTGGGGATGGATCTTCAGGCTCTCGCGATAGGCGGTCAGGGCGCGGTCATCCTCGCCCATCTCCTCCAGCATAGCGCCCAGTTGGGTCAGGGCCGCGAAGTGCCGCGGTTCCAGTTCCAGCGCGCGCGCCAGGTCGGCCAGCGCGGGGCCGAACTGGCCCGCTGCGGCAAAGGCCGCGGCACGGGCCTGAAACCCTGCCGCGAAATCCGGGGCATGGTCGGTCAGCGCGGTCAGGTGCCCGATAGCGGTCGGGATGTCGCCCATGTCCAGGGCCTCCTCGCCCCGGCGCAGCAGCAGGTCCATGGCGGGCGACCCGGAGCGCGACCATTCCCGCAGGATGTCGCTTTCCGCGATCCGCCAGCCCTCGCCCTCCGGGGCGGCCAGACGGGCAAAGGCATCGTCCAGCGGCGCGGCCCAACCGGCCACCGGCAAGATGCTTGCAAAAATGAGGAAAATCGTCAGAACTCTGTGACGCAGTGCCGCGACGGCATTCTGGAAAACGGGGCGGTCCAGGCTCATATGAAGGGTGTAACCCAGCCCGCATGTCGGGCGCCAGCCCAAGCGCATCAAGAGGATCAAAATGAGCCAAGTCGTGAACGCCGCCGTCGAGAAACTGAGCCAGAAGATCGACAGCTTCGAATCCACCGCCAAGTTCGTGATCAAGGACGAGGGCGCGATCATGATCGACGAATCCGGCGTGCGCGCGGGCGACGAAGAGGCCGAGGTGACGCTGACCGCATCGCGCGAAACCTTCGAGGGCATCCTGAACGGCGACGTGAACCCCGCCACCGCCTTCATGACCGGCAAGCTGGCCATCGACGGCTCGATGGGCGTGGCGATGCAGCTGGGGCAGAAGCTCTCCTGACCTGATGGAGCAGGCGCCCTTCCATCAACTGCCCGACGACCCGCGTGCGCCCGCGCGCGCCTTCTATGTCCGGGCCGAGGATGGGGTCCGCCTGCGCCTGGCCTTCTGGCAGGCCGACCGGACCGCGTGCCGGGGCGGCGTGCTGCTGTTTCCCGGCCGCACCGAATATGTCGAAAAATATGCCCCCATCGCCAGCCTGCTGGTCGACCATGGCTATAACGTGCTGGCGGTGGACTGGCGCGGACAGGGCCTGTCGGACCGGCTGCAGCGCGATCCGCGCCCCGGCCATATCGGCGAATTTTCCGACTATCAGCAGGACGTGATCGAAACGGTGGTGGCGGCCGGTGAACTGGACCTGCCGCGTCCCTGGCACCTGCTGGCCCATTCCATGGGCGGCTGCATCGGCCTGGCAGCGCTGGAAGCCGGTCTGCCGGTCCGGACAGCGGTCTTTTCGGCCCCCATGTGGGGGATCAACCTGCGTCGGATGCAGCACGGGGTGGCGCTGGGGATCGCGTATCTGGCCGGGCGCGTCGGACGCGGCGGGTTTGCGGCACCGGGCAGCGGCGGCGGGGACACCACCTATGTCCTGGATGAAAGCTTTTCCGCAAATCTGCTGACACAGGACCCGGATGAATGGGCCCGCATGGTGCGCGAGGCCGCGCATTGGCCCGACCTGACCATCGGCGGCGCCAGCTTTGACTGGGTCGGCAAGGCGCTGAACGAATGTGTCCGCCTGTCGCGCATTCCATCGCCCCCGCAACCGATGCTGGTGTCGCTCGGCTCCGAGGAAAAGGTCGTCTCGCCCGGCGCCGTCCGCGACCGCGCCGCCCGCTGGCCCGGCGGCCATCTGCTGGAGGTTGCCGGTGCCCGCCATGAGGTGATGATGGAGACGCCGGACCTGCGCGCCCGGTTCTTCGACGCGATGCTGGCCCGGTTCGAGGAAGACTGAGCCTCAGTCGCCCCGCTTCTGCTCCGGGGGTGTGGCAGGACTGCCGGTCAGGGTCGCAACGCTTGGCAGGCGCAGGCGGATCCGCTTGAGCCGGCGCGGATCGGCATCCACCACCTCGAACTCGGCGCCTGAGGGGTGGGCGATCACCTCTCCGCGCAGCGGCACGCGGCCCGCCAGCATGAAGATCACGCCGCCCAGGGTGTCGACCTCCTCGGTTTCATCCGCATCCATCAGGCGCAGCCCGGTTTCCTGTTCGACATCCGACAGGCCGGCGCGCGCCTGGATCAGCCACTGGCCGGGCTTTTCCCGCACCCAAAGACCGCCTTCATCCTCGTCATGCTCGTCCTCGATCTCGCCGATCACCTGCTCGATCAGGTCCTCGATCGTGACCAGGCCGTCGACGCCACCGTATTCGTCGATCACCAGCGCCATGTGGATGCGCTTGGTCTGCATCTGCTGCAGCAGGACGCCGATGGGCATCGAGGGCGGCACGTAAAGCAGCGGCCGCAGCATGGGGCGCAGGGTGAACTTGCCCCCCGCCCCGAACCCGTGCTTTAGCGCCAGGTCCTTCAGGTGGATCATGCCAAGTGGGCTGTCCAGCGTGCCCCGGAACACCGGGATCCGCGAAAATCCGTGTTCGCGGAACATCGTGACCAAGTCGTCCAAGGTGATGTTCAGCGGTGCGGCGATGATCTCGACCTTGGGAATGGCCACGTCGTCGACGCGCATCCGCCGCAGGTTCAGAAGGCCGGGCTTGCCGGGGCCGTGTCGCTGAACCTCGGCCGGAGGATCGGCCTCGGCGCCCGTCAGCGCATGCAGGACGCGCCCGAAGAAGCCTCTGGAACTGGGGGCGTCCTGCTCCTCCTCCGACATTCGGTCAGGGCCGGATTGCGGCGCCTGATCGGAGGAGTAGTCGGGTAATCGGGCCTCGGAACTCATCAGCTTGTCTCCCTATAGGGGTCGGCAATGCCCAGATCCTGCAGGATGGCGCGCTCCGTCGCCTCCATGAATTCGGCATCGAGGTCGTTTTCGTGGTCATAGCCCAGCAGGTGCAGCGTTGCGTGAACCAGCAGGTGCGTCACGTGATCGGCAACCGGCTTGCCCTGCTCTGCCGCCTCGGCAAGGCAGGTTTCGTAGGCGATGGCGATGTCGCCCAGCTCGTCCTCGTCAGGCATGACCGGGCGCGCACCGGGCGGGTGCGGCAGATGCTCGACCGAGGGCCAGGACAGCACATTCGTCGCGCGCGGCTTGCCCCGGAAATCGGCGTTCAGCGCCGAGATCCGCAGGTCGTCGCAGCCCATGACGACCACCTCGCCGCCGATCCGGTGCCAGCGCAGCGTCGCCTCGACCGCTCGGGCCGCCAGCTGTTCAAGGCCGGCGGCCTCCCATCGCTCGTCTTCGATGACGCAATCGGCAGTTATCTGGTCAGGCATCGTTCCGCATCTGCCGACGGGGCGCATATTGCCCCCGCAGCCCTTCTGTTTCCCCGCGGGCAACCGCCGCGACTTCCTCGGCGTCATAGGCCTTGATGATCCGCGCGACAAGCGGGTGGCGCACAACGTCATCGGCGGTGAAATAGCTGAAGCTGATGCCCTTGACCCCTGCCAGGATCTTTTCGGCATCGACCAGGCCCGACTGCATGCCGCGCGGCAGGTCGATCTGCGTCCGGTCGCCGGTGATGACCATGCGCGACCCCTCACCCAAGCGTGTTAGGAACATCTTCATCTGCATCGAACTGGCGTTCTGCGCCTCGTCCAGCACCACGAAAGCCCGTGAAAGCGTACGCCCGCGCATGAAGGCCAGGGGCGCGATCTCGATCCGCTTTTCCTCCACCAGCTTCTGCATCTGCTTTGCGGGCAGGAAGTCGTTCAGCGCATCATAGAGGGGCTGCATGTAGGGATCGACCTTCTCCTTCATGTCGCCGGGAAGAAAGCCCAAGCGTTCGCCCGCCTCGACGGCGGGGCGCGACAAGATGATCTTGTCGACCTGGCCGCCGATCAGCATCGTGACGCCGACGGCGACCGCCAGATAGGTCTTGCCGGTGCCGGCCGGACCGATGCCAAAGGCCAGTTCGTTCTGGAACAGGGCGCGGACATAGGCCTTCTGCGCATCGGTGCGCGGCTCGACCGATTTCTTGCGGGTGCGCAACTCGTAATTGCCCTGTGCGAACATCTCCAGCTGTTCGGTCGGGGTGATCTCGGCGACGGGGTCCACGCCCATTCGCAGGGCGGCCTCGATCTCGGGCAGGCTGACCGGCCGCTGCTGCTCCAGGCGAGCATAAAGGGCGCCGAGGATCTGCGCCGCCTCGGCCTGGGCCTCGGGGTCGCCGACAATGGCAAGCTGGTTGCCGCGGCGCAGGATATGCACGGCAAGCGCTTCCTCGATCCGCGCCAGGTGGCGGTCATTCGCGCCGCACAGGTCGATCAGCAGCCGGTTGTCGGGGAATTCCAGCAGGGTTTCAGCCGAAGGGGTCGCAACGGGGGGCGTCGGGGTTAGGCCCAAATCTTTCTCCTGCTCAGGCGTCGGTTTCTATGGTGGCAAGCCGTGGGGATTCGCACAAGGCGATGTTGCGAAGGGCACGGGCAGCTGTGCCCCCGTTTCAGGCAAAACCCTGCGGCGGCGGTAAAAGTTGCATGAAGTTCAGACAAATTGAACCGAACCGTCCGGGTCCCTGCCCAGAAACTGGGCTAGTGCCGGCGCCTGGTCCATGGCGGCGACGGGCCCGTCATGCAGGATCCGGCCGCCCTGCAGCAGCGCGACCCGGTCCCCGATGGCACGAACCGAGTCCATGTCATGGGTGATGGTGATGGCGGTCGCCCCGGTTTCCGTGACGATGCCGCGGATCAGGGCGTTGATGGCGCGCGCCCGGATCGGGTCGAGGCCGGTCGTGGGTTCGTCGAAGAAGATCACCTGCGGATCGTCGGCGATCGCCCGCGCCAGGCCCACCCGTTTGGCCATGCCGCCCGACAGCTGGGCGGGCATCAGATCGGCGGTCTCGGCGGAAAGGCCCACGCGGGACAGCTTGTCGATCGCGATGGCGCGCGCCGGCCGGTCGCCCATCCGCTGACGCAGGCGGAACGCCACGTTCTGCCAGACCGAGAGGCTGTCGAAGAGCGCCGCCCCCTGGAACAGCATCCCGAACCGCGCCATGAACCGCGCGCGTTCCGCCCTCCGCAGCGGACGGCCCTGCCAGAGGACCTGCCCCGCATCGGGCGTCTCCAGCCCCAGGATGCATTTCAAAAGGACCGACTTGCCCGTGCCCGATTGGCCGATCACGCAAAGGCTCTCTCCCTGCGGCACGTCAAGGTCCAGTCCGTCCAGAACCTGCTGTGCACCGAAGGACTTTGACAGGCCACGAACCTGGATCATTCGAAGAACAGGCCCGTCAGCGCGAAATTCGCGGCCAGGATCCCGACCGCGGCCGCCACGACCGCGCTGGTGGTCGCGCGGCCAACGCCTGCCGCACCGCGACCCGACCGCATCCCGAACCAGCAGCCGGACAGGGCCACGATCAGGCCGAAGACGGCGCCCTTGATCAGGCCCGAGGTCACGTCCCAGACCTCCAGGTAGGCCCAGCTGTTGGCGATATAGGTGGCCGAGTTGAAGCCAAGCGACAGGGTGCCGACCAGCCATCCGCCCATGATCCCGATGATGTCGCCCACCGCGACCAGCACCGGCAGCGACAGGATCGCGGCCCACAGGCGCGGCGTGACCAGCCAACGCACCGGATCGGTGGACAGGGTGACCAGCGCGTCGATCTGTTCGGTGACGCGCATGGTGCCGATCTCGGCCGCGATGCTGCTGGCGACGCGCGCGGCCACCATCAGCCCGCCCAGGACCGGCCCCAGTTCGCGCACCATGCCGATGGCGACGATCGCGGGCACCACGTCGCCCGCCTGAAACCGCTGTCCGCCCGAATGGATCTGCAGGGCCAGGGCCGCCCCTGTGAACAGCGCCGTCAGCCCCACGACCGGCAGCGACAGCCAGCCGATCTGGACCAGCTGGCGAAGGATGGCATTGCCGGGGAATGGACTGAGGCCGCCGAGGCCACGGGCGGCAAAGATCGCAACCGCGCCCGTGCCGCGCGTCAGGCGCAGCGCCGGGCGTCCGATCGCACGGATGGGGGTCACAGATAGGTCCGCTGGTAACGCTGGCGGAGGGAGGTCAGGATCTCGTAGCCGATGGTGCCGGCCAGATCCGCCAGCCGGTCGATCGGCTGCTGCGGACAGATCAGGTCGAGTGCGTCCGGCACCTCCGGCAGGTCGGTGACATCCACCGTGATCAGGTCCATTGACACGCGCCCGACGACGGGGCAAGCCGCATCGCCCGCAAACAGCGACACGCCGCTGGAGGACAGGGCCCGCAGGACCCCGTCGGCATAGCCCGCGTCGACCGTGGCGATCCGGCTGTCGCGGCTGGCATGCCAGCTGGCGCCATAGCCGACCATCTCGCCGGCCTTGACGTCGCGGGTCTGGATGACGCGCAGCGACAGGCGCACGACCGGCTGCGCCTGGGCAAAGGGCAAGCCGCCGTAGAGGCCGATGCCCGGCCGCACCAGGTCGAAGTGGTAGTCCGGGCCCAGCAGGATGCCCCCCGTCGCGGCCAGCGAACGCGGCACGCCGCATCCGTCGGTCATGGCACGAAAGGCCGCCAGTTGGGCCGCATTGGCCGGGTGGTCGGGTTCGTCCGCGCAGGCCAAATGGGACATGATGAAGGCGGGCCTTGCCGCCAGTGCCTCGTCCCGGATGGCGGCCCATTCGGCGGCCTCCATCCCCAGGCGGTTCATGCCGGTGTCCAGCTGGATGGCAAAGCGTCCCCCCGGCCGCATCGCGCGATCGCGAAAGAACTGGGCCGGGCTGTTCAGGACGGGCGTCAGGCCGGCCAGATCCTCGCCCTCCATATGCCCGGACAGGATGTTGATCTGCGCATCTTCCGGCAGATGCGCCCGGATGGCGCGCCCCTCATGCGCCAGCGCCACGAAGAATTCGCGCACCCCTGCCGCATAAAGCGCCGGAGCCACGCGGGTGGCGCCCAGCCCATAGGCATCGGCCTTGACGACCGCGGCGGCCCGGGCGCCGGGGGCCTTGGCCGCCAGCGCCGCATGATTGGCCAGCACGGCCGGAATATCGATCTGCAATCCCATCCTGCCCGATTGCCCGCGCCCAAGCCGCGCGTCAAGAGGGCCAAAAGCGCCGGGCGGATTTGCAGGTTTTCAGTTTGCGCAGAAGCCGGGCAACCTGCTTTGCAAATTTTCCCAATTTTCCTTTGCTGCACCTGCATCCCGGTCTACCTTGCCCGGAACAGTTGGAGGGGGCCCGCGATGAAAGACATTCTGCAAGAGCTTGAACGGCGGCGCGGCGAGGCCCGGCTTGGTGGCGGCCAGCGGCGGATCGATGCCCAGCATGCGCGCGGCAAGCTGACCGCCCGCGAACGCATCGACCTGCTGCTGGACGAGGACAGCTTCGAGGAATTCGACATGTTCGTCGCCCATCGCAGCACCGACTTCGGCATGGAGGAGGACCGCCCCTATGGCGACGGCGTCGTGACCGGCTGGGGCACGATCAACGGGCGGATGGTCTATGTCTTCAGCCAGGACTTCACCGTCTTCGGCGGGTCGCTGTCGGAAACCCATGCCCAGAAGATCTGCAAGATCATGGATATGGCCATGCAAAACGGCGCCCCGGTGATCGGGCTGAACGATTCGGGCGGCGCGCGCATCCAGGAGGGCGTCGCCAGCCTTGCGGGCTATGCCGACGTGTTCCAGCGCAACATCATGGCCTCGGGGGTCATCCCGCAGATCAGCGTCATCATGGGCCCCTGCGCGGGCGGCGCGGTCTATTCGCCGGCGATGACGGACTTCATCTTCATGGTGAAGGACACGTCCTACATGTTCGTCACCGGCCCCGACGTCGTGAAGACCGTCACCAACGAGGTCGTGACGGCCGAACAGTTGGGCGGAGCCAGCACGCATACCAGGAAATCATCGGTCGCCGACGGCGCCTTCGAGGATGATGTGGAGGCGCTGTCGGAAATCCGCCGCCTGTTCGACTTCCTGCCGCTGAACAACCGCGAAAAGGCGCCCACGCGGCCCTTCTTCGATGACCCGGCCCGGATCGAGCCCAGCCTGGACACGCTGATCCCCGACAACCCGAACCAGCCCTATGACATGAAGGAGCTGATCGCCAAGGTCGCGGACGAGGGTGATTTCTACGAGGTGCAGAAGGATTTCGCAGGCAACATCATCATCGGCTTCATCCGGATCGAGGGGCAGACGGTGGGCGTGGTCGCGAACCAGCCGATGGTGCTGGCGGGCTGCCTGGACATCGACAGTTCGCGCAAGGCGGCGCGCTTCGTGCGCTTCTGCGATGCGTTCGAGATCCCGATCCTGACGCTGGTGGACGTTCCTGGCTTCCTTCCCGGCACGGGGCAGGAATATGGCGGCGTGATCAAGCACGGGGCCAAGCTGCTCTTCGCCTATGGCGAGGCGACGGTGCCCAAGGTCACGGTCATCACCCGCAAGGCCTATGGCGGGGCCTATGACGTCATGGCGTCGAAGCATCTGCGCGGCGATTTCAACTATGCCTGGCCCACGGCCGAGATTGCCGTCATGGGCGCCAAGGGCGCGGTCGAGATCCTTTACCGCAGCGAACTGGACCAGCCCGACAAGATCGCCAGCCGCACCAAGGATTACGAGGATCGCTTTGCCAACCCTTTCGTCGCCGCCGAAAAGGGCTTCATCGACGAGGTGATCCAGCCCCGCAGCACGCGCAAGCGCGTTGCCCGCGCATTCGCCAGCCTGCGCGGCAAGCGGCTGACGAACCCGTGGAAAAAGCACGACAACATTCCGCTGTGAGTCGCGGGGCCGGGGAACAGGGATGCACAAGATCGTGATTGATGCAGCAGCGCCACAGGGCGGGGGCTCTTTGCCTCCGGCCAACGCCTCCGCCTGTCTGCCCTGCCGGGGCGCGGCTATCATCGCGCGCGGACCGGCCCCCAAACAAGCCGGCCGCAATCAGAGCAGCAGGGCGCATCCCCGCCCGCTTCACAGGAGCGAAATTCCATGTCGAAAAAAATCATCCTCGGCCTCGTGCTGGTGTCCGCCTTCGCCGCCTGCCAGCGTCAGCAGCCCGATGTCTTCGTGCCGACCGCACCGGCAGCGCCGATGGTCAACCCCGTCACGACCGAGCCCGTCTATCAGGGCAAGTTCGGCTAAGACCTTCCGTCCGACCATCGCGCGCGGGCGGCCAGCCTGCCCGTGCGCAGCAGCAGGCCCCGCGCGCCCTAGCACAGGGGCACTGCCATGCTGAAACATCGTGGATTTCCCGGGCGCCTGCCCGGCACCGACTTTCAATTCGTCATCCGGCGCGAGAACCGCAAGAAGGGCGCGACGCCCATCACCCGGCGGGAACGTTTTCGCGACCGCAAGCCCGCCGACAAGCGCGCCGACGCCGGCTTTCTCTCCGCGCTGATCGCCAAGTTCGGCGATGAGCCCTTTGTTCGCGGCAACCTGGATGCCGGGCGCCTGTCCTGGCTGATCGGCCGCGAGGTCAAGCCGGTGGGGGAATTCGATCCCGCCGATTACGACCAGCTTCTGCAGGTCGACATGGCCTTGGCCGAGGCCTCGTTCCCTGAACTGTTCGTCCAGGACGCCCCGCCGGCCTTTGATTGGGACGACGAGGATGGCTGGGACGACGACGCGGACGCGGACGAAGACTGATGGGCAATCGCGCGCCGAACTCTTTGAAGTCACACGCATGTCAGTTTGACGCGGGGTGCGGCTGTGCGATAACCCGTCAGGACCTACAACC
Source organism: Paracoccus sp. KKT209 (assembly GCF_055635455.1). Next base: position 1,777,345 of record NZ_CM145758.1, read on the forward strand.
GGCCCCCAACGGGCCCCTCAAGACAGGCAGACCATCATGCAGAAAACCTTTGCACTTCGCCTTGCCGCTCTGGCTCTGGCCACGGCAGGCCTCGCGGCTTGCGAGCCGGGCTATCAGGGCGGCGGCATCTCTCCGGACGCGCAGCGCGCGGCGGGTGGTGCCGTGGCCGGTGCAGTCATCGCCAAGGCGCTTGACGAAGACCTGGCGACCGGTGCGGCCATCGGTGCCGTCGGCGGCGCGCTGTGCGACGACGCGGGCGTCTGCCAGCGTCGCTACTGATCGCTTCGGCCTCATACCAACACATCAGCCAGGGGCGTCCTGCGCTCCTGCCACTCACGTCACGGGATCTAGATCATGTCCAAGCTTCTTGCCATCGCCGCCCTGGTCGGCGCAACCGCTGTCGCGGGTTGCACCCAAGGGATCAATCCGACCGACACTGACCGCGCCCTCATCGGTGCCGGCGTCGGCGCAACCATCGCCAGCGTCAGCGGCGAGAACGTCGTCAAGGGCGCGGCCATCGGCGGTGCTGCCGGCGCACTGTGCAACGACGTCCGTCTCTGCCAGTAATCACCTGATCTGCGGCGCGCGACCTGCGCGCCCGGTTCTTCAAGCCGCCCCGGGACCTGCGCCCAGGGCGGCTTTTTCACGTTCCGTCCTGGGGGGGAGCCCATGTTCAAGAAGATCCTGATCGCCAACCGGGGCGAAATCGCCTGCCGCGTCATCAAGACCGCGCGCAAGATGGGCATCGCCACCGTGGCGGTCTATTCGGATGCCGACCGCAACGCGCTGCATGTGCGTATGGCGGACGAGGCGGTGCATATCGGCCCGTCCCCCGCCAACCAGTCCTATATCGTGATCGACAGGATCATGGACGCGATCCGCGAGACCGGGGCCGAGGCGGTCCATCCCGGCTATGGCTTCCTGTCCGAGAACCGCAGGTTCGCGGAGGCGCTGGAGGCCGAGGGCGTCGTCTTCATCGGCCCGCCCTCGGGGGCGATCGAGGCGATGGGCGACAAGATCACCTCGAAGAAGCTGGCGCAGGAGGCCGGCGTCAGCACCGTTCCGGGCTATATGGGCCTGATCGCCGACGCCGAGGAGGCCGCGCGCATCAGCGACCAGATCGGCTATCCGGTGATGATCAAGGCCAGCGCCGGCGGCGGCGGCAAGGGGATGCGCATCGCCTGGAACGCCGAGGAGGCGCGCGAGGGGTTCGAAAGCTCGAAGAACGAGGCCGCCAACAGCTTTGGCGACGACCGGATCTTCATCGAGAAGTTCGTGACGCAGCCGCGCCACATCGAGATCCAGGTCCTGGCGGACAAGCACGGCAACGCCGTCTATCTGCACGAGCGCGAATGCTCGATCCAGCGGCGCAACCAGAAGGTCATCGAAGAGGCCCCCTCGCCCTTCCTCGACCCCGACACCCGCCGCGCCATGGGCGAACAGGCCGTGGCCCTGGCCAAGGCCGTCAGCTACACCAGCGCCGGCACCGTCGAATTCATCGTGGACGGGAACCGCAACTTCTATTTCCTGGAGATGAACACCCGGCTTCAGGTGGAACATCCGGTGACCGAGCTGATCACCGGGGTGGACCTGGTCGAGCAGATGATCCGCGTGGCCGCCGGCGAGCCGCTGCCCTTTGCCCAATCGGACCTGAAGATCAACGGATGGGCCATGGAAAGCCGGCTCTACGCCGAGGATCCCTATCGCAACTTCCTGCCGTCGATCGGGCGGCTGACCCGCTATCGCCCGCCCGCAGAGGTCGCGGCCGGTCCCATGGTGGCCGAGGGCAAATGGCTGGCCCTGGGCACGCCCACGGGTGCGGCCGCCGTGCGCAACGATACCGGCGTCTTCGAGGGCGGCGAGATCAGCATGTTCTATGACCCGATGATCGCCAAGCTGTGCACCTGGGCGCCCTCGCGCAGCGAGGCGATCGAGGCGATGCGGCTGGCGCTGGACGAGTTCGAGGTCGAGGGGATCGGCCACAACCTGCCCTTCCTGGCGGCCGTGATGGACCATCCGAAATTCGTTTCGGGCGACATCACCACCGCCTTCATCGGCGAGGAATATCCCGAGGGCTTCCACGGCGCCCCCTGCGGCGAGGACGAACTGCGCCGCGTGGCCGCCGCCGCCGCCGCCATGCATCGCGTGGCCGAGATCCGGCGCGCGCGGATCAGCGGCCGGCTGAGCAACCACGAACGCCATGTCGGCGAGAACTGGGTGGTCTTCGTCGGCGGCCGCGAATTCCCCGTGCGGATCGGCGCGGACCGGGACGGCGCCACGGTCCGGATCGACAGCGAGGATCTGCGGGTCGAGGGCGATTGGCTGCCTGGGCAGTCGCTGGCCCGGATGCAGGTGGGGGGCCGTCCGCTGGTGCTGAAGGTGGACAAGATCCCCGCCGGTTTCCGCCTTCGCAGCCGCGGGGCGGACCTGAGGGTGCAGGTGCGCCGCCCGCGCGCCGCCGAACTGGCCCGGCTGATGCCCGAAAAGCTGCCCCCCGACACCTCCAGGTTCCTGCTCTGTCCGATGCCGGGACTGGTGGTCAAGGTGAACGTGGCCGCCGGCGACGAGGTGCAGGAAGGTCAGGCCCTTGCGACGGTCGAGGCGATGAAGATGGAAAACATCCTGCGCGCCGAACGCCGCGGCACCGTCAAGTCGGTGAATGCGGCGCCGGGGGAAAGCCTGAAGGTGGATGACATCATCATGGAGTTCGAATGACCCGCAGCCTGCCCGCCTTTGCAGCCGCGTCGCTGGTGGCCCTGATGGGCGCGGGCGGCTTTGTTCTGCTGGCGGGCGGCACGACCTTCAGTGTCGGCCTGGCGCAGATCCCGCTGGTCTATGTCCTGACGCCGCTGGTGGCGCTGGCGCTGTTCCAGCTGGCCTTCGGCCTGAGTGCGCACCGGTGGCGCGGGTCGCGGTTCTGGATGGTGGCGCTGCCGCTGTCGGCGCTGCTGTGGGGCGGCGGCCTTTACCTGGTGCTGGAGGGCTGGCTGGCGCCGCGTGCCGCGCTCTGGGCCGAGGCCGGGGCGCATCTGGCCGCAGGGCTTGCGGCGCTGCGCCTGACGGAGCAGTCATGAGGGGCGCGGCTATGCGCAGCCAATTGACCTGTCCGGGCACGCGTCGGAAAGGGACCGGCCGTGCCGCCACTTGACAGTTACCTCAGCCCTCAACTGCAGCAGGCGGTCATCACCGGCCTGTTCGTGGCCATAGGCTGGGTGGTCGTCGCGTCGCAGACCCGCCGTCGCGACGCGGGCCTGCGCCGGGCGCGCGAGGCGGATATCCAGCGCGCCCTGCTGGCCGAAATCCGCGCCCATGTCTTTGCGCTGGAACAGCAAAGCCCCGATCCCGAGGATGCGGCGGCGCTGATTGCGCGCATCCGGTCGGGGGATTTCGTCCCCACCCTGCCCCAGCATGGCAACGACCGCATTTTCACGGCGGTGATCGCCGACATCCACATCCTGCCGGCGCCGGTCATCGACCCTATCGTGCTGTATTATCGGCTGCTGTCGGTGATGGGGGCGCTGGCCACGGACCTGCGGCGCATCGCCCGCAGCGACGGGCGGCGCGCGGCGCAGATGATGGCCGATTACCTGTCGCTGATGGAGGAGACCCGCGACAGCGGCATCCAGGCCATTCGGGTTCTGACCGAAAGCCTGCGCGGCGGGGCGGATGCGGTGGAACGGATGCTGGACGAGGACGAGGCCGCGGCACTGGCACAGCTGGCACAGCGCCTGCCGGGCGAGATTGCGGAAATGCGCGGCCGGCTGGACGCGATCAGTAGCCGATCTTTGGACCCGAGAGGCCGGTGATGGGGCGCAGACCGATGGCCCGCACGATCTCGTTGGCGCGGCTGATGGCCGCCGGCTTGGGCTTGGCCTCGGGGCGTGGGGCGGTTTCGCTGCGCAAGGGTTTGACCACCCGGGCGGGAACGGCCTGCGGCTTGGCGCCGCGATCTGCGTGCGGAATTGCCATGATCCTCTCCTCCGTCTGGTCAGACACCCTGTCCGACGCTGTTCATGATATAGGGAACGCGCCGCAAATCCACAAGTTTCCGCCCTGCAGGCCTTACCGCAGGATGCTGCCCCGGCCGATCTCCTGCCGGCGCAGCGGCAGCCGGTCGATCGCGCGGCCGACCTCGCGGGCGTCCCAGGGCGTGGGGCGGCGGATCTTGACCTGCCCGTCCTTGTCTATCAGCACCAGCGAAAAGCCGCGCGGGCGCAGCTGCTGGCGCCAGATGGTGTTGGCGGAAGGATCGCTGTCGATCACGATCACCACGTCGCGTGCCGCCAGCGCGCGCCCGTCCAGCCGCAGCGCCTCGACCTGTTCGACAAAGGCGGGATCACCGGGCGTGTCGGCAAAGACCACCACCGGCCGCGCCGTCCAGAGGAACTGCTGCGGCTCGACCTCGGCCGCATTCAGCAGCGGCGGGGCGCCTGCGGCCAGCGGGGACACGACCTCCGGCGGGGCTTCGGGCAGCTGGCTGACCGGCGGCAGACGGGCGGGATTGCGCTGCGGCGTGCTGTCGCGGATGGTTTCGGGATCGGGCGCAGGCGCGTCGCGCCCCGGGCCCATTCCGGCCAGTGCCACCGCAAAAATCAGGAATTTCAACTTCATCGGCACCTCGTCATGTCTTGAATATAGGGCAGAACGGGCCGCGGGAAAGGATGGATCATGACAAAACCGACGCTCGAGGAATGGCGCAAGCTGGCCCGGACCGAACTGAAGGGCCGCGAACCCGACAGCCTGACCTGGCAGACGCTGGAGGGAATTCCCGTCAAGCCGCTCTATACCGAGGCCGACACCCAGGGGCTGGACCACCTGGGCAGCCTGCCGGGCCTCGCCCCCTATACCCGCGGTCCACGCGCCACGATGTATGCGGGCCGCCCCTGGACGATCCGGCAATATGCGGGCTTTTCCACGGCCGAGGAATCGAACGCCTTTTATCGCAAGGCGCTGGCGGCGGGGCAGCAGGGCGTGTCGGTCGCCTTCGACCTGGCGACCCATCGCGGCTATGACAGCGACCATCCGCGGGTGGTCGGCGATGTCGGCAAGGCCGGGGTCGCCATCGACAGCGTCGAGGACATGAAGATCCTGTTCGACGGCATCCCGCTGGACCAGGTCAGCGTCAGCATGACCATGAATGGCGCGGTGATCCCGATCCTGGCCAATTTCATCGTCACCGGCGAGGAACAGGGCCATGACCGCGCGGTGCTGTCGGGGACCATCCAGAACGACATCCTGAAGGAGTTCATGGTCCGCAACACCTATATCTATCCGCCCGAACCCAGCATGCGGATCATCAGCGACATCATCGAATACACGTCGGGCCAGATGCCGCGGTTCAACTCGATCTCGATCTCGGGCTACCACATGCAGGAGGCCGGGGCGAACCTGGTCCAGGAACTGGCCTATACCCTGGCCGACGGGCGGGAATATGTCCGGGCCGCGATCGCGGCAGGCATGGACGTGGATGCCTTTGCCGGGCGGCTGTCGTTCTTTTTTGCCATCGGCATGAACTTCTTCATGGAAATCGCCAAGCTGCGGGCCGCGCGCCTGCTGTGGCACCGCATCATGTCCGAATTCGAACCCAAAAAGCAGTCCAGCCTGATGCTGCGGACGCATTGCCAGACCTCGGGCGTGTCGCTGCAGGAGCAGGACCCCTACAACAACGTCATCCGCACTGCCTATGAGGCGATGTCGGCGGCGCTTGGCGGCACGCAGTCGCTGCACACGAATGCGCTGGACGAGGCGATCGCCCTGCCCACCGAATTCAGCGCCCGCATCGCCCGCAACACGCAGTTGATCCTGCAGGAGGAGACTGGGATCACCCATGTCGTCGATCCGCTGGCCGGGTCCTATTACATCGAGAGCCTGACGGCGGAACTGGCCGACAAGGCCTGGGCGCTGATCGAGGAGGTCGAGGAACTGGGCGGCATGACCAAGGCCGTGGCCTCCGGCATGCCCAAGCTGCGCATCGAGGAGACGGCGGCACGCCGGCAGGCCCTGATCGACCGGGGCGAGGACGTGATCGTCGGCGTCAACAAGTACCGCAAGGACCGCGAGGACCCGATCGACATCCTGGACATCGACAACGTGAAGGTCCGCGACAGCCAGATCGCGCGACTGGAGCGCATCCGCGCCAGCCGCGACCAAGGGGCCGTAGATGCCGCCCTGGCCGAGCTTGGCCGCCGCGCCCGGATGGGCGGCAACCTGCTGGAGGCGGCGGTCGAGGCCGCGCGCGCCCGCGCAACCGTCGGAGAGATCAGCATGGCCATGGAAGACGAGTTCGGGCGCCACCGCGCCGAGGTGCGCACCCTGGCAGGCGTCTATGGCGCCGCCTATGAGGGCGACGAGGGCTTTGCCCAGATCCAGCGCGACGTCGAGGCCTTTGCCGAGGAAGAGGGCCGCCGCCCGCGCATGCTGGTCGTCAAGATGGGCCAGGACGGCCATGACCGGGGTGCCAAGGTCATCGCCACCGCCTTTGCGGATATCGGCTTCGACGTGGATGTGGGCCCGCTGTTCCAGACCCCCGAGGAAGCCGCCCAGGATGCCATCGACAACGACGTCCATGTGGTGGGCATCAGTTCGCAGGCAGCCGGCCACAAGACCCTGGCGCCCAAGCTGATCGAGGCGCTGCAGGCCCGAGGCGCCGGCGAGATCCTGGTGATCTGCGGCGGCGTCATTCCGCAGCAGGACTATGATTTCCTGAAGGCCGCGGGCGTCAAGGCGATCTTCGGCCCCGGCACGAACATCCCTTCGGCCGCCGCCGACATCCTGCGCCTGATCCGCGAGACGCGCCCCTGATTGCGTCCCGCGGCCGCCGGGGGCTTTGCGCCCCCGGACCCCCCAGGGTTCTTGGGCAACGAAGAAGAGGCGTTGTCTTGGCGGCCCCGCTGTGAAACCCTCTCCACCGGACAGCACGAGGCAGGCATGAGCGACGGGCGCAACGGATCGGTCAAGCAGATCATCTGCATCAAGTGGGGCACCAAGTTCGGGCCGGAATACGTGAACCGCCTGCACGCCATGATCGCGCGCAACATCACGCCGCCCTTCCGGCTGTTCTGCTTTACCGACGACGGTCAGGGGCTGCATCCCGACGTGGCCGTGCGGCCGCTGCCCGATTTCGCCTACGAGGCACCGGTGAACACGCGCGGCAAGTGGCCCAAGTCGCGGCTGTGGGGTGACCTGGGGGATGTCACGGGGGTGGTGCTGTTCCTGGACCTGGATGTCATCGTGACTGGCGATCTGGACGCGTTTTTCGCGCATGGTGATCCCGACGACACGATCCTGGGACTGAACCCCAACACGCCCTTCGAGAAGATGGGCCAGACCTCGGTCTATCGGATGCGCGTGGGCAAGCTGGCACTGTTGCAGCAGATCTTTGCATCCGACCCGCAGGGTGCGGCGGACAAGTACCGCTACGAGCAGCGCTTCGTAACCCGGAACGCGCCCGGCGGCGTCAAGTTCTGGCCCAAGGGATGGCTGGCGCATTTCCGCTTTCACTGCGTGCCGGTCTTTCCGCTGAACTATGTGATGGCCCCGCGCATCCCCAGGGGCACCCGGATCGTCATGTTCCCCGGCAGCCTTAACCCGCCTGACGCGATCCTGGGCCGGTGGGACGAGGCCGACCAGGCGCGGCCGCCGCTGGCACATCTGCGAGCCACCTGGACAGGCGATCGGCGCGAGAGCGCATGGAAGCATCTGCGCCATTACGTCCGGCCCACGCCCTGGGTCCAAAAGCTGTGGCGCGAATAGCCCGGTGCCCCTGCCCCGCGCCCCCGACCGCCTGCCCGAGGACATGGCCGCAGCCATCGGCCATGCCGTCGCCGCCTTCGGATTTCTGGAGGAGGCGCTGAAACGCGCGATCTTTTCCCTGACCCGCCAGGATCTGGGCGACGAGGTGCACGACACCGCGCTGCAGGCATGGCTGCGGCGGATGGAGGATATCGCCGACGACACGCTCGGGACGCTGATCGACGCATTTCTGGCGGCGGCGCCTGCGGGCCCGGCACGGTCGGTCCTGGCCCGGGACCTGCCGCCGCTGCGCCTGTCGCGCAACCTGCTCTGCCACGCGTCCTGGCGTCCCGGCGACCGGGCGGGCATGTGGCACCCGACCTTCATCAATACCCGCGGCGAACGCTATCCGGACGACCTGGGGCCGGCAGAGGTTCTTGCCGTGCGTGACCGGACGCTGGAGGCCGCGCGGCGCGTGGTCGCCATGATGCGCGCCACCGGCATCGAAGGCCGGTGGGCTGGCCAGGATGACACGGGCGCCTGACTGTTCGGTGCCCGCGCCCTTTCGCGCGTTGCAAGCCGACCTCTGCCGCGCTAACACCCGCGAAATCAAGGATGAGAGGAACCCATGTCGTCCCCCCTCCGCCTCGGCATCGCCGGGCTTGGCACCGTCGGGATCGGTGTCGTCAAGATCGTCCAGAAACATGCGGACCTGCTGTCCCGCCGTTCGGGCCGCGCCGTCACCATCACCGCCGTCAGCGCCCGCGACCGGATGAAGAACCGTGACGCCGACCTGTCTGCCTATCGCTGGGAAACCGACCCGATGGCCGTCGCCACGGCCGATGACGTGGATGTCTATGTCGAACTGGTCGGTGGCGACACCGGAGTCGCGCGCGACAGCATCGAGGCCGCCCTGCGTTCGGGCAAGGACGTGGTGACGGCCAACAAGGCGCTGCTGGCGCTGCACGGCCAGCACTTGGCGCAACTGGCCGAGAGCCTGGGCCGGGTGATCCGGTTCGAGGCGGCCGTGGCGGGTGGCATCCCGGTGATCAAGTCGATGACCGAGAGCATGGCCGGCAACCGCATCACCCGCGTCATGGGCGTGATGAACGGCACCTGCAACTATATCCTGACGCGGATGGAAAGCGCCGGCCTGCCCTATGACGCCGTCTTCGAGGAGGCGCGGCAGCTGGGGTATCTGGAGGCCGACCCGGCCCTGGACGTGGGCGGCATCGACGCGGGCCACAAGCTGGCGATCCTGTCCGCGATCGCCTTCGGCACGCAGGTGTCCTTCGACGCGGTCGAGATCGAGGGGATCGAACGGGTCAGCATCGACGACATCCGCCGCGCCGCCGACATGGGCTATCGCATCAAGCTGCTGGGCGTGGCGCAGATGACGGCACGCGGCCTGGAACAGCGCATGTCGCCCTGCCTGGTGCCGGCCGACAGCCCGCTGGGCCAGTTGGTCGGGGGCACGAACATGGTCGTGATCGAGGGCGACAGCGTGGGCCAGATCGTCCTGCGCGGTGCGGGTGCGGGCGAAGGGCCCACCGCCAGCGCGGTCCTGTCCGACATCGTCGAGATCGCCCGGGACGTGCGGCTGCCGGTCTTCGGCCAGCCTGCCGACACGCTAATGGCCGCGCAGCCCGCCCGTACGGCGGTTCCCGCGGCCTACTACATCCGGCTGGAGCTTCAGGACAAGCCGGGGGCGCTGGCCAAGGTGGCCACGGTCCTGGGCGATGCGGGGATCTCGATCGACCGGATGCGCCAATACGGCCAGCACAGCCCGGCCAGCGTTCCGGTTCTGGTGGTGACGCACAAGACGACGCCCGAAGCCATCGATTTCGCCATCGAGGCGCTGCCCCGGACCGGCGTCCTGGTCAGCGATCCGGTCGAGCTGCGGATCGAGGAAGTGTAAGGGCACCGTCGGGTCGTCCGGTTGGCGCCGCCCGCGCTCCGATCTCATTCGCGGGCGAGCCTCCCGCTGCCGGGCGGCTTAACGGGTGACGGCGTTGTTCGTTACCCGTCTGCCTGGACCGATGCATGGGGAAGTGGTCCTGGCGGATCGCGGGGCGGCTTCTCCCGTTCATAAAATCTTAAGCATCCGGGCTCTGCTCTAATTGAACCGGTTGGATTAGGCGCAAGTTCGTCACAAGTTTTAACGATGGAACGCGCCCCATGCATACTCATTATCTGTCGCTGTTTGGAATTTCCCCAGCCAGTCCCATGGTCAGGGTGGGGGCAGATCACCGGCCCATCTTCCAGAGGCCGGTGGCGGGCGGCCCAGCAGGAGAAGCGGTACCCCGTCCTGTCGTTGTCGAAGACAGGGCGGCGGACGAATGGCAGCGGATGACGGCCAGCTATGCAAGGGCGGCAGCTCAGGGCAGCACGGGTCCTGCGGCAGTCGTCCCTGCTGCCCCGGGCCAGGCAGAGGCTGATTTGCAACCACAGGCCCTCGATGCGGCAGCTTCACCCATGTCGGTGGATGCTCAGCCTGCGGCGCCCGAACCCGAGGCCAGCGCACCCGCGCCAGCCACTGATGCGCCCGCCAGCACGGCCTCTTCTGCATCCACAGCACCGGGGACGACGGCGAGCCCCGGTTCCGGCACCAGCGACACCACCTCGGGCCGCAAGATCCTGGGCATCATCCGCTACTGAGCCGTCGGGCCGGCCGCCTGCACGGGCGGCCGGCTCTGCGCCTCAGCGGCGCGACGCCTCGAGGGCTGCGACGCCGGGCAGCACCTTGCCTTCCATCCATTCAAGGAACGCCCCGCCGGCGGTCGAGATGAAGGTAAAGTCCTGGGCCGCGCCCGCCTTGTTCAGCGCCGCGACCGTGTCGCCGCCCCCGGCGACGGATACAAGCGTCCCCTGCCGCGTCAGTTCGGCAGCGGCGTTTGCGGCGGCGTTGGTGGCCGCATCGAAGGGCTCGATCTCGAAGGCGCCAAGCGGGCCGTTCCAGATGAGCGTCTTGCAGGCGGACATGGCCTCGCGCAGCGCGGCTACGGTGCTGGGGCCCGCATCCAGGATCATCGCATCCGCCGGGCATTCGGCAACCGGCAGCACCTCGGACGCTGCGCCCGCCTCGAATTCGCGCGCGACAACGATGTCGACGGGCAGGTGGATCTTGCAGCCGGTCTGGCCCGCCTTTTCCAGGATCGCCCGCGCCGTGTCGGCCATGTCGCGTTCGGCCAGTGACTTGCCGACCTCGACCCCTTGCGCCACCAGGAAGGTGTTGGCCATGCCGCCGCCGATGACCAGGTGATCCACCTTGTCGATCAGGTTCGTCAGCAGCTCCAGCTTGGTCGAGACCTTGGCCCCGCCCACGACCGCCATGACGGGGCGCTTGGGATCGCCGAGTGCCGCGTTCAGCGCCTTCAGCTCGGCCTCCATCAGCCGACCGGCGCCCGCGTTCAGCAGCCGCGCCAGTCCCTCGGTCGAGGCATGGGCCCGGTGCGCGGCCGAAAAGGCGTCGTTCACATAGGCGCTGCCCAGTGCCGCCAGCGAAGCCGCGAAGGTCGCATCGTTCGTTTCCTCTCCGGCATGAAAGCGGGTGTTCTCCATCAGGGCCACCTGCCCCGGCTTCAGCGCCGCGACGACCCGCTTGGCCGCGCCGCCGATGCAGTCGTCGGCAAAGACCACCGGCTGGCCCAGGGCAGCCTCCAGCGCCGGGACGATCTGCTTCAGGCTCATGGAATCCACGCGCTGACCCTTGGGGCGGTCGAAATGTGCCAGCAGCACGGGAATGCCCCCCTTGGCCTGGATGTCCTTCACGGTCGGCACGATCTTCTCGATCCGGGTGGCGTCGGTGACCTGGCCGTTCTCGACCGGCACGTTGACATCGACCCGGGTCAGCACGACCTTTCCCTGAAGATCCATGTCGTCGATGGTATTGAACTTGGCCATGTCGCGTCCTTTTCGGGCTGTGGGGCGTCGCCGAGGCTTGTCCCGCATGGTAGGGGCCCCGTCAACTCTGGCGATGGTCTGACATGTGCGTGATCCCGCCAAGGCCCTTTCATAACGGTTTCGCGCGTTGCCCTTTGCCCCTCGATTACCTAGATCAGGGGTCGAACCTGGCAAAGGAGGGCCGCATGGCCGAGATCAAGGACCCGGAAAACACCATCATCGTCGAGCTGAAGGACGGCCGCGTCGTCATCGAGCTGCTGACGGATGTCGCACCCAAGCATGCCGAGCGGATGAAGGAACTGGCCCGCGCCGGTGCCTATGACAACGTGGCCTTCCACCGCGTCATCGACGGCTTCATGGCGCAGACGGGCGACGTGGCCCATGCCAACATGGAAAAGGACTACAACCCGGGCCGCGCCGGCACGGGCGGATCGGACAAGCCGGACCTGCCGGCCGAGTTCTCCAAGCTGCCGCACGACCGTGGCACCCTGGGCGCGGCGCGGTCGCAGAACCCGAACAGCGCCAACAGCCAGTTCTTCATCAACTTCAAGGACAACCATTTCCTGAACGGTCAGTACACGGTCTATGGCCGCGTGATCGAGGGGATGGAGCATGTCGACAAGATCCAGCGCGGCGAGCCGCCGGTGAATCCAGACCGCATGATCAGCGTCAAGGTGGCCGCCGATGCGTAATTTGGCCCTGATCCCCGCCTTCATCGCGCTTGGCACCGGCGCAGCCTTTGCCCAGGCCGCCAATCCGCAGGTCGAGGACACCGACGGCCCGAACATGGTGATCGAGGTCGCCGATGCCGAGGGCAAGTCAAAGGGCACCATCGTCCTGGACCTGCGCGAGGACCTGGCCCCGAACCACGTCGCCCGCCTGGTCGAGTTGACCGAACAGGGCGCCTATGACGGCGTCGTGTTCCACCGCGTGATCGACGGCTTCATGGCCCAGACCGGCGATGTCGCCAACGGCAAGCAGGGTGGCGACACCTCGATGGCCGGCATGGGCGGCTCGGACCTGCCCGACCTGGAGGCCGAGTTCAGCGACGCCACCTTTGACCGCGGCACCGTTGGCATGGCCCGCGCCATGAGCCCCAACAGCGCCAACAGCCAGTTCTTCATCGACCTGGCGCCGGCGCCGTTCCTGGACGGCGAATACACCGTCGTGGGCCAGCTGATCGAGGGCTGGGACGTCCTGGACAACATCAAGAAGGGCGATGCCTCGGCCAATGGGTCGGTGGAATCGCCCGACTACATGCTGAGCGTCACGATCGCCGGCACCGAGGAAGAGGGTGCCTGAGGCATCTTCCTGACGACTGGCGGAAAGGGGGCTTCGGCCCCCTTTTTCGCACTTGCGGCACGGCGCCCGCGCGGCCATTCTACCGGCTCATGAACATGCAGGACATCAGCGAGGCAGCCGAGATCACGCCCTCCGGGCGGATCGACCGCGCGCGCCACGGATGGCGGGCCAAATGCCTGCAGCGGCTGGTGCGCATGTCGCTGCCGGTGCCCCGCAGTTTCGCCATTTCCGCCGACACGGTGCGCATGATCGCCCAGGGCCGCCCCGTGCGCCCCGAGGCGCTGCGCGAGGTCTTTTCCGGCAGCGGGCTGGTCAGCGTGCGCCCGTCGGCGGTGATGCCCGAATGGGGCGGCCCGGGCACGGTGCTGAATGTCGGGATCAACGATGCCCTGCACGGGCAGCTGGCCGGGCAGATCGGGCAGGAAAACGCCGACGCGGTCTATCTGGCCTTTGTCCAGAGCTATGCCATCCACATCGCCCGCCTGGACCCCGACATGTTCGCGCAGGATGGCGAAGGGGCGCTGAGCGAGGCCCTGCGCCGCTATCGCGACGAGATGGAGGAGCCCTTTCCCCAGGACCCGACCGTCCAGCTGTCCGAGGTGCTGCGGTCGATGGCGCGGGCCTGGGACGGGCCGACCGCCCGGCTGCTGCGCCAGGCCAAGGGCGCCCCCGCGGATGCCCCCCTGGGCCTGGTCGTGCAGGAAATGGCGCTGGCCCTCGGGCCCGGGCTCTGCGGATCGGGGACGATCCAGTTCATCGACCCGCTGACCGGCGCCCCCCGCGTGACCGGCCGCTTTCGCGGCCAGCATCACGGGGAGGCGGTCGGATCGGGGGCAGAAACTCTGTTCCTGACCCGCGACGAGCGCGGCCCGGCGCTGGAGGATACCGCGCCCGAGATATTCGCCGACCTGGTCCGCTTCGGCATCGCCGCGCGCGAGCGGCTACGCGAGGAGATGCAGATCGAGTTCGTGGTGACCGGCGGGCAGATCTCGGTCATCGACGCGGTGCGGGTGGCGCGCAGTTCGCGCGCCAGCGTTCGCATCGCCGTCAGCCTGGCCCGCGACGGCATCATCCCGCACGAGGAGGCGCTGATGCGGGTCGAGCCGCGCGCCTTGGCCGACCTTCTGCACCACCAGGTCGATCCCCTGGCGCCCCGCGACGTGATCGCGCGCGGCATCGATGCCAGCCCGGGCGCCGCCACCGGCCGCATCGTCTTTTCCGCTGCGGCCGCGCAGGCGGCGCAGGCCCGGGACGAGCCCTGCGTGCTGGTGCGCCGCGAGACCGCGCCCGAGGATGTGCGGGGCATGCATGCGTCGGTCGCCGTGCTGACGGAACGGGGCGGGACGACAAGCCACGCGGCTGTCATCGCGCGCGGTCTGGGCCTGCCCTGCATCGTGGGCGCCAGCGGCCTCAGCATCGATGCCCGCGCCCGCACCCTGCGCGCCGGCGACCGGGTCCTGAACGAGGGCGACGAGATCACCATCGACGGCAGCTCGGGCGAGGTTCTGGCGGGGGCGGCCGTGCTGCTGCCGCCGGCACTGGACGACGCCTTCACGCAACTGATGGACTGGGCCTCGGCCGCCGGGGGGCTGGCCGTGCGCGCCAATGCCGACACGCCCGAGGATGCCCTGACCGCCCGCCGTTTCCAGGCCCGGGGGATCGGCCTCTGCAGGACCGAGCACATGTTCTTCGACGCCGAGCGCCTGCCCGCCATGCGCGAGATGATCTTTGCCGACAGCCCCGAAGACCGGCGCCTGTCGCTGGAGCGCATCCTGCCGATGCAGCGACAGGATTTCACCAGCCTGTTCGAGATCATGGCCGGCCTGCCGGTCACCATCCGCCTGTTCGATCCGCCGCTGCACGAATTCCTGCCCCATGACCGCGAGGGGCTTCGCGAGCTGGCGGAGTCGCTGGACCTGCCCCTGTCGGACGTCACCCGGCGGGTCGAGGCCCTGACCGAGTTCAACCCGATGCTGGGCATGCGGGGCGTCCGCCTGGGGATCACCGTCCCCGAGATCTATGACATGCAGGCCCGCGCCATCTTCGAGGCGACGGTCGAGGCCAGCCGCAAGGGCGACCCGGTCGTGCCGGAGATCATGATCCCGCTGGTCAGCGCCATGCGCGAGGTCGAGCTGGTCAAGACCCGCCTCGACGCCGTCGCAGCGGCCGTACGCAACGAACGGCGCAGCGACTTCACCTATCGCCTCGGCGTCATGGTGGAAACGCCCCGCGCGGCGCTGCGCGCGGGCGATATTGCGGCCCATTCGGCCTTCCTGTCCTTTGGCACCAACGACCTGACGCAGATGACCTATGGCCTGTCCCGCGATGACGCGGGCCGCTTCATGGGAACCTATGTGGGCCAGGCGGTCTATGCCGAGGATCCCTTCCATGTCCTGGACCAGGAAGGGGTCGGCGAGCTGATCCTGACCGGCGTCCAGCGCGCCCGGCGGCAAAAGCCCGGCATCACGATCAGCGTCTGCGGCGAGCATGGGGGCAATCCCGAATCCATCGCCTTCTGCCATGATGCCGGCCTGGACTATGTGTCCTGCTCTCCGTTCCGCGTCCCGGTGGCGCGCCTTGCCGCGGCGCAATCGGCGATTCGCACCCGGCTGGCGGACTGACGCAAGTCTTCTTTCAATCAGCAGTTGCCCAATTCCCGCATGTCCCGGCCGGCGGACATCCGCCATTGCGCCGGATCATGCCGGAATGCCCCGGAAGCGGCGGCGGTTTCTTGCGCAATTCGCTGATTTTTCGGCCTCACGGGGATCTCACGGGCAAGTGGGGTAGCGCGAGGCCGCGCGCAAAATCTAACCAATCGGCAGAGCTGCGGCAGGGCGGTCTGCTCCCGCCCCTGTCGCGTTAACGCCCCTTCAACGGGTGACCTTTATAGGACTGTCCATGCCCAAGCTGCCTCACCGGCTGGCGCACGCCTGTCTTTGTGCCGCCACTGCCTTGCCCCTCATGACCTCGATCGCCGCTGCCGGGGGCAGTGGTTCGCTGTTTACATCCAATGCCGGCTTGTTCGGCACCCTGACGGCGGCGGCAAACGCGCCGCGTCCGACGCCGCTTCTATACACGGATGCCGAACCTGTGAAGGTGGAACTTTCACCTGACGAACCCGTCGCGCAACTGCATCTGGCCAGTACCAACACCCGGTATTCGCCGCAGGATCTGGACTGCCTCTCCGAGGCGCTTTATCATGAGGCGCGCGGCGAAGGGGTCCAAGGTCAGCATGCCGTGGCCGAGGTGATCCTGAACCGTGTCGACAGCCGGGCCTTTCCCAAGACCGTCTGCGGTGTGATCAACCAGCCCAGCCAGTTCAGCTACACGATCGGCGGCGCCAAGCCGATCCGGAACAAGGCGGCCTATCTGCGGGCCAAGGCCATCGCGCAGGATGCCCTGTCGGGTGCCCCCCGCCAACTGACCGGCGGCGCCACCTATTTCCACACGCCCGCCGTGCGTCCCTCCTGGTCGCACCGCTTCCAGCGTACCGTCCAGATCGGCCGCCATATCTTCTACCGCACCAACCAGCGCGTCGCGTCCAACTGAGGGCGGCGGCGCAGGGGGCTTGCCGTGGGCGCCGTTTTCCTGTGAATGGCGGATATGGAACAACCTGACCGTATATTTCTGCGCGACCACGTCCTTTCGGTCGAGATCGGCGCCTTTCAGTCCGAACGCGGCACCAAGCAGCGACTGCGCTTCAACGTGACGGTCGATCTGCGGGATGGCGTCTCGGGCGCCCAGGATCACGTGGACGAGGTCCTCTCCTACGACGTCCTGACGCAGGCGGTGGACGTGGCCTTGGCCGACCAGCGCTATAACCTGGTCGAGACGCTGGCCGAAAAGATCGCAGCCGAGGTTCTGGTCCATCCACGCGCGGCCCGGGTCGATGTCACCGTCGAAAAGCTGGATCGCGGTCCGGGTGCCTTGGGGGTCTCGATCAGCCGTCATCGTGGCCGGGTCGAGGCGACAGGCGTGCAGGCACCTGTCGCAATCCAGGTTCATGCCGCCGGCAGCGTCGCGCCGAAAGGCGCGGTCATCCTGGTCCCGAAGGCGCCCGATCTGCCCCTGCCTGTCGGCGGCGACGCGCGCCGCATCAAGCTGCTGGCGCTGGACCAGGCGGCCTGGGCGCTGGCCGGGCAGTTGGGCCTCGAGATCGCCGAAACGCGAACCGAACTGGAAGCCGCGGCCCAGATGCGCCAGCCCGTCGTGTGGGCCCCTGCCCGCCTGGCCGCCGATGCGCCCGAGGCCGGCGAGACGCCGCAGTCGTTGGGCTTCTGGCTGGCCAGCCGGTTCGGGGCGCGACGGATCGATTTCGTCCTGGCGCCCGATGCGGCCCTGCCGGTGGCCCCCGCCGGATCGGACCTGGTCGTCGGCCGCCTCGTGCCCGCCTGACCCTGTCCGCCCCGATGTCGCGCGACCGCCTCTATTTCCGTCCGATCCCCCAGGCCCATGGCGGCCGCTGGCGCCTGGCCGGCGGCTGGACCGGTTTCAGCCAGTTCGAGCGGCTGCAGCGCGGCCGCGATCCGGTGATTGTCGACAGCGCACCCCAGGACCTGATCGACGCCCTGACCCGGCCGCGCGCCGATCTTTTGGAGCTGACGCTGGACAGGCCGCGCCTGATGGGGATCGTGAACGCCACCCCCGACAGCTTTTCGGACGGCGGCAGCTATGATCCCGCCGCGCAGGCCAAGGCGTTGGTGGCGGCAGGGGCCGACATCCTGGACATCGGCGGGGAATCGACCCGCCCCGGCGCCGCCGAGGTCCGCGCGGTGGAGGAGATCGCCCGCATTCTGCCCGTCATAACGGCAGGCGCCAAGGCCGCTCCGGTGTCGGTCGACACCCGCAAGGCGACGGTGGCACATGCGGCCCTGCAGGCGGGCGCCGGGATGGTCAACGATGTCTCGGGCTTCGACTTCGATCCCGACCTGCCGGGCGTGGTGGCGCGGGCCGGTGTGCCGGTTTGCCTGATGCATGCGCAGGGCCTGCCCGATAGCATGCAGGACGATCCGCGCTATGACGATGTGCTGCTGGACGTCTATGATGCCCTGGAGGCGCGCATGGCGCGGGCGGTCGCGGCCGGTATTCCGGCTGACCGCATCGTGATCGACCCGGGGATAGGTTTCGGCAAGACCGAGGCGCATAACCTGGCCATCCTGCGGCGCATCTCGCTTTATCACGGGTTGGGCTGCGCGATCCTTCTGGGCGTGTCGCGCAAGCGCTTCATCGGCAGGATCGGCGGCGCGGACCTGCCGGCGGACCGGGTCGCAGGCACCCTGGCGCTGACGGTCGCTGCAGTCGGCCAGGGGATCCAGATCCACCGCGTCCATGATGTCGCGGAACATGCACAGGGCCTGCGCCTGATCGCCGCCCTCAACGAAGACGGAAAGACGGGGACATGACCAGGAAGCTTTTCGGCACCGACGGCGTGCGCGGGCGCGCCAACAGCCATCCCATGACGGCCGAGATGGCGCTGCGTCTTGGCGCGGCGGCCGGCCGCTATTTCCGCCGCGACGGGCGCAACCGGCATCGCGTGGTGATCGGCAAGGACACCCGCCTGTCCGGATACATGCTGGAAAACGCTCTGACGGCGGGGCTGACCAGCACGGGCATGAACGTCCTGCTGCTGGGCCCGGTGCCGACGCCCGCCGTGGGGTTCCTGACGCGGTCGATGCGTGCCGATCTGGGGATCATGATCTCGGCCAGCCACAACCCGGCCGAGGACAATGGCATCAAGTTCTTTGGCCCCGACGGCTTCAAGCTGTCCGACGAGGCCGAGGCCGAGATCGAGGCCATCGTCGCCAGCGAGATCGAGCCCGCGCAGCCCCAGAACATCGGCCGCGCGCGCCGGGTGGATGACGGGCGCGGGCGTTACATGGAATATGCCAAGACCACCCTGCCCGCCGGGCTGCGGCTGGACGGGCTGAAGGTCGTCTTGGACTGCGCCCATGGCGCGGCCTATCGCGCCGCCCCGGACGTGCTGTGGGAACTGGGCGCCGACGTGATCCCCCTGGGGGTCAAGCCGGACGGGTCGAACATCAACGACGGCGTCGGCAGCACCCATCCCGAAGCCTGCGTCGCGGCCGTGCGCGAACATGGCGCCCATCTGGGCATCAGCCTGGACGGCGACGCTGACCGCGTGGTGATCGTGGACCAGACCGGCCGGGTGGCCGATGGGGACCAGATCATGGCGCTGCTGGCCGCGCGGTGGGCCGCGCAGGGCCGGCTGTCCGGCGGTGCGCTGGTCGCCACCGTCATGTCGAACCTGGGGCTGGAGCATTTCCTCTCCGGTCGCGGCCTGCGGCTGGAACGGACCCAGGTCGGCGACCGCTATGTCGTGGAGCGGATGCGCGAGGGCGGGTTCAACCTGGGTGGCGAACAGTCGGGACATATCGTGATGACCGACTATGCCACCACTGGCGACGGGCTGGTGGCCGCGATGCAGGTCCTGGGCGCCATGGCCGAAACCGGCACCCCTGCCAGCGAACTGGTCACACAGTTCGAGCCGGTGCCGCAGATGCTGAAGAACGTACGCTATGCGACAGGTGCCGATCCCCTGGCGGCGGAAGCCGTGCGCCGCATCATCGCCGAGGCCGAGCAGCGGCTGGCCGGGAACGGCCGCGTCCTGATCCGCAAATCCGGGACCGAGCCGCTGATCCGCGTCATGGCCGAGGCCGAGGACGAGACCGTGCTGCGCGAGGTGGTCGATGGCATCGTCGATGCGGTGGCCGCGGCCGGCTGATCCGGCTCAGGGGTGCTGCGCCACCGGGTCGTGGTCGTAGAGCCAGTCGAACCGGCCCGGCATGAACGAGGGCGCGACCCGCCCCGCCAGCCGCAGCACCCCGTGCCCCACCACCCGCTTGAGGCCGCCCAGGTGATAGTTGCGGGCATTGGCATTCGCCGCCTCGACGATGCGCGTCACCCGCGGCTGGCGCGCGGCCTGATAGCGGACCAGGGCCGCCGCCTGATCCCCGTCGGCATCCAGGCAGGCGGCCAGCACCCAGGCATCCTCGATCGCCATGCCGGCGCCTTGCGCCAGAAAGGGCAGCGTCGGGTGCGCCGCGTCCCCCAGGATCGCGCGCTTGTCGTCATGCCAGCGGGCGGCGACCTGATGGCGGAACAGCCCCCAGACATGCACCTCCTCCACGGCCGACAGCCAGCCGGGGACCGGTCCTGCAAATCCCGCAAAGGCGGCGCGCAGGTTGGCCGGGTCGTCGGGATGCGACCAGCCCTCGTCCTGCCAGTCGCGCCGCTCCTGCACGGCCACGATATTGCGAAGGCCGCCCGCCAGCGGATAGCTGACCAGGTGCCGGCCGCGGCCCATGAAGACCTGGGCTTCGGGCTGGGGGGCCACGTCTTCGGCGATCAGCGCGCGCCAGGCGGTCTGGCCGGTGAAAAAGGGAACCTCCTGCCCGTTCAGGGCGGCCCGGATGCGGCTCTTCAGCCCATCCGCGCCGATCACAAGCGGTGCATCGGGGGGCGCGGTCACTTCCTGTCCCGTCCGGATCTGCACGCCTGCCGCCGTCGCGGCCCGGGCCAGCACCGCGATCAGGCGCGCGCGGTGGATCAGCAAAAAGCGGGCCTGCGGGCGGTGCGCCATCAGGTCCATGCGCAGGACCGAGGCGCCCGAGGCATCGCGCAGATGGACGGCACGGTTTCGCAGGCTGCAGCGGTCCAGCGCATCGGACAGGCCAAGCGCCTCCAGCACCCGCACCGCATTGGCCGACAGCTGAATGCCCGCGCCGACTTCGGAGAGGTCTGCCGCGCGCTCCAGCACGGTCACGGCGGCGCCCCGCCGCGCCAGCGCCAGCGCCGCCGTCAGGCCGCCGATCCCGGCGCCCACCACGACCACGGGGCGGTCCCTCAGCACAGCGGCCATGATCTTCCTTTCGCGGGCATGAAAAAGCCCTGCTGATGGATCATCGGCAGGGCCCGGCACATGGTCGCGACATTACTCGTCGCGGTGGACACGTTCCTTGCGCTCGTGCCGCTCCTGGGCTTCCAGGGTCATCGTCGCGATGGGGCGGGCGTCGAGGCGGCGCAGGCTTATGGGTTCACCGGTCATCTCGCAATAGCCGTATTCGCCCGTCTCGATCCGGCGCAGCGCCGCGTCGATCTTGCTGACCAGCTTGCGCTGGCGGTCGCGGGTGCGCAGTTCCAACGCGCGGTCCGTCTCCTCGCTGGCGCGGTCGGCCAGGTCGGGCACGCTGCGGGCGCTGTCCTGCAGGCCTTCCAGCGTCTCGGCCGACTGGTCCAGCAGCTCCTGTTTCCAGGCCTCCAGCTTCCGGCGGAAATATTCGAGCTGACGCTCGTTCATGAAGGGTTCGTCCTCGGCGGGACGATAATCCTGGGGAAGGAAGGTCTGGGCTTTCATACGTCCTCCGGCGGCGCCGGGCGGAGCAAAAATTCCGGCACCTTGCCGGCCCCCTTAAAGTATGACGTGCTGCTTGTCACTAGGCTTGACGGGGCTAATCATGCGTTATCTGCAAGATGCTGCCGCCGACAGGGCAAATTGCGCCAAGCGTCTCACGCAAAAGGAGAGTTTACATGGAGTTCACCGGCACCGACCGCTATGTCGCGCCAGCTGACCTTGCCGTGGCGGTCAATGCGGCCGTCACGCTGGAACGCCCGCTGCTGGTCAAGGGAGAGCCCGGCACGGGCAAGACGGAACTGGCCCGGCAGGTCGCGGCCAGCCTGGGAATGCCCCTCATCGAATGGCATGTGAAATCGACCACCAAGGCGCAGCAGGGGCTTTACGAATACGACGCGGTCAGCCGCCTGCGCGACAGCCAGCTGGGCGAGGCGCGCGTTCACGATGTCGGCAACTACATCCGCAAGGGCAAGCTGTGGCAGGCCTTCGAAGCGCCCGCCAAGGTCGTCCTGCTGATCGACGAGGTGGACAAGGCGGACATCGAGTTCCCGAACGACCTGCTGCAGGAACTGGACCGGATGGAGTTCCACGTCTACGAGACTGGCCAGACGATCCGCGCGGCGCACCGGCCTGTCGTCATCATCACCTCGAACAACGAAAAGGAGTTGCCGGACGCCTTCCTGCGGCGCTGCTTCTTCCACTATATCCGCTTTCCCGATCCCGAGACGCTGAAGGCGATCGTGGCGGTCCATTACCCCGGCCTGAAACCCCGCCTGCTGGAGGAGGCTCTGTCGCAGTTCGTGTCGCTGCGCGAGGCGCCCGGTCTGAAGAAGAAACCCTCGACCAGCGAGTTCCTGGACTGGCTGAAGCTGATCCTGGCCGAGGACCTGGCACCCGAGGACCTGAAGCGCGATCCCGCGACGATGCTGCCCCGCCTGCACGGCGCCCTGCTGAAGAACGAACAGGACGTGGCATTGTTCGAAAAGCTGGCCTTCATGGCGCGCCGGCAGGGGCGGTAAGGCCGCCCGCAGGATCCGGCGGCGGGATCATTCCTCGTTGCCGGGGCCGCCCCGCCGCGGATAGGCTGCGCCAAAATCAAGGGAGAACCGAATGAGCGACCAACAGGCTTTCGACACGCAGGCCATCCATGCAGGGGCCGCGGCCGATCCGGCGACGGGTGCGCGGCAGGTGCCGATCTACCAGACCACCGCCTATGCGTTCCGCGATGCTGACCACGCCGCGCGGCTCTTCAACCTGCAGGAGGTCGGCTACATCTATTCCCGGCTGACCAACCCGACGGTTTCCGCCCTGCAGTCGCGGGTGGCGGCGCTGGAGGGCGGCGCGGGCGCGGTCTGCTGTTCGTCCGGTCACGCGGCGCAGATCCTGGCGCTGTTTCCGCTGATGGGGCCGGGGCGCAACGTGGTAGCCTCGACCCGCCTTTATGGTGGCACGGTGACCCAGTTCAGCCACACGATCCGCCGGTTCGGCTGGTCGGCCAAGTTCGTGGACTTTGACGACCCGGAGGCGCTGCGCGCCGCCATCGACGACGACACCCGGGCGATCTTCTGCGAATCGATCAGCAACCCGGGCGGCCATGTGACGGACATCCCGGCCGTCGCGGCCGTCGCCGATGCGGCGGGCCTGCCCCTGATCGTCGACAACACGCTGGCCACCCCCTATCTGTGCCGCCCGATCGAGATGGGCGCGACGCTGGTCGTGCACAGCCTGACGAAATACATGACCGGCAATGGCACGGTCACCGGCGGGGTCGTCGTGGACAGCGGCAGGTTCGACTGGTCCGCCAGCGACAAGTTCCCCAGCCTGTCGGCACCCGAGCCCGCCTATCACGGCATGGTCTTCCACCAAACCTTCGGCAACATGGCCTTTACCTTCCACGGCATCGCGGTGGGCCTGCGCGACCTGGGCATGACCATGAACCCGCAGGGCGCGCATTACACGCTGATGGGGATCGAGACGCTTGGCCTGCGGATGCAGCGCCATGTCGAGAATGCCACCCGGGTCGCGGCCTGGCTGGAACAGGACCCGCGCGTGGAAAAGGTCACCTATGCCGGGCTGGACAGCTCTCCCTGGAACGCCACGGCCAAGCGGCTCTACCCCAAGGGCGCAGGCGCGCTGTTCACCTTTGCGATCAAGGGTGGGTATCAGGCGGCGGTCAAGCTGGTCGATGCGCTGAAGCTGTTCAGCCATGTGGCGAACCTGGGCGACGCGCGGTCGCTGGTCATCCACTCGGCCTCGACCACGCACCGCCAGCTGACCGAGGACCAGCAGCGCGCCGCCGGCGCCGGACCCGAGGTGGTGCGCCTGTCCGTAGGCATCGAGGATGCCGCGGACCTGATCGCCGACTTGGATCAGGCGCTGGCCCAGGCCACGGCCTGAGGCCCCAGATGTAGCGGGGGTCCGGTGACGGACCCCCGGACGCGATCAGTTCGACGGAGCCTCGGGCAGCGGCTCCACGATGCCGGGCACGACGGGTTCGTCGGGCGCCGGGGCACCATCGCCGGGCATCGGCGGCACCACCTCGGGTGCGGCCTCGCCCGCCGAGGCCTCCGGCGCCGGGGCATCGGGGGCAGCATGCATCATGCCCATCCCCATGCCGTGGCCGTGGCCGCCTTTCCCGCCCCCCATCTGGCCGTGATGGTAGCCGCCCATCATCGGGGCACAGGCCGCGTCGCCGCTCAGCGCGTATTCGATTTCGACCAGGGCCGTCATCTCCATCTCACCCGCCTGGACCGGCACGGAATCGGCCATCGCGGCCTCCATCCGCATCAGCGGGCGCGGCCCGCCGCCGCCGGTCTGCTGGTCGCGCAGCGTCATGACCGGGCCAAGCGTCAGCCCGGCGGCCTCGGCCAGAACCTCGGCCTTGCGGCGCGCATCGGCCACCGCCTCGCGCCGCGCCTCGTCCAGCGCCTCGGCGCCATCCTCGCGGCTGAAGGTGATGCCGTTGATCTCGTTCGCGCCGGCCGTGACGATGGCGTCCAGGACCTCGCCCAAGCGGGGCAGGTCCGACACCCGCACGCTGACCAGGTTGCTGGCCTGATAGCCGGTCACCTCGGGCGCCTGACCCTCGCCATAGCGCATCAGCGGATTGAGGTTCAGGCCCGAGGTCTGGATCTGCGCGGCATCGATCCCGGCGCCGGTCAGCGCCTCGATCACCGCCTGCTGCTGCTGCGATGTCTGCTCCATCGCAGCGGCCGCGCTCTCGGCCTGGCTGGTCACGCCCAGCTGCACCATGGCCATGTCGGGGGCGATGCGCGCCTGGCCTTCGCCGGTGACCGTCAGGCGCGACGGGCCCGACATCGGGCCGCAGGACATGCCTTGGGGCGCGGCCAGTGCCGGCGTCGTCAGCAGCGCCGCAAGGGCGGCCGAAAGCGCAAGGCCGCGGGTTTTGGAAACACGAAAGACCGATGGCATGGGGGATCCTTTCTGATCGCTCGCCTGATGTCATCTTCATGCCCCGGCGCGGACCTTTCGCCTAGTCCCGGCAGCGGTGAAAGCGATCACAGATGTGCCAGTTCTTCTTTCAACGTTCCACAATTTGCGGTAGTGATGGTCAAGGTCAACGACATCATGCGCAAGCATCGCGTGGTGCAAAAATCGAGCAGCGAACCATCCATGAACCAGCGAGCCGCGCCTCCCGAATTCGCCATGAGCTTTACCCAGGAGGCCGTTCAGCTTGAACGGCGGGACGGACGTAGCTGGCGGCCGCTTGGGCAGGCGCGATTTGCCGGTCGCGACCTGGCCTCGGTGCTGAACGCGCTGCGCGACGAGGCGGGCGGCCAGGCGGGCGAACTGGACACGGTGCTTGTCATCCCCGACGACCAGATCCTCTATACCACGCTGACGG
The DNA here is from genome assembly GCF_055635455.1 of Paracoccus sp. KKT209. Next base: position 1,802,517 of record NZ_CM145758.1, read on the forward strand.
TGCCCTTCGGATCGGACACGGCGACCACCGTCGCCCGCGCGCTGGAGGGGCTGACCCCCTACCGGGCCGAGGACCTGGCCTTCGACTGGTGCCCCGCCCCCAACGGCGACATCGAGACGCTGCGCGTCGCGGCCGTTGCCAAGCGCACCTTGGAAGAGGCCGAGGAATTCGCCCGCGCCCAGGGGTTCCGCCCCTCGGGCTTCCAGGCCCGGCCCGGCGACGACCGCTTTGAGGGCCAGCCGGATTTCGGCCCCACGCGGCTGGCGCAGGAACAGTTCAACCGCCGCCCCTTCAGCGAACCGGACCTGAGCCAGGCCAGGGTCACCGCACCAGTTATCGAAGGTGACATTATGCCTGCCGCCGTGCAGGCGGTGGCGGTCTCGCGCATCACGCCCCATGTCGCCCTGCCCCAGGCAGCGCCTATCGTCGGGGACGCGGCTCCGACCGAGGCGGATGAGGACGCGGCGACAGCGGCACAGACCCACCCGGTCATCCGGCACGGCCAGTCCGGCCCGCTGACGGCCAAGCGGCTGTCGCCCCGCGCCGAAGCAGTCCACAACCGCGCCGCCAGCGCCCGCGCGCAGCGGCGGCCCGAGGATCCGGAGCCCGCGGCGGCCCCAACCCTGGCCGACCGGCTGCGGCACCTGGATCCCGCGCGCCTGCCGGTCATGGTGGGCGGCCTCTTCCTGGTGCTGCTGTTGGCGCTGATCTTCCTGGGCGGACAATCGGAGAGGCAGGCAGTCGTCGAGGCGCCGGCGCCCCAGCCCGCACCCGTCGAACCGTCCATTGCCCAAGAACCCGCAATCGAACCCGTTGCACCGGCCCCAACACAGGCCCGATCCACAGCCGCAGTGGAACAGAGCTCGGTGACCGAGCCCACGCAGCCCCCTGCAGCAACAGAGCCTGCGCAAGAGCAGGACGCTCTCTCGCGGGCCCTAGCAGAGGCGATGGGTCAGGGTGCGGCCGAGCCCAGCACGACGCCGCTGCCCCTGGAACCCGTGGCATCGGCCAATGCGGAACCCGCAGCGTCCGGGCAGACGCCCGTCATCGAAGCCGCCGCACCGCAACCCGCCACCACCGAACCGGCTGTCGCGGCAGTCGCCGAGCCCACCCCCGCCGCGGCCTTGGCAGCGGCCACCGCGACCTCTGCACTGCTGCCGGCCAACCCGGCCCCGGCACCACGACCCACCATCGAACCAGCCGCGACCGCGCCTTCGGCCGCCGAGCGGGCGCCGGCTGCGGCGCCAGTGTCCGCCGCGCCGACCGCTGCGGCCCTAGCTCGCTCGCCTCGTCCGCCGCGTGCCGCGCCCGCTGCCGCTGCAGCCCCTGCTGCCCCGGACAGCCGCCCCATGGTGCCGTCCAATCCCCTGCCCTTCGAGGCGCGCGCGGCAGCTCAGCCCGCCCCCGTGACCGGCTCGCGTCCGCCGTCCCGGCCTGCAGAACGACCCTCTGCTGCCCCGGCAGCCGCTGTGCCGGCCGCGGCGGCTGCGCCTGCTGCGCCGCCGGTCAGGGCCGGCCGGGTTGAGGCCCCCGCGCCTGCCTCGGCACGTCCGCCCAGCCCCAGCCGCTCTGCAGGACCGGCTGCGGAAACGCCCGCCGCCGCTCCGCCCCCTGCGCCGGCCCCGGCCCTGTCGGGCAGACCCCCGCAGCGCCCGCAGGACCTGTCGTCGCTGGAGGAGGGAAGTGCTGCCGAAGCCGCCGAGCCCCGGATGCTGACCGAAGCCGAGCGCTGGCTGATCCAGCGCCAGCTGCGGGACCTGCGCACTGCCCAGGCCGGTTCGACAGGTCTATCGCCGGCGGAACGCGGCCTGGTCTTCCAGCTGGCCGATGCACGGCCGGTGCGCAAGCCGGTCGCGGTCCGCGCCCCCTCGCAACAGGCGGTCGAGCAGGCGGTATCGGAGGCGGTGCGCGACCAGCGCCCCGAGAGCCGCAGCAAGCAGACCGCCGCCGCCGCTCCGGCAGCGGGCGGCATGGCCCGTTCGGCCCGCCCCGCCAGCCGCCCCGGCGCGTTGCGCGCCACCGCCACCGCCAGCACCGCAAGCCTGTCGGCGGGTGCTGTTGACGCAGCCATCGCCTCGGCCATCGAAAGCAGTTCGGCCCGCCCCGGCAGCGTGCCGCTGACGGCCCTGACCTCTTCCAGCCTGCCCCCGCGGCGCGTGGGTTCGACAGCGGGTGCCGTGGCCGCGGCGACCGGCGGTCTTGCCGCCAATGCGATGGTCGCCAGTGCAACGCCGGTTGCGGCCGCCATCGCCGCCGCCCCCTCCTCGGCCGATCTGCGGGCCGCGGCCGAGGCGCAGGCCGCTCAGGCCGCGCAAGCCGAACAGCTGCGCCAGGATGCGGAACTTCAGGCGCAGGCCGAGGCCCGGGCGCGATCCCAGGCCGCCGCCGATGCCCGTGCCGAGGCGCAGGCCCGCGCCGCGGCCGAGGCCCGCGCCCGTGCCCAAGCCGAGGCCGAGGCCCGCGCCGCCGCTTCCCGCAACCAGCGCTATCAGCCGCCCGAAATCGACCAGGAACCCGATGTCGTGGCCGCCGTTCCCAAGGCCGCCGTGGGAAGTGCCGCAGCCAGCGCTACGGTCAAGGACGGCATCCGCCTGAACAGCACCCAGATCATCGGCACCATCGGCGCGGGCCAGGCCAGTCGCGCATTGGTGCGGCTGTCGAACGGGCGGGTCCTGACCCTGCGCATCGGTGACCGCATCAACGGCGGGACCATCACGGCCATCGGCGACAGCCGGATCACCTATCAGAAGGGCAACCAGGCCCATGCGCTCGGGGTGCTGAACGGACAATAAGGGCCTGAAAGGGCAGCCTGCACGGGTTACCGCGGCTGGCGCGTGATTGTGAAGCCTTCCTGACGCAGCAGGTTCAACACACCCTGCTCTCCGGGCAAATGCAGGGCGCCAAAGGCCGCCACGACGGGCTTGCCTTCCCGGGCGGCGGCAGTCGCGCCTTCGGTCAGCGGCTCGATCCAGTCCTGGTTGCGCTCGTCCATCATCCGGGTCTGCGCAAAGGCGATCTGGCGGTCGACCTCGTCGCGCGGCAGGCCGGAATTGGCATAGGCGTCAAAGCGGCCGAATTCCCAGATCTTCCAGACATCTTCCTCGAAATAGGCGTCCGTCAGCGTCACCGCATAGTCGTCGGCATGGGCGGCGGCAGGCAGCGCCGCGCGGATCATGTCCAGCTCCTGCCCGGGCGTCATGTCCGCGAACAGCGTGAAGACCGTGTCCCAGGGCTCCAGCGCGCGGACCGGGATCTGCGCGGCCTCGGCCTCCGCGATCAGCAGGTGATCAAGGCCGCCGGTCTCTCCGCCCTGCTCGGCCATGATGCGGATCATGCAAGGAGAGATGCCCAGCATCATCGCGACATACCAGGGCCGCATCCGCGAGACCAGGACGGCCGGGGTGCCGCGATCTGACATCGCCTGCGACAGGGCCTGCCATTCGGGCGGGCTCAGCCGTTCGGGCAGGGTCGGGCCGGTCGGGTCGACCATCAGGGTCGGATCCTCGGTCAGGGCCCGGGTCAGGCGCGCCTCCTCCTCGGGGCCGGCCTCGACATACAGCGCGGCGGCCTCGGCGATCAGCGGGCGCAGCCGGTCCAGCGTCTGCTGATGGCGCGGATCGCCGAAATGATAGGTGCCGACCAGGATGATGCGCTGGTCCTCCCGCACCGCCTCAAACAGGAGGCCCCGGCGGAAGGGCACGTCGCGGGTCGCGGCCTCGATCTGGTCCAGCTGATCGGCCGGCATGGTGCGAAAGAGGTTCCGGCCCTCGCATTGCGCCCCATGGACCGAACCTGCGGAGGACACCGCCAGGAAAAGGGCAAAGAGGGCATGTCGCATGGGGATTTCTTCCGTCTTGGATGCGGGCGCAACCTGCCACAGATCCCCGCCACGGGCCACCCGTCCCTCCAAAACTTCGCCGGCCCCCGGTTGACAGACAGGTGATCAAAAGCTAAATCAGCGCCATTGGCACTCATCGGTGGTGAGTGCCAACAGCGAAACACTGTAACCTGAGACATCGGAGTGTTCACATGGCATTCAAACCGCTGCACGACCGCGTTCTGGTCCGCCGCGTCCAAGGCGAAGAAAAGACCAAGGGCGGTCTGATCATCCCCGACAACGCCAAGGAAAAGCCCGCCGAGGGCGAGATCATCTCGGTCGGCGAAGGCGCGCGCAAGGACTCGGGGGAGTTGATCGCTCCGTCGGTCAAGACCGGCGACCGCGTGCTGTTCGGCAAATGGTCGGGCACCGAGGTGACGGTCGATGGCGAAGAGCTGCTGATCATGAAGGAAAGCGACATCCTGGGCGTCATCGCCTGATCTCGCACCCCTTCCTTCAACGATAAATTCAGGAGAATCAAATGGCTGCGAAAGAAGTCAAGTTCAGCACGGATGCACGCGACCGCATGCTGAAGGGCGTCAACATCCTGGCGGATGCCGTCAAGGTGACGCTTGGCCCCAAGGGCCGCAACGTGGTGATCGACAAGTCCTTTGGTGCCCCGCGCATCACCAAGGACGGCGTTTCGGTCGCCAAGGAAATCGAACTGTCCGACAAGTTCGAGAACATGGGCGCCCAGATGGTCCGCGAAGTCGCTTCGCGCACCAATGACGAGGCCGGTGACGGCACCACGACCGCCACGGTCCTGGCCCAGGCCATCGTCAAGGAAGGCATGAAGGCGGTCGCCGCCGGCATGAACCCGATGGACCTGAAGCGCGGCATCGATCTGGCCACCTCGAAGGTCGTCGAGGCCATCAAGGCCGCCTCGCGCCCGGTGAACGACAGCGACGAAGTCGCCCAGGTCGGCACCATCTCGGCAAACGGCGAAGCCCAGATCGGCCGCTTCATCGCTGACGCGATGCAGAAGGTCGGCAACGAGGGTGTCATCACCGTCGAAGAGAACAAGGGGATGGAGACCGAGGTCGAAGTCGTCGAAGGCATGCAGTTCGACCGCGGCTACCTGTCGCCCTACTTCGTGACCAACCCCGAGAAGATGGTCGCCGAGCTGGAAGACGCCTATATCCTGCTGCACGAGAAGAAGCTGTCGTCGCTGCAGCCGATGGTTCCGCTGCTGGAAGCCGTGATCCAGTCGGGCAAGCCGCTGATCATCGTGGCCGAGGACGTCGAAGGCGAGGCTCTGGCCACGCTGGTCGTCAACAAGCTGCGCGGCGGTCTGAAGATCGCAGCCGTCAAGGCACCCGGCTTCGGCGATCGCCGCAAGGCCATGCTGCAGGACATCGCGATCCTGACCGGCGGTCAGGTCATCAGCGAAGACCTGGGCATGAAGCTGGAGAATGTCGGCATCGACATGCTGGGCCGCGCCAAGAAGGTCTCGATCAACAAGGACAACACCACCATCGTCGATGGCGCCGGTGAAAAGGCCGAGATCGAAGCCCGCGTTGCCCAGATCCGTCAGCAGATCGAGGAAACCACCTCGGACTACGACAAGGAAAAGCTGCAGGAACGCGTGGCCAAGCTGGCCGGCGGTGTTGCCGTGATCCGCGTCGGCGGCATGAGCGAGATCGAAGTCAAGGAACGCAAGGACCGTGTTGACGATGCGCTGAACGCGACCCGTGCGGCCGTTCAGGAAGGCGTTGTCGTCGGCGGCGGCGTGGCCCTGGTCCAGGGTGGCAAGGCGCTGGAAGGCGTGACGGGCGTGAACAGCGACCAGGATGCGGGGATCGCCATCGTGCGCCGCGCGCTGGAAGCTCCGATGCGCCAGATCGCCGAGAACGCCGGTGTCGACGGTGCCGTGGTGGCCGGCAAGGTCCGCGAATCCTCTGACAAGGCCTTTGGCTTCAACGCGCAGACCGAAGAATATGGCGACATGTTCAAGTTCGGCGTCATCGATCCGGCCAAGGTCGTCCGCACCGCGCTGGAAGATGCATCTTCGGTGGCCGGCCTGCTGATCACCACCGAAGCCATGATCGCCGAAAAGCCCGAGCCCAAGGGCCAGGGCGCTGGCGGCGGCATGCCCGACATGGGCGGCATGGGCGGGATGATGTAATCATCCCCCTGCCATCCGGCAAACGGAAAGGGCGCCCCACGGGGCGCCCTTTTTGCATTGTCGGTTGAAAAGCAGCTTGGCGGGATCAGGTGATCCTGCAGTCCAACCCCATTGATTTGCACAGCGACAGGAAGCGCGCTTCCGCGACCTCGCCCATCAGCTGTCGGCCGGTGCCGGTCAGGCGCAGTTCCAGCAGTCCATCCGGACTGGGATGCAGCTTGGCGGCATCGGCGGGGTCGTCAATGGCGAACATCGCGCCGAAACGCATGGCCTTGCCAAGGATCTCGGCCTCCCGGATCTGTTCCGCATCCAGCAGCTCGAACAGCGGCGCCATCTGCGACTGCGCGCGGCTGTTCTTGTAGCGATGCAGCAGCGCCAGCCCCAAAAAGATCCGTTCGGGGTGGCTGAGCGCGGCCATGTTGGCGCGGGTCACGTTGTCGAAACAGGCCTCGGCCCGATAGTCGGGATGCGCGCGCCAGGCCGTATCGTGCAAAAGGCAGGCGGCACGATAAAGCCGGTCGCGTTCGGGCGGCAGGTCCGGGAACAGCGGCAGCAGGAAGTGATAGAGCTTCTTGCCGAAACCGGGCAGCCGCGCCATCTGCTTTTCGGTGAAGCGGGCGGCCTCGATCAGCGGATCGCGGCGGCGCAGCGTGTCCGACATATGCTCGTAGAGAAGCCCCTCGCGGATCCCATAGCTGGACACGGCCAGTTCGGCGGGCTGGAAAACCTCGATCAGCTGCGACAGCACCTGAGAAGCCAGCGGCACCAACTCGATCCGCGACGACGAGATGCCGACCTTGGCGCGCAGCGTGTTCAGGTCGTGCTTTCCGATCCAGTCCACCGTCCTGGCCACCGCATCTGGCGTCATGCGGTATTCGTGCAGCACCGTCATCGGATAGCCGCTGCGCTCCATGTCCAGGCGCGCGATGGCCCGCCACGAGCCACCCACCAGGTAGATGCGCTCGTGCCCGGTGCCCATCTGCTCGGCAAGGCCTGCCAGGATGCCGGCGATGTGGTCGCGGAGCTTCTCCGGGGGAACCTGCTGCAGCCGGAAGGGCCCGAGCGGCGAGGTCACGCGCCGGCCCACCTTGCCCGCCTCGACCTCGGCCAGTTCCATGGAGTTTCCGCCGATGTCGCAGACCAGCCCCTTGGCGTCCGGCCAGCCCAGCAGCACCCCCTGCGCCGACAGCCGCGCCTCTTCCTCGCCGTCGATGACCCACATCTTCATGCCGGTCTCGCGCTCGACATGCGCCTGGAAAGCGGGGCCGTCCTCGGCCTCGCGCACGGCGGCGGTCGCCACGCAGGTCAGCGGCTCGATATTCATGCTGCGGGCCAACGCGGCAAAGCGCGCCAGCGCCGAAAATCCCCGCTCTACCCCCTTCGGATTCAGGCGCCCGGTGCGGGCCATGTCCTGGCCCAGGCCGGCCATGACCTTTTCGTTGTAGAAATAGGCCGGCGATCGCGCGGCCCCGTCGAACACCACAAGCCGGATCGAGTTCGAACCCACATCCACGATCCCCACCCGCGTCAGGGCACGCTTTGGCAGCTTGCGCAGCTTGTTGCCGAATGGCTCGATCGTCTGGCCACTTGTCGTCCGCACGCCGTTCATCTTCACGCCCTTCACCATATTCTGTCCGCTTCCTGCCCCGCAGGGGGCAAAGCGTCAATCCGCCGAATGGGTCAGTGCCGGAACGTCTCGGGCGCCGGCCGTTCCCCGTCCGGAGAGTGACGGATTTTCCATGAAAAAGCGGTGACAGTTGAACAGGTCGTCACGGCCTTCCGGAAGATATCGCAGAAAGCGGCCATCGGGTTGCAACAGCCAGCTTTGGGCCTCGTCGGCCATGTTCGCCGCCATGACCTGATTGACGATCTGCGCCTTGACGGTTTCGTTGACGCATTCGACCAGCGTCTCGACCCGGCGGTTCAGGTTGCGGTCCATCCAGTCGGCCGAGCTGATGAACACCCGCGCCTTGGGCGAAGGCAGCCCGTGGCCGCTGCCAAAGCAGACGATCCGGGAATGCTCCAGATAACGGCCGACGATGGATTTCACGCGAATATTCTCGGACAAGCCTTTGACTCCGGGGCGAATTCCGCAGATCCCGCGGACGACCAGGCTGATCTTGACCCCCGCCGCGCTGGCCGTATAGAGCGCCTCGATCACGTCCTTTTCGATCAGGGCGTTCATCTTTGCCCAGATCGCGGCAGGCCGACCCTGTCGGGCATATTCGGCCTCGCGCCCGATCAGGTCGATCAGCCGCGACTTGAGGTCGATGGGAGAGATCGACAGGTTCTCCAGCCCGGCCGGTTGAACATATCCGGACAAGTAGTTGAAAACCTTGGTCGCATCCCGCCCAAGCGCCGGGTTGCAGGTGAACAGCGACAGGTCGGTGTAGATGCGTGCCGTGATCGGATGATAGTTGCCGGTGCCGTAATGGGTATAGGTCACCAGGCCGTCGCCCTCGCGCCGGACGATCGTGCTGATCTTGGCATGGGTCTTGTAGTTGACGAAGCCATAGACGACATGCGCACCCGCCCGCTCCAGCCGGCGGGACTGGCGGATGTTGGCGGCCTCGTCAAAGCGCGCCTTCAACTCCACCAGCGCGGTCACGGACTTGCCGGCCTCTGCCGCCTCGCAGAGCGCGTCGACGATGGGGCTGTCGCGGCTGGTGCGGTAAAGCGTCTGCTTGATCGCCAGCACGTCGGGATCGCGCGCCGCCTGCGCCAGAAAGCGCACCACCATGTCGAAGGTCTCGTAGGGATGGTGCAGCAGCATGTCCTTGTGCCGGATGGCCGCGAACATGTCGCCGCCGTGGTCCTGCACCCGCTCGGGGACGCGCGGGATGAAGGTGGGCCACATCAGGTCGCGGCGACTGTCCAGGACCAGTTCGGCAAGGTCCGCCATGCCCAGCAGGCCCTCAACCTCGACCACCTCGTCCGGGCTGACCTCCAGCTCCTCCATGATCAGGCGGCGCAGGCGCAGCGGCGATCCCGACGTGATCTTGAGGCGGATGACGCTGCCCCTCCGGCGGCGCTTCAGCGCGGTCTCGAATTCACGGACCAGGTCCTCGGCCTCTTCCTCGACCTCCAGGTCGCTGTCGCGAAGCACGCGAAAGCTGCAATGCCCGACATCGCGATAGCCCGGAAACAGGCTGGACAGATGCATCAGCAGCAGGTCTTCCAGCCGCAGAAAGCGCTCGCCCCCCGGCAGGGGCACAAAGCGCGGCAGCTGCGCAGGGATCGGCAGCAGCGCCTGCATCTGCCGGCCGTCGGTCTCGCGCGCCAGTTCCAGCGCCAGCGAAAAGCCGGTGTTGGGGATGAAGGGAAAGGGATGGGCGGGGTCGATGGCCAGCGGCGACAGGACCGGGAAGACCCGGCTCTCGAAATGATCGTGCAGGAATTCTTCCTCGGCCCGTGTCAGGCGCTGGCGGGACAGAATGACGATGCCCTCCTGCTCCATCTCGCGCCGCAGCGCGTTCCAGACGCCCTGCTGCGCCCCCATCAGGCGGCGGGCGTCGGCGTTGATCAGGGACAGCTGTTCCGCCGGGGTCAGCCCGTCATCCGAGGGCGTGGTGTTTCCCTCGCGCACCAGTTCGCGCAGGCCGGCCACGCGCACGGTGTAGAATTCGTCCAGGTTGGTCGCGCTGATCGACACGAAGCGCAGCCGTTCCAGCAGCGGCACCCGGGGATTGCGCGCCTCGTCCAGCACGCGCCAGTTGAAGGACAGCCAGCTGAGTTCGCGGTTGAAGAAACGGCCACCGCCGTCGGGCAGGCCCTCCGGCAGGTCCTTGGGTTCGGGAAAGGGAGAGCGGAGAAAATCGGCCTGTGTCATGGTGATCCGGTCTGCGGGGGTGGCCGGATCATGCGTCACGCTCGGTCAGCTTGTCCAGAAGCTCTGCGGCGATGCGGCGCGTCACGGGACCCTTCTGGGCCATGGCCGCATGGTCCATGGCCGTCACCAGCCGGCGCGCCAGCCCCAGGTCGCGATCGGTGTGCAGGACCAGCCAGTCGATCAGCCCGGCGGGCACGGACAGCTGGCGGTCCGCGAACAGCTTGACCAGCACGGCGGCCAGCAGCGCCTCGTCGGGCGGGCCCAGATGCACCTGCGGCATCGCGTCCATCCGGCTTCGCAGGTCCGGCAGCACCAGGCCCCAGTCCCGCGGCGGCGTCCGCGCCGTCAGCAGCAGCAGGCAGTCGCGCGGCGCGCAGAGGTTCCACAGGTGGAACAGCGCTTGTTCCGCCCCGGCCGCAAAGCCCGCGTGATCGGCATCCTCGACCACGACCGCCCCGCCCTCGGCCGCCAGCAGGTCGGCGGCATCGGGCCGCAGCGCCGCGGCCGAGATGCGGCGTGCGCCGTTCTCGGCCGCCCAGAAGGCCGCCAGATGGGTCTTGCCCGATCCCTCGGGTCCGACCAGCAGCATGCGCCCTTGCGGCCAGTCCTGCGGCCGGTCCAGCGCCGCCAGTGCCGCGTGGTTTGCCGGCGCGGGCAGGAAATCGGCCCGCGCATGGGCGGGCGGCGTCGTCAGGTCAAGCGTCAGCTGTCGCGAGAGGGGGAAACGGGTCACGCGGTCTCGCCCTAGTCGGTGTTGCGGCGCATCAGGTCTTCCTGCATCGTGTCGATCTCCTGCTGGCTGCGGACGCGATCGACCGCCAGCCGGGCTGCGCGCAGCCGGTCGGCCACGGTGCCGGTCGGGACCATCTCGACCAGGATCGGCTGCGCGGGTTCTTGGGGCACGGCCTGCCCGGTGTAAAGGGGACTGTCACGATAGCGCGCGATCATGAAGCGCGCCAGCACGCCAAGCGCCGCCGCCATCGGCACCGCCATGACTAGGCCCACAAAGCCGAACAAGGCACCGAAGACCGACAGCGCCAGCAGCAGCCAGACCGGGTGCAGCCCCACATGCCCGCCGACGATCTTGGGCTGAAGATAGTTGCCCTCGACGATCTGGCCGATGGCAAAGATCGCGACGACGGCACCGATCCAAAGCGGGTCCCCCCAGAAGCTGAAGAGCGACACGCCGATTGCCGTGGCCCCCCCGATCAGCACGCCCACATAAGGGATGAAGGACAGCACTGCCGCCATGATCCCGATGAAGAAGCCGAAGGGCAGCCCGACCAGCATCAGGCCAAAGGCATACCAGGTGCCCAGGATCAGGATCACCACCGCCTGCCCGCGCACGAAGCCCGACAGGGCGTCATCGATCTCGGAGGCCAGTTGGCGGACGGTCGGGGCATGTTCGCGCGGCAGGTGCCGGTCGACGGCGGACACCATATGGTCCCAGTCCAGAAGCAGGTAGAAGGCCACGACCGGCACGATCACCAGCAGCGCGATCACCCCGATCACGCCGCGGACCGAGCCCAGCACGGTTCCGGCCACGCGGCCGGCCTGTTCCCCGATCGTCGCCTGCATGTCCAGCAGCGTCTGCTCCAGCCCGGCGCCCTGGGGGATCACGTCGGGAAAGCGCGCGGTGACATAGGCGCGGCCCTGTTCGATCATCTGAGGCGCCGTCTCGATCAGGGCATAGGCCTGGCGGATCAGGACCGGCAGGACCAGCAGCACCAGCGCGACAAAGGCCAGCACGACGACGAAGGTGATGGCGACGACAGCCATGGTCCGCGACAGGCCCGCACGCTCCAGCCGGTCGGCCACCGGATCCAGCAGGTAGGCCACGCCCGCGCCCAGGATGAAGGGCAGCACCGCCTGCCCCAGAAGCCACAGCGTCAGCAGCAGCGCAAAGGCGCCGATGCCCCACCACATGACCTGCTTGCGAACGGGGATGCGCATCGTTTCGACCTTTGCTGTGAATGTCGCGAATGTGCCGCCGTGCCGCGGCGGTTGCAAGCGCGATGCTTGGCAAGCAGGGGCCGATCCGTTAACCCTGCGCCCGAACCGCTTTGAAGGACCTCCGACCATGCGTCTGTCGCGTTATTTCCTGCCCGTGCTGAAGGAAGACCCCAAGGAGGCGCAGATCGTCAGCCACCGGCTGATGCTGCGCGCCGGCATGATCAAGCAGCAGACGGCGGGCATCTATTCCTGGCTGCCCCTGGGCTTCAAGGTTCTCAAGCGCATCGAGCAGATCGTCCACGAGGAACAGCAGCGCGCTGGGCACATCCCGATGCTGATGCCGACCCTGCAGCCCGCCGACCTGTGGCGCGAATCCGGCCGCTATGACGACTATGGCGAGGAAATGCTGCGCGTGAAGGACCGCCACAAGCGCGACCTGCTGTACGGTCCCACGAACGAGGAGATGATCACCGACATTTTCCGCAGCCACGTGAACAGCTACAAGGACCTGCCGCTGACGCTGTATCACATCCAGTGGAAGTTCCGCGACGAGATCCGCCCGCGGTTCGGCGTGATGCGCGGGCGCGAGTTCCTGATGAAGGACGGCTATACCTTCGACCTGACCAAGGAAGATGCGCTGCACGCCTATAACCGCCACCTGGTCAGCTATCTGCGCAGCTACGAGCGCATGGGCCTGCAGGCGATCCCGATGCGGGCCGACGGCGGGCCGATCGGCGGCGATTACACCCACGAATTCCTGGTGCTGGCGGAAACCGGGGAATCCGAGGTGTTCTATGACAGCCAGATCACCGACCTGACCTTTGGCGACCGCGCCATCGACTATGACAGCGTCGAGGAATGCCAAGGCGTGCTGGAGGAATTCACCAGCCGCTATGCCCGCACCGACGAGACCCACGACCAGGCGCTGTTCGACCAGATCCCCGAAGAGCGTCGCCGCACCGCCCGCGGCATCGAGGTCGGCCAGATCTTCTATTTCGGCACCAAGTATTCGGAACCGATGGGCGCCACGGTCGTGGGACCCGACGGCGCGCGCGTGCCGGTCCACATGGGCAGCCACGGCATCGGCGTCAGCCGCCTGCTGGGCGCGATCATCGAGGCCAACCACGACGAGCGCGGCATCATCTGGCCCGAGGGCGTGACCCCCTTCCATGTCGGCATCGTCAACCTGAAGCAGGGCGACAATTCGACCGACAGCGCCTGCGAGGCGATCTATGCCGAGCTGCAGGCGCGCGGGCTGGACCCGCTCTATGACGACCGCGATGAACGGGCGGGCGCCAAGTTCGCCTCGATGGACCTGGTCGGCCTGCCCTGGCGGATCACGGTCGGCCCGCGCGGCCTGGCCAACAACAAGGTCGAGCTGACCAACCGCCGCACCGGCACCAGCGAGGAGATCTCGCCCAAGGACGCCATCGCGCGCCTGCAGCAGATCTATCAGCCGGTGCTGGGCCTGTCGGTTCAGGACAGATGATCGGGCTGCTGCGACTGGTGGTGGCGGCGATCCTTGCCGCCGTCCTGTCGCAGTTCCCGGCCTTCAGCGACCAGTATGTGCAGCGCCTCGGCGGGCAGGTCGACGCGCTGTCGCGGGTCGCGGAGGAATTCGACGCCAGCGCCACCCGCGCCGGGCTGACCCGGACCGAGGCGCTGGCGGATCTGTCCGGCAGCGCCTTCCGCGACGCCCATCAGCAGGACATGCGCCACGCCTTCCGCAGGCTGGACCGGGCACGGTCCGACCTCCAGATGCTGCGCCTGGCAGGACCGCTGGAACGGATGCTGCTGCCGCACCGCCTTCGCGACACCGAGACGCTGCGCGCCACCTGGGGCGATTTCAGCCCCGCCCTGCCCCTGACCCGTGCCGGGCTGATTGCCGCGGCCCTGGGCTTCCTGATCGGCTGGCTGGTGATGACCCTGGGTGGACGCCTGGTGCGTCGTGACGAAAGGCTTGGGTGGCGTTAGGTCAACTTGGACAATCTATCCTTAAGACCATGCAAATCGTCGCGACATCACACTTTCTTTTTCATTTTTGCGCTTCTAACCTGCCTTCCAGGACAACGTTCCAACTGGGAGACATCGAATGAGAAAGCTTCTTCTTGCGACCGCCGCCGGCGCATTGATCGCCGGTGCCGCAGGCGCTGAAGATATCAAGCTGGGCATCTCGCTCGGCTTCACCGGCCCGCTGGAATCCTTGGCACCCGCGATGCAGCAGGGCGCCGAAATGGCCATGAAGGAAGTCAGCGAGTCCGGCCTGCTGCTGGACGGCACGACCGTCACGCCGGTGACCGGCGACTCCACCTGCATCGATGCCGCGGCGGCCACCGCCACCGTGGAACGCCTGATCGCCTCCGAAGGCGTCAAGGGCATCATTGGTGGCATGTGCTCGGGCGAGACGATCGCCTCGCTGGAAAACGTCGCCAAGACCAACGGCATCGTGATGATCTCGCCCTCGGCGACCTCGCCGGCGCTCTCGACGATCGAGGATGACGGGCTGTTCTTCCGCACCTCGCCCTCGGACGCGCGCCAAGGTGAAGTGATGGCCGACATCCTCATGGAACGCGGCGTCGAGACCGTGGCCGTCACCTATACCAACAACGACTACGGCAAGGGGCTGGCCGACAGCTTCCAGGCCGCCTACGAGGCCAAGGGCGGCACCGTCACCGTCAACAGCGCCCATGACGACGGCAAGGCCGACTATTCGGCCGAGGTTGCGGCCCTTGCGGCGGCCGGCGGCGATGCGCTGGTCGTGGCGGGCTATGTGGACCAAGGCGGTTCGGGCGTGGTGCGCGCGGCGCTGGACACCGGCGCCTTCGAGACCTTCGTCTTCCCGGACGGCATGGTCGGCACCGCGCTGGAGACCAACTTCGGCACCGAGATCGACGGCAGCTTTGGCCAGAACCCGGCCGCCGAGGGCGAGGGCCGCGACAAGTACCTGTCGATGGCGGAAGAGGCGGGCTTTGACGGCTCGGGCGCCTTCTCGGCCGAGGCCTATGATGCGGCCGCGCTGATCATGCTGGCCATGGCGAAGGCCGGCAGCACCGATCCCGCCGCCTACAAGGGCAGCATCATGGATGTCGCCAATGAGCCGGGCGAAAAGATCCTGCCGGGCGACCTGGCCAAGGCGCTGGAGATCATTAACGGCGGCGGCGACGTCGACTATGTCGGCGCCACGGCGGTCGAGATGGTGGGTGCCGGTGAATCGGCAGGCTCCTACCGCGAGATCCAGTTCACCGATGGCAAGATCGAGGTCGTCGGCTATCGCTGATCACAGCTGAGGCGATACGGCCCGGCACCTTCTGGGTGCCGGGCCATTTTGCAATGATAATAGCCGCTTGACGGCACATCTTCACCCCGAATGTGAAGACAGGGAAGTAGAAAGCATGATCAAGGTCGAGGACCTTCACAGACATTTCGGCGGGTTCCGTGCCGTCGGCGGCGCCAGCCTGACGATCGAGACCGGATCGATTACCGGGCTGATCGGCCCGAACGGCGCGGGCAAGTCGACGCTGTTCAACGTCATCGCGGGCGTCCTGCCACCCACTTCGGGGCGCGTGCTGATGGATGGCGAGGACATTACTGGCCTGCCCCCGCACGCGCTGTTTCACAAGGGGTTGCTGCGGACCTTCCAGCTGGCGCATGAATTCGCCAGCATGACCGTGCGCGAGAACCTGATGATGGTCCCCGGCGCGCAGGCGGGCGAGACGATCTGGAAGACCTGGTTCCAGCGCGGTCGGATCGAGCGCGAGGAGGCCGAGCTGCGACGCAAGGCGGACGAGGTCCTTGATTTCCTGACCATCCGCCACCTGACCCACGAGAAGGCCGGCAACCTGTCGGGCGGACAGAAGAAGCTGCTGGAGCTGGGGCGCACGATGATGGTCGACGCCAAGGTCGTCTTCCTAGACGAGGTCGGCGCCGGCGTGAACCGCACCCTGCTGATGACCATTGCCGACGCGATCATCCGCCTGAACAAGGAACGCGGCTATACCTTCTGCGTGATCGAGCATGACATGGACTTTATCGGCAAGCTCTGCGACCCGGTGATCGTCATGGCCGAGGGCAAGGTCCTGGCCAAGGGCAGCGCTCAGGACATCATGAAGAACGAGGCGGTGATCGAGGCCTATCTGGGCACCGGCCTGAAAAACAAGGACATGGTGGGCGCATGAGCGATCAAAACGCGACCTTCGGCAACCGCGGCAACCGCGACGCGTCGGTGGTCAACACCAAGGGCATGGGCACCATCGACGGCACCCGCAGATCCGGCCCCGTGGGCGCGGGGCGCGCAGGCGATCCCTTCCTGATCGGCGAGAACATGACCGGCGGCTATGGCAAGGGTGCCGACATCCTGCATGATTGCACCATCGCGGTCGAACAGGGCCAGATCGCCGTGATCGTCGGCCCGAACGGCGCCGGCAAGTCGACCGCGATGAAGGCGATCTTCGGCATGCTGAACCTGCGCCAGGGCAGCGTGCGCCTGAATGGCCAGGACATCACGGCGCTGAACCCGCAGGACCGGGTCAAGGCGGGCATGGGCTTCGTGCCGCAGGTGAACAACATCTTCCCGTCCATGACGGTCGAGGAAAACCTGGAGATGGGCGCCTATATCCGCCGCGACGACATCAAGGCCACGATGGAGCAGGTCTATGACCTCTTTCCCGCCGTCGCCGAAAAGCGGCGTCAGGCCGCGGGCGAATTGTCGGGCGGTCAGCGCCAGCAGGTGGCCGTCGGGCGGGCGCTGATGACGCAGCCGCAGGTCCTGATGCTGGACGAACCCACCGCGGGCGTCAGCCCCATCGTCATGGATGAACTGTTCGACCGCATCATCGCCATCGCGCGCGGCGGGTTGCCGGTCCTGATGGTGGAACAGAACGCCCGCCAGGCGATGATGATTGCCGACAAGGCCTATGTGCTGGTGCAGGGCGCGAATGCCCATACCGGCACCGGCCGCGAATTGATGCAGAACGACGAGGTGCGCCGCACCTTCCTGGGGGGCTGAGCCGTGGATTTCCTGAATGCCCTCGTGGTCTTTCTGAACTTCGTCTTCATTCCGGCGGCCGCCTATGGCGCGCAGCTGGCGCTTGGCGCGCTTGGCGTCACGCTGATCTACGGCATCCTGCGGTTCTCGAACTTCGCGCATGGCGACACCATGGCCTTTGGCACGGCAACCGTGATCCTGCTGACCTGGGGTCTGCAGGGCATCGGCATCACGGCCGGGCCGCTGCCCACCGCGCTGATCGCCCTGCCGATCGGCATTGCGCTGACCGCGCTGCTGGTGCTGGGCACCGACCGCGCGGTCTACAAGTTCTATCGCCGGCAGAAGGCCGCGCCGATCATCCTGGTCATGGCCTCGGTCGGCGTCATGTTCGTCATGAACGGCCTGACGCGCCTGCTGATCGGGGTGGACGAATACCGGTTTGACGACGGAGCGCGGTTCATCATGGACGTGCGCACCTTCCGCGAGATAACCGGCCTGCCCGAAGGGCTGGCCCTGCGCAGCACGCAGGCGCTGACGCTGGTCGTGGCCATCCTGGTGGTTGCTGCACTGTTCTGGTTCCTGAACCGGACCAAGTCCGGCAAGGCGATGCGCGCCTATTCCGACAACGAGGACCTGGCCCTTCTATCGGGGATCGACCCCGAACGCGTGGTGCGCCTGACCTGGATCATCGCGGCGGGCTTGGCGACCATCGCGGGGACGCTTTACGGCCTCGACAAATCCTTCAAGGCCTTCAACTATTTTCAGATCCTGCTACCGATCTTTGCGGCGGCCATCGTGGGGGGCCTGGGCAACCCGGTCGGCGCCATCGCGGGCGGGTTCCTGGTGGCGTTCTCCGAGGTCGCCGTCACCTACCCTTGGGTCAAGGTCGTGGGCTACCTGGCCCCCTGGTACGAGCCGGGCGGGCTGATGCAGCTGCTGGGCACGGAATACAAGTTCGCGGTCAGCTTCGTCATTCTGATCGTCGTGCTGCTTTTCAGGCCCACCGGCCTGTTCCGCGGCAAATCGGTGTAAGGGGGAACCATCATGGCAACCAACCGTCAGGCCGCAACCTCCTCCAGCCCGTGGCGCGCACCGATCCTGTTCGCGGTGCTGGCCGCGCTGTTCGTGCTGGAAGGCACCGTCCGCAACAGCATGTTCTCGGGCAGCTGGAACACCTCGCTGGCGATCCTGAACATGGGGCTGATCTCGGCGATCACCGCGCTTGGGGTGAACATGCAATGGGGCTATGCGGGCCTCTTCAACGTGGGGGTCGTGGGCTTTCTGGCCATGGGCGCGCTTGCCCCGGTCCTGATCTCGCTGCCGCCGGTCGAGGGTGCGTGGCAGGCAGGCGTACCCCGGCTGCTGCTGGCCCTGGTGGTCGGCTTGGGGACGCTGGCCATGGCCAAGCTGGCTTGGACGCGCACCCGCAGCGGCATCGTCGTCACGGTCGTCTTGGTCGCGGGCTTCGTGGCCTATCGTTGGCTGTTCGATCCGGCCGTGACCGCGATCGAGGCCAACAACCCGGCCCGCAACGGCAATATCGGCGGCCTTGGCATGCCGGTCCTGTTCTCCTGGTTGGTCGGCGGGCTTTTTGCGGCCGCCGCGGCCTGGGCGGTCGGCAAGGTGGCGCTTGGCCTGCGCTCGGACTACCTGGCGATCGCGACCCTGGGCATCGGCGAGATCATCGTCGCCATCATGAAGAACGAGGACTGGCTGGCGCGCGGCGTCAAGAACATCACCTCGATCCCGCGCCCCGTCGCGCAGGAGGTCGAGCTGCAGCGCAACGCGGATTTCGTCGATTTCGCGGCGGGCTGGGGCTTTCCGGCGGCCGAGGCGTCGGGCATCTGGGTCAAGCTCAGCTATATGTCGCTGTTCCTGGTGGTGCTGCTGGTCATCATCCTGCTGGCGGAACTGGCGTTGAAATCGCCCTGGGGCCGCATGATGCGCGCCATCCGCGACAATGAGACCGCGGCCGAGGCGATGGGCAAGGACGTCACCCGCCGCCACCTACAGGTCTTCATCCTGGGATCGGCGGTCATCGGCATCGCGGGCGCGATGATGGTCACGCTGGACGGGCTTCTGGCGCCCACCAGCTACAACCCGCTGCGCTATACCTTCCTGATCTGGGTCATGGTCATCGTGGGCGGGTCCGGCAACAACTGGGGCGCGGTGCTGGGATCGGTGACGATCTGGTTCCTGTGGATCAAGGCCGAGGTCTGGGGCCCTGCCCTGATCGCCCTGCTGACCGGCCCGCTGCCCGACAGCGCCTTCAAGGCGCATCTGCTGGACAGCGCCCCGCACATGCGCTTCATCGCCATGGGCCTGGTGCTGCTGCTGGTGCTGCGCTTTGCCCCGCGCGGGCTGTTGCCCGAGAAATAAGGCAATACGATCGTCGAACAGCGAAAGGCCCGCAGGATCAACCGGCGGGCCTTTTTCATGTCGGTGATCCGGGTCGCCCCGGATGCCTTACTGGCAGTTGTTGCCCAGGACGGTGCTGTGCCACAGGCGCCCATCGGCCCCGCGGGCCACGCCGCTGCCGATCTGGTAGCTCAGCTGGCCCAGGACCTGCTCCCGCTGCGGGCCGGGCACCAGCCAAGCCGAGACCGTGCCTTCCGGCGTGCCGCCCGCCCCGACCAGCTGCACGACGCCGCAGGTCGGATATTCCACCGCGCGCGCCCGATCCACGACGTTCGATCCGTTCGACCCCGCGACGCTGGCGCGTCCCATGCGGGCCATGTCGCAGGCATGGGACTGGGCGATCTGGTCCAGCGGCGCCACAGTCTCCAGCAGGGTCTTGCCTTCGGCCGAGCGCGCGGCGTTCACGGCGCTGCTGAGCCGTGCCGACAGGGTGGCATCGCCGCTGCACTGGGCGGCCAGCGCCTGTTCCGCCGGGGGCTGCGCATCCTGCGCGGGCGGCAGGGGAACGGTATCGCAGGCCGCAAGAAAAAGGGCGCAGGCAAACGGAACGCTGGATCTGAACACGGGGACACCTCTGGGGACTGGCGCGGATGCGCGCGGACGTTGCGGGCCAACGCCCGCCACGGGCGCAGGTTCCGCCTGCGCCCTGTTGCGAAACTCTTGCAAGGCCATGAAACCGCGCTTAAAGCGCATCCATGACCCAGCACCAGCGCCTTTTGATCATCGACTTCGGCAGCCAGGTGACGCAGCTGATCGCGCGTCGCCTGCGAGAGCTGAACGTTTATTGCGAAATCCACCCGTTCAACACGGTGACCGACAAGGTCCTGCACGAGATGGCGCCAAAGGCGATCATCCTGTCGGGCAGCCCCGCCAGCGTCACCCAGGACGGCAGCCCGCGCGCCCCGCAGGCGGTGTTCGAGCTGGGGGTGCCGGTCTTTGGCATCTGCTATGGCCAGCAGGTCATGATGGAGCAGCTGGGCGGCAAGGTCGAGGCCGGCCACCACGCCGAATACGGCCGGGCCTTCATCGCGCCGGCGCCGGGGCACAAGGGCGACGGGATCTTCTCGGGACTGTTCGGAACAGGCCGCGAGGAAGTCTGGATGAGCCATGGCGACCGCGTCACGGTCCTGGCCCCGGGCTTCGAGGTCATCGGCACCTCGCCCAACGCGCCTATGGCGATGATCGCGGACGAGACGCGCCACTTCTATGCCGTGCAGTTCCACCCGGAGGTGCATCATACCCCGAACGGCCGCATCATGCTGGAGAACTTCGTCCGGATGGCGGGCTTTACCGGCGACTGGACCATGGCCTCCTACAAGGACGAGGCGATTCGCAAGATCCGCGAGCAGGTGGGCGACCGCAAGGTCATCTGCGGTCTGTCGGGTGGCGTGGACAGCAGCGTGGCGGCAGTGCTGATCCACGAGGCGATCGGCGACCAGCTGACCTGCGTCTTCGTCGATCACGGGCTTCTGCGGCTGAACGAGGCCGAGGAAGTCGTGAAGATGTTCCGCGACAACTACAACATCCCGCTGATCCATGCGGATGAGACCGAGCTGTTCCTGGGTTCGCTGGAAGGGGTCAGCGACCCCGAGGTCAAGCGCAAGACCATCGGCCGGCTGTTCATCGACGTCTTCCAGCGCTATGCCGGAGAGATCGAGGGCGCCGAGTTCCTGGCGCAGGGCACCCTCTATCCCGACGTGATCGAAAGCGTCAGCTTCAGCGGCGGGCCTTCGGTCACGATCAAGAGCCACCACAATGTCGGCGGCCTGCCCGAGAAGATGGGCCTGAAGCTGGTCGAACCGCTGCGCGAGCTGTTCAAGGACGAGGTCCGCGAACTGGGTCGCGAACTGGGCCTGCCAGAGAGCTTCATCGGCCGCCACCCTTTCCCCGGCCCGGGTCTCGCGATCCGCTGCCCCGGAGAGATCACCCGCGAAAAGCTGGAGATCCTGCGCAAGGCGGATGCGGTCTTCATCGACCAGATCCGCCGGCACGGCCTTTATGACGAGATCTGGCAGGCTTTCGTCGCGATCCTGCCCGTGCGCACCGTGGGCGTGATGGGCGACGGGCGCACCTATGATTTCGCCTGCGCGCTGCGCGCCGTCACCTCGGTCGATGGCATGACGGCGGATTTCTATCCCTTCACCCACGAATTCCTGGGCGAAACGGCGACCCGGATCATCAACGAGGTCAAGGGCATCAACCGCTGCACCTATGACATCACCTCCAAGCCCCCGGGCACGATCGAGTGGGAATAAGGCGGCCCAGGCCCGCCCCGCGCCAAGGCGATGCGCGGCGGGATCCGCGCGTCCCGACCCTCACGGCACGCGTGTCCGGGCATCGCGCCGCTTGACCTGCCGCCCCTGCCCGATGATCTTCTGCCACACCCATCGGAAGGATGCGCCATGAGCTGTAGCTGCTGCGGAACCCACGCACCTACCCCGACCGACACCAGCGGCACCGCCGTCACCCTGTCCCGGCCGCTGGTCACGGTCGAGGGGCGGCTGACCTGCGCGGACATGGGCCAGATGCTGATGGCGCTGGACCTGCTGCCGCGCCATGTCGAACTCAGCCGGGCCGAGCCGGGCTGCCTGCGGTTCGACATCGCGCAGGGGGACGACCCGCTGGTCTGGACGCTGGACGAGGTCTTTGCCGACGAGGACGCCTTTGCGGCGCATCAGGCGCGCAACGCGGACAGCCAGTGGGGCCGCGACAGCCAAGGCATCTCTCGCGATCTGCACTGCCACGCCCTGCACCCGCTGATCCGGCCGGAACTGCCGTCCGACCATAAGTGGCTGGACCGTCTTCTGACCGCAGCCTTCGGCCATGCCGAGGAGGCGCAACTGCTGGCCGACCTGCGCGCCGACGGCGATCTGGCGGTGTCGCTGGTGGCGCATGTGCGCGGCCTGCCGGTGGGGCACGCCGCGCTGGCGCCGCTGCTGGACGACCGGCCCGGCTTTTCGCTGGCGTCGCTTGCGGTGCATCCGGCGCTGCAGGGCCGCGGCCTGGGTCAGGCGCTGCTGGCAGCGGTCCTGGCCGAGGCGGGTGAACACCCCGTGGTGGTGCGCGGCGACGCGGCCTTCTGTGCGCGCGCCGGGTTCCAGCCGCTGGCGGCACGGACCCGGCTGATGGTCCGGGGCGACCTGCCGGGCGGCGGACCGGTCATTCAGGCGCCGGCCTTCGCGCGCCTCTGACCGGACCTTGCGCCGGGCGGCCTCAGGGTCCACATCTTGGGCAACCATCAGAAAGGACCCATCATGGCAGGCATCATGGCATATGACGCGAAGGACCGGGCGCAGGCTTCCGACAGCTTTGGAAATCTTCCCGAATGGGACCTGACCGATCTTTATCCCGCGCCGGACAGCCCGCAGCTTGCCGCCGACATCGACAGCCTCGACCGCATGGTCCAGTCCTTCGCCGCCGAATACCAGGGCAAGCTGGCGCAGCTGTCCGCGGCCCAGATGCTGGCCTGCATCGAGACCTATCAGCAGATCGACATCCTGGCCGGGCGGATCATGTCCTATGCTGGGCTGCGCTATTACCAGAACACCACAGACCCGGCCCGTGCCAAGCAGATGGGCGACCTTCAGGCCCGGATCACCGACCTGACGACACCCCTGGTCTTCTTCAGCCTGGAATTCAACCGCATCCCGGACGACATCTACCAGGCCGTCTTCACCGCGCCCGACGGTCCTGCGCGCTACAAGCCCGTCTTCGACCGGATGCGCGCCATGCGTCCCCATCAGCTGTCGGACGAGTTGGAGCAGTTCCTGCACGACACGTCGGTCGTCGGCGCCGCGGCCTGGAACCGTCTGTTCGATGAAACCACCGCCGCCCTGACCTTTGAGGTCGAGGGCGAGACGCTTGGCCTGGAAGCGACGCTGAACCTGCTGACCGACCATGATCGCGCCCGGCGCGAGGCTGGCGCGCGGGCGCTGGCAAAGGTCTTCACCGCCAATGTCGGTCTGTTCGCGCGCATCCACAACACGCTGGCCAAGGAAAAGGCCATCGAGGACAAGTGGCGCAAGATGCCCACGCCGCAATATGGCCGGCACCTGTCGAACCATGTCGAACCCGAAGTGGTCGAGGCCCTGCGCAATGCGGTCACGAACGCCTATCCGCGCCTGTCGCACCGCTATTACGCCCTGAAGGCGCGCTGGCTGGGTCTGGACAAGCTGCAGGTCTGGGACCGTAATGCGCCGCTGCCCACGGAAACGCCGCGCACCATCGACTGGCCCGAGGCGAGGGACACGGTGCTGGACGCCTATGCCGGGTTTTCGCCGGAACTGGCCGATCTGGCGCGGCCCTTCTTCGACAAGGGCTGGATCGATGCGGGCGTGAAGCCCGGCAAGGCGCCCGGCGCCTTTGCCCATCCAACGGTCACCACGGCGCATCCCTATATCCTGCTGAACTACCTGGGCAAGCCGCGCGACGTGATGACGCTGGCGCACGAGCTGGGGCATGGCGTCCATCAGCGCCTGGCCGCCGGTCAGGGCGAATTGCTGGCATCGACGCCCCTGACGCTGGCGGAAACCGCCTCCGTCTTCGGAGAGATGCTGACCTTCCGCGCCCTGCTGGCCCGGACCACCGATCCGGCGCAGAAAAAGGCGCTGCTGGCCGGCAAGGTCGAGGACATGATCAACACGGTCGTGCGCCAGATCGCCTTCTACGACTTTGAATGCCGGCTGCATGCCGCCCGCGCCGAGGGCGAGCTGACGCCGGACGACATCAACGCGCTGTGGATGTCGGTGCAGCACGAAAGCCTGGGGCCGGTGTTTGAATACATGCCGGGTTACGAGACCTTCTGGACCTATGTGCCGCATTTCGTGCATTCGCCCTTCTACGTCTATGCCTATGCCTTTGGCGACGGGCTGGTGAACGCGCTTTATGCGGCTTACGAGGACGGGCTGCCGGAGTTTCAGGCCAAGTATTTCGACCTGCTGAAGGCGGGCGGCTCGATGCATCACAAGGAGCTGCTGGCGCCCTTCGGCCTTGACGCGTCAGACCCGGCCTTCTGGGACAAGGGCCTCTCGATGATCGAGGACCTCATCGACCAGTTGGAGGCGCTGGAGCCATGAGGCCCGGCGGCAGGGACAACCGGCGGGTGCCATGCTGAGACGCCTGCTGCTGGCACTGGGACTGCTGGTGCTGGCAGCCCTGGGGGCTTTCCTGGCCTTTGCCCCGGCCTATGTCGAACGCGCGCTGAACCCGATGACCATGCCGGCGGAGGGCTGGCCGGCCTCAGCCGAGGCACAGGCGCTGCATGATCGGCTGGTGATCGGGGATTGGCATTCGGACGCGCTTCTTTGGGACCGGGACCTGCTGGTGCGGGTGGACCGGGGCCACAGCGACGTGCCGCGCTTGCTGGACGGCAACATGGCGCTGCAGGTCTTTACCACCGTCACCAAAAGTCCCAGTGGCCAGAACTATGACCAGAACAGCAGCGAAGCCGGCGACAATATCACGCCGCTGTTCATCGGGCAGCTGCGCCCGCCCCGCGCCTGGTTTTCCCTGCGAGAGCGGGCGCTGGTCCAGGCCGGGGCCCTGCACCGCGCGGCCAGGCATGCCCCCGACCGGCTGCGCGTGATCCGGACCCGTGGTGACCTGCAGGCCCTGCTGGCGGATCGTGCCGCCGGCCAGCGCGTGCTGGGCGCCCTGCTGGGGTCCGAGGGCGGGCATCCGCTGGAGGGCGATCTGGGCAACCTTCAGGTCCTCTACGATGCGGGCTTTCGCTTGATGGGACTGACGCACTTCTTTGACAACGAGCTGGGCGGCAGCCTGCATGGCGAAGGTGGCAGCGGGGCTGGCCTGTCGGACTTTGGACGCGAGGTCGTGGATCGCATGATGCAGCTGGGCCTGGTCATCGACGTCACCCATGCCGCACCTCAGATGGTCGAGGATGTGCTGGCGATCCCAGGCACGCGCCCCGTCCTGTCGCATACCGGCATCACCCGCCACTGCCCCAGCCCCCGCAACCTGCCCGACGACCTGGTCGCCCGGATCGCCGATGCGGGCGGTCTGATCGGCATCGGTTACTGGTCGGACGTCGTATGCGGGAACAGGCCCGCCGACATCGCGGCTGCCATCGCGGCGGCGATCGAGGTGGCGGGCGAGGACCACGTCTCGCTCGGCTCGGACTGGGACGGATCGGTGGATTCGCCGATCGACGCCGCGCACCTGCCGGCGCTGACGCAGGCGCTGCTGGACCAGGGGCTGACCGAGGCTCAGATCGCCAAGGTCATGGGCGGCAACATGATGGCCTATCTGGCCGACATCCTTCCAGCGGAATAGGGGATCCCGATGAAACGCACGGCACTGCTCCATGGCGACCTGTCGGGCCTGATCGCGAGGCTGGGGCATGGCGACCTGCTGGTGATCGGGGATGCGGGGCTGCCGGTGCCGCGCGGGGTACCTTGCATCGATCTGGCTCTTACCCGCGGGATCCCCAGCGTCTTCGACGTTCTGGACGCGGTTCTGGCCGAGATGGTCGTGGAGCGGGCTGCGCTGGCGCAGGAGGCCGCACCCGCACTGCAGGAACGCTTTTGCCAGCGGGAGATCGGCCAGGTGACGCGGCTTTCGCACGAGGCGTTCAAGGCCCGGACCGCCGAGGCGCGGGCGATCGTCCGCACGGGAGAGTTCACGCCCTATGCCAATATCTGCCTCTGGTCCGGCGTGGCATTTTGAGGGGAACCACCTTGCCCCCGATGCGTTCAGCCACAGATATTTATGCACAGGAAACAATGCCATGCAGAAGAAGATTCTGGGACTGACCGCCATTCTGGCCATGATGACCCTGGCCGCCTGCGAGACCGTGCAGGGTGCCGGACGCGATCTTTCGACGGCCGGTGAAGTCGTTCAGGAAGAAAGCGCCGAGGTTCAGGCCGGGATGTGATCCCTGCCCGACCTTGATGCCATGAAGGCCCCCCGCACCCGGTGCAGGGGGCCTTTTTCTGGATCGGTGGTCCATCAGCACGGGTCATGCACCGGGCGGCCACAGCCCGTGCACAGCACGTACACAGGCTTGATCAGAGGGACAAATCCAGATCAGGCGCCGGGGGCTAGGGCGAGCCTTGTCGAGACCAGGGCCGAGTGGGTTTCGACCAAGGCCAGCGCCTCGTCATTCAGGTCAGGGCGCGGCGTTCGGCTGAGAAAGCAGAACATGCCGAAGACGCTGCCGTCGGGGCGATGGACGGGCACGCTGAGATGGCTGCCGATCGGGATCATCTGCGTGATCGGAAGGTCCGTCGCGATGGCATGGGCACTGGTGTCGGGCATCAGCCGCGGCAGGCCGCCGTCGAGGATATGTTTGCAGTAGACCTCGCGCAGATCCATGCTCTGGCTGGGCTGGATCAGCGCCTCGAGCCCGGGGGCGCTGACGGCGCGGAAGACCGCGCGCTCGTCCACGAATTCGGAAAGATAGGCGACCTCCATCCCGAGACGCTCGCGGACGGTGTCGAGCGAGTTCTGGATGGCGGCGGCTTCGGCCGGTTGGCTGGCGATTCCGGAAAGGGCGGCGGTCTTGTCTGGCATGAGGCTTCTCGCATACTGGGGTCACTCCGAAACCTAGCGCGCGAATGCCTGTCGTGCGAAGGAGAAAACACCACAGGTTTTAGCTATCGCCCCTGCCGTCAGCCCGGCCTCTGGCGTTCGGCGGCCAGGATCCTGCGGGTGACGATCCAGGTGACCGGCACGGCCAGCACCGCCCCTGCCGCGGCAGCCAGCAGGATCGGCAGCATCCCGTAATGGCCAAGGACCAGAACAAGGATCACCCCTGCCCCCGCAAGGCTTGACATGATGATCGTCAGAAGAAGCAAGAACAGTCGCGGCATGGTCGTCTCCCTCACAAGGTGACGCCACATTAGCCGCGATGGTTCCGGGGGGTGTTGATCTGGGTCAAGCGGCGCCTGCGCACCGATGCCCGAAGGTCCGCCGGGCGACCGCGACGCGGCCGCCCGTGGCGGATCAGGTGTCCATCTTGAGCGCCTGGATGAAGGCCGTCTGAGGGATCTCGACCTTGCCGAACTGGCGCATCTTCTTCTTGCCGGCCTTCTGCTTTTCCAGCAGCTTCTTTTTACGCGTTGCGTCGCCGCCATAGCATTTGGCGGTCACGTCCTTGCGCATGGCCGACAGGGTTTCCCGCGCGATCACGCGGCTGCCGATGGCGGCCTGGATCGGGATCTTGAACATGTGGCGCGGGATCAGTTCCTTGAGCTTCTCGACCATGACGCGGCCGCGGCTTTCGGCGCGGTCGCGATGGACCATG
Source organism: Paracoccus sp. KKT209 (assembly GCF_055635455.1). The sequence continues at coordinate 1,829,963 of NZ_CM145758.1, forward strand.
ATAGACAGCGCATCGACGGGTTCGTCATTCACCAGGATCGACATCTTGACCAGGAAATCCTCGCGATATTCGCTGATCTGGTAGTCGAAGCTGGCATAGCCCTTGGTGACCGACTTCAGCCGGTCGTAGAAGTCGAAGACGACCTCGGCCAGCGGCAGGTCATAGACGACCATCGCCCGGCTGCCCGCATAGGTCAGGTCCATCTGGATGCCGCGGCGGTCCTGGCACAGTTTCAGCACGTCGCCCAGATAGTCGTCGGGCACCATGATCGTGGCCTTGATGCGCGGTTCCTGGATGTGGTCGACCAGCGTCAGGTCCGGCATGTCGGCCGGGTTGTGCAGGTCACGGACCTCGCCGTCGCGCATGTGCAGCTTGAAGACCACCGAGGGCGCGGTGGTGATGAGGTCCAGATCGTATTCGCGCTCCAGCCGGTCGCGGATCACCTCGAGGTGCAGCAGGCCCAGGAAACCGCAGCGGAAGCCGAAGCCGAGCGCGGCCGAGGTCTCCATCTCGTAGCTGAACGAGGCGTCGTTCAGGGCCAGCTTCTCGATCGCGTCGCGCAGCGGTTCGAAATCGTTGGCGTCGACCGGGAAAAGGCCGCAGAAGACCACGGGCTGCGCCGGCTTGAAGCCCGGCAGGGCCTTCAGGGCGGGCTTTTTCTCGTGCGTGATGGTGTCGCCCACGCGGGTGTCCCGCACCTGCTTGATGGAGGCGGTGAAGACGCCGATCTCGCCCGGGCCCAGTTCGGGGATGTCCTTCATCGCCGGGGTGAGGACCGCCAGGCGGTCCAGCTTGTAAGTGGCGCCGGTCTGCATCATCTTGACCTGGTCGCCCTTGCGGATGATCCCGTCCATGACGCGGATCATCACGACCACGCCCAGATAGGCGTCGTACCAGCTGTCGACCAGCATGGCGGTCAGGGGCGCGTTCTGGTCGCCCTTAGGCGCGGGCAGGCGCGTGACGATGGCCTCCAGCACCTCGGGGATGCCGAGGCCGGTCTTGGCGCTGATCGGGATCGCGTCCTGGGCGTCGATGCCGATGACTTCCTCGATGTTTTCCTTGACGCGTTCGGGTTCGGCCGCGGGCAGGTCGATCTTGTTCAGGACCGGCACGATCTCGTGGCCCGCGTCGATCGCCTGGTAGACGTTGGCCAGCGTCTGCGCCTCGACCCCCTGGCTGGCATCCACCACCAGCAGCGAGCCTTCGACCGCGCGCATCGAGCGGCTGACCTCGTAGGCGAAGTCCACGTGGCCCGGCGTGTCGATCAGGTTCAGCACATAGGTCTGGCCGTCCTTGGCCCGATAGCTGATGCGGACGGTGTTCGCCTTGATGGTGATCCCCCGCTCGCGCTCGATATCCATGCTGTCCAGCATCTGGGCCTTCATGTCGCGTTCGGCGACAGTGCCCGTCAGCTGGATCAGCCGGTCGGCCAGCGTGGATTTTCCGTGGTCGATATGGGCCACGATCGAAAAGTTGCGGATGAGGGAAAGCTCGGTCATGGCCGGGCTATACAGGGGCGCGAGGGCCGCGAAAAGAGGGTTTCGCGGCCCCGCGATCTTTGCCGCAGGCGGCTGCGGATCAGGGCACGGTCGGAAGGTCGGCGGCCTTCAGCATCAGCCGTGCGACTTCCGCCGACGAGGCCGGGTTCTGGCCGGTGACCAGCTTGCCGTCGGCGATGGCGAAGGGCTGCCAGTCTGGCCCGCCCTCGTGCTGGCCGCCCTGGGCCTTCAGCTGGTCCTCCAGCAGGAAGGGCACGGCATCGGACAGGCCGGCGGCCTCTTCCTCGGCATTGGTGAAGCCCGCGACGCGGCGCCCCTTGACCAGCGGATCGCCCGACGACAGGCGCGCCGCCAGAAGGCCCGCGGGGCCGTGGCAGACCGCGCCGACGACGGCGCCCTTTTCCCAGGCCTTCGCCAGCAGCTGGCCCAGGGTCTCGGATTTCGGCAGGTCCCACATGGTGCCGTGGCCGCCCGGCAGATAGACGATGTCGCAGGCCGCCACATCGACATCCTCGACCCGCTCGGTGTTGGCCAGGCGGTTCATCGCGGCGTCATCGGCCCAAAAGCGGCGGACCTCGTCGGTCATGGCGTCATCGGCCTCGGACGAGGGATCGGCCGGAGGCTTGCCGCCCGCAATGCTGGCCAGCTCGACCTGGTAGCCCGCGTCGGACAGGATCCAGTAGGGGGCGGCCAGCTCCTCCCAGTAAAAGCCGGTGGGCTTGCCGGTGTCGCCCAACTGGTCGTGCGACGTCAGGATGATAAGGGCCTTGGGCATGGGGTGCTCCTTTGGGGGACATGACAGCGCGGGCCGGAATGGCAGGACGCCTGTTGGGCAGACAATGATCTTGCCGGCGCGGCGGTTCCTTGACAGGACGTCGCGGCGCGGCCGGCCGACCCCGTGCCGAAGAGACGGCGCTCAGCGTGACCCGCTGCGGATCAGGCCACTGACCTCGGCGGGTGCCGGGCGGCGGCGCAGGCCGGCCTCGCGCCACATCGCATATCCGCCCGCCAGCGCGATCAGCCCCGCGCCCAGCAGCATCGGCAGATCCGGCCGCTCACCGAAGACCAGCGCCGCCACCAGCAGCGCAAATCCCAGCCTGGTATAGCGGAAGGGCGCCACGACCGACGCCTCGCCCAAGCGCGAGGCCGCGACCAGCGTGGCATATCCCAGCACGCCAAAGACCACCGTTCCCGCCAGCAGCGCCCCTTCCAGCGGACCGGGCGCCACCGCGCCCTGCCCCGCCACCGCGCCCAGCAGCAGCCCCGCGGGCACCATGCCGCCATAGGCCGAGGCCGAGAGCTGGTCCGAGGGCACGCCACGCGGGATGCGCCGCGTGGCCAGGTCGCGCAGCGTCAGACCCGCCACCCCCAGCAGCGCCCAGAGCATCGACGGATGGAACGCCGCCGTCCCCGGCCGCAGGATCAGCAACACGCCCGCAAAGCCCACCGCGACCGAGGCCCACCGCCGCCAGCCGACCTTTTCGCCCAGAAACAGCGCCGCCCCCAGGACCAGCGTCAGCGGCAGCACCTGCAGGATCGCCGACGTCACGGCCAGTTCCCCCACCGCCAGCGCGGTGACGAAGCTCAGCGCGCCGATCACCTCGCCCAGGTTGCGCAGGATCACCATCGGATGCAGCAGGTCGCGGGTCCACAGGGCCAATCCCCGCCGCGCCAGGCGCGCCCAGAAGACCAGCATCGCCATCAATCCGGTCATCGCCATCAGCTGACCGACCGGCAGGCTGTCCGTCAGCGTCTTGATGAAGGCATCCTCGACCGCGAACATGGCCATGGATGCCGTCATGAACAGCGCCGCGCGGCCGTTGTCGCTCATTCCCGCGACGCGGCTCATGCGCCCGCCTCGATCCGGGCGACAAGATCGGGCAGCTGCGCCATCCCCGTCAGCTGGTGCAGGCGCGGATGGTCGGGCGCCTCGGCATGTTCCAGCGCCCAGGTCAGGTCATGGGGGATGAAGACGCCCCATCCGCCCAGGTCCAGCACCGGGATCACGTCGCTGCGCATCGAGTTCCCGGCCATCAGGAACCGCTCGGGCGCCACCCCCTGCCCCAGCAGCGCGCGGGCATAGGCCTCGGGCGTCTTCTCGGCCAGGATCTCGACCGCGCTGAAGCGCTCGGCCAGGCCCGAGGCCGCGACCTTGCGCTCCTGATCCATCAGGTCGCCCTTGGTGACCAGGATCAGCTGGCGCCCCGCCAGCGCGTCCAGCGCCTCCTCGACACCCGGCAGCAGGTCGACGGGATGGGCCAGCATCTCCTGGCCCAGTTCCAGGATGCGGCCGATGGTGCGGCCGTCGACGGCGCCATCGGTCAGCTCGATCGCGGTCTGGACCATCGACAGCATGAAGCCCTTGATGCCATAGCCGTAGCGCGCGAGGTTCGCGCGTTCGATGTCGAAAAGCCGCGCGGCAATGGCCTCGGCCTCGCCGTGATCGGCCAGCAGCGATGCGAACTCGGCCTCGGTCACGCGGAAGAAGGTCTCGTTCTCCCACAGGGTGTCATCGGCATCCAGCCCGATGGCGTCGATCATCGCCGTGTCCTTCCGTCTTGTGCCGCGGCCCGCCCGGCCGCATCATGGCCCGGCAACAATCAGGAGGTCCCCATGATCTTTGCCGTTCCCGACATGACATGCGGCCATTGCAAGGCCGCCATCGAGACAGCGATTGCAGGTGCAGGGGGGCAGGCGCAAGTGGATCTTGCAGCCAAGCGCGTCACCGTCACCGGACTGGACGCCGAGACCGCCCGCTCCCGCCTGCAGGACGCCGGATTTACCCCCAGCCCCGTCGAGGGCACCTGAAATCCCCCGCGTCACGCCAGCGTGATTGAGCGGGACGCGGATTTTTGCTAAGGGTGGAACGGCAGCCAGGGCAGGCAAGACCGGACCGAACCGGCCGCCCGGCGATGCAGAGCAGTAACCGAGGAGACAGTCCATGCTGAACCGATTCGTGATCGCCGCCGCCGCGATCGTACTGACGACGCCGCTGGCCATGGCCGGGCCGATCGACACCGCCTGCGTCCGGTCGGACCGCGCGCGCGGCAATGCGCCCCTGTGCGGCTGCATCCAGCAGGTGGCGAACCAGACCCTGTCACGGTCCGACCAGCGCCGCGCGGCCCAGTTCTTCCGGGACCCGCACCGCGCGCAGGAGGTCCGCACCTCCAAGCGCGACACGGACAACGCCTTCTGGAAGCGCTATCGCAACTTTGCCGCCCAGTCCGAGCGGCTCTGCCGCTGAGGCCCATGCGCATCACGGTGCTGACCGGGGCCGGGATTTCGGCCGAAAGCGGTCTGGCGACCTTTCGCGCCAGCGACGGCCTGTGGGAGAACCACCGCATCGAGGATGTGGCCACGCCCGAGGCCTTTGCCCGCGACCCCGCGCTGGTGCACCAGTTCTACAACATGCGCCGCGCCAATGCGGCCGCGGCGCAGCCGAACGCCGCGCATCACGCGCTGGCCCGGCTGGCCCGCCATCACGACCTGGTGCTGGTGACGCAGAACGTGGACGACCTGCACGAACGCGCCGGCAGCCCGGAGGTGATCCACATGCATGGCGCGCTGGACCGGGCGCGCTGCGCGGCCTGTGGCCACGGCTGGCCCGCGCCGGCCGTGATGTCGCCCGACGATCCCTGCCCCGCCTGCGCGGCCCCCGCGACCCGTCCCGACATCGTCTGGTTCGGAGAGATCCCCCGGCATATGGAGCGGATCTGGCAGGCGCTGGAAGAAAGCGACCTGTTCGCCGCCATCGGCACGTCGGGCAATGTCTATCCGGCGGCAGGCTTTGCCCAGCATGCCGGGCGCCACGGGGTCGAATGCGTCGAACTGAACCTGGAAAACAGCGTGAACGCCCGCGACTTTGACCGCCGCATCCTGGGACCGGCCAGCCGCACCGTCCCCGCTTGGGTCGAGGAGCTGGTGGGCGGCTGAGGCGCCTCAGCCCATCCGGCCAAGGACCTCGTCGGTCAGGGCGGCCATCTCGGCCACCGCGGGGCCGGATTTGCTGCGCTCGATTGCGCCCAGGCCCTGGCCCAGGGTCTCGGCATAGGTGACGCGGTTGGCGATCTGGGTGGTTGCGACGACGGCGCCCAGCTGCTCGGCTTTTTCGGCCACTTCAGCGCCCAGCCTGGTGTTGGGACGGGTGCGGTTCAGGACCAGCAGCACCTCGGCCTTTTCACGCCGGGCCAGGTCCAGCACCCCTTCGGTCGCCCAGAGGTCCACATGGCTGCTGGCCACCGGCACCAGGACCAGGTCCGCCACGCGCAGGGCCGGGCGCAGGTCGCTGTCGATCTTGGGCGGCGTGTCGATGATCACGAAATCAAAGCGCTTCTTCAGCTTTTCCGATTCGTAGCTGGCCCCCCAGGCCGAGGAGGTCGAGAAATCCATCGCCTCGTCCTCGCCCTGTGCGGACATCCGCTCCATGAACCAGCGGCCCAGGCTGCCCTGCGGATCGGTATCGACCAGCGCCACCGAATGGCCCCGGGCATGCAGGCTGACAGCCAGGTTGACCGCCAGCGTCGTCTTGCCCGAGCCGCCCTTTTGCTGGGCCACGGTGATGATCCGCCCTGCCATCCTGATCCTCCTGTGATGTGGCGCTCAGGTTAGCAGGCGGGGGGGCGAATGCATCCCCTTTCTGCAGGTGCAGCATCAGGGAAAGACGGCCTGCACCTCGTACATCACCGGCTCGAAGCTCTTGCACATGGCGTGGATCTCCCGGTTGCGGCGGCGCATCTCGTCGGTGCGCAGCATGGCCTGGTAATCCTTGCGGTCCCGCCACTGGGAATAGGTGGCGATGCGGGTCTGCGCGTCGTTCAGATGGATCGCGCCGCCCAGGCAGCCGGGTTGGCGGCTGATCACCTGGTCCCAGGCATCGGTCAGCAGGTCCAGCACGTCATGGGCGCTGCCGGGGGTGACCTCGAAGGTGGTGATGACGGTCTGGCCGTGGAAATCGCGGGTGATGCGGGGCATGGCGGCGGTCCTCCCTTGGGCGTGGCTCTGCCCCCTCAGCCTAGAGGCGCCGCAGTGCCGCGCAAGCCCCATTGCGGGTGGGGTGCACGACGTGCATTCTGCGCCCGAGACGGTGAAAGGAGCCGACATGATCCCGGTATTCGACGGCCACAACGACTTTCTGCAGCGCGTGGTGGCGGCGGGCCCCCAGGGCGCGCGCCTGTGGCTGGAGGGCGACGGCACCGGGCACCTGGACCTGCCCCGGATGCGCGCGGGCGGCATGGTCGGCGGCTTTTTCGCGATCTGGGTGCCTTCGCCCGACGATCCGAACGCGGGCGACCACGTGCGGATCATGGAGAACCCGCCCTTTGCCATGCCCCTGCCCCCGCAGATCCCGCATGACGAGGCCCTGCCTCATGCCTTCGCCCAGGCCGCGGCCCTGCTGTCGCTGGAACGGACCGGCACGCTGGAGGTGATCCGCGATGCCGCCCAGCTGCGCGCCTGCATTGGGGCCGGGCGGATCGCTGCGATCATGCACATGGAGGGGGCCGAGGCGATCCGCGATCCCGACGCGCTGCACCTGTGGCACCGGACGGGGCTGCGCTCGCTCGGGCCGGTCTGGTCGCGGCCGACGCGCTTTGCGGAAGGGGTGCCCTTTGCCTTTCCGTCCTCGCCCGATACCGGGGGCGGGCTGACGGATGCGGGGCGCGCGCTGGTGCGGGAATGCAACGCGCTTGGCATCATGCTGGACCTGTCGCACCTGAACGAGGCGGGTTTCGACGACATCGCGCGGCTGTCCGACGCACCGCTGGTCGCCAGCCACAGCTGCGTGCACGCGATCTGCGAAAGCAGCCGCAACCTGACGGACCGGCAGCTGCACCAGATCGCCGACAGCCGGGGGCTGGTCGGGCTGAACTTCGCCTCCAGCTTTCTGCGGCCGGATGGGCGGCGGCTGCCGCTGGAGGATCTGGGCACCATGCTGCGGCACCTGGATCACCTGCTGGGCATCCTGGGCGAGGATGGCGTGGCGCTGGGATCGGATTTCGACGGGGCGCTGATGCCGCGCGACTTGGGCGACGCAAGCGCCCTGCCGCGCCTGATCGAGGCGATGGAGGCGATGGAGGCGATGGAGGCGATGGAGGCGATGGAGGCGCATGGTTATGGCCCTGCGCTGATCCGCAAGATCGCCTGCGACAACTGGATCGGCGTGCTGGAGCGCAGCTGGAAAGCCTGAGGCCGCGGTGATGCCGGTCCCGGCCTATTCGGTGGCGGTTTCGGTGCCGGTCTGGGCCTGGGCCACCGCCACCAGTTCCGCGAGTGCAGGGTCCGAGGTCAGGTCGGCCAGCGCATAGCGGTCGGTCAGGCTGTCGGTCGACAGTTCGACATTGCTGATGACCTGAGCGCCGGGGGCAGCAGGTCCATAGGCTTGGCCATTGACGGCAAAGTAGACCGCGCCGGAATTTCCGGTGCGCAGGCGCGGCGCCTCTTCCAGCTTGGGCAGGGCAAAGCGTTCGCCCGCGTCCATGATCTTTTCCAGCAGCACCGTTCCGTCGGCCGAGGAGACCCGCACCCAGGCCGGCCGCACCGCCAGCAGTTCGACCTGCGCCGCATCGGGGGCCAGGGTGCGGACAGACGGCTCGGCCGCGGGCAGCTGGGGACCAAAGGCGATCTGCGTCTGGTCGTCCTGCAGGCCGGGGCTTCCCGCGACGGGCTGAGTGTCCTGGGTCACGTCGCCGGCCCGGGCGATGACCTCATCGACGTTGGCTTCGCCTTCCAGAAGACCCGGATCGATGGCGGCGATGGGGCCATCGCGCGCCGTCAGGACGGGCGCCTCGAGGATCTGCGGGCGATAGAGGCGGTCCATCGCCTCGGGCTGGGGAAGGCGGCTGGCGATGTCGGTGCTGTCCAGCGCGGGATCCGCCAGACCTGCACCTTGGGTCGGGTCCAGTTCGGCCACGACGGCCGGCACGTCCTCGCCCGGTGCAAGGGTCACGCGCTGCACTTCCTGGAGGAGCGACCAGCCGCCATATCCCAGGCCGCCGATCACGGCGATCAGCACCAGGATCGCGCCGATGGCACGCGGCTCGATCTCGGACCAGAAGCTTTGTTCCTGTGGAATGAACAGCGCGCGCGGATTGGCCAGGGCCTCGGCCGGGTCCGAAGGACGCCGCGCGGGCTTGGGTCCGGCCGCCGCGGGCGCCATGCCATGCGTGGGCAGGAAGCCCGATTCTTTGCAGAAGCGCCGGAAGGTCCAGTCCGGGTCCATGCCCAGATAGCGCGCATAGGACCGGACATAGCCCGCGATGAAGCTGGGCGTGTCAAAGGCGGAGGTGTCGCAATTCTCGATCGCGGCGACATAGGAGGCACGGATGCGCAATTCGCGCTGCACGTCCAGCAGGGATTTGCCCAGGGTCGCACGCTCTCCGCGCATCAGGTCCCCCAAGCGCGTGTCGTCATCGAGGAAGGGTATCGATTCCTCCACCTGCACGAACTCCTCTGCCGGGTTATCTGCCCGCAGCCTGCTCATCGACAATGCCTCATGTGCCCGTTGTATTATCAGCACCCGAATCGGATGCTATCAACGCTTCTTTAAACAGAGGTTATCACGCAGGCGAGAGCAGTTCACCGAAGGATTCGGCTAGGCGCTCAATTCGGCGCGATTCAACGCGCAGTGCGACCACAATGCATCCATTGCACGCACAAGGTGATCGATCTGCTTGGGATCATGCACCGGCGAGGGCGTGAACCGCAGCCGCTCCGTGCCGCGGGGCACGGTGGGGAAGTTGATCGGCTGGACATAGATGCCATAGTCGCGCAGCAGCATGTCCGACAGCGCCTTGCAATGGACCGGGTGGCCGACATGGACCGGCACGATGTGGCTGCCGTGGTCGATGATCGGCATGCCGAGCGACTTCAGGCGCATCTTGAGGATGCGGGCGTGCAGCTGCTGTTCGTCGCGCAGCTTCTGGCCATCGGGCGCTTTCAGGAAGGCGATCGAGGCCGCGGCCCCGGCCGCCACCGCCGGCGGCAGCGAGGTCGTGAAGATGAAGCCCGGCGCATAGGAGCGGATCGCGTCGCACATCTTGGCGCTGGCCGCGATATAGCCGCCAAAGACGCCGAAGGCCTTACCAAGCGTGCCGTTGATGATGTCGACGCGCCCCGAAAGCCGGTCGCGTTCGGCGACGCCGCCGCCGCGGGGCCCGTACATGCCCACGGCGTGAACCTCGTCCAGATAGGTCAGCGCGCCGAATTCCTCGGCCAGGTCGCAGAAGGCGGCAATGGGGCCGAAGTCGCCATCCATGGAATAGATAGATTCAAAGGCGATCAGCTTGGGCGCGTCGGGATCGTCGGCCTCCAGCAGCTGGCGCAGATGGGCCAGGTCGTTGTGGCGAAAGATCCGCTTGGCGCCGCCGTTGCGCTTGATCCCCTCGATCATCGAGGCGTGGTTCAACTCGTCCGAATAGATGATCAGGCCGGGAAACAGCTTGGGCAGCGTGGAAAGCGTCGCGTCATTGGCGGTATAGGCCGAGGAAAACACCAGCGCGGCCTGCTTGCCGTGAAGGTCGGCCAGCTCGGCCTCCAGGCGCTTGTGATAGATGGTGGTGCCGCTGATGTTGCGCGTACCGCCCGACCCCGCGCCGGTGGCGTCCAGCGCCTCGTGCATGGCGGCCAGGACGACCGGATGCTGACCCATGCCCAGATAGTCGTTGCCGCACCAGACGGTGATCTCCTGCTGCTCGCCGTCGGGGCGGTTCCAGACGGCTTGCGGGAACCGGCCCTTGGCGCGCTCGATATCGATGAAGGTGCGATAGCGCCCCTCTTCATGCAGTCGGGAGATCGCCTGGTCGAGGGCGGCATCATATTTCATTGCTGGCGTTCCCTTGCAGAGCTGGCTGGGTGCGATCATTGTCCGAACACGCGCGGCCCGACATTGATAGAGGTCAAACCGCGAAAAAAACAGGCCCAAAACGTCATATTCGACGAAAGGCGCATGAAACAACCCGACGTATCGTGACGAAAAGGTAGGAAATATGACGGATTCCGCAAGGGTTCAGGACCTCCTGAGGCAGCTTGACGCGGGGCTGGAGGAGGCGCTGGAACGGCTGATGGCGTTCCTGAAGATCCCCTCGATCTCGACCGACCCTGCCCACTCAGGCGACGTGCGCCGCGCGGCCGACTGGCTGGCGGATGAACTGACCGGGCTGGGCTTTCAGGCGCAGGTCCATGACACGCCGGGCCATCCGATGGTGGTGGCGCGGTCGCAGCCGGGCGATGCGCGGCCGCTGCTGTTCTATGGCCACTATGACGTGCAGCCGGTCGACCCGCTCGAGCTGTGGGACCGCCCCCCCTTCGAGCCCGCCATCGAGGAGACGCCCGCGGGGCGAGTGATCCGCGCGCGTGGCGCCTCGGATGACAAGGGCCAGCTGATGACCTTCGTGGAGGCGTTCCGGGCTTGGAAGGCCGTTCACGGCACCCTGCCCTCGGACCTGATCCTGCTGTTCGAGGGCGAGGAGGAATCGGGCTCTCCCTCGCTGCGGCCGTTCCTGCAGGAGCACGCGGACAGCCTGCGCGCCTCTCTGGCGATGATCTGCGACACGGGGCTTTACGCAGACGGGCGCCCGGCGATCACCACCCAGCTGCGCGGGCTGGTGGGTCAGGAGGTCGTGGTCAGGGGCGCTGACCGAGACCTGCATTCGGGCAGCTTCGGTGGCCTGGCGGCAAACCCGATCATGGTGCTGGCGCAGGCGCTGGCGGCCCTGAAGGACGACCAGGGCCGCGTCACCCTGCCCGGCTTTTACGATGGGGTGCAGGACCTGACGCCCGAACTGGCGCGAGACTGGCAGGCGCTGGACTTTGACGCGGCGGGATTCCTGGGCCGGGTCGGCCTGTCGCAGCCGGTGGGAGAGGCTGGGCGCACGGCCTTGGAGATGGTCTGGAACCGCCCCACGGCCGAGATCAACGGCATTGCCGGCGGCTATGCCGGCGACGGGTTCAAGACCGTGCTGCCGGCCGAGGCGCGGGCCAAGGTCAGCTTTCGCCTGACGGGGCAGCAGGACCCCCAGAAGGTCCGGGCGGCCTTTCAGGATCATGTCCGCCGCTTTGTTCCCGCCGACTGCCGGGTGGAATTCCATGACCATGGTGCCAGCCCGGCCAGCGTCATGGACATCACCGACCCGGCCTTTGGTCTGGCCAAGGATGCCCTGACCGAGGAATGGGGCCGCGAGGCGGCGTTCATCGGCGCCGGCGGTTCGATCCCCATCGCCGGGGACTTCAAGCAGATCCTGGGCATGGATTCGATGCTGGTCGGCTTTGGCCGCGACGACGACCGCATCCATTCCCCGAACGAGAAATACGACGTCGAAAGCTTTGCCAAGGGCGCGCGGTCCTGGGTGCGCATCCTCTCGGCGCTGCGCTGAACGGCTAAGGGGCGCGCCACCCGGCGCGCCCCTTGTCTGTGTTGACCCTGATGCCCGGCGCTCAGCTGGAGGCGCTGCAATAGCTCTGGCTGGAGGTCCAGGCGGCGATGTCGGCGCGCTTGGAGGAGCTGCGCATCGGTGCCCAATCGCGGGCGACGCCGCGCCAGCCGCTGCCGTCGCGCGCCACGGCATTGTCGCGGCCGACCTGGCGCGACATGATCTTGACCGCGCAGGACATGTTGTCGGCGCCGTCGCGGATGTTGCCGTCGCAGCCGTAATGCCGCCAGGTCGCCGGAGCGATCTGCATCAGCCCGATCCAGCGCCCGCCGCCCCCTGCGGCCTGCGGGTTGTAGGTGCTTTCGTGCTTGGCCACCGCCGAGAGCAGACCCGCCCAGAAGGCCTTGCGCCCCGGCTCGGCCAGCTGGCGATAGTTGGGGCAGAATTCTGTGATGTCGTTGGGAACGCGCGACAGGATGGTCACGCCTTCGCGGTCCAGCGCGGCCAGCGTGGCCTTGGTCCATTCTTCCGATCCCTTGCGCTCTCCCCACCGCATCGGAGGCGTCTGGGCCAGTGCGAGTTCCTGAGCCTGAACGGCCGTGTCGGCCGTGGTCGTGGGGCTGGTGGAACAGGCGGCCATCAGGGCCAGGGCAGCTAGGGAGAGCGCAGCGCGCATCTGAAACCTCAAGGGGTTGTTTCGCTGCCACCGGCTTAAAGAAGGTTCCCAACAAGGCAACATTCCTGTCACACGCTAGGCGGGAACATGCCTTGGCGGGGTTCCGGCATGGTCGGAAATCCGCCGATGACCCTGCAGCGATCCCCATCCGTTCGTCCTGTTTAGGACAAATTTAAGCTTTTGCCTCCGATCGTGCTGATTCGCGGGCCGAAAGGAAGATCGCCGGGCGGCGGCTCTCGGCAGCCCGTGACATTGCCGCGCCCTTGTCCTAGAACCGCCGCCAGACCGTTTTCGCCGCAGACGAGGCCGCAGATGCTTGACCTGACCTATACCGCCCCCCAGCCCAAGGTGATCGAGGGCGCGAAAAGCGATTGGGAACTGGTGATCGGCCTTGAGGTTCATGCGCAGGTCGCCTCCAAGGCCAAGCTCTTCTCGGGCGCCTCGACGAATTTCGGGTCCGAGCCGAACAGCAACGTGGCCTTTGTGGACGCGGCCATGCCCGGGATGCTGCCGGTGATCAACGAATTCTGCGTGGCGCAGGCGGTGCGGACCGGTCTGGGGCTGAAGGCCGCGATCCACCTGCGCAGCGCCTTTGACCGCAAGAACTATTTCTATCCCGACCTGCCGCAGGGCTACCAGATCAGCCAGCTGTACCACCCGATCGTGGGCGAGGGCGAGGTGCTGGTCGACATGGGCCCGGGCGTGGCCCGCCGCGTGCGGATCGAGCGCATCCACCTGGAGCAGGATGCGGGCAAGTCGATCCATGACATGGACCCGACGATGAGCTTTGTCGACCTGAACCGCACCGGCGTCGCCCTGATGGAGATCGTCAGCCGCCCCGACATCCGCGGGCCCGAGGAGGCGGCCGCCTATGTCGCCAAACTGCGCCAGATCATGCGCTATCTGGGGACCTGCGACGGCAACATGCAGAACGGCAACCTGCGCGCCGACGTGAACGTCAGCGTCTGCAAGCCGGGCGCCTATGAGCGCTATCAGGAGACGGGCGATTTCGGCCATCTGGGCACCCGCTGCGAGATCAAGAACATGAACTCGCTGCGCTTCATCCAGGCGGCCATCGACTACGAGGCGCGCCGCCAGATCGCCATCCTGGAGGATGGCGGCAGCATCGTGCAGGAAACGCGGCTTTATGATCCCGACAAGGGAGAGACGCGGTCGATGCGGTCGAAGGAGGAGGCGCATGACTATCGCTACTTCCCCGATCCCGACCTGCTGCCGCTGGAGATCGAGCAGGCCTGGGTCGACGACATCGCCACGCTGATGCCCGAGCTGCCCGATGAGAAGAAGGCCCGCTTCGTCCGCGACATGGGCCTGTCGGAATATGACGCGGGCGTACTGACGGCCGAGGTCGAGAACGCCGACTACTTCGAGGCCGTGGCCGCGGGCCGCGACGGCAAGATGGCCGCGAACTGGGTCATCAACGAACTGTTCGGCCGCCTGAACAAGGAAGGGCTGTCGGTTGCGACCTCGCCCGTCTCGGCCGTGCAACTGGGCGGTGTGATCGACCTGATCGCCGGGGGCGCGATCTCGGGCAAGATCGCCAAGGACCTGTTCGAGATCCTCTGGACCGAAGGGGGCGATCCGGCCCAGATCGTCGAGGCGCGCGGCATGAAGCAGGTCACCGACCTGGGCGCCATCGAGGCGGCGGTGGACCAGATCATCGCCGACAACCCCGCGCAGGTCGAAAAGGCCAAGGCCAACCCCAAGCTGGCCGGCTGGTTCGTGGGCCAGGTGCTGAAGGCGACGGGCGGCAAGGCCAATCCCGCCGCCGTGAACGAGTTGGTCGCGCGCAAGTTGGGCCAGTAAGTCAGCCGCGGTCCCGCCACGCCGGGACCGTTCCCCATCGCGGGCCCCGGGCCCGACCGCAGGATCCAGACGGCCATGGCAGACCAGGGTTTCGACTATATCGCGATCGCCGCCCCCACGCGCGGCGACAAGGGCAAGGATGCCAAGACTCCGACCGAGCGCTATGCCGCGACCCTGACCGCCGAGCTGAACCGGATGGCGGCGGATGGCTGGGAATACCTGCGCGCCGATGTCCTGCCGAGCGAGGAGCGCAGCGGCCTGACCGGGCGCAGCACCGTCTATCACAACCTGCTGGTCTTTCGCCGGGCAAAGGTCGCTGCGGGTCCGATTGCTGCAGGGGCGGCCCCGGCGGCCTGACCTTCAGGCTGCCGCGCTGAGGGACACGGGGCGGAAATCCGTGATCTGCACCTGCCGGCCGTCGAACGTGCAGAAGCTGCCGGCGGGAACCTCCTGCCAGTCAGCCTCGTCCGTTTCCAGGGGTTCCGAAACCACGGCCCAGCCCTGCCGGGTATCCGACCAGCGGTAGTAGAGCGAGGGCGCGTGTTCGTCGCTGCTGTAGCGCAGCGCATGGAGGCGCTGCCCGTCCGACAGCGCGCAGGCGGCCCGCACATGCGGCGCCTCGCCCCGCAGGCGGGCCAAGGCCGTCAGCTGGCCCAAGGCCCGTTCCATGGCACCCTTGGGATCATGGTCCAGCCCTTCGCCCAACGCGACCAGGAACAGCGCCTCACTGTCGGTGGCGCCCTTACGATGGGGGTAGAATTCGTCCCGGATCAGCACATCGGCATGGCGGCGGAACCCGTCATAGCCGCCGAACTGGCCGTTGTGCATGAAGGACCAGCGCCCGGCCGTGAAGGGATGGCAGTTGTTGCGGCTGGTCGCGGTGCCCGTCGAGGCGCGGACATGGGCCAGAAACAGGCCGGAACGCACCTGCGCCACCAGGCTGCGCAGGTTCGGGTCGGACCAGGCCGGCATGACGTCGCGATAAAGACCGGGCTCGGGCCGTTCGCCGTACCAGGCGATGCCGAAGCCGTCGGCATTGACCGGCGTCAGGCAGCGCATCGCGCCCTGGCTCTGCCGGATCAGCGAATGGGCCGGACGGCTGACGATGTCTTCCAGAAAGATCGGTGCGCCCAGATAGGCGGCCCAACGACACATGCCCTGCCCCTTCGTGCCTGATTTGTAACAGATCTAGCACGAAGGTATGAAATAATCACCCTATGCGGAAGGCGGTGGCGTTTCTTCAACGATCACGAGATCGCGTTCGCTTGCGCCTTTGGCATGGGCAAGGGCGGCCTGGTATTCGCTGCTGTGATAACAGGCAACCGCCGCTTCCAGGCTGGGAAAGCGCGCCACGACGTTGCGCGCCCGGTCGTTGCCCTCAAGCTGGTGATAGCGGCCGCCGCGCGCCAGGAAGACGCCCCCATGCGCGGCGATGGCCGGCCCCGCCTCCTTGGCATAGCGGCCATAGGCCTCGGCATCGGTGACGGTGACATGGGCGATCCACAGGGCGGTCATGCGCTTTCCTCGATCAGTTTGCGGGCTTCGGCAAAGGCCGCATCCGCGGCCTCCAGGCTGGGCGCGCCACCCTGGGCGCGGTCGGGACGGCCGCCGCCGCCCTTGCCGCCCAAGGCCGCCGTGGCCGCCTGGACCAGCGCCACGGCACTGACACGGCCGGTCAGGTCGGGGGTCACGCCGGCCGCGACGGTCGCCTTGCCCTCGGCTTCGGCCAGGACCAGCACCACGCCGCTGCCCAGCTGCGCCTTCATCTCGTCCACCAAGGCGCCCAGTTCCTTGCCGCCGACGCCCGCGACCTTGCGGCCGATGAACTTCAGCCCGCCAACATCCTGCGCCTCGGAACCGCCACCGCCGCCCATGGCCAGCTGACGCTTGAGCTGCGCGACCTCGTTGGCCAGCGCCTTGCGTTCGTCGGCCAGTGCACGCACGCGGTTCACCACCTCGGCCGATTGCGACTTGAGGATGCCCGCGATCTCAGCCAGGCGGCGGTCGGCATCGCGCAGGTGGTCCAGCGCGGCCTGGCCCGTCAGCGCCTCGATCCGCCGCACCCCCGCGCTGGAGGCACTGTCGCCCAGCAGCGCGAAGGCGCCGATATCGCCGGTGCGGGCCACATGGGTGCCGCCGCACAGTTCCAGCGAATAGGTGCCGCCGTCGCTGCCCTTGCCGCTGCCGACCAGCTGGCCCATCGAGACGACGCGAACCTCGTCGCCGTACTTCTCGCCAAACAGGGCCTGCGCGCCCAGGGAGCGCGCCTCATCCGGGGTCATGATCCGGGTGTCCACAGGGCTGTTCTGGCGGATGAATTCGTTCACCTCGGCCTCGATCTGCCCCAGTTCCTCGACCGTGACGGCCTGGTTGTGGCTGAAGTCAAAGCGCAGACGGTCGGGCGCGTTCAGGCTGCCGCGCTGCGCGACGTGATCGCCAAGCGCGCGCCGCAGCGCCTCATGCAGCAGGTGCGTGGCCGAGTGGTTCGCCCGGATCGCGCCGCGGCGATGATGATCGACGCTTAGCGTCGCGCCCTGGCCGCGCGCGATGGTGCCCATCGTGACCTCGGCCTGGTGGATGAAGACGCCGGCCACCATGCGGGTGTCGGTGACGCGGGCCGCGCCGGTTTCGGTCTTGATCAACCCGGTATCGCCGACCTGGCCGCCGCTTTCGGCATAGAAGGGCGACTGGTTCACCACGATGGCGACCTTGGTCCCCTCGCCCGCCTCGGCCGAGTCGGACCCGTCGATCACCAGCGCGGTGATCTGGCCCTCGGCCTCCTCGGTGTCATAGCCCAGGAACTCGGTCGCCCCGTGCTTTTCGGCCAGCTCGAACCAGATGGTCGCATCAGCCGCCTCGCCCGAGCCGGACCAGGCCGCCCGCGCCATGCGCTTTTGCTCGGCCATGGCCGCGTCAAAGCCCTCGACCTCGACCGCACGACCCTTTTCGCGCAACGCGTCCTGGGTCAGGTCCAGCGGGAAGCCGTAGGTGTCGTAGAGCTTGAAGGCCGCCTCGCCCGGCAGGTCGGCGCCCTCGGGCAGGCGCGACAGCTCGTCGTCCAGCAGACGCAGGCCGCGATCCAGCGTCTGGCGGAACCGCGTCTCCTCAGAGCGCAGCGTCTCCTCGATCATGGCTTGGGCACGGCTCAGTTCCGGATAGGCGGCGCCCATCTGGCGCACCAGCGCGGGGACCAGCTTGTGCATGACCGGATCCTGCGCACCCAGCATATGGGCATGGCGCATTGCACGGCGCATGATCCGGCGCAGCACATAGCCGCGCCCCTCATTGCTGGGCATCACCCCGTCCGCGATCAGGAAGCTGGTCGAGCGCAGGTGATCCGCGATCACCCGGTGGTGAACCTTGCCCGGCCCGTCCGGGTCCGCGCTGGTCGCGTGCGCCGATGCCTCGATCAGGCTGCGCATCAGGTCGGTGTCATAGTTGTCGTGCTTGCCCTGAAGCAGCGCGCCGATCCGCTCCAGCCCCATGCCGGTGTCGATCGACTGCATGTCCAGCGCGCGCATGGACCCGTCCTCGAACTGCTCGTTCTGCATGAAGACCAGGTTCCAGATCTCGATGAAGCGGTCGCCATCCTCATCCGCCGAACCCGGAGGGCCACCCCAGATCTTGTCGCCATGGTCGAAGAAGATCTCGGTGCAGGGGCCGCAGGGACCGGTGGGACCCATCTGCCAGAAGTTGTCGCTGGTCGGGATGCGGATGATCCGGTCGTCGGTCAGGCCTGCGACCTTCTTCCAGATCTGCGCGGCTTCGTCGTCGGTGTGGTAGACGGTGACCAGCAGCCGGTCCTTGGGAATGCCGAATTCCTTCGTCAGCAGTTCCCAGGCATAGGGGATGGCCTGTTCCTTGAAATAGTCGCCAAAGCTGAAATTGCCCAGCATCTCGAAGAAGGTGTGGTGGCGCGCGGTATAGCCCACGTTGTCCAGGTCGTTGTGCTTGCCGCCGGCGCGCACGCATTTCTGGGCGGTGGTGGCGCGCTTGTAGTCGCGGGTCTCGACGCCGGTGAACAGGTTCTTGAACTGCACCATGCCCGAGTTCGCGAACATCAGCGTCGGGTCGTTGCGGGGGACCAGCGGGCTGCTGTCCACCACGCGGTGCCCGTTCTTTTCGAAATAGCCAAGGAAAGTCGAGCGGATGTCATTCAGACTGGGCATGGCGGGCCTTCATCGCAAATCGGTTCTGCTGTCTCCGGCCGTGCCGGGTCGGTGCATGGTCTATCCCTGCCGGGCTTTGCTGTCCAGCAACACCCCTCGCGGGGCGCCAACTTGCGCAGCCTGGCCGCGCATGAAGAAGGGGCGCGAAGGCATGGCCCCCGCGCCCCGATCCGTCAGGCAGTCGTTCCGGATCAGTCCTCGGTCAGCGCATCGTCGGCACTGTTGCCGTCAAAGCCGAATTCCAGGCCGTGGCTGGCGCGGATCTTGTCCTCGATCGCATAGGCCACCTCGGGTCGGTCGCGCAGGAACTGCTTGGCATTCTCGCGGCCCTGGCCGATGCGCTCGTCGCCATAGGAATACCAGGCGCCCGACTTCTCGACCACGCCGGCCTTGACACCCAGGTCGATCAGTTCGCCGACCTTGCTGATGCCTTCGCCATACATGATGTCGAATTCCACCTGCCGGAAGGGCGGCGCGACCTTGTTCTTGACGACCTTCACGCGGGTCGTGTTGCCCGTCACCTCGTCGCGGTCCTTGACCGAGCCGGTGCGGCGGATGTCGAGGCGCACCGAGGCATAGAATTTCAGCGCGTTGCCGCCCGTGGTGGTTTCGGGGCTGCCGAACATAACGCCGATCTTCATGCGGATCTGGTTGATGAAGATCACCATGCAGTTCGAACGCCCGATGCTGGCGGTCAGCTTGCGCATGGCCTGGCTCATCAGGCGGGCCTGGCTGCCCATCTGCATGTCACCCATGTCGCCCTCGATCTCGGACTTGGGCGTCAGCGCCGCCACCGAGTCGACCACGACCAGGCTGACCGCGCCCGAGCGCACCAGCGTATCGACGATCTCCAGCGCCTGCTCGCCCGTGTCGGGCTGGCTGATCAGCAGCTCGTCGAGGTTCACGCCCAGCTTCTTGGCGTATTGCGGATCCAGCGCGTGCTCGGCGTCCACGAAGGCGCAGATCCCGCCCTTCTTCTGCTCCTCGGCCACGACATGCAGCGTCAGCGTCGTCTTGCCCGAGCTTTCGGGGCCAAAGATCTCGATGATTCGACCCTTCGGCAGGCCCCCGATGCCCAGGGCAATGTCCAGCCCGAGGGATCCGGTCGATGTCGCCTCGATCTCGGCGATGGGGCTGTCCTTGCCCAGCTTCATGATCGAGCCCTTGCCGAACTGGCGTTCGATCTGGGCCAGGGCACTGTCCAGGGCCTTCTGCTTGTCCGCGCTGCGTTTGTCAGTCATGTCGAAGATGCTCGCCTGTGCCATGTGGTTCCCCATGTTATTTCACAGCCCTCCGGGCGGGGCAATCAATTCGGCCGACCGGATGTTCACGTCCTGTTCGCATAGATGTGCCATAGCCACGCGGATTTCAAGACATCGTGGTGAATTGCCTAACCCTATCGAACTCAGCATGCCGGCAAAGCGGTTAACAAAGCGTTTACAGTGGCTGGCGGGGCAGCTATCCACCGCGGGTCTGCGACAACGAAACGGATCAAAGGCGGCGGGGATGCTGATTTTCTGGGAACAACGTCTGGTCTTCCTGGCGACCCCCAAGGCCGGGTCCAGCGCCATCGAGATGGCGCTGGAATCGCTGGCGGCCGTGTCGCTGCAACGGCCTGCGGAGGTGAAGCACACCAGCATCTCGACCTTCCGACGCCACCTGGGGCCCTGGCTCAAGGCGCAGACCGGCGCAGACTTCACCACCGTCGCCCTCATGCGCGAGCCGGTGGACTGGCTGCGCAGCTGGTACCGTTTCAAGCTGCGCGACGATCAGGACGATCCGCAGCACGCGATGGAAGGTGTCCTTTTTGCCGACTTCGCCGCAAGCTATGCGCGCGAGGGCGGTCCCGGCCAGCTCGGGATCGGCAGCCAGAGCGCGTTCCTGACCGACGATGCGGGATCGGTCGACCGGATCTTTCCCTATGAGCGCATCCAGGACTTCGTGGATTTTCTGGAAGGCCGCCTCGACTGCGCGATCGAACTGCCCCGCATCAACGTCCCGCCCAGTGTCGACGTCCATCTGGACCCGGTCGCCGAACAGGGGCTGCGGACCGCCATGGCCCGTGACTTGGAACTGTACCAGTCGATCTGAGGGAGGACGGGCGGCCTAGTGCAGCCGGCCGCCTGCGGGGCGCGCGAGCTGCGCCTCGACCAGCTGGGTCAGCTCGGTCAGCGTGAAGGGCTTGGCGAGGAAGACCGCGTCGGGCACCGGCACCTGCCCTTCCACAAAGATGTCCTCGGTATAGCCCGACATGAAGATGACGCTTGCCGAGGGCAGCAGCTTGCGCGCCTCGCGTACCCATGCCGGCCCGTCCAGGCCCGGCATGACCACGTCGGTGACAAAGATGTCCACCTGCCGGTCGCCGGTCTGAAGCAGCTCCAGCGCCGCCTCTCCCGACGCTGCCTCCAGCACGTCATAGCCCTTGAGCTTCAGCGCACGCGAGGCGAAGGCGCGGACCGGGGCCTCGTCCTCGACCAGAAGGACGGTCGCGCGCGGCCCGGTCTGCAGCTGGGGCGCCGCGCGGCTGGCAGGCATCGGCAATGGCGTTACGTTGGCCACCGGTCCAGCATGGGCCGGGAAATAGAGCGAAAAGCGCGTCCCCTGCCCCTGCGTGCTGTCGCAGAAGATATAGCCGCCGGTCTGCTTGACGATCCCATAGGCGGTCGACAGACCCAGGCCCGTCCCCTCGCCCGTGCGCTTGGTGGTGAAGAACGGCTCGAAGATCTTGTCGAGATGATCGGGCGCGATGCCGCAGCCCTGGTCGCTGACCGTGATGCGGACGTAGTCGCCCGTCGGCAGGGTCGCGCGGTCCCGCACCAAGGGCGCGGACAGCCGGAGGTTCTCGGTGCGGACGGTGATGTCGCCTCCGCCGGGCATGGCGTCCCGGGCATTCACGACGAGGTTCATGATAACCTGCTCCAGTTGGCGCTTGTCGGCGCGGATGGCGCTCAGCGCGGGGTCATAGGTGATGGTCAGGCCGACACGTTCGCCGACCAGCCGGTTCAGCAGATGGGTCAGGTCGGCCAGCGTGTCGCGAAGGTCCAGCGTCTCCAGCTTCAGCGTCTGCTTGCGCGAGAAGGCCAGAAGCTGTCCGACCAGGGCCGCCGCGCGGTTGGCGTTCTGGCTGATCTGGTCCAGGTCCGCATAATCGGGATCGCCCTTGTCGCGCCGAAGCATCAGCAGGTCGCAGTGTCCGCTGATTGCGGTCAGAAGGTTGTTGAAATCATGGGCAACCCCGCCGGCCAGCTGGCCGATGGCCTGCATCTTCTGGCTCTGGACGAACTGCGCCTCGAGGGTCTTCAGCGCGCTGGCATCCGACAGGACCGCGATCAGCTGGCCAGGATCGCCCGGATCCCGCGCGACCGACAGCTGATAGTGGCGGTCCCGCAGGTCGCTGACGCGGCTGTCGGGGTGGCGCAGGCGCAGGACCTCGGTCTGGTTCAGGGCCCGCCCCGCGGCGATGTCGGAGAGCCAGTTTGTCAGCGACCGCCCCGGCCCTTCCAGCAGCGAGGACAGACACTGACCACTGTCATCGGGCGCCACCATGCCCTCAAGCAGCGCCCGCGCATGGCCGTTCGCGCGCAGGATCGCGCCATCCATCCCAAGGCGCAGCAGCGCGACCGGGATTGCCTCGAAATCGTCGGCGGGCGGGCCGTCGTTCATGGCCAGCGCGATCTCGAAACTGTCGGGGACAGCACCGGCGCGATGAAAGGCCCAGATGTGCAGCGGCGCGTCCGGCATGCAGCTGAGGGACAGCATGTCGCCGTCGGGAAGTTCCAGCTCGGCATTGCCGAGGCGCATCGCCCGCAGCGTCAGGTCCGCGACCCCGCTTGGCGCGTCTGCCCTGAGGCGGGCCATCAGGCTGAGGATCGACCGTCCGGTCAGATCCTCGAACTTCTGCAGGGAGGCGGCGTTCTGGTAGAGTACCTGCCCATCCGCATCACAGAGCCACACCGGGTCGGAGGCCGCCGCGACCTCTCCCTTGATCGAGCCGAGCGCGCGGCGGGCCGCCAGGCCGCGCGCGAAATGCGACAGCGCGACCGCACCGCCCAGCAGGTACCAGGCGACCGCAACGGTCGAAAGGATCACCGCCGCGCGCCCGGTCGCGGCTGCGGGGGCCACGATCAGGATCGACGCGCCCAGGACCATCGGTGCCAGCAGCAGCGGCAGCGCCGCCAGGGCGCCCCGCGGCAGTCCCGCCTGTTCGTCCAGATGCGCCATGCGAATCGTCCCCCTGCCGTGCCACAGGTCCTGCGATAGCGCGGGAGGGATTAAATTTGCGTTAACCGCTCTGCGCCTCCGCGCGCAGCAGGGCCATGTAGAAGCCGTCGCTCGCCTCCAGCGGCGTCCAGAGGTTCCTCTCGACCAGGGTGAAATGCGGATGGCGCTGGCAGAAGGCTGCGATCTGGTCGTCGTTCTCGGCCGAAAGGACCGAGCAGGTCATATAGGCCAGGTGCCCGCCCGGACGCAGCAGCGGCACCACCTGGTCCAGGATCTGGCCCTGCACGGCCAGCAGTTCCGACAGCTGGGCCGGGGTCAGGCGCCACTTGGCATCGGGGGTCCGCCGCCAGGTTCCCGACCCCGAACAGGGCACATCCGTCACGA
Organism: Paracoccus sp. KKT209; assembly: GCF_055635455.1. The sequence continues at coordinate 1,853,100 of NZ_CM145758.1, forward strand.
CCAGGTCGAAGCTGCCGGCAGGCCGTGCGTCGATCGCGATGCGCAGACCTGCCCGGGCCGCGCGCGCCGGCAGGTCGGCCATGCGCGGGGCCGAGCGGTCATGCGCGACGACCCTGGCATTTGGCTGTCGGGATGCCAAGGCCAGTGCCTTGCCGCCACCGCCGGCGCAGAAATCCAGAACGCGGTCGCCCTCCGACAGCGGCAGCCGGGCGCAGGCCAGTTGCGGCGACAGGTCCTGAAGCTCGACCAGCCCGTCGCGATAGGCGGCAGACCGGGCCACGGCGCGTTCATTGGCGGTGACGCAAAGCGCTGAGGGCAAGGCGGGCCAAGGCTGCGTCTGGATGCCGTCCGCCTGAAGGGCGGCGGCAGCGGCCCGGGGATCGGTGCGCGACAGGTTCACGCGCAGCCAGACCGGGGCACGGGCCGTCATGGCTTGGGCCACGGTGGGGGCGTCATCCCCAAGGGCCTGGTGCCAGGCCGGACGCAGCCAGTCGGGCAGATCATCGGGCAACGTCTGCGGCGGAACATGAGCGTCCTCTGCCGCCGTCAGGGGCGCCGGAGCATGGCCTTCTCCGGTGAACAGCTGCGAAAGCCTCAGGCCCTGCGCCCTTGCATGGCCGATCATCAGCCCGCGTCCGGACAGACCGCCGCCCAAGGCCGCCAGGCTGTCACGTTGCCGCAGCGCCCCGAAGACGAGATCGCGCAGCGCCGCGCGGTCGCCCGAGCCCGCAAAGCGGCTGGCCCGCGACCATCGCAGCAGCGCCTGTTCGGCGGGCGCGCCAACCAGGATGTCGTCCAGCACACCGATGGCGGCTGCGATGCGGGCGGCGGGGGTCACCGGGCGGGCCCGGCAGGGGAACAGGAGGTGGACATGCGACGGGCCTTTCCGGCGGCCCTGACCGGGCCCTTGGGCGCCGGACTAGCACGGCGCGGACCGTACGCTCAATCTCAGAAGCAGGTCGAGGTCGCGATCACCGGGAACAGCGTGAAGGTGCTGGCGACGAGGCCGATCCAGGATCCCGCGACGACGACCCTGCGGGCGCGCCCCGATCCGGTGGGCAGGATCACCACCAGCACGACATGCAGCGCAAGGCCCGCCAGCCAGACCGCCCACATCGCCGCGTGATGCAGATCGGTGAAGAAGACCGGATGGTCGGTCCAGCCCAGGCTGCACCCGGTCCCGTGCAGCGCATAGACCAGCACGAAAAGCGCCGACCAGAGGATCGGCCCGGCCAAGGCCCGCGCCAGCCAGCCCATCACAGCACCTCCTGCGCCAGGATCAGCGCCATCGAGGCCGCCGAGGTGCCCAGCCAGAACAGCTGAAACAGCTGCCAGGGCGGGATCGCGCCGCGCCGCTGCACCCCGATCCGACCGCTGCGGGCGTCCGCGTCGGCCCGCAGCGCCAGCATCAGCGCGATGACGCCATGGACCATGGCAAACCCCAGCGTCGCGCCCCGCAGGGCGTCGCGGGCATGGCGGGTCGGATCGTCGAGGCCGAAGACGATGCCGCCCAGCAGGAGAAGCGCGCCCGCAGAGGACAAAAGCCCGATCCGCGTCCAAAGCGCGCCGCCCGTGGCCCGGCGCGCCTCGGCCACCCAAGCCGCCAATGCGCCCACGGCCATCAGCGCCAGCGCGCCCCCCGACATCACCAGCATCGGCAATGTCGCGATGCCGCTTGCGGGTGCGGGCCAGTTCGGGGCCACGACCGTCAGGAAGCCCACCCCGAACAGCAGGGAGCCATAGAGCGTCGCATCCGCCACCAGCAGCGCCACGACCCCGGTATAGCCAAGCGTGTTGCGGACCTGCCAGTGCAAAGGCAGCTGCAGCCCCGGGGCGACATCGACCGGCGCATGGTCGCGGTCGGTGCCCATGATCGCGCCCCATTTCCAGGCGACGACCAGCGTGGCCAGGATCCCCAGGGGCGCCAGCCAGTAGAAGCCCGCCAGCATCATCGCGAAAAAGCTGCCGATCGCGGCAGAGGTGGCCACCGGCAGCGCGGTGTTGCTGGCCAGGACCGCCACATGCTGGGGCCGGCCGCTGCCGGGCTCGACGACCAGCGTCTCGCGCCAGCCGCGCGGCGCGCCGGGCAGCAGCCCCTCGCCCCGCGCCAGGGGCAGCATGGCGCCGGCATCGGGCTGTCGCGGTCCGGGCAGCGAGGCGAAGTTGTAGGAAGGCGCCGGCATCGGCATCGCCCATTCCAGCGACGGCGCCTGCCACGGGTTGCGCCAGCTGCGCCGCCCGAACATCCACTGCATGAACAGGTCAAAGGCGAACAGCGCAAAGCCCGCCGACTGGACCATCCCGAAGATGGACGAGATCAGGTTCAGCCATTCCCATTCCGGATTGCCCGGATAAACGCCGACACGCCGGGGCATGCCCAGAAGCCCGGTCAGGTGCATGATGAAGAAGGTGCCGTGGAAGCCGATGAAGATCAGCCAGAAGGCGGCCTCGCCCAGGCCCCTGACGCGCCAGCGCCCGCAGATCAGCGGCATCCAGTAGCTGACCGCCGCCAGCATCGGAAAGACGAAGCCGCCGATCAGCACGTAATGCAGATGGGCCACCACGAAATGCGTGTCATGCGCCTGCCAGTTGAAGGGCACCATGGCCAGCATGACCCCCGTCAGCCCGCCCATCACGAAGGTCGCGAAGAAGCCGATGATGTAGAGCATGGGCAGGCGGAACTGGACCCGGCCCTCCCACATGGTGCCGATCCAGGCAAAGACCTGCACGGCCGTCGGCACCGCCACCAGCGCGGACGCCGCGGAGAAAAAGGCCAGCGCCATGTGCGGGATGCCCACCGTGAACATGTGATGCACCCAGAGGCCGAAGGACAGGAAGACCAGCCCGATCACGGCCGCGACCAGCGCGCCATAGCCCAGGATCGGAGTGCGACTCAGTACAGGGATGATCGTCGACAATGCGCCCGCCGCCGGCAGGAAGATGATATAGACCTCGGGGTGGCCGAACAGCCAGAACAGGTGCTGCCACAGCATGGGCGAGCCGCCACGCGCGACGTCAAAGAAGGGCCAGTCAAAGGCGCGCTGCACCTCCAGCAGGATCGAGCCTAGGATCAGCGGAGGAAACCCCACCAGCATCATCACGGAGGTGCCCAGCAGGTACCAGCCCATCAGCGGCATCCGGGTCAGGGGCATGTCGGCGGCACGGCAGCGCAGGATGGTCACGGTGATCTCGACGGCCGCGGCCATGGCCGAGATCTCGACGAAGGTCACGCCCAGCAGCCAGACATCGGCATTGATGCCGGGGGAATAGGTCTTGTCGGTCAGGGGCACATACATGAACCAGCCGCCGTCGGGCGCCACCCCGAACAGCATCGACAGCACGATCACCGTGCCGCCAAAGAGATAGCAGAAATAGCCGAGCGCACTGAGCCGGGGAAAGGCCATGTCCCGCGCGCCCAGGATCTTGGGCAGAAGCCACAGCGCCAGCCCCTCCAGCAGGGGGATGGCGAACAGGAACATCATGATGCTGCCATGCATCGTGAAGATCTGGTTGTAGAGGTCGTTGTCCAGGAAGGCGCCATTCCGCGTCGCCAGCTGCGCGCGGATCAGCATGGCCAGAACGCCGCCGATGGCGAAGAAGACAAAGGCCGTCGCCATGAATCGCAGGCCGATCGTGCCGTGGTTGACCGAGGTGAAGAAGCCGCGCCAGCCCGGCAGGTCGGCCCAGACCCGGTCCAGTTCGCGGTGCAGGCCCAAGGCACGCTGCGGCGGGTTGGAGGCGATGTCGGCCAGGGCGTCGGCGGTGGTCTCCCTTTGTCCCGAGGTCAGGCTGGCATCGGTCATGGGCGGGCTTCCTCGGCGGACGGATCGGTGACGGGGCTGCCCGACAGGGGCGGTTCGCGTGTCAGCTGCGGGTCGCTGACGAAATCGGGCATGGGCCCGGCGGGATCATAGGCGACCACCTCGAACCGCATGAAGGGGTGGCCGCGGCCGCAGAACTCGGCGCATTGGCCCTCGTATCGGCCGGGGGTCGCGGCCATCAGACGGTGCAGGTTGGGATGGCCGGGGATCGCATCCATCTTGCCGCCCAGTTGCGGCACCCAGAAGCCGTGAATCACATCGGTCGAGGTGATCACGACGTCGAAGGGCCGGCCGGCGGGGACATAGAGGACACCCCGGGTCGCGACCGGCTGGCCATCCGGACCCGGCTGCACGAAGTCCCACATCCATTGCGAGGCCTGCGCCCGCACGGTCAGGGTGTCATCGTCGCGGGCCAGCATCCGCTCACCCGTCCAGAGGGCAAAGCCCAGCAGCAGCGTCAGCCCGGTCAGCGTGAAGCCCAGGCCCCAGCCATAGATCCACCGCCGTTCCGACCTTTCGGGATCCCCGCCCGGCTTGTTGCGCAAAAGCGCCAGCGACAGCAGGACCATCACCAGCGCGGTGATCAGACCGGCGCCGATCAGCATGACCCACCACAGCCGGGCGATCTCGGAGGCGATGGGACCGGCGGGCGACAGCGTGCTCAGCGGCCCATCGCAACCCGCCAGCAGCGGAACCGCCAGCAAAGCGGCGGGCTTGTACCTGAACGCGCGAACCAGAAGGGCCCCCCCATGCGACAGAAGTATTCTTGGAAGCAACGCCGCCGCCTGACGGACCCGATCGAGGAGCACATCGCCTTTGACCAGACCGAAAGCAAGATCGCCCTTGCCGGTCACCCGCTGCACGCGATGATGGTGGCCTTTCCCATCGCGCTGGCATTCTCGGTCTTTGGCGCGGATGCGTTCTACTGGCTGACCGGGGACGAGTTCTGGCCGCGGGTCGCCCTGTGGGCCGCGGGCTTCGCGTTCGGCATGGGGGTTCTGGCCGGCGTGACCGGCACGTTCGAGCTGCTGATGGTGTCGGGCATCCGCATCCGCAGCGCCAGCTGGACGCATTTCGTGCTGGCGGTCATGCTGTTGTCGGTGCTGGGCCTGAACTGGGGCTTTCGCCTTGGCGATCCGGTGGGGGCGGTGCTGCCCTGGGGCGCCTTCATCTCGGCCTTGGGGGCGGGGATGACCGGCATCACCGGCTGGCACGGCGGCAAGCTGGTCTTCGACTATCAGATCGGGACGCATCAGGGAAAGCCGGACTGAGGGCGGGTTCATCATGCCTCTCCCCAGTGCATCTGACCCCAGGGCTCCAGCATGAAGTCCGGCAACCAGTCCGCCACGCCGGACAGATCGGGCTTGGCCAGGACCAGCCACAGCACCCCGATGATCAGCGGCAGCGCCATCCCCAGTGCGATCAGGGGTGAGGGCAAGCGGCTGGTGCCCCGTTGTTCGGCCGAACTCAGGATGAAATGGCCGATCCAGGCATGGACCAGCGCCATTCCGGACACCAAGGCCAGCTTTGCTGCGAACCACAGGTCGAAGACCCCCGCCGCAAAGATCAGCCCGGTCCCCGAGGCGATGGCGATGACCGCCGCGGGCGTGGCAAAGCCCACATAGCCGTAATGGGTGATCAGCCGGAATTCGGCATAGCGCGCCTGCAATTGCGCCCCGCCCCGGTCACGCCGCCAGGCACCCCCATAGAGGCTCAGCAACAGCGGCAGCGCGATCAGCCCCGCGCACCAGCACAGCATCGCCGCCAGGTGGACGAACTTCAGCGACGCGATCATGCGGCAAACCCGCGCTGCCAGCCGCGCCGCAGCATCAGGAAGGCCAGCGCCGCCAGCGGCAGGAAGCCCGGCACCCACATGATCAGCCCGGCCAGTTGCTGGTCCGCCAGCGCCGGCAGACCCCAACGCGCGGCGCCGTCGACATGCTGGATGTAGAGAACGCCCGGCGCGAAGGTCAGCGCGGCGCCGACCAGGCCCATGATCCCGGCCAGTCCGCCCACGAACAGGGCCCGGCGCAGGGCCGCCTCGGCGGTGATCCCGGGGCTGAGGACGCCGGACCAGAAGATCCAGGCTGGAACCAGCATGGCCGCCTGCATGAGCCAATAGAGCCCGTCCGAGGCCCATATGGCCCAGTAGACCGACGGCAGGTGCCAGGCGATGATCGCGGCAGACAGGGCCGCCAGCGACAGGCTGACCGGCAGGCGCGGCAACAGGGGCAGCGCGACAGCCAGCGCCGGCGCGGCGATCGTGGTCAGCAGCACGTGATGTGCCGCCCGCGCCGAAAACAGCGCCACCGTCAACGCGCAGAGGGGCGAGACGAAGGCCACCACCAGCGCCAGCAATGCCAGCGCAGCGCCGCCCTTGCCCTGCCGCCCGGCCGCGCGCCACAGCAGAACCGAAAAGGCGGCCAACCCCGCCAGCAGAAGCGGGTCGAGGTTCCAGGCCTGCCACAGCTGTCCGGGCGCGGGCGCGGGGCCGCAATAGGGCATCGGCGCGTCGTTCATGTCCGTATCTTTTGTCCCTGTCCTTCGGCGCCACGGCTGGCCGCTGTGGCTCGGGATGTAACCGGCGGTTCAGCCTTGGGTTCCCTTGGGATGCCGTCCGTGCGGCGCGATCGGCCCCCTGCGGCGTTGTCAGTCGGATGCCGCATGTCGGCTGTGGCTCCAACAACCGGCGACTGGCGTCAACCCTGCAGATCACCGTGATGCAATCTCGATTGCTTAGGGTGTCCCGCAATGCGCATGGCCGGACCTTGCTGCTTCCCAATCTGCCCCCCGGAGCCGCGCGCCCAGCGCGCATCCACTGCACCTGAAAAAAATCCCGCTCAGCCTGTAACAAAAAAGGCGCCCGCTGCGACTTGCATGAGGAAGGGCGCTTCGGCCTTTCCGACAACAGGGGAGATCAACATGACCGCAACCTCGTCCCGCCTTGCCTTGGGCGCCTCGCTGGCCTGCGCCTTGGGCGCAATGGCCGCCACGGCAGTCCAGGCGCAGGAGATGGAAAAGTGCTACGGCGTCTCGATGGCCGGGCAGAACGACTGCGCGGCCGGGCCGGGCACGACCTGCGCCGGGACCTCGACCATGGATTACCAGGGCAATGCCTGGACGCTGGTCCCGGCAGGCACCTGCCAGTCGATGGAACTGCCCGCCGCTGCGGACGGCACCGCGCGCGAAGGTTCCCTTGAACCGCTGGAGCGTGACATCCCGGCATGAGCCGGCCGGGTGCGGCCCGGGGCCGCGCCCGCCTTTCCCTGGAGGACGCCATGACAGATCTGCCCCTGGGAGCCGGCGTCGGCTTCAAACCCGAACATTTCGCCGCCATCCGCAGCGGCGCCCGCGACATCTCGTTCTTCGAGGTCCATGCCGAGAACTATCTGGGCGCGGGTGGGCCGCCCCATGCGCAGCTGACCGCACTGCGGGCAGATCATCCGCTGTCCGTCCACGGCGTGGGTCTGTCGATTGGCGGCGCGCGCGGGCTGGACAAGGCGCACCTGGCCCGGCTGCACCAGCTTTGCGACCGCTATCAACCCGAGAGCTTTTCCGAGCATCTGGCCTGGTCCAGCCACGGCGACCATTACCTGAACGACTTGCTGCCCCTGCCCTACACCGCCGAGACGCTGGCGCTGGTCTGCGATCATGTCGACCAGGTCCAGGCCGCCCTGGGGCGCCGGATGCTGTTGGAGAACCCGGCCACCTACGTGACCTTCGCCCAGTCCCAGATGCCCGAGACCGAGTTCCTGGCGCAGGTGGTCGCCCGCACCGGCTGCGGCCTGCTGCTGGACATCAACAATGTCTTCGTCTCCTGCACCAACCACCGCATCGACCCGCGCGCCTATCTTGCGGACTATCCCATGGCAGCGGTCGGGGAGATCCACCTGGGCGGCCACGAGGCCGAGGACCTGCCTTCCGGGCCGCTGCTGATCGACAGCCACGGGGCTGCCGTGGCGGATCCGGTCTGGACCCTCTATGCCGAGGTGATCGCCCGGATCGGGCCAAGGCCGACGCTGGTCGAATGGGACAACGACCTGCCCGAATGGCCGGTCCTGGCAGCCGAGGCCACCCGGGCCGCCCGGCTGCTGGCAGGGATCGGAGTGCCGGCCCATGCATGCTGAGTTCCTTACCCGCTTTCAGCACGCCCTTGGGGGCAGCGGCCTGCCGCCGGGCGTGACCGCGTGCGATCCTGCGGAAACACCGCGACGCTTTGCGGTCTATCGCAACAATGTCGTCGTCAGCCTGTCGGAGGCCCTGGCGCGCCGCTTTCCGGTCATCCGGCAACTGGTGGGCGAGGATTTCTTTCGCGCCCTTGCCCGCGCCTTTATCGATCAGGATCCCCCGCGGTCGCCCGTACTGGCCGAATGGGGTGCTGCATTCCCGGATTTCCTGGCGCGTGTCGCGCCTTTGGCAGCCTGGCCCTATATGGCCGATGTGGCGCGGATCGAATTCGCGCGCGGCCTGGCCTATCACGCCGCGGACATGCCGCCCCTGGATGCGGCCGATCTGGCCTCTGCCGATCCCGAACAGCTGATCCTGCGCCTGCATCCTTCGGTCATGGTGATGCGCCTTGGACATCCTGCGGTGGCGATCTGGGCACGCCACCAGCCGCAGGCACGGTCCCTGCCCCTGCCAAGCGGGCCCCAGATCGCGCTGATCCTGCGCGACATGTCCCATGCCGTGCCGGTCGAGGCGATCGGCCCTGGCGACGCGGCACTGGTCGAAGGGATGTTGGCGGGCCGCAGGCTTGGCGCCGCCGCGCAGGCAGCGCTGCGGGTCCAGCCCGATCACGATCCACAGCCGCGCCTTGTCAGCCTGATGCGCGCAGGCGTCATCGTAGGGATCACGGAGGTGGCGCCGTGATCAACCGCCTTAATACCCTCGCCTCGCGCATCCCGGTCGATCTGGTGGCGCTGATGCTGCGGATCTTTCCGGCCATCGTCTTCTGGCAATCGGGCCGCACCAAGGTCGAAGGCTTCTCGATCAAGGACAGCACCTGGTTCCTGTTCCAGCATGAATACGACCTGCCGATCATCCCCGCCCCTTGGGCTGCGGTGTTGGCGACGCTGGCGGAACACGCGCTGCCGGTGCTGATGGTGCTGGGCCTGATGACGCGGCTGTCGGCCCTGGGACTGCTGGGGATGACGGCGGTGATCCAGATCTTCGTCTATCCCGACGCCTGGGTGACGCACGGGCTCTGGGCCGCGGCGCTGCTGGCGGTGGCGGCGCTGGGGCCGGGGCGGATCTCGCTGGATCACCTGCTGGGGCTCGACCGTCCCGCGGGCTTGCGCTGAGATGGAGCTTGCCTTCGCATATGTCGCGGGCCTCCTGACGCTGATCAACCCCTGCGTCCTGCCGGTCCTGCCGATCGTCCTGACGGCCAGCATCGGATCCGATCCCCGCGGCCCCCTGGCGCTGGCCGCCGGGATGAGCCTGTCCTTCGTCACCCTAGGCCTGGGCGTCGCGGCGCTTGGGCCGGCCCTGGGCCTTTACCCCGAGGATGTCGGCCGGCTGGCCGCGCTGGCCATGGTGGGCTTTGGCGCCGTGATGCTGACGCCCGTCCTGAACCGTCGCTTTGCCGCCGCCACGGCCGGATTCGCAGGCTCGGCGGATGCGATGATGCCGCAGGGGCGCGGCCTCGGTCGCGAATTTCTGGGCGGCACGCTGCTGGGCGCGGTCTGGAGCCCCTGCATCGGTCCCACCCTGGGCGCGGCCATCGCGCTGGCCAGCGCCGGCCAGGACCTGGGGCGCGCGGGCGCCATCATGGCCGCCTTCGCCATGGGCGTCTCGACCCTGATCCTGGCCGGTGCCTACGGCCTGCGGGGGTTCCTGCGCCGCAACGCCGCGCGCATGGCCGGGCTTGCCGCCCGGGCGCGCCCGGCCCTGGGACTGGCCTTCATCGCCGTGGGGCTGGCCCTGTTCCTGGGCCTGCATCACCGGGCGGAGGCCGCGCTGATCGCCTGGCTGCCAGCCTGGCTCATCGATCTTTCCGTCACCTTCTGAACCACGAGGACATCATGAACCGTCGAACCCTGCTGGTCTCTGCCGCCGCCCTTGCCATTGCCCCCGCTGCCTGGAGCAACGAACGGACCCTTTACGTGCCCGGCATGGCCGAGGAGCTGATGGAGAGGGGCGAGGTCGTGCTGCTGGATTTCTGGGCCAGCTGGTGCAGCACCTGCGCGGCGCAGGACCGGGTGATCAGCGCCCTGCGGGCCGAGAATCCCGCCTATGACAAGGCGATCCGCTTCATCACCGTGGATTGGGACGAGCATGGCCGGGGCGAGTTGTCGCGCGCCTTGGCGATCCCGCGCCGGTCGACCCTGGTGGTGCTGGACGGACGCCGGGAGATCGGCCGCATTGTCGCGGGCACCGGCCGGGCCGAGATCAAGGACCTGCTAGACCAGGGGCTTGCGGCCGCGATGTCATGACACAGGCGCTGGGCCTGACACGCGCGGGGCATTGCCCGGGGCCCATGGGCGGCGTTACCCTGCGCATCGCCGCACGACGACAGGAGGCTGCCCTGAACGCCGATGTCAGCTGGGAGGTGTTGCTGGCGCGCGCCAACGACGGCGACGCGGCGGCCTTTCTGTGCTTCCTGACCGAGGTGGTTCCCATGCTGCGCCGCCTGATCCGGGCCCGCGCCGGCGGTCTGCCCACCGATCTTCACGAGGATATCCTGCAGGAGGTCCTGCTGGCCGTCCATCTCAAGCGGCAGAGCTGGCATCCGGGGACGCCGGTGCGGCCTTGGCTTTACGCAGTGGCGCGCCACAAGATCGTCGATGCCTGCCGTAAGCGCGGCCGCGCGATCGAGCTGCCGATCGAGGATGTGGCGGATCTTCTGGTCGCCACGCCCGAGCCCCTGCCCTTGGCGGCCTTGGACGCCCAGCGGATGCTGGGCATGATCGACCCGCGTTCGGCCGCCCTGGTCCGCGCGGTCAAGCTGGAGGGGCAGAGCCCCGAAGAGGCCGCAGCCGGCCTTGGCGTCAGCGCGGGCGCGGTCCGGATCGCGCTGCACCGCGCCCTGAAACGGCTTGCCACCCTGGCAGAGAGGATGAAATGACGACCCGACCCACCACCGACGCGCTGATCGCGCAACTTGCCGCCTGCCCGCCCCCGGCCCGGCTCTCGGCGCCCGGCGCCGCGGCCCGGCTCTTCGGCACGGTCGCCCTAGTCGTCGGTCTTTTCCTGTGGCTGGCGGGGCCGCGTGCCGACCTGGGCGATGCGCTTGGACGGCCCGAAGTTCTCCTGAAGCTGGTGCTACCCTTGGGGCTTGCCCTTCCGGCGCTGCTCCTGGCGCTGCGCTCGGCGCGTCCCGGCGCCAGGGTGCCGCTCTGGCCGCTGGCAATACCGGCCTTGGCGGCTTTCGGGCTGTTCGTCTCGCATCTGGTCCAGACCCCTGCGGGACTGGTGGGAGCAGAGATCATGGGCAGCAGCGCCCTGGCCTGCCTTCTGTCGATCGGCCTGCTGGCGGCGCCTGCGACGATCCTGGGACTGTTGCTGTTCCGGCGTGGCGCGACCCTGCGGCCCGGACTGACGGGCGGGCTTGTGGGCCTCGCAGCCTCGGGAGGGGCGGCTGCCGGGTATGCGCTCTACTGCACCGAGGATTCGCCGCTGTTCTTCACCACCTGGTACGGCATGGCGATCCTGACCGTCGCTGCGGCCGGCGCCCTGCTGGGGCGCCGGATGCTGCGCTGGTAGGGGAAAGTCTGCCGGGCCGCCTTGGCTGACCCTTCCTGGTGCAGACCTACCAGGGGTAGAAGCGACATAGTCCGCAGGATGTGCAATGGCCGCTCGAACCCCTGAGCGGCCAAAGCCTTCGGTCACCCCAGCCGGTAGTTCGGGCTTTCGCGCGTGATCTGCACGTCGTGGACGTGGCTTTCCTTCAGCCCGGCCCCGGTGATGCGCACGAACTGGCAGTTCCGGCGCATCTCGGCCACGGTGGCGCAACCCGTATAGCCCATGGCCGCCCGCAGACCGCCGACCAGCTGGTGGATCACCGTGCCCGCCGGCCCCTTGTAAGGCACTTGGCCCTCGATTCCCTCGGGGACCAGCTTGTCGGTGGCCGCGTCCTTCTGGAAATACCGGTCGGCCGACCCCCGGGCCATGGCGCCCAGGCTGCCCATCCCGCGATAGGATTTGAAGCTGCGGCCCTGATACAGGATCATGTCGCCGGGGCTTTCATCCGTTCCGGCGATGGCGCTGCCCACCATGGCGCAGCTGGCGCCCGCAGCAATCGCCTTGGCGAAATCGCCACTGAACTTGATGCCGCCATCCGCGATGATGGGAATGTCGCCCGCGGCCGAGGCCGCGTCCATGATCGCAGTCAGCTGCGGCACGCCCACGCCAGCCACGATCCGCGTGGTGCAGATCGAGCCCGGCCCGATGCCGACCTTGACCGCATCCGCGCCCGCATCGATCAGCGCGCGCGTGGCCTCGGCGGTGGCCACGTTCCCGGCGACGACCTGCACGCTGCCGCCCAGCGCCTTGACCCGCTCAACCGCCTTGGCGACGCCGGCCGAATGACCATGCGCCGTGTCGATCACCACCATGTCGACGCCCGCCTCGATCAGCGCCTGGCTGCGCTCGAAGCCCTCGTCGCCGACGGTGGAGGCCGCGGCGACCCGCAGGCGGCCCAGCTCGTCCTTGCAGGCCAGCGGGTTCAGGACGGACTTTTCGGTATCCTTCAGCGTCAGAAGGCCGGTCAGCTTGCCCTGGGCATCGGTCACCAGCAGCTTCTCGATCCGGCGGGACTTCATCAGGCTGATCGCCTCCTCCCGGTCGGCGGGCTCCTGCAGGATCGCCAGATTGTCCGAGGACATCATGGCACGCACCGGGGTCCGGTCATCGCGGGCAAAGCGCATGTCGCGGTTCGTCACGATGCCCACGACGCGGCCTGTCTGGTCCACGACGGGAAAGCCCGTGACGTTGTAGCGCTCCTGCAGCGCCTTGGCATCGGCCAGGGTCTGGTCGGGCGTCAGCGTGATCGGGCTGTAGACGATCCCGCTCTCGAACCGCTTGACGCGGCGAACCTCGGCGGCCTGCTGGTCGGCCGTCAGGTTGCGATGGATCACGCCCATCCCGCCCGCCTGTGCCAGGGCGATCGCCATCCGGCTTTCGGTGACGGTGTCCATGGCCGAGGACAGCAGCGGGATGTTCATCCTGATGGCACGGGTGACATAAGTGGTCACATCCGCGGTCGACGGCATCACCGTCGAGGCGGCCGGAACAAGAAGCACATCATCAAAAGTGAGAGCCTCACGAATCTGCATGGGGGTATCCTTGCGGCAACTTCGTTTGGCAGTTTCCCCTTTCACGCATGGCACGCTTTGTCCAGCCCGAGACTGCGCGTTGCAGGCCCGAGACTGCGCGTTGCAGGAAGGACACGGACAGAATGACGCAGCGCCACCGGACGCCACGTCAGGTTGCGCCGCTCATTGATTGGTAACCACTGTCGGCTAAGCTGGATCCGGGCCGGAATGCGCGCCCCGAGGGAGGACATAATAATGAAGAAAACATTGACGGGTGCCGCGGCGTTGATGATGGGGGCCACCCCCCTTTTCGCCGGCGGCATCGAACGCGCGCCCCAGTCGCTGGCTGCGCTTTTCGAAGAAGGCAATTACGTCGAACTGAGCTTTGGTGGCGTTGACCCGACCGTCGAGGGCACGGACGCCCTAGGGTTCCGGACCGGCGACGTGGCGCAGGGTTACGGCTTTGCCGGCCTGGCCTACAAGCACCAGTTCACTGCAAATTTCTCGGCTGCGCTGATCATCGAACAGCCCTTTGGCGCCGACATCCGCTATCCCAGCCAGCCCGGGCTGCTGCCGGAACCGGCGGCCGAAGGCTCGGTGCTGCTGGGCGGCACCTTCGCCCGCGTCGAATCGACGACCTTCACCGCCCTCGGGCGCTACAAGTTCCAGAACAACTTCTCTGTCCATGGCGGGATCAGGGGATCTCGCGCTGAAGCCGCGGTTGGCCTGAACGGCTGCGCTTATACTGATCCTCGGCTGCCTGTTCCCTGCACGGGTGGCGTGAGCGGTTATGACGTCGATCTGGACAGCAGCACCGGCGTGGGCTGGGTCGCCGGCGTGGCCTGGGAACGTCCCGACATCGCGGCGCGCGTCTCTCTGACCTACAATTCGAAGGTCGATCACGACTTCGACACGGTCGAGCGCGGCCCGCTGGTCGATCCCGACGGGCCGGGCCCCGTGCCGGCCCTGCCGCTGCTGGAAGGCACCTCGACCACCACAGTGTCCACCCCCGAAAGCTGGAACCTGGAATTCCAGACGGGCGTCGCCGCCGACACGCTGGTCTTCGGCTCGATCCGGTGGGTGGAGTGGAGCGCGTTCCGCGTGGACCCGCGGCAGTTCACGACCGTCACGGGCGGCGGACTTGTCGATCTGGAAGATACCACCACCTACACGCTCGGCGCGGGCCGCCGGTTCAGCGACGCCTGGTCGGCCTCGGCCTCGTTCACCTTCGAAAAGCAGGGCGACGATCTGGTCTCTCCGCTGGCACCCACGAACGGCCGCAAGGGCATCACCCTGGCTGCGATCTATTCGCAGGGGCCGATGAAGATCACCACGGGCCTCAACTACACCAAGCTGGGTGATGCCAGCCCCGAAACGGGCACCCCCGACACCGCACGCGCCCGGATGGAAGACGGCGATGCCTTGGGCGTCGGTGTCCGCGTCGGCTACAGCTTCTGACGCACGACCAGACGCTCGGCAAGGAACGGTCCCGCAGCCTCTGCGGGACCGTTTTGCATTTGCCCCTTGGCCTGGAGGACGGCCAGGCAGCGACCACGCCTCCGGCGATCTCCGCCGCCGCATGAAACACCTGCACCCGCCCTGCGGGGCTTTCCAACGCCCGCCGGCAGGATTACCTAGGGGCGCGGCGCAGAAGAGGGACGGCCAGATGATCTATCGCAGCGCGGAGGAATGGCGGGCGGCGCCCTCGAGGCGGGTCGTGCTGTTCGGCATGTCGGGCCTGGGCAAGACCTACCTGGCGACCATGCTGCGCGAGACGGGGGCGTGGTTCCACTACAGCGTCGATTACCGCATCGGCACGCGCTACATGGGCGAATACATCGCCGACAACTTCAAGCGCGAGGCGATGAAGGTCCCCTTCCTGCGCGACCTGCTGATGTCGGACAGCGTCTACATCGCCAGCAACATCACCTTCGACAACCTGGCGCCCCTGTCGACCTATTTAGGCAAGCCAGGCAGCCGCAGCCGGGGCGGCCTGGCCTTTGACGATTACTGCCAGCGCCAGAACCAGCACCGCCGGGCTGAGATCGCGTCGCTGCTGGACACGCGTCATTTCATGGACCGGGCACAGGACATCTATGGCCTGCCGCATTTCGTCTGCGACAGCGGCGGGTCGATCTGCGAGGTGGTGGACCCCGAGGACCCCCAGGACCCGGTGCTGGCGGCGCTGGAGCGCGACCTGCTGCTGGTCTGGATCAAGGGCAGCGACGCCCATACCGCGGAACTGGTGCGCCGCTTTGATCGCGCGCCAAAGCCGATGTACTATCAGCCGCAATTCCTGGAACAGGCCTGGGTCGCCTACCGGGTCGAAAAGGGGCTGGAGGCGTCGCAGGTCAATCCCGACGACTTCATCCGCTGGACCTATGCCCGCGCCCTGGCCCACCGGCAGCCCCGCTACGAGGCGATGGCCCGCCGCGGCGTCACCGTCACCGCCGAGGAGGTGTCGCAGATCCGCGGCCCCGACGACTTCACCGACCTGATCGCCCGCGCCATTGCGCGCAAGGACAGCTGACCCATGCCGATCACCCTGAACGAGAACCTGCCCGCCTATCGCATCCTCTCGGACGAGGGGGTGATGGTCATGTCGCCCGGCCGCGCCGCGATGCAGGACATCCGGCCGCTGCGGATCGGGCTGTTGAACCTGATGCCCAAGAAGATCCAGACCGAGAACCAGTTCGCCCGGCTGATCGGCGCCACGCCCTTGCAGATCGACTTTCAGCTGATCCGCATGTCGGACCACGAAAGCCGCAATACCGCCGCCGACCACATGGAGAGCTTTTACCGCCCCTTCCGCGATGTGGAGGCGACAGGCGAAAAGTTCGACGGTCTGGTGATCACCGGTGCCCCGGTCGAGCATCTGCCCTTCGACCAGGTGACCTATTGGGACGAACTGACCCGCGTCTTTGCCTGGACGCAGACCCATGTCCATTCGACCTTTGGCGTCTGCTGGGGCGGCATGGCGATGGCCTGGCATTTCCACGGCCTGCCCAAGCACATCCTGCCGGGCAAGGCCTTCGGCTGCTTCCGCCACCAGAACCTGGCCCCCGCCTCGCCCTATCTGCGCGGCTTCTCGGACGAGGTGCTGGTGCCCGTCAGCCGCTGGACCGAGGTGCGCCAGGAAGATGTGGACGCGCGACCCGCCCTGAACACGCTGCTGGCCAGTTCGGAGGTGGGGCCCTGCCTGCTGTCCGATCCGGGGCATCGCGCGCTCTATGTGTTCAACCACTTCGAATATGACAGCACGACGCTGAAGGACGAATACGACCGCGACCGCGCGGTCGGAAAGCCGATCGCGGTGCCCGCGAACTACTATCCGGACGATGATCCGGCCCGCATGCCGTCCAACCGGTGGCGCAGCCATGCCCATCTGCTCTACGGCAACTGGATCAACGAGATCTACCAGACGACGTGGTACGACATGTCGCGCATCGGAGAGGGGCCTGCATGACCACCGACGTTCAGCTGCCGCTGGTCGGCCAGATCAGCCGCTTTCTGGAGGAAGGCGCCCCCGAGGACCTGCGCCGCGCCTTGGAGGGCGGCAGCAAGCGCGAGATCCTGGACCAGTCCTTTCCCTACGACTGCATGATGGACAAGGACGAGTACGAAGCGACCATGCAGCAGCTGCAGCTGCAGTTGGTGCGCATGATGCATGACGTGATCGAGACCGGGAAACGCGTCGTGGTGGTCTTTGAAGGGCGCGACGCTGCCGGCAAGGGTGGGGCCATCGACCGGGTGCGCACGAACCTGAACCCGCGTTCGGCCTATGTCGTGGCCCTGCCCAAGCCCGGCGAGCGCGAGGCCGGCCAGTGGTATTTCCAGCGCTACGTCGACTGGCTGCCCGCCGCCGGAGAAATCGCGCTGTTCGACCGCAGCTGGTACAACCGGGGGGTCGTCGAGCGCGTCTTCGGGTTCTCGACCGAGGCGCAGCGCCACGCCTTCTTCCGCCAGCTGCCGGGTTTCGAGCAGCTGCTGGTCGATGACGGCGTGATCCTGGTCAAGCTGTGGCTGAATGTCGGCCGCGCCGAGCAGCTGCGCCGTTTCCTGGAACGGGAAAAGGACCCGCTGAAGCAATGGAAGCTGAGCCCGATCGACGTCGACGGACTGGCCAAGTGGGACGAGTACAGCGTGGCCATCCGCGAGACGCTGAGCCTGTCGCATTCGCCCATCGCCCCCTGGACGCTGATCCGGGCGGACGACAAGCGCCGGGCGCGGATCGCGGTGATCCAGACGGTGCTGCGGGCGGTGGACTTCGCCGGCCGCGATGACGCGGCCATCGGCATTCCCGACCCACTGGTCGCCGGTGGGCCGGAACTGCTGCGCGGCTGACGCGGACGCTCGGCTCACGGCTGCGCGATGCTCTTGCGCGGGCGGCAAGCGGCGGCTAGCCTCATCTTCGGTTCTGACCAGAGGAGAGGCCCGAAAACATGCGCTTGCTGACGACCACCATCCTGGCCGCCACCGCTCTGCCCGCCTTTGCGGCCGATCCGGAGCTGACCGTGTTCGATTGGGCGGGGTTCGAGGAACCCTCAATCTTCCAGGGCTATCTGGACAAGCACGGCGACTCGCCCACCTTTTCCTTCTATGGCGATGACGACGAAGCCTTCCAGAAGATCGCCTCGGGCTTTCGGGCCGACGTGGCCCACCCCTGCAGCCAGATGGTCAGCAAGTACCGCGATGCCGGCCTGATCGAGCCCTGGGACACGGCACGCATCCCGAATTTCGAGAAGATCGACGAGCGGTTCCTGGACTCCCAGGTGTTCCGCGACGACCAGGGCGTCTGGTTCATCCCGACCGACTGGGGCGCCACCGCCATCGCCTATAACACCGAAACCGTGCCGACCGAGGATGTGGCCTCGCTGCAGGTCTTCACCGATCCCAAGTACCAGGGCCGCACCTCGCTGCCCGACAGTTCGGACGATGTCTGGGCGCTGGCCTATCTGGCCACCGGCGTGACCGACTGGGCTGATGTGACGGACGAGCAGTTCCAGGCGGCCGCCGACTGGCTGCGCCAGGCGCACCAGAACGTCGCCGCCTATTGGTCCGACCCGTCGGAACAGGCGCAGCTGATGGCCTCGGGCGCGGTGGACATCGCCTGGTCCTGGAACGACGGCGTCGTCTATCTGCAGGCCGACGACTATCCAGTGGGCTTCCAGCGCGAGGCAAAGGAAGGATCGTCGACCTTCTTCTGCGGCTTCATCAACCTGAAGGACGGGCCGGGCAGCGAAGACAAGGCCTATGATTTCATCAACGCCTGGCTGGAGCCCAGCGCGGGCAAGGCATTGCTGGACACGATCGGCTATGGCCATACCTCGACCGAGGCCATGGCGACCATCGCGGACGAGCCTGCCGTCGCAGAGGGCCTGGCCGAGGTCGACGTGCCGGTCCTGGCCCAGACCCCGAACGACCCGGAACAGCGTCAGCGTCAGTTGGCCGAGTTCGAAAAGATCAAGGCGGGTTTCTGAACCCCGAATACCGGGGGCTCTGCGCCCCCGGACCCCCTTTGGGGTATTTCGACAACGCAAAATGTCAGGGGGCGATCACGATGTGGTCGCCCTTCTGCATGACAGGGACCGGATCAAGGCCGCAATCGGCACCAGCGATGGCCGCGCCGGTCGCCTTGTCAAAGCTGGCGCCATGCGCGGTGCACAACAGTTTCGTGCCGTCCGCCGACAGCAGCGTCGTGCCGCGGTAGTCCAGCGGCAGGTATTGATGCGGGCAGGCGTTCACGAACGCGCGGATGGTGCCGCCGTCGCGCAGGACAAGGATCGGAAAGCTTCCCCGATCTGTCGTGACGGTCAGCGGATGCACCGCGGTAATGTCGGCCGCCGCGCAGATGCGGGTGCCGGGCGCAGGGGCGCTGCTGTAATCGGTCCAGGTCATGATGGTGGCGCGGTGGCGTAGGGACCGCCGCGCCGCTTCCTTACTGGGCCGGGGTGGCGGTCAGGACGCCGCGCCGGATCTGGTCCTCCTCGATGGATTCGAAAAGGGCGCGGAAATTGCCCTCGCCGAAGCCGTCGTCGCCCTTGCGCTGGATGAACTCGAAGAAGATCGGGCCGATCACCGTCTTCGAGAAGATCTGCAGCAGGATGCGCGTTTCTCCGCCGCCCACCACGCCTTCGCCGTCGATCAGGATGCCGCGCGCCTTCATGCGCTCGACGGGCTCCTCATGGCCTTTCACGCGGCGGTGCGACATCTCGTAATAGGTGTCGGGCGGCCCCGGCATGAACTCCATTCCGGCATCGGCGATCTTGTCGGTGCCCGCGTAGATGTCGTTCGAGGCGATCGCGATGTGCTGGATGCCCTCGCCATTGTATTCGCGCAGGTATTCCTCGATCTGGCTGTGATCGTCAGTGCTTTCGTTGATGGGGATGCGGATCTTGCCGTCGGGCGAGGTGAGCGCCCGGCTGACCAGGCCCGTCTGCTTGCCCTTGATGTCGAAATACCTGATCTCGCGAAAGTTGAACGTATCGTGGTAGAACTTGTACCACGTGTCCATGTTGCCGCGGATGACATTGTGCGTCAGGTGATCCAGGTAGAAGAATCCGAACCCTTCCGGGCGCGGATCGGCCTCACCCAGCCAGTCGTAATCGGCGTCATAGGCGCTGCCCGCGTCGCCGTAACGGTCGATGAAGTAGAGAAGCGATCCGCCGATCCCCAGGACCGCCGGCGCCTCGATCGATTTGCCGGTGCCGATATATTCGGTCGCCCCCAGGTCCACGGCGCGCTTCAGCGCCGCCTGCGCATCGACCACGCGCCAGGCCATGGCGGGCGCGCAGGGACCATGTTCGGCCACGAAGGCGGCTGCATGGCTGTCCGGTTCGGCGTTCAGCAGATAGTTGACGTCGCCTTGGCGATAGAGGGTGATGTCGCGGGTCTTGTGCCGCGCGACAGGCAAGAACCCCATCTGGCGAAATATCCGGTCCAGGACCTGCGGGTCGGGATGGGCGAATTCGACGAACTCGAACCCGTCCGTACCTGCGGGATTGGCGGCGCTGATAGTTGCCTTGGGGGCGTCGTGCGGAAACGGTCCCATGAGATCTCCTCCTGTTCAGTTGAAGCATTTTACCGCCAGCGCGACGCATAAGCGTTGCAATCTGCGCGCTCACAGCCGAAAATTTGCACAGGCCGCGCATGGCTGACATCAATCACGCATGAGGGACGCATGGATCGGTCTGATTCTGCCATTCTTGCTGCATTGCAGCGCGACGGGGCGCTGACCAACGCCGCCTTGGCGGAAACGGTCGGGCTGTCCGCGTCCCAGATCTCTCGCCGGCGGGCGGCGCTGGAGGAGGCCGGCCTGATCGAAGGCTATGCCGCACGGCTGTCGGCGGCAAAGCTGGGCTTTGGCTTTCGGGCGATCATCCGCGTCAACCTGCGCGGCCACGGCCAAGGGCGAGAGGAGGAATTCGCCCGCTTCGTGGCCAGCCAGCCGATGATCCGCGCGGCCTTTTCGGTGTCAGGGGATGCAGACTACATCCTGGACATCCGGGCGCGCGATCTGGACGGGTTTGCCGATTTCATCCACCGCCACCTGCTGCCGCACCCGCAGGTGGCCCAGGTCCGGTCCGAGATCGTGCTGAAGACGCTGAAGGACGAACGGGACGTGCCCCTGCCGTGACTTGCACGGCTTTCATGATCTTGTCGAAAACTATGAATTTGCTGGCAGGGGTCGCGCGGTCTATATGACAGGCTTCCGATGAGAGGCGCGACCATGACCGGCAGACTTCCCCCCTCCCCCGCCTTCGCGGCGCTGAAGCATGCGGCTGCGGAACGCATCCTGATCCTGGACGGAGCCATGGGGACGCAGATCCAAACCCTGGGCCTGGGCGAAGACGACTATACCGGTCACGGCTCTGGCCATGTCTGCCGCCATCATTCGGACCATCCGCAGACCGGCAACAACGACCTGCTGATCCTGACCCAGCCCGAAGCGGTCGAGGAGATCCATTATCGTTACGCCATCGCCGGCGCCGACATCGTCGAGACGAACACCTTTTCCGCAACCACCATCGCCCAGGCCGATTACGGGATGCAGCAGGCGGTCCATGACCTGAACGTCGAAGGGGCGCGCGTCGTGCGGCGGGCCTTGGACCGCGCCACCGCCCAAGACGGCAGGCCGCGCTTTGTCGCGGGCGCGATCGGGCCCACGAACCGCACCGCCTCGATGAGCCCGGACGTGAACGACCCCGGATACCGCGCGGTGACCTTCGACGATCTGCGCAAGGCCTATCTGCAGCAGGCGAACGGGCTGATCGCCGGCGGCGCCGACATCCTGCTGATCGAGACCATCTTCGACACGCTGAACGCCAAGGCCGCGATTTTTGCCTGCATCGAGGCGATGGAGGCACATGGCCAGCGGCTGCCGATGATGATCTCGGGCACGATCACGGACGCCTCGGGCCGGACGCTGTCGGGACAGACACCCACGGCCTTCTGGCATTCGGTGCGCCATGCGACCCCCTGGACCATCGGGCTGAACTGCGCCCTTGGCGCGGCGGCCATGCGCCCGCACCTGGCCGAACTGTCGGCCGTGGCCGAGACGCTGATCTGCGCCTATCCCAATGCGGGCCTTCCCAACGCCTTCGGCCAGTATGACGAAGGCCCCGACGACACCGCCGTGCAGGTGGCCGAATTTGCCCGCGAGGGGCTGGTCAACGTCGTCGGCGGCTGCTGCGGCACCACGCCCGACCATATCCGCGCCATCGCCGAGGCCGTCCAAGGTTTCGCCCCCAGAAAGGTGCCCGCCTATGCCTGATCGTCTGTTGCGCCTGTCCGGGCTGGAACCGTTCGTCCTGACCCCCGACATCCCCTTCGTGAACGTGGGCGAGCGCACGAACGTCACCGGCAGCGCTCGTTTCCGCAAGCTGATCAAGGAGCGCGATTATGCCACCGCCCTGGAGGTCGCCCGCGACCAGGTGGAAAACGGGGCGCAGATCATCGACATCAACATGGACGAGGGCCTGATCGACAGTCGCGCCGCCATGGTCGAGTACCTGAACCTGCTGGCGGCCGAACCTGACATCGCCCGCGTCCCTGTGATGATCGACAGTTCCAAATGGGAGGTGATCGAGGCCGGGCTGCAATGCGTGCAGGGCAAGCCGGTGGTGAACTCGATCTCGATGAAGGAGGGCGAGGAGCAGTTCCGTCAGCAGGCGCGCCTGTGCCTGGCCTATGGCGCGGCGGTCGTGGTCATGGCCTTTGACGAGCAGGGCCAGGCCGACACGGCCGCCCGCAAGATCCAGATCTGCCAGCGCGCCTATCGCATCCTGGTGGACGAGGTGGGCTTCCCGCCCGAGGACATCATTTTTGATCCGAACATCTTCGCCGTGGCGACGGGGATCGAGGAGCACAACAACTACGGCGTCGATTTCATCGAAGCCACGCGCTGGATCCGCCAGAACCTGCCGCACGCGCATGTGTCCGGCGGCGTGTCGAACCTGTCCTTCAGTTTCCGCGGCAACGAACCCGTGCGCGAGGCGATGCATGCCGTGTTCCTTTATCACGCCATCCAGGCGGGAATGGACATGGGCATCGTCAATGCAGGCCAGCTGGCCGTCTATGACCAGATCGACCCGGACCTGCGCGAGGCCTGCGAGGACGTCGTCCTGAACCGCCGCGCGGACGCCACCGAACGCCTGCTGGAGATCGCCGAGCGGTTCCGGGGCGACGGCCAGGGCGCCAAGCGCGAAAAGGACCTGTCCTGGCGCGAATGGTCGATCGAGAAGCGGCTGGAACATGCGCTGGTCAACGGGATCACCGAATTCATTGAGGCCGATACCGAGGAGGCGCGTCAGGCCGCAGAACGCCCGCTGCATGTCATCGAGGGTCCGCTGATGGCGGGCATGAATGTCGTGGGCGACCTGTTTGGCGCGGGCAAGATGTTCCTGCCGCAGGTGGTGAAGTCGGCCCGCGTGATGAAGCAGGCCGTGGCCGTCCTTCTGCCCTACATGGAGGAGGAAAAGCGCCTGACCGGCGGGACCGAGCGCGAGACGGCCGGCAAGATCCTGATGGCCACGGTCAAGGGCGACGTCCATGACATCGGCAAGAACATCGTGGGCGTCGTTCTGGCCTGCAACAACTTCGAGGTCATCGACCTGGGCGTCATGGTGCCCGCGCAGAAGATCCTGCAGGTGGCGCGGGACGAAAAGGTCGACATTATCGGGCTGTCGGGCCTGATCACCCCGTCCCTGGACGAGATGGCGCATGTGGCCGCCGAGATGGAACGCGAGGGCTTTGACATCCCGCTGCTGATCGGCGGGGCCACGACCTCCAAGATCCACACGGCGGTCAAGATCGCACCGCGCTATACGAAGGGCGCCGCCGTCTATGTCACCGATGCCAGCCGGGCGGTGGGGGTCGCGTCCTCGCTGCTGTCGGCGACGCAGGCTGCGGGTTATGTCGAAGGCGTCCGGGCGGATTATGCCGAGGTCGCGGAACGTCACGAACGCTCGGAAGCCGCGAAAAGCCGCCTGCCCCTTGCCAGCGCCCGCGCCAATGCCCTGAAGATCGACTGGTCGGGCTTCGCCCCCACCGCACCCGGCTTTACCGGCACCCGCGTGATCGAGGACTGGGACCTGGCCCAGATCGCGCGCTATATCGACTGGACCCCGTTCTTCCAGACATGGGAGCTGAAGGGCGTCTATCCCCGCATCCTGGAGGATGAAAAGCAGGGCGAGGCCGCGCGCCAGCTGTTCGCCGAGGCGCAGGAGATGCTGGCCCGCATCATCGACGGCAAGTGGTTCAAGCCGCGCGCCGTCGTCGGCTTCTGGCCCGCCAATGCCGCGGGCGACGACATCCGGCTGTTTGCGGATGCCGGGCGCACCAGGACGCTGGCCACGCTGCACACGCTGCGCCAGCAGGTGACCAAGCGGAACGGCCGTCCCAATGTGGCACTGTCCGATTTCGTGGCGCCTGCGGGCATCCCTGACCATGTCGGAGGCTTCGTCGTCACCGCCGGACCCGAGGAGGCCGAGATCTCGGCCCGCTACGAGCGGGCCAATGACGATTACGGCGCGATCATGGTCAAGGCCTTGGCCGACCGCTTTGCCGAAGCCATGGCCGAGATGCTGCACGAGCGTGTCCGCCGCGAGTTCTGGGCCTATGCCCCCGACGAGGCCTTCGCGCCCGAGGAGCTGGTGGCCGAACCCTATGCCGGCATCCGCCCCGCGCCGGGCTATCCGGCCCAGCCCGATCACACGGAAAAGCTGACGCTGTTCAAGCTGCTGGATGCGGAAGCTGCAACCGGTGTGACGCTGACGGAAAGCATGGCGATGTGGCCGGGATCTTCGGTGTCCGGCCTCTATATCGGCCATCCCGACAGCTATTACTTTGGCGTCGCCAAGATCGAGGAGGACCAGGCCCGCGACTATGCAACGCGCAAGAACTGGTCACTGGACGAGGCCGAACGCTGGCTTGCGCCGGTGCTGAACTATACCCGCCGCCAGGTCGCCGAAGACGCCGCATGAAATGGGGCCCGCGGCTGACGCGGGCCCCGGCCTGTCAGGCTGCGGGGTCTTCCCGCAGCATCTGACGGCCCAGGATATGATCGGCCGCCTTTTCGCCCGTCATGATCGACGGGCCGTTGAGATTGCCGTTCGTGATCCGCGGAAAGATCGAACTGTCCGCGACACGCAGCCCCTCGACCCCGATCACGCGCAGTTCGGGGTCCACCACCGCCATCGGGTCACTGGCCGCGCCCATGCGCGCGCTGCCGCAGGGGTGATAGGCCGATTCGGCATGCTCGCGGATGAAGCCGTCGATCTGCTCGTCGGTCTGCAGCGCGTCGCCGGGCTGGATCTCCTCTCCGCGATAGGGGGCAAAGGCGGGCTGGTCAAAGATGCGACGGGTGTGCCGGACGCAGGCCCGGAACTCGGCCCAGTCATCCTCGTGCGACATGTAGTTGAAGCGGATCTCGGGCGCGGCGGCGGCATCGGCGCTGGTGAGGCGGACCGTGCCGCGCGATTTCGACCGCATCGGGCCGACATGGGCCTGGAAGCCGTGTCCCTTGGCCGCGGCTTTGCCGTCATAGCGCACCGCCAGCGGCAGGAAGTGATACTGGATGTCGGGATAATCCACCGCATCGGAGGAGCGGATGAAGCCGCAGCTTTCGAATTGGTTCGACGCACCCAGGCCCGTCTTCTGCAACAGCCACTCGACCCCGACCCTGCCTTTGCCCAGAAGATTGTAATAGGTATAGAGCGTGATCGGCTTCAGCGACTTGTACTGCATGTAGACCTCCAGGTGATCCTGGAGGTTGGCCCCGACGCCGGGCCTGTCGGCGATGGGCGTGATGCCGTGCTGGCGCAGGTGATCGGCAGGACCGATGCCCGACAGCATCAGCAGCTTGGGCGTGTTGATCGTGCTGGCCGAAACGATGACCTCGCGCTTGGCCTCCAGCACCTCCGCACGACCCTTGCGCAGGATTTCAACACCGTAGGCGCGGTTTCCTTGAAACAGGATGCGCTGCGCCAGCCCATGGACCACGGTCAGAAGCCCGGATTTCTTCGCCGGACGAAGATAGGCGTTGGCGGCCGACCAGCGGCGGCCCTTCCAGATGGTGGCCTCCATCGGGCCAAAGCCCTCCTGCTGTTCGCCGTTATAGTCGTCGGTCCGGGGCCAGCCGGCCTGCTGGCCTGCCTGGATGAAGGTGTTGAACAGCGGGTTCTTGCGCTTGCCCCGCGTGATGTGCAGCGGCCCGTCCGTGCCACGCCAGGGCGAGATTTTGGCCCCGGTCGGATCGCCGTGCCAGGTCTCCATCCGCTTGAAATAGGGCAGCACGCCCGCATAGTCCCAGCCCGCTGCACCGCTCTCGGCCCAGTGCTGGTAGTCCATCGGATTGCCGCGCACGAAAACCATGCCGTTGATCGAGGACGACCCCCCGATGACCTTGCCGCGCGGGGTGACCAGCCGCCGGCTGCCCAGATGCGGCTCGGGCTGGCTGGAGAAGCCCCAGTCATAGCGCGACATGTTCATCGGATAGGACAGCGCGCCCGGCATCTGGATGAAGGGGCCGATGTCGCTGCCGCCGAATTCGATCAGGGTGACGCTGCGCCCGGCCTCGGTCAGCCGATAGGCCAGCGCGCAGCCGGCGCTGCCCGCGCCGATGATGACGTAATCGGCGGGCGCGGCGCCGCGCGGCGGTTCAATAGGGCGCATCCACGCCTCCCATTCCGACATAGACGGATTTCAGCTGCGAATAATGCTCGATCGCGGCGGCCGAATTCTCTCGGCCCAGGCCCGACAGCTTGACCCCGCCAAAGGGCATCTCCACCGGGGTCAGGTTGTAGGTGTTGATCCAGCATGTCCCGGCCTCCAGCCGGGCGGTGACCCGATGGGCGCGGGTCAGGTCCTGGGTAAAGACGCCGGCGGCCAAACCAAAGCCGGTGTTGTTGGCACGTTCGATCGCCTCGTCTTCCTCCCGGAAGCTCAGCACCGTCATGACGGGGCCAAAGATCTCGTCCGTCGCAATGGCCATGTCGTCGGTGGCATCGGCAAAGACCGTGGGCGGGACAAAGGCCCCCTCGCCCTCTCCACCGCAGACCAGCCGGGCGCCGACCGCCTGACCGGCCCGGATGGCGGCGCGGATCTTGTCCGCCTGCGTCTGGTTGATGACCGGGCCGTGATTCGTCAGGGGGTCCAGCGGATCCCCCATCCGGACGGATGCCAGGCGCTCGGCCATCCGGGCCAGGAAATCCTCCTTGATGCCCTCCTGCAGGAAGACCCGCGTGCCGTTCGAGCAGATCTGACCCGAGCTGTAGAAGTTCGCCAGGATCGCGGCGCCGACCGCGTCTTCCAGATTGGCGTCATCAAAGACGATCAGCGGCGACTTGCCGCCCAGTTCCATCGTGACGTGGCGCATGCCTTGGGCCGCGGCGGCATAGACGCGGCGCCCGGTGGGCACCGACCCGGTCAGCGACACCTTGGCGACATTCGGGTCGGTGACCAGCGCGGCGCCCACCTCTCCGCGGCCCTGCACCACGTTGAAGACGCCCGGCGGCATGCCGGCCTCAAGAAAGATTTCCGCCAGTTTCAAAGCCCCTAGCGGCGTTTCCTCGGATGGCTTGAAGACCATCGTGTTGCCCATGACCAGGGCCGGGGCAGCCTTCCAGCAGGCGATCTGGCTGGGATAGTTCCAGGCTCCGATGCCCGCGCAGACCCCCAGGGGCTCGCGCCGCGTATAGGCCCAGTCCGTGCCAAGGGGGATCATCTGCCCGGTCAGCGTCGCCGCCAGGCCCGCGAAATATTCCAGCGCAGCGGCCCCCGACGGCCAGTCGGCTACCAGCGTCTCCTGGATCGGCTTGCCGGTATCCAGCGTCTCCAGGCGGGCCAAGTCCCCGTTGCGCTCCAAGATCAGCGCGGCGGCACGAGCAAGGATCCGGCCGCGCTCGACCGGCGCCAGCGCTGCCCATCCGGGCTGCGCCTGACGCGCGACGGCGCAGGCCTCGGCCACCTGCTGGGGCGTGGCTTCCCGCAGGCTGGCGATCGTCGCGCCGGTATAGGCATAGCGCACGGCAAGTTCGGCACCCTGCCCTTCGACATGCTGGCCGCCGATAAAGAGGCTGGCCCGGGGTTGGGCCGAAAACTCTGGGTTCTGGGTCATGCAAGCGCCTCTTCGAGATAGGTCTGGATGATGGTCAGCGCCGCATCGGCATCGGTCGGCCCCGGCGTCAGGACGGCGCGCAGATAGACGCCGTCAATCAGCGCCCCGAGCGTGTCGGCGATTCGTTCGGGCTGCCCGGTCAGGCCGCGCAGCGAAAAGATCAGGTTCGACCGCAGGCGGCGGTGATAGACGCGCAGCAGCCGCCCGGCATTCGGGTTCACCAGCGCCAGGGCATAGAAGTTCAGCCAGGCGCTGACCGTCTCGCGCTGGAAGTTCTGCGGCGCAAAGTTGGCGCGGACGATGCCGTCCAGCCGCGCGCGGCCGTCGTCGCCCCGCAGGACCTCGCGCACCGAATCACCATAGTTGCGCAGGATGAAGCGCATCGCGGCCAGGAATATCTGCTCCTTGGAGCCGAAATAGTGATGCGCCAGCGCCGGGGACATGCCGGCGCGCTTGGCAATCTGCGCAACCGTCACATCCAGCGACCCTGCACGACCCACTTCCTGGATCGCGGCGTTGATTAGTGCAGCCTTTCGAATAGGCTCGGCCCCAAGTTTCGGCATGACGGCACCTGCGCTCTCAAGAAAACGGTTGCTTTATGCTTATCATGTATCTTTAATTGATCAACCAATCAAGAACAGGGAGTCCCAAAATGACCCTTTCCCGCATCGTCGCATCGCTTGCGATCAGCGCCGCCGCCAGCCTGCCCGCCGCCGCGGCCGAACCCGAAGAGTGCCGCAGCGTGGTCTTCTCGGATGTCGGCTGGTCGGACATCACGGCCACCACGGCCCTTGCCTCGATCGTCTTGCAGTCGCTAGGCTACGAGACCGAGACCCGCATCCTGTCGGTGCCGGTGACCTACACCGCCCTGTCGACCGACGATGTCGACGTCTTCCTGGGCAACTGGATGCCCACGATGGAGGCCGATTTCGCGCCCTATCGCGACGCGGGGACGGTGGATACGGTCCGCACGAACCTGACCGGCGCCAAATACACTTTGGCCACCAATCAGGCCGGGGCCGATCTGGGCATCGACGACTTCACCAAGATCGCCGAGCACAAGGAGGCTCTGGACGGCAAGATCTATGCCATCGAGCCCGGCAATGACGGCAACCGCCTGCTGCTGGAGATGGTGGCGATGGACAAGTTCGGCCTGGGCACCTTCGAGGTGGTCGAATCCAGCGAACAGGGGATGCTGGCGCAGGTCAGCCGCGCCGATGGCCGCGACCAGCCGGTGGTCTTCCTGGGCTGGGAGCCGCATCCGATGAACGCGCAGTTCCAGATGACCTACCTGACCGGCGGCGACGAGGTCTTCGGCCCCAACCTGGGCGGGGCCGAGGTGCGCACGAACACCCGCGCCGGCTATGTCGAGGAATGCCCGAATGTCGGCAAGTTCCTGCAGAACCTGGAATTCACGCTGCCGATGGAGAACGAGGTGATGGGTCTGATCCTGAACGACGGGATGGAGCCGCTGGCCGCCGCCCAGGCCTGGCTGAAGGACAACCCCGATGCGGCCACGCCCTGGCTGGTCGATGTGACGACGGTCGATGGAAATGATCCGCAGGCGGCGCTGAACGAGGCGCTGCAACGCTGATCGCTGCGGCGGGGGGCGCGACCCCGCCTTGGCGACGGTTCGGGACAGCAGGGGAACGGCAATGGAACAGATGACCGAATGGGTCACGGACAACAAGATACCGGTCGGACGCACGGCAAAGACTGTGTTCGACTGGCTGAACGCGAATGCGGGGGCGGTCTTTGACGCGATCTCGGTGGCGATGGAGGCGCTGATCGGGGCCGTGCTTGCGGCGCTTGAGGCGCCCCATCCCTTCCTGTTCATCGCGCTGGCGGTCGCGCTGACCTATGCGCTGCAGCGGCGGCTGTCGACCTGCCTGCTCGTGGCGGCGGGCCTTCTGTTCATCCTGAACCAGGGCTACTGGAGCGAGACGCTCCAGTCGCTGACGCTGGTGCTGTCCGCCTGCATCGTCTGCATGGCGGTGGGCGTGCCCATCGGCATCGCCGCCGCCCACCGTCCGCGCCTTTATGCCTGGATGCGGCCGGTCCTGGACCTGATGCAGACGCTGCCGACCTTCGTCTACCTGATCCCGGCGATTGTCTTCTTCGGCATCGGGATGGTGCCGGGCCTGCTGGCGACGGTGATCTTCGTTCTGCCCGCCCCGATTCGGCTGACGCAACTGGGCATCGCCTCGACCCCGCCCGCACTGGTCGAGGCGGCGACCGCCTTTGGCGCCACGCCGCGGCAGCTGCTGTGGAAGGTCGAATTGCCAAGCGCCCTGCCGCAGATCATGGCGGGCCTGAACCAGACCATCATGCTGTCGCTGTCAATGGTCGTCATCGCCGCCCTGGTCGGTGCCTCGGGCCTGGGGGTTCCGGTCGTCCGGGCGCTGAACAGCGTGAACACCTCGCTGGGGTTCGAATCGGGCTTCGTGATCGTCGTCGTCGCCATTCTTCTGGACCGGATGCTGCGCATGGAGAGCCGCAAATGACCGCTGAACGCAATGCCGTCGAATTCGACCGGGTCTGCATCGTATTCGGCGACCACCCCGACCGCGCCCTGCCCCTGATGGACGAGGGGCTGGAGCGGGGTCCCATCAAGATGGAGACCGGCCAGGTGCTGGGGGTCCATGACTGCAGCCTGAACGTTGCCGAAGGCGAGATCCTGGTGCTGATGGGCCTGTCCGGTTCGGGCAAGTCCACCCTGCTGCGGGCCGTGAACGCGCTGAACGACGTCTGCCGGGGCGAGGTCCGCATCCGGCGCGGCGAGCAGATGGTCAGCGTGACCGGCGCCGGCCGCCGGGCGTTGCGCGACATCCGGCTGAGCAGCGTGGCCATGGTGTTCCAGCAGTTCGGCCTGCTGCCCTGGCGCAGCGTGCGCGAGAATGTCGGGCTGGGCCTGGAGCTTGCGGGCATGTCGCCCGCCGAGCGCCGCGACAAGGTCGACCGCCACCTCGAGACGGTGGGACTGTCCGAATGGGCCGACCGCAAGGTGGGAGAACTGTCGGGAGGCATGCAGCAGCGCGTCGGCCTGGCCCGCGCCTTTGCGACCGAGGCGCCGATCCTGCTGATGGACGAGCCCTTCAGCGCGCTGGACCCGCTGATCCGCGCCCGGCTGCAGGACGAGTTGCTGGAGTTGCAGGCCAAGACCGGCCGCACCATCATCTTCGTCAGCCACGACCTGGACGAAGCCTTCAAGCTGGGCAACAGGATCGCGCTGATGGAGGGCGGCCGGATCGTCCAGATCGGCACGGCGCGGCAGATCATCGCCAACCCGGTGAACGGCTATGTCGCGGATTTCGTAGCGCATATGAACCCGCTTGGGGTTCTGACCGCGGAGGATGTCGTCGAGGCCGGAGAGGCCGAGGGCCAGCCCATCCCCCGGGATCTGCCGGTGCGGGCGGTCATGGAGATGCTCTCGGGGCGATCCGCCGTTCCGGTCGAAGGTGGCGGGCGCATCACGCGCGAGGCCGTGCTGGCCCGGCTGATCGATCCGCGCGGCTGAGCGCCGCGCCGGACCTTAGCTGTTCTGCAGATCGCGGTGATAGCGGACCAGCAGGGCCAGCCCCAGGGCAAACAGGGTCAGGCTGAGGCCGAAGACATAGACATAGCTGACATATTCGCCGCCATAGCTGGGATAGAAGGCGCGGCGCATCTGGCCGACCAAATGCACCAGCGGGTTCCACCACAGCCAGTCCTGGTAGGGCTGCGGGATATCGTCAAAGATGAAGAACACGCAGGAGAGGATGAACAGCGGGCGCATCAGGATGCTCCACATGGGCTGCCACCAGCTGATCGTCTCGAAGAGGAAGGAGTTCATCACCCCCATGGCCGACCCCACGGTGATGGCCATGGCCACACCGATGACGATCAGGTCAAACTGGGGGTCGGTGCGCGTCTCCATGAAAAACGAGATGCTGGTGAAGATCAGGAAGGCGACCATGATCTGCGTGACCGCCCCGAAGGCGATCCGCGCCAGCAGCGCATCCACGAAGGTGACCGCCGGATAGGCCAGAAGCGCTGAGGAGTAACGGATCGAGCCCGCCACCTTGTTCGAGATGTCGAGGTAGGCCATGAACGGCACGACCCCCGTCGCATAGAACATCGCGAAGGTCGTGCCCATCGGCGGCGTCCGGAACCCCGCCGAAAAGATCAGCGTCAGCAGAATGACCCCGCCCACCGGCTCGGCGATCGCCCAGAAGTACCCGCCCGAGGATCGCCCGTGGCTGGTCTGCATCTCGCGCAGGATCAGGGCACCGATCGCCCTGAGGCTGGCAAAGCTGCGGTGCTTGCGCACTTCCTTGAGCTTGCGGTCGGGGGCCGGGCCGCGCCGCTGCGGCAGCGGAGCGGGCTGGGGGGCGGAAGGTTGGGGCATCTGGGACATCGGACCGCGCCGCGGGGGCGCCTTCTGCTGGCAGATCCTTGCAGGGATCGGCGCTGGAACTGTTCATCGCGCTTATGTATGAGTGCCGGCAAGAGATCAACAAGACAGGCGGGGTAAGCGCATGTCCGCCCACGACCAGATACCCTCATCGCAGACCCAGCCACCGGCCGAGCCGGCATCCGAGCAGCCCGCGAAGACGGGCCAGATCACGACGACCCCGCAACCGACCCGACAGCCCGCCCCGCGCCCCAAGAAGCCCGGAGCCGCCGGTATGAAGGCGCGTCAACTGAAGTCGCAGCAGATCATCGACGCGTCGATGCAGCACCCGGTGCTGCCGCCCGCCAGCGCCGCCAAGCTGGAACGCCGCCATTATGGCATGGCGATCAGCTTTGTGCTGGTGGTCCTGATCCCGATCCTGGTGTCGGCCTATTACCTCTATGCCAAGGCCGAGGATCAGTATGCGTCCTATGTCGGCTTTTCCGTGCGCAGCGAATCCGCGCCCAGTCCGGCGGACATGCTGGGCGGCCTCGGCTCGCTTGTCGGGGTGACGTCCAGTTCCACCTCGGACACGGACATCCTGTTCAAGTTCATCCAGAGCCGCGACTTGGTCGAGCGGGTGAACGCCCGGCTGGACCTGAGGGCCATCTGGTCCAAGGCGCCGGGCGATCCGATCTTCAGCTATCGCGGAGACGCCTCGCTGGAGGATCTGGTCGCGGAATGGGAACGCAAGGTCAGGATCTACTACGACACCGGGATGATCGACCTGCGCGTGCTGGCCTTTGATCCGCTGGACGCCCAGAACATCGCCAAGGCCATCATGGAAGAAGGTGGCCTTCTGATCAACCAGTTGAACGACATCGCGCGCGAGGACTCCCTGCGCTATTCGCGCGACGAGCTGGAGCGCGCGCAGGAACGCCTGCGGGAGGCCCGGCAGGCGGTGACCGAGTTCCGCAACCGATATCAGCTGGTCGACCCGGTCGCCGATGTCCAGGGGCAGATCGGGGTCGTGACCTCGCTGCAGCAGCAGCTGGCGGAACAGCTGGTCTCGCTTGGCCTCCTGCGCGCCAATGCCCAGCCCAATGACCCGCGGATCAGCCAGACCGAACTGCGCATCGAGGTGATCCGCGAGCAGATCGAGGCCGAGCGCCAGAAGTTCGGCTCGAACAGCACCGAGGCCGCCCTGTCGGACGTGGTCGGGCAGTACGAGATCCTGGCCGTCGATCGCCAGTTCGCCGAGACCAGCTATACCGCTGCCCTTGCCAGCTATGAGACGGCGCGCGCCGAGGCGGTCCGGCAGTCGCGCTATCTGGCAGCCTATATCCGACCGACGCTGGCCCAGGCGGCCGAGTTCCCGCAGCGCGCCAAGCTGCTTTTGATGATCTCGCTGTTCCTGTCGCTGCTCTGGATCATCGGCAGCCTGATCTTCTACAGCCTTCGCGACCGGCGATGATCCACCTTCACAATCTCTGCAAGACCTACACGCTGAACGGCCGCCACAAGGTGGTGGCCGACAACATCAACGCCACCTTTCCCTCGGGCATGTCGATCGCGCTTCTGGGTCGCAACGGGGCGGGAAAGTCCTCGCTGCTGCGGATGATCTCGGGAGCGATGCTGCCGACCTCGGGCAAGATCCTGTCGACCGGCACGATCAGCTGGCCGGTCGGTTTCGCCGGATCCTTCAACGGCGAATTGACCGGCGAGCAGAACTGCCGCTTCGTGGCGCGCGTCTATGGCGTCGACACCGATGAACTCCTGTATTTCGTGGAGGATTTCGCGGAGCTGGGCGACCACTTCCGCCTGCCGCTGCGCAGCTATTCCTCGGGCATGAAGTCGCGGCTGGCCTTTGGGCTGTCGATGGCCGTGCCCTTCGACACCTATCTGGTGGACGAGGTCTCGGCAGTGGGCGACGCCGCCTTCAAGGCCAAGTCGAACCGCGTCTTCAAGGAACGGATGGCCAATGCGGGCGCGATCGTGGTGGCCCATTCGATGGGCATGCTGCGGACGAATTGCGACGCGGGCGCGGTCCTGGAAAACGGCAAGCTGACCTTCTATGCCGATCTGGAAGAGGCGATCGAGGTTCACATGGCCAACATGCAGCAGACGATCTCGGGCTGAGCGCCCTGATGACGTTTTCATGTCGTCTGTGAAACAGGTGCTGGCATGCCGGGGTCTGCCGCATTACACCACCTTCGACGCTGGAACCCTTCCAAAAGGCATAGCATGAAGATCATCGTATTGGGCGGAGACGGTTTTTGCGGATGGCCCACCGCCCTTCACCTGTCGGCCCGCGGGCATGACGTGGTGATCGTGGACAACCTGTCCCGCCGCAAGATCGACGTCGAGCTGGAGGTCACCTCGCTGACCCCCATCCGTCCCTTGGGCGAACGGGTCCGCGCCTGGCAGGACCTGACCGGACACGAGATCCGCGTCGAGAACTTTACCGTCGGCCAGCACTATCACCGCCTGCTGACGCTGCTGCAGCAGGAACGCCCGGACGCGGTCATCCATTTTGCCGAACAGCGGGCCGCTCCTTATTCGATGAAATCCAGCTGGCACAAGCGCTATACCGTCAACAACAACCTGAACGCCACGAATGACGTGCTGGCCGCCATCGTCGAATCCGGCCAGGACATCCACCTGGTGCATCTGGGAACAATGGGCGTCTATGGCTATGGCACTGCGGGCATGAAGATCCCCGAAGGCTATCTGGACGTGCTGGTCGAGACAGAAAGCGGTCCGCACCGGCAGGAGATCCTCTATCCCGCCAATCCCGGCTCGATCTATCACATGACCAAGACGCAGGATCAGCTGTTCTTCTTCTATTACAACAAGAACGACGGCGTCCGGATCACCGACCTGCACCAGGGCATCGTCTGGGGCACCCAGACCGAGGAGACGCGGCTGGACGACCGGCTGATCAACCGGTTCGACTATGACGGCGACTACGGCACGGTGCTGAACCGCTTCCTGATGCAGGCGGCGGTCAACTATCCGCTGACGGTACATGGCACCGGGGGCCAGACGCGCGCCTTCATCCATATCCAGGACACCTGCCGCTGCATCGAGCTGGCCCTGCTGAACCCGCCGGCTGCGGGCGACCGGGTCCAGATCCTGAACCAGATGACCGAGACACACCGCGTCCGCGATCTGGCCCGGATGATCGCCGACCAGACGGGGGCGGAAATCGCCCATCTGCGCAATCCCCGCAAGGAAGCCGACGAGAACGACCTGCACGTCGTCAACGACAGCTTCCTGGGAATGGGCCTGCAGCCGATCAAGCTGGAGGACGGCCTTTTGGCCGAGGTTCAGGAAATCGCCCGCAAATATGCCGACCGCTGCGATCGCGACAAGATCCCCTGCGTGTCGGAATGGCGCCCGCAGCA
Organism: Paracoccus sp. KKT209; assembly: GCF_055635455.1. The sequence goes on from NZ_CM145758.1 coordinate 1,888,571, forward strand.
GGCCGCCGAATGACCAGGGGCCGCGCATACCGGCGCGGCCCCCTTTTCGTCCGTCCGGCTGTTACTGGACCCTGACCCAGGTCTGGCTCTTGCACACAAGCCCGCCTGCCACGCAGCCCGACAGGCTCATCTGCTGGCCCGAGACGCTGGCCTTGCCGGCATAGACCTTGTCATTCGACGGACGCCAGACACGGCCCTGATAGTTGCCGCCGCCCTTGGGTGCCATGTCGATGACGATCTGGCGGCCCAGGTTCGGCGACTTGTATTCCGCCTGGTCCTTGAAGGTCCGGGTGATGGTGCCGCAAAAGGCCCCGCCGCAGGGCGCGACGGTGACATGGGCAAAGCTGCCCTCGTCAGGCTGGGTCTGCCAGACCCCCTCGATCGGGTCGGCCGCGGCCGCACCCGCGGCAAGGCCCAGCACGGCGGCAAGAATGATGTGACGCATGAACGCTCCTCCTCAGGATGGCGCCACATTGCGCGCGCGGCTCCGGCCCCGGCAAGCATGACGTGAGGTCCCTTTACGCGGGCGCACCCCCCGTGGCAAAGGAGGCCCAACTGCCAGCAGCCGGAGCGCGTGACATGATCCTCTACCCCGCCATCGACCTCAAGGACGGCAATTGCGTGCGCCTGCTGCGCGGCGACATGGAGGCTGCGACGGTCTTTGGCACCGACCCCGCGGCCCAGGCCCGGGCCTTTCAGGACGCCGGGGCCGAATGGCTGCACCTGGTGGACCTGAACGGCGCCTTCGAAGGCAAGCCCGTCAATGCCGGCGCGGTCGAGGCGATCCTGAAGTCTATCGACATCCCGGCGCAGCTGGGTGGGGGCATCCGCGACATGGCGACGATCGAAAGCTGGCTGGACCGGGGCCTGACGCGGGTCATCCTGGGCACCGTCGCGGTCGAGAACCCCGACCTGGTGCACGAGGCCGCCGCGGCCTTTCCGGGCCGGATCGCCGTGGGCATCGATGCGCGGGCCGGGCGGGTCGCGACGCGGGGCTGGGCGACCGAGACCGACATCACGGCAACCGACCTGGCCCGCCGCTTCCAGGACGCGGGCGTCACGGCCATCATCTATACCGACATCGACCGCGACGGCGCGATGGGCGGGCCGAACGTCACCGCCACCGAAGCGCTGGCACGCGCCGTCTCGATCCCGGTGATCGCCTCGGGCGGTGTCGCTTCGCTGGCCGACCTGCAGGCCTTGGCCGACACGCGCGTCATCGCGGGCGCGATCTCAGGGCGGGCGCTGTACGACGGGGCGCTGGATCTGCGCGAAGCCCTGGCCGCGCTGGCCTGATCCGGCCTGCACGCTCTGGCCCCGTGGCCGGGCCTGCGCTAGAAGACCCCAAAAGCCCCAGAAAAGGCGCATCCGATGCTCAAGACCCGCATCATCCCCTGCCTCGACGTGGCCGATGGCCGCGTCGTGAAAGGTGTCAATTTCGTGGACCTGATCGATGCCGGCGACCCGGTCGAGGCTGCCCGCGCCTATGACGCGGCCGGCGCGGACGAGATCTGCTTTCTGGACATCCACGCCACCCACGAGAACCGCGGCACCATGTTCGACCTGGTCACGCGCACGGCCGAACAGTGCTTTGTGCCGCTGACGGTGGGCGGCGGCGTGCGCAGCCACAATGACGTGCGCGCGCTGCTGCTGGCGGGGGCCGACAAGGTCAGCTTCAATTCGGCCGCGGTCGCGGACCCCGATGTCGTGGCCGCCGCCGCCGACCGCTTTGGCAGCCAGTGCATCGTCGTGGCCATCGACGCCAAGACCGTGGCCGATGGCCGCTGGGAGATTTTCACCCATGGCGGGCGCAAGTCGACCGGCATCGACGCCGTCGAATTCGCCCGCACCGTCGAGGCCAAGGGCGCCGGAGAGATCCTGCTGACCTCCATGGATCGGGACGGGACGCGCGCGGGCTTCAACCTGCCGCTGACGCGCGCGATCGCTGATGCGGTCAGCGTGCCGGTCATCGCATCGGGCGGCGTGGGAACGCTGGATCATCTGGTCGAGGGCGTGACAGAGGGCCATGCCAGCGCCGTGCTGGCCGCCTCGATCTTTCATTTCGGCACCCATACCATCGCCGAGGCCAAGGCCCATATGGCCGCCGCCGGCATCCCGATGAGGCTGACATGAGCGCGCTGACCCGTCTTGCCGCCACGGTCGAGTCCCGCAAGTCGGCCGATCCCGACAGCAGCTGGACCGCAAAGCTGCTGGCCAAGGGTCCCGAAAAGTGCGCCGAAAAGTTTGGCGAGGAGGCCATCGAAGCCATCATCGAGGCCGTCAAGGGCGACCGGGCCAAGCTGACCTCCGAGGCGGCCGATGTCCTGTTCCATCTGCTGGTCATGCTGGCCGCCCGCGACGTGTCGCTGGCCGATGTGGAGGCCGAGCTTGCGCGCCGCGAGGGCATCTCGGGGCTGCAGGAAAAGGCATCGCGCCCGGAATAACCGCGCGGGCGCCCCGCCTGCGCGCCAGACCCTTCCCCTCGGGCCGCCGGAAAGGCTATAAGCCCTGCAATCGCCGCGCCCGCACGCGGCCCGACAAGAAGATCTCAGAGGACGGCATGAGCAACGAATCCAACCCCGGCAAGCATCACGACGGCGACGTGGCCTTCATCCAGTCGCTGGCCCAGCTGCTGAACGACAGCGAGTTGAACGAGATCTCGGTCAAGCGGGAATATGGCGAACATGACCGCCTGACCGTCAGCCTGTCCAAGCAGGGCAAGCAGGTCGTCTATGCCCAGGCCCCTGCCGCGATGGCCGCCCCCGCCGCCCAGGCTCCTGCCGCCGCATCCGCGCCTGCCGCCGCGTCCGTCCCTGCGCTGAGCGAAGATCCGGCCAGCCTGCCGGGGGCTGTCACCTCGCCCATGGTGGGCACGGCCTATCTGTCGGCCGAGCCCGGTGCCGCGCCCTTCGTCACCGTCGGCGCGACCGTGGCCGAGGGCGACACGCTGATGATCGTCGAGGCGATGAAGACCATGAACCACATCCCCGCCCCGCGCGCCGGCACCGTCCGTCGCATCCTGGTCGAGGACGGCAATCCGGTCGAATTCGGTTCGCCCCTGATGATCGTCGAGTAAGCCCATGTTCGACAAGATCCTCATCGCCAACCGGGGCGAGATCGCGCTGCGCGTGATCCGGGCCTGCCGCGAGATGGGCATTGCCTCGGTCGCCGTCCATTCGACCGCCGATGCCGATGCGATGCATGTCCGCATGGCCGACGAATCGGTTTGCATCGGCCCGCCCTCGTCCGCGCAAAGCTATCTCTCGATGCCCGCGCTGATCTCGGCCTGCGAGATCACGGGCGCGCAGGCGATCCATCCGGGCTATGGCTTCCTGTCCGAGAACGCCGGCTTCGTTCAGATGCTGGAAGATCACGACATCACCTTCATCGGCCCGCGCGCGGAACATATCCGCATCATGGGCGACAAGATCACCGCCAAGGACACGATGAAGGCGCTTGGCGTCCCCTGCGTGCCCGGCAGCGACGGCGGCGTGAACGAGGTTGACGAGGCCAAGCGTGTGGCGGCCGCGATCGGCTATCCGGTCATCATCAAGGCCACGGCGGGTGGCGGCGGGCGCGGCATGAAGGTCGCCCAGGACGAGACGGGCCTGGAGGTCGCGTTCCGCACCGCGCGCGCCGAAGCCAAGGCCGCCTTCGGCAACCCCGACGTCTATATCGAGAAATACCTGCAGCGTCCCCGCCACATCGAGATCCAGGTCTTTGGCGACGGCAAGGGCCGCGCGGTTCATCTGGGCGAACGCGACTGTTCGCTGCAGCGCCGCCACCAGAAGGTGCTGGAGGAGGCGCCCGGGCCCGTCATCACCGCCGAGGAGCGCGCCCGCATCGGCAAGGTCTGCGCCGATGCCGTGGCCAAGATCGGCTATGCCGGGGCCGGCACGATCGAATTCCTCTACGAGGACGGAGAGTTCTACTTCATCGAGATGAACACCCGCCTGCAGGTCGAACATCCGGTCACCGAGGCGATCTTCGGCGTCGACCTGGTCCGCCAGCAGATCCGCGTGGCCGCCGGCCTGCCGATGGAGTTCCACCAGGAAGACCTGGTGATCAACGGCCATTCGATCGAGGTGCGGATCAACGCCGAAAAGGTCCCGAACTTTTCACCCTGCCCGGGCAAGATCACCCAGTACCACGCCCCCGGCGGCCTTGGGGTCCGGATGGATTCGGCGCTGTATCAGGGCTATTCGATCCCGCCCTATTACGACAGCCTGATCGGCAAGCTGATCGTGCATGGCCGCGACCGTGACGAGGCGCTGGCGCGCCTGTCGCGCGCCCTGGGCGAACTGATCGTCGACGGGGTGGACACCACCGTGCCTCTGTTCCGGGCGCTGCTGGACGAGCCCGACATCCAGTCGGGGACCTACTCGATCCACTGGCTGGAGCGTTGGCTGGACAGCCATTACGCCTGAGGCGCCGGTGTTGAGCCCCGCGCAATTGCTGACCGGCTATGCGCGCGGGGTCTTTCCCATGGCCGAAAGCGCGGATGACGACCGGCTCTACTGGTTTGATCCGCAGCTGCGGGGTGTCATCCCCGTGGGTGGCGTCCACGCATCGCGCTCCCTGCTGCGGGACCTGAGGCGGGGCGACTGGTCCGCGCATCTGGACGGCGATTTTTGCGCCGTGGTGGCGGCCTGCGCGGATCGCGGGACCACCTGGATCAATGCCGAACTGTCCGACCTTTATACCCAGCTGCATGTCGCGGGTCATGCGCATGCCATCGAGGTCCGCCACGACGGCCGATTTGCCGGCGGAATCTTTGGGGTGACGCTAGGCTCTGCGTTCTTCGGCGAATCCATGGTCTCGGCGCGCACCAGCGGTTCCAAGATGGCGCTATTATGGGCTTCGGATCACCTTGCGCGCTGCGGCTTCACCCTTTTCGACACGCAGTTCCTGACACCCCATCTGGCGCGGATGGGCGGAGTCGAGGTGACGCGGGCGGTCTATCGGCAAAGCCTGTCGCGGGCGCTCCGCAGAAAGGCGGATTTCACTGCACATCCGCTGGCCTCCGACCTTCAGCTTTGGCAGGCCATGACCCACACGTCATAGCGCGCGTCGTCCAGGGCCGACAGCGCCGGAGCGCTGGCGATCATCCAGCCGCTGAAGATGGTGGTGTTCTGGCGCAGATCGGTGATCGTGAGTTGGGCAAAGGCGTCAGAACTCTGGTCCCCCGCCGGAAAACGGCATTCCCCCAGGCGCAGTTCCAGCCGCCCATAGCGCAATGCCTCACCCACGCGCAGCGGCAGGTCGGTCGTGCGCCCTGAAACCTTGTCGAGACCTCTCAGCAGCGCCCCGCCGGCGCGTAGCGTGTCTTGGGCCGCCGCCGGCACGGCAAGGACGAACACACAGAGCAGCGCGCGAAGGGTGCGCGCGTTCATGGTTCCTTGTCCTGGGACTGGCTGTCCACGAACTTGAGCATCAGTTGCAGCAGACTGACCGCCCCTTGCACATCCTCGATCTCGTCGCCGGGGGCCAGATTGTCAGGACTGCCGCCAGGTTGCAGCTGGATATAGGCGCCGCCCAGCAGGCCGTCCGACTGGATCAAGGCGGCGCTGTCGGCGGGCAGCAGGATCCCGTCCGGGATCTGCAGCACCGCATCTGCCATATAGGTCTGAGGGTTCAGCTGGACATCGCTGACGCGCCCGATCTTGACCCCGGCCAAACGCACTTCGGTCCCGACGCTGACGCCGTCCACGTCCGGAAATGAGGCCGTGACCTGATAGCCCCCGGTTCCCGACCAATCACCTTTGGCCGCCCAAGTCAGGAACCCAACAGCAACAGCCAGAACCAGCGCACCGGCCCAGAGTTCGGCCCGGGCTTCGCCATGGTGCCCGCCGGCAACGGCCATGTTATTCAGGCTGCCATGCATCGTAGTCGCGTCGAGCGACAGGCTGCACGCGGTTCAGCGACCCGGCCGGAACATAGGCTTCGGACGTCCCGGTCAGGTTCGGCTTGTGAGGCTTTTCCCAGACCTTGTGCGGCAGCGGGGCCTCAGTCGGGGGTTCGTTCCAGGTGTGGTGCAGCCAGCCGTGCCATTCGGGGCTGATCTGGCTGGCCTCTGCCTCGGCCTTGTAGATCACCCAGCGGCGCGCGCCGTCCTTGGACTGATAGAACAGGTTTCCCGCACCATCTTCACCAACCTTCACGCCATTGCGCCAGGTCCAGAACTGGGTGTTGAGCGTCTGGCTGTTCCACCAGGTCAAGCTGCGCAGCAGGAACGACATCGACAGGCCCTCATCGATCAGATTTCTTCGAGGATATGCACCAGATTGGCGCACGGGTCCAGCCTTGGAAGACCGGACCCGATGACACGGCGCAGCATCATTCCCGGCTTAACCGGCCGAGGCGCTGCCCTTCTTGGCATCCGTATGGATCAGCAGCGGCTTGACCGAGGCGTTCTCGACCGCATCCTCGTTCACCACGACCTCCTCGACGCTGTCCAGGCCGGGAAGCTCGAACATGGTGTCCAGCAGGATCTCTTCCATGATGGACCGCAGACCACGGGCACCTGTCTTGCGCTTGATAGCGCGCTTGGCGATGGCGGTCAGCGCGTCCTCGGTGAAGGTCAGTTGCACGCCTTCCAGATCGAACAGGCGCTGATACTGCTTGACCAGGGCGTTCTTCGGCTTGGTCAGAATGATGATCAGCGCTTCCTCGTCCAGATCAGTCAGCGTGGCGATCACCGGCAGGCGGCCGACGAATTCCGGGATCAGGCCGAACTTCAACAGGTCCTCGGGCTCAAGCTCCTTGAACGTCTCGCCGACGCCCTTGTCGCTGTTCTCCTTGACGCTGGCGCCAAAGCCCATCGCGGTGCCCTTGTTGCGCTGCGAGATGATCCGGTCGAGACCCGCGAAGGCGCCCCCGCAGATGAACAGGATGTTGGTCGTGTCCACCTGCAGGAATTCCTGCTGCGGATGCTTGCGACCCCCTTGGGGCGGAACGCTGGCAACCGTGCCCTCCATGATCTTCAGCAGGGCCTGCTGCACGCCCTCGCCCGACACGTCGCGGGTGATCGAGGGGTTGTCGGACTTGCGCGTGATCTTGTCGACCTCGTCGATATAGACGATGCCGCGCTGCGCGCGTTCCACGTTGTATTCGCTGGCCTGCAGCAGCTTGAGGATGATGTTCTCGACATCCTCGCCGACATAGCCGGCCTCGGTCAGGGTGGTGGCATCGGCCATCGTGAATGGCACATCCAGGATCCGCGCCAGGGTCTGGGCCAGCAGCGTCTTGCCGCAACCGGTGGGGCCGATCAGCAGGATGTTCGACTTGGCCAGCTCGATATCGGTCTTGGATCCGTGGTTGAGGCGCTTGTAGTGGTTGTGCACCGCGACCGACAGAACCCGCTTGGCGTGCTCCTGACCGATCACGTAATCGTCCAGCACGCCGCAGATCTCGCGCGGGGTCGGCACGCCATCGCCGGATTTCAGGCCGCTCGTCTTGGTTTCCTCGCGGATGATGTCCATGCACAGTTCGACGCATTCATCGCAGATGAACACGGTCGGTCCTGCAATGAGCTTGCGGACCTCGTGCTGGCTCTTGCCGCAGAAGCTGCAATAGAGCGTGTTCTTGCTGTCGCCGCCGGACTGGTTGGCCATCGTCCATTTCCTTCACTACCGCCGCACGTCCTGCGCTGCGGGCGACGGCGGGCACCTGACCGCACGTCGCATCTTCGGATCTCCCGAGGCGGATCGGCCGCCCCGAGCAGTTCAGTCATGTTACGAGCCCGCCGGGTCCGTCACAATCCCCAACGGGGCTATTTCTTCTCGGGTTCCGCCTTGCCGCGCGGCTTCAGCACCTCGTCGATCAGGCCCCATTCCTGTGCCTCGTCCGGACCCATGAAGCGGTCGCGCTCCAGCGCCTGTTCGACCTCGTCCAGGGTGCGGCCGGTATGGTTCACGTAGATCTCGTTGAGGCGGCGCTTCAGCTTCTCGGTTTCGCGCGCATGGATCAGGATATCGGTCGCCTGGCCCTGGTATCCGCCCGAGGGCTGGTGGACCATCACGCGGCTGTTGGGCAGCGAGTAGCGCAGTCCCTTTTCCCCCGCGGCCAGCAGCAGCGACCCCATGGAGGCCGCCTGCCCCACCACCAGCGTCGAGACGCGGGGGCGGATGTACTGCATCGTGTCATAGATCGACAGGCCCGAGGTCACGACGCCGCCGGGGCTGTTGATGTACATGCTGATATCCTTGGACGGGTTCTCCGCCTCCAGGAACAGCAGCTGGGCGCAGATCAGCGTGGACATCCCGTCATGGACCGGGCCCGAGACGAAGATGATCCGTTCCTTCAGCAGCCGCGAGAAGATGTCATAGGCCCGTTCCCCACGCGAGGTCTGTTCGACCACCATGGGAACGAGGGTGTTCATGTAGAATTCTGCCGGATCGCTCATCTTCTGTCCTTGCTGTCTGTCCCTGTCCCCGCGATTCGTCCGGGCCTGAACCCCTGTCTTAGCCGCGATAGGTTGACAGAGTCTTAGTAACCGGCAAGGTCAGCCGCAAGGGATGGAACGCAATTCGACCCGCGCCTTGGCCGCGCGGACAGACAGGAGAGGCATGTGAAACTGATCGTTGGGCTGGGAAATCCCGGCGCAAAATACGCGTCGAACCGTCACAACATCGGTTTCATGGCGCTGGACCGGATCGCGGTGGACCATGGCTTCGGCCCTTGGCGGGTCCGTTTCCAGGGCCTTGCGACCGAAGGGCGCATCGGCGACAGCCGCGCCACGCTGCTGAAGCCCCAGACCTTCATGAACCTGTCCGGGCAGGCCGTCGGAGAGGCAATGCGCTACCTGAAACTGACGCCGGCGGATGTGATCGTCCTGCATGACGAGTTGGACCTCGCGCCGGGCAAGTGCCGGGTCAAGCAGGGGGGCGGGCATGCGGGGCACAACGGGCTGCGCTCGATCCACCAGCATATCGGTGCGGATTACGACCGCGTCAGGCTGGGGATCGGGCATCCGGGCCACAAGGACAAGGTCGCTCCCTATGTGCTGTCGGATTTTGCCAAGGCGGACCAGGATTGGCTGGACGACCTGATGCGCGGCATCTCGGACGGGGCGGCGGCGCTGGCGGCGGGCGACGGCGGGCGGTTCCAGAACGCGGTCGCGGCCCGCGTGTCGCCGGCCCGCAACAGCGGCACGGAGGCCCCGGCTGCCCGTCAGGCACCGGCGCCCAAGCCCGCTCCTGCCCCCGCTCCGGAACCACAGCATCCCGGCAGCCTTGCCGACAGGCTCCGGGCGCTGACGGACCGGTTCAAGTGACCGAAGCGGTACGCGCGGCCTTTCGGGACCAGGCCCGCTCCTGCCGGCAGCTGGGATCGCCCCTGACGGCGCGGATCTGCGACAGCTTGGCGGATGTGCTGGCGACGGACCAGGGACAGACCGCGCGCCGCGTCCTGAACTGGCCCGGCGACCCGTCCAGCCGCGCCGATTCCGTGCCGCTGCGCCTTTGCGGCGGCTTGCATGCGCTGGTGCTGACGGGCGCGGCCCCGGACCTGGCGCGCGCCTATGCCGCGGGCGACGTGACCCCGGACCTGCTGGTCGCCACGCTGCGCGATCATGATGCGACGCTTGAGGAATGGCTGGACAGCCCGCCGCAGACGAACGAGGTCGGGCGCTCGGCCGCCCTGATCGCGGCCGCGCGCTTTCTGTCGGACCTGTGCCCCCTGCCCCTCAGGCTGCTGGAACTGGGGGCGTCGGCGGGCCTGAACCTGAACTTTGACCGCTATCATCTGGGGCCCGCATCGGATGGTGTCTCCCTCACCCCCGACTGGCGCGGGACCGTGCCGCAGGGCAATCTCCGGGTCAGCAGCCGCCGCGGGGTCGACCTGAACCCGCTGGATCCGGATCGCGACGCCCTGCGCCTGATGGCCTACTGCTGGGCCGACCAGAGCGCGCGCCTGTCGCGACTGCGCGGCGCGCTGCAGATCGCGCGGGCCGACCCGCCGCAGGTGGACCGGGGCGATGCGGGCGAATGGCTGGGTGTCCAGCTTCGCGACCCCGTCCCGGGCGTGCTGACGATGGTCTTCCACACGGTTGCGGCGCAATATTTCCCCGCCGCAACCACGGCAGCCTGCGCCGATGCCATGGCGCGCGCCGCGGCGCAGGCCAGCCCGCAGGCGCCGCTGGCCCATGTCGAGATGGAGGCTGACGGCGGCGAGGGCGCGGCCCTGCGCCTTGCCTTCTGGAGCGGGTCCGCGCGCCGCTGGTCGCTTGGCCGTGCCGATTTTCATGGACGCTGGATCACCTGGGATCCCCACCCGGTGTGACCTGCCCCCTTTTCCCCCAGCGGGACGCGCCCTAGGGTGGCGCGAAAGAGGAGACATACGCATGGAGCCGTCGATCAATGTCCTGGGCGGGGAGCTGCAGCCCTGCTCGACCACGCCGCGCACCGGCTTTTACCGCAACGGCTGTTGTGACACCGGACCCGAAGATCGCGGCAGCCACACGGTCTGCGTGATCCTGACCGACGAATTCCTGGCGATGTCGCGTTACCTGGGCAACGACCTGACGACGCCGCGCCCGGAATTCGGCTTTCCGGGGCTGAAGGCCGGGGACCAATGGTGCCTCTGTGCCGCGCGCTTCCTGCAGGCGACGCAGGAATTTGCCGCCCCGCGGGTGGTGCTGGAATCGACACACAGGCGCGCCTTGGACATCGTTCCGCTGGAGCTGTTGAAACGTCATGCGGAGGGCAATGCAAGCTAAGTACGGGCGGGCGAACAGGCGCTTCTGTGCGGTCCGGCGATGCCCTGGACCCTCACCGGGCGCCGCTGGTTCGCGAGGGCGACGTTGCTCGACTTGAGGCGCTGGACAGGGTGCCAGGCGCAGCCTGCCTTGTGCTGGCCTGTGGCACCCCCGACATCTGCGCGGTTCTGGTCGAAAACTCACAGCCACCGCGCTGCTCCACGATCAGGCGGCTGACCTTTGCCCCGCGACCGGTCCGGGCGCATGCTGAAGCTGGACAAGGCCATGCTCCTGGTAATTCCCCATCTTCCGCTGCCGCATCGGCCCGGACGGCAGGGTGGTCCATCCGGGGCTGATGTCGCAGGCGAGACATCCTGCCCTATGACCGGCGGCTGGCCCAAGTCTATCCCTCCGCCAGCCCGCAGCTGGCGCCGGAGATCCGGCTGGCCGAACTCACAGGGGCAGGATCGTCCTGCCCCTGCCGATGCTGGAACCTGGTCTGAACCTGCTGCTGACGCGCCAATCAGGTCTTGATGTCAAAGCCCAGGTGCTTGGCGACGGTGAAGATGTCCTTGTCGCCGCGCCCGCACATGTTCATCACGATGATGTGGTCGGCGGGCAGGTCGGGCGCGATCTTGATCACATGGGCCAGGGCATGGCTGGGCTCCAGCGCGGGGATGATCCCCTCCTGCGCGCAGCACAGCTGGAAGGCAGCCAAGGCCTCGTCATCGGTGATGCTGACATATTCGGCGCGGCCCATATCCTTCAGCCAGGCATGTTCGGGACCGATGCCCGGATAGTCCAGGCCGGCGCTGATCGAATGCCCCTCCAGGATCTGGCCGTCATCGTCCTGCAGCAGATAGGTGCGGTTGCCATGCAGCACGCCCGCGCGCCCGCCCGACAGGCTGGCGCAATGTTCCATCCGGTCGTCGACGCCCTTCCCGCCGGCCTCGACGCCGATGATGCGGACCTCCTTGTCGTCCAGGAAGGGATAGAACAGGCCCATCGCGTTCGACCCGCCGCCGATGGCCGCGATGAGGGTATCGGGCAGACGGCCTTCGCGCGGCATGATCTGTTCGCGGACCTCCTTGCCGATGATCGACTGGAAATCGCGCACCATCGCCGGATAGGGATGCGGCCCCGCCACCGTGCCGATGCAATAAAAGGTGTCGCGGACGTTGGTCACCCAATCGCGCAGCGCGTCGTTCATAGCGTCCTTCAGCGTGCCGCGACCGCTGGTGACGGGCACGACCTCGGCACCCAAAAGGCGCATCCGGAACACGTTCGGGGCCTGCCGTTCGACGTCATGCGCACCCATATAGACCACGCATTTCAGCCCGAAACGCGCGCAGACAGTGGCGGTCGCCACGCCATGCTGGCCCGCGCCGGTCTCCGCGATGATGCGGGTCTTGCCCATGCGGATCGCCAGCAGGATCTGGCCCAGCACGTTGTTGATCTTGTGCGCGCCGGTATGGTTCAGTTCGTCGCGCTTCATGTAGATCTTGGCGCCGCCCAGGTGCTGGGTCATGCGCTCGGCGAAATAAAGCGGGCTGGGGCGGCCGACATAATGCGTCCACAGATCGTTCATCTGGTCCCAGAAGGACGGGTCCGTCTTGGCGCGTTCGTATTCGGCCTCGAGGTCAAGGATCAGCGGCATCAGCGTCTCACTGACAAAGCGGCCGCCATAGATGCCAAAACGGCCCTGTTCGTCGGGCCCGGTGGTGAAGCTGTTCAGCAGGTCGTCGGCCATGGGATGCGCCTTTGGATCAGGAATGGGGTCGGGCTGAGATAAGCCCCTTGCCGCCGTTCTAGACCCGTTCGGCGGCGGATTGAAGCCCGTCCATGTGAACGCCTTGTCGCGGCTTTTGCGGGCGCCCTGCGACATAAGTCTGCGCCACCGCACGGTCGTCGCCCATGATCTGCAGGATGAACAGCTTTTCGGCCAAGGTATCGGCCCGTTCGGCGCGCAGGGCCATTGCAGGGGTCGCGCAAGGGTCCAGCACCACCAGGTCAGCGGCGCTGCCAGGGGTCAGGGTGCCGATCTCGGCCTCCATCCCAAGGGCCAGGGCATTGCCGCGCGTGGCCCAGTGGAAGGCCGTCAGCGGATGCAGCTTCTGCCCGCGCATCTGCAGGATCTTGTAACCTTCGTTCAGGGTCTGCAACATCGACCAACTGGTGCCGCCCCCGACATCGGTGGCGATGCCACTGGTGACGCCCGCCGCGCGCAGCCCGTCGGCATCGAAAAGGCCCGAACCCAGGAACAGGTTGGAGGTGGGACAGAAGACCGCGCGGCTGCCGGTTTCGGCCATCCGGGCTATCTCGCGCGGCTCCAGGTGGATCGAATGGCCCAGCAGCGTGCGGGGACCAAGCAGGCCGTAGTGGTCATAGATATCCAAATAATCCCGTGCCTTGGGATAAAGACTTAGCGTGAATTCGATCTCGTCGCGGTTTTCGGACAGGTGGGTCTGCAGGTGGCAGCCCGGATGCTCACGGACCAGCGCCCCCGCCATCTCCATCTGCTCCGGGGACGACGTGATCGCGAAGCGCGGGGTGATCGCGTAACGCTGGCGTCCCTTGCCGTGCCACGCCTCGATCAATGCCCTGCTGTCGTCATAGGAGGATCGCGGGGTATCGTGGACGGCGGGAATGGCATTGCGATCCATCATCACCTTGCCCGCAACCATCGCCATGTCGCGGGCATGGGCGGAGGCAAAGAGCGCTTCGGCGCTGGCCTTGTGGCTGGAGCAGAAGGCGACCGCCGTGGTCGTGCCATGTGCCGTCAGCTGGTCCAGGAACAGGTCCGCCATGCGGGCGGCGTGGTCAGGATCGGCAAATTGCGCCTCGGCCGGAAAGGTATAGGTGTTCAGCCAGTCCAGCAGCTGCGCGCCCCAGCTGGCAATGACCTGCAGCTGCGGGAAATGGATATGCGGGTCGATGAAGCCCGGCAGGATCAGGTGCGGCCGGTGGTCGATTTCGGACAACCCGTCGCGGGCCAGGTCGGCATGATCGCCGACAGCAAGGATCCGGCCGTCCTCGACCAGGATGGCGCCGTCTTCCCAGAAGCGGTGATTGTCGGCGCTGTCTTGGGGGTCGGCGTGAAAGTCGAGGACCTGGCCCCGGATCAGCTGTTGCATGGGTATTTTTTCAACGAAGAAGCGGTAAGGCGCGCCATGATTTCGGCGGCGGTGAAGGCGGCGATGATTTCGGGGCGCTTGTCGCGGCTGAAGCCTGCGCCGATCGGGCAGGTCAAGGGCGCAGGATTGATCCCCCGGGCGCCGGCAAAACGGGCGAACTGCGCGCGTTTCGTCGCGCTGCCGATCATGCCGACATAGGCCAGGTCGGTGCGGGCCAGCGCCTCGACCGCCAGGAGGAAGTCCAGCGCGTGGTCATGGGTCAGGATCACGACGCTGCTGCCCGGAGCGGCTGCGCGGATCTGGGCCTCGGGCAGCGGGGTCAGCAGGGTCGGGCCGGTGGCGCGGGCCAGTTCCTCGGGGCGGCTGTCGATCAGCAGCGCCTTCACCGGCAGCAGCTGCAGCGCATGGGCCAGCGCCCGCCCCACATGGCCCGCCCCGAAGATCAGCACGTCGGGATGATCCTGGGGCGTCGGCGCGTGACGGTCCAGCGACAGGACCACGCGGCCACCGCAGCACTGGCCGATCTCGGGGCCGAGGGGGATGTCCATCCGCGCCTCCGCCTCGCCACGCGCCAGCATCTGGCGGGCGCGGTCGATGGCCATGTATTCCAGCTGCCCGCCGCCGATCGTGCCCTGCGTGTCGTCGGGGGTCACGATCATCTCGGCCCCCGCCTCGCGCGGGGTCGAGCCCCGCGCCGATATGACCCGGACGCGGATCATCCGCGCAGCCGTTCGACCGCCATCAGCACGCGTTCGGGCGTGGCAGGCGCATCCAGCCGCGCGGGTTCGCGATAGCCCGCGACCGAGGCGACTGCCATGTTGATCGCCTCGAACACGCTGATGCCCAGCATGAAGGGCGGCTCTCCGACGGCCTTCGATCGCTTGATGGTGCGTTCGGCGGCCTCGGACCAGTCGGTCAGCCTGACGTTGAAGACGCGCGGCCGGTCGCTGGCCAGCGGCACCTTGTAGGTCGAAGGGGCATGGGTGCGCAGGCGCCCCTGCGCGTCCCACCACAGCTCCTCGGTCGTCAGCCAGCCGGCGCCCTGGACAAAGGCGCCCTCGACCTGGCCCTTGTCGATGGCCGGGTTCAGGCTGCGGCCCACGTCATGCAGCACGTCGGTGCGGTCGATCACGTATTCCCCGGTCAGCGTGTCCACCGACACCTCCGACACCGCCGCACCATAGGCATAGTAATAGAAGGGCCGCCCCTTGCCGGTCGCCCGGTCCCAGTGGATCTTGGGCGTCTTGTAGAAACCCGCGGCCGACAGGTGGATGCGCGCCATGTAGGCAGCCTTGATGACCTCGGTGAAGGGGATCTGGTGGTCGCCGGCCCGGATGTGACCCGGCACGAAGGTGACGGCGTCGGGCGGCACCTGCCAGCGTTCGGCCACGAATTCGACCAGCCTGGCCTTGATCTGGTCGGCCGCATCCAGCGCCGCCATGCCGTTCAGGTCGGTTCCCGACGACGCCGCCGTGGCCGAAGTGTTGGGCACCTTTTCCGTGGTTGTGCGGGTGATCTTGATGCGCCTGATGTCGCATTGAAACGCCTCGGCCACGACCTGCGCAACCTTGGTGTTCAGGCCCTGCCCCATCTCGGTCCCGCCATGGTTCAGCATGATCGAGCCGTCGGAATAGATGTGGACCAGCGCCCCCGCCTGGTTGAACCAGGTGGCGGTGAAACTGATCCCGAACTTGACCGGTGTCAGCGCAATGCCCTTGCGGATGACGCCGCCGGCCGCATCCATGCGTGCGTTCCAGTCCAGCACCGCCTGCCGGCGGGCCTGGTAATCGCTGCTGGCCTCCAGCTCGTCCAGGATGCGGGGCAGGATCTGGTCGTGGACCTCCTGGTGGTAGGGGGTCAGCTGGCCGTTTTCATAAAGATTGCGGCGGCGCACCTCCAGCGGGTCGAGGCCAAGGGCATAGGCGATCTCCTCGATCATGCGTTCGGCGACGATCACGCCCTGCGGGCCGCCAAAGCCGCGAAAGGCGGTGTTGCTGACCGTGTTCGTCTTCATCGGGTGGCTGCTGACGCGCACATCGGGATAGAAATAGGCATTGTCGGCATGAAACAGCGCCCGATCCGTCACGGGGCCCGAGAGGTCCGCCGAAAAACCGCAGCGGGCATACCAGTCGCCTTCGACCGCCCGGATGCGGCCGTCGTTGTCAAAACCCACGGCATAGTCGACGACGAAATCATGGCGCTTTCCGGTTGCGATCATGTCGTCGTCGCGGTCGGGGCGGATCTTGACCGCCCGGTTCCAGTGCTTGGCCGCCAAGGCGGCCACGCAGGCGAACAGGTTCATCTGCGTTTCCTTGCCGCCGAAACCGCCGCCCATGCGCCGCACGTTCACGACGACCGAATGGCTGGGGACCTTCAGGACATGGGCGACCATGTGCTGCACCTCGGACGGGTGCTGGGTCGAGACGTTGACGACCACGTCCTCGTCCTCTCCCGGCAGGGCCATGGCGATCTGCCCCTCCAGATAGAAATGGTCCTGGCCGCCGATAGAGAACCGTCCCTCGATCCGGCGCGGGGCCGCGGCCATGGCGCGTGGCGCGTCGCCCCGGCGCAGGGTCAGCGGGTCGGTGACATAGCCCATGCCCGCATCCCGCGCGGCGATCGGGTCCAGCGCATGGGGCAGCGGGTCATAGTCGATCCGCGCCTTGTGCGCCGCGCGCCGCGCCTGGTCGCGCGTCTCCGCGATGACCGCAAAGACCGGCTGGCCCCAGAACTGCACCAGCCCGTCGGCAAAGATCGGGTCGTCGTTCTTGCCGTTGGGCGAGACATCGTTCACCCCCGGAATGTCGTCGGCCGTCAGCACGCCCAGCACGCCCGGGCTGGCCAGCGTCGCTGCGAAGTCCATGCCGGTGATGCGGCCATGCGCGCATTGCGACAGGCCCAGATAGGCATGCGCCAGGTTCGCGGGCGCGGCCAGATCATCGGTATAGTCGGCGCGGCCGGTGACATGCTTGATGGCGCTGTCGTGGATCGTGTCCTGGTGGGCCAGGCCCTGCACGGCGTTCCCGTCATCCTTCATCGTTTATGCCCCCACGGCCTGGCGCAGCCGCACGGGCAGGCCGGTTTCCGATTGCTCCAGCCAGAAGCGGCGGAACAGGTTGCGCGCCACGGTCGCGCGGTATTCGGCGCTGGCCCGCATGTCGGTCAGCGGCTGGAAGTCATCCGCCACGGCGCGGGCCGCGGCATCGAACGCGGCCCGCGCGAAGGGCTGGCCCTCCAGCGCAGCCTCGGCGGCGCGGGCGCGCCGGGGCGTTGCGGCCATGCCGCCAAAGGCCAGGCGCGCCTCGGTGATCATGCCGCCCTCGACCGTCACGCAGAAGCCCGCGGCCACGGCCGTGATGTCGCTGTCGCGCCGCTTGGTGATCTTGTAGGCGGCGATGCGCGCCTGGGGCCGGGTCGGGATCAGCACCTGTTCCACGAACTCGCCGGGCTGGCGGTCCTGCTTGCCATAGTCGATAAAGAAATCCTCCAGCGCGATCTCCCGGCGCGCATCGCCCCGGCGCAAAACGATCCGCGCGCCCAGCGCGATCAGCAGCGGCGGCGTGTCGCCGATGGGCGATCCGTTGGCGATGTTCGCGCCGATCGTGCCCATGTTTCGCACCTGCCAGCCGCCGATGCGCATCCAATAGTCCTGCGCGGCCGGGATATGGCGCGCGATCAACGGCGCCGCTTCGGAATAGGTGACGCCGGCGCCCATGCGGATCATGTCGCCCTCGACGGCCATGTCCTTCATCAGGTGGCCGATGAAGACGGCGGGACTGATGTCGCGCAGGAACTTGGTCACCCACAGCCCCACGTCGGTCGCCCCCGCGACCAGTGTCGCCTTGGGCTCCTCCAGCAGGATCTGCGCCAGGTCATCGGCATCGGCGGGGATCAACGCGCGGTCGGCACCTCGCGCGACCGTCACGCGGCCGCCCCGCATCCCGGCCAGCTGCGCGGCCACCGCCTGACGCTCGCGCGCCAGCGCGTCCTGCGCCTGCCCCCCTGCGGCACCGGCGGCCAAGGCCGCCTTGACGATCGGCTCATAGCCCGTGCAGCGGCAGATGTTGCCCTGAAGCGCGGTCTCGACGGCCTCGGCATCAGCGGTGGGGTTCGCCATCCACAGCGCATAGAGCGCCATGACGATCCCCGGCGTGCAGAAGCCGCACTGGCTGCCGTGATGTTCCACCATCGCCGCCTGGATCGGATGCAGCCCGCCGTCGGGCCCGTGCAGATGTTCGATCGTGACGACATGGGTGGCGTGGCAGGAGGCCAGCAGCCGGATGCAGGCGTTGACCGGCTCATAGATCAGGCCCCCGTCCGTCATCCGGCCCACCAGAACGGTGCAGGCGCCGCAATCCCCCTCGGCGCAGCCCTCCTTGGTGCCGGTCAGGCGCCGCGCCAGGCGCAGGTGATCCAGCAGCGTGTCGGATGCCCCCACCTCGGACAGGGAAATCTCCTGGTCGTTCAGCAGAAACCGCAGCTGGTTCATGATAACCCTTCCTGGCTGTCGCAAGGTCCCGATCCTAGGCCGGAAGGGCTGGTTGCGAAATCGGTGCCGGCGTAGAAGACTTTACATGAAACGTTGAAAGCCAGCCACTGCCATGTCCTATCTTGAGAGCCTGCGGGTCTTTGTCCGGGTGGTCGAACTGGGCTCGATCACCGCCGGAGGCAGGGATCTGCGCCTTTCGCCGGCAGTTGCCTCGAACCGCATCAAGGATCTTGAAAATCGCTTCGGGCTGCGGCTGCTGAACCGCACCACGCGCAAGCTGACCACGACCGAGATCGGGCGCGCCTTCTATGATCATGCCCGCCGCGTGATCGACACGCTGGACGAGGCCGAGGGGCTGATCTCCAGCTTTTCAGGAAAGCCGCAGGGGGTGATCCGGCTGACGGCGCCCCTGGGGCTGGGGCGGCGGCTGATCGCGCCGCTGATCCCGCCCTTCTGTGCCGAGAACCCCGGCGTCGAGTTCCGGCTGCGCCTGTCGGACCGCAACGTCAACATCGTCGAGGATGCCATCGACCTGGCCTTCTTCCTGGGAGAGCCCGCGGATTCGACCCTGAAATGGCGCAAGATCGCCGACTGCCCGCGCGTCCTGGTGGCGGCGCCCGCCTATCTGGCGGCGGCGGGCGTGCCGCAGGTTCCCGATGATTTAGCCGACCACAACTGCCTGCTGCTGCGCTATCCCCGCAGCCCGGAATATTTCTGGACCCTGACCACGCCCGAGGGGCCGCGCAAGATGATGGTCTCGGGCCGGTTCGACACGGATGACGGCGACGTGCTGACGGCATGGGCGCTGGAGGGGCACGGCATCGCCAACCGCCCCCATTACGAGGTCGCCGACGACCTGGCCGCTGGCCGGCTGGTCACCGTGCTGCCCGATTTCCCGCCACCCCTGGCGCAACTGGGCTGCCTGACGCCGCATCGGCGGCTTCAGGACCCCAAGGTGCGCATGTTCGCCGATTACGCGGTGCGCGAACTGCGCCCGCTGTTTTAAAGCCCGGCCATCCCGAAGGTGCCCACCTGCCGGAACCAGCGGATGATCTGGCGCCGCTCGTCCATCTCCATCCCGGTCAGGTTGGCGGGGGGCATGGCGTCGGTCAGCCCGGCCTGCACATAGATCTCGCGCGCGGCGCGGGCGATGTCGGCGGGGGTCTCCAGCACGACGCCCTTGGGCGCGTGGTGGATGCCCTCCCACACGGGTTCGCGCGCGTGGCACATGGAACAGCGGCCGATGACCGTATTGGCGACCTGTTCAAAGCCGGGGGCCTCGGCCAGCCGCGTCTCGGCCGGGGTCAGCGGACGGGCCATGGCCTCGTCATAGCTGTCCTGGTTGAGGCCCAGCGACGACAGCCACATGACGCCGATGAACAGCATCACGGTGACGGCCCAGGTCCACCAACGATACCCCTTGCGGGCGTGCATGGTGTTGAAGAAATGCCGGATCGTCACCCCCATCAGGAAGATCAGCGCCGCGATCAGCCAGTTGAATTCGCTGGCAAAGGCCAGCGGATAGTGGTTCGACAGCATCAGAAAGACGACCGGCAGCGTCAGGTAGTTGTTATGCGTGGACCGCAGCTTGGCGATCTTGCCATATTTCGGATCGGGTGCCCTGCCCGCCTTGAGGTCGGCGACCACGATGCGCTGGTTCGGCATGATGATCAGGAACACGTTTGCTGTCATGATCGTGGCGGTGAAGGCACCCAGATGCAGCAGCGCGGCGCGCCCGGTGAAGACCTGGTCATAGGCCCAGCCCATCACCACCAAGGCGGCGAACAGCAGCAGCATCAGCACCGTCGGACGGTTCCCCAGGGGCGACTTGCACAGCCCGTCATAGACCAGCCAGCCCACCGCCAGTGACCCCCCTGAAATGGCGATGCCCTGCCAGATGGCCAGGTCGGCCTTGGCCGGGTCGATCAGGAACAGGCTCGCCCCCGCCCAGTAGGTGATCATCAGCAGCGCCGCACCCGACAGCCAGGTCGAATAGCTTTCCCATTTGAACCAGGTCAGGTGTTCGGGCATCCGCTCGGGCGCGACCAGGTATTTCTGGACATGATAGAAGCCGCCGCCATGAACCTGCCATTCCTCGCCATGCGCGCCCTTGGGCAGGTGGGCGGCCTTTTGCAGGCCCAGGTCCAGTGCGATGAAATAAAAGCTGCTGCCGATCCAGGCGATGGCGGTGATGACATGGGTCCAGCGCACCGCGAAGGCCAGCCATTCCCAGATGACGACGGGTTCCGGGATCATCTCAGCTGCCCCGATAGGTCGAATAGCCGAAGGGCGAGACCAGCAGCGGGACGTGGTAATGGTCGTCCTGCGACATGCCGAAGCGGATCGGGATCACGTCCAGGAAACGGGGCGCCTCTGCCGGAACCCCTGTGGCGTCCATCCAGGCGCCAGCGTGGAATTCCAACTCGTACCGGCCGGTCGCGAAACTCTCGGTTGGCAGGATCTGCCGGTCGGTGCGCCCGTCGGCATTGGTGACCAGACGTGCAAGCAGGCTCCGCCCCTCGCCCTCCAAACGATAGAGCACCACCTCCATGCCCTGCGCCGGGCGGCCCCGGGCCGTGTCCAGAACATGTGTCGTCAGATAGCCCGGCATGTCCGGCCCCCTTTTTCCTGCAGCTTTCCCCGGTGATAGCCGATCGCGCAGCCGGAACGAGCCCGGAGCCGCGCAAGGCTGTCTATAGATTTCGTGGATAATCTTGCGGGCGGCGGCCGGCCGGGTCCAGCCCCCGCTGACCCGGCCGGACGATATTTCTGGAAATCGTTTCCGGACCCGGCGATAAGGGCCGAATTCCGCGCAGCCACAGGGCCTTGGCCTTTTCCGCCGGCTGCATCGCCCCCGCCGCCCCTGCGGCACCAACGGAGAGAGACATGGCCGATCCGACCCGGCGCCGTGGCCGCCCGCGCAAATCCGTGCCCGAGGCGCCTAGCACCGTCCAGGCACTGGACCGGGCGCTGGATCTTCTGGACCTGCTGGCCGGCGCGCCCGGCCTGACGCTGAGCGAGGTGGCCGAACAGGCGGGCCAGCCCCCCTCGACCGTGCACCGGGTGCTGCACACGCTGGCCCTGCGCGGGATGGTCGAAAGCGATCCGTCGACCCAGGCCTGGAACATCGGGCCGCAGGCCTTCCGGCTCGGCTCGGCCTTCATGCGGCGGTCGGGGATCGTCGAACGCGCGCGCCCGGTCCTGCGCCAGCTGATGCAGCACAGCGGAGAGACCGCGAACCTGGGCATCCTGCAGGGCAACACCGTCCTGTTCGTCAGCCAGGTCGAGACGCAGGAAACCATCCGCGCTTTCTTTCCGCCCGGCACCTCGTCGCCGCTGCACGCCTCGGGGATCGGCAAGGCGCTGCTGGCCTTTGGCCCGGCCCAGGACCTGCAGGCGATGGCACAGGGCGGCGAACTGACGCGCTTTACCGACAAGACGCTGACCGACCCCGCGGCGCTGGAGGCCGACCTGGCCCGCATCCGCCAGCGCGGCTTTTCCTTCGACGACGAGGAAAAGACCCGCGGCATGCGCTGCATCGCAGCGCCGGTCTTCGACCTGTCCAAAGAGGCGATCGCCGGGGTTTCGGTCAGCGGCCCGTCGCACCGGATCGCGGTGGAACATGTCCAGGCACTGGGCGCCGTGGTCGCCGCCGCCGCCGCCAGCCTGACCGAGATCATGGGCGGCAAAGCGCCCTGATCGCGCTGGCAGGTTCTGCCGTGCAGGCAGGACCACGCCGTCACCCGCTTTCAAGATATTCTTGAAAACGGGGTGATCTTATTTTTCCGGTTGAAACAGAATTTTGCCGTCTGCGCCTTGTCCTTGCGGGCTGGCCGGGCTTTGGTGACGCTGCGACACGACCCACCGGAGGACCCAGATGCGCTACAGCCGCGATTTGCGAGGATATGGCGAAACGCCACCGGACCCGAAATGGCCGGGCGATGCCAGGATCGCGGTGCAGATCGTCGTCAATTATGAGGAAGGCGGCGAGAACAGCATCGAACATGGCGACGCCGCCTCGGAGGCCTTCCTGTCCGAGATCATCGGCGCCCAGCCTTGGCCCGGCAAGCGTCACTGGAACATGGAATCGATCTACGACTATGGCGCGCGGTCCGGGTTCTGGCGGCTGCACCGGCTGCTGAAGGATATCCCCGTGACCGTCTATGGCGTGGCGACCGCGCTGGAGCGCAGCCCGGAACAGGTGGCCGCCATGCAGGAGGCAGGCTGGGAAATCGCGACCCATGGCCTGAAATGGATCGACTATCGCGATGTTCCGCGCGAGGTCGAAGCCGAGCATATCGCCCGCGCCGTGGAATTGCACCGCCAGGTCACCGGCGAACGCCCGCACGGCTTTTACCAGGGCCGCACCTCGATGAACACGGTCGAGCTGGGTTGCGAGGAAGGCGGCTTTGCCTATCTGGCCGACAGCATCGCCGACGACCTGCCCTATTGGCATGTGCATGAGGGCCGGCCGCAGCTGATGGTGCCCTATACGATGGACGCCAACGACATGCGCTTTTCCAGCGGCCAGGGATTCGGCACGGGGGTCGAGTTCTTCGACTATCTGCGCGACAGCTTTGACGTGCTTTATGCCGAAGGCGCGGCGGGCGCGCCCAAGATGATGTCGATCGGGTTGCATTGCCGCCTGGCCGGCCGTCCGGGCCGCGCGATGGCGATCCGGCAGTTCCTGGACCATGCCCGCGCGCACGAAGGGGTCTGGTTCGCCTCGCGACTTGACATCGCGCGGCACTGGGCGGCGGTCCATCCGCACCAGCCGCGGCTGCGCCCCTCGCAGATGGACCGCGACAGCTTTGTCGCGCGGTTCGGCGGCATCTACGAAAATTCGCCCTTCATCGCCGAACGCGTCTGGGACGCCGAGATGGGCGCCGTCCACGACAGCGCGGCGGGGCTGGCCGGGCGCATGGCCCAGATCTTCCGCGCGGCGGATGAGGACGAGCGGCTGGACGTGCTGCGTGCCCATCCCGACCTTGCCGGCAAGCTGGCGCAGGCCCGCAGGCTGTCGGCCGACAGCAGCGCCGAGCAGGCCGGCGCCGGGCTGGACGCCCTGACCGATGCCGAACGCGCCGAGTTCACCCGCCTGAACGAGGCCTATATGGCCAAGCACGGTTTTCCCTTCATCATCGCCGTGCGCGACCATGACAAGGCGGGCATTCTGGCCGCCATGCAGGCCCGGATCAGCAACGACACCGCCACTGAGCGTGCCACGGCCGAGGAACAGGTCATCCGCATCGCGACGCTTCGCCTTCAGGAGGCCCTGAAATGACCGACCAGCCCCCGAAGGGCGCGCCGACCGGCGACATCGCCCGCGTGATCCCCGAAGAGCATACCGGCCCCTATGCCGGCCCAGTGGCGGGCCTGCCGCCGCAAACCGGGATGACCACGGACACGGCGATCTTCACCGAGGCCTATGCCGTCATTCCGCGCACGGTGATGCGTGACATCGTCACCTCCTACCTGCCCGGCTGGACGGGCATGCGGATGTGGATGCTGGCCCGGCCCCTGACCGGCTTTGCCGAGACCTTCAGCCAGTACATTGTGGAACTGGCCGAAGGCGGCGGCAGCGAGGCGCCCGACGACGACCCCGAGGTGCAGCACGCAATCTTCGTGACCGGCGGCGACATGCAGGTGGTGATCGATGGGACCGAACACCTGCTGACGCCGGGCGGCTTTGCCTATATCCCCGCGGCCAAGCCCTGGCAGATCCGCAACCGGACCGCCGGACCTGCCGGCTTCCACTGGTGGCGCAAGCGCTGGCAGCCGGCGGCGGGCGTCGACAAGCCCGACCCGATCGTTGTGCAGGAACAGGACATCGCGCCCTCCATGATGCCTGACACCGACGGAGCCTGGGGCACGACGCGCTTCATGGACCCGGCCGACCTGCGCCATGACATGCACATCACCGTCGTGACCTTTGCGCCGGGCGGATCGATTCCCTTCGCCGAAACCCATGTCATGGAACACGGGCTGTTCGTGCTGGAGGGCAAGGCCGTCTATCGCCTGAACCGGGACTGGGTCGAGGTGGGTCCCGGCGATTACATGTGGCTGCGCGCCTTCTGCCCCCAGGCCTGCTATGCGGGGGGTCCGGGGCGTTTCCGCTATCTCCTCTACAAGGATGTGAACCGCCACGCGCCGCTCTGGCCCAACCGCTAGGCTGCCTGCGCCCCAGGGACGCGCGGATGCGCGCTCCAGGGGCGCTGACCCCGGTCGCGCGCCGGCCCCGTCGGTGGGATCATGCCGATCAGGGGTGGAAACTCCCCGGCCGGTTTCAACTCTGCACTTATTCCGTTATCGTCTCGGCCTCTGTAACGACCGGCGGGAGTATTGGCGGATGCGGATTATCGGCCTGGATGCTGCCCGAAGCCTGGCGATCGTGCTGGCCATGTCTTCGCATGTTTTCGTCGAGGCGGGCCTTTACGCGCATCTTCCCGATCAGTTGTCCCGGATCGTGGGGTTTGCCTTCCAGATCGCGACCCCGACCTTCATCCTCCTGTTCGGGACCATGCTGGAGGTCATCTACCGGCCGCGCTGGACCAGCACGGCAGCGCGGCGGCAGGTGGCGGGGCGTCTTGTGTCACGTGCGCTGCAATGCTGGGCCCTTTATGCGATCAGCATCTTTGCGCTGTTCCTGTCTCACGACCAGTATTCGCTGCGCTTCAGTATCGGGACGATGCTGTTCATGGGCAATTCGCCCTATACCGAGATCCTCAAGTTCTACGCCATCGTTCTGGCACTCGCGCCGGTCCTGCTGTGGCTGCGCGCGCGTCTGGGGCTGTGGCCCCTGGTTGTGGCCGCCCTTGCCTATCATGCCGCCTGGCCGCTGCTGACGGCGCTGCCGGATGCCCATCACGACCTGGGGGCACCCTTGGCGGTCGGCCGGCTGATCATGTTTGCGACGGGCTTCGGCGATCTTCAGCTGGCCGGCCCCTCGATCCTGCACGGGCTTACGCTGGTCGTGGCGGGCCAGTGCCTAGGCCGGTTCCTGCTGGGCGGGTCCCCCAAAGGGCTGCAGGCCGTCGACCCGGCGACCAACCAGGGGTTCCGGCGCCGTGTCGCCGGCCTCTTGGCCGCAACGGGGCTGGTTGCCATGGCGGGCGCCACGGTCCTGCCGGAAGGGGCCTTCGCGAACCTCGCGAATGGCAGCTTCCGCATGGACAGCCACGGCCTCTATTTCGCCGCGGGCGTGGTCTCGGCCACCTTGATGACGATCATGTTCGTCTGGCTGATCGACATCAGGCGCGTGGGCGGCACCGCCGCCTGGACCCGGCTGACCTTCTTCGGCCGCACCAGCATGTTCACCTTCGCCTGGGGCAACATCCTTCTTTACCTGGTCGACCCCTCGCCCGAGGGGCCGGGGGCCTCGCTGACATGGGCGATCGTGCTGCTGCTGGCGATCTGCGCGATGAGCTGGGCCTTCGACCTGGCGGCGCGCCGGTCGCCGGCGGTCGGGACGGGTCTCGGCCTTCTGAAACGGCCCATCGACCGCGCGGCACAGGTCCTGCTGAACCTGACCTGGCGCCTCCAGCCCGCAGGCTGAGCGCGATCAGCCCTTGGTGGCGACGTTGGGGGGCGTCGGGGTCCGGGCCCGCAGCCGGGCTTCGCGCCAGGTGATATAGCTGATGGCGCCGATCATCAGCCCACCGCCGAGGATGACCCAGGCGTCCAGGGGTTCGTGAAAGACCAGGACGCCCACGAGGCTGGCCCAGATCAGCTGCAGGAAGGTGACGGGCTGCGTCACGGTCAGCGGCGCCGCGGCAAAGGCCCGGGTCATCGTGTAATGGCCGGCGGTGGCGAAGACCGCCACCAGCCCCAGCCAGCCCAGCTGCGACCAGCTGGGCGGCACCCAATGCGCGATGGCCAGGGGCGCCAGCCCGACCGAGACGGTCAGCGACATCATCGCCACCACGACCGAGGCCGGCACCCGGTCGGACAGCCGCTTGGCCACCAGATAGGACGCCCCGAAGGCCACGGCGGCACCGACCTGCGACAGGTGGCCGGGGTCCAGCACGCGCAGGCCCGGCCGCAGCACGATCAGCGCGCCCGCCAGGGCCACGCCGATGGCAAAGATGCGCCGGGTGGCCAGCCGCTCTCCCATGAAGAGGGCGGCGCCGATCGTAACGATGATGGGATTGAGAAAGCCGATGGCCGTCACCTCGGCCACGGTGATGCGCGACATGGCATAGAACCAAGCCACCACCGCGATGACGTGCAGCCCGCCGCGCAGGGCGAACATCCCCCACAGGTCGCGGGGAAAGCCGACCCTCAGCGCGCAGCTGATGACAGGCGCCAGGAAGACCAGCCCGAACAGGAAGCGGATGAAGGCGGCCTGCGCGGCGGGCAAGGCGCCGTCCAGGCCGCGGACGATGGTGTTGACGGCGACAAAGCACAGGCCCGTCGCCAGCATCCACCCGATGCCGATCATGTCGCGGCGCGTATGAGACAGGTTCTGCATCATCTGCAACTGCCGCCTTTCGGGCGGCAGTGCAAGGGCGGATCTTGCGGCAGCCTCAAAGCGCGGCCGCGACCTCTTCGGTCAGGTCGAAGTTGCCGGTGACGTTCTGGACGTCGTCGTCCTCCTCCAGCGCGTCGATCAGCTTCATCAGCTTCTGCGCGGTCTCGGCGTCGCTGATCTCGGTCGGAGCCTGGGGCTTCCAGATCAGCTTGGCGGTCTCGGATTCGCCCAGGGTCGCCTCCAGCGCGGTCGAGACCTCGTTCAGCGCCGTATCCGCACAATAGATCCAGTGGCCCTCCTCGTCCGTCTCGACGTCGTCGGCGCCGGCCTCGATGGCGGCCAGCATCACCGTGTCGGCATCGCCTGCCGACAGCGGATAGACGATCTCTCCGACCCGGTCGAACATGAAGCTGACCGATCCGGTCTGGCCCAGATCACCGCCCGACTTGGTGAAATAGCTGCGGACGTTGGACGCGGTCCGGTTGCGGTTGTCGGTCATCGCCTCGACCACCAGGGCGATGCCGTTGGGGCCATAGCCCTCATAGCGGATTTCTTCGTAATTCTCCGCGTCGCCGCCCTGCGACTTCTTGATCGCCCGGTCGATCACGTCCTTGGGGACGGATTTTGCCTTGGCCTCCTTGACGGCCAGCCGCAGGCGCGGGTTCTTTTCGGGGTCCGGGTCGCCCATCTTGGCGGCGACGGTGATTTCCTTGGCCAGCTTGGAAAACAGCTTCGAGCGCAGCTTGTCCTGCCGGCCCTTGCGATGCTGGATGTTGGCCCATTTGGAATGCCCTGCCATGTCGGGTCGTCCTTCGCGGTTCTGAAGTGATGTGCTGCGCGCTTTTAGTCCAGCCTCGCCCCCCATCGCAAGACGAACCCGAGGCCCCGTCACGGCGTTCGGAGGCAGACCCCGGAACAGGGGCGGAACGAGGGCATTCATGACCACACCACAGATCCTGCTGTTCACCCTTCTGGGCGCCATCATCATCCTGATGCTCTGGGGACGCTGGCGCTATGACATGGTGGCCTTTGCCGGGCTGATGGTGGCGGTGCTTCTGGGGATCGTGCCCACCTCGGACGCCTTTTACGGCTTCGGGAACCCGACCACGGTCATCGTGGCCCTGGTGCTGGTCGCAACCGCGGGGCTCAGCCGGTCCGGCGCGGTGTCGCGGCTGGCGCGGCTGATCTCGGGACAGCAGCGCGGCACGACGGCCCATATCCTGGTCTTCGGCACGGTGGGCGGGCTGCTGTCGGGCTTCATGAACAACATCGCGGCGCTGGCCATGCTGATGCCGGTGGACCTGCAGACGGCGCGCAAGATCGGCCGTGGGGCCGGGCTGACGCTGATGCCCCTGGCCTTCGCCACGATCCTGGGGGGCATGCTGACGCTGATCGGCACGCCGCCGAACCTGATCGTCTCGGGGTTCCGCGCCGACGTGCTGGGCGAGCCCTATCGGATGTTCGACTTTCTGCCGGTCGGCGGCCCGGTTGCCCTGGCCGGGATCGCCTTCATCTCGTTCATCGGGTGGCGCCTGATCCCGCGCCACGAGACGGACGCGGGCCCTGACATGAACGGCGTGCGCCGGCGCTATGTGGCGACGCTGGTCGTCACCGAGAACAGCCTGCCTGCCACCCGCCGGATCGAGGATGCCCGGATCGAGGCGCGCAAGGCCTCGGTCCGCATCGTGGGCCTGCGCCGGCGCGGCCAGGACATCGAGGGCAAGCTGGACGACCAGGTGCTGGAGGATGGCGACGTGCTGATCCTGCGTGCCGATCCCGCCGCGCTGGACGAGTTCCGCTCGACCAGCAGCCTGGCCTTTCCCGACGGCAAGCCCGAGGCCCGCGCCCGCAAGGATGCCGAGGGCCAGCAGCTGATCGAGTGCCTGGTGCCGGTGGCCTCCGATCTGGTCGGCCGCTCGGTCCAGTCCTTCGGGCTGATGAATCGCCACGACAGCGTGCTGATCGGCCTTCGGCGCGGGGGGCTTGCGATGCGGCAGGGGCTGTCGCGGCAGGTGCTGCAGCCGGGCGACATGCTGCTGCTGCTGGTGCCCGAAAGCCGGATGGACGAGACGCTGGCGGCGACCAGCCTGCTGCGCATCGACGGCGGCAGCCTGCCGGTCCAGCGCGAACGCCATATGCGCAGCGCCATCGGCCTGTTCGTACTGGCGGTGCTGGCGGCGTCGCTTGGGCTGACGACCATGCCGATCGCGCTTGGCTGCGTGATCATCGCCTATGTCCTGTTCGGCGTCCTGTCGGTGCACGAGATCTATGACCATGTCGACTGGCCGGTGATCGTGCTTCTGGGGTCGATGATCCCCCTGGGCCTGGCGCTGGACGAGACCGGCGGATCGGCCCTGATCGCGCATGGCCTGGCCATGGTCACGCAGGGCTATCCAGCCTGGCTGGCGCTGGTGCTGCTGATGGCGGCCACGATGATGCTGTCGGACATCCTCAACAACAACGCCACCACCATCATCGCGGCCCCCGTCAGCATCCGCCTGGCCGAAGAGCTGCAGGTCCAGCCCGATGCCTTCCTGATGGGCGTGGCGGTCGCGGCGTCCTGCGCCTTCCTGACGCCCATCGGACACCAGAACAACACGCTGATCCTGGGGCCCGGCAACTATCGCTTTGGCGACTACTGGCGGATGGGCCTGCCGCTGGAGGTGATCGTGATGGCGGTCGCGGTGCCGCTGTTGCTGATCGTCTGGCCGCTCTGACCCGGACAAATGAAAACGCGGCCCAGGGGGCCGCGCGATGCATCATCACATCTGGTCGCCTCAGAGGGCGGCGGAACCGCCCAGGATGCGACGGACCTCGCCTTCGCGGGTCAGGCCCTTGGCGGCCAGTTCCTCATCCGACCGCTGGCTCAGGCCGTTCAGCGCACGCATCTGCGGGCTCGCCTCGGACAGTGCGATCATGAAGCGGCCAATGGCGCGGAAAGGTGCCAGCAGCGCGGCGGCCGAAAAGCTGGGCTTGCGGTCAACAGAAGCAATCATCGTCATCTGGAAACTCCTTGTATGGGACAAAGTCGTTTCCTCCCCTGCGTTCTAGATCGGCGTTTCAGGGGATGATCGCAACCGCCGATGCTGCATGGCAGCATTGCTTCTGGCTCAAGGGCGGCAAGATTATGTTAACCATGCAGGGGCCAGATCAGGGGAATCAGCAGCGAGGCGACGATGCCCATCAGGATGTTCAGGGGCAGGCCGACCTTGATAAAGTCGGTGAACCGATAGCCACCCGGACCATAGACCAGGGTGTTGGTCTGATAGCCGATGGGCGTGGCAAAGCTGGCCGAGGCCCCCATCATCACCGCGACGACCAGCGGGCGCGGATCCACACCGAGCGAATGGCCCAGGCTGATGGCCAACGGCGTAACGATGACCGCGACGGCATTGTTCGTGACCGTTTCGGTCAATGTCGTGGCCAGCAGATAGACCGCCATGACCAGCGCCCAGGGCGGCAGGCTGGCCAGCCAGGGCGCGACGCCGTCCACCACCAGCTGCACCGCGCCGCTTTTTTCCAGCCCTGCGCCGACGGCCAGCATGGCAAAGATCAGCGCCATCAGGCGCCCGTCGACAAAGGACAGCGCCTCGTCCGCATCAATGCAGCGCGTGCCCAGCACGACCGCGACCCCGATGAAGGCCAGGAGCAGGATCGGCGCCACCTCGAAGGCCGACAGCACCACGACGCCCACAAGCGTGGCGACCACGATCGGCGCATGCTTGCGGCGATAGGCACGATCCGAGGGTGCATTGACCTCGACCATGTCCATGTCGCTGGCCAGGCGCTGGATGTCGGCCGAGGCGCCTTCCAGCAGCAGCGTGTCGCCCACGCGCACGACCAGGTCATCCAGCTGGCGGCCGATGTTCTGGTTCTTGCGATGCGCGGCCAGCACATAGACGCCATAGCGCCGCCGCAGGCGCATCGAGCCCAGGCTGCGGCCGACCATGTGGCAGCCGGGCGTGATCAGCACCTCGACCGTCGAGGTCTGGACCGAGCTCAGCTTGTCCACCATCCGCAGCTCCTTGTGGCTCTGCAGGCCCAAAACCTCGGACATGGGGGTGCGCAGGACGACGCGGTCGCCCTCTTCCAGCCGGACGCCCGGCAGGTCGCGCCGCAGCGAGGCGTCGCCGCGCAGCACGTCGATGACGCGGGCGCTGTCGCGGGCGAAAATGTCGACCTCGTCCAGCGACTTGCCGATCAGGGCCGAGCCCTCGGGGATCGCCACCTCGGTGAAGAACTTCATCTTGCTGCGTCCCGACAGCAGCTGCGACATCGAATCGCGGTCGGGCAGCAGCCGCGGCGCGAAGATCAGCAGATAGGTGACGCCCACGACGGCCATCGGCAACCCGACCCAGGTGATCTCGAAGATGGTGAAATGCTCCATGCCGGCCGACCGCGCGACCCCGTCGACCAGAAGGTTGGTCGAGGTGCCGATCAGCGTCATCGTGCCGCCCAGGATCGACAGGTAGGACAGCGGAATCAGCAGCTTGGACGGGGATTTTCCCATCTCCTTGGCCAACTGCATGAAGATCGGCATCATCACCACGACCAGGGGCGTGTTGTTGACGAAGGCCGACATCGCGCAGACAAGGATCGACACGGATGCAAGCGTCAGTGCCGGATGGGCCCCCGCATGGCGGGCAGCGCGCTGGCCGATCCAGTCCAATGCCCCCGTTCGCACCAGGCCGCCCACGATGATGAACATGAAGGCGATCGTCCATGGCGCGGGATTCGACAGCACGCCCGAGATGCTGCTGACATCCAGAATGCCCAGCATCAGCAGCAGGACGGCGCCCAGGATGGCGGTGACTTCGGGCGGATAGGTTTCCCGGATGAAAAGGGTCAGCATCCCGATGATGATGAAGATCGTCACCACCGCGCCGGTCGTCCCGGCCAATTCAAATCCGAACATGCGTCACTCGATCGTTGGTCGCGCTTCGGGCGAGCCGCAGCCTGCCC
Source organism: Paracoccus sp. KKT209 (assembly GCF_055635455.1). The sequence goes on from NZ_CM145758.1 coordinate 1,920,322, forward strand.
GTCGCGCATCATGCGCCAGACATTCGCCGCGCCGCAAGCGAAGTTCCATTTTGGGAAAACGCTTTTTCAGACCGTTGCCGAAAAACCCGGCGACAGCCGCCCGCCCTCGCGGATGGGGTTGATGTTGCGCGCCATGCCGGTGCGATCATCCGTTTCCACCAGCACGCCACACAGCGTCGCCTCGCCCTCGGCAGGGGTAAAGCGGTCGCGGGTCATGCCGGTGATGAAGCGGCGCAGCGGCTCGGCCTTGTCCATGCCGATGACGCTGTCATAGTCGCCGCACATGCCGGCATCCGACAGATAGGCCGTGCCGCGCGGCAGGACCTGTGCGTCGGCGGTCGGCACATGGGTATGGGTTCCGACAACCAGGCTGGCGCGACCGTCGCAGAAATGGCCGACCGCCATCTTTTCGCTGGTGGCCTCGGCATGGATGTCAACCAGCACGGCCTGAACCATGCCGCCGGGAGGATGGGCCCGCAGGACCGCGTCCAGGGCCGAAAAGGGATCGTCATAGGGGCGGGACATGAAGACCTGGCCCAGCGCCTGCGTGATCAGCGCCTTGCGGCCGCGCGCATCGCTGATCACCGTTGCCCCGCGGCCCGGCGCCTCGCGCGCGAAATTCAGCGGCCGGATGACGCGCGGCTCGCGCTCGATGAAGGACATCATGTCCTTCTGGTCAAAGGCGTGATCGCCCAGGGTCAGCGCATCCGCGCCCGCATCCAGCAGCAACTGCGCGTGGCCCGCCGTGGCGCCCCTGCCTCCACTGGCATTTTCCGCATTCACGATGACCAGGTCGGCCTTCAGCCGCGCCCTCAGATCACCCAACCGTTCGGTGATCGCGCGCCGGCCGGCACGCCCCATCACATCGCCAAGAAACAGAATCCGCATTCCGACCTGCTAAGTCAAAGCCGCCCGACGCTCAAGCCGGCGACACAAATGAAAAAGGGCCGCCCCACGGGGCAGCCCTTCGATCTGTCGCAAGAAGCGAAAATCAGACGAACTGGACGTTCGTTGCCGATTCGCGACCGTCGCGGCCGCGCTCCAGCTCAAAGGTCACCTTCTGGCCATCGGCCGGGGCCTGCAGGCCCGCGCGCTCGAGAGCCGAGATGTGCAGGAACACGTCCTGGCGGCCGCCTTCCGGCTGGATGAAGCCGAAGCCTTTGGTGCTGTTGAACCATTTCACGGTGCCGTTGGCCATCGTGAGATCTCCTGTCTAGTGTTCCACCCGCAGTATGCGGTGGCTTGGCCGTCAGATTAACAAAGCAGACTGAAGGCAGAAGCAGACAGGATGCAGAGAATATAACGTAGCAAGGCCAAGATAGGGGCCGGGCCGCGACATTGCAAGGGATAGTTGGTGCCGGCTGAGGGATTTGAACCCCCGACCCCCTGATTACAAATCAGACGCTCTACCACTGAGCTAAGCCGGCCTGCGGGATGGGTTAGCGAATGCGGATCATTTCCGCAAGTCGCGCGTGCGCTGCGCGGCGCGGCCCAGGTTCGTGCGCGCCAGCAGGCCGACCGCCAGCAGCCCCACCGCCATGACCAGCAGCGCCGCCGGAGAGGCGTTGCCCAGGTCCTCCAGGCTGGCGCGCTCATGCGTGCGGGTGGCCAGCGTCTCGTAGTTGAAGGGCCGCAGCAGCAGGGTCGCGGGCAGTTCCTTGACGCAATCGACAAAGACCAGCAGCAGCCCCGCGCCGACCGAGCCGCGCATCAGCGGCAGAAAGACGTCGCGCAGCACCCCCGCGCTGTCGCGCCCCAGGGACCGCGCCGCCATCGGCAGCGAGGGCGGGACCCGCGTGAAGGCGCCGTCGATCGCCCCCTGCCCGATCGCGAAGAACCGCACGATATAGGCCAGAACGATGGCCGCCCCGCTGCCGGTCAGGATCAGGCCGGGATCGGTGCCGGTCAGCGCCAGCCAGGCATCCGCGACCCGGTGGTCCAGCGCGGCCAGCGGAATCAGGATGCCTACGGCCAGAACGGCCCCCGGCGCGGCATATCCCACCGTGGTCACCGGCAGCAGCAGGCGCGGCAGCGCGCGACCCGACAGGCGCGTGCCATAGACCATGACCAGCGACAGCCCGACCGTCATCAGCGCGGCCATGGCCCCCAGGCTGACGGTGTGCCAGGCCGCCTGCGCCAGACCGGGCGTCACCCAGGCCCGCGGATAGGCCAGCGCATAGGTCAGGATCACCCCCGCCGGCAGCAGAAAGCCCAGGGCAAAGGGGATGGTGCAGAACAGCGTGGCCAGCAGGCCGGGCAGCAGGCGCAGCCTCTGGCGCTGGATCGGGCGCGGCTGGCGGGCGCTTTGGTGATAGCGGGCATTGCGGCGGCCGAACCGTTCCCACAGCGCCAGCAGGACCACGATCAGCAGGATGACGCAGGCGATCTGCGCGGCGCCGCCGGCATTGCGACGCTCCAGCCAGGTGGTGAAGATGCCGGTGTTCAGGGTCTGGACGCCGAAATAGCTGACGACGCCGTAATCGGCGACCGCCTCCATCATGGCGATCGCCGAACCCGCCACGATGGCCGGCCGCGCCAGCGGCAGGCCCACGCGACGAAACAGCGCCCAGGGGCCGGTGCCAAGCGCGCGGGCGACCTCGTAGGCGCTGCCGGACTGTTCCTGCAGGGCGGCGCGGGTCAGCAGGTAGACGTAAGGATAAAGCGCCGCCCCCAGGACCACGATCGCCGCCTCCAGCGACCGGATGCGCGGAAACCAGTAGTCGCGGGCGTTTTCCCATCCGAACCAGCCGCGCAGCGCGATCTGGACCGGACCGGAATAATCGAGGAAATCGGCCAGCGCATAGGCGCCGATATAGGCAGGCACCGCCAGCGGCAGCAGCAGCAGCCATTGCAGCAGCCGGCGGCCAGGAAAATCGTACATGCAGACCAGCCAGGCGGCGCCGCATCCCATCGCCGCCGACAGCAGGCCGGTGCCCAGGGCCAGCAGGACCGTGTTGGCGAAATAGCGCGGCAGCACGGTGGACAGCAGATGCGGCCAGATGTTGTCGGTCGGGTTCGCGGCCATCCAGATCACCGCGATCACGGGCATCAGCACCAGCGCCGCGACCAGCGCCGCGGCGACCGACCAGCCCATCCCGCCGCCCTGCCGAAGTGCGTGATCGTGCCGACGTCGCGAAGGGGCTGAAGCGGTCCGGGTCATGCCCTTGGCGATAAGCCAAAGCGGTTTGACTGTCCACGGCGGACGGTTAATCTGCGCGCGACGAACCGGCACAACCGGAACAAGAAAAGACGGGACAGCACGACGATGCAGATGGTGTTCCACGTGGGGGTGCACGGCACTGACGGCGACCGGCTGCTCAAGACGCTGCTGAAGAACCGCGCCCCCCTGCGCAAGGCGGGGACCGAGGTCGTGCTCCCCAAGCGCCACCAGGGCATCTTCGACGAGGCGCTGAAATCGCTCAACGGCGGCACCGCCACGCCCGACATGGAACAGATCATGCTGGACGCGATCCTGGACAATGACGACCCCAGTCGGGTGGTGATGTCCACGCCGACCTTCATGGGCGCGCCCGGTCGCGCGGTGGGGCAAGCCGGGCTCTATCCGCAGATCGGCACGCGGGCGGCCGCGCTGGCGCAGCTGTTCCCGTCGGCCCAGGCCGAGTTCTTCGTGGCGCTGCGCAATCCCGCCACCCTGCTGACCGAGGTGCTGCCGCAGTTCGGCGGCAACGGCTATGACGACCTGATGCAGGGCTGCCATCCGCTGCAGTTGCGCTGGCGCGAGGCGATCCAGCGGCTGGTCCGCGCGGTGCAGGGCCGCCGGCTGGTGCTGTGGTGCCACGAGGACGTGCCTCTGATCTGGCCCGAGGTCCTGCGCCTGGTGGCGGGCCTGCCCCAGGACGTGCCGCTGTCGGGGGGGCTGTCCTACATGCAGGATCTTCTGGGCGAGCTGGGCCTGGCGCGGCTGCGCGACGCGATGGCGGGTCACGACCAGATGTCGGTGGCGCAGCGCCGCGAGATCTGGGGCGACATGATCAGCCGTCACGCGCTGCCCGGCACGCTGGACCAGGACGTGGACCTGCCCGGCTGGACCCAGGACATGGTCGACAAGGTCACGCAGAACTATCGCGCCGACGTGGCCGAGATCGCGGTCCTGCCGGGCGTGGAATTCATCCTGCCCTGATCCGGCGGCGTCATCGCCGCCGGACCGCAGGCCGCGTCAGTCCATCCCGAGGGCGGTCTTGTACAGCTCCAGGATCGCCTCCTCTTCCGCGACATCGTCACGGTGGCGTTTCCGCAGGGCCACGATCTTCTTCATCACCTTGGTGTCATAGCCGCGGGCCTTCGCCTCGGCCATCACCTCCTTCTGGCGCTCGGCGATGTCCTTCTTTTCCGCCTCGAGCTGCTCGAACTGCTCGATGAACTGGCGCAGCTCGTCGGCGGCAACGCCATAGGCCTGATCGTCCTGCATCGGATTCGTCCCTTCTGTGCTTTTGGCGGTCGTGTTAGGCGGTCTTGCTGGGACGCGCAATCGCCGCTAGGGGCATGCCGCAACGGGACGAAGGAGCGGGACATGGGCCTTTACGACTGGATCATCTGGACGGGCGCCGCCCTGACCCTGATCGGCCTCGGCGCGCTGATCTGGTGCATCTGGACCGTCAGCCGGGCGCGGCGCGACGGCCTGGACGACGCGGCGCTGCGCGAGCGGATGCGCGGCGTGCTGGCGGTGAACATGGCGGCGCTGGCGGCCTCCACCATCGGGTTGATGATGGTGGTGATCGGGATCATCCTGGCACCCTGAAGGAAATCCGAATGACAGGAAGCAGGCAGATGACAGCGATCGACGGACCCGCGGCGCAGCTGAAGACGGGCACCGCCCGAACGGAGCTTCGGACATGAGGGCGCTGGTCCAGCGCGTCGCCGAAGCCTCCGTCGAGGTCGAGGGGCAGCAGATCGGGCAGATCGGGCCGGGGCTGCTGGTCCTGGTCTGCGCCATGCAGGGCGATGACGACAGCGCGGCCGACAAGCTGGCCGCCCGCGTGGCCCGCCTCAGGATCTTTCGCGACGACCAGGGGCGCATGAACCGCGCGCTGCTGGACACGGGCGGCGCGGCGCTGGTCGTCAGCCAGTTCACCCTGGCCGCCGACACCCGCACCGGCAACCGCCCCGGCTTCTCCTCGGCCGCCGCGCCCGAGGATGGGCGGCGCCTCTACGAAGCCTTCGCACAGGCGCTGCGCCAGTTGGGCATCGCGACCGAAACGGGACAGTTCGGCGCGGACATGCAGGTGCGCCTGCTGAACGACGGGCCGGTGACGATCTGGCTGGACAGCACGGACCGCGCTTGACTTTCGCGGCCGCCTGCCCCATCTGACCCCTGACGCCATCTGCTGCCGCGTGAGCAGCCACCGGCCCGGCCCCATGGCCCGGCTCGTTTCGATCGCGTCACCCATTCCAGTTTCCCATTCACGCGGGGAGGCAGCAGGCATCCTCGTATCGCGCCTGCACCCCTGCCACTGGCCGCGCCTGATGCGCGGCCCCTGCCCTTGCGTCCGATACGGGGGATGCGGGGGACGAAAGACGTTCATGGAACAGAACAACACCCGCCGCCGCCCCAACCGTGGCGGCAAATCCACCCCGCGCAGCGCACCCCAGGCCCTTTCCAACGAAGGCCGCCGGGCACCCGCGCGAGATCCGCTGCCGACCGGCCCCTTCGCCGACATGGGCATCGATCATCGCATCAACGCCAATATCGCCGCCCTGGGCCTGACCAAGCCGACACCGATCCAGGAACAGGGCATCCCGGCCATCGTCGAGGGTCGCGATGTGCTGGGCCTGGCCCAGACCGGCACCGGCAAGACGGCGGCCTTCGGCCTGCCGATGCTGACGCGCCTGATCAACTTCGGCAAGAAGCCCGACCCAAAGACCTGCCGCGCGCTGATCCTGGCGCCGACCCGTGAACTGGCGACCCAGATCGCGCAGAACATCGACGCCTATGCCGAGGGTACCCCGATCCGCAGCTTTCGCGTCGTCGGCGGCGCCTCGATCAACGTCCAGACCGAGCGCCTGTCGCGCGGCGTGGACGTGCTGATCGCCACGCCCGGCCGCCTGATGGACCTGATCGAGCGTCGCGCCATCAGCCTGGAGGCGACCACCTACCTGGTGCTGGACGAGGCCGACCAGATGCTGGACATCGGCTTCATCCATACCCTGCGCAAGATCGCCCGGATGCTGCCGCGCGAGCGCCAGACGCTGATGTTCTCGGCCACGATGCCCAAGCTGATGCAGGAGCTGTCGGACACCTACCTGACGAACCCCGTCAAGGTTGCCGTCAACCCGCCGGGCCAAGCCGCCAAGAAGATCGAGCAGGGCGTGCATTTCGTCAGCCAGGGCGACAAGGCCACGCTGCTGGCCGAGTACATGTCCAAGCACACGAACGAGCTGGCGATGGTCTTTGGGCGCACCAAGCACGGCTGCGAAAAGCTGGCCAAGCTGCTGGAGAAGTGGGGCTTTGCGGTCGCCGCGATCCACGGCAACAAGAGCCAAGGCCAGCGTGAGCGCGCGCTGGAGGCCTTCCGCAAGGGCGAAACCAAGGTGCTGGTGGCGACCGATGTCGCGGCCCGCGGCCTGGACATTCCCGAGGTGGCGCATGTCTACAACTATGACCTGCCGAACGTGCCGGAAAACTATGTCCACCGCATTGGCCGGACGGCCCGTGCCGGACGTGACGGCCGCGCCGTGGCGCTGTGCTCTCCGGCCGAACTGGGCGAGCTGCGTGCCATCGAAAAGGCGATGAAGAACACGATCCCGGTCATCGGGGGCGAGGTTCCCTCGGCCGCGATGGCCGCGGCCGCAGGCCCGGCCGGTGGCGTTCAGCGCGGTCGCGGCAAGCCGATGGACGCGGGCGCCAGCAAGCGTCCTGCCCGCCGCCCATCGCGCCAGCCGAAAAGCCGTCAGGCCTGAGGCGCCGCGGGCCTGTCCCGCGCCTGCCTGAGCAACCGAAAGCCGCGGGGATTTCCTCGCGGCTTTTTCTTGTGGGCACCGTTGGCTTTGGGTAAGCGGCTGTCGTCATGGCCAAACTATATTTCAACTACTCCACGATGAATGCCGGCAAGAGCACCTTGCTGCTGCAGGCATCGTACAACTATCGTGAACGGGGCATGGCCACGCTGCTGGTGACCGCCGCGCTGGACAGCCGGGCCGGCCAGGGCCGGATCGCCAGCCGCATCGGCATTGCCGACGAGGCGCTGACCTTCAGCCCGGACAGCGATCTCTTCGCGGTGATCGACCGTGCCGATCCGCGCCCCGCCTGCGTCTTCGTGGACGAGGCGCAGTTCCTGACCACGGCGCAGGCCTGGCAGCTGGCCCGCGTGGCCGACGACCTGCGCATCCCGGTCATGTGCTATGGCCTGCGGGTGGATTTCCGGGGCGAGCTGTTCCCGGGCTCTGCCGCGCTTCTGGCCCTGGCCGACGACCTCCGTGAGGTGCGCACGATCTGCCATTGCGGCCGCAAGGCCACGATGGTCATCCGGCGCGACGCCAAAGGCCGGGTGATCACCCAGGGCGCGCAGGTCCAGGTCGGCGGGAACGAGACCTATGTCTCGCTCTGCCGCCGCCACTGGCGCGAAGCCGTCGGCAGCTGATCAATTTTCACGTGCAGCCCAAGCGGCCGCGTTGCGGGGCTGCGGGGCTTGATGTAACCATCGTCAAAACTGGCAAAGGGACCCCGACATGCGCGCATTCCTGCTTCGGACCGTGACCGTCCTGGCTTTCGCGGCACCCGCGCAGGCCTTTGACACCAACGCGACGGCGGCCTGGGTCTATGACGTGCCCTCGGGCACGGTGCTGATGGAAAAGAACGCCGACACGCCGATCCCGCCGGCCTCCATGTCCAAGCTGATGACGCTCTACATGCTGTTTGAGGCCCTGCACGAGGACCGCGTGACGATGGACACGACCTTCCCCGTCTCGACCAAGGCCTGGAAGATGGGCGGGTCGAAGATGTTCGTGGAACCTGCCGACCGCCCCACGGTCGAGGACCTGATCCACGGCATCATCATCAATTCCGGCAACGATGCCTGCGTGGTGGTGGCCGAGGGGCTGGCCGGCACCGAGGAGGCCTTTGCGCGGCGCATGAACGAACGCGCGGCGGAACTGGGGCTGACGGACACGCATCTGGCCAACTCCTCGGGCTGGCCGCATCCCGACCACCGCATGTCGGCGCATGACCTGGGCGTCCTGGCGGAACACATCATCCGCGAGTTTCCCGACCTCTACAAGAACTTCGGCCTGACGGAATATACCTACAAGGGTCGGGTGCCTTCCAACGCGAACAACCGCAACCCGTTGCTGCGGATCGGCAATGGCGAATGGACGGCGGACGGGCTCAAGACCGGCCATACCGAAGAGGCGGGCTATGGCCTGGTCGGATCGGCGGTACAGGACGGGCGGCGCGTGATCTTCGTGATCTCGGGCCTTCCTTCGGATCGGGCGCGTTCCGAGGAATCCGAACGGCTGGTGAACTGGGCCTTTCGCGAATTCACCATGAGCACGCTGGTGCCCGCCGGCGAAAAGGTGGTCGACGTTCCCGTCTGGATGGGCACCGCCAGCCGCGTCGCCCTGACCACGGAAAGCGGCGTGAACGTGCTGGTGCCGGCAGGCGCCAAGGACGAGGTCAAGGTCGAGGTGGTCTATGACTCGCCGCTGCCCGCGCCCATCGCCATGGGCGATCGCCTGGGTCAGCTGGTCGTCACCATCCCCGGGACCCGCGACGCGGTGACGCCCCTGATCGCCGTTTCGGACGTGGCCGAGGCCGGCTTTCTGGGCCGGATGAAGGGCGCCGTGATGCATCTGGCGAACCGCGCGATCAGCGCCGTCAACAGCTGATGCTGATCAGCTTCGAGGGGATCGACGGCTGCGGCAAATCCACCCAGGCCCGCCTGCTGGCCGAAACGCTGCAGGCCGAGGGGCGCGACGTGCTGCTGACGCGCGAGCCCGGCGGCAGCCCCGGCGCCGAGGAGATCCGCAGCCTGCTGGTCCAGGGGGCGGGCGAACGCTGGTCGCCCGAGACGGAATGCCTGCTCTTCACCGCCGCCCGCCGCGATCACCTTGAACGGACCATCCGTCCCGCATTGGCGGCCGGGCGCAGCGTGCTGACCGACCGCTTTGCCGACAGCACCCGCGTCTATCAGGGCACGGCCCGCGCCGACCTGCGCGCGATGGTCGACCGCCTGCACGCGCTGATGATCGGGGTCGAGCCCGACCGCACCTTCGTCATCGACATCGACCCCGTCATCGGGCTTGAACGCGGCATGGCGCGCGGCGGGGCCGAGGACCGGTTCGAGAGCCTGGGGCTGGAATTCCAGCAGCGTCTGGCACAGGGCTTCCGGGCGCTGGCGGCGGAATATCCGGACCGGGTGCGCCTGATCGACGGCAGCGGCCCGCCCCAGCAGGTCGCGGCACGGGTCAGGTCCGCCCTGTGAAGACCGAGATCGACGAGATCCCCGAACCCGACCGCGTGCCGGGCGCGTCCCATCCGCGTCAGGCCCCGAGTGTGATCGGCCAGGATGCGGCCATCGCCAATTTCGTCCAGGCCGCCCGCGGCGACCGCCTGCACCACGCCTGGCTTTTGACCGGGCCGCGCGGCGTGGGCAAGGCGACGCTGGCCTGGGCCATCGCCCGCTGGATGCTGGCGGGCGCCGACAGTTCCGATCTTTCGGTCGATCCCGACAGCCCGGCCGCGCGGCGCGTGGCGGCCCTGTCCGAACCGCGCCTTCAGCTGGTCCGCCGCCCGTGGGACGACAAGACCAGCCGCCTGCGCGCCGAGATCACCGTCGAGGAAATCCGCCGCCTGCTGTCCTTCTTTCACCTGTCGGCCTCGGACGGCGGGCGCCGCGTCGCCATCATCGACGCCGCGGACGAGATGAACACATCGGCCGCCAATGCCCTGCTGAAGGTGCTGGAGGAGCCGCCGGCGGATGCGCTGATCCTGATGATCGCGCATCAGCCCGCAGGCCTTTTGCCGACGATCCGGTCGCGCTGCCGGACGCTGCGGCTGTCGCCGCTGAGGCCCGCGCAGATGGGCGGCATCCTGTCGGACATGGGCATCGACGAGGATGCCGAGGCGCTGGCCGCGCTGTCGGACGGATCGGTCGGCGAGGCGCTGCGCCTGGCGGGCCAGGGCGGTCTGGACCGCTATCAGGAGTTGGTCGACCTGTTTTCGACCCTGCCCCGGATGGACCGTCTGGCCGCATCCCGCTTTGCCGATGGCGCGGCGGGGCGGGCGGGCGCCGAAGGCGATCCCTTCGACCTGACCGTCACGATCATCGACCGCTTCCTGACGCGCATGGCCCGCGCCGGGCTGATGGGTCCGCCCCTGCCTCAGGCCGCCCGCGGCGAAGGCGCGCTGATGACCCGCCTGTCGCCCGACGACCAGGCGGCGCGCATCTGGGCCGAGGCGCAGGCCCGCCTGTCGGCGCGTGCCCGCGCGGGCCGGGCGGTCAACCTTGACCCTGCTGCGCTGGTGATGGATATGGTGCTGGAACTGGCGCAGCTGCCGCCTGCCGCCTCTGCCCCGCCTGATCGAGGTTGATTGATGCAAGACGCGGCCCCCCCGGCCCTCGTGGACAGCCATTGCCATCTGGATTTTCCCGATTTCGAGGGCGAACATGACGCCCTGATCGCGCGCGCGCGCGCCGCAGGCGTGACGCGGATGGTGACGATCTGCACCCGCCTGCGCCAGGAGCCGGCCGTCCGCGCGCTGGCCGAGGCGCATGACGGCGTCTTCTACGCCGCGGGCACCCACCCGATGAGCGTGGCCGAGGAACCCATGGCGACGGTCGACCAGCTGGTCGACCTGGCCCGGCATCCGAAATTCGTGGGCATCGGCGAAACCGGGCTGGATTACCACTACACCGCCGAAAGCGCCGCCCGGCAGCAGGAGAGCCTGCGCCTCCATATCGAGGCCGCCCGCCGCACGCGCCTGCCGCTGATCATTCACGCCCGCGACGCCGACGACGACATGATCCGCATCCTGACCGAGGAGCACCGCGCCGGCGCCTATTCCTGCGTCATGCACTGCTTCAGTTCGACCCCGGCCCTTGCGCGGGCGGCGTTGGAGCTGGATTTCTACCTGTCGATGTCGGGCATCGCGGCCTTTCCGCGCTCGGCCGAGCTGCGCGAGATCTTTGCCGCGGCCCCCATCGACCGCATCCTGGTGGAAACCGACAGCCCCTATCTGGCCCCGCCCCCGCATCGCGGGCGCCGGAACGAACCCGCCTATGTCGCCAAGACCGCCGAAGTGGGGGCCGAGGTCTTTGGCCTGGATTATGCCGAATTTGCGGCCCGCACTTCCGCGAACTTCGACCGGCTGTTCTGGAAGGCCGCGGCATGATCCGCGCGACCATCCTGGGCTGCGGATCGTCGGGCGGCGTTCCGCGCCTGGGCGGCCGGTGGGGCGCCTGCGATCCCGCCGAACCCAGGAACCGCCGCCGCCGCTGTTCCCTGCTGGTCGAACGCGACGGACCGGGCGGGACCACCCAGGTGCTGATCGACACTGGCCCCGACCTTGTGCCGCAGCTGCTGGACGCGCAGGTCGCGACGCTGGATGCCGTAGTCTATACCCATGCCCATGCCGACCATGTCCACGGCATCGACGACCTGAGACAACTGGTCTTCAACGCCCGCCGGATCCTGCCACTCTGGGCGGATCGGTCGACGGCGGACGCGCTGATCGCGCGCTTCGGCTATGTCTTCGATACGCCCGAGGGCAGCCAGTATCCCCCGATCTGCCAGCTGAACCTGATCAGGGACAGCATCACCATCGACGGCCCCGGCGGGCCGATGACGCTGATCCCCTTCCGCGTCCAGCACGGAGAAATCACGGCCCTGGGCTTCCGCATCGGCGGGCTGGTCTACCTGCCCGACGTGTCCGACATTCCCGATGCCGCCTGGCCGCTGATCCAGGATGCGCCGGTCTTCGTCTGCGATGCGCTGCGCCCCGAACCCCATCCCAGCCATGCGCATCTGGCCCTGGCGCTGAACTGGATCGCGCGGTCGCGCAGCCCCCGGGCGGTGCTGACCAACATGCATATCGACATGGATTACGCCACCGTCGCGGCCACGACCCCGGACAACGTATCCCCCGCCTTCGACGGCATGCAGATCGAGATCGAGGCGCAGACGCCGGACCTGCCCGCCGCCATATGAGCGTGCTGTTCACGATCATCCTGCCGGTCTTCCTGGTGGTGGGGTTCGGCTATCTGGTGGCCTGGCGTGGCTGGTTCGGAACCAGCGCCGTCGACGGGCTGATGAACTTTGCTCAGAACTTTGCGGTGCCGACGCTGCTGTTTGCGTCCATGGCGCGCCTGGACCTGGACAGTGAATTCCGTGCGCAGCTGCTGATCCCCTTCTACGCGGGCGCCTTTGCCAGCTATGCGGCGGGATGGGCCGGGGCACGGTTCCTGCTGCGCCGCCCGCCGATGGATTGCGTCGCCATCGGCTTCGTCTGCCTGTTCTCGAACACGCTGCTGCTGGGGGTCCCGATCACCGAACGCGCCTATGGCACCGCGGCACTGGACGGGAACTGGGCGATCATCGCGCTGCATTCCCCGATGCTCTACACCTTCGGCATCACGGTGATGGAGTTCACGCGGGCCAAGGGCACCGGACTGTCAATCGGCCGCGTCGCGCTGCGCGCGCTGACGGGCGTGCTGCGCACCTCGCTGGTCATCGGCATCATCGCGGGCCTGTCGATGAACCTGCTGATGCAGGCCGGGCTGGTCATGCCGCAGGGCTTCTGGGACGCCGTCGACATGATCGCCCGCGCCGCCCTGCCGGCCGCGCTGTTCGGCCTGGGCGGCGTGCTGTATCGCTATCGTCCCGAAGGCGACATGGCGGCGATCGGCATGTGCTGCGCCTGCGCGCTGATCCTGCATCCGGCCGTGACCTTCGGCATGGGGCGGCTTTTGGACCTGGACGTGGCGGGCATGCGTTCGGCCACACTGACGGCGGCAATGGCGCCCGGGGTCAACGCCTATCTGTTCGCCAATATCTATGGCGCGGCGCGCCGTGTCGCGGCCTCCAGCGTTCTGATGGCCACGGCGCTGTCGACGCTGACGGTGTGGATGTGGCTGAACCTGCTGCCCTGAGCGGTCAGATCGGAACGTCATAGGCGCCAAGGGCACCTTCCAGCGCGGTTTCCTCATAGCCGAAATGGGACCGGATCGCCCGGTCCAGCGCGTCGAAGCGATCCGCGCATTGGGCAAAGGCGGCCATGCCGCGATCCGAGACCAGCGTCCGCGCGGCCTGGCGAAGGTCTCCGATCAGGCGGTGGATGACCCGATGTTCGGCCACCAGACGCTCCAGCACCGGGGCCAGCGGCGCCCCGGCCCGTACGGCGACGGCGGGAAACACCCACTGTTCCTCGATGTCGTGATGGTTCTGCAGCAGTGCGCAGTCGCGCCCGCAGGCGGTGCCGAACTGCGCCATGTTCCGCGCCAGCTGCATGTCATCGACAGCCTTGGCCAGCTGCGCGGGATCGGCCGTCCGGGCCCTGATGCGCGCCAGCAGATCGGCCACGCCCGCCAGCTCCGCCCGGTACATGTCATGGATCGCCGCCAGCTGCCGCCCATGCGCGCGCTGTGCGCGGCTGAGGCCGGTAAAGGCCGGAGGCGCGGGGCGGGCCGCCGCGTCCTCCAGCTCCTCGGGGGTCATCGAGGGGTCACGCCCCGGATCCGCTCGGACCGGCGGCGCAGCAGTTCGACCGTCGTCAGCAGCGCGATCGAGAAGATCACCAGCAGGGTGGCCACGGCCAGGATCGCCGGGCTGATCTGTTCGCGGATGCCGTTCCACATCTGCCGCGGGATGGTCTGCTGGTCAGGGCCGGCGATGAACAGCACCGCCACGACCTCGTCGAACGAGGTCACGAAGGCGAAAAGCGCACCCGAGATGACGCCCGGCAGGATCAGCGGCATCGTCACCCGGAAGAAGGTCGTGCGCGGGTTCGCGCCCAGGCTGGCTGCGGCACGGTTCAGCGACTGGTCAAAGCCCACTAGGGTCGCCGTCACAGTGATGATGACGAAGGGGATGCCAAGCGTCGCATGGGCCAGGATCACGCCCAGATAGGTTCCCGCCAGACGCCCGCATTCGGGGGTGAGCCCGATCAGGGTCAGCAGCTCGCAGGGGTTCGAGTAGAAGAAGAACATCCCCGTGGCCGTGATGATCAGCGGCACGATCATGGGCGAGATCAGGATCGCCATGATCGCCCGCCGGAACGGCATCTCGGGGCGCGACAGGCCAAGGGCTGCCAGCGTTCCCAGCACCGTCGCCACCAGCGTCGAGAAGAAGCCGATGATGATCGAGTTCTTGGCCGCCTTGATCCAGTTGGCGTTGTTCCAGGCGTCGGCCCAGAAGGCCCAGCCCTGGGCGTCCGGGTTCTGCATGCCAAAGGTCAGCAGGCTCTGGTACCAGCGCATGCTGAACCCGTCCGGGTCCAGGCTGCGCATGGCCGGGGTGAAGGTGAAATAGGGCTCGGCGTTGAAGCTCAGCGGGATGATGATGACGATCGGCGCGATCAGGAAGAAGAAGATCGCCGCGCAGATCGCCAGGTAGCTGTAGTGCCAGACACGCTCCAGCGGGCTTGCATAGGTTGGAACGGCCATAGGTTACCCCAATTTCAGGTTGTCGACGCCGACGAGGCGATCGTAGAGCCAGTAGAGGATCAGCACCGATCCCAGCAGCAGGGCCGCCAGCGCCGCCGCCATCGACCAGTTCAGCGTGTCGGTCATGTGCATGGCGATCATGTTCGAGATCAGCTGACCCGAGGAGCCGCCGACCAGCGCGGGCGTGATGTAGTAGCCGACCGCCAGGATGAAGACGAGCATCGCCCCTGCCCCCAGCCCCGGCAGCGTCTGCGGGAAATAGATGCGGCGGAAGGCCGTCCAGCTGGTCGCCCCCAGGCTGCGCGCGGCGCGGACATAGGAGGGGTTGATCGTCCGCATCACCGAATAGAGCGGCAGGATCATGAAGGGCAGCAGGATATGGGTCATTGCGATGATCGTGCCGGTCTGGTTGTAGATCATCTGCAGCCGCTGGCCGCCCCCGATCACGCCCAGCCAGACCAGGATGTCATTGACCACCCCCTGCTGCTGCAGCAGCACCATCCAGCTGGTCGTGCGGACCAGGAGCGACGTCCAGAAGGGCAGCAGCACCAGGATCATCAGAAGGTTCGACTTGCGCATCGGCAGCGTGGCCAGCAGATGCGCGATCGGAAAGCCCAGGATGAAGGTCAGCACGGTGATGACGGCCGACAGCCAGAAGGTGCGCCCGAACAGCATGACATAGACCTGCTGGCGTTCGTCCACCTGCTGGATGTTGCCTTCGGTGTCGCGGGTGCGGTCGGCCGCGGCCAGGTAGAAGTTCGCGGTCATGGGCGTCGAGGCCTCGCGCATGGTCGACCACAGCTGCGGGTCGGCCCAGTCCTCGTTGATCTCGAGCAGCGCCTCCCGATAGGGCGGCTCCAGCCCGTCCCGCAGCTTGCGCCCGGTCGAGGTAAACAGCGAGCGCGACCCCGGCAGGTCATAGTTGATCCGCGTTCCCACGACACCGATGCTGCGCGCTTGGGAGGTGGCGACCAGGTCGGCGGCCAGTGCCGCCCAGGCCGCGTCGTCAGGCTGGGTCCCGCGTTCGGTCTCCGCGAACCAGGCCGAGACCTGCGGCATGTTGGCGGAAAACCCGTCATTGTAGAACGAGCGTTGCAGCATCTGCCCGATCGGCACCACGAAGGTGATCACGATGAAGGCCAGAAGCGGAAGCACCAGCAGGAAGGCACGGCGGCGCGCGCGGCGCTGGCTGCGTGCCAGGGCGCGGGCCAGCGGCTGGCCGTCGGCTGTGGTCAATGTGCCCGACCCCACACCGGATGCGGTGGTGGCGATGGCGGCATGTGGATCAAGTGCGGCGTGCGCCATGTCGTCCCCGGTCGTCTGAGAGACCGCCGCCCCGGAACGGGGCGGCGGCATTTGGGATCAGGAAGAAGCCAGCCAGCTGTTGAAGCGCTCGGTCAGCTCGGCGTCATGGTCCGCCCAGAATTCCGGGTTGTCCAGAACGGCGTTCTTCATGTTCTCGGGGTTGGTCGGCATGTGCGGCGCCATCTCCGTCTTGCCGTCCTGGTAGAGGCCGACAAGCTCGGCCGAGGATTTGCGCGACGGGCCATAGCTGATGTACTTGGCCTGATCGGCCAGGCGCTGCGTGTCGGTGGAGAACTTCAGATATTCCATCGCGGCTTCGGGGTTCGGCGCATCCTTGGGGATCACGAACATGTCCAGATCCATGTACTGGCCGTCCCAGATCACGTCGAAGGGCTGGTTCTCGGCGACCATCGCGTCAAAGATCCGGCCGTTGTAGACGGTGGTCATGCTGACCTCGCCATCCGCCAGCAGCTGCACCGGCTGCGCGCCGGCTTCCCACCAGACGACATCGGACTTGATCGTGTCCAGCTTGTCAAAGGCGCGGTCGATGCCCTCTTCCGTGCCCAGCACGTCATAGATCTCGGCGGCGGGGACGCCGTCGGCGATCAGGCCCAGGTACAGCGTGCGCTTGGGGTTCTTGGGCAGGCCGCGCTTGCCGGGGAACTTCTCGGTGTCAAAGAAATCGGCAGCCGTGCTGGGCGCCTCGCCCTCGAACTTGGTGGTGTTGTACGAGATGACCGTGCCCCAGACGATGTTGGCGACAGCGCAATCCAGCAGCGCGCCGTCGACAAAGTCCTCGCTGGCCGGGGTGCCGTCGGGCGCGGCCGGCAGCATGTCGGGGTCGATCTCCATCAGAGCGCCTTCGTCGCACAGGCGGATGGCATCCGACACCTCGATGTCAAAGACGTCGCCGGTGACGTTCTTGGCCTCGACCTGCGCCTTCAGCGGCGTGGACGGGTTGTCGGCGGCGATCATGTTGACCTTGATGCCGGTCTCGGCGGTGAAGGGCTTGTTATAGGCCTCGACCTGGCTGACCTCGTAGGCGCCGCCCCAGGAGACGACATTGACCTCTTTTGCATTGGCCGCAAAGCCCGCGCCGGTCAGCGCGGTGGTCAGGATAAGGATGGTTTTCACGTTAAGCTCCCATTGATGCAGTCCGGGCTTCGCGCCCGATATGGTTGGCCCTTGCGGGCAAGGACGGGCGCGGAACGCCCGGCCGATGAGCCAGGCCGGCAGACCGATCCGGCGCACAGGCGGGGATCGGTACCGGCAGGTGATCGCCCGTCCGGACCCTCGTTCGGCGCCGGGGCGCCGCGGGTGTCCAGGGGCAAATGCCTTGGCAGCAGCCGCGATCAGACGAACTTTCGCCACGCGCGGCAGGGGCAGGACAGCGGACTTCCGACCGGCGCCTCAGCCTGCCCAGTCCCCGCGCCGCTGCGGTTCCGAAGGAGCCGGGGCACGGGGTCTGGGTCTGCTGCATCCCCGTCACCGCGTCAGATCGGGTCGAGGGCGCGTGCATCCTGCGGATGCCAGCCGATGCGGATCGCCTGCCCCGCATCCAGCCGGGTCTGACCGATCGTGTTGCGCATCTTCATGACAAAGTTTTCGCTGCCCGCAACGCGCAGGCGTGCCCGCAGGATGTCGCCCATATAGATCACCTCCAGCACCTGGGCCTCGATCGTGTGGGCGCCGGGGGGCATCATCTCGGGCTTGAACTCGACGCGCTCGGGGCGGATCGACACGGTTGTGCGCTGGCCCTTCTCGCGGATGTTGACGGCGGTGGCGTCGATGACGCCGCCGTCGTCCAGCCGGACCAAGGCCTTGTCGCCGTCCAGCTGCTCGATCGTGCCGGGTAGTGCGTTGTTCTCGCCGATGAAGCTGGCGACAAAGCTGTTGCCGGGTCGTTCGTAGAGATCCGCCGGGGGGGCCAGCTGCTGGATCCGCCCGTCGTTGAAGACGGCGATCCGGTCAGACATCGTCAGCGCCTCGCCTTGGTCATGGGTCACGTAGACAACCGTGATTCCAAGTTCCTCGTGCAGGTGCTTGATCTCGAACTGCATGTGTTCACGCAGCTGCTTGTCCAGGGCACCCAGGGGCTCGTCCATCAGAACCAGTTCGGGATCAAAGACCAGCGCCCGCGCCAAGGCGATCCGCTGCTGCTGGCCGCCCGACAGCTGAGCCGGACGGCGGTTCGCGAACTTGCCCATCTGCACCATGTCCAGCGCCCGCGCCACGCGCGCGCTGCGATCGGCCGAGGACATGCCGCGGACTTCCAAGGGAAAGGACAGGTTTTCGCCCACGGTCATGTGGGGAAACAGCGCATAGTTCTGGAACACCATGCCGATGCCCCGCTTGTGGGGCGGGACCTGGTTGATCGGACGCCCGTCCAGACGGATCTCGCCATTGGTGGCGGTCTCAAAGCCGGCCAGCATCATCAGACAGGTGGTTTTGCCGGAACCGGACGGCCCCAGCATGGTCAGGAATTCGCCCTTTCCGATCGAAAGATTCAAGTCTTTGACGACAAGTGACTGTCCGTCATAGCTTTTCTGCACATGCTCAAAAGCGACAAAGGCGTCGCTACGGCGGTCGTCCAACAAAAGGCGCTCTCCCTGTTATCGTTGGTTGTTCAGCGCAAGACCAAGCCTAAGCGCTGGCTTTGGCATGTGGCAACAACAATTATCAGGTCCGGGTGCCGTAGCGTCAGCAATTGCCTGTCAAGATCGCCCGAAGGATAGGCCCGCGCCTCCCCGACAGGCCATGAAAAAGCGCGCTGCCCCGGACAGGGGCAGCGCGCAAGTCATGCGGTGGTGTGGCGGCTGCGGATCAGCCCGGACGCTTGGGACCCTTGCGGTGCGGGGTCTTGGCCGGGGCGGGCTTCGCGGCACCCGGCTTGCCCTTGGCGGCCCAGGCAGGCTTCGCGCCGGCAGCCTTGCGCGGACCCGCGCCCGCATCGGCCGAAGACTTCTTCTTCCAGGCCTTGACGGCGGGGCGCGGCCCCTCCTCGCGCGGATCGGCCAGCGACGCATCGTCGGGCACCCATCCGCCACGGGCGGCCTTCACGCGGGCCTGATGACCCTCGTCCTCCGCCGGCTTGCGACGCGGGGCAGGCTTGGCGGCACGGGGTGGCCGCTCCTCACGCGCCTCGAACCGAGGGCGCGGGCTGCGCTCGGGCTGTGCCTCCAGGTCGGGTTCGCCCTGCATGCGGCGCATCGAGACTTCGGGGGTGATCTCGATGAAGTCGCCGAATCGGTCGGCCGCCTCGGCTGCGATCTGGACATAGGACAGGTCCTGGCGGACCCGGATCGCCCCGATGGCATCACGGGTGATTCCCCCCGCATCGCAGATCTTGGGCAGCAGCCAGCGGGCTTCGGCGCGGCCGGAATGGCCAACCGACAGCGTGAACCAGACCGATGCGCCGAATTCCCGCGGCGCACGGGGCGCCATCGGCGCGGGCGGGGCCTGCGTCTCCATCAGTTCCTCGGCGGCGGGGCGCCCCTCGCGCCACATGCGCAGGAAGGCCACGGCGACCTGCTCGGCGCCGAAACGCTCCAGCAGCTGCGCGGCCAAAGGCGCGTCCTCCCCCGGCTCCTCCTGGAGGGCGGGATGCTCCAGCATGCGCTGGTCGTCGCGCGCCCGCACCTCGTCGGCGGTCGGCGCCTTCAGCCATTCGGCCACGACCTTGGCGTTCTGCAGCAGCCGCTGCGCCCGCTTGTAGTCCGACGAGGGCACGATCAGCGCCGAGACGCCCTTGGACCCGGCCCGGCCGGTGCGGCCCGACCGGTGCAGCAGGGTTTCGGGATTGGTCGGCAGGTCGGCGTGGATCACCAGTTCCAGCCCCGGCAGGTCGATGCCGCGCGCGGCGACGTCGGTCGCGATGCAGACCCGCGCACGTCCGTCACGCAGCGCCTGCAGGGCATGGGTCCGTTCCTGCTGGCTCAGCTCGCCCGACAGGGCGACGCATTTGAAGCCGCGGTTGGACATGCGCGCCAGCAGATGGTTCACATTCGCCCGCGTCTTGCAGAAGACGATCGAGGTCTGGGCCTCGTGGATGCGCAGCAGGTTGAAGATCGCAGGCTCGCGGTCGCGTGCGGTCACGCTATAGGCGCGATAGGCGATGTCGCCATGCTGGCGCGCCTCGCCCATGGCGGCGATGCGCAGGGCGTCGCGCTGAAAATCGCGTGCCAGCTTCTCGATCGCGGGCGGCACGGTGGCCGAGAACATCAGCGTGCGCCGTTCCTCGGGCGCGGCGGCCAGGATGAACTCCAGATCCTCGCGGAAGCCCAGGTCCAGCATCTCGTCCGCCTCGTCCAGCACCGCCGCGCGCAGGGCCGACAGGTCCAGGCTGCCGCGGTCGATATGGTCGCGCAGGCGGCCGGGGGTGCCGACCACGATCTGCGCGCCGCGCTGCAGGGCGCGGCGCTCGTTGCGGTAATCCATGCCGCCGACGCAGGTGGCGATCTGGGCACCGGTATCGGCGTAAAGCCATTCCAGCTCGCGCGCGACCTGAAGGGCCAGTTCGCGGGTCGGGGCAATGGCCAGCGCCAGCGGCAGCTCTCCGGCGACCATCCGGTCGCCCTCCAGCAGCTCGGCGCCCATCGCCAGGCCAAACGCCACGGTCTTGCCCGACCCGGTCTGGGCCGAGACCAGCACGTCGCGCCCCTGCGCCTCGGGCGCAAGCACCGCGCTTTGGACGGAGGTCAGGCTGTCATAGCCCTTGGAAGCCAGCGCCGCCTGCAGCGGTGCGGGAAAATTCTGTTCAGTCATGTAAGTCGCCAAATGCGGGGGTGCCATATGCGGCACCCGATGAGCGGCACCATCGTCGCTGCGACCGGCCCACCCTGCACCCGCCGCCCCGAACATGCGGAGCCAAAGGCGTCTCATACGCGCGGCCCCGGCAGAAGTCCATGCCGGATCGCAGCCAAACCGCCTCAGGGGGGCAGATCACCATGCGTCTTGCGCGCGGCGGCGCGGGCCGCTAGCTGTCAGGGTGCAAACCGTTGGGGTGTCCCGTCCAGGGGCTGAGAGGCGCAAGCCAACCCATCGAACCTGATCCGGGTCATACCGGCGGAGGGAACGGTGCAGATGATCGCGGACGCCGTTCCGCCCGTCGCCTTTCCTCACGTCCGGTGCCGACCCTTCGCCTTGCAGGAGGACGACCGTGACCGCAGCCATCGCCCTAACCATTGCAGGATCGGATTCCGGCGGAGGTGCGGGCATCCAGGCCGATCTCAAGACCTTCTCGGCGCTCGGGACCTACGGGGCCAGCGTGATCACGGCGCTGACGGCCCAGAACACGCGGGCGGTGACCCTGGTCGAGCCGGCCAGCCCGGCCATGATCGCCGCGCAGATGGCGGCGGTCTTTGATGACCTGGACGTGCGTGCGGTCAAGCTGGGCATGCTGGGCGACGGTCCCGCCATCGCCGCCGTGGCGCAGGGTCTGCCCGGACGGCCCATGCCGGTGGTCCTGGACCCGGTGATGGTGGCCAAATCCGGCGACAGCCTGCTGGCCGACGGCGCCGTAACCGCGCTGCGCGAGCGGATGCTGCCGCTGGCGACGCTGCTGACCCCGAACCTGCCCGAGGCCGCGCGGCTGCTTGGCTGCGCACCCGCCCGGACCGAGGCCGAGATGGCCGATCAGGCCGCCGCCCTGCGCGCGATGGGGCCGAGGGCCGTCCTGATGAAGGGCGGCCATGCCGAAGGCCCCCTCTGCACCGACCTGCTGGTGACGCCCGATGGGATCACGCGCCTGACCGCGCCGCGGCAGGCGACGCGGAACACCCATGGCACGGGCTGCACCCTGTCGGCCGCGATCGCGGCCGGGCTGGCGCAGGGCATGAACCTGGTTGCGGCGGTGCAGCTGGCGCATCGTTACCTGCAAGGCGCCATCCGCGCGGCGGACGACCTTGGCGTCGGCTCGGGTAACGGGCCCGTCCACCACTTCCACGCGGTCTGGGGATGAGCGACGTCACCATCATCGGCGCGGGCGTCGCGGGGCTGTTTGCGGCGCATGAACTGGCCTCGCGGGGCCTGCATCCGCGCATCATCGACCGGAACGGCCCGCCGGGGCCGCATGGCTGTTCCTGGTGGGCAGGCGGGATGCTGGCCCCGCATTGCGAAGGGGTCACGGCAGAACCGGTCATCACCCGCCTCGGCGCCGAGGCGGCCGCCGCATGGGCCCAGGTCACGCCCGTCACCCGGCGCGGCACGCTGGTCCTTGCGCTGGACCGCGACCGGGCCGAACTGGCACGCTTTGCCCGCCGGGCCAGCGGCCACGACGCGCGTCTGGTGGCTGAACTGGAACCCGAACTTGCGCAGCATCGCGACGGACTGTTCTTCCCGACCGAGGCGCATCTGGACCCCCGCCAGGCGCTGGCCGACCTTGTGCAGTCGCTGGCCACGCGCGGGATCACCATCCAAAAGGACGAGGTCCAGCCCAGCGACATCGACGGCCCCGTGATCGACGCCCGCGGCCTGGCCGCCGCCCTGCCTGGCCTGCGCGGCGTGCGCGGCGAGATGGTCGTCCTGCATGCGCCCGACATCACCCTGTCGCGGCCGGTCCGCCTGCTGCATCCGCGCCATCCGCTTTATATCGTGCCGCGTGCGGGCAACATCTTCATGCTGGGCGCCACGCAGCTGGAAAGCGCCTCTCGCGCGCCCGTCAGTGCCCGGGCGGCGCTGGAGCTGCTGTCGGCGGCCTATGCGCTGGACCCGCGCTTTGCCGAGGCCAGCGTGCTGGAACTGGGCGCCGATCTGCGCCCGGCCTTTGCCGACAATGTGCCGCGCGTCATCCTGCGCGGGCGGGTGCTGCACCTGAACGGCCTCTTTCGCCACGGCTATCTGATGGCCCCGGCGCTGGCCCGGCAGGCGGCCGATTATCTTCTGACCCGAACCAAGGGAGAGTTGATCCATGAGGATTGAGGTGAACGGAGAGCCGCACCAGATCACGGCCACAACCGTCGCGGCGGCGCTGGCCGAACTGGGCTGGGGCGAGGCGCGCGTGGCGACCGCGCTGAACGGCGACTTTCTTCCCGCCGCCCGCCGCGAGGCGCAGGTCCTGCGCGACGGCGACCGGCTGGAGGTCCTGGCGCCCATGCAGGGAGGCTGAGATGCGCGATTTCTATGGCGTGACCCTGCCCTCGGGGCTGATGCTGGGAACGGCGCAATATCCCTCTCCGGCGGTGATGCAGGCGGCTTTTACGGACAGCGGCGCCTCGGTCGCGACGGTGTCGCTGCGGCGCGAGGCGGGCCAGGGCCAGGCCTTCTGGGACATCATCCGCGCCCTAAATGTCCATGTCCTGCCCAACACCGCCGGCTGCCACAGCGCCCGAGAGGCGGTCACGACTGCCCGGATGGCGCGCGAGGTCTTCGAGACGAACTGGATCAAGCTGGAGGTGATCGGCCATGCCGACACGCTGCAGCCCGACCCCTTCGGCCTGCTGGAGGCGGCCGAGACGCTGGCGGCCGAAGGGTTCGAGGTCTTCCCCTATACGACCGAGGACCAGGTTCTGGCGCAGCGCTTGCTGGAGGCGGGCTGCAAGGTGCTGATGCCCTGGGGCGCGCCCATCGGTTCGGGGCGGGGGCTGAACAACCCCTACGGGCTGCGGACCCTGCGCGCGGCCTTCCCGGAGGTGCCGATGGTCATCGATGCGGGCCTGGGCCTGCCCAGCCAGGCCACCGCCGCGATCGAGATGGGGTTCGACGCCGTCCTGCTGAACACCGCCGTGGCGCAGGCCGGCGACCCGGCCGCCATGGCCCGCGCCTTTGGACTGGCCGTTCAGGCGGGTGCCTTGGCGCGGGCCGCCGACCCGATGGAGCCGCGCGACATGGCCGCCCCTTCGACCCCCCTCATCGGAAAGGCCTGGCTGTGATGTTGCCGCGATTCTACCCCATCTTCGACGACGCGGCCTGGCTGGACCGCGCCCTGCCCCTGGGCGTCAGGCTGGTGCAGTTGCGCATCAAGGATCGCCCTGACGCCGAACTGCGCGCCCAGGTTCGCCGGGGCCTGGACCATGCCCGCAGCCACGGGGCGGCGCTCGTCGTCAACGATCACTGGCAGATCGCCAT
Organism: Paracoccus sp. KKT209; assembly: GCF_055635455.1. The sequence continues at coordinate 1,944,306 of NZ_CM145758.1, forward strand.
CGACGAAGGCGCGGACTGGCTGCATCTGGGGCAAGAGGACCTGGACCAGGCCGACCTGCCCGCCATCCGCCGTGCGGGGCTGAAGCTGGGGATATCAACCCATGATCATGCCGAACTGGACCGGGCGCTGGCGCTGGCGCCCGGCTACATCGCCCTGGGCCCGGTCTATCCCACCATCCTCAAGCAGATGAAATGGCACCAGCAGGGGCTGGAGCGGGTCACGGAATGGAAGCGGCTGGTCGGTCCGATCCCGCTGATCGCCATCGGCGGCATGACGGTGGAGCGCGCAGCCGGTGCCTTCGCCGCAGGTGCGGATGTCGTGTCGGCCGTGACGGACATCACGCTGAACCCCGACCCCGAGGAGCGGATGCGCGACTGGCTGCGCGTGACGGCGTGACGCGCTATGCCCGCCAGATGGTTCTGCCCCAGATCGGCGCGCAGGGTCAGGAGCGAGTGGCCGCCGCCCATGTGCTGGTGGTGGGCGCCGGCGGCCTGGGGGTGCCTGCCCTGCAATATCTGGCCGGCGCCGGGATCGGGCAGATCACCCTGGTCGACGGCGACCGGGTCGAGGACACGAACCTGCACCGCCAGCCGATCTATCGCATGGACCAGATCGGCCAGCCCAAGGCGGAGGCCGCCGCCGCCATCATGACCGGCATGAACCCGGCCGTCCGGGTGATCCCCCGCGTGGAATGGCTGACGCCGGCTAATGCGCCCGCGCTGGTGGATGCGGCGGATGTGGTTCTGGACTGCGCCGACAGCTTTGCCGCCAGCCTGACCCTGTCGGACACCTGCATGGCCGCGGGCAGGCCGCTGATCGCGGGATCTGCGCTGGCGCTGTCGGGCTATGCCGCAGGCTGTTGCGGCGGCGCGCCCAGCCTGCGCGCGATCTTTCCCGACCTGCCCCTGCGCGGCGCCACCTGCGCCACGGCGGGCGTCATGGGTCCGGTCGTCGGCATGATCGGCGCGCTGCAGGCGCAGATGGCGCTGGCGGTGATCCTGAAACTGGCACCCGGCCCCCTTGGCCGCCTGATCAGCTTTGACGCCGCCACCTGGCGGATGGGCGGGTTCCGCTTTGCCGATGCGCCCGAACCCGCGGCACCGCTGCCCTTCATAGCGGCGGAGCAGATCGCCCCGGACGATCTGCTGGTGGACCTGCGGACCGAGGCCGACCGGCCCTTTGATCCCCGCGCCCGTCCCCTGCCTCCCGAGCGCATTGCCGAACTGTCACCGGCGCCCGACAGGCGCGTCGTCCTGGCCTGCCGCACCGGACTGCGGGCGCATAATGCAGGACAGGCGCTGCAGGCGCGCTGGCCGGGGCGCATCGCGCTGCTGGCTGTGACCGATCCGGTGACCTGAGACAGTCATGAAGCGGCCAAGCATCGCCGTGGAGCGAACAGGTGCCATCAGCACAGGCCGCGAATGCAGATGACGGCTTGGGGCAGACGAACGCCGGACGGTCCGACCGTCCTTTTGCTGCAGAGCGTACAAGGCGGGCCGCCACGGGGGCGGCCCATGGGTCTTACCAGGAGGTCAGGACCGCGCCTTCGTATTTCTCGTCGATGAAGGCTTTCACCTCGGCCGAGTGATAGGCATCGACCAGCGTCTGGACCCAGGGCTCGTCCTGCCGGCCGTCCTGAACCACGATGATGTTCACATAGGGGCTGTCGGCCTTTTCCATCGCGATCGCATCCGCCTTGGGCGACAGGCCCGAGGCCAGCGCATAGTTGGTGTTGATGATCGCGATATCGGCATCGGCCAGCGTGCGGGGCAGTTGCGCCGCGTCCAGTTCCAGGAACTGAAGGCCCTTGGGGTTGTCGCTGACATCCAGCGGGCTGGGCACCAAGCCGGTGTCTTCGGCCAGAGTGATCAGGCCCAGGTCCTGCAGGATCAGCAGCGCGCGCCCGCCATTGGTCGGATCGTTCGGGATCGCCACCTGCGCGCCGTCGGGCAGGTCGGCCAGATCCTCGATGCTGTCGGAATAGATCCCCATCGGGGTGGTGATGGTGGTGCCCACCTCGACCAGTTCAAAGCCGCGATCCTTCATCTGGTTTTCCAGATAGGGGCGGTGCTGAAAGCTGTTGGCATCCAGATCGCCGTCCGCCAGCGCCTGGTTCGGCACGACATAGTCCGAAAACTCGATGATCTCGATGTTCAGGCCCAGAGGTTCGGCGACCTCGGCCACCTTCTCCATGATCTCGCCATGTTCACCAGGCGAGACGCCGACCTTGATATCCTCGGCCGTGGCGGCCGCAGTGGACAGGGCAAGGGCGGAAACGAGGGTTGTCAGTCGCAGCATCGGATTGGTCCTTTCTTGTCTGCGGAAAATCTGAGGCCAACGCGGCATCAGTGGCCGCGGTTGCGCGGGGCGCGGCGATCCAGCCGGGCAGCGATCCATTCGCCAAGCGATTGCACCAGCTGGACCAGCACGATCAGGATGACAACGACCGCCGCCATCACCTCGGGCATGAAGCGCTGATAGCCGTAGCGGATGCCCAGGTCGCCCAGGCCCTGCCCGCCCACCGCGCCGACCATGGCGGAATATCCGATCAGGCTGACCACGGCCAGGGTCAGGCCCAGGGTGATGGCCGGCATCGCCTCGGGGATGAGCACCTTGCGGATGATCTGCAGGGGCGTGGCGCCCATCGCGCGGGCGGCCTCGATCAGGCCGCCATCGACCTCGCGGATGGCGTTTTCCACCAGCCGGGCGATGAAGGGGATGGCGGCCAGGGTCAGCGGCACGATCGCGGCATTCGTGCCGATCGACGTGCCCACCAGCGCGCGGGTGAAGGGGATGATCGCCACCACCAGGATGATGAACGGGACCGATCGGGTAGCATTCACCACCAGCCCCAGCACCTTGTTGACCCAAGGTGCCGACAGCAGCTCTCCCCGCTGCGAGGTGGCCAGGAACACCCCCAGGGGCAGGCCCCCCAAGGTGCCCAGCAGCGCCGAGATCGCCACCATGTAGAGGGTCTGCAGGGTCGCGTCCCACAAAAGCGGGATCAGGTTAGCGGACATGGCCCAGCACCTCCGTCGACAGTCCGTGGCGCTCCAGATAGGCCCGCGCCTGGTCGGCGCGCGCGGCCTCGACCGAGATCAGCAGGTTGCCGAAGGGATGCGGGCCGACCTCTTCGATGGCGCCGCCCAGGATATTGGCGGTGATGCCCAGGTCCGTGGCCAGCAGCGACAGCATCGGATCGGTCGCATGACGGCCGGCAAAGGTCACCCGGATCACCTGGTCGCCCGGCGGTTCGGGGTGCAGGCGGCTGGCCACGAAGGCCGGCAGCGTGGCCCCTGTCACCCCTGACAGGAAACTGCGGGTGGTCGGATGGGTCGGCCGGGCAAAGACGTCATAGGTCGGCCCGGCCTCGACGATGCGCCCGCCCTCGATCACCGCCATGTGGCTGGCGATGTCGCGCAGGACCGCCATCTCATGCGTGATCAGCAGGATCGTCAGGCCCAGGTCGCGGTTGATGCGGCCCAGCAGCTCCAGCACCGTCTGCGTCGTTTCGGGGTCCAGCGCGCTGGTCGCCTCGTCCGACAGCAGCACCTTGGGGCTGGTGGCCAAGGCCCGGGCGATGCCCACGCGCTGCTTCTGCCCGCCCGACAGTTCGGCCGGATAGCGGTCGCGGAGCGCGCCCAGGCCCACTTGGTCGATCAGCTGGTCGACGCGGGCGCGGACCTGCGCGGCAGGCGTGCCCGCGATCTCCAGCGGCAGGGCCACGTTGCCCCCGACCGTGCGCGACGCCAGCAGATTGAAGTGCTGGAAGATCATCCCGACATCGCGGCGGATCGCCCGCAGGGCGGCCCCGCGCGCCGCGCCTACGTCATGTCCCGACACCTCGACCCGGCCCTCGGTCGGGCGCTCGAGGCCGTTGACCATGCGCAACAGCGTCGATTTCCCCGCCCCCGACCGGCCGATGATGCCGGTGATGCTGCCCCGCGGCACGACCAGAGAGATGTCGTCCAGGGCCATGACCCGCTGGCCGCCCTTCTTGGGGAAGGACTTGCCCAGCCTGTCGAAGATGATGGCCGCGTCGTTTTGGGCCGTTCCGCTCATGGGATCCTGCCAGTTCCAATTCCAAGGGCGCGGGGATGCCCGAAAGCCGCGCCGGGTGCAAGCCTGCGGGCAGGTCGGCCGACGGAACAGTCGATCGGCCGTGCCTGCGCCGCGGCGAAGACCGTTGCCCTGTTCCCGCAACCGCCCGAACACCGGGCGCGTCCCCCGGAATATCCGCAGAACGACGTCCTTTTCCGGCTACTGCGCCGCGACCGTCAGTTCGCGCGACAGAAGCCCCGTCAGGATCGAGCGCAGCGCATCCGGACGGAACGGCTTTTCGATCAGCGGTGCTTCATCAAAGCCTGCCGGCAGGTGCTCGCGGCCATAGCCCGAGACAAAGCAGAAGGGGACATGACGCTCGTTCAGCAGCGCCGCGACCTCGTCCACCGGCTCGCCCTTGAGGTTGCCGTCCAGCAGCGCCAGGTCGATCTGGTGGCTTTGCACCGCCTGCATCGCCTCGGCCACGGTGCGCGACACGGCGACGACGACCGCGCCCGCGTCCTCCAGCTCCAGCCGCAGGTCCAGGGCGACCAGCGGCTCGTCCTCGACCAGCAGGACGCGCGCCCCGTCCAGGGTCGCGGGACGAAGGACCGGGGCGGCGGCGCAGGCCTGCGGGGCGCCTTTCGACTTCAGCGCCGTGACGCCATCCGACAGCCGGATCGTCCAGATGACGCCCGCAGGGTTCCAGTCGGCGGTGACGGCATTGTCCTCGCCCCCGCCGGCCGCGCCGATCAGGGTCATGCCGAACCCGGACCGGGCCGGTCCCGTGACCGCAGGCCCGCCGGTTTCGCGCCAGACAAGCGTCAGCTGCCCGCCCACAAAGGTCCAATCCAGGTCGATCATGCCCTGCGGCACCGACAGCGCGCCGTATTTCGCGGCATTCGTGCCCAGTTCGTGCAGGGTCAGCGCCAGGCGCAGCATGGTGTCGGGGGCCAGTTCGACCGCCGGGCCGCTGCGCCGCAGCCGGTCACCGTCCAGCGTCCCCGAACTGATCTGGTCATCGATCAACTGATCCAGCGGCGCGCTGGCCCAAGTAGCATCGGACAGGATCGAATGGGCCCGCGCCAGCGCCTGCAGGCGGCCGCCAAAGCTCTTCTCGAAGTCCTGCAGGCTGTCGGACTGGCGCAGGCTCTGGCGGGCGATGGCCTGGACATTAGCCAGGGTGTTCTTGATGCGGTGGTTCAGCTCTCCGATCAGCAGCGAGCGGACCTCCTCGGCCTGCTTGCGCTCGGTGATGTCCAGGATCTGCAGCGACAGCGACCGCTGACCCGCCGCGTCCGAGAGGACCGAGCCATAGATCTCGCAGCTGATCGGGCCCACGGCCGCGTGGTCCAGCACCATCTCGGCCGAAAAGCGCGGGGCGGCATCCCCGCCGGCCTTCAGCCAGCCCGCCAGCTCCTCGGCCCCCGCCGCATCCAGCCAACCCGAGGCAGGCGCCGTCATGCCCAGCAGGTCGCCCGCCGCGCGCCCGAACATCCGCTCGGCCCCCTTGGACCAGCGGCGCACGCAGAGGTCGCGGTCCAGGGTCACGAAGGCCAGGGGCGAATTGTCGTTATGCGCCTTGAGCTGCGCCATCACCCTGTCGCGGTGACGGGCGATCTCCTGCATCTCGTCGCGCTGGCGTTCCAGCTCCTTGGCCTGGCGGCCGATCCGGAAAAAGACCTCGGCCTTGGACTTCAGGATCAGCGGGTCGATCGGCTTGAAGATGTAGTCAACAGCACCTGCCTCATAGCCGCGGAACCGGCGGGCCTCGTCCATTTCCGCCGCGGTGACGAAGATGATCGGGACGCCCCGCGTGCGTTCGGTGGACCGCATCAGTTCGGCCAGTTCATAGCCGTCGGTGCCGGGCATCTGCACGTCCAGGAAGGCCAGCGCATAGTCGTTCATCAGCATCAGTTCCAGCGCCTCGCTGGCCGACCGCGCACGGTCCACCACCAGCCCGTCGCGCCGCAGCAGGGCCTCCAGCGCCATGATGTTCTCGGCGATGTCGTCGACGATCAGGAACCTGATGGTGTTATCGAGCATGGGCGGTCTCCTGAGAGGCAATGCGGCGCCAGATCCTGTCTGGCTCTTCAAAGGGCACAAAGGCCGAGGCATGGGCCGAAAAGCGCAGGGTCTCGTGCGAGCCGAGGCCCAAGAATCCGCCGCGCGCCAGCGCTTCGGCAAAAAGGCCCAGGGTGCGATCCTGCAATTCGGCGTCGAAGTAGATCAGCACGTTGCGGCAGCTGATCAGGTGAACCTCGGAAAAGACCTGGTCCGAGGCCAGGTTGTGTTCGGTAAAGACCGTCCGCGACCGCAGCGACCGGTCAAAGGCGGCGCGACCATAGGCGGCGGTGTAATAGTCCGACAGCGACCCGCGCCCGCCCGACCGCTGGTAGTTCTGCGAAAAGACCGGCAGGCGGTCGATGTCATAGACGCCCGCCTCGGCGCGCGCCAAAGCACGGCGGTTGATCTCGGTCGCGTAGAACAGCGTGCGGTCAAACAGGCCCTCCTCGCGGAAGAGAATGGCCAGCGAATACAGCTCCTCGCCATCGGCGCAGCCCGCGACCCAGACCTTGAGCGAGGGAAATGTGTGCAGATGCGGCAGGACCTCCCGGCGCAGCGCCAGGTAGTAGTCGGGATCGCGGAACATCTCGCTGACCTGCACGGTCATCGCATCGATGATCTGGGGCAGCACGGTGGGGTCGTGCAGCAGGCGGCCCTGAAGTTCCGACAGCGTGGCGCAACCCAGCCGTTCCCGCGCGAGTTCCGCCCGCCGCGCCAGCGACGCGCGGGAATAGGACCGAAAGTCATAGTGATAACGCCGGTGCAGCGCCTCCAGGAACAGGTCCAGTTCGATCGCGTCGCCGGGCCGGGCGGGAACGGGTTCCAGGCTCATCGCGGCATCCACACGCGGGTCAGCGACAACAGCTTGTCCACGTCCAGGGGCTTGGGCAGATAGTCGTTGGCCCCCGCCGCCAGGCACTGGTTCTGGTCATCGGCCATGGCCTTGGCGGTCAGCATGATGATCGGCAGCGACTTCCAGCGATCGATCTTGCGGATCTCGCGCGTGGCGGTCAGGCCGTCCATCTCGGGCATCATCACGTCCATCAGCACCAGGTCCACGCGCGGCTGCGCACCGTCGGCGATGCGGCCCAGCACCTCCAGCGCCTCGCGGCCGTTGCGGGCGATCTGCACCTTGGCGCCATGCGGCTCGAAGACGCCGGTCAGGGCATAGACGTTGCGGATGTCATCCTCGACCACCAGGATGCGGCGCCCCTCCAGCTGCGCGTCGCGGTTCAGCGAGGCCGCCAGCATCTCGCGCTGCTTTTCGGGCAGGTCGCTGACCACCTGGTGCAGGAACAGAGTGACCTCGTTGATCAGGCGCTCGGGCGACTTGGCGCCCTTGATGATGATCGAACTGGAATAGCGCCGCAGCCGCTGTTCCTCGGCCTCGTTCAGGGTGCGGGCGGTATAGACGATGACCGGCGGGAAGGCGGCCGTGCCGTCCCCGTCCAGCTGTTCCAGCACCTCAAAGCCCGAGGCGTCCGGCAGCGTCATGTCCAGCACGATGCAGTCCACGGTCCGGCTGCGGCAGATCTGTAGCGCCTCGGCGGCGGTGCCCGCACCGACCGTCTCGACCTCATCGCTGGCCAGAAGCGCCTTCAGACCCTCCATCTGCGCAGGATCGTCCTCGACGATCAGCACGCAGCGCAGCCGCTGTTCCAGGCGGTGCTCCAGGGTCCGGATCGCCTGTTCCAGCTGCTCGCGCGGCACGGGCTTCAGCATGTAGCTGATCGCGCCCTGGGCCAGCGCCTCCTTGGTATAGTCGTTGGCCGACACGATATGCACGGGGATGTGCCGCGTGCTGGTGTCGCGCTTCAGCCGGTCCAGTGCCGACAGGCCCGAATGGTCCGGCAGGCCCACATCCATCACGATGGCCTGCGGCAGGAAATGCCGCGCGGCACGGACGCCGTCATCGGCACGCCCCACGCAGACGCAGCGAAAGCCCAGATCCCGCGCCAGGCCGTAAAGAACCTTGGCAAAGGCCGGATCATCCTCGACCACCAGCATCACGCGGTCGCCGGGCGCGATCACCGCACGGTCGTCCTCCAGCCCCGGCAGCGCGTCCAGCAGCAGCGGCTCGGGGTCGAAGGATGCTTCCGGCATGGGCGGGGCGGCCAGCGCCGCAGGGCCGCGGGCGGCCGAGGCGGCTTGCCGGATGGCCGGCGCCGCGGGCAGGATCAGGGTAAAGACGCTGCCCCGGCCCTTCTCGCTGCTGAGCGTGACGCGCCCGCCCAGCAGGTCCGCCAGCTCGCGAGAGATCGACAGGCCCAGCCCGGTGCCGCCAAAGCGGCGCGAGATGGTGCCGTCGGCCTGGCGGAAGGCCTCGAAGACCGCCTCCTGCTGATCGGTGTCGATGCCGATGCCGGTATCCTCGACCGAAAAGGCGATGCCCTGCCCCAGGGGGGCTACGCGCAGCGTGACGCGGCCGCGCTCGGTGAACTTCAGCGCGTTCGAGATGAAGTTCCGCAGCACCTGCTCCAGCCGCTGGCAGTCGGTTTCCAGCTCTCCGACTCCCGGCGCCACCTCGGCGGTCAGCTGCAGGCCCTTGCCCTTGGCCTGCATCTCGAAGGCGCGCACCAGCTTCGTGGCGACCGTCTGCGGGTCGATGCGGTCGCGCGACAGTTCCAGCTTGCCCGATTCGATCTTGGACAGGTCCAGGATGTCGTTGATCAGCGCCAGAAGATCCTTGCCCGAACTCTCGATCGTCTCGGCCCACCGGACCTGCTCCCCGGTCAGGGTGCGGGCGCGGTTCTCGGCCAGCAGGCGGGACATGATCAGCAGCGCGTTCAGGGGCGTGCGCAGCTCGTGGCTCATGTTGGCCACGAATTCGGACTTGTAGCGGCTCTCGCGGGTCAGCTGCGCCGCCTGGTCCTCCAGCATCCGGCGCGACCGGGCCAGCGCATCACGCTGCTCCTCCAGCTCCTGCGTCTGGTTTTCCAGCTGCGCGTTCTGGCTCTCCAGCTCGGTCTGCTGCATTTCCAGCCGCCGCTGGCTGTCCTGCAGGGCGCGGGTCTGCTCCTCCAGCTCCTCGTTCGAGGCGGCCAGTTCCTCGCCGTGGCTGCGCAGCTCCTCGGCCTGGCGGCGGGTCTCCTCCAGCAGCTCCTGCAGCTGTTCGCGGTACTGCGCCGAACGCAGCGCGATGCCCAGCTTGTCGCTGATCCGGCCAAACAACTCCTGGACCCGCTCGCTCGGGGGCGTGTCCAGGCCGAATTCCAGAACGCCGTTCACCAGCTGCCCGTCGCGCAGCGGGACCATCAGCGCATGCGGCGCACGGCCGCGACCCAGGCCCGTGGCCCAGCCAAGCGCCTCCTCCGGCGCCATGGCGATGCTGAGGACACGGCGCTCGGCGACGCATCGGCCCAGATGCCCCTCGCCCTCGATCACGCGTTCGGCCAGGGCCGCCTCGTCGACGCCCCAACTGGCCAGCCGCTGATAGCCGTGGCCGTTGCGGGCATAGGCGACCGCCGCGCGTGCGCCGACCCGTTCAGCCAGCGCCTGCAGGATCTGCCGGCCAAGCCGTTCGGCCGACAATTCGCCCTGCAGGGCGCGCGACACCTCGACCTGACCCTGATGCACCCATTCGCTCTGCGTCAGCCGCTCGCGGTTGATGATCAGGCCCCGGCCCACCAGGCCCAGCACCAGATAGACGACCCCGGCCATGGTCCGGTTGGCCGCCGCGACGCGGGGATCAATGCCGGCCTGGTCAAAGAAATAACCCGCCCCCATCAGCGCGCAGGTCAGCACGGCCACCACCACCGGCATCAGCGGACGGGTGCTGCCAAAGGCCAGCGCCAGCGGCAGAATGTAGATCAGCCAGACGGCCGTCCCCAACGGGAACTGGATATCGAGTAAAAAAACGCCCCCAAGCGCGGCAGCGATCACCGCGAGGATGGTCAGGTCCTGGATCTTTGGCACGGGGTCTCCTGCAGCGCCGGCGCGACGCCGAATTTTTCGACGGCGGGCGTCGAACGCCCGGCAGTGCCGGATGGTTCAACGCGGCGAAACAAATAAATGACACACGCAGCGATGCCGCGACACAGCGCGGCGGGCGTGCCGACAGCGTTGACTAGCGAATCAACTGCCCGATGTCGATATGAAACCGCCTAAACCTGTCCATAGGTCAGGTGCGTGGGCCGGGCGCGCGAGGCGGCCACATCCGGCCCCAGACGCCGTCCCGGCGGATCAGCGCATGGTGCAGCGCCGCCCCCAGATGCAGCGCCAGCACCGCGATCAGCGTGAAGGCCGCCAGGGCATGCAGCGTGCTGGCGGCCTCGGCCAGGGGCTTGGAACGGCCGACCAGCGCGGGCAGGCCCAAGGCGTCTAGCCCCTCGATCGGAAAGCCTCCGGCCCGCACCCGCACATAGCCGCTGAGGGGCAGCACGACCATCAGGACATAAAGCGCGAAATGCGACCCGCGCGCCGCGCGCCGCTGCCAGGCCGGCAGGTCACCAGGCAGCGGCGGCGCGGGATGCGTGATCCTCCAGGCGACCCGCAGGGCCACGACCAGGATCAGGATGCTGCCCAGGTTCTTGTGAAAGATGAACAGGGCATCCTGCAGCCCGCGGTCAAGGCCGTCCCGGACCATGATCAGCCCCGCCGGGATCATCGCAAGCACCGCCACAGCGATCACCCAGTGCAGCACGCGCGCCGTGGTGCCATAGCCGGGGTCGTGATGATCCATCGCCGGGTCCTCCTCCTTCCGCAGGATAGTCCGAACCTGCCGTTCGGCATAGCGTTTTGCGGGGCCGCTTGACGGGCGGCGACGGGACCATATGGTCGTCTGATGCAGATGCCCCCGCCCCCCGTCTCCACCTCCGTCAGCAGGCCCGGGTTGGCACGCCTGCCCCAGGGCCTGGCCGTCGCGGTTGCCATCGGGCTGGCGATCCATGGGGCGACGGCCGTCCTAATCCTGGACGGGGGACGCACGATCTGGCCGGCCGCGGCGACCTTTCTTCTGGGGGCAGCCATCGTGGCAGAAGGGATGCGGCGGCATTATCCCCATGACCGCGTCGGCGCCTGCAACATCGTCACCCTGGCGCGGCTGGCCTTGGCGCTGGCGCTGCTGGCGCCTTTGGCCGGTGGGGCGGCGGCGGGATGGATGGTGGCCGCCGTGGCGGGCGTGGCGCTGACACTTGATGGCGTGGATGGCTTTCTGGCCCGGCGCAGCGGCCTCGTGTCGGATTTCGGCGGGCGCTTCGACATGGAGGTGGACGCGGCCCTCGCCTTGGTCCTGGCCCTGCATGCGCTGGCCGCCGGACCCCTGGGACCCGAAGTGTTGGTGCTGGGCGTCATGCGCTATGCCTTTGTGGCGGGTGGGGCGATCTGGCCCTGGATCCGCGCCCCGCTTCCGCCCAGCCTGGCGCGCAAGACCGTCTGCGTGCTGCAGCTCGCGGCCTTGATCGCGCTGCAGTTGCCGCCGCTGCCGCCCGAGGCCGCCACGCTGCTGGCGCGGCTGGCGGCGCTGGCCCTGTCCTGGTCCTTCGGCCGCGACCTTCTGTGGCTCTGGAGGCACCGGTGAGCCGCTGGTACCTCCTTGGCCGCGCGCTGTTGGCCGCGCTGGTCCTGCAGGGGATCATCGCCCTGCCCGACCGCCCGGGCGACCTGGCCGCCGTCGCCTGGCTGCGGCCCGCGCCCGAAGCGGGCCTCATCATCCTGGTGCTGCTGGCCCTTGGTCCCGTCTGGCCGGGCCGGGTGCTGCGCGTGCTGGCGACGGCCGCGATCCTGCTTGTGACGCTGCTGAAGCTGGCGGATCTGGCGATGCTGGAAAGCCTGGGGCGGCGGTTCAACCCGGTCGGGGACCTGCCCCTGATCGACGCCTCGGTGCGGCTGCTGGCGGGCAGCTTCGGCACGCTGGCGGCGGCCGGCGGCGCCTTGGCCGCCATCCTTCTGGTGATCGTGCTGACCGCTGCCATCTGGTGGGCCACGGGCGTCTGGATGCGGCTGGCCCTGGGGCGCCACATGCGCCGATGGGTGCTGGGGGCCGCATTCACTTTGGCCGCCCTTCTGGTCCTGCTGCCGCGGGCGGGCCTTGCGCCGTCCTTGCCCGATGCATCGCGCTATGCCGCCGAGCGCGTGGCACTGACCCTGCGCACGCTGAGCGAGTTGCGAAATTTCCGCGCCGCCGTGGCCCAGGACGATCTGGGCGCGCTGGCCCGGCCACTGGAGCTGATCGACCGCGACGTTCTGGTGATCTTTCTGGAAAGCTATGGCCGGACCAGCTTTGACACGCCCTTCTATGCACGCCAGCACCTCGACCTCCTGGCGCAGGCTCAGGCGCAGCTGGACCAGGCGGGGCTGGCGATGCGGTCGGGCTTCCTGACCTCTCCCACCCATGGCGGACAAAGCTGGCTGGCGCATGGGACCTTCGCCAACGGATTGCTGATCAACGATCAGACGCGCTATCAGGCGGCAATCGCCAGCGGGCGCAGGACGCTGTTCCACCATGCGCGGGTGGCCGGCTTTCACACCGCTGCCGTCATGCCCGCGGTCGTGCGCCCCTGGCCCGAGTCCAGCACGATGGGCTTTCAGACCGTCCTTGCCGCGCCCGATCTGGGCTATCGCGGGTTGCCCTTCAACTGGGTCACCATGCCGGATCAGTTCACGCTGGCAGCCGTCGACCGCCTGCTGCGGACCGGCCCGCATCCGCGGCGGCTTATGGCCCAAGTCGCGCTGATCTCGTCCCACGCCCCCTGGGTGCCGGTGCCCGAGCTGGTGGCATGGGACAGCTTGGGCGACGGCACAGTCTTTGACGAAATGGCCCAAGCCGGCGACCCGCCCGAGGTCGTCTGGCGCGACCGCGAGCGGGTGCGCCGGCAGTACCGTGACGCCATCGCCTATACCCTGCGAACGGTGATGGATTATGCCCGGCTGCATTCCGACGACCCGCCGCTGATGATCCTGATCGGCGACCACCAGGCGGCCAGCTCGATCGGGCTGGATGAGCGGCGGGAGGTGCCGATCCACATCATCGGGCCGGCGCATCTGGTGGAACTGACCGCCTCATGGGGCCTCGTGCCGGGCCTCATCCCGCCGCAGGACCAGCTGCCCCTGCCGATGGAGACGCTGCGCGACCGCATCCTGCACAGCTTTTCGGACGCTCGCGGAAATCCCCCCGCATGAGCCGGACAGGCGGGCTGCAGATCCTGGGTGCCGTGCTGCTGCTGGGCCTGTTCTGGCTGAATTTCGACGGGGCGCAGGCGCTGCGGATCCTGGCACAGGCAGATCGCGGCTGGCTGGCGGCGGCGCTGGCCGCGCTGACGGCGCAGACGCTGCTGTCGGCCTGGCGCTGGCGGATCACGGCCCGGCAGCTGGGGCAGATCATCCCAGGGCGCCATGCGGTCGCGGAATATTATCTGGCCCAGGTGGTGAACCAGTCCCTGCCCGGGGGGGTCGTCGGCGATGCCGGGCGGGCGCTGCGGGCGCGACACCGGGCCGGGCTGCGCCGCTCGGCCGCCGCCGTGGCCATCGAGCGGCTGGCGGGCCAGCTGGCCCTTTTCGTCACCCTGCTGGCCGGGACGCTTGCCGCGACCCTGGTTCCCGGCGGGCTGGACCTGCCGCTGCCGATCCTGGGGCTGGTGGCGGTCCTGCTGGGGGCCGGGCTGCTGGGCATCTTGGCGGTCGCCTTCGCCGGGCGCCTGCCCGGCCGCGCGGGCGTGGGGGCGCGCGACCTGCGCCGCATGGTCCGGCTGACGCTGCTCAGCCGGAACGCGCTGTCCCGACAGATCGTGCTGAACCTGGCCATCACCGGCGCGAACCTGGCGGCCTTCGCCTTTTGCGCGCGGGCCACGGGCACCGTCCTGTCGCCGGTCCAGGCCGCGGTGCTGGTGCCGCTGATCCTGCTGACGATGATCCTGCCCTTCACCATCAGCGGTTGGGGATGGCGCGAAGGGGCGGCGGCCGGGCTGTTTCCCCTGATCGGTGCCAGCGCGGCGGCGGGCCTGGCTGCCAGCCTGGCCTTTGGGCTGGTGTTCCTGGCCAGCACCTTGCCCGGGCTGATCGTGCTGCTAGCGCAGGGCCGCGAGGTCCCGGCCGCCCCTCTTGTCCCCGCTCCCGCAAAGGCCGATCCATGACCAGCCCCCGCCCTGCCGCCTTCGCCCTGCCGGGCGACATCACCACGCTGACCGGCGGCTATATCTATGACCGCCGCCTGGTCGAGGGGCTGCGCGCCCAAGGCCGCGCGGTCCGGGTGATCCAGCTGCCGGACAGCTTTCCGACCCCGGATGATAGGGACATGGACGCCGCGCTGGACCAGTTGGCGGCGCTGCCCCCCGATCTGCCAGTCATCATCGACGGGCTGGCCTTCGGCGCGCTGGACAGCCGCGGCCTGGCGCGGGTTCGGGCGCCGATCGTCGCCCTGATCCACCACCCGCTGGCGCAGGAAAGCGCCCTGCCCGCCGACTTGGCCGATCACCTCTGGCGGACCGAGCGCGCCAACCTAGCCCTGGCGCGTCACGTCATGGTGCCCAGCCCGCACACGCGGGACATGCTGATCCAGCGCTATGATGTCCCGGCGGACCGCATCACGGTCGTGCGTCCGGGCACCGACAAGCCCAAGCGCTGGAGACCCGCGACCCCCGAACAGCCGCCGCTGATCCTGTCGGTCGGCATCCTGCACCCGCGCAAGGGCCACGACATCCTGATCGCGGCGCTGGCGCGCCTGCGGGACATGGATTGGCAGGGCGTGATCGTCGGGACGCCCTGGGACCGGGGCCACGCGGCGGAATTGCAGGCTCAGGTCGGCGCGCTGGAGATTGGCGATCGTCTGCGTCTGGCCGGACAGGTGCCGGGTGAGGCGCTGCAGGAGCTCTATCAGCGCGCCTCGATCTTTGCGCTGGCAACCCGGTACGAGGGCTATGGCATCGTCTTCGACGAGGCTTTGTCGCATGGCCTGCCGATCGTCAGCACCCGTGCGGGCGCGGTGCCCGGCACCGTGCCGCCGGATGCCGGCGTCCTTGTCGCGCCCGACGACCCGCAGGCGCTGGCGACCGCAGTGCGCGGCCTGCTGACCGACCCGCAGGCGCGGGCGGGCAAGGCGGCGGCCGCCGCGCGCGCCGGGGCGCTGCTGCCGGGATGGGAGGAGGCGGCGCGGCAGGCGGGCGCGGTTCTGGACGGGCTGGCGCCCTAGGCCGCGCGGGCCAGCCCCGGATCGTCCAGCCGGATCACCCGATCGGCGACCTTGGCCAGAAGGTCCGTGTCATGGCTGACGATCAGCAGGCCCATGCCGGTCTCACGCGCGACATCGACCAGCAGCCGCGTCACCTCGGCCTGGGTGATCAGGTCCAGCCGCGAGGTCGGCTCGTCCGCGAACAGGAACACCGGGTCCAGCAGCAGGACGCGCAGCAGCGCCAGCCGCTGCAGTTCACCCCCCGAAACCTCGGACGGGCGCCGCTGCAGCAGGCGCGGCGACAGGCGCAGCCGGTCCAGCAGCGCGCCGATGCGCCCCTTGTCCAGCCGGTGCCGTGCGACCAGATCGGCCAGCGTGCGGCCCAGGGTGACGCTGCCGGGAAAGGCACTGGGCGGGTCTTGGTACAGCTTCTGGAACCTGACCGCCGGGCAGCCCGGCGCGCGGGTCACGGTTCCATCCGCCAAGGGAACCAGCCCCAGAAGGGCATCCCCCAAGGTGGACTTTCCACAGCCGCTTGGGCCCGAGATGCCGATGATTTGTCCCTGACGCAGATCGAGGTCGACGCCCGAAAACAGCACCCGTCCCCCCCGCGCAACCGACAAGCCCCGTGCCTCCAGGACCGGCAGGCCGGCAACCTGCCGCGGCTGCGGCTGCGGCCAGGCGGACGGATCGGCGGCGATCAGCGCGCGGGTATAGTCGTGCTGGGGGTCAGCCAGCACCTGCGCGGCCGGCCCCCGCTCGACAATGCGGCCCCTGAGGACGACGACCAGATCCCCCTGCAGCGCGCGGGCCAGCGCAAGATCGTGGGTGATGGTCAGCAGTCCCCCGCCCGCCGCCGTTTCCGCCAGCAGCAGGGCGCTGATCTCATCCCGGCGGTCGGCGTCCAGACCCTTGGTCGGCTCGTCCGCGATGACGATGCGGGCGCCCCCGGCACGGGCGGCGGCAAAGGCGGCGCGTTGGGCCATGCCCCCTGACAGCTGATCGGGCCGCCGGTGCCCCGCCTGCGCCAGGCCCAAGCGCGCCAGGTCGTCGTCGGCGGCGGCACGGGCCTCTGCCCAAGGCAGGCGCCGCACCAGGGCATGGCCTTCGGAGACCTGCGCCGCGGCGGGCATCAGCGGGTCCAGGGACAGCCAGGGCTCCTGCGGCAGGATCCCGATCTGGCGTCCCCAGAGCGGTCGGAATGCCGCGGGCCGGCCCGGATCGAGGACTTGGCCCGCGACCTCCACGCGCCCCTCGGCCCGAAGGCCCGGCGGCAGCGTGCCGATGATCGCCTGCGCCAGAAGGCTCTTGCCCGAACCGGTCTCGCCCAGGATCGTCAGGGGGCGCCCCGCATGCAGCGCCAGCGATCCGGGCTGGACCAGGCATTCGGTCCCGGCATGGACGGAGACGTCTTTGGCAGAGAGAAGCAGGCTCATCGACGGGTTCCTTGGGCCAGCAGGTTCAGGGCCAGGATCGTCAGGAAGATCGCGATCACCGGCTGGAACAGCGCCAGCGGCGCCTCGCGGTAATAGGGCAGCAACTCGACCATCATCAGCCCCAGTTCAGGCGCGGGCGGACGCATGCCGACGCTGACAAAGCCAAGCGCGGCAACGGTCATGATGGCGGTCCCCGCCCCGAAGGCCGCCACGGTCAGCAGAACCGGTGCCAGGTCCGGCCACAGATGCCGCCGGAAGACATAGAACGGCCCGAAGCCCAGCAGCCGCGACGCCTGGACCCCCGGCGCCGCCAACTGCCGCGCGACCGTGGCTCGGGTCAGGCGGAAATATTCGATCCACAGGACCAGCGTCAGGCCGATCCAGAAGGCCAAGGGCCGGTCGGCAACGATCGCGGTCACGATCAGCACCATCAGCAGCCCCGGCAGGGCCAGAACGCTGTCCGCCAGCAGGCACAGCGTCCGGTCCGTCAGACCCCCACGCCAGGCAGCCAGCACGCCAAGCCCGACCCCCGCGATCCCGGCCGTCAGGACCGAGGCCGCCGCGATAGCCAAGGACAGCCGCAGCGCCGCCGCCAGCCGCGCCATCAGCGACCGGCCCAAGTGGTCATAGCCGAAGGGCGCGACGGCATCGGGACCGGCCAAAGCTTTTACCAGGCTCTGCTGCAGCGGGTCGGTGGGCACGATGACCGGGGCCAGCAGCGCAAAGCCCACCACCATCATCAGAAGGGCGCACCCGATCCAGCGCAGCCGGCCAAAGCCGCTCCGGGCCACGGGCGTCAGGGTCATGTCGGACATGGTCATGGGGTCCGGGCTCCTCGGGGGTCGATCAGGTGTGCGGCAAGATCCGTCAGCGCGTTCAGCAGCACGAAACCCAGGCCCAGCAGCAGCGCGGTGCCCTGCACCATCGGCACGTCGCGCCCAAAGATCGCGTGGACCAAGGCATGGCCGATGCCGGGCCAGCCAAAGATGGCCTCGACAACGAACACGCCCTCGATCAGCAGGACGAGTTGCAGGCCCAGGAAGGTGACCAGCGGCACGCCGATGTTGCGCAGGCCGTGGCGGCGCAGCATCTGCCCCTCGGACAGGCCCTTCCAGCGGCCGAAGGCATAGTCGGGCCGGGCCGCGACCCCGGCCATCGCGTCGCGGGTGACCCGGGCCGAGACCGCTGCCAGCCCCAGGGCCAGCGTCAGCGCCGGCAGGATCAGGTGGTCTGGGCGGCCATGACCGGCGGCGGGCAGCCAGCCCAGCTGGATCGAGACGATGACGATCAGGATCAGCCCCATCAGGAATTGCGGCACCGCCCGCAGCGCGGCCGACAGGACCAGCAGGCCCCGGTCGATCCCTCCGCCGGCGCGCAGCCCGGCAATGATGCCAAGCGGCGGCCCGATCAGCAGCGACATGACAAGCGACACGCCCGCCAGCTGCAGGCTGGCGCCCAGCTGGTGACGGATCTCCTCGATCACCGGGCGGCCCGAGACCAGAGAGGTGCCGAAGTCCAGCCGCAGCAGGTCGCCCAGCCAGGCGGCGAAGGCCCTCCAGCCACTGCCGTCCAGCCCCAGCTCGGCGCGGACCTGCGCCGCCGCCGCCGCATCGACCATGTCATAACCATATCGGCTGGCGGCGATGCGAAAGGCCGCGTCGCCCGGCAATGCCTGCATCATCAGGAAGGTCAGCCCGCCCACCAGCACGGCCACCAGCAGCGCCTGGACCAGGCGATATCCGACGGCGCGCAGGGTCATTCCGCCCAGTCCATGCGCGACAGGCCGATGCTGCGCTCGAACGGGTCGAGGACGGCGCCGATCACGCCGGTGCTGACGGCGGCGGTCTGCTGATACCAGGCGACGGGAATGACCGGCAGTTCGTCCTGCAGGATGGCCATGGCCTGGTCGCGCTCGGCCTGGCCGCCCTTGCCCGACGCCAGGTCGCGGATCAGGGACGCGAAGCCCTCGTGGCTCCAGCCCATCGCGCCCCAGTCCCCGCCGGTCGCATAATCGGTCAGGATCGTGCCGATCGGGTCCGGGACCAGCGCAAAGTTCCGCGCCAGCAGCGCGAGGTCCAGCGATCCGTCGCCGTGGCGAACCGGGATCTCGGACGAATTGGTGGAATCGATCGTCAGCTCGACCCCAATTTGGGCCAGCATCTGCTGAAGCACCGCCGCCGACAGCGGCAGTTCGGGGCGGTCGGGATAGGTGGTCAGGACCAGGCTGAAGCGCTGGCCGTCGCGCGTCAGGATGCCGTCGGGTCCCGGGGTCCAGCCCAGCCCCGCCAGCAGGTCGCGCGCCGCCTGCGGATCATGCGCCAGCGGCGGCAAGCCGTCGACATGCCAGTCCGCCACCGACGGGGGCAGCAGCTGATCCGCGCCGGTGGGATAGCGCAGGATCGCCTGCGCCAGCCCGTCGCGGTCGATCGCCAGGCTGAGGGCGCGGCGTGCGTCGAGCTCCGACAGCGCCGGATGCCCGGCATTCACCTTGATGAGCAGCGAGCGCGGGGTCGGCACCGACATCACCTCGATCCCGTCGACCATGGCCAGCCGCGCCACCGATGCAGGATCGAGGGTAAAGACGTAATCGGCATCGCCGCTTTCCGCCAGCAGCGCCCGCGTCTCGGCCCGGCCCACGGCCTGGTAGGTGACCTGAGGGATATGCGCGGCCTCGCCCCAGTAGCCATCGAAGCGCTCGGCCTCCAGGCGCAGCGGCTCTTGCAGGGCGGTCAGGCGATAGGGGCCGGTGCCGATCACCTGGGTGGCATTGCCGGCTGCGTCATAAGCCGCGGGCGCATAGATCAACCCGCGATATTCGGACAGGAAGGCCGGCAGCGGCGCGAAGGGTTCCGACAGGGTGATGCGCAGATCCTCGCCCGCCGCTTCGATGGCGGTGATCGGCGCGGTGTCCAGAAGGCCGGGCTTCGCGCGGGCGTGGTTCAGGGCCCCGGCGACGGCCGCGGCGGTCATGGGCGTGCCGTCATGAAAGCTGACGCCCTGGCGCAGCCGGAAGATCCATTCCAGCCCATCCTCCGAAACCGTCCATTCCGTGGCCAGCCCCGGAACCAGCCGGCCGTCCGGATCGGCATTCACCAGCGTCTCGGCCAGTTCCATCTTGATGAAGATCGCCCCTGAGGTCGAAGGATCGGCGCCCTTGATCTCGAAGGGGGCAACGACGTCCAGGACGCCGTCGGTGGCAAAGGCCGGGGCGGCAAGGATCGTGGCAAGGACAGCAGGCAACAGGGAACGCATGGCAGAATCTCCGGACAGGTTTTGTGATGCTATTACATCACTGTTCTGCCACCGCAACCCGCTTGCGCCGCATTTGCAGGCCGTGCACAAATGGCCGGAGCATCGAGCGGAGACCTGCATGAAATCCCTGTTCCACCTGGCCATCCACGTCACGGATCTGGATGAGGCGCGCCGGTTCTATGGCGGCGTCCTAAGCTGCGCCGAGGGGCGTTCGACCGACACCTGGGTCGATTTCGACTTTTTCGGACACCAGCTGTCGCTGCATCTGGGAACGCCCTTTCCCACCACGCGCACCGGCCGGGTGGGCCCGCATATGGTGATGATGCCGCATCTGGGCGTGGTGCTGCGGCTGCCGGACTGGCTGGCGCTGGCGGATCGCCTGCAGGCGCAGGGCATCGCCTTTGACATCCCCCCGGTGATCCGGTTCGAGGGGGAACCGGGTGAGCAGCGGACGATGTTCTTCTTTGACCCGTCGGGCAACCCGATCGAGGTCAAGGGCTTTGCCGATTTCGACGGCCTCTTCGCGTCATGAGCGGCTTTGTCATCCCGGCACCGCAGGTCCCGTCCCTGCCCGTTCATGGCAGCACCGACCGCTTTCCGGTGCGGCGCATCTTCTGCGTGGGGCGCAACTATGCCGCCCACGCCCGCGAGATGGGGCATGACCCCGATCGCGAACCGCCGTTCTTCTTTACCAAACCAGCCGACGCGCTGCTGACGGACGGGGCGCCTCTGCCCTATCCGCCCGCCACCGGCGATCTGCATTTCGAGGCTGAACTGGTCGTGGCCCTGGGCGCGGGCGGCAGCGACGTCGCGGCGGCGGATGCGCAACGGCTGATCTGGGGCCATGCCGCCGGCAATGACATGACGCGCCGCGATCTTCAGGCCGAGGCCAAGCGGATGGGCCGGCCCTGGGACATGGCCAAGGGCTTTGACGCATCGGCACCCTGCGGGACGGTTTACCCGGTGGACCAGACGGGGCCGATGGACAAGGGCCGCATCACGCTTGAGGTGGACGGGCAGATCCGCCAGGACACCTGCTTGTCGCAGATGATCTGGCCCGTGGCCCAGATCATTGCGCACCTGTCGCGGCTGGTAAGGCTGGCGCCCGGGGACCTGATCTTTACCGGCACGCCCGCGGGCGTGGGTCCAGTCCGGCGCGGCCAGACGATGACGGTCCGGATCGAGGGCCTGGGCGATCTGGTCACGCAGGTGACCTGACGCCCCGCCCCCTCAGCCCAGGGCGTAGCCCGTGCCGCGGACCGTCCGCACCGGGTTGTCGCCGCCATTCTGCATCAGCGCCTTGCGCAGCCGGCCGACATGAACGTCGATGGTGCGGGTATCGACATAGATGTCCCGACCCCAGACCCGGTCCAGCAGCTGTTCGCGCGTCCAGACCCGGCCCGGCTTTTCCATCAGCGTGGACAGCAGCCGGAACTCGGTCGGGCCCAGATGCAGGGCCTGGCCGCCGCGAAAGACCCGATGTTCGGCCGCGTCCAGGATGATGTCGCCAAAGCTCAGCCGTTCGCCCATGGTGGCGGGGCGGGTGCGGCGCAGCTGGGTGCGCAGGCGGGCCATCAGCTCGACCACGGAATAGGGTTTCACCACATAGTCATCGGCGCCGGTTTCCAGGCCGCGCACGCGGTCGACCTCTTCGCTGCGGGCGGAGAGCATGATGATCGGGATGTTGCGGGTCGAAGGGTCCGCCTTGACCTGCCGGCAGACCTCGATGCCGCTGACCTTGGGCAGCATCCAGTCCAGCACGATCAGGTCGGGCTGCTCCTCCTGGACCAGCAGCAGCGCATCCTCGCCATTGTCCGCAACCACCACGTCAAAGCCCTCGGCCTCGAGATTGTAGTGCAGGACCTCGCGCTGCGCGCCCTCATCCTCGACGACCAGAACGCAGGGGGCCTGACGGGACATGATCAGGCCCCGCCTGCCGGAACGACCGGCACGCTGTTGCTTTTGGGGCGCGCCTCGTCGGGCAGATCGCCGGTGACCAGATAGACGACCTGCTCGGCGATGGTGGTGGCATGATCGCCCATGCGCTCCACGTTCTTGGCGATGAAATGCAGATGCATGCAGGGAGTGATGTTGCGCGGATCCTCCATCATGTGGGTCAGGAATTCGCGGAACAGGGCATTGTACATCTGGTCCACCTCCAGGTCGCGCTGGCGCACGTCCTGGGCCAGGTCGGCATCGCGGCGGATATAGCTGTCCAGCGCGTCCTGCAGCATCTTGTTCACGGCTTGGCTCATCCGGCGCAGGGCGATGCCCGCCCCTTCGATCACCGGCAGATGCGACAGGACCTCGGTGCGCTTGGCCATGTTTTTGGAATAATCGCCGACCCGTTCCAGCGAGGCCGAGATCTTGATCACCGCCAGCACCATGCGCAGGTCTGTCGCGGTGGGCGCGCGCAGGGCGATCAGCCGGGCGGCATCCTCGTTGATCTGCGCCTCCAGCGCGTCGATGGCCTTGTCGCGGCGACGGACCTCTTCGGCCAGTTCCTCGTCGCGGGTGTCCAGCGCGGTCGCGGCGTCGGTAATCGCGGCCTCGACCATGCCGCCCATCTTGACCACCATGGCCTGGATCGTCTCCAGGTCGCGGTCGAAGGCCGACGAGATGTGCTTGTCGCGGTTCATGTCCTGTCCTTTCGAAGGCCTCAGCCGATTCGGCCCGAGATATAGGCTTCCGTCCTGCTGTCGCGCGGGCGCGTGAAGATGTCGTTGGTGTCGCCATATTCCACCAGGTTGCCCAGGTGGAAGAAGGCGGTCTTCTGGCTGACCCGCGCGGCCTGCTGCATCGAATGCGTCACGATGACGACCGAATAGCGTTCACGCAGCTGGTCGATCAGCTCCTCGACCTGGCTGGTGGCGATCGGGTCCAGGGCCGAGCACGGCTCGTCCATCAGCAGGACCTCGGGTGCGGTCGCGACGGCGCGCGCGATGCACAGGCGCTGCTGCTGGCCGCCCGACAGGCCGGTGCCGGGCTCGGCCAGGCGGTCCTTGACCTCGTTCCACAGGGCGGCCCCGCGCAGCGCGCCTTCCACGATCCCGTCCAGGTCGGCCTTGGTGCGGGCCAGTCCGTGGATACGGGGACCATAGGCCACGTTGTCGAAGATCGACTTGGGAAAGGGGTTCGGCTTCTGGAAGACCATGCCGACGCGGGCGCGCAGCTGCACGGGGTCCACGCGGCGGTCATAGATGTCCTGACCGTCCAGACGGATCTCGCCCTCGATCCGGGCGCTGTCGATCGTGTCGTTCATCCGGTTGATGCAGCGCAGGAAGGTCGATTTCCCGCAGCCCGAGGGGCCGATGAAGGCGGTCACGGTCTTGTCGAGGATGCCGACGTTCACGTCCTTGATGGCCTGCTTGTCGCCATAGAAGACCTGCACGTTGCTGGCCGAGATCTTGATGTCCTGCTGGCTCACAGCGGTCTCCGTTCGGGTCGTGTCATACATGGTAGGATGTCCTTGCAAGATTACCAACGGCGCTCGAACTTGCTGCGCAGGTAGATGGCGAGGGCGTTCATCAGCACCAGGAAGCCCAGCAGGACCAGGATCGCGGCCGAGGTCCGCGCGACAAAGCCGCGCTCGGGGCTGTCGGCCCAGATGAAGATCTGGGTGGGAAGTGCGGTGGAGGCGTCGAAGGGCGTGGCGGGGGCCGAGGTGACGAAAGCGTTCATGCCGATCAGCAGCAGCGGCGCGGTCTCGCCCAAGGCCTGGGCCAGGCCGATGATCGTGCCGGTCAGGATGCCCGGCATGGCCAGCGGCAGGACATGGCCAAAGACGACCTGCTGTTTCGATGCGCCGACGCCCAAGGCCGCCTCCCGGATCGACGGCGGCACGGCCTTCAGCGCGGCCCGCGTCGCGATGATGATCGTGGGCAGCGTCATCAGCGCCAGCACCAGCCCGCCCACGAAGGGCGCCGAGCGTTGCATCCCGAACCAGTTCAGTAAGACGGCCAGACCCAGCAGGCCGAAGACGACCGAGGGAACGGCGGCCAGGTTGTTGATGTTCACCTCGATGATGTCGCTCAGGCGGCTCTTGGGGGCGAATTCCTCCAGGTAGATCGCCGCGCCGATGCCCAACGGGAACGAGATCAGGAAGCAGACCAGCAGCGCGTAGAAGGACCCGATGATCGCGCCCTTCAGGCCCGCCAGTTCGGGAAAGCGCGAGTCGGCCTGGGTGAACAGCGCCCAGTTGAAGGGCAGCGAGATGCGCCCCTCGGCTTCCAGCTGGCGGAATGCGGCGATGTCCGCATCGCTGAGGCGGCGGGTGGATTCGTCGGACAGTTCGTCCACGTTGCCCTTGTTCAGCTGGTCATAGACGTCCGACACCGGCACGCGGATCTGGATGGTCTGGCCGATCAGCGACGGGTCCTCGACCACACGGTCGCGCACCACGAACTGCGCCGCGTTCGACACGATGCCCGACAGCCCGCGCATCCGTTCCTGCGGGGCATCGGGGAAGGTTGCCTGCATGGCCTCGGCGATGACGCCGCGATAGTTGCCCTTGGCCGGATCGGCCGCGTCCACCATCTGCGCCGAAACCGGCACGTCCAGCGTCACATGGGTCTGCCGGAAGGCCTGCGCCCCGCCCGAGATCAGCGTCCACAGCAGGATGCCCAGCATCAGGAAGGCCAGCATGATCGCGGCCAGACCCAGGAACTTCAGCCCCGCCTCCTTCCGGTGGCGGCGGGCCAGACGCCCCTTGAACTCGTCCGAGGACCAGGTCGGCGCGGGCTTGCTGCGCTGGTTGGGAAGATCGGTCATCGCAGGCCTCAATCGTATTGTTCGCGGTACTTGCGCACGATGCGCAGCGCCAGGATGTTGATGAACAGGGTGACGATGAACAGCATCAGGCCCAGGGCAAAGGCGGCCAGCGTCTTGGGGCTGTCAAAGGCGGTGTCGCCGATCAGCAGCGTCACGATCTGCACCGTCACCGTCGTCACGCTGTCCAGCGGATTCAGCGTCATCTTGGCGATCAGGCCCGCGGCCATCAGCACGATCATCGTCTCGCCGATGGCGCGGCTGACGGCCAGCAGGACGCCGCCCACGATGCCCGGGATGGCGGCGGGGAACAGCACGTTCAGGACGGTCTCCGACCGTGTCGCGCCCAGGGCGATGGCGCCATCGCGCAGCGACCGCGGCACCGCCGACAGCGCGTCATCGGCAAAGGACGAGATGAAGGGGATCAGCATGATGGCCATCACCCCACCGGCGGCCAGCGCGGTATTGGGCGCCACGGGGATGCCAAGCGCCGCCCCCCAGGCCCGCAGCGCAGGCGCGACGGTCAGGATGGCGAAGAAGCCGTAGACCACAGTCGGGATGCCGGCCAGCAGCTCCAGGATCGGCTTGGCCACGGCACGAAAGCGCCGGTCCGCGAATTCGTTCAGATAGATCGCCGACATCAGCCCGATCGGGACAGAGATGGCGATGGCCACAAAGGTGATGACCAGCGTGCCCAGAAAGACGGGCAGCACGCCGAAGGCGCCTTCGGCCGCGATCTGGTCGGCACGGATCGGCATCTGCGGCTCCCACCGAGTGCCGAACAGGAAGTCCGTCAGCGGCACCATCTGGAAGAAGCGGACCGATTCGAAGACCAGCGAAAAGACGATGCCGAAGGTGACGATGACCGCCACCAGCGAACAGGCGATCATCAGCCCCATCACGATCCGCTCGACCGCCTGGCGGGCGCGAAACGCCGCCGCGACTTGGCGGCGCGAGACGAGAAGCAGGACCGCCGACAGCGCCGCGACCACGGCCACCATCAGCCAGGCCGAGGTCGACCGCAGGCCGTTCATGCGTTCGGCGGCCTCCAGCTTCCAGGGCTCGGGCGTGCCGAAGACGCGGCCCTGCGCCAGGGACTGGATCTCGGACAGGACCAGCTGCCGGTTCGCGGCTTCGTCCAGGACGCCGTCGGGCAGCCCCGACATGGTCAGCGCGTTGATCGCGCCGTTCTGCAGCATGATCCACAGGACCGTCACCACGACCGCCGGAACCATGATCAGCAAAAGGCCGTAAAGCCCGTGGAACATGCCGAGCGAGTGCAACCGCTCGCCGCGATCACGCAGGGCCAGCGCCGCCCGCCGGTTGATCATGTATGCTGCCAGAGACGCGCTCAGCAGCAGGGCAAAGGCCAGACCTGTCATGGGATCCTCGCGATCGTGATGGCCCGTCCCGCATCGCGCGGGGCGGGCCGAAGGGCTTATTCGGTGACCGCGAAGTCACCCTCGCCCGAGGTCACGCGCGCCTGAAGCTCGGCACGCTCGTCGGCGGGCAGCGCGACAAGGCCGCGCTCCGACAGGTAGCCGGTGTCCGACAAGGCGTTCTCGGACATGTATTCCTCGACGAATTCCTGCAGGTTCGGGATCACGCCGCGATGCGCGTCCTTGACGTAGAAGAACAGCGGACGCGACAGCGGGTATTCACCCGAGGCGATCGTCTCCATCTCGGCGTCGACGCCGTTCAGGTGCACGTCGATCAGCGTGTCCATGTTTTCATACAGGAAGGAATAGCCGAAGATGCCCAGGGCGTTCGGATCGGTGTTCAGGCGCTGCACGATCAGGTTGTCGTTCTCGCCGGCCTCGATGAACGGGCCGTCGGTGCGCATGCGCGAGCAGTTTTCCTTGACCCAGTCCGACTTCTTCTCGGCCGCTTCGGCCAGTTCCATCGCGGCGGCGTTCTCTTCACAACCGGCATGCATCGCCAGTTCGACAAAGGCGTCGCGGGTGCCCGAGGTCGGCGGGGGCCCCATCACGGTGATCGCCACGTTGGGCAGCGATTCGTCGATCTCGGACCAGTTCATGTAGGGGTTCGGGACCAGCTTGCCGTCCTGGACGATCTCGGCCGCCAGGGCCAGATAGACCTGCTCCAGCGTCAGGTTCCAGTCGGCCTCGCTGTTGCGGGCAACCGCCATGACCAGACCGTCATAGCCGATCATCGCCTCGGTAATGTCGGTCACGCCGTTCGAGACGCAGAGGTCGTATTCCGACTTGGTCATCGCGCGCGAGGCGCCGGTGATGTCGGCCGTGTTTTCGCCCACGCCTTCGCAGAAGATCTGCATGCCGCCGCCGGTGCCGGTCGATTCGACGATCGGGGCAGGTGCGCCGGTCTGGTTCGAGAACTCTTCGGCAACGGCCTGGGTATAGGGGAAGACCGTCGACGAGCCGACGATGCGGATCTGGTCGCGCGCCGCCGCAGCGGTGGCCGAAAGGGCGATCACGGACAATGCCGTGGCGGTAAGACCGAAGCTCTTCATGTCTGTACTCCAGAGAGGTGGAACTGGTTATCGTCGCTGCACCCCTAATGACGGGCTGTGACGCCTATGTATGATTCTGGTGACGGTTTCATGACAGGCAGCGTTCCCGGCGCGGGGAAGGTGTCACGAAAAAGCCCCGCGGGCCGGGGCACGCGGGGCTGGATGGACGGGCATGTGTTAGGCTGTCAGCCCCAGACCTCCTGGAACTCGCGCCATTCGCGGGCGCCCATGCCCGATGTCTCCTGCGTCACGACCTCGCCGGCCAGGCGGCGCTTCAGCGCGGCCGCGGCCTGGGCCGACAGGTTGACCGCGTTCATCCGATAGTCGCGGAAGGCATTGAAGGCGGCCGGCACCCAGTCGCGGGTGATGTCGCACATGACCTCGGCATAGGCCCGGATCTCGTACTGCGCATGGGCATCGGCCCGCAGCCGCAGGAAATGCAGCAGGTTGTGCAAGTTCACCTTCCAGTACCACTGGGTATAGATGTTGGCCGGCAGGTTCATCCGCGCCAGTTCGCGCGCCAGCCCCTGCTGGCCCTCCTGGCTCAGCATCGCCTCGTAGTTGTCATAGCTGCGCATCGCGTCCTCGCGCAGCAGGTCCAGGACCCGGGCGGCCTCGGCGCCCTGCAGCACCTCGCCCCGGCCCTGGTTGTTCTGGCTGGACTGCGCAGCCAGCTGCTCGGGGGCCGGAATGTAGAATTCCCGGTCCAGGATCGAATACCGCGCGGAATACTCGTTCACGTTGGCGGTGCGGTGGCGGATCCACTGGCGGGCCACGAAGACCGGCAGCTTGACGTGGAACTTGACCTCGCACATCTCGAAGGGCGTCGAATGCCAGTGCCGCATCAGATAGCGGATCAGCCCCTCGTCGTTCTGGACCGACTTGGTGCCCTTGCCATAGCTGACGCGCGCGGCCTGACAGATCGCCGCATCGTCGCCCATGTAGTCGATGACCCGGACCAGCCCGTGATCCAGGACCTGATGGGCCACGTACAGGTGGTTCTCCATCCCCTCGGACACGGCGCGCAGCGTCTGGCGGGGCGTTGCGCGCAGGCTGTAGATCTCGGCCTGCTGGTCGGGCGTGAGGGGCATGGCGCAGGGTCCTTTCAGGCGGTGGGGTGGCCCTCGTCCTAAGTCAAGATCCGCCACCGGACAACCGGCATATGCGCCCGCCAGCCCCTCCGCCACAGGCTGTTGTCCGCCGGGCACGACCGTGACAGTCTGCACCCGCAAAGACAGGAGATGCCCATGAACATCCGCTATCTGCACACGATGGTCCGCGTGAAGGACCTGGACCGCACGATGGAATTCTTCCGCCTGCTGGGGCTGGAGGAGACGCGCCGCATCGACAATGACAAGGGCCGCTTCAGCCTGGTCTTCATGGCGCCGCCGGGCCAGCCGGAATGCCCGGTGGAACTGACCTGGAACTGGGACGGCGACGAGGGCCTGCCTTCGGACAGCCGCCATTTCGGCCACCTGGCCTATCGCGTCGGCAACATCTACCAGATATGCCAGACGCTGATGGATGCGGGCGTCACCATCAACCGCCCGCCGCGCGACGGCCATATGGCCTTCGTGCGCAGCCCCGACAACATCTCGATCGAGCTGCTGCAGGAGGGCGACCACCTGCCCCCGCAGGAGCCGTGGTCCAGCATGGAAAACATCGGCCACTGGTGACGGGCGGGCGGCGTAGCGACCGCCAACCCGGTCAATAGATATACCGTATCTGCTCGCTCCAGAACCGCTCGATGCGGCGGTTCTGGAGGTTCACCTGCTCCAGCGGCGGATCTTCCAGAACCCCGGACATGGAAAGTCCCTCGGCGTGGCGCAGGAAAAGCCGGTGCACCATGTCCCGGACCTGCTGCCCCTCGGGCGTCAAGCGCACCCGGACCGAGCGGCGGTCCAGATCACAACGCTCGTGATGGACATAGCCCATCGCGACCAGCTTCTTGAGATTGTAGCTGACGTTCGATCCCTGATACATCCCGCGCGATCGCAGTTCGCCGGCGGAAACCTCCGCCTCGCCCAGGTTATAGAGGATCATGGCCTGCACGGGGGTCAGGTCACCCCGATGCAGGCGTTCGAATTCGTCCTTGACCAGATCCAGCATCAACCTGTGCATCCGCTCCAGCAGCTGAAGCGATTCCAGATAGGCCTCGGTCATGTCGGGCAAGGCGGCGGATTGGCAGTGATCGACCGTCGGAAGAGGGTCGCGGGGGGCGGGTGCGAGCATGGCGCGAGATGATCCTGTCCTGTTCGTCATGTCCTGACACTGACACGAAAAAGACAATCTTCAGTTAAAGCCCGGCCCCGGCAGATGCAGATTGATGAAAACTCTAACGATCGGCGGCGAAACGGGTCGCGGCATGACGCGCGATGCGGTCCAGCATCGGCGCCAGCAGATCCGGGGCGCCCCGATCCGGCCCCGGACCCTCGCCAATCCGCGCGGTGACCCAGAGATAAAGGTCCTGGTCATTTTCGCTCAGCATCCGCTCGTAGAGGTCCAGCTCGTCCCCGGACAGCTTGTCCAGGCAATCATCAGCAAAATGCCCCAGGATCAGGTCCATCTCCTTCATGCCGCGGCGCCAGCTGCGCATGTGCAGCCGTTTCAGGCGGTGTTCGCGGGTTTCCGTCGTCTCAGCCATCGGCCAGAACCTCCTGCAAGCGTTCCATCGGGGCCGCTGTCCGCAACAGGCAGCATCCCCCTGTCCCGTCTTGCGGCCACGCCCCCTGCCCGTCAACAGGCAACCGCCCCGGGATGCGCCGCCGCGGCGATCCGCCCCTGCACGCAGCCCCGCTTGTGAGGCGGGGTCCGCAGGCGTAAGCCGGACCCAAGCAAATGCACAGAGACGAGGTTTTTCCATGGCGTTCATTTCCGGCCGGCTGGCCCGCATCAAGCCTTCGCCCACGATCGCCATGACCACCCGTGCCGCAGAGCTGCGGGCGGCGGGACGCGACATCATCGGCCTGTCCGCCGGAGAGCCCGACTTTGATACGCCTGAATACGTGCGCGACGCTGCGAAAGCCGCCATCGATGCAGGGCACACCCGCTATACCGCCGTCGATGGCACCCCTTCGCTGAAGCGCGCCATTGCCGACAAGTTCGCGCGCGAGAACGGGCTGCACTATGCGCCCTCGCAGATCACCGTGGGAACGGGCGGCAAGCAGATCCTGTTCAACGCCCTGATGGCCACCCTGGATGACGGCGACGAGGTCATCGTGCCCGCCCCCTACTGGGTCAGCTATCCCGACATGGTGCTGCTGGCAGGCGGTGTTCCGGTGATCGTGGAATGTCCGCAAAGCACCGGTTTCCGCCTGACCCCGGAGGCGCTGGAGTTGGCGATCACCCCGCGCACCAAGTGGCTGATCCTCAACTCGCCTTCGAACCCTTCCGGGGCGGGCTATGACCGGGCGCAGATGCGGGCCTTGTGCGATGTGCTGCTGCGCCATCCGCAGGTCTGGGTCCTGTCGGACGACATCTACGAACACCTGGTCTTCGACGGCTTCGAATTCTGCACCCCTGCCCGGGTCGAGCCGGCGCTGAAGGATCGGGTGCTGACCATGAACGGTGTCAGCAAGTCCTATGCCATGACCGGCTGGCGCATCGGATACGGCGCCGCACCCGAGCCGCTGATCAAGGCGATGGCCAAGCTGCAGTCGCAGTCGACATCGAACCCCTGTTCGGTCAGCCAATACGCGGCCGAAGCCGCGCTGACCGGGCCGCAGGATTATGTCCGGGACAGCCGCGCGGTCTTTCAGCGCCGTCGCGACCTGGTGGTGGCGGGGCTGAATGCCTGTTCGGGGCTGAATTGCCCGGTGCCGCAGGGCGCCTTCTATGTCTATCCGTCGATGGCGGGGCTTCTGGGCAGGACCTCGGCCGGCGGCACCCGCATCAGCGATGACGAGGCCTTCGCCAACGCCCTGCTGGACGAAGAGGGCGTAGCGGTGGTCTTTGGCGCCGCCTTCGGCCTCAGCCCGCATTTCCGCATCTCCTACGCCACCGGAGACGAGGTCCTGCAGGAGGCGGTGGCGCGGATTCGCCGCTTCTGCGAGGGCTGCAACTAGCGCGGGTGCGGCCGCGTTGGGGCATCAGACGAGCAGATCAGAAGGAACAGAGCATGTTGCCCCACAACACCGTTGTGGTCGTCGCGGACGGCCACTCTGCCAGCATCTTCCGCAACGTCGCGCGCCACGGGATCGAACTTGTCCAGATGGAGACGGTGACGCCTGCCAGCCTGTCGGATCCCGCCACCATGCCGGTGCTGGACGAGATCTCGCCCCGCGACGAGGAGGAGGCAGGATTTGCAGCGCAGTTGACGCGGCACCTGAACAAGATGGTGCTGAAGCACAAGATGGAGGATGTGGCGATCATCGCGGACCCCTCCTCGCTCGGCGTCATGCGCAAGCATTACCACAAGGAACTGCAGCTGCGGCTGCGCAAGGAAGTCGCCAAGACCCTGACGAATTCGGACATCCCCGCAATCCAGAGCGCGCTTGGCTGACCACGCCCGGATCGGAAGGAAGGGGGCGCCCCGTCATCATGGGGCGCCCCAGGACATCAGAAGATGCCGAGCACATAGAGGATCACGATCACGACGACCGGAACCCCCAGAAACCACGCAACAATTCCCTTCATCTTCCTACCTCTTTCAGTGCCTTCAGGCGAACGCCGCCTGCCCCCTGCGGTTCCCCCTCAAAGCGCCGTCCAGCCGCCGTCGACGCTGATCGTCGTGCCGGTGATCTGGGCCGCCGCATCGCTGCAGAGAAAGACGGCCGTATCCCCTAGCTGCTCGGTCGTCGCGAATTCCTTGGACGGCTGACGTTCCAGCAGCACCTTCTCGATCACCTCTTCCCGCCCCATGCCGTATTTTGCCATCGTGTCGGGGATCTGCGCCTCGACCAGCGGCGTCAGCACATAGCCCGGGCAGATCGCGTTGCAGGTGATCGCCTCGCGCGCGGTCTCCAGTCCCGTCACCTTGGTGAAGCCGACGATGCCGTGTTTGGCCGCGACATAGGCCGACTTGTAGGGGCTGGCCGTCAGGCCATGGGCGGATGCGACGTTGATCACCCGGCCCCAGCCGGCCTCGCGCATCATCGGCAGCGCGGCCGCCGTCGTGTGGAAGGCCGAGCTGAGGTTGATGGCGATGATGGCGTCCCATTTCTCGGCCGGAAAATCCGGGATGGCGGCGACATGCTGGATGCCCGCGTTGTTGACTAGGATGTCGCATGCGCCCGCCTGCCGGATCAGGTCGCGGCACTCCGCACCCTTTGACATGTCGGCGCGGACATAGCGCACACGCACCCCCAACTCCGCTGCCAGGCGGTCGGCCAGGGCGTGATCCTCGTCGCGCTCGGTGAAGCTGTTCAGGACCAGGTCCGCGCCGGCGCGACCCAGACGTTCGGCGACCCCCAGCCCGATTCCGGAATTTGACCCCGTCACGACGGCTGTCTTGCCTTTGAGGAATTGCTCGAACATCGCTAGCTCCCAGGTTGCGTTCGGCCCGGACGCAGGGATGCGGGGCCGCTGTTGCGGGTGCAGCTTGGGAAAAAAAAAGCGCCCGCACAAGGCGGGCGCAAGTCATGAGGCAGGTTTCATACAGGCAAGAAACCTATCGAGCAGTGAGTTATTTATACGCGAGGAACCGCCCGAGTCCAACACCCATCTTCCGGGCTTGGTTGACGCACCGTTGCCGAGGCTGTTGATATCGCGACCAAAGAACGACCCAAGGGGCAGCAGGCGATGCGAATCTTAAAAAACCTTAACAAATTCGCGATCAGGGGCGCCCTGCCGATGATCCTGAGCCTGGCGGCCAGTGTTGCAGCAATGCCGCTGGCAAGCCTTGCCGGCCCTGCCCATGGCATTGCAATGTATGGAGAACCTCAACTGCAGGAGGACTTCGCCCATCTGCCCTATGCAAATCCCTCTGCCCCCAAGGGCGGTGCGATTCGGATGGCGGAACCGGGTGGGTTCGACTCTCTCAAGCCCTGGATCCTCAAAGGCAACGCGGCTTGGGGCGTGGGCCTCCATGTGACCGAGTCGCTGATGATGCGGTCCATCGACGAGCCTTTCACCCTCTACGGTCTGCTGGCCGAGACAGTCGAAACGGCGCCCGACCGGTCCTGGGTCGAATTCACGCTGCGCCCCGAGGCGCGGTTTTCCGACGGCAGCCCGGTCACGGTCGAAGACGTGATGTGGTCCTATGAGACGCTCGGGACGCAGGGCCATCCCCGCTATCAAAGCGCCTGGTCCAAGGTGGCCAGCATGGAGCAGACCGGAGAGCGCAGCATCCGCCTGACCTTTACCGAACAGGACCGGGAACTGCCCCTGCTGATGGGCCTGCGCCCGATCCTGAAGAAGGCGCAGTGGGAAGGCCAGGATTTCACCCAGTCCAGCCTGGAGCCGCCGATCGGCAGCGGTCCCTATGTCATCGGCCAGGTTGATCCGGGACGCTCGATCACCTTCCGCCGCAACCCGGATTACTGGGCGAAGGACCTGCCGCTGATGGCGGGCCTGAACAACCTGGACGAAATCCGCTATGACTATTTCGGCGATGCCAACGCGATGTTCGAGGCGTTCAAGGCCGGCGAGGTCACTGTCTGGCGCGAGCTGTCGGCGCAGAAATGGGCCGCCGAATATGAATTCCCTCTGGTGACCCGCGGTGACGTGATCAAGTCCGAGATCGCGAACGAACGGCCCGCCGGGATCATGGGCCTGGTCATGAACACCCGCAATCCGATCTTCGACGACTGGCGCGTGCGCCAGGCGATGATCGAGATGTTCAATTTCCGCTTCATCAACCAGACGCTGAACGGCGGCACCGACCCGCGCATCACCTCGTATTTCTCGAACTCGGTGCTGGCCATGGACGAGGGGCCAGCGACCGGGCGCGTGGCCGAGCTGCTGGAGCCCTTCGCGGACGATCTGCCGCCCGGCACGCTGGACGGCTACAGCCTGCCCGAGGGCAGCGAACGCGCCATGGACCGCCCGGCGCTGCGCCGAGCTCAGGCGCTGATGGAGGAAGCCGGCTGGACCATCCAGGACGGCCGGATGCGCGATGCCCAGGGCCGGCCCTTCGATTTCGAGATCCTGCTGAACCAGAACGGCACCGCCATGCGGTCGGGATCGGAAACCCAGCAGATCGTCAACATCTACGTGGAGGCGCTGCGCCCGCTTGGGATCACGCCGCGCGTCACGCTGCTGGACGCGGCCCAATATGTGGAGCGCACGAACAACTACCAGTTCGACATGACCTGGTACGAGCGCGGCCTGTCGCTTTCGCCGGGCAACGAACAGCGCCTCTACTGGGGCCGCGACGGCGTCACGACGCCCGGCAGCCGCAACTGGATGGGCATGGACAGCCCCGCCGCCGAGGCGCTGATCGACACGATGGTGCGGGCCGGGACGACCGAGGAATTCACCGCTGCCGTCAAGGCGCTGGACCGGGTGCTGACCGCCGGGCGCTACGTGATCCCGGCCAGCTTCTCGCCGATCTCGCGGCTGGCCCACGCGGCCGATCTGAAATATCCTGATCGCCAACCGATTTACGGCGACTGGCCGGGCTTTCTTCCTGAAGTCTGGTGGAAGGAGGCGAACTGATGCGGATGTTTTGGGTTACCTTGCTGGCTTGTGGCATACTTGCCGGATGCAACACGGTCGCCGGTGTCGGCGAAGACATTACTGGGGCGGCCCGCTGGTTCCAGGGTGCGATCCCCGCAGGAGGTTATTGATGAAGTGGCACCATGTGCAGGAA
The DNA here is from genome assembly GCF_055635455.1 of Paracoccus sp. KKT209. The sequence goes on from NZ_CM145758.1 coordinate 1,979,214, forward strand.
AACTGGGCGGCCTTCTATGAGGCCATCCTCGACAAGTGGCCCGACGCCGACGAGAGCGATCTGGACGAGATCGACGGCGACCAGCGCGCCTTCGTGGCCTATCTGGCCGAAGCGACCGGCCAGGAACCCGCGGAGATCCGCGAGGAGCTGCGCGAATGGCTGACGGGCGAGATCCCGTCGGACGTCGTGATGGATCCGGGTCATGACAACCACTCGATCGCGCTGAGCGCCAAGTTCGTGAACGAGGGCGAGGACGAGTTCGCCGATGACGCCCGCTTCGGCGACGACGAACGGCAAAGCGACGAATGATGCCGCAGGCTGCCCCGATCCCTGCGGTCGGGTCAGCCTGTTCCGCACCTGCCTGCCGGTTGCGAGGCACCGCCGGTCCCTGTTTCGCAGGCAACGGCACGGACCCCTGCCCGCCCACCGCTTTCGGCAAGAATGATGCCGTTCCGGGTTGAGATCACGTCCCTCATCTGCGACACGCGCACCGCATGGGGGTTGGGCAGACGCAGGAAGGCCGGATTATGTCCAGCACGCTGAAAATCGCCATCGGCAGCATCCTTGTCGGCCTGGTCGTCCTGGGCATCAAGACGCTGGCCTGGCGCATGACCGGATCGGTCGCGCTGATGTCGGATGCGCTGGAAAGCATCGTCAATGTCGCGACGGCGGTGGCCGCGCTGGTGGCGATCCGGGTCGCGCAGCGGCCCGCGGACCAGGGACATCCCTACGGACATCACAAGGCCGAATTCTTCAGCGCCGTGCTGGAGGGTGTGCTGATCATCTCTGCCGCGCTGCTGATCCTGCGCGAGGCCTGGTTCGCCTTTCAGGACCCGCGCCAGATCCAGCAGGCCGGCGCGGGCATGGCGATCAACGCCGTGGCGGGGGTGCTGAACGCCGCCTGGTGCGCCGTGCTGATCCGCCAGGGGCGGCGGCTGCGGTCGCCCGCGCTTGTGGCGGACGGGCGGCATCTGCTGTCGGACGTGATCTCCTCGGCCGGGGTCCTGATGGGCGTGGGGCTGGCGGCCGCGACGGGCTGGGCGATCCTCGATCCGGTGCTGGCGATGCTGGTCGGCATCAACATCCTGTGGTCCGGCTGGAAGGTGATGGCCGCCTCGCTGAGCGGCTTGATGGACGAAGCCGTTCCCGCCCGGACCCTGACCACCATCCGCGAGATCATCTCGGATTGCGGCACCGGCGCGCTGGAGGCGCATGACCTGCGCACCCGCCATGCCGGGGCGGTCACCTTCATCGACTTTCACCTGGTGGTGGACGGGCAGACAACCGTGGCCGACGCCCATGTCATCTGCGACCGGATCGAGACCTCGCTGAAGGCAAAGCTGCCCGATGCGCAGATCACGATCCATGTAGAGCCCGAGCACAAGGCCAAGCACTCGGGCGTGCTGGTGGTCTAGGCAGCCAGCCGCACCCAGACCGGGACGTGGTCACTGGGCTTTTCCCCCGCCCGCACGTCGCGATCGACCCCGGCCTCGGTCATCAGGTCGGCGGCCTGCGGGGACAGCAGCAGGTGGTCGATGCGGATGCCGTTGTCGCGCTGCCAGGAGTTCGCCTGATAATCCCAGAAGGTGAAGGGCCCCCGGGTGGCCCAGGGGTCACGGATGCGGATCGCGTCGGTCCAGCCTTGGTTCACGATGCTGCGCAGCGCGGCGCGGCTTTGCGGCAGGAACAGCGCGTCCTCCAGCCAGTTCTGCGGATGGGCCACGTCGCGCGGCTCGGGGATGACATTGTAGTCGCCCAGCATCACGACCGGCATCTCCAGCGCCAGCAGGTCGGCGGCCCGCCTGCGCAACCGCTCCATCCAGGCCAGCTTGTAGTCGTATTTCGGTCCCGGCGCCGGGTTGCCGTTCGGCAGGTACAGCCCCGCGACCCGCACCGCCTGCGCACCGACCACCGTCGCCTCGATATAACGGGCCTGTTCGTCGCTGTCGTCGCCGGGCAGTCCGCGGGTCACGTCCTCCAGGGGCAGGCGCGACAGGATGGCCACGCCGTTGAAGCCCTTCTGGCCGTGGGTCTCCACGCTCCAGCCCAGGTCCTGGAAATGCTCGCGCGGGAAACCCTCGTCCACCGACTTGATTTCCTGAAGGACGACCAGATCGGCGTCGGTCGCCGCCAGCCAGTCGGTCAGCGCCTGGATGCGGGCCTTGACGCCGTTGATGTTGAAGCTTGCGATTTTCATGGCCGCATCTTTAGCGGCCGGCGGGGGATTGGCAACCGCATCCCACCGCAGCCCATCACATCGAAAAGGACGTCCCGCAGCCGCAGCTGCTGGTGGCGTTTGGGTTTTCGATCACGAAGCGCGCGCCGATCAGCTCATCGGTGAAGTCGATGACAGCCCCGGCCAGATAGGGCAGCGACACGGGATCGACCACGACCTGCTGCCCCGCGCTTTCGAGGACCAGGTCGTCCGCCTCGGGACGGTCCAGGCGGATGTCGTACTGGAACCCCGAACAGCCGCCGCCCGACACGGCCACGCGCAGCGGCACAGGGTCCTTGCCGGCGTTGATCTGGGCCAGGCGTTCAAAGGCGCGGTCGGTCACTTTGGGGGGCAGGTTCATGGGGCGTTCCCGTTTTCGTCCGTAGGCATCAAATATAGGGTCTGGCCCTGCAACCCGCAAGGAAGGCCACAGCCCTTGACCTCGACACCCGCTTCCCTGGCGCCCTATGCCTGCCATCCGCAGGACAGCCGCGGCCGCCTGCATCCGGAACAGCTGTCCACCTTCCGCTCGCCTTGGCAGCGGGACCGCGACCGCATCATCCATTCCAGCGCCTTCCGGCGGCTGAAGCACAAGACGCAGGTCTTTGTCGAACATGATGGCGACGCCTATCGCGGCGATTACTTCCGCACCCGGCTGACCCACACGATCGAGGTCGCGCAGGTGGCGCGCACCATCGCCGGCGCCCTTGGTCTGAACACTGACCTGGCCGAGACGGTCGCGCTGGCGCATGACCTGGGCCACCCGCCCTTCGGCCATACCGGAGAGGACGCGCTGGCCGAGCTGATGGCCCCCTATGGCGGCTTCGACCACAATGCCCAGGCCCTGCGCATCGTCACGCGGCTGGAGCGCCACTATGCCGATTTCGACGGGCTGAACCTGACCTGGGAGTCATTGGAGGGCATCGCCAAGCACAATGGCCCCGTCACCGGGGACCTGCCCTATGCCCTGGCCGAGGTGAATGCGCAGTGGGACCTGGAACTGCACACCAATGCCAGCGCTGAGGCGCAGGTGGCCGCCGTCGCCGATGACGTGGCCTATAACCACCACGACCTGCATGACGGGCTGCGGGCCGAGCTGTTCACCGAGGCGGAACTGTCCGAACTGCCGGTGATCGGTCCGGCCTTCGCCGAGGTCGACCGCCTTTATCCGGGCCTCGACCCGACCCGCCGCCGCTACGAGGCGCTGCGCCGCGTCTTCGGCGTCATGGTCGAGGACGTGATCGCGGTCGCCCAGAACCGCCTGACGGGGCTGCAGCCGCATTCGGCGGATGAGATCCGCAACATGGACGGCCCGATCATCCGCTTTTCCAAGCCGCTCTATCAGAACATCAAGGCGATCAAGTCCTTCCTGTTCCAGCGCATGTATCGCGCGCCTTCAGTGGTGGTCGAGCGCACCCGCGTGACGCAGATGCTGCACGACCTCTTTCCGCTCTATCTGGACGACCCGCAGATGATGCCGCCGCAATGGGCCGAGGCGGCGGCGCTGCTGCCCGACCAGACGCAGCGGGCGCGCCATGTCCTGGATTACGTGTCCGGCATGACCGACCGCTATGCCATCGCGGAACATCAGCGGCTGATCGTCGCGGCAGGGTGAACCCGCAGCCCGCCGACCGCGTTGGGGGCGATCAAGGAACCCCATCAAAGGATGTCACGATGATCACCCGTACCGGATCGGCGAAATGGGAAGGCGGACTGAAGGAAGGCAAGGGGCAGGTTTCGACCAAGTCGGGCGCGCTTGACGCGCAGCCCTATGGCTTCAACACCCGCTTCGAGGACAAGCCCGGCACCAACCCCGAGGAACTGGTGGGTGCGGCCCATGCCTCGTGCTTCTCGATGGCGCTGGCCATGATGCTGGAACAGGAAGGCATCACGGGCGTGTCCATCCAGACCACCTCGGACATCTCGATGGACAAGGAAGGCGACGGCTTCGCGGTCAAGAAGGCCCACCTGACCACCACCATCACCGCCGATGCGGACGAGGCCAAGGTCATGGAAGTGGCCGAAAAGGCCAAGGCCGGCTGCCCGATCAGCAAGCTGCTGAACGCCGAGATCACCATGGACGCCTCGGTCGCCTGATGCGCATCAGGGTCGGCCATGAATTCCGGGTCACGGTCGAACAGCCGACCCCTCTGATCTGCCTTGTCGCCCCCGAGGCGGCACGGCATCCTGAGTTTGTTTCCCCCGAACAGGTGACCACCACCCCCGAGGTGGAGATCCACGAATATCGCGACCGGTTCGACAATATCTGCCGGCGGATGATCGCGCCTCCGGGCGAATTCGTCCTGTACGGGGACGTGACCCTGAACGATCGCGAGGCTTGGGACGACATAGACCCCGAGGCGCGGGAAATGGCGGTCGAGGATTTGCCCGACGAGGCGCTGATGTACCTGATGCCCTCGCGCTATGTCGAAAGCGACGTCCTGTCCCAGCAGGCCTGGGACCTGTTCGGCAATGTGCCCGCAGGATGGGGCCGCGTGCAGGCGGTGCTGGATCACGGGCACAAGGTGCTGCGCTTTGACTACGGCACCGCGTCGGTCTTTCGCACCGCGAACGATGCCAGCCAGGGCGGCACGGGCGTCTGCCGCGACTTTGCCCATCTGGCGCTGGCCTATCTGCGTGCGCTGAACATCCCGGCCCGCTACGTGAACGGTTATGTCGGCGATATCGGCGTGCCCAAGGTCGACGCGCCGATGGATTTTGCCGCCTGGATCGAGGTGTTCCTGTCGGGCCGCTGGTGGACCTTCGATCCGCGCAACAATGAACGCCGGCTTGGGCGGGTCGTCGTGGCCCGAGGGCATGACGCGGCGGATGTGCCGATGCTGTCCAGTTTCGGGCCGCACAGGCTGACCGGATTCAAGGTCTGGTGCCACCCGGTCGATGACCGGGGGCAGGAACTGGACGGTATGGCCTTTGGGCAGATCGGGCGCTAGACCATCATCTCCTTGGTGGCGGTCAGCCTGAGGTCGGGATGGTCCCGGCCGATGCGGTCGATGTCCCATTGCAGGCGCGTCAAAAAGACCAGGTCGCCGTCATGGTCATGGGCCAGGTGCTGCTTGTTGGCGTTGGCGAATTCCTCGACCTTGTCCTTGGGGCCGCCCACCCACCTTGCGCTGGTGAACTGGCTGCCCTCGAAGCGGACGGGGATGCCGTATTCCAGCTCGATCCGGCTGGCCAGCACCTCGAACTGCAGCGCGCCCACGACACCCACGATGAAGCCCGACCCGATGGCGGGCTTGAACACCTTGGCCGCGCCCTCTTCGGCGAACTGCATCAGCGCCTTTTCCAGGTGCTTGGCCTTCATCGGATCGGTCGCCCGCACCGATTGCAGCAGTTCCGGCGCGAAAGACGGGATGCCGGTAAAGCGCAGCGCCTCGCCCTCGGTCAGGGCATCGCCGATGCGCAGCTGGCCGTGGTTCGGAATGCCGATGATGTCGCCTGCCCACGCCTCCTCGGCCAGTTCGCGGTCAGCCGCCAGGAACAGGACCGGGTTCGACACGGCCATCGGCTTCTTCGACCGGACATGGACCATCTTCATGCCGCGCTCGAAATGCCCCGAGGCCAGGCGGACAAATGCCACGCGGTCGCGGTGCTTGGGGTCCATGTTGGCCTGCACCTTGAAGACAAAGCCGGTGACCGGCGTCTCCTCGGGCGCGATCTCGCGCTCCGCGCTGTTCTGGGGCTGCGGCGGGGGCCCGTATTGCGCGATGCCCTTCATCAGCTCCTGCACGCCAAAGCTGTTGATCGCGCTGCCGAACCAGATGGGCGTCATGTGCCCTTCCAGGAACGACTTGCGGTCGAAGGCGGGCAGCAGCTCGCGCGCCATCTCGACTTCCTCGCGCAGCTTTTCCAGCAGGTCGGCGGGGATGTGATCCGACATGCGCGGATCGTCCAGGCCGTTCAGCTTGATCGATTCCGCCACCTTGTTGCGGTCGGCGCGGTCCATCAGCTCCAGCCGGTCGTTCAGCATGTCGTAGCAACCGATGAAGTCGCGCCCGACGCCGATGGGCCAACTGGCAGGCGCCACGTCGATGGCCAGGTTCTCCTGGATCTCGTCGATGATCTCGAAGGTGTCGCGGGATTCGCGGTCCATCTTGTTGCAGAAGGTCAGGATCGGCAGGTCACGCAGCCGGCAGACCTCGAACAGCTTGCGCGTCTGCGATTCGACGCCCTTCGCGCCGTCGATCACCATGATCGCCGCGTCCACCGCCGTCAGCGTGCGATAGGTGTCCTCGGAAAAGTCGCTGTGGCCCGGCGTGTCGACCAGGTTGAAGCGATGCCCGTCGAAATCGAATGACATGGCCGAGGCCGAAACCGAGATGCCGCGGTCCTGCTCCATCTTCATGAAGTCCGACCGCGTGCGCCGCGCCTCGCCCTTGGCCCGCACCTGCCCGGCCATCTGGATCGCGCCACCATACAGCAGGAACTTCTCGGTCAGCGTGGTCTTGCCGGCGTCCGGATGCGAGATGATCGCGAATGTCCGGCGGCGGGCGATTTCGGGCGGAAGATCGGGGCGGTTGCTCATGCGGGGGCTTTACCGCGACCACGCGCCGGGCGCAATTGCCGCCATGCGACGTGTATTTGATCCACTTGTCTGCATCTAGAGGTTGCAGCTGGACGCGGCCTCGTCAACATGACCCCAGAGGGGAAAGGATCGCCGATGGATGGATCGCTGGAGCAGTTGATGCGGCTGCTGTCAAACAGGGGCCTTGAATGGCTGCGTCAAAAGATCATGGATCTGCCGGACCCCTGCCCTGTCGATCATCCGGGCCTTGGCCCCCTGGCGCTGGCGGCGGGCTGCGCACCGGTCCTCAGCGGCCTCCGCGGCCGGATCTCTCCCTTGGAGGTGATCGTGCTGCGGCGCTTCAAACCCCCGCTGCTTCGGCAAGCCGCGCAGCGTGTGCTGGCGGGTGAGCGAAGCCCGCCGATGCTGGACCTGGTCCTTGCCGGCGGCCTGGTGGACCGGACGGACCCGGTCTGGCAGCTGGCCTGCGATACGCTGGCCGAAGACGCGGACCTGCCGTTGGCGCATCGCCTGATGCTGTCGGACGATCCCGACCTCATCTCCCGGGCCGAGACGCTGCTGACCACCCAGCCCCCGGCCTGGACGCTGACCCCCTGCCACGTCCAGCGGGTGGCAACCCTTGTGGCGGCGCTCTATCGCCACGGCGCGGTGCGGCCCCGGCTGTCGCACGCGCGCCAGTTCAGTGCCATCTTCGACCATCTGAAGGCGCTGGCAGTCTGGGCCCAGGCGGACGGATGTGCGCAATCGGTGGCCCGCATCGCCTTTTGCCTGCGGCTGGTCGACCCGGACCACGACATCGCCGACCTGGTTGCGGACCTGATCCAGATCCAACGGCCCGACGGGTCCTTTCCGCCGCGGCTCGGGTTTTCAACCTCCGACCAGGATTTCGCCGATGGGGTGGAGGCGACGCTGCTGGTGGTCATGGCCCTGCATCTGGCGGCCTATCGCCGCTGGCACGGTCCGCCGCCTGTCTGGCTGAGGCCGCAACCGCTTCAGGCCGCAGCGACAGAGATTGCGGCCGCTCTGGCAGCAACGGCCGGTGACGGCCCGCTGCACCTGCACGCGGCGGCCAGCCTGACGCGGGCGACGGGGCGGGACTGGTTGGCGCGCGCGGCCCTGCCTGCTCTGCCGGTGGAGCCCGCCCGGCTGCAGTCCCTGGCGCAGATCAGCTTTCGCGATGCCTCCGTCGCGCGGCGGCTGCGCAGGCTGCTGGGGCTGAGCCCGGATCGGACCGGGCTGCAGGACACCCCCGCCCAGGTCGAGATGGCTTGGCTGAGGGGCAGCCCCGTCTGCCTGAAAGGGCACCTGCCCGCGACGCTCATGGCCCAGTGGCAGCGGGCCGCGGCAGATGATGACCGGGCGGCGTTCCGCGCGCTGGCACGGATCGCCCTGCATCACCAGTCGGACCTCCCTCCGCCGGAGGTCCGCCAGATGGCGCGGCGCATGGCATCCGCAGCCCTGGCCGACTGTGCGGCCGGGGCGGATGCGGCTGTGCTGCTGGACCACCTGGACGACGTGATCCTGCTGACGCAGCTGCTGGAGGGGGAGAGTCCGGTCGCCGTCGCCGCCTGAGCCCTAGAACAGCCCCTCGACCCGGCCCTGATCATCCAGGCCAATGACCTCGGCGGCTGGCTGCCGCGGCAGGCCCGGCATCGTCATGATCTGCCCGCAGATGGCCACCACGAAGCCCGCGCCCGCGTTCAGCCGCACCTCCCGGACCGGGATCACATGACCCTCGGGTGCCCCCCGCAGATCGGGGTCGGTGGAAAAGCTGTACTGGGTCTTGGCGATGCAGACCGGCATCCGGCCGTGTCCGGCGGCTTCCCAGGCCAGCAGTTGCTCCTGCACGCCCGGCGCCGCCTCCACTCGGGCGGCGCGGTGAATGCGCGTGCAGATGGTCTGGATCTTTTGCCACAGCGGCATCTCGTCGGGATAGAGCGTGCGGAAATCCGCCAGATCACCCTCGGCCAGCGCCACCACGGCATGGGCCAGATCCTCGGCCCCTGCCCCGCCTTCGGCCCAGTGGCGGCACAGAATGGCCTGCACGCCATGCCCGGCGCAATAGTCGCGCAAGGCCGCGATCTCGGCCTCGGTGTCGCCGGAAAAGTGGTTCAACGCCACCACGACCGGCAGGCCAAAGCTGCGGATGTTCTCGATATGCCGCCCCAGGTTGGGACAGCCACGGGTGACGGCCGCGACATCCTCGGCCCCCAGATCCGCCTTGGCGACGCCCCCGTTCATCTTCAGCGCCCGGATCGTCGCCACCAGCACCACCGCCGCAGGGGCCAGCCCGGCCAGGCGACACTTGATGTTCAGGAACTTTTCGGCTCCCAGATCGGCCCCGAAGCCCGCCTCGGTCACGACGTAATCCGACAGGCGCAGGGCCGCACGGGTGGCGATGACGCTGTTGCAGCCATGCGCGATATTGGCAAAGGGCCCGCCATGGACCAGGGCCGGGTTGTTCTCCAGCGTCTGGACCAGGTTCGGCTGCAGGGCGTCCTTCAGCAGGACCGTCATCGCGCCATCGGCCTTCAGGTCGCGCGCCGTCACCGGCTGGCGGTCGCGGGTATAGGCGACCACGATGCGGCCAAGCCGGTCCTGCAGGTCCGCCAGGTCGCTGGCCAGGCACAGGATGGCCATGACCTCGGACGCCACGGTGATGTCAAAGCCCGACTGGCGCGGAAACCCGTTGCCCGGCCCGCCCAGGCCAAAGACCACGTCGCGCAGCGCCCGGTCGTTCATGTCCATCGCGCGCCTCCAGGTGATGCGGCGGGTGTCTATCTCCAGCGCATTCCCCCAGTGGACATGGTTGTCGATCATCGCGGCCAGCAGGTTATGCGCCGCGGTGATGGCGTGGAAATCGCCGGTGAAGTGAAGGTTCATGTCCTCCATCGGCACGATCTGGGCATGTCCGCCCCCGGCCGCACCGCCCTTCAGGCCGAAATTCGGGCCCAGGCTCGCCTCGCGGATGCAGACCGTCGCACGCTGTCCGATGCGGTTCAGCGCGTCCCCCAGGCCGACGGTGGTGGTGGTCTTGCCCTCGCCCGCAGGGGTAGGATTGATCGCCGTCACCAGGATCAGCCGTCCCAAGGCGCGCCCTTCAAGGCCCGCGATGGCCTCGTGCGTGATCTTGGCCTTGTCATGGCCATAGGGCAGGATCTGGCGGTCGGTCAGGCCCAGCACCTGGGCAATCTGGTTGATCGGGCGCTTGGACGCCGCCCGCGCGATCTCGAGATCAGTCGCCATCGGTCAGCGCACCACCATCACTGACACGGGGGAGTGCCGCACCACGGCATTGGCGTCCCGGCTGACCAGGATGCTGCGCAATTCATCCGGCTTGTCGCTGGCCATGACGATCAGGTCGGCACCGTGCCGGGCCGCGGCCTTCAGGATGGTTTCCGCGACATGACCATGCCCCACATGGATGCGGACCCGGCTTTCATCCGGGAAATGCCGGGCGGCAAAGTCGTCCAGCGCCTCCTTCATGGCCTGCAGGGCCTTCTGCTCATACCCCTTGGGCAGGAAGGTGGCGACCATCGAACTGCCGAAATCATGCACGATGCCCAGCAGGTGGATGATGCCGGTCTCTCCTGCCAGCCGCCGGGCGACCGGCAGGGCCTTTTCCCAGCTTTCGGGATGCTGAAGGTCGACGGGCAACAGGACATTGTCATGCATGGCGCGCATCCTTTCCGGACTGGGAGGTTTCGGCGGGACCGGCGCGGCGGCGCTGCGCCCAGACCAGCAGGCCCAGCAGCAGGAAGGCCGGGACATAGATCCAGTAGCGCGAGGGCGTGGCGACCGGCGCCTGCACCGCCAGGATCGTCTGATCCCAGTCCAGTCCGGCCTCCTGCGCCGGGCTGTCGAAGGCCACGTTGTCGATGACCGTGCGGTCGCCGTCCTGGATCAGCTCGATCCCCGCGGCGGCCAGGCGATCCGCGCCCGTCTCGCCGGCGGGCACCGGCAGCAGTGCCGCGAATTCGACCGGCGTGCCGATGTCGTTCAGCCCCGAAATGCGCAGGCGCAACCCCTCGCCCGGCGCGCTGTCCTCCAGCGCCTGCACGAATTCCGAACCCGGACGCTCCTCGAAGGGAGGATAGGCATAGCTCCAGAAAAAGCCCGGACGAAAGATCGTGAAGGCGATCAGCAGCAGCGCCGCGCTTTCCCAGATGCGGTTGCGCACCAGGAACCAGCCCTGCGTCGCCGCCGCAAACAGCAGCATCGCGATGGTCGCCGTGACAAAGACAAAGATGCCCTGCGCCCAGCCCACGTCGATCAGCAGCAGATCGGTGTTGAAGATGAACAAGAAGGGCAGCGCCGCGGTCCGCAGGCTGTAGAAGAAGGCCACCACCCCCGTGCGGATGGGATCGCCCCCCGACACGGCCGCGGCGGCAAAGGACGCCAGCCCCACCGGCGGCGTCACATCCGCCATGATGCCGAAGTAGAAGACGAAGAGGTGCACCGCGATCAGCGGCACGATCAGCCCGTTCTGCTGCCCCAGGGTCACGATCACCGGGGCCAGAAGGGCCGAGACGACGATGTAGTTGGCCGTCGTCGGCAGGCCCATCCCCAAGATCAGCGACAGGACCGCCGTCAGCGCCAGGATCGCCAGCAGGTTGCCGCCCGACAGCACCTCGACCACATCGGCCAGGGCAGAGCCGACGCCGGTCTGGCTGACGGCGCCCACGATGATGCCCGCCGTGGCGGTCGCGATGCCGATGCCGATCATGTTGCGCGCGCCCGAGATCAGACCGTCCACCAGGTCATCCGCACCGGAGCGCAGCGCGCGGCCGGTGCTGGTATTGCCGCTGCGGTCCGCGCCGCGCAACCACACCATCAGCGGGCGCTGCGTCACCAGGATGAAGATCATGTAGGCCGTGGCCCAGAAGGCCGACAGGCCCGGCGACAGCCGGTCCACCATCAGTGCCCAGACCAGCACGACCACCGGCAGGATATAGTGCAGGCCTGACCGCACCGTCGGCCCCGGCAGGGGCAGTGCCGCCACCGGCGCATCGGGATCATCGATCTGCAGCGGCTCTTCGCGCGAGGCGACCCACAGCAGCGCGACATAGGCTGCCGTCAGCAGGGCAAAGACGACATAGGGCGAATTCGCGCCAAAGGCCGGCCGGATCCAGCCCATGCCGTAATAGACCGCCAGCGACAGCGCGCAGATGCCCGCGATGACGAAGGCGCCAGTCAGCAGGCGCTGCAGAATCGGCGGCGGCGTGTAGGACCGCGGCAGCCCTTCCATCCCCGCCTTCATCGCCTCCAGGTGGACGATATAGACCAGCGCAATATAGCTGATCGTGGCCGGCAGGAAGGCGTGCTTGACCACGTCAAAATAGGGGATGCCGACATATTCGACCATCAGGAAGGCCGCCGCCCCCATGACGGGGGGCATGATCTGGCCGTTGACCGAGGATGCGACCTCGACCGCGCCGGCCTTTTCGCTGGAAAAGCCCACCTTCTTCATCAGCGGGATGGTGAAGGTTCCTGTGGTGACCACGTTGGCGATGGAGGATCCCGAGATCAGGCCGGTCATCGCGCTGCTGACCACCGCCGCCTTGGCCGGTCCGCCGCGCATGTGGCCCATCAGCGAAAAGGCTACCTGAATGAAGTAGTTGCCCGCCCCCGCCTTGTCCAGAAGCGCGCCGAAGAGCACGAAAAGGAAGACGAAGCTGGTGGAGACGCCCAGGGCGATGCCAAAGACACCCTCGGTCGTGATCCACTGGTGGTTGGCGACCTCGGTCAGCGAATTGCCCCGATGCGCGATGATCGAGGGCATGTAGGGGCCCAGGAAGGTATAGACCAGAAAGACCGTCGCCACGATCATCAGCGCGGGGCCCAGGCTGCGGCGCGTGGCCTCCAGCAGCAGCATCAGGCCGATCACGGCCACGACCAGGTCCTGGCGCAGGGGCGCGCCGACGCGGCGGCCCAGTTCGTCGCTGTAGTAGAACACATAAAGCGCGGCCGCCGCCGCGGTCAGGGCCAGCAGCCATTCCCACAGGGGAACGCGGTTCTTGGGGCTGCCCAGCAGGATGGCCGCGATCAGCGCCAAGGCGATCAGCCCGATCCACCAACCGGGCATGTCGCCCGGCGCGCCATAGATGAACAGGCCCGACAGGATCAGCGGCACGCCGATGCCCAGACCCAGCTGGAAGGGGGACCGCTCGGCCGGGTAGGCCATGAAGGCCAGGAACAGGGCGAAGGCCAGGTGGACCGCGCGGGCATCGGTCGCGCTGATGATCGCGAAATCCAGCATGAAGGGCAGAGGCGAGGCGATCCACAGCTGGAACAGTGACCAGCAGAGGGCGACCGTCAGGATCAGCTTGCCGACAAGGCCCGGCGGCGTGCGCGCGCCGGTGTCGGAGGAGGCGACCAGTTCGTCCAGCTCCTCCTGCGACAGCTCGCCCCGGCCGGCGGCCTGCATCTCGACGGCGCTGGCCTGCTGCTGAGGCGTCGCGACCTTCTTGGTCTTGTCGGTTTCGTTCATCACGGCTCCCCCTGCAAAGCGTCTTGTTATCCTTGGCTCATGATGAAAGGGCGGCCCCGAAGGACCGCCCCGATCAACGCCGGATCACTCGATCCAGCCGCGCTCGCGGTAGTAGCGTTCGGCGCCTGCGTGCAAGGGCGCGCTGTTGCCGTCGGCGATCATCTCCTCGGGCTCCAGGTCCGCGAAGGCGGGGTGCAGGCCGTTGAAGCGATCGAAGTTGTCAAAGACCGTCTTGACGACCTGGTAGACGGTTTCCTCGGGCACATCCTCGGAGGTGACGAAGGTGGCCTTCACGCCGAAGGTCTCGGTCGGCTCGTCATTGCCGGCATACATGCCGCCGGGAATGGTGACCTTGGCGTAATAGGGGTTCTCCTCGACCAGCTTGTCGATGGCCTCGCCCGCAACCGTCACCAGGCGCGCGTCCACGGTCGAGGTCGCTTCCTGGATCGAGCCGTTGGGGTGACCCACGGTATAGCTGATCGCGTCCACCTGGTTGTCGCCCAGGGCGGCCGACTGTTCCGCCGGGCGCAGTTCGGACGCCAGCGCAAAGTCGTCCATCGACATGCCCATGGCGTCCAGCACGATCTCGAACGTCCCGCGCGAGCCGGAACCGGGGTTGCCGACGTTCACGCGCTTGCCGGCCAGATCCTCGAAGTTCTCGATGCCGCTGTCGGCACGCGCCACGACGGTGAAGGGCTCGGGATGGACGGCAAAGACGGCGCGCAGGCCCTCGAAGGCGTCGCCCTCATAGTCCGAGCTGCCGTTATAGGCATGGTACTGCCAGTCGGACTGGGCGATGCCCATGGTCATGTCGCCGGCCTTGATGGCGTTGATGTTGGCGATCGACCCGCCGGTGGCGGGCGCGGTGCAGCGCAGGCCGGTTTCGGCGGTCTCGCGATTCACGAGGCGGCAGATCGACTGGCCGACGACATAGTAGACGCCGGTCTGTCCGCCGGTGCCGATGGTGATGAACTGCTCCTGCTGGGCCATGACCGGACCGGCAGCCAGCGCGAAGGCGGTGCTCAGCAGGATCGGTTTCAATTTGCTCATACGGCTTCTCCCTTGGTTTTTCGGATGGACAAATGCCAAAGGCATCCATCCTGCGCAAGATCGCGTGGACGTTACTGAAATTGGCAAGATTGAACAATGCCAGAAGCATGAACCGCCGGGTTTCGGCGATGGTTCCGCCATCACGCGCCCAATTTGATGGTTTTCAGGAACCGGCGGAGGGCGCTTCCGGACCCAGCTGGGCAGCCACGGCCTGACGCAGCTCGGTCAGCAGCTCGGCCCCGAACCACGGATTGCTCCGCAGCCAGCCGGTGTTGCGCCAGCTGGGATGGGGAAGCGGAAAGACATGCGGGCCATGGCTGCGCCAGTCGCGCACCGTCTGGGTCACGTTGCGCGCGCCCAGGTGCCAGCGCATCGCGTGCCCGCCCACCAGCAGCGTCAGGCGCGGCTGCAACTGCTGCATCACGCGGTCACGCCAAGTGGCCGCGCAGATCGGCGGCGGCGGCAGGTCCGACCCCCTGGCGTCATAGCCCGGAAAGCAGAAGGCCATCGGCACGACCGCGATGCGGCCCTGGTCATAGAACTGCGCCTCGTCGATCCCCATCCAGTCCCGCAGACGGTCCCCCGACCGGTCGGTGAAGGGCCGGCCGCTCTCATGGACCCGCGCGCCCGGCGCCTGCCCCACGATCAGGATGCGCGCGCCCGGCCGGAACCACGCCACCGGGCGTGGCGAATGGCGCGTGGCGGTGGCCGCAAAGCGGCCCTCGCACAGGCGGCAGGCGCGGATCTGGTCGATCAGGGGTATCATGACCGCCACTTAGTCTAAAAATCGCCCCAAAGAAGACTCGCGGCATCATGATTTATGTGGGCAGATGGCGAAGACTGGACAGGCTGACCGGGTCGCAATATGGTCTGCAACTTGTAGGCGAGGCGCACCGCAGGACATGCCTTGCGTCCCCTTTCCTCCGGTAAAGCAACGCCATGCTCGAATTCGACAACGTCTCCAAGTCGTTCTGGACGGGCCGGCAGCACAAGATCATCCTGGACCAGGCCTCCTTCCGGGTTGAGCTGGGCCAGTCGCTTGGCATCCTGGCCCCCAACGGCACCGGCAAGACGACGCTGGTGAACATGATGTGCGGGCTGGAAAAGCCGGACGAGGGGCGCATCCGCCGCGACTGCCGCATCTCCTTTCCGCTCGGCTTCATGGGCGGCCTGGTGTCGCGCCATACCGGCAACGAGAATTCGCGCTATATCGCGCGCATCTACGGGCTGGACCCGGATTACGTCGCGGCCTTCACGCGCTGGCTCTGCGACATTCACGAATATTTCGACATGCCGGTCGGGACCTATTCCAGCGGCATGCGGCAGCGCTTTACCTTTTCGCTGCTGCTGGCGCTGGATTTCGACATCTACCTGATCGACGAAGGCATGCCCCAGACCACCGATGTGGAGTTCAACCGCAAGGCGGGGCGCGTGCTGTTCGACCGGCTGAAGACCGCGACCACGGTCATCGTGTCCCACCAGCCCAGCACGATCGAGAAGTTCTGCAACCGGGCCGCGATCCTGCGCGACGGCAAACTCTACATGTTCGAGACCTTGGACGAGGCGAAGCAATACTATGACTACACCTCCTAAAGCGCGCCGGTATCACGGCTCCGTCTCGGACTCCGTCAAGCCCGGTCCCGCGCGTCCTGTCACGCCAGATGACGGTCCGGCCGCACCGCCGCCGGCCGGCCCGGCCCCGGCAGTCCGGCTGGAGGTGACGCGCAAGACCGCCACTCCTGCCGCGGCCGATGACGAAGAGGCCCGCATGGCGCGGTTCATGGCAACCGAGCCGGTCGAGGACGGTTTCGAAGGCTTCGGCCTGAACAAGCCCGCAGAGGACCCGGTCGCACAGGATGCCGACCTGGACACCAGGTTGGCCGCGATCCGTGCCGAGAAGCTGACCGATCGGCAGCTGCGCATCGCCCGCCGCATCGCCAACCTGCACCAGATCAAGGTGTCTTCGGGCGAAGAGGCAGTGCTGCGCCTGCGCGAACGTGGGATCGACCCGTCCCATCGCGGCAGCGTCGGCACCATCCTGTCGTCCGAAGGCAGCCGTGCGCAATCCGCGCCTGCGCCCAATGCCCCGGCCATCCGCCCGACGGGAGTCCCGTCGATCGTCCCCGAGGCGCTGCCTAGCAAGCGTCCCGCCCTGCCCTCGCGCGAGGATCTGACCGAAGAAAAACGCGCGGCCGAGATCTATCGCATCCAGCGCGACCTGGCCCGCAGGCGGCGCCGGCGCATGATGATGCTGGCGGCGCGGCTGTTCCTGTTCGTGCTGCTGCCCACGCTGCTGGTCGGATGGTACTATGCCCGGATCGCGACGCCCCTTTATGCCACGATCTCGCAGTTCCAGATCCAGACGGCCGATGGTGGCCACGGCGGCGGTATCGGCGGCATTTTGGGCGGATCGGGGATGGGCGTGAACACCGATTCCGTCGCGGTTCAAAGCTATCTGACCTCGCGCGACGCGATGCTGCGGCTGGACCGCGACAAAGGCTTCAAGCGCGCCTACCAGGATCCTGCGGTCGATCCGGTCAAACGGCTGGCGGCCGATGCCACGAATGAGGCCGCCTATTCGGTTTACAAGAATTCGGTCAAGATTGGCTATGACCCGACCGAGGGAATGCTGAACATGGAGGTGATCGCCCCCGACCCGGACCTGAGCCGGGAATTCTCGCTGGCGCTGATCTCCTATGCCGAGGAACAGGTGGATGCGCTGACCTCGCGCAAGCGTTCGGACCAGATGGCCGGCGCGATCGAGACCTATCAGGATGCCGAGGCCAAGATGCTGGCAGCCCAGCAGCGCGTGCAGGACCTCCAGCAGCGGCTTGGCGTCCTTGACCCGGCGGCGGAAAGTTCGGTGGTGATGGGCCAGGTGTCGCAGCTTGAAGGGCAGCTGACCGAAAAGCAGCTGGAGCTGGGGCAGCTTCTGGCGAACCCCCAGCCCGTGCAAAGCCGCGTCTCGGCCGTGCGCGGCGACATCGCCCGCCTGCGCGAGATGATCGTCCAGACCCGCCTGCAGCTGACCGAGGACAGCAGCAGCCGCAGCTCGCTGGCCGCCATCGGCGGCGAGCTGCGCGTGGCCGAGGCCGAACTGCTGACCCGGCAGGAGCTTCTCTCCGCCGCCGCGGCCCAGATGGAGACGGCAAGGATTGAAGCCAACAAGCAGGTCCGCTACCTGTCGCTGTCGGTTTCGCCCATCCCCCCGGACGAGGCGACATATCCCAAGGCCTTCCAGAACACGCTGGTGGCTTTCCTGCTGTTTTCGGCCATCTACCTGATGCTGTCGCTGACGGCCTCCATTCTTCGCGAACAGGTTTCGACATGACGCACCACAAACATATCCCCATCGGCCAGATCACCTGCGGCAACGACCTGCCGCTGACGGTCATCGCGGGCCCGTGCCAGCTGGAAAGCCTGGACCACGCGCTGATGATCGCCGAGACGATGGCCGGGGCCTGTGCGGATGCGGGGGCGCAGTTCGTGTTCAAGGCCAGCTATGACAAGGCCAACCGCACCTCGCTGTCGGGGCGCCGCGGCCTGGGCATCGACGAGGGGTTGCAGATCCTGGCGACTGTGCGCGAACGCGTTGGCTGCCCGGTCCTGACCGACATCCATGATGCCGAACAGGCGGTGCGCGCGGCCGAGGTCGTCGACGTCATCCAGATCCCTGCCTTCCTGTGCCGCCAGACCGACCTGCTGCTGGCGGCCGGCCGTACCGGTGCGGTCGTCAACATCAAGAAGGGCCAGTTCCTGGCGCCTTGGGACATGCCGAACGTGGCCGACAAGGTGGCGTCGACGGGCAATCACAACATCCTGCTGACGGAACGCGGCACCAGCTTTGGTTACAACACACTGGTGGCGGACATGCGGGGCCTGCCGACGATGGCGCGGACCGGCTATCCGGTGATCATGGACGCGACCCATTCGGTCCAGCAGCCCGGCGGCCAGGGCGGTTCCTCGGGCGGGCAGCGCGAATTCGCACCGGTCATGGCCCGCGCGGCGGTGGCCCTGGGCGTCGCGGGCGTCTTCATCGAGACGCATCAGGACCCCGACACCGCGCCCTCGGACGGGCCGAACATGATCCCCCTGCACCAGATGCCGGCACTGATCGCCTCGCTGATGCAGTTCGATGCCCTGGCCAAGGCGGATCCGCTGAACGCATGATCCGTGCGCTGCTGATCTGCGCGGCGCTGTGCCTGCCCTGGGCCGCGGCCGCGCAGCCGGCCGAGCCGCAGGGTCCGGCGCCGTCGGGGATGATCTCGATCACCGACGACGGCGCGACCGACTTGGCCATTCTTAATCGCATTTCCAGCATCCTGGCCCAACTGCCTGATTTCGATGGACTGCGGGCCGGTGTCGATGCCGGTATCGTCACCCTGCGCGGCGAGGTGACCGAGCAGGCCTCGGTCGACCGTCTCAAGACATTGATCGCCCGCATGGACGGCGTGGTCGCGATCGAGGATTCGGTGCGGCTGTCCACGGACCTGGCCACGCGGCTCGATTCGGTGCGCGAGCGGTTCCAGGCGCGCCTGACCCGGATGATCGCCGGGCTGCCCTTCCTGCTGCTGGGTCTGGCGGTGGGCGCCGTGATCGTCCTGGGCGGCGGCTGGCTGTCGCGGCGGGAAGGTGTCCTCTCCCGCCTGGCGCCCAATCCGTTCATCGCCGGTTTTCTGGCGCAGGCGATCCGCCTGGTCGCCTGGATCGTGGCGCTGGTGGTGGCGCTGGACCTGATGGGCGCGCGCGCCCTTCTGGGAACGCTTCTGGGGGCTGCGGGCATCTTCGGGCTGTCGCTGAGCTTTGCCGCCCGTGACACGATCGAAGGCGTCGTGGCCACCATGCTGCTGTCCCTGCGGCAGCCCTTCAACCCCAACGACCTGATCGAGGTGAACGGCCTGCGGGGCCGCGTGATCCGGCTGACCAGCCGCGGGACGACGCTGCTGACGCTGGACGGCAACCACATCCGCATTCCCAACCAGATCATCTACAAGGCGGTGCTGACAAACTATACCCGCAATCCCGAACGGCGCTTCATGGTCGATCTGGCGATCGATCCCGGCGCCGACCTGGGCCGCGCGCGCGACCTGGTGCTGAGGTCGCTGCGCGGCATGTCCTTTGTCCTCGACCGTCCGGAACCCGTCGCCTGGCTGGATGCCCAGGGGCCGGAGCATGTGGTGATCCGGGCCGGGGGATGGGTCTCGCAGGACGGGACGGACTTCGACCTGGCGCGGGGCGAGGCGTTCCGCCTTCTGCGCCACGCGCTGGACGCCAAGGGTTATCTTGTGCCCGAACCGGTGCATCGCCTCCGGCTGGAACAGCCCGAGGCCGAAGCCGCCGCCCCGCCCCGCCCGCTGCGTCCTGCCGATCACCGGCTGACCGATCCCGCGCCGGATGCGGCCTTCGAGGCGATGGTGGAACGGGAACGCGTGCCGGACGGGCGCGACCTGCTGACGCCCGGCGGGCGCTAGGCCGCCCGCCCCGCCGCATCGGCCGAGGCCCAGGCCCACTGGAAGTTGTAGCCCCCCAGCCAGCCGGTCACGTCCACGCATTCCCCGATGAAGAACAGCCCCGGCACCTGCCGCGCCTGCAGGGTCTTGGCGTCCAGATCCCGGGTGTCGATGCCGCCCAGCGTCACTTCGGCCGTCCGGTACCCTTCGGTCCCGACCGGCCGCAGACGCCAGCCGTTCACGCGCCGGCCCAGTGCCTCCAGCTGCCGATTGGGCTGGTCCGCCAGACGGGCGCCGGCCAGCCCCATCTCCCCGCCAACAGCCTGGGCCAGCCGCTCGGGCAGGAACTGCGCCAAAGCCGTGGCGACGGCGACGCGCCCGTTCCTGCCGCGCGCCTCCTTCAGCGCGGAGGCGATGTCTAGATCAGGTGCGAGGTCGATCTGCAACTCCTCTCCAGGCTGCCAGAAGCTGGAGATCTGCAGGATGACCGGCCCGCTCAGCCCGCGATGCGTGAACAGCAGCGCATCCCGGAATTGCCCGTCGCCATGGACAATTCGCGCCTCGACCGACAGGCCCGCCAAGGGGCGGCACAGGGCCAGGTCCTGTTCGGCAAAGGTCAGCGGCACCAAGGCCGGCCGCTGTTCCACCAGGCGCAGGCCGAACTGACGCGCGAGGTCATAGGCCAGCCCCGTGGCTCCGATCTTGGGGATCGACTTGCCGCCGGTCGCCACCACAAGGCGATCGGTCCGGATCACGCCGGCGCTGGTCCGCAGGACGAAGCTGCCACCCTCCTGCGCCACCGACACGACCTGCGTCGCCAGCCGTAATTCGGCACCCTCCATGCGATCCAGCAGCATGTCAGTGATCTGGGTGGCCTTGCCGTCGCAAAACAGCTGTCCCTGCGTCTTTTCGTGCCAGCTGATCCCCGCCCGGTCGACCAGGTCCACGAAAGCCGTCGGTCGATAGCGCGCCAGCGCGCTGGCCGCAAAGCGCGGATTGGCCGACAGGAACCGCTCGGGCCCCGTCGCCAGATTCGTGAAATTGCACCGCCCCCCACCCGAGATGCGAATCTTTTCCGCCGGCTTTTCGGCATGATCCAGCACCAGCACGCGCCGCCCCTGCCCCACGGCAGAGCCCGCGCAGAACAGCCCGGCCGCGCCGGCACCCAATATCACAAGGTCAAAATGCTCCATGCGGGCGGGATAGCCGCCGCGCGACAAAGGAGCAAGATTTCTCGAATTTTCGACTTGCACCCCCCGGAAGCCTTGGGTATTCACCCTCCACAGTTGGGGCGTGGCCAAGTGGTAAGGCATCGGTTTTTGGTACCGTGTACCGTAGGTTCGAATCCTACCGCCCCAGCCAAAATCTTCTAGTAGATTGACTTTGTGAGCTGTTTCCGCGACGGAGCACAGCCTCATCCGGTATGGGTCAGACAGCCATGGATTGCTCAGGCGGTGGCACCGGGCGCTCATACGCCCGGAACCGGCTTGGCCCGTGCTCAGGCGCCGCTGACCCGCCAGATGATGTCGCCCACGTCGTCCGCCATCAGCAGGGACTTGCGGTCCGGGCCGACGGTGACGCCGACCGGCCGTCCATAGGCGACCTTTTCGTCATCCGACAGGAACCCCCACAGGATGTCGCGCGGCGGCCCTGAGGGACGACCGTTCTGGAAGGGCACGAAGATCAGCTTGTAGCCGCTGAGGGTCGAACGGTTCCACGACCCGTGCTGCCCGATCACCATGCCTTCGGGAAAGCCCGGCAGTGTCCCTTCCGGCATCCAGCAGAGACCCAGGGACGCCGTATGCCCGCCCAGGGCGTAATCCGGCGTGATGGCCCGCGCCACCAGCGCGGGGTCCTGTTCGACCCGGTTATCCACCGTCTGGCCCCAATAGCAATAGGGCCAGCCATAGAACCCGCCTTCCTTCACCGAGGTCAGGTAGTCGGGCGGCGTCTCGTCGCCCAGACCGTCGCGTTCGTTCACCACCGTCCACAGGACGCCGGTTCCGGGCTCCCAGGCCATGCCGACCGCATTGCGCAAGCCCGAGGCAAAGATGCGCGCCTTGCCGGTGGCCAGTTCCAGCTCCCAGATGGCAGCGCGCCCCTCTTCGGCCTCCATGCCCTTGTCGCCGATATTGCTCAGCGACCCGACGCCGGCATAGATGCGCGTGCCGTCGGGCGACACGATCAGGCTGCGGGTCCAGTGACCGCCCGGCTTGAACTCCACCAGCTTGCGGCCCGCCCCCGTCAGGCGCGTGGACCCTTCCTGATAAGGAAAGGCCACGATGCCGTCCGTATTGCCGACATAGAAGGTGCCGTTGACCAGCGCCATGCCAAAGGGCTGGTTCTGCCCCTGCAAAAAGATCTCGCGCGTTTCGGCCACGCCGTCGCCGTCCGTGTCCCGCCACAGGGTGATGCGGTTGGCGCTGGCCCCGATGGCCTTGGCGCGCCGCATCGTGGCCTGGGCGGCGCGGTCCATCAGGGTGCGCGGGGGTGCCGGCTGCTCCTTCGCCTCAGACACCAGCACGTCCCCGTTGGGCAGGACCTCGATCCAGCGCGGGTGCTCCAAGCCCGAGGCGAAGGCATTGACCTTCAGCCCGGGCGCGGCGGTGGGAACATGCCCCGGCTCCCAGCCTTTGGCGGTTGGCATCTTCAGGGTCATGATGCCCTGCTTTTTCGCCTTGGGGATGGTGGGGCTCTGCCCCACGGCCTGCGTTCCGGGCGCCCCGAAGCGGCGCAGCGCCACCATTGTGCCCCCCACGACGGCGGTCGCTCGTGCCAGAAGATCCATTCGATTTCCTTCGCGTTCCTTTGCCCGCAGCTTAGTGCGGGACGGGCCGGCGTCAAACGGCCAGCCTGCCGCCACCGCCCAAAGTCGGACGGTGGCGGCGCTGAGGGTCACTCGGCCGCGGCGCGATGCGTCTCGGGCAGCGATCCCGCCAGCACTTCCTCGGCGGTTGCCTGACGGTTCTGGACCGAGCTGGTCCACTGGCCCCAGACGATCGGGTCGATGGCGTCGCCGTTCGATCCGAGATTCGCGAGGCGGCGTTGATCCTCCTCGGTCAGGACCTGGTTCGGCAGCGGCTTCATGTCACGGACGTCCGCCATAGACACCCCGATCGCCTCGCCCACGCGGCGGCCATAGTCGTCATGTACCATCGCCAGGTGCCAGACCATGCGCTCCTGCACGTCGCGGTCGCATTGGGACAGCATCTCGCCCATGGTCTTGATCAGGTCGTCACGCTCCCAGTCCATCATGGTGCAGAAACGCCCGCGGGCCTGGACATAGTCGTTGCGGCGTTCCAGCACGCTGCGGGTCAGCTGGCCGCTGATCACGGGCGGGTTGTCCGGCTGCCGCTCGGCCTCCTTCAACCCGTTGTGGATCGAGGGTTCGTAATTGACCGAAGGGTTCTGCCCCGGCGCCTTGTCACGGTAGAAGGACATCTGGCCGCCCGACTGGTTCGTCGCCACCGCCGCGCCCTTGGGCTGGTTCACCGGCAACTGCAGATAGTTCGGCCCCACGCGATAGCGCTGCGTGTCGGAATAGGAAAACGTCCGCCCGACCAACATCTTGTCGTCCGAGAAATCCAGCCCGTCGACCAGCACGCCGGTGCCCATCGCGATTTGCTCGTTCTCGTTGAAGAAATCCTCGACATTGCGGTTCAGCGTCATCGTGCCGACGTGGCGCAGCGGGAAATCCTTCTCCGGCCAGATCTTGGTGTCGTCCAGCGGGTCCCAGTCCAGTTCGGGATGCTCGTGATCCTCCATGATCTGAACATACATGTCCCATTGTGGGAAGTTGCCCATCTCGATCGCGGTGAACAGGTCCTTCGACGCCGACCCCAGGTCCTGCCCCTGCACCTTGGCGGCCTCCTCGCCGGTCAGGCTGGCCACGCCCTGACGCGGGTGGAAGTGGTACTTGACCAGCACCGTCTCACCCGCCGCGTTCACCATCTTGTAGGTGTTGACGCCGAACCCCTCCATGTGGCGATAGCTGGCCGGGATGCCGCGCGGGCTGAACAGATGCGTCAGCATGTGCATCGCTTCGGGCGTCTGGCTCATGAAGTCGAAGATGCGGTTCGGTTCCTGGCGAAAGGTCACCGGGTCGGGCTTCAGCGAATGGATCACGTCGGGAAACTTGATCGCGTCGCGGATGAAGAAGACGGCCAGGTTATTGCCGACCAAGTCCCAGTTGCCGTCCTCGGTATAGAACTTGACCGCAAAGCCGCGCGGATCGCGGGCGGTCTCGGAGCTGTCGCGCCCGCCGATGACGGTGGAAAAGCGGATCGCCAGCGGCGTCTTCTTGCCCTTGTCCTGGAACAGCCTCGCCCGCGTATAGGTGCTGGCGGGCTCATCGCCGATCATGCCGCTGGCCTCGAATTCGCCATAGCAGACGAAACCACGGGCATGAACGACACGCTCGGGAATGCGCTCGCGGTCGAAATGCGAAATCTTTTCGAGAAACTGATAGTTTTCCAGCGTTGCTGGGCCGCGCGGACCCACGGTGCGCTGCGACTGGTTGTTCGACACCGGATGGCCCTGCCGGTTCGTCAGGACCTGATCGTCACGCGCCGCCGGGCGCATCGCGTCGTCGTTGCGGTCTGTCATCGTGCTGCTCTCTCGATTGGTGGCAACCAATCCAAGAAATGCCGAGACGAAGAGTTCCCGTTTAGGCGGACAAATCGGCCTGCCGCGCGCAGATGTCGCGATCCGGCAGGCCGCGCAATGATGCGGCGCTTCGCACCGCCGGGGTCATATCTGCCGTTCGGGCATCTGCACGACCAAGCCATCCAGCGCGTCAGTAACCTTGATCTGGCAGGTCAGGCGCGAGCGTTCGGGATCGGGCTGATAGGCGAAATCCAGCATGTCCTCTTCCATCGGATCGCGCGGCGGCAGCCGGTCCAACCATTCGGAGGCAACATAGACATGGCAGGTCGAACAGGCGCAGGCGCCGCCGCAGTCCGCGTCGATACCGGGAATGCCGTTGTCGCGCGCACCTTCCATGACGGTCATGCCGGGGCGGACCTCGACCTCATGCCGGGTGCCGTTGTGTTCGATATAGGTAATCTTTGCCATCTTCGCTCGTTCCCTTGGTTTCCGCCGGAGTTAGGCGATCACCGTCGATTTGAAAAGGGGCAGCCCCGAAGGACCGCCCCCTGCAGCAGCGTCACTTGGTCAGGCGATCATTCTGCCGGGGCTTCCTCGGCGGCGCCGTCGTCAGCGGGCATGTCCTCGGCAGGCATGTCCTCAGTCGGCGCCTCATCGGCCTCCAGCGACAGCGCCACGAACAGCGGCTCGCCGGCACGGCGGATCAGCATCAGGACCGACCGGCGACCGGCCTCGCGGGCTTCCTCCACGCGCGCCTCCAGTTCGGCGACCGAGGCAACCTGCTGCTGGTTCACCTCGGTGATGATGTCGCCTGCCGCCAGGCCCTTCTCAGCCGCCGGACCTTCGGCATCGACGCCCGTGATGGCCAGGCCCCGCGCATCGCGCGGCGCGCCCAGTTCGGCGGCCATTTCCGGCGTCAGCGCGGTAACCGACATGCCCAGGATGTCGCTCTCGGTCGGCTCGTCCGAGGTGTCGGGCCCGGTCGCGCCACCCTGCGCCGTTTCGCGCCGGCCCAGGGTCACGCTCAGCGTTTCGGGCTCTCCGTCGCGCATCACCACGACCTCGACCGCCTCGCCGGCCGGCGCCTCGGCCACGCGGCGCACCAGCCCGCGCGTATCCTCGACCTCGGAGCCCGCAAAACTGGTGATGACGTCGCCCGTCTGCAGGCCGGCATCACGGGCCGGACCTTCGGGCACGTCGGTAATCATGGCACCGCCGCTGACCGACAGGCCCAGCGCCTCGGACATCTCGGGCGTCACGTCCTGGATCATCACGCCCAGCCAGCCGCGGCGTGTCTCTCCAAATTCCTGCAGCTGCGCGACCACCTGCGACACGACATTCGACGCCATCGAGAAGCCGATCCCGATCGAGCCGCCGTTCGGCGACAGGATCGCTGTGTTCACGCCGATCACCTCGCCGTTCAGGTCGAACAGCGGGCCGCCCGAGTTGCCGCGGTTGATCGCCGCGTCGGTCTGCAGATAGTCGTCATAGGTTCCCGACAGTTCGCGGTTCCGGGCCGAAACGATCCCGGAGCTGGCCGAAAAGCCCTGTCCCAGCGGGTTGCCCAGGGCCAGGACCCAGTCCCCCACACGGGCGCTGTCGCTGTCGCCGAAGCTGACGAAGGGGATCGGGTCGGTGCTTTCCACCTTCAGCAGGGCCACGTCGGTGTTCGGATCCGTGCCCACGACCGTGGCCGGCAGCGTCTGGCCGGAATAGAACTCGATCTCGATCTGGTCGGCGCCTTCGATAACGTGGTTGTTCGTGACGATATAGCCGTCGGCCGAGATCACGAAGCCCGAGCCGAGGGCGTTCGACCGCTGCGGCATGCGGCGCTGCTGCGGCCCGCCCTCGGGACCACCGGGGCCGCCGGGAAAGCCGAAATCACGAAACAGGTCGGAAAACGGGCTGCCTTCCGGGAATGCCGGGCCGCGCTGGCCCATCGTCGGCTGCGACACGATCGAGGTCGTGGTGATGTTCACGACGGCCGGCGACACCTTTTCCGCCAGATCGGCAAAGCTGCCCGGCATCACCTGCGCGGTTTCGGTCACGCCGGCATCCTTGCCCAGCGGCTGGTTGTTCTTGGCGGCGTCCTGCGCCTCCTGGCTCACCTGCGGCGAGACATCGTCATTGGCGGGATCGACCACTTGCTGCGCGCCGGCATAGCCAAGTCCGACCGCGATGGACAAGGCGGAAGCGGTCAGAAGATGGCGAGGGAAAAGCGGTTTCATGAGGGTCCTCATCTGTCGAAGGCAGCGGAGCGGGCCATCCGTCGGGCTGCCAGGGGAACTAGAACGCCATGTAAGGTTCCGTTGCAAGGAAACCACACCTCGCTGCTTTGAACAGATCGTGAGTTTCATTGCAGAACGGGCGGAGGTTGCCCTCCGCCCGCCAGGAATCAGTTGCTTGGTGCCGGCGCTTCGGTCGGCTCCGGGGGCTGCGCCCCGGATCCCGTCTCGGGGGCCATCGGCTCGACCGACGGTTCCGCGGGCGCCTCGGCCGGGGCCTCCGGTGCAGGCTCTGCCGCGGCATCGGGCGCCTCTGCCGGGGCGGCCTCGGCTTCATCCTCGATCGTGGCATCGGGGGACAGGATCTCGGACTGCTGCTGCGGCGGCGCGGTCAGGTTCTCGGGCAGCGGCGTCAGACGCACGCCCGCGGCCTCGCCAAGGCGGTTGCCCTCGCGATCGGTCACCTCGGGCGTCACCAGTTCCTCCTCCGGCTCGGATGCCGCGGCGGGCTGCTGCATCTGCGCTGCCGAATTGCCCGGCGCCACCGGCGTGGCGGCAGGATTGGCACGGCTTGCCCCGTCATCCGACAGATAGGTGAAGAATTCACCGTTCGGCTGGATCACGATCGAGCTGTTGTCGCCCCGCAGCGCCCGCTGATAGGAGGTCAACGAGCGGGTAAAGGCAAAGAACTCGGGGTCGCGGCCATAGGCGTCGGCATAGATCGCGTTGCGCTGCGCATCGGCCTCGCCGCGGGCGATCTCGGCCCGGCGCCGGGCTTCCGAAGTCAACTCGACCACGGTCCGGTCGGCCGCGGCACGGACCCGCTGCGCGGCCTCGTTGCCGCGGGCGATCTCGTCGGCGGCCTCGCGCTCGCGTTCGGCCCGCATCCGGCCATAGGTGGCGTTCAGGTTCTGCTCGGGCAGGTCTGTGCGGGTCAGGCGGACGTCGATGATCTCGATGCCCAGGCCGCCCGAGTTCTTGCGCGCCTCGTCCCGGATCTGGTTCATCAGCGCGGTCCGGTCGTCCGACAGCACGTTGGTCGAAGGCACGGTACCCAGCACCTCGCGGATCGCGTTGCGCACGATGGGCTCCAGACGCGTCTGCGCACCCTGGACACCGGCGGTGCCGACGGCCTGGCGGAAGCGGACCGGATCGGTGATGCGCCAGCGCGCGAAGGCGTCGACGACCAGACGGCGATCGTCCAGCGGCGTGACCTCCAGCGGGCTGGTGGGCAGGCCCAGGATGCGGCCGTCGTATTTCACGACATTGTCGACCAGCGGCAGCTTGAAGCCCAGGCCGGGCGTCTCCTGCACGTCGACGACACGTCCAAGACGCAGCACCAGCGCCTTTTCGCGCTCGTCCACGATGAACAGCGCGGATGCGACCAGCACGACGACCGCGATCAGGGCGGGGATGGCCAGGGCGGTCAGGGTCTGTCTGCGGGCAGCCATCAGTTCGTCCCTCCGCTGGTGGTGGTGGCGTTCGGGCGCGAGGCGCCGGTCGGTGCGGCTCCGGTGCCGCCGCGCAGCTGGTCAAGCGGCAGATAGGGCACGACACCCGATCCCTCGTTCATGCCTTCGCCGATGATGATCTTGTTCACGTCGCCCAGCACCTGCTCCATCGTCTCCAGATACATGCGGCGGCGGGTCACCTCGGGCGCGTTCACGTATTCCTCGTAGATCGAGTTGAACCGTGCGGCCTCACCGGCGGCGGTGTTGACCGCCTCGGCGCGATAGCCCTCGGCCTGTTCCAGTGCCTGCGCGGCGTCACCGCGGGCCTGGGCCAGAACGCGGTTCGCATAGGCGTCGGCCTCCTTTTCAAGCCGGTCGCGCTCCTGCTGCGCGGCCTGCACCTCGCGGAAACTGTCGATCACCTCGCCCGGCGGGTCGGCGCGGTCCAGGTTGACGCGGATGACATTGATCCCGGACTGATAGGCGTCCAGCGTCGACTGCACGGCCTCCTGCAGGTCATTGGCGATGGCGCCACGATCGCGGTTCAGGATCGGCGCCAGTTCGCTGCGCGCGATGATGTCACGCATGGCCGATTCGGACACGGCGCGGATCGTGTCCGCGGGATCGGCCAGGTTGAACAGATAGCTTTGGGGATCGCGGATGTTCCAGACCACCTGGTATTCCATATCCACGATGTTCTGGTCGCGGGTCAGCATCAGCCCGCTGTCCATCGGCCCGGCACGGCCTGTGCCGATCTCGGTCACGCGTTCGTTGGTCACCGGGACCACCTCGGCGGTGACGAAGGGCCAGGGAGCAAAGTTCAGACCCTCGGTTCCCACGGCCACGGCCCGGCCGAACAGGAATTCCACCGACTGCTCGTTCGTCTGCACCCGATAGAAGCTGGCAAAGGCCCAGAGCGCGACGGCCGCAAGACCCGCCACCGCCACGGTGGAACGGTTCAGGCCAAAGTTCGGGCCGACCGGACCACGGCCGCCGCCGCCCCCGCTGCCGGTCCCGCCATTGCCGCGTCCGCCCATCAGGACGCGCAGACGCTCTTGCCCCTTCTTCATCAGGTCCTCGATCTCGGGGCGTTGGGGATCGCCACCGGGACCGGGACGGCGCGGGCCGTTGGGGGGCTGCTGGTCCCCCCAGGGGCGGCCCGCCGGGCGCTTGTCGCCATCCTTGTCGTCCCGGCCGCCGTTTCCTCCGCCGCCTCCGCCCCAGGGGCCCTGATTTGCCATCCGATCGACCTTCTTTCGTTGGGAATTCCGTTACTTGAAAACTGGGGCGCGGGGGTGAAATGTCAACCCTGCACGCCCGGCTTCGGTGCGACCCGGCGACGCGCCCGCCGGGGCTCGGGCCGTCAGGCCGGGGCCGTCAGACGCTCGTGCCGGCGCGACGGGTTGCGCATCGTCACCAGCTCTTCGGCGGCAGTGGGATGGACGGCGATGGTCGCGTCGAACTGCGCCTTGGTCGCGCCCATGCCGATCGGGATCGCCGCCAGCTGGATCATCTCGCCCGCCTCCGGGCCAAAGATGTGGCATCCCAGCACCTTGTCCGTCTCGGGATCGACCAGCAGCTTCATCATGACCTTGGCGTCGCTGCCCGCGAACATGGAGCGCATCGGCCGGAACACGGTCGAATAGACATCGACCGGGCCACGCGCCTTGGCCTCTTCCTCGGTCAGGCCCACCGTCGCCAGCTCGTGCGGGCGCAGATAGACGGCACTGGCCACGATCGAGTGATCGACCTTGCGCGCCCTGCCGCCAAAGACCGTGTCGACAAAGCTGTGCCCCTCGCGGATCGCCACAGGCGTCAGGTTCACCCGGTCGGTCACGTCCCCCACGGCAAAGATCGACGGCACGCTGGTCTGCGACCAGTCATCCACATCGATCGCGCCGTTGGGCTTCAGCCGGACCTCGGTGTTCTCCAGCCCCAGGCCGCGGGTATAGGGGTCGCGGCCGGTCGCGAACAGCACCGCGTCAAAGCGGTCGCTGCTGCCGTCGTCAAAGCTGACCTCGACCGCCTCGCCCTGCCGCTCCAGCCGCGTAGGCGTCAGGCCAAGGCGCAGGTCCACGCCCACCTGGCTCAGCTGCAGGGTGGCCAGGTCGCGCGCCTCGCGGTCAAAGCCGCGCAGCACCGCATCCCCGCGATAGGCCTGGACCGTGTCCACGCCCATGCCCGCCAAGATCGTGGCGAATTCGCAGGCAATGAAGCCGCCGCCGACCAGCAGCGCGCGACGCGGCAGCTTGTCCATCAGGAACAGGTCGTCCGACACCATCGCCAGCTCCTCGCCGGGGATGCCGATCCGCGCGGGACGGCCGCCGGTGGCGATCAGGATATGACGGGCAGTCTTGCGGGTGCCGTCGGCCATTTCAACCGTGTGGTGGTCGGCCAGGATGGCGCGCTGGTCGTGCATCTCGACGCCCGCGCGCTGCAGGCCGGCGCGATAGATCAGCTCCAGCCGCGTCAGCTCGGCATCCAGCTTTTCGCGGAACACCTCCCAGTCAAAGGCGCCGGCCTGGGCGTCGCTCCAGCCATAGCCGCGCATCTCCTCGGCCATCAGGCCGGCCTGCGAGGCAAAGATCATCAGCTTCTTGGGCACGCAGCCGCGGATGACGCAGGTGCCGCCCATGCGGCTTTCCTCGGCCAGTCCCACCTTCGCGCCATATTCGCCGGCCGCGATCCGGGCAGCCCGGACGCCGCCGGACCCGCCGCCGATCACGAAGAGATCATAGTCAAAGCTCACCGGTTCATTCTCCTTCATGGGCCAGCATGTCGGCATCGATATCGGCATCGCGGGCCAGTTCGACCACCGTCCCGTCCTCTCGGCCGATGATGGCAAGGTCGCACATCCCCAGGAACAGGCCGTGCTCGACCACACCGGGGATCGCCGACAGCGCGCGGGCCAGCGCGACGGGATCGGGGATCTGCATCAGGTGCAGGTCCAGGATGAAATTGCCCTCGTCCGTGATCACCGGGTCGCTGCCCTTCAGGCGCTGCAGCACGTCGCGCCCTCCCAGCTCCAGCGCCTCCAGCGCACGGCGGATCAGCTTGCGCGTCGTCTCGAAGCCGAAGGCCAGGACCTCGACCGGCAGCGGGAAGGCCCCCAGGGTCTCGACCACCTTGCCGGGATCGGCGATCACCACCATCCGGTCGCTTGCGGCGGCGACGATCTTTTCGCGCAGATGCGCGGCCCCGCCCCCCTTGATCAGGTGCAGCTGCGGGTCGACCTCGTCGGCGCCGTCGATGGTCAGGTCCAGCCAGCCGATCTCGTCCAGCGTCTCGATCCGCAGCCCCAGGCTTTCGGCCAGTTCGGCAGTGGCGCGGGAGGTCGCGGCGCAACGCAGGTTCAGCCCCTCGGCCTGCGCCCGCGCGGCCAGCTCGCGCACCATGATGCTGGCGGTCGACCCCGTGCCCAGGCCCAGCTTCATCCCGTCCTCGACCAATGCGATGGCGGCCCTTGCGGCGGCCAGCTTGGCCGGATCGACCTGCGACGATTGCGACATGCCCCTATCCCTTCCTGACGACATGGCGCGCTTATAGGCCATGGCTCCGCCAAGGGCGAGAGGGCTGCGACACTGCAGCCCCGGCACGGTCTCAGCCCCGCGACAGGCGTTCCGGCAGGATGACGGTGAAACGGCTGCCCTCGCCCATCCGGCTCTCGATCCGCAGGCGCCCGCGGTGCCGGCTGACGATGTGCTTGACGATGGCCAGCCCCAGCCCGGTCCCGCCCTGCGCCCGCGACCGGTGCGTGTCCACCCGATAGAAGCGTTCGGTCAGCCGCGGCAGGTGCTGTTCCTCGATCCCCTCGCCCCGATCCTCGACGGTGACGGCCCAGGCCGGGCCCCGCAGCATCGGCTCATGCGCCAGACGCGCCATCGATACGCGCAGCATCCCGCCCGATCCGCCGTATTTCAGCGCGTTCTCGATCAGGTTCTGGAACACCTGGGTCAGCTGGTCGGCATCCCCCGGCAGGCGCAGGGGCTGGTCCAGCCCGCTGGTCTCGATCACGACCCCGGCGCTCTGGGCGCGCGGCGCAAGGATCGCCAGCACGCCCTGCAGCAGGCCCGGCAGGTCCACGTCGCCCGACGGGCGCCGCCGTTCTTCGGCCTGCACGCGGCTCAGCGACAGCAGCTCGCTGATCAGCCGGTTCATCCGCGCGGCCTCGCGCTCCATGATGTCCAGAAAGCGGTCGCGCGCGCGGGCGTCGTCGCGGGCGGGGCCGCGCAGCGTCTCGATGAAACCGATCATGGCGGTCAGGGGGGTCTTCAACTCATGGCTGACATTGGCGACGAAATCGCGGCGCATCTGTTCGGCCTCCTCGGCGACCGAGCGGTCCAGCAGCGCGATCGTGGCACCCGGCCCGAAGGGCGAGGGCAAGGGCGCCACCGTCACCTCGGCCAGCACATCGCGCCCGTCGGCGGCGAACTGCGCCCGCAGCGTCACCACCCCGTTTGGCGGGGTTGGCAGCGCGGGATCGGGGACGGGCGCGGGTCCCGCCTCGGGGTCCAGCATCCGGTCCACCGCCTCTACGATGGCCGGGTGGCGCAGCACCGTGACGAAGGGCCGGTCCAGCAGGTCGGAACCCAGCAGGGCACCCGCCAGGCCGTTGGCGGCAATCACCCGGGCCTCGCGGTCCACGGCCAGCATGGGCACCGGCACCCCGTCCAGCAGTCCAGTCAGCCGCCGCCCCGCGCCCAGCACGCGATCAGTCCGCCGCCGCCAGGCCGGCGCGGAACCGTGCCGCATTGGCCCGATATCGCGCAGCCGAGGCGCGCAGCTCCTGTTGGGCGGCCTGATCCAGCATGCGGATCACCTTGCCGGGCGCGCCCATCACCAGCGCACCGGGCGGGATCTCCTTGCCCTCGGCGATCAGGGCGCCGGCCCCGATCAGCGCCCCCGCCCCGATGACGGCGCCGTTCAGGATCGTCGCGCCCATGCCCACCAGCGCCCCGTCGCCGATCCGGCAGCCGTGCAGGATCGCGCGGTGGCCGATGGTGCAATCGGCGCCGATCTCCAGCGGATAGCCCATGTCCGTGTGCAGGCAGCACAGGTCCTGGACATTGCTGCCGCGCCCCACACGGATCATTTCGTTGTCGCCGCGCAGCACCGCGCCGAACCAGACCGAGGCCCCCTCCTCCAGCCGGACGCGGCCCATCAGCTGCGCATCGGGGGCGGCCCAGGCATCCTGCGCCAGGTCCGGGGCGATGCCGTCCAGCGACCAGATCATCGCACTTCCTCTTCGGCCATCAGCTGCTTGACGAAGGCGCCCAATCCCGCCTGCCGGTCCCGGCGCAGGCGTTCGGCGGTCAGGATGGCCCGCAGGCGCGCCTCGGTCTCGTCCAGATCGTCATTGACCAGGACATAGTCATATTCTGCCCAATGGCTGATCTCGGACCGGCTCTTCAGCATGCGGCCGGCGATGACCACGTCGCTGTCCTGGCCCCGCCCCCGCAGCCGCCGCTCCAGTTCGGGCAGCGAGGGGGGCAGCACGAAGATCGAGACGACATGACCGCCAAGGGCCGAGGCGCGGATCTGCTGCCCGCCCTGCCAATCGACGTCGAACAGCGTGTCGCGCCCGTCCCGCATCGCGGTTTCAACCGGCGCACGCGGGCTGCCATAGAAATTGCCGAAAACCTCCGCATGTTCCAGCATCTGGTCCTCGGCCACCATGCGGCGAAATTCGTCCGCCGAGGTGAAATAGTAATCGACCCCGTCGACCTCGCCCGGCCGGGGCGCGCGGGTTGTGGCCGAGACCGAAAAGCGCAGGCTGGGGTCCCATTGCATCAGGCGCCGGGCCAGCGTCGATTTTCCGGCACCCGACGGCGACGACAGGATGACCATCAAGCCGGTGCGGTTCATCATCTTCTACCCCTTGCCCGTCCAGATCCTGCGTCGGGATGCCCCGGCAGGCCGTGACGGTCAAGCCCTGCGACTGCTTCACATCTTAACCATTCATTCAGGAAATGACTCGGCGCGCCCCGAGCTTTGCCGTTAAGATATGATAAAGGACGTGGTCGAAGAGGGCCCGTCGGGTTTGACGTAAAGGGTTCGGCATGTCGGATCGTGAAGACGACGTGGGACAAGGTATGTTGCGCGACATGGGCCGCATCGTGCGCCTGCAGGATTACGAGCCCTGCAGGCCCGACCGCGTCCTGCGCGAACTGCGCGAATACTGGGACGGCATCCGCAACGGCCGCGCGGTCCCGGCGCGCACGGATGTGGACCCGCGCGGGATCGCGCGGGCGCTGGACTATGCCTTCATCCTGGAACGCATCGCGCCGGGTGCGGGGCGTCTGCGACTGGCGGGTCGGCACCTGATCGACCTGATGGGGATGGAGGTGCGTGGCATGCCCGTCTGCGCCTTTCTGAACACCAGTTCCCGGGGGCGGTTCTCGGATGTGCTGGAAAGCGTCTTCAAGGCGCCCCAGATCGCGCGGCTGACCCTGGCCGCCAAGGCGCAGTACGCCCGCCCCGACCTGACGGGCCAGATGCTGCTGCTGCCGCTGCGGTCGGACCTGGGAGACGTGACCCGCGCGCTCGGCTGCCTGGTGGCGGAAGGCGATCCGGGCGTGGCCCCGCGCCGCTTCGACCTGGTGTCGGACGAGGTCATGCCGATCATCGAAGGGGGCACGACGCTGGCGCCATCCCCCTCGACCATCGGGTTTGCCGAAGGCCAGGCGGGCTTTGCCCCGCGCAGCCGCCCTGCCCCCGCACCCGCCGATCCGGCCCGGGGTTTTCCGCAGGGCGACACGCCGCAGGAGCGCCGGGCGCTGTTCCGGGTGATCCAGCCAACGCCGCCCGACGGTTCGACCCGCGACTAGGCCCGCAGCGCCGGTCGCCAGCGATAGAGCGCCGCGTCGCCGGGACCCCGACGGCCCACAGCCTGAAGGACAAGATCCTCGGCCCGCTGAAAGCCCAGGTTCTTCAGGATGTTGCGCGCGGGGATATTGTCCAGGAACACCTCTGACACGACCTCCTCCGGGGCAAGCCGTGCAACCAGTTCGGCGAAGGCGGCAGCAACCATCTCCTGCCCAAGACCCCGGCGCGCATGGGCGGGATCGATGACGAAACTCAGGCGCGCGGGCAGATCCGCGCTGAACCCGATCGCGCCGATGACCACCCCGTCGCGACGGGCTGCCAGGCGCAAGGGCGGCAAAAGCGCACCTTCGACCAGGTCTGGCTCATCCAGGCCAAAGCCGGCACTGGGCATCATGCGCGCCACATCGGGCAGCGCCAGGACGCGATCCAGCGCCGGCCGATCTGCCGCCAGAACTCGGTCGATCCGCAGGCGCGGCGTCTGCAGGCAGATCCCGTGACGGGCCTCGAAACCCGCGCGGCTCAGCGACAGGGACATGGTCCGGACATCACGCTGCAGCGCGCGGGACCAGAGCCGCACCTCGCCCAAGGGGCGAAAACCCAGCCATGATAACAGGCGGGCGCTGCGGTCGTTGCCGATCAGGTGGTGCGAGGAAATGTCACCGCCGTCCGTCAGGAAGCGGCGCGACAGCGCCAGAACCGCCGCGCGGCGACCAAGGCCCCTGCCCTGCAGGTCCTTGGCGATCCACAGACCGAAACTGGCCCCGGCGCGCACCATGCCCACCAGCCTGCCCTCCAGCCGGACCGCATGTTCGTCCGCCCCCGCAAGCTGCACGAATTCGCTGGCCGCGGCCGCGTCATAGGGCCAGGGAACGGCCGTCAGCCAGCGCACCGTCTCCCAATCCGCCAGCGCAGCCGCGATGGTTTCTGCATCTTCGGGCCAGGCTCTGCTCAGGCTTGGACCGGGCTGCATGGCCTAGCGCGCCGGAACGACCCTGACCGCCCCGCCCTGGGCCGAAAGGGCGATTTCCCCGGCGGCAAGGCGAAGCGCATCATCACCAAAGACCTCGGCACGCCACCCCTGCAGGGCGGGAAGATTGCGGTCTCCGGTCGCGATGGCATCCAGTTCCGAGGATGAGGCGATCAGCTTGGGCGCCACGCCCGCCGCATCGGCCTTGGCTTTCAACAGCACGCGCAGCAGGTCCGACAGGGCCGCATTGCCGGGCTTGCCCGGCTCTTCGCCCTTGGGCTGCGGCAGGTCCTTGGCCTCGAGGCCCGCCTTGACAGCCGCCATGATGCCAGCCGCAATCTCACCCTTGCGGGCCTCGCGCAGCAGCAGCCGCGACCGTGCCAGGTCGGCTTCGGTCAGCGGCTTGGTCGAGGCCAGCTCGATCATCGCGTCATCCTTGAAGACGCGGCTGCGGGGGATGTCGCGTTCCTGCGCATAGGCCTCGCGGAACCGCGCCAGTTCGCGCAGGATCGCCAGGAAGCGGGGCGAATTGGTGCGTGTGCGCACCTTCAGCCAGGCCTCGTCGGGGCGGGTGATATAGGTTTCGGGGTCCTCCAGGACCGCGACCTCCTCGGCCAGCCAGGCCTCGCGCCCGGTCTTGACCAACTCGGCCGACAAGAATTCATAGATCACCCGCAGATGGGTCACGTCAGCCAGGGCATAGGCCTTTTGCGCATCAGACAGCGGCCGGCGCGACCAGTCGGTGAAGCGCGAGGACTTGTCCAGGTTGGCGCGGGCGATCTTGCGCACCAGCGTCTCGTAGCCGACCTGTTCGCCAAATCCGCAGACCATCGCCGCGACCTGGGTGTCGAACAGCGGCTCGGGGAACAGCTGCGCGTCGTGGAAGAAGATCTCCAGATCCTGGCGCGCCGCGTGAAAGACCTTAACCGTCCCCTTGTGACGGAAGAGGTCGTAGAGCGGCTCCAGCGACAGGCCCTCGGCCAGCGGATCGACCAGGACGGCTTCGCCGCCGTCGGTCTTGGCGGTGGAGGCGGGGGGGACAGCCAGCTGGATCAGGCACAGCTTGGACCAATAGGTCCGCTCGCGCAGAAACTCGGTGTCGACGGTGACGTATGGGGCGTTCTTGGCGGCTTCGCAAAAGCGGGCAAGATCTTCGGTGCGGGTAATCGCAGGGATGTCGTGGCTCATTCAGCTCTTTCAGATCGGGCGGTTCGTCCGCCAACCGGAATGATCTACGCGGATGTTGATGCTTTGGAAAGACCCGTTCGCACCTTGCCCTGCAGCGCCCTTGCGTCCCTTGCCCTATTCTGGCGCCTTTTCCGGTCCGCGGGCGCGCAGGGCCTCGGCCACGCCCGGTTCGCAGCGCGTGCGGTCGACCATCGGCACGCCGGTCCGAAAGGCCGCACGGCCGATCAGATGGGCCGCCACCGGCGCGGTCAGCAGCAGGAACAGGATGGCCGCGACGGCACGGGCGATGACCGTGCTTTCGGCGAAAGCCACGGCGACGGCCACCAGGATCAGGCCCGACCCCAGTGTGCCCGCCTTGGTCGAGGCATGCATGCGGATCAGAAGATCGGGCAGGCGCAGCACGCCAAGGCCGGCGGCAAAGCAGAAGACCCCGCCCATCACGACCAGAATGGCAACAACCACTTCAGTGATCATGTCAGCTCCTCCGCCTTCAGCAGGATGCGCCGTTCGAGGTAGCGGGCCAGGCATACGGTAGCCAGAAAGCCGACCAGCGCCAGAACGACCGCAACGTCCAGGAACGCCGCGCTGCCGGCCTGCAGGGCGGCCAGACCGCCAAAGGCCACCAGTTGCACCGTCATCATGTCCAATGCCACGATACGGTCGGCCAAGGTAGGCCCCTTGACCAGGCGGATGGCGGCCAGCGCCACGCCCAAAATGACCAGCGCCAGGGCGAAAAGAACTGCGTTTTCCAGAAGGTTCATGACTCTACTCCGTCGCCTCGCGCACCCAGACCTCGAACCGGTCGCGGATCTGCGCCCGGTTCGCATCGGGATCGTCCCCGAACATGGCGTGAATATACAGCGTCTTGCGGTCGTCCGACACATCCAGGCTGAGCGTGCCCGGCGTCAGCGAGATGAAATTGGCCAGCAGGGTGATCTGCAGGTCGGTCGTCACGTTCAGCGGCACCGCGATCAGTGCCGGCTTTGAGTTCTGTCCCGGCGTCAGCACATCCCGCAGCACCGAAAACGAGCTGACGATCAGCTCATAGACGAACATCACGACCAGCCGCAGCCAGTAATAGAGGCGCATGAAATAGCTGCCGGTGTCGGGAAACAGCGGCCGGACCAGCCACAGCGCCGCAAGGCCGATGAAAAAGCCGGTGATCAGCCCGCCCAGGGTCAGCCCGCCCGTCAGGGCCACCCAGGCCAGGGCCAGCAGCATGTTGATGGCGACGAGGTTCATGGCCGCACCCCCAGGACGGTCGTGACGTAATCGGTCGGGTCCAGCAGCTGCTGGGCCGCGCGCTCGGCGAATTGCACGAAGGGCTCGGGGAAGAGGCCGATGATGCAGGTCAACGCCGCCAGCGCCACGATCGGCAGCATCAGCGCCACCCGGTCGCCGATGGGCAGGCTGGACAGCCGCGGCTTGATCCCGTCGGGATGGTCGGGCCAGAAGGCCGCGCCCCAGATCTTGGTCATCGAGAAGATCGTCAGCAGGCCCACCGCCAGCGCAAGACCGGCCACGACCCACATCTCGAGGTCCAGAGCCGCCTTGACCACGACGTATTTCGCCCAGAAGCCCGACAGCGGCGGGAAGCCCGCCAGCGAGAATGCCGGGATCAGGAACAGGAAGGCCAGCAGCGGTGCATGGGCGTAAAGCCCGCCGATCCGCGACAGGTCCGTCGATCCGGCGATGCGCTTGGCCACGCCCGCCACGAAGAACAGGTTGGCCTTCACGATGATGTGGTGCACCAGGTAGAAGACCGCGCCCATGAGGCCAAGCGGCGTGTAAAGCGCCAGTCCCAGCACCATGTAGCCGATCTGGCTGATGATGTGGAAGGACAGGATCCGGCGGAAGTCGTTCATCGCGGCCGCGCCCAGAACGCCCGTGACCATGGTGATGACCGCCATCCACAGCATGATCGTGTGGGTATATCCGACGTCCTGGTCGAAGATCAGCGTAAAGGTGCGGATCAGCGCATAGACCCCGACCTTGGTCAGCAGGCCGGCAAAGATCGCCGAGACCGCCACCGGCGGCGTGTGATACGAGGCCGGCAGCCAGAAGAACAGCGGGAACAGCGCCGCCTTTACCCCGAAGGCCACCAGGAACATGATCGCGATGGTGGTCAGCAGGCCGGTATTCTCGACCTCGCGCACGGCCAGGTGCAGGTCGGCCATGTTCAGCGTCCCGGTCACGCCGTAAAGCAGCGCGATCCCGGACAGGAACATGATGGTCGAGACCAGGTTCAGCGTGACATACTTGATGCCGCCGTCCAGCTGCTCGCGCGAGCCGCCCAGCACCAGAAGGCCGAAGCTGGAGATCAGCATGACCTCGAACCAGACATAGAGGTTGAAGAGGTCGCCCGTCAGGAAGGCGCCGCAGACGCCGAACAGCAGCGTCTGCAGCAGCGCGTGAAACCCCAGCCGCTCCAGCCGCGAGGGGAT
Organism: Paracoccus sp. KKT209; assembly: GCF_055635455.1. The sequence goes on from NZ_CM145758.1 coordinate 2,018,667, forward strand.
TTCGGACAGGGAGTAGATCACGGTGGCAAGGCCGGTGATGGCGGTGATGACCACCATCACCCCGCCCAGAAGATCGGCCGCCAGCGTGATGCCGAAGGGCGCGGCCCAGTTCGACATCTGGGCGACCACGACGCCCTCCTCCAGCACCTCGGACATGAGCATGCTGCTGGCCAGCAGCAGCGCCACGGTGCCCACGACCGAAATCCAGCGTCCGGCGGGGGTGTTGCGGAACAGGTAGGACAGGACCGCCGTCATCAGCGGAATGATGAGCGGATAGACGGGAAGCCAGCTCATCGGCCGGTCTCCTTCGCATCCGCGGCCGGTTCGGCCACCCGCATCTCGTCGCTGTTGACGGTGCCGAGCGTCATGTAGGTGCGGTAGACCAGCGCCAGCGCAAAGGCCAGCAGCCCGAAGCCGATCACGATGGCGGTCAGCACCAGCGCCTGCGGCAGCGCATTGGCCACCAGCCCGGTCGGGGCATAGGCCCCATCGTCGATCAGCGGCGGCGCCCCCGCCGTCAACCGGCCAGAGCCGAAGATCAGCAGGTTCACCGCGTTCGACAGCAGCACCAGGCCAAAGACGAAACGCAGCACGTTGCGGTCCAGCATCAGATAGACCGAGGTGGCAACCAGCACACCGATGGTGATGGCAAGCAGCAGCTCCATCCTCAGATCTCCTGTTCCAGCGCGAAGACGAGGGTCAGGATTCCGCCGAAGACAGCCATGTAAACTCCGATGTCGAATATCAGCACCGTGGACAGCGGCAGGCCCTTGCCGCCATCCTCGGCAAACAGGAACAGCCACTGGCCGGTCAGGAAGGGCTCGTTGACGAAGCCCGAGGCGAGGCCAGCAAGGCCCGCCACCCCGACGCCCAGCATGGCCACATTGGCCGGATCGACGCGGAGGGCCGCCTGCGCCTCACGCACCGAGGTGGCGATGGTATAGAGGATGAAGGCGGTGGCCCCGATCAGCCCGCCGATGAAGCCGCCGCCCGGCAGGTTGTGCCCGCGCAGCAGCGCATAGACCGAGAAGACCAGCAGCAGCGCCACCAGCAGGCGCGTGGCGGTGGTCAGGATCAGCGACTGCATCTTACATCTCCTCCTTGTCGCGCCGGGCGGGACCTGCCCCGCGCAGCAGCGCAAAGGCGGCGATGGCGGCCATGACCACCACGGTGATCTCTCCGAAGGTGTCCAGGGCGCGGAAGTCGACCAGGATGACGTTCACGATGTTGCGCCCATGCGCCTCGGGATAGGAGACCGTCTCGAAATAGGTCGTCAGGCGGCGGTCCAGGTCGCCCGCCATGATCGAGACCGCCAGAAAGCTCATGACGATGCCGCTGCCCGCGGCGATCAGCGCATGGCCCGGGCGGAACGAGGCCCGCGAGCGGCGCGGCAGATAGGGCAGCCGCAGCATCACGACGCTGACCAGGACGACGACCAGAACCTCGACCAGCAGCTGCGTGATGGCTACGTCCGGCGCGCTGAACATGATGAAGATCAGCGCCACGCCGATGCCGACCACGCCCATGGCGGCCACGGCCGTCATGCGGCTGTGGGTCCAGACCACCAGCATGGAGCCCGCGCAGATCAGCGCCAGCACCGTCCACTGGATCGGGTGGATGCTGTCGGTCGAAAAGGCGATCCCGGTCACGAAGGCGCCCTGCAGCACATATGTGAGACCGACCAGCACGACGAAGGTCAGGAAGGTCACCGACATGTAGCGCTGCAGGCTGCCGTTCTGGATCAGCGCGGCCTGCCAGGCGGCAAAGCCCTTGAAGCCGTCCAGAAGCCGGTCCCAGCCCGCGTCGAAGTCGATGGGGCTGCGCGCCTCGAAGGCGGTCAGGCGGGCGCGGATCGCCTCGTGCTTGCGATACATCAGCCAGCCGGCCAGAAAGGTCAGCAGCGACAGGATCAGCGCCATGTTCACGCCGCCCCAGAGATACAGATGCACCTCGTGGTCTTCGCCCGACACGGCGCGGGTGGCCGGGCCGACGATGTAATGCTCCAGGATGCCCGGCAGCAGGCCGAAGATCAGCGACAGCGCGCCCAGGACCAGCGGCCCGGCCAACATCGGCCAGGGCCCCTCATGCGCCTGATGCAGGTCGGGCGCCAGCTCTCCGCGGAACGGCTTCAGCGCGACGATGCCGCCCACGACGAACATCATGACCGAAGCGGCAAAGATCATCCCCGTGACCCAGATCGCGGCAAAGCCTTCCAGGCCCAAGCCGGCCTTGTACATGAATTCCTTGCCGATGAAGCCCACCATGGGCGGGATGCCCGCCATGCTGATCGCGGCCAGCGCCGCCGCCAGGCCGGTCAGCGGCATCACCTTCCACAGGCCCCGCAGCACGGTGGCATCGCGGGTGCCGGTCGCGTGGTCCACGATGCCGATCATCAGGAACAGCGCCGCCTTGTAGAGCGAATGCACGACCAGGAACGTCATCGCGGCGACGATCGCGTAATGCGTGCCCGCGCCGATGAACATGGTCAGCGTGCCAAGCGCCATCAGCGTCGTATAGGCCAGCACCTGCTTGATGTCCGTCTGGCGCAGCGCCATGACCGAGGCAAAGACCGCCGTCACGCCGCCGAACAGGGTCAGGATCCAGAACCAGGCGCTGGTCTCTCCCAGGGCCGGGTTCATCCGCGCCATCAGGAAGACGCCCGCCTTCACCATCGTGGCGCTGTGCAGATAGGCCGAGACCGGCGTCGGCGCGGCCATGGCATTGGGCAGCCAGAAATGGAACGGCACCTGCGCCGACTTGGTGAAGGCGCCCGCCAGGAACAGCAGCATGATGCCCATGTACCAGGGATGGGCCCGGATCAGGTCGCCCATGGTCAGGATCTCCGACAGCTCGAACGTGCCGGTGACCGTGCCCAGGATGATCATGCCGCCCAGCATCGCCAGGCCGCCCGTTCCGGTGACCAGCAGCGCCTGCAGCGCCGAGCGGCGGGACTTGGCGCTGTTGGCGTGAAAGCCGATCAGCAGGTAGGACGAGATCGTGGTGATCTCCCAGAAGACGAACAGCGCGATCAGGTTGTCGGCCAGGACCAGGCCCAGCATCCCCACCATGAACATCAGCAGGTAACAGACGAAGCGCGGATAATCCGGGTGCTGGCCCAGATAGCGGGCCGAGTAGAGCGTGACGGCCGTCCCGATGCCGGTGATCAGCAGGGCGAAGGTCATGCTGAGCCCGTCCAGCAGCACGGACAGCCGGATGTCCAGCGACGGAACCCAGTCGATGCCGCGCACCTGGGGCGCCTCGGCGATCTGCGGCAGAAGGCCCAGGAAGTACAAGAACAACACCGCCGGGACCGCGATCGAGATCCAGCCTGCCGGCCCTCCCATCACGCGATCCACCTTGGGATAGTCGTCAGCCATGTCTCGAACCCCCCATCGCGGCATGCAGTCGGCGCACGCTCTAGCACCCTTTACAGGGGGAAAACAGACGGACTGCGGAGGGAATCGCATAGGGCGGACGGAAAAAAGGCCGCCTTTCCCCCGATTTGAGTGTTCCTGCGGCGGCTGGAGGCATGCCGCCGCCGGATGCCTTATAAAGAAGTCGGGGCTTGGGGTCCTGGCTTGGATCACGCCGCACTGTCCTGGACTCTGCCGCTTCGCTTGCGACCCTTGGTCGCAGCCTGCGCAAGGCGCACGGCCGATGCTCATCCGTCCGGCCGCAGGCCGCTCGGCTGCGCGGGACTTGTGCTGCCGGCGCGCTCCGGGACAGTGTGGCCCCCCGTCACAGCGGTCACACTGCCCGCGATTCGCCCAAGGATACGAAAGGACATTTCATGTTGCTTGCCTCGGACCCGGCTGCCCGCCACAGCCTTGCCTTCCGGACCGGCCTGACGCTGGCCGCCGCCGCGCTGATCGCGCTTGGCGCCAAGGTGCAGGTGCCGTTCTGGCCGGTGCCCATGACGCTGCAGACGCTGGCCGTACTGGTCATCGCGGCCGGCCTGGGGCCGCGCCTTGGCCTTGCGGCGATGGGCGCCTATCTTGCGGCCGGACTGGCCGGACTGCCGGTCTTTGCAGGCTCGCCAGAGCGCGGCATCGGCCTGGTCTACCTGGCGGGTCCGACCACGGGCTTCCTGATCGGCATGGCGCTGGCGATGCTGGTGACGGGACGCCTGGCGCAGCACGGCGGGTTCGGGATGCGCGTGCTGGCCATGCTGGCCGGGACCGTCGCGATCTATGTGCCGGGCCTGATCTGGCTGTCGGGCTTCGTGCCCTCGGACCGCCTGCTGGCGGCCGGCGTCGCGCCCTTCCTGCTGGGTGACATCGTCAAGATCGCCCTGGGCAGCCTTCTGCTGGAGGCCGGTGCCCGCCTGCGCCGCTGAGCACCATCACTGCCTCGAACCCGACGGGGCCCCATGCGGGCCCCGTTTTCCACCCTGCGTCCCTCAGCTGTGCCCACGCCCGATATCCCCCAGCGTCAGGACCGGCGAGGCGTCGATGCCCTGCGCGTTAAGCATCGCGGCCACCCGCTCCAGCGAGGCCACCAGCATCGCCTGTTCCCAATCGTGAAGCGCCCGAAAGCCGGTGACGAACTGCTGCTGCAGCGCATCCGGGGCGCTGCGCAGCGCCTCGGCCCCGGCATCGGTCAGGATCACGTGCAGCTGCCGGCGGTCGGTGACCGACCGCTGTCGCAGCGTCATGCCCAGCTTGTCCAGCTGGTCCACCAGGGCCGTGACGGTGGCCTGGCTGACGCCCATCTGGCTGGCCAGTTGCGTGGGCGTCGCGTGATGACCCTCACGCCCCGACAGGATCTGCAGCACGCGCAGCTTGGAGGGGGTCAGGCGGACAGCCTGTGCCAGGTCGCGCTCGTAATGCTCGGTGGCGCGCAGGATGCGGCGCAGGGCGATCAGGGCGGCGTCGGTCCGGGGGTCGGGGGTTTCCTGTGTCATGGCCCCATCATGCCACCAACGGGGACGCGCGGGCAATGGCAGGGCCTTAGTCCACCAAAAAATCCGCATGGCGAAAGGCCGGCCCATCGCCGGCAGATTTCGCCCCTGAACCTGTTCGGAGCGCCTTTTCTGCCCAGGCGGGTTGATCCTCGGGTGCCGATGGTATACTTAGGCAGACGAAGCAACTGAGGATCAGGAGCCCATGCCAGACAAATTGCAGCACACCGACCGTCTTCGCCAGCCCACCATGCGCCGGCCCCGGCCCACCGATGGCGCCGCCATCTGGAAGCTGGTGCGCAACTGCAGGCCGCTGGACGAGAATTCGATGTACTGCAACCTGGTGCAGGCCGACCATTTCCGCGACACCTGCGTGGTCGCCGAAATGAACGGCGATGTCGTCGGATGGATTTCCGGCCACCTAATCCCGAACCAGGATGCGCTGTTCATCTGGCAGGTGGCCGTCAGCCCGCAGGCGCGCGGCCTGGGACTGGGGCGCAAAATGCTGATGAACCTGCTGGACCGGGACATCTGCGACGATGTCACCCGCCTCAACACCACCATCACCCGTGACAACGACGCATCCTGGGCGCTGTTCCGCAGCCTGGCCCGGAACCTGGGCGGCGATCTCGGGGACGACCCGCATTACACGCGGGACCGCCATTTCGACGGGCAGCACGCGACCGAACATATGGTCACCATCACCCTGCCCCGGCAGCAGGATCACGCGCAGGCCGCCTGATCCTTCGCCAGACAAAATAATTCTTTGAACGCACGACGTGCGAAAGGACTTCTCATGCCCAAGGACGTGAACACGCCCTCATCCGCCACGGAAACCACCAACCCGACCGACATCGGCATCTTCCAGCGTCGCGAAAGCGAAGCGCGGTCCTATTGCCGCGGGATCCCGGACCTCTTCACCTCGGCCAGCGGTTCGATCATGCGGGCCGCCGATGGTCGGGAATACATCGATTTCCTGGCCGGCTGTTCCTCGCTGAACTACGGCCACAACGATCCCGACATGAAGGCCGCGCTGATCGACCATATCGCGGGCGACGGCATCGCCCATGGGCTGGATCTGCACACCACAACCAAGGCCGATTTCCTGGAGGCCTTCGAGCGCCACATCCTGGCGCCGCGCGGCATGGACCACCGCGTCATGTTCACCGGCCCGACGGGCGCCAATGCCGTCGAGGCGGCGATGAAGATCGCCCGCAAATCCACGGGGCGCACCAATGTCGTGGCCTTCACCAACGGGTTTCACGGCGTGACCATGGGTGCGCTGGCGGCGACCGGCAACGGCTATCACCGCGGCGGCGCCGGGATGGAGATGCAGGGCGTGACCCGCGTGCCCTTCGACGGCTATGCCCAGGGTCTGGACAGCGCCGCGCTGCTGGACCAGATGCTGTCGGACAATTCGGGCGGCATCGACGCGCCGGCGGCGATCATGCTGGAAACGGTGCAGGGTGAAGGCGGGCTGAACGCAGCCTCGACCGAATTCGTGCGCGCCATCGCCGACATCGCCAAGCGGCACGGCGCGCTGCTGATCCTGGACGACATCCAGGCCGGCTGCGGACGGACCGGGCGGTTCTTTTCCTTCGAGGACATGGGCGTGATGCCGGACCTGGTCCCGATGGCCAAGTCGGTGTCTGGCTTTGGCCTGCCGCTGGCCATGGTCCTGGTCCGGCCCCAGCACGACGTCTTCGGCCCGGCCGAGCATAACGGCACCTTCCGTGGCAACACCCATGCCTTTGTCACGGCCCGCGTCGCGATCGAGAAATTCTGGTCCGGCAAGGGCTTCGAGGTCGAGCTTTCGGACAAGGCCTCGCTGATCGAGGCCCGCCTGAAGGATCTGGCGGCCCTGGTGCCGGGAGCCCAGCTGAAGGGCCGCGGCCTGATGCGCGGCGTGGATGTCGGTTCGGGCGAACTGGCCGGCGCCATCTGCAAGCGCGCCTTCCAGAACGGGCTGATCATCGAGACCTCGGGCAACGAGGATCAGGTCGTCAAGGTTCTGGCGCCGCTGACCACGCCCAAGGACGTGCTGGGCCGTGGCTTTGGCATCCTGCTGGATGCAGCCCGCGATGTCCTTGCCACCAACCAGATCGCTGCGGAGTAACAATCATGATCGTGCGCAACTTTTACGACCTCAAGAACACCGACCGCTCGGTGTCGGACCAGCACTGGAATTCGGTGCGGATGCTGCTGGCCGATGACGGGATGGGATTTTCCTTTCACATCACTACGCTAGCGGCGAATTCGGAACACACGTTCCACTACAAGCACCATTTCGAAAGCGTCTACTGCATTTCGGGCAAGGGTTCGATCACCGACCTGGAAAGCGGCGAGACGCACCAGATCACCCCGGGCGTGATGTACGCGTTGGACCAGCATGACCGCCACACCCTGCGCGCGGATGAGACGCTGGTCATGGCCTGCTGCTTCAACCCGCCGGTCACCGGGACCGAGGTGCATCGCGAAGACGGCAGCTATGCCCCTGCCACCGAGACGGCCTAAGCCATGACCCACGCGACCCATACCGTCGAAAAGATCGGCGGCACCTCGATGTCGCGGGTTCATGAGCTGCGCGACACGCTTCTGGTGTCCGACCCCGCACGCCCCTATGGCCGGATCTTCGTCGTTTCGGCCTTTGGCGGCATCACCAACCTGCTGCTGGAGCACAAGAAATCCGGCGAACCGGGCGTCTACGCGGCCTTTGCCAGTCGGGAAGAAGATCACGGCTGGCTGGCCGCCCTGGACCGCGCCAGCGACGCCATGATCGCGGCGCACCGCGTCGTGCTGGACCATCCGGGCGACGTGGAACAGGCCGACGGCTTTGTTCGCGACCGCCTGGCCGGCGCGCGGAACTGCCTCATCGACCTGCAGCGGCTGTGTTCGCACGGACATTTCCGCCTGTCCGAGCACATGCTGCAGACGCGAGAGCTGCTGTCGGGCCTGGGCGAGGCGCATTCCGCCTTTGTCACGGCGCTGATGCTGCAGCGGGCCGGGATTTCGGCGCGCTTCGTCGACCTGTCGGGCTGGCGCGACGATGGCGAGGTCTCGCTGGACCAGCGCATTCAGCGCGCCATGCAGGACATCGATCCGCAGACCGAGATGCCCATCGTCACCGGCTATGCCCAGTGCCGCGAGGGCCTGATGCGCGAGTTCGACCGGGGCTATTCCGAGGTGACCTTTTCGCGCCTGGCGGCCCTGACCGGCGCGCGCGAGGCGATCATCCACAAGGAATTCCACCTGTCATCGGCCGATCCGAACCTGGTCGGGGCGGATGCGGTCCGCAAGCTGGGGCGCACGAATTTCGACGTGGCGGATCAGCTGTCGAACCTGGGCATGGAAGCGATCCACCCCAAAGCCGCCAAGACGCTGCGCCAGTCCGGGGTGCCCCTGCGCGTGACCAACGCCTTTGAGCCGCATGACCCCGGCACGCTGATCGACGATCAGCGCGCCACACGTCCGGCAGTCGAGATCGTCACCGGCCTCGACCTCTTTGCGCTGGAACTGTTCGAACAGGACATGGTGGGCGCCAAGGGCTATGACGCCTTCATCCTGGAGGTGCTGACGCGGCACCAGGTGCGGATCGTCAGCAAGGTCTCGAACGCGAACACGATCACGCATTACGTGGACAGCAGCCTCAAGGTGCTGCGGCGCGTGGAAAAGGACCTGACCGAGCGTTATCCTTCGGCTCAGGTCTCCTCGCGGGCGGTGGCAATGGCGGCAGCCGTCGGGCGCGATCTGTCCGGCCTTTCGGTCCTGTCACGCGGCCTGATGGCCCTGGCCGAGGCGGGGCTGGAGGCGATCGGCGCCGCTCAGGGGCCGCGACCGGTGGAGGTCCAGTTCATCGTCGAGCGCGAGGCGCTCCCCGCCTCCATCAAGGCCCTGCACGGTGCCTTGGTCGAGGGCCAGGCCGAGGCGCTTCCCAAGGCGGCCTGAAGGCCGGCGCTTCACGAAAAAGGGGCGGCCCGTCCGGGCCGCCCCTTTTTGCATTACTCCATCGCCTCGCCGGTCATGGGATCCAGGCGCAGGGAAACCTCGCGGTTTTCGGCCTTGTGGTACTCGACGTCGTAATAGCCGTCGTCGTCCCATTCGATTTCCGAAAAATGGCCCAGATCGCCGCCCAGGTCGGCCTCGGCCTTGGCCAGGATCTCGGACAGCGGCATCGCGCCGGCCGGCGGCGCATCCTGGGCACTGGCGATCACGGGGGACAGGATCAGGCCCAGCGTGGCAAGGGAACGCAGCATCATGGAATTCTCCTTCTTGGCGTGGTGTCCCCCGCCCAACCCGTCGCCCCGCGGCAGGTTCCGTTCCCGCCGCATCTTGCAGGCGGGCGCGGGCTGTCCTATATCTGGGCTGTCCGGAGCAATCCGGACTATGGACATAAACGCGCTCGTAATAAGCGGATCGGACCCGGGGGCGGTACCCGGCGGCTCCACCAGATCACCCTCGTTGGGGGACAATGGGGCCGAAACAGGATCGACGAACGTCTAAAGGGGTTATGCTTTGTCTCGGTGAGCTACCACCGATATCGGTGCAAATTGTACAGTTGCCAACGACAACCGTGCTCCGGTCGCGCTGGCTGCGTAAGCAGTCCGCAAGATCGAAACCTAAGCCCTTGCGCCTAGCAGCGTAAGGCGGGGCCCGCAGGAGCCTGGCAACAGAATCCTGCACCTTCCCCCTCCCATTTCCTCTGCGCTGCCCCCTTTCCTTCGTCGGTCATATGCCTATGCTTGGCGCAAGTCAGGAAAAGGTGACGGCATGGCGCGGTCTGGGTTTGATTACGGCGGAATGATGCATCGCGCGATGCAGGGCTTGATCGCAGAGGTTCTGCGCAAGGTCGCACGGGAGGGGCTGCCGGGCGAACACCACTTCTTCATCACCTTCGACACGCGCGACGACGGGGTCGAGATGGCCGACTGGCTGCGCGAACGTTATCCCGAAGAGATGACCATCGTCATCCAGCACTGGTTCGACAACCTGGTGATCGAGGACGACCATTTCACCATCACGCTGAACTTCGGCAATTCGCCCGAGCCGCTGAAGATCCCCTTCGACGCGCTGCGCACCTTCGTCGATCCTTCGGTCGAGTTCGGCCTGCGCTTCGAGACGCAGGACGGCGATGACGAGGATGAGGACGAGGACGCCGAGTTCGAACTGGACGCCCGCGACGATGACGACGACACGCCCCCTTCGGGCGGTGGCGAGGTCGTGCGCCTGGACCGCTGGCGGAAGTAATGTCCGTCCTGCGGGGCCTGTCCGCCTTTCCGATCACGCCGACGGATGACGCGGGCCAGCCCTTGGCGGCCGACATGCGCCGGCTGGTGCTGCGACTGGTGCGCGCGGGTGTGGACAGCATCGGCGTGCTGGGATCGACCGGGGGATATGCCTACCTGACGCCCGATGGGCGCCGCGCTGTTCTTGAAACCGCCTTGGACGCGGCCGGGGGCAAGGTTCCGGTCATCGCCGGCGTGGGCGCCCTGCGCAGCGATGTCTCGGCGGCCCTGGCGCGACATGCCGCCGATGCGGGCGCGGCAGGGCTGCTGCTGGCGCCCATGTCCTACACGCCGCTGACGGATGACGAGGTCTTCCAGCATTTCCGGATGGTGGCGGATGCGTCCGACCTGCCGATCTGCATCTACAACAACCCTTCGACCACGCACTTCCGGTTCGGGCCTGAACTGCTGGCGCGTCTGGGCCAGCTGCCCACGGTCACCGCGGTCAAGATGCCCCTGCCCCCGGATGGCGATTTCGCGACCGAGATCGCGCGGCTGCGCGACCTGCTGCCCCCGGATTTCGTTATCGGCTACAGCGGTGACTGGGACTGCCCTGCCGCCCTGCTGCAAGGGGCGGACAGCTGGTTCAGCGTGGCGGCGGGGCTGTGGCCCGACCAGTCGCTGGCGCTGGCCTGTGCCGCGCGTGCCGGTGACCGGGCCGGCACCGCGCGCTGGCAAGCCCGGTTCCAGCCCCTGTGGCAGCTGTTCCAGGCCCATGGCAGCCTGCGGGTCGTGCATGCGGCCGCCCGCCTGATGGACCTGACCGAGGCGCTGCCGCCGCGCCCGATCCTGCCGCTGGCGCAGGATCTGACCCCGCAGCTGCAGGCGGCGATCCGGGCGCTGGAAGCCTGAAACCGCCATGTTGGCGTTAGCATACCGTTGCATACGAATTGCGCCCGGCCACGCCTGCCGCTAAACCCTCCACGAAACCGTGAGGGAGCGACCCGATGACCAAGACCCGCACCGAAACCGACAGCTTTGGCCCGCTGGAAGTTGACGCCAGCAAATACTGGGGCGCGCAGACGCAGCGTTCGATCATGAACTTTCCGATCGGGTGGGAGCGCCAGCCGGTCCCGATCATCCGGGCCCTTGGTGCGATCAAGCTGGCCGCCGCGCGCGTGAACCGCGCCTCGGGCGACCTGCCCGGCGATCTGGCCGATGCGATGGAGCAGGCCGCGACCGAGGTGTTCGAAGGGCGCTTTGACGACAACTTTCCGCTGGTGGTCTGGCAGACCGGGTCGGGCACGCAGTCGAACATGAACGCCAACGAGGTGATCTCGAACCGCGCGATCGAGATCATGGGCGGAGAGATGGGGTCCAAGAAGCCCGTCCACCCCAACGACCACTGCAACATGGGCCAGTCCTCGAACGACACCTTCCCGACTGCGATGCACGTGGCCATCGCCATGCAGGCGCGCGACGTGCTGCTGCCGGGCCTGGACAAGCTGGCCGCCGCGCTGGAGGCCAAGTCCGACGAGTTCAAGGACATCATCAAGATCGGCCGCACCCATACCCAGGACGCGACGCCGCTGACCCTGGGCCAAGAGTTCGGCGGCTATGCCCACCAAGTCCGCAAGGGGATCGAACGCGTCAAGGCCTGCCTGCCCGACATTTATGAACTGGCGCAGGGCGGCACCGCCGTTGGCACCGGCCTGAACACCAAGAAAGGCTGGGACACCGCCATCGCGGCCGAGATCGCCAGGATCACCGACCTGCCCTTTGTCACCGCGCCGAACAAGTTCGAGGCTCTGGCCGCCCATGACGCGATGGTCATGTTCTCGGGCGCGCTGAAGACGGTGGCCGGATCGCTGTTCAAGATCGCCAACGACATGCGCCTTCTGGGCTCCGGCCCCCGGTCCGGCCTGGGCGAACTGATCCTGCCGGAAAACGAGCCGGGCAGCTCGATCATGCCCGGCAAGGTGAACCCGACCCAGGCCGAGGCCCTGACCATGGTCTGCGCCCATGTCATGGGCAATGACGCAGCCGTGGGCTTTGCCGGATCGCAGGGCCATTTCGAGCTGAACGTCTACAACCCGATGATGTCCTACAACGTGCTGCAGTCGATGCAGCTCCTGGGTGACGCAGCCTCCAGCTTCACCGACAACATGGTGGTCGGCACGCAGGCCAACACCGCACGGATCGAGAAGCTGATGAAGGAATCGCTGATGCTGGTCACGGCACTGGCGCCCACCATCGGCTATGACAACGCCACCAAGGTCGCCAAGACCGCCCACAAGAACGGCACCACGCTGCGCGAGGAGGCCATCGCCCTGGGCTTTGTCGATGGCGAGACCTTTGACCGGGTCGTCCGCCCCGAGGACATGATCAGCCCCAAGGGCTGACGCATCCTCATCCGGGCTTGACCGGACCGGGCCGGGGCGCGTTAGATTGCGCCCCGGCCCTTTTCACGCCAGGCAGAGGCATGCCATGACCACGATCGTCAATCTGCGCCAGGCCCGAAAGCAGCGCGACCGCGACGCCCGGCGGGCCACGGCCGATGCGAATGCCGCAAGGCACGGAGAGACCAAGGCCCTGCGACAGCTGCGCGAGGCCGAGGCTGACCTTGCAAACCGCAAGCTGGACGGACACCGGGCCGCGCCGGACGGATCTGATGATTGAGCTGCCGCCGATGACCGCGCCGATCAAGCGGTCGGTCACCATCGACGGGCACCGCACCTCCGTCTCGCTGGAAGATCCGTTCTGGAAGGCGCTGGCCTCCGAGGCGGCGGCGCGGGGCATGACCCGCGCCAGCCTGATCGGCCAGATCGACCACGCCCGCCCGCCCGAGGTGGGGCTGGCCACCGCCCTGCGGCTGTTCGTGATGGACGCGCTGCAGAACCCGAAGGGTTGAGGCCCCGTCCCGTCAGGCGTCGCGCAGATCCGGCAGGACGTGATCGGCAAAGCGCTGGCGCAGGGTCAGCTTGCTGATCTTGCCGGTGGCTGTCAGGGGCATCTCGTCGACGAAGACCAGGTCGTCGGGCAGCTGCCAACCGGCCAGGTGCGGGCGCAGCAACTCGTGGATCTCGTCCAGGGTCGGCGCCTCGTCGGCCGCCGGCTTGACCACCAGCAGCGGACGTTCGTCCCACTTGGGATGGGGCAGCGCGATGACCGCGCATTGGGCCACCTTCGGATGGGCCACGGCCAGGTTCTCGACATCGATCGAGCTGATCCACTCGCCCCCGGACTTGATCAGGTCCTTTGACCGGTCGCGCAGCGTCAGCATCCCCTCGGGGCTGATCGAGGCGATGTCGCCGGTTCCGAACCATCCTTCGGCGTCCAGCGCCCTGGCGCTTGCCTCGGGGTTCTCGAAATAGCCCGCCGTGACCGTGTTGCCGCGCACGAACAGCTCGCCCATCGCGCGCCCGTCATGCGGCTGGCGGAGGCCGGCATCGTCGACGATCTTCATTTCCACCCCGAAGACACGCCGCCCCTGCCCCTGCTTCAGCGCCATGCGCTGATCAAAGGGCAGCGCCCGCTGTTCCGGAGTCAGCGACCCTTGGCTGCCCAGGGGGGATGTCTCGGTCATGCCCCAGGCGTGGTTCACGTCGATTCCCAGCTTTTCGAACCCCTCGATCAGGCTGCGGGGCATGGCGCTGCCGCCGACGACGATGTGGCGCAGGGCGCCGGGCTTGGCGCCGCGCGTCCTGATCTCGGCCAGAAGGCCCTGCCAGATCGTGGGAACGCCCCAGGCGCTCTCGACGCGCTCGGCCTCGCACAGGTCCCACAGGCTGGCGCCGTCCAGATGCGGCCCCGGCATCACCAGGCTGGCCCCGATCAGCGGCGCGGTGAAGGGCAGACCCCAGGCATTGACGTGAAACAGCGGCACCACCGGCAGGATGCGCGGCTGCGGACCCAGGTCCGGCCCCAGAACCGCCGCCGTCGCCAGCGCGTGCAGCATGTTCGAGCGGTGGGAATAGAGCGTGCCCTTGGGGTCGCCCGTGGTTCCGGATGTATAGCACAGCCCCGAGGCGGTCGTTTCCGGAAAATCCGGCCAGGCCCGGTCGGTTGGGTGGCCCTGCAGCATCTCCTCGTAGCAGAGCGCATCCAGCGCGGTGTCGGGCATATGCGCGCGGTCGGTCATCACCACATAGCGCATCGGTGGCAGCTGGTCCTGCAACCGCTCCAGCAGCGGCACGAAGGTCAGGTCGGTGAAGATCAGCCGGTCGCCGGCATGGTGCGCGATGAAGCACATCTGTTCGGCCGACAGGCGCGGGTTGATCGTGTGGCAGATCGCACCGATGGCGGGGACCGCGTGATAGACCTCCAGGTGGCGGTGCCCGTTCCAGGCCAGGGTCGCGACCCGGTCGCCGGGCTGCACGCCCAGCGCCTCGAGCGCATGGGACAGCTGCACGGCGCGCGCGCGCGTCGCGGCCCAACCCTGCCGATGAAGATCGCCCTCGACGCGGCGCGAGACGATCTCGGCGGCCGGAAAGCTCTCTGCGGCGTAATCCAGAAGCCCGCTTTGCAGCAGCGGTCGGTGCATCATCAGGCCGTCCATCCGGTCCTCCCTGTTCCGACCCGCATGATGGCCGGATCAGCGCATGGATCAAGCGCGATCGCCACCATGTGCCGCAAGGTCGGACCGGATCAGCGGGCGTTGATATGGGTCGAGGTCAGGTCCAGAAGCACCCGCCCCTCGGTGTCCCGCACCTCGGTCCGCACGGTCGAGACGCGCCGCCCGCGCTTTACCCAGCGGGCCCGCGCGAACAGCTGGCCGTCGCTGCGGTTGCCCAGCAGCTGCGCGTTCAGCGTCATGGCCACCGGAAAGCTGTCCATGCCCTCCTCGACCTGCTCTCCACCCAGAACCAGGTTCGTCGCGATCACGTCGGCGAACCAGACCAGCGCGCCGGCATGGATGGTGCCGAAAGGGTTCAGGATGCCCGCCGTCACGGTCATCTCGCCCTGGGCCTCCTGATCGCTGACGCCCGTGATGTCCATTTCGATCTGCCCGTGCAGGGTATGCTCGGCCATGCCGCGCCCTCCTTCCTTAGGATGCCGGCCCTGACCCGAAGACCGGATCAAGGTCCCATTTCGGCAGCGGGCAGGGGATGCCCCCGCCCGTCTGAATGTCGGGCTCGACCCCGCCCGGATAGGCGCCCACCACCTGGAAATCCTCCGAGGCCGCCAGACGACAATGCGCCAGCCCCGCCGGGATCACAATGACATCGCCGGGGCCGACCGTGACATCATCGCCATCCTCGCCCCCCAGGCGCAGCACGGCGCTGCCCTGGTGGCAGCCCAGGACCTCGTGCGTGGTGGCGTGGTAATGGTGCCAGTCATAGACGCCGCCCGACCAGGATCCGCTCCAGCCGTTCTGGGCAAAGCGGTCGGTAAACCAGTCGGCCGTCGGCGCGGCCGTCACGGCGCGGTGGACGACCGGCGTCACCGGTTCAACCGCGCGATCAGGGACGACGTGTCCCAGCGGCCGCCGCCCATCTGCTGGACTTCCTTGTAGAACTGGTCCACCAGCGCGGTCACCGGCATCAGCGCGCCCACCTCGTCCCCGGCAGCCAGGCAGATGGCCAGGTCCTTGCGCATCCAGTCCACCGCAAAGCCGTGTTCGAAATGGCCCTGCGCCATGGTCTTGTGGCGGTTCACCATCTGCCAGCTGCCTGCGGCGCCCTGGCTGATGACTTCGACCACCTGCTCGACATCCAGGCCCGCCTTCTGCGCGAAGGCCAGCGACTCCGACAGCCCCTGGACCAGTCCGGCGATGGCGATCTGGTTGCACATCTTGGTCACCTGCCCGGCCCCGACATCCCCCATGCGCTTGCAGATCCGGGCATAGGCGTCGATGACCGGCGCGGCGCGGTCGTAATCCGCCTGGGTGCCGCCGCACATGACCGACAGCTGGCCGTTTTCGGCCCCCGCCTGCCCGCCCGAGACCGGCGCATCGACATAGCCCAGTCCGGCCTCGCGCGCCGCAGCCGCAAGCTCGCGCGTGACGCTGGCCGAGACGGTCGTGTGGTCGACGAATACCGAGCCCGCCGACATGCCGGCAAAGGCGCCGTCGGGTCCTAGACAGACCTGCCGCAGATCGTCGTCATTGCCCACGCAGGCCATGACGAATTCCGCAGCCTCGGCGGCAGCCCGCGGCGTCGGCGCGCTGCGGCCCCGCCCGTCCTTGGTCCAGGCCTCGGCCTTGGCGCTGCTGCGGTTATAGACCACGACCTCATGCCCGGCCGCCGCCAGATGGCCCGCCATGGGAAACCCCATCACCCCAAGCCCCAGAAATGCCGTTCTTGCCACATCGTCCTCCTGCCCCTGCCGCCGCCCCTCGGGTCCCCCTGCCGGCGGCGGAAGCCCGCCGACGCGTTGAACTGGTCGCGCGCCTGTCATATGCAGCACACCATCACCCACGCGCAGCCTGGTCAAGCCGTGCCGCGCCAGAACCGCCCAAGGACCCCGCCCCACATGCTGACCATGTTTCGCTGGCTTCTGCGGCTGACCATCGGGTTGATCGTCCTGATCGTGCTGTCGGCGGCGCTGATCTGGTATTTCGCGGTCAGGTCGCTGCCCGACTACAACGCCAGCTACCGGGTCCAGGGCATCTCGGGCCCGGTCGAGATCGTGCGCTCGACCGAGAACGTGCCCCATATCTTTGGCGACAGCGACACCGACGTGTTCTTTGCCCTGGGTCTTGCCCATGCCCAGGACCGGCTGTTCCAGATGACCCTGCTGCGGCGCGCGGCCCAAGGCCGCCTGTCCGAGATCCACGGCCCCCGCGCCCTGGCCGCGGACGACCTGGCGCGCCGGCTCGGGCTTTACCGCAACGGGCAGGCGTCGCTGGAGGTGCAGGACGCGGCGACCCGTGCGGCACTGGCGGCCTATGCCTCGGGCGTCAACGAGTGG
The DNA here is from genome assembly GCF_055635455.1 of Paracoccus sp. KKT209. The sequence goes on from NZ_CM145758.1 coordinate 2,035,701, forward strand.
ATCCGCATCGTCAACGAGGGCGCGATGGGCCGCGGCGCGCCCGAGTTCTTCCTGTTTCCAGACGTGATCGCCTTCTGGCAGCCGGCCGATTCGATGGCCATCCTGAAGCTGCTGGCCGCCAGCAGCTCGAACGCCGCCTCGGACGAGATCCTGCGCGCCCGCCTGTCGCTGTCCTGGCCGGAGCATGGTCCTGAAATCCTGGCCCGCGCCGGAATTCCGGGCAACCTGGCCGCCTATGCCGCGCTATTTCCGGGTGCCCGCCTGGGCATGCCCGAACGCAGCTTTGATCCGCAGGCCGTGCCCATGCCCCTGGGCTTCCTGGCGCCCGGCCCGCAGACCGGCGGCAATGCCTTTGCCGCGGCGCCGCAGCGCACGGCGGCGGATGCATCGCTCTTGGCCAGCGACCTTCACGTACCGCTGACGACGCCCTCGCTCTATTATCTCGCCCGGCTGGAACTGGGCAGCGGCGGCGTCATCGGCGCGACGATCCCGGGCCTTCCGCTGGTTTTGTCGGGCCGCTCGCCCGGCCTGTCCTGGGGCGTGACGCCCGCATCCATCGACGACGCCGATATCGCCATCGAAGAGGTCCAGCCGGGCAATCCGGACCGCTATCGCGGGCCACAGGGCTGGACCAGCTTCCAAACCCGGACCGAGGTCATCCGCGTGCTGGACGGCCCGAACCAGACCGTGACCCTGCGCGACACGCTGAACGGCCCAGTGGTGCCGGGCCTTGACCCCGGGCTGCGGGACGTGACCCCGATCGGCCATGTGGCGACGCTGCGCTGGACCGGATCGTCGCGGCAGGACACCACCATGACCGCCCTGATGGGCCTGATGCGCGCGAGCACCGCCGAAGAGGCCGCGCGGGCCCTGACGGGCGTCGTCGCGCCCGCCCTGCACGTGGCGCTGGCAGATCAGGCGCGGGTCAGCCACCTGGACGCGGGCGCCGCGCCCGAGCGGAGGGCCGATCACCCGACCGCAGGCGCCCTGCCCAGCCCGGGCTGGCTGCCCGAAACCGCCTGGCAGGGGGCCACATCCCTGGCGGCGGCTCCGCAGCGGCCCCAAAGCGGCATCAGCATCTTAACCGAGGAGGCGCCCGATGGTGGCATCCGCCGCGGCCGGCTCGACCGCCTGCTGGGTGACCGCGAAGTGCATTCCCGCGACAGCTTCATCGCCGCGCAGCTGGACGTCGTCAGCCCGGCGGCCCGGGGCCTGCTGCCGCTGGTGGGCGCGAACCTGTGGTTCAACGGCGATCCCGCCGCGCCCGGCACGCCCGAACGCCAGCGCCAGGACGCGCTGGCGCTGCTGGCGGAATGGGACGGCGCCATGAACGAGCACCTGCCCGAACCGGTGATCTACGCGGCCTGGATGTCGGCGCTGCAGGATCGTCTGATCCGCGATGAGCTGGGGCCGCTGGCGGACGACCTGGTGCATCTGCAGCCGCGCTTCATCGACGCCGTCTTCCGCAACCGCGCCGGCGCGGCGCGCTGGTGCGACATCGTGCAAAGCGCCGCGACCGAGGATTGCGCCACCATCGCCCGGCAGGCGCTGGACCGCGCGATCCTGAACCTGTCGGCGCATTTCGGCCCCGACGTGACCAGTTGGCGGTGGGGCAACATGCACCAGGCGCGGCACCTGCATCCGGGCCTGGGCGATCTGCCGGCGCTCGGCTGGATCATGAACATCACCCAGTCCATCTCGGGGGGCGACTTCACCGTGGCCCGCAGCGGCCTGTTCGGCGGCGCGGCCGATGCTTACCAGGCGGTGAACGGTGCGGGCTTTCGCGGGGTCTATGACCTGGCTGATCCCGACAGTTCGGTCTTCATCATCTCGACCGGCCAGTCAGGGCACCCGCTGTCGCGCCATTACGATGATCTGGCGAGCCTCTGGCGGCGGGGCGAATATATCGGCATGTCGCTGGACCCGGACCTGGCGCGCGCCGCCGCCGTCGGCATCACCACCCTGACTCCCGCCGACTGAGGGCCCAACTGAAATGGGGGCCCCCAGGGCCCCCGTCACCATCACATCAGGCTGCGATTAGAAGTGGATCGCGCGACCGTAAGCGTCCAGAACCGCCTCGTGCATCATCTCGGACAGGGTCGGGTGCGGGAAGACCGTCTCCATCAGGTCCTGTTCGGTCGTCTCCAGCTGGCGGCCGATGACATAGCCCTGGATCAGCTCGGTCACCTCGGCGCCGACCATGTGGGCGCCCAGCAACTCGCCGGTCTTGGCGTCGAAGATCGTCTTGATCATGCCTTCGGACTCGCCCAGGGCGATGGCCTTGCCGTTGCCGATGAAGGGGAAGCGGCCGACCTTGATGTCAAGCCCCTGCTCCTTGGCCTTGGCCTCGGTCAGGCCGACCGATGCCACCTGCGGGTGGCAATAAGTGCAGCCGGCGATGCTGCCCGGCTTGATCGGATGGGGATGCTTGCCCGCGATCAGTTCTGCCACCATGACGCCCTCGTGGCTGGCCTTGTGCGCCAGCCAGGGCGCGCCGGCCAGATCGCCGATGGCATAGACGCCCTCGACGCCGGTGCGGCAGTATTCGTCGGTGATGACATGGGTGCGGTCGATCTTGATCCCGGCCTCCTCCAGTCCCAGCCCCTCGGTGTTGCCGACGATGCCCACGGCAGAGATCACAGTGTCGAAGTCCTGCGTCTCGACCTTGCCGCCGACCTCGATATGGGCGGTGACGGTGTCACCCTTGCGGTCAAGCTTCTTGACGGCGGCCTTTTCCATGATCGTCATGCCCTGCTTGACGAACTGCTTCTTGGCGAATGCGCTGATCTCGGCATCCTCAACGGGCAGGACGCGGTCCATGACCTCGACCACGGTCGTCTTGGCGCCCAGCGTATTGAAGAAGCTGGCGAATTCAATGCCGATCGCGCCGGACCCGATGACCAGCAGCTTTTTGGGCATATGCGGCGGGACCAGCGCGTGCTTGTAGTTCCAGACCAGCTTGCCGTCCGGCTCCAGCCCCGGCAGTTCGCGCGCCCGGGCGCCGGTGGCCAGCACGATGGATTTCGCGGTGATCTCCTCGGTGCCCTTGTCGGTCGTGACGGTGACGCGGCCCTTGCCCGCCAGCTTCGCCTCGCCCATGATCGTGGTGACCTTGTTCTTCTTGAACAGGTGGCCGATGCCGCCCGACAGCTGCTTGGCCACCCCGCGCGAGCGTTTCACGACCGCGTCCAGGTCATAGCCGATGCCGTCCGCCTTCAGCCCGAAATCCTTGGCGCGGTGCATCAGGTGATAAACCTCTGCCGACCGCAGCATGGCCTTGGTCGGGATGCAGCCCCAGTTCAGGCAGATGCCGCCCAGATGCTCGCGCTCGATGCAGGCGACCTTCAGGCCCAGCTGCGCACCCCGGATCGCGGCCACATAGCCGCCCGGCCCTGCACCGATCACCACCAAGTCGAAATTCTGGGCCATCGCGTCCCCCGGCTGAATAAGAATAGTTCAGCGTTAAACCATTTGCCTTGAGGCGGCAAGCCGCGCAGGCCTCAGGCGGCGGGGGCCTGCGCCTGGCTGTCGGACTGCGCCTCATCCAGCACCGCCTCGACGGCCAGGGGGGTGGCGTTCGGGGTGATGACGGCAAAGCTGCCCTGTTCGTCCGGGGTCAGCGCGCGGCGCTGCGTGGCGCGCCAGGCGGCATAGGCCGTCAGCAGCGCGAAGAGGACGCCCATGTAGATCCAGAACCCGTCGGGCCCGATCACGCCCATCAGCCAGCCGGTGATGATCGGCCCGCCCATGCTGCCGATGCCATAGATGAACAGCAGCCCCGCCGAGGCCGAGGCCATGTCAGCCTGGTCCAGGTAATCGTTCGTGTAGGCCAGCAGCAGCGCATAGATGGGGTTCGCCACGCCGCCCATGATCGCGCCTGCCACGACCAGGCCCAGGGTGCTCGGCTGGACCGCGATCACGATCAGCCCGCACAGCCCCCCGATCGCCGACAGGATCAGCACCAGCTTGCGCCGGTCATAGCGATCCGAAATCCAGCCGATCGGATATTGCAGCACCAGCCCGCCCGCATAGATCGCCGCCACGAAGACGCTGATCTGCGCCACCGACAGGCCGATTTGCGCGCCCCAGACCGACGACATCCCCGACAGGACCGCAAAAACGCCGCCCATCAGGAAGATGCCCACGCAGCCCAGGGGCGACGCGCGATAAAGCCGGGCAAAGGACATGCGCTTGATCGTCTCGAACTGCGGCGCGGGCTGGGCCGACAGCAGGATCGGCGTGAAGGCCAGCGACACCAGCACCGACGGGATCACGAACAGCAGAAAGCCCGCCGGATCCGCGACGTTCAGCAGCGCCTGCGCGATGACGATGCCCAGCAGCTGCACGATCATGTAGGCCGACAGCGCCTGCCCGCGGTTCTGGTTCGACGTGCCGGTGTTCAGCCAGCTTTCCGCCGTCACATAGACCCCGCAGAAGCAGAACCCGATCAGGAAGCGCAGAAAGGTCCAGGCGATCCAGTTCGCCTCGACCGGGAACAGGATCAGCGTGGCCGAGATCAGCGACCCCAGGGCCGCGAAGACCCGCACATGGCCCACATTCTTGATCAGCGTCGGCACCGTCAGGCTGCCCAGCAGGAAGCCGCCGAAATAGCCGGTCATGACCAGCGACATCTGGAAGGTGGGGATCCCCTCGATGCCGCCGCGAATACCCAGCAGCGTGCCTTGCATCCCGTTGCCGACCATCAGCAGCAGGATGCCCAGAAGCAGCGGCCATGTGGTGCGCAACACCGAAATCATCGCAGGTCTCGTCTCGTCGGATCGGAAAAGGACAGGGGATCTGCCCTAATCCCGACAGGCCCTGAGCACCACCGGGAATCCGACCTCAGGGGATCAGCAGCGACGCATCGCCATAACTGAAGAAACGATAGCCGTTGCGAACCGCATGTCCATAGATGGACTTGATATTTTCGGCCCCCATGACCGCCGAGACCAGCATCATCAGGGTCGATTTCGGCAGATGGAAGTTCGTCATCAGGCCATCGGTCACCCGGAAGTGATAGCCCGGATAGATGAAGATGTCGGTCGTGCCCTGAAACGCCTCGACCCGCCCGTCCGCGACCGCGGCCGATTCGAGCAGCCGCAGCGCGGTGGTACCCACGGGGATGACGCGGCGCCCTTCGGCCTTGGCGCGGGTGATGGCCTCGGCCGCGGCGGGACTGATTTCGCCCCATTCGGCATGCATTCTGTGGGTGGTCACGTCCTCGACCTTCACCGGCAGGAAGGTGCCTGCGCCGACATGCAGCGTCACATGGACGAATTCGACGCCGCGCGCCTCCAGCGCGGCCAGCAGGGGCGCGTCGAAATGCAGGCTGGCGGTGGGGGCCGCGACCGCCCCCTGCCGCGCGGCCCAGACCGTCTGGTAATCCTCGAGGTCCTGGGCATCCGGCGGGCGGATCGAGGCGATATAGGGCGGCAGCGGCATGGCGCCCACCTCGCGCAGCGCCGCGTCAAAGGCATCGCCCTCGGCGTCAAAGACCAGCCGCAGCCCGCCCTCGGCGATCTCGGCCACTTTGGCGGAAAGCGCGGCGCCAAAGCGGATCACCTCGCCCGCGCGCAGCTTGCGCAGCGGCTTGGCCAGTGCCTGCCAGCCCTCTGCCGCGGGCTCCAGCAGCGTGACCTCGATCCGCGCCTCGACCGGCCCTTGGGCGCTGTCGCGACGGCGGATGCCGGTCAGGCGCGCGGGGATCACCTTGGTGTCGTTCAGCACCAGGACATCGCCCGGCCGCAGGATCCGGGGCAGATCGCCCACGTGGCGATCGTCGATCGCGCCGTCCTGGGCCAGCAGCAGGCGGGCGGAACTGCGCGGCCGCGCCGGGCGCGTCGCGATCAGATGCTCGGGCAGGTCGAAGTCGAAATCGGACAGTTTCATGGCAAGGGGCTTTAGCGAGGCGCCCGCGCCACCGTCAAGCACCCGTGATCTCCAAGCGAAAAACTCGGACTTTACTTGCCCGACAGAATCGGTAAGTTTCCGCAGGCACAGGAGCCCGCCATGATCGTCTGCCATTGCACCCAGATCTCGGATCACGACATCCGCGCCGCCATCGACTGGATGCGGACGGCGGACCCGCAGACGATCATCACGCCGGGCAAGATCTATCACGCCTTGGGAAAACGCGCCGATTGCGGCGGCTGCATGCCGCTGTTTCTGGACACCATGCGCGCCTGCGATAAGCTGGGGGTCGCACCGCCGATTTTGCGGGCCAGAACAGACAGCAAAAAGGAAGCCACCCATGAAGGGCGACGCAAAGGTCATCGACTATCTCAACGCCGCGCTGCGGTCTGAACTGACCGCCGTCAGCCAGTACTGGCTGCACTACCGCCTGCAGGAGGACTGGGGCTTCGGCAAGATCGCCAAGAAGTCGCGCGAGGAATCCATCGAGGAGATGCACCACGCCGACAAGCTGATCCAGCGGATCATCTTCCTGGAAGGACATCCCAACCTGCAGCGCCTGGACCCGCTGCGAATCGGACAGAACCTGCGCGAGACGCTAGAATCCGACCTTGCCGCCGAGCATGACGCCCGCACCCTCTATATCGAGGCGCGCGATCATTGCGACAGCGTCGGCGACTATGCCAGCAAGATCCTGTTCGAGGAGCTGATCCAGGACGAGGAAGGGCATATCGACTTCCTGGAAACGCAGATCAGCCTCTACGAGACGATCGGGTCCCAGAACTATGGCCAGCTGAACGCCAGTTCGGCGGACGAGGCCGAATAAGCGGCACCCTCGCGTTGCTGTCAGGCGGGGGGCGTCCGCGCCCCCCCTAGGCCAGCCAGTCCCGGGCCAGGTCCGGCAGTTCGTCGAAATGCCCCAACAGTGCCTCGGGCGCCAGCCGGCTGATGGCCTCGCCCTCGGGGCCGAAACTGATCAGCGCGACCTTGACGCCGGCGGCGGCCGCGGTCTTGCGGTCCGTCTCGGTGTCGCCGACCAAAAAGGATCGCGCGACCTCTCCGCCCGCAGCCTTGACGGCGGCCTGATAAGGGCGCGGGTCGGGCTTTCGCACCGGCAGCGTGTCGGCGCCGATCATCCCCCTGAACAGATCCCGCACCCCCAGTTCGCGCAGCAGCGTTTCGGCCAGCGCCTCGGGCTTGTTGGTGCAGACCGCCAGCCGGTGCCCGGCCCGCGCCAGCTGGTCCAGCGCATCCTCGACGCCGGGATAAAGCCGCGTGTGCACCGCGATCGCCGCGCCATAATGCTCCAGCAGACGGTCGAAATCCTCGTCCTCGGCGCCGGGGGGCAGCAGCATCTCGCCGTCCATCCGGCCATAGCCCGCGCGCAGCATCGCCCGCCCGCCGTGAAAGGCGATCAGCGCATCCTCCACCGGGTCCAGCAGGTCGCCCAAGCCCCGCGCGCGAAAGCAGGCATTCGCCGCCGCCACCAGGTCGCCCGAAGTGTCAGCCAGTGTCCCGTCCAGGTCAAAGACCACCGTGCCTGCCATGTCTCATCCCCTCGAAACGATCCGAAAACAAAGGTGACCACGCCGGGGGTTTCCAGCGCGCGCTCCCCCGCTTAAAACGCCGTCTCAACGAAAGCAAACAGGCGACGAGGGCGGGATGACGGAAAACGCTGTGGCAGTGGTGATCCTTGCGGCCGGTCAGGGCAGCCGGATGCAGTCGGACCTGCCCAAGGTCCTGCACCGGCTTGGGCAGGTCCCGCTGGTCGGCCACGCGCTGTCCGCCGCGCGCAGCCTGGAGCCTGAACAGGTGATCGTCGTCACCGGCCACGGCGCCGGCCGGGTCGCCCGGGCGGTGGCCGCGCTGGACCCCGAGGCCGCGACTGTCCTTCAGTCCGAACAGCTGGGCACCGGCCATGCCGTGCGCCAGGCCCTGCCCCAGCTGGAAGGGTTCGAGGGCAAGGTGATCGTCCTTTACGGCGACACGCCCTTCATCGGCCAGGACACGCTGGCCGCCTTGGCCTCGCATTCGGCAGATCTGGTGGTCCTGGGCTTCGAGGCCGATGATCCCGGCCGATACGGGCGGCTTGTGGTCAGCGACCGCGGGCTGGAACGGATCGTCGAGTACAAGGATGCCGACGCCGCGACACGCCAGATCGTGCTGTGCAATTCCGGCGTGATGGCGCTGGAGGCGAGCCTGCTGCGCCTGCTGATCGCGCGGCTGTCGAACGAGAATGCGGCCGGCGAATACTACCTGACCGACCTCGTGGCCCTGGCCCGTGCCGAGGGTCGCCGCGCCGATGTCGTCCTGTGCGACGAGGCCGAGACACTGGGCATCAACACCCGCGCGGAGCTGGCAGCGGCCGAAGCCGCCTTCCAGGCACGCGCCCGCATCCGGGCCATGGAGGACGGCGTCACCCTGACCGACCCGGACAGCGTCTGGTTCGCGCTGGACACGGTGATCGGCCGCGATGCGACCGTCGGTCCGAACGTGGTCTTCGGCCCCGGCGTCACCGTCGAATCCGAGGCCGAGATCCTGCCCTTCTGCCACCTGGAAGGGTGCCATGTCTCGTCGGGCGCCCGCGTCGGCCCCTTTGCCCGGCTGCGCACTGGCGCCGAACTGGGGGGTGACGTCCATGTCGGCAACTTTGTCGAGATCAAGAACGCGGTCCTGGACGAAGGCGTCAAGGTCGGCCACCTGACCTATCTGGGCGATGCCCATGTGGGCGAGCACACGAATATCGGCGCCGGCACCATCACCTGCAACTATGACGGGGTGATGAAGCACCGCACCACGATCGGGCCGCGCGCCTTCATCGGCAGCGACACGATGCTGGTCGCCCCGGTGAGGATCGGCGCCGACGCGATGACCGGCTCGGGCAGCACCATCACCGAGGACGTGCCCGACGGGGCACTGGCCATCGGGCGCGCGCGGCAGGTGACGAAACCGGGCCTTGCGACGCGGCTGATGGCCGCCCTGCGCCTGAAGAAGGAGGCACGCTGATGTGCGGCATCATCGGAATTCTGGGCAAGCACGAGGTGTCGCCGCAGCTGGTCGATGCGCTGCGGCGTCTGGAATATCGCGGCTATGACAGCGCCGGCGTGGCGACGGTGGATGCGGGCGGCCGGCTGGACCGGCGGCGCGCGGTGGGCAAGCTGGTCAATCTCAGCGACCGGCTGGTGCACGAGCCGCTGACCGGCCATTCGGGCATCGGTCACACACGATGGGCAACCCATGGCGCCGCGACCGAAGGAAACGCCCATCCCCACCGCTCCGGCCGGGTGGCCGTCGTGCATAACGGCATCATCGAGAATTACCGCGACCTGCGGGCGCGCCTGGCCGATCTGGGGATCGAGGCGCGGACCCAGACCGACACCGAGACGGTGGCCCTGTGGACCGCCCACCACATGGACCAGGGCATGGGGCCGGTGGATGCGGCCCGCGCGACTCTTGCGTTGCTGCACGGCGCCTTCGCGCTGGCCTTCCTGTTCGAGGGAGAGGGCGACCTGATGGTCGCCGCCCGCAAGGGCAGCCCGCTGGCCATCGGCCATGGCGAGGGCGAGATGTTCGTCGGTTCCGACGCGGTGGCGCTGGCGCCCTTCACCGACCGCATCACCTATCTGGAGGACGGCGACCATGCCGTCCTGACCCGGGCCGGCGTGCAGGTCTTCGCCGCGGAGGGTCACCAGACCCATCGCGCCCAGGCCCGCATCGACGTCGGCGCCACGGCGATCGACCGGGGCGGCTATCGCCACTTCATGGCCAAGGAAGTGGCCGAGCAGCCGGTCGTGATCGGCGACGTGCTGAACCACTATATCAAGGGCGACCGGATCGTGCTGCCCGAGGGGCTGGACTTTGCCGGGGTGGACCGGATCGCGCTGGTCGGCTGCGGCACCGCCCATCTGGCCGGCCACGTGGCGAAATACTGGTTCGAGCAGTTGGCGGGCCTGCCCGTCGACATCGACGTGGCTTCCGAATTCCGCTATCGTGAACCGCCGCTGTCAGATCGCAGCTGGTTCATCGCCATCAGCCAGTCGGGCGAAACGGCGGATACGCTGGCCGCGCTGCACTATGCCCGCACGCGGGTCGCGCGCACCGTGGGGCTGGTCAATGTCGGCACCTCGGCCATCGCGCGTGACAGCGACGTGGCCCTGCCGACTCGGGCGGGGATCGAGGTCAGCGTCGCCTCCTCCAAGGCCTTCACCTGCCAGTTGGCGGTCCTTGGCATCCTAGCGTTGAAAGCCGCGCATGACCGGGGCCGCATCGACGATGCGCAGCTGGCCGCGCATCTGCGCGACCTGCGCGCGATTCCCGGCCTTCTCAGCCAAGCCTTGGCGATCTCTGACGAATGCCGGGCGCAGTCGGAATGGCTCAGCCAGGCGCGCGACGTCCTCTACCTGGGGCGCGGAGCGCTTTTTCCCGTGGCACTGGAGGGCGCGCTGAAGCTCAAGGAACTCAGCTATATCCATGCCGAGGGCTATGCCTCGGGCGAACTCAAGCACGGTCCCATCGCCCTGATCGACCGCGACGTGCCGGTGGTGGTCCTGGCGGCGCATGACGCGCTTTTCGACAAGACCATCTCGAACATGCAGGAGGTGATGGCCCGCCACGGCCAGATCCTGCTGATCTCGGACGCCTCGGGGATCGCGGCCGCCGGCGAAGGCGTGACCGCCAGCCTGACCCTTCCCTCGGGGGGCGGCATCTTCCAGCCGATCCTCTACGCGGTGCCGATGCAGTATCTGGCCTATCACACGGCGGTCGCCAAGGGCACCGACGTGGACCAGCCGCGCAACCTGGCGAAATCGGTCACCGTGGAATGAAACCAGGGCCCGCCCATTCGGCGGGCCTTTAGATCACAGCCGGCGGAAGGTGACGTAATGGGGCGGGCGCCCCTCGCGCAGCGCCTTCTGCTCATAGCGGGTGCTGATCCAGTCGTCCCAGGCCCGGTCCGTATCCGCGATCATCTCGAAACCCGCCTGCGGAACCTCCTCGCGCGTCTGCCGGATATAATCGGGAATGTCGCTGGCCACCCGAAAGATGCCGCCCGACTTCATCACCCGCGCCAGCGGCAGCAGATGCTCGGGCGTGACAAAGCGGCGGCGGTGGTGACGCGCCTTGGGCCAAGGGTCGGGATACATCAGGAAGGCGCGCTCGATGCTGGCATCGGGCAGGACATCCATCAGGTCGCGCGCATCGCCGGGATGAACGCTGACATTGGCGACGCCGGCGGCCCGGATCTTGCCCAGCAGCATTGCGACGCCGTTGATGAAGGGCTCGCAGCCGATGATCCCGATCCCGGGATAGGTGCGGGCCATGTGCACCATGTGCTCGCCCCCACCGAACCCGACCTCCAGCCAGACGGGCCGGCCGTCGCCGAAGATCGCCTGCGGATCGATGGGCCGGCGTTCGGGATTTTCCTCAACGGTGATGCCGCGCGGCCGCAGATCGCCCAGATCCTCGGACAGATAGCCCTTCTGGCTCTGCCGCAGGGTCTTGCCGTGACGGCGCCCGTAGAAATTGCGCCGCGGCGGGTTCGGGTCGAAGGCGGAGGGGGGTGTATCGCTCATGCCGCCCGATTGCCGCATGTGGTGCCGGTTTTCAAGCCCCGCCGGCACCGGCCCGCCCTTGCGTCTTTGTCGCCCAGACATCCCGCGGGGGGTCCGGGGGACCCAAGGTCCCCCGGCGATTTTCGTCAGTCCGCCATCAGCCGGCTGATGATGACCGTGACCTCGGGCTTCTTGCCGATCTCTTCCATCGACACCTGGCGGGCGATCTTGCGGATCGCCTCGTCCATCTTGCCGTCGTCGCGCACCGTGCGGGCATCGGCACGTTCCAGGAACTCGGCCAGCTCGCTCTCGATCTGCCGCGCCAGATCGCCGCCGTTGCGGCCCCGCTCGGGCAGGCCCATCAGCTCGACCCAGGCGTCGGGCAGAACCTTGTCATCCTCGTCCACGATCACGCTGACCGTCGCATGGCCGTTCAGCGCCATGCGGATGCGGTCGCGCACGACCCCGTCCATCGCGCCGATCAGGCGGTTCCCGTCCAGGTACAGCCGTCCCGTCTCGACCTGGTCCACCACGCGGGCGACCTCGCCGGTGAGGTCCAGCATCGTACCGTTGGTCACGATCTCGGCCCGCATCCCCTTGGCCCGCGCCAGCAGCGCATGTTCGCGCAGGTGCAGGTGCTCGCCGTGCATCGGGATGACGGTGCGCGGCTTCAGCAGGTCATGGACCGCCTCGATGTCGGGGCGGTTGGCGTGGCCCGACACATGGTAGAGGCCGTCATCGGCGTCATAGACCTCGACGCCCTGCTCGCTCAGCGCATTCATGATCCGCCCGACCGAGCGTTCGTTGCCCGGAATGGTCTTCGAGCTGAACAGGAAGCTGTCGCCTTCCTTCAGCGACAGGCCCAGGTAGCGGCCGCGCGACAGCTGCGCGCTGGCGGCGCGGCGTTCGCCCTGGCTGCCGGTGACCAGCAGCATGACCTTGTTGCGCGGCAGCTTGGCGGCCTCTTCCGGGCCGATCGTCTCGGGGAAGTCGCTCAGGATGCCGCTGTCAAAGCCCACGCTGACCATGCGCCGCATCGCGCGGCCCAGCAGGCAGACCTTGCGGCCCGACGCCCGCGCCGCATCGGCCAGCGTCTTCAGGCGGGCGATGTTGCTGGCGAAGGTCGTCGCCACCACCATGTTCGGCTGCGCCATGACCCATTCCAGGATCGGCGTCGCCAGTACGGCCTCGGACCGGCCGGGATGGGGCGAGAAGATGTTGGTGCTGTCGCAGGCCAGGACCTTCACGCCCTCGCCCTCGGACGCGATCTCGGACAGGCCCACGGCGTCAAAAGCGTCGCCCACCACCGGCGTCACGTCCATCTTGAAGTCGCCCGTGTGCACGATCCGACCCGCGGGCGTGTCGATGATCAGCGCGCTGCTTTCCGGGATCGAATGGCTGATCGGCAGGAACTGGACCGCGAAGGGCCCGACCTGCGTCACCGCGGGGCGCGCCTCGGTGATGTTCACCGCCTCGGCGGGCAGGCCCATCTCCTCCATCTTCAGCCGCACCAGCGTGCCGGTGAAGCGCCGGGCATAGATCGGCACGTCCAGGCGCCCCCACAGATGCCCGATGGCGCCGATATGGTCCTCGTGCCCATGGGTGACGAAGATCGCCTCCAGCCGGTGGCGGTTCTGTTCCAGCCAGGTCAGGTCCGGCATGATCAGGTCGATGCCGGGGCTTCCGTCCATGTCGCCGAAGGTCACCCCCAGGTCGACCAGGATCAGCCGCTCCTTGCCGGGAAGGCCATAGCCGTAGACATAGGCGTTCATGCCAATTTCGCCCGCTCCGCCGAGCGGCAGATAGATCAGGCGTTCAGCCATTTCCCATCTCCTTGTTAAAGTCGTGAATAAGACGCAACCCGTGCATCGTCAGATCATCTTCTATCGCATCGAACAGGTCGAACCCCTGGTCGAACAATGGCGCAAGCCCGCCAGTGGCTATGACTTTCATCGGGCGGTCGCGCTCGGCGCGGATCTTTTCCACGATACCGTCGACCAACCCCACATATCCCCAGAACACGCCCGACTGGATACATGCAACCGTATTCGTGCCGATGACCTTCGTGGGCATGGTGATATCGACATGCGGCAGCGACGCGGCGCCCATGTGCAGCGCCTCCAGCGACAGGTTGACGCCGGGCGCGATGACCCCGCCGATATAGGCGCCGTCGACATCCACGACGTCGAAGGTCGTGGCGGTGCCGAAATCCACCACGATCAGGTCGGGTCCGTGCCGGTCAAACGCGCCGACCGTGTTCACCAGCCGGTCGGGACCGACGGTCGTGCCGGGGTCCACGCGCGGCGCGACCGGCAGCAGGCAGTCGGGCTTGCCCACGACCAAGGGCCGCGTGTCGAAATAGCGGTTGCACAGCACCCGCAGGTTGAAGACCACGCGCGGCGCGGTGGCGCTGATGATGCAGGCGTCGATCTGCAGCTTGAACTTTTGCACCGCGATCAGCGTGGACAGCCAGACGTAATATTCGTCGGCCGTGCGGCGGTGATCGGTGCGGATGCGCCAATGCGCCAGGAACCCGGTCCCGTCCCAGATGGAAAAGACCGTATTGGTGTTTCCGGTGTCGATGCACAGAAGCATGGGCCTCAGCCCCCGTTGAAATGGATGTCGGCGGCGGGGATGGCCTGCCGCCCCTTGGGACCGATCAGGATCAGCGCGCCGCTGTCGTCGATCCCCTCGAAGCGGCCGGTGGTCTCGGCGGTGCCGGTGCGGGCGGTGATCGTCTCACCCAGCTTTGCGGCCCGCGCCAGCCAAGCATTGCGGATCGGGCCAAAGCCATAGGCCGTCATCTGCCGGTGCCAGGCGGCGAACTCGGCCGCCACTGCGTCCAGCAGGTCGCCGGGCGTCACCTCCAGGCCCGTCTCTCCCGCCAGGCTGACGGGCCGCAGCGCGCCGGGCTCGACCTGCGCGGGATCGGGCGCGGCGGCCAGGTTGACGCCGATGCCGATGGCCAAGACCGCCACCTGCCCTCCTGCCCCCGCGCTTTCCAGAAGGATGCCCGACAGCTTGCCGCCGTTCAGCAGCACGTCATTGGGCCATTTCAGCGCCAGGTTCAGCTGCGGCCCGCACAGGCGGTGCAGCGCGTCGTGAACGGCAAGCGCGGCCACGAAGGACAGGCGTGCGGCATCTGCGGGGCCGCCGGCGGGCCGCATCACCAAGGTTGCCGCGAAATTGCCCGGCGGATCGGTCCAGGCGCGGCCGCGCCGGCCGCGCCCGGCCTCCTGCCGGCGGGCCATGATCCAGGTCGGCCCGCTGAGCGAGGGGGCCAGCCGAAACGCCTCGGCATTGGTGCTGTCCACGCGGTCGAGGACGTGGCGCGCCACGCCCTCGGGCCAGGCGACCGGTCCGGGGTTATTCAACGATGACCACGGCAGGGTCGACGATCACCACCGGATCGACCAGGGACAGGGCGGCCGTGGCCGCGGCCTCATCGACGCCCAGCATCGTCACCGCGCCCAGCAGCAGCGCCGCCGCCGGGACCATCAGCGCCGCGAACTGCATCGCGCCCATGCGGCTTTCGACGGGTTCGGATTCCGCACCGAAGAACATGTAATAGACGATGCGCAGGTAGTAGAAGGCGCCGATGACCGAGGCGATCACGCCCAGAACGGCCAGCCAGGACAGGCCCGCATCGACCGCCGCCGTCAGCACGCCGTATTTGGCGAAGAAGCCCAGGAAGGGCGGCACGCCGGCCAGGCTGAACATCAGGAACAGGACGGCAAAGCTTTTCAGCGGATCGGTCTGGGCAAAGCGGTTCAGGCTTTCCAGGTCGGTAACCGGGCGGCCGTCACGCTCCAGCGACAGGATGAAGGCGAAGGTGCCGACGTTCATGACCGCATAGATGGCCATGTACATCAGCATCGCCTGGACGCCATAGGCCGTGCCTGCGGCCAGGCCCACCAGCGCGAACCCCATATGCGCGATCGAGGAATAGGCCATCAGGCGCTTGACATTGCGCTGCCCGATGCCGGCGATCGAGCCCAGGAACATCGACAGGACCGCCAGCAGCGCGATGATCTGCGTCCACTCGCCCGGGACATTGCCGAAGGCCTCGAACATCAGCCGCGCGATCAGCGCCATCGCCGCGACCTTGGGTGCGGTCGCCATGAAGGCGGTCACCGGCGAGGGCGCGCCCTCATAGACGTCGGGCGTCCACATGTGGAAGGGCACGGCCGAGACCTTGAAGGCCAAGCCCACCAGCAGGAAGACCAGGCCGAACAGCAGGCCCATGGGCAGCCTTCCGGCCGTGACGGCCTGGATGATGCCCGCAAAGCTGGTGGTGCCCGAGAAGCCGTAGACCAGCGAGGCGCCGTAGAGCAGCAGCCCCGAGCTGAGCGCGCCCAGGACAAAATATTTGAGGCCGGCTTCCGAGGACTTGACGCTTTCCCGGCGCGAGGCGGCAAGCACGTAAAGCGCCAGCGACTGCAGCTCCAGCCCCATATAAAGCGACAGCAGGTCGCCCGCCGACACCATCACCATCATGCCAAGCGTCGAAAGCACGATCAGGATCGGGTATTCGAAGCGCATGAGCCCGTGGCGCGACAGGTAGTCCGCGCTCATCGCCAGGACGGCGGCGGCCGACAGCAGCACCGTCACCTTGGCAAAGCGCGCGAAAGCGTCGTCGATGAACATGCCGAAGAAGGCGTCCTGCTGCGGACGGTCGCCAAAGCCGACATAGATCGCCGCCACCAGCAGGGCCAGCACGCTGGCCCAGAGGATCGGCCGGGCGATCCGGTCCTTGCCGAAATAGGCGCCCGCCAACAGCGCCGCCAGCGCAAAGATCGCAAGCCACAGCTCGGGCAGAACGGTCGAAAGATCGAGCGAGGTCATCTTGCTATCCTCAATGGCTGACGCTGGCCCGGGCCAGGTCGTCGCTGGCTGCCTCGGCGGGCACCGCGTCGTGGAAGTTCACCAGCAGCGCCTCGACCGAGGGGCCGGTGATGTCGGTCACCAGGCGCGGATAGACGCCCAGGATCAGGGTCATGGCGATCAGCGGAACAAAGATCCACTTTTCGCGCGGGGTCATGTCGGTGATCGCCCGCAGGCTTTCCTTGATCAGCGCGCCCATGGTGACGCGGCGATAGAGCCAGAGCGCATAGGCCGCCGACAGGATCACACCGGTCGCCGCAACGAAGGCCACCCAGGTGTTGGCGCGGAACGCCCCCATTAGGGTCAGGAACTCGCCCACGAACCCTGACGTGCCCGGGAGGCCCACGTTCGCCATGGTGAAGAACATGAACACCAGCGCATAGACCGGCATCCGGTTCACCAGCCCGCCATATGCGTCGATTTCCCGGGTGTGCATCCGGTCATAGATGACGCCCACGCAGAGGAACAGCGCCCCTGAGATGAAGCCGTGCGACAGCATCTGGAAGATCGCCCCGTCCAGCCCCTGCTGGTTTGCGGCAAAGATCCCCATGGTAACATAGCCCATGTGGGCGACGGATGAATAGGCGATCAGCTTCTTCATGTCCGACTGCGCCAGCGCCACCAGCGAGGTATAGACGATGGCGATGGCCGACATCCACAGCACCACCCCCTGCAGCAGGTCGGCGCCCACCGGGAACATCGGCAGCGAAAAGCGCAGGAAGCCGTAGCCGCCCATCTTCAGCAGAACCGCGGCCAGCACCACCGACCCGGCGGTCGGGGCCTGGACGTGCGCGTCGGGCAGCCAGGTATGGACCGGCCACATCGGCATCTTGACCGCGAAGCTGGCAAAGAAGGCCAGGAACAGCAGCGTCTGCATGCCACCGACCACGTTAAAGCCCAGCACCTGCATGGTCTGCGACGGAAAGTCGAAGGCCAGCAGCTGCGCGATGTCGGTCGTGCCGGCGGTGCGCGCCATGGCGATCATCGCAACCAGCATCAGCACCGAGCCGATGAAGGTATAAAGGAAGAACTTGAACGAGGCATAGATGCGGTTCGCCCCGCCCCAGATGCCGATGATCAGGAACATCGGGATCAGGCCAGCCTCGAAGAACAGGTAGAAGAGGATCAGATCCAGCGCCGTGAAGACGCCGATCATCAGCCCCTCCAGCACCAGGAAGGCGATCATGTATTCCTTGACCCGGACCTTGACGTCCCAGGTGGACAGGATGGTCAGCGGCATCAGGAAGGTGGTCAGCATCACGAAGAGGATCGAGATCCCGTCCACGCCCATCTTGTAGCGCAGGCCCATGATCCAGGCATGGTCCTCGACGAACTGGAAGCCCGTGTTCGAGGCGTCGAAGCCGGCCAGCAGGAACAGCGAGATCAGGAAGGTCGCGCCCGTGGCGATCAGCGCCAGCCATTTCGCGTTCTTCTGCGAGGCGGCATCGTCGCCGCGCAGGAACAGGGCCAGGATCCCCGCCGCCACGATCGGCAGGAAGGTGATGATCGAAAGAAGGTTCGTCATGTTATTGCGCGCCCCGCATCATCACCCAGATCAGCAAGCCCACGATGCCCAGAACCATCGCGAAGGCATAGTGGAACAGAAAGCCCGACTGGACCCGACCGGCAAAGCGCGTCAGTCGCGGAATGATTCCCAGGGCCAGCCCGTTGATGGCGCCGTCGATAACCGCTCCGTCTCCGCCCGTCCACAGCTTGCGGCCCATCCAGCGGGCCGGACGCACGAACAGGGCGTCATAGGCCTGGTCGAAATACCACTTGTTCAGCAGGAACTGGTACAGTCCCTGCTGCTGGCGGGCCAGCTTGGCCGGGGCCTCGGGGTGGCGGATATACATCAGCCAGGCCAGCGACAGGCCGATCAGCATCGCGATGAAGGGCGACAGCTTGACCCAGGTCGGGACGTAGTGGGCGTCATGCATGACGTGGTTCTCGGGATGCATGAAGATCGCGCCCGGACCCACGGCGATCTCGGCCGGGTTCTCGGCCGCGCCGGCGGCGCCATGCAGCGCCTCTCCCTGCGGCTCGGCATGCTCGGCCTCGGCAACGCTGCCCTCCAGCGCGGTCTCGGTCCCGGCGACGCCGGCACCGTGATCGTCGGCCGCAGCCTCGGAATGCGCGGCCTCGATCTGCGGCAGGCCGAAGAAGCCCTGCACGCCCTCTTCCTCGAAGAAGCTGTTGTACCAGATCATCCCCGCAAAGATCGACCCGAAGGCCAGCACGACCAGCGGGATGGTCATCACGCGCGGACTTTCATGCGCGTGGTCATGCGCGTGATGGTCGCCCCTCGGCTTGCCGAAGAAGGTCATGAACATCAGCCGCCAGCTGTAGAAGCTGGTCATCAGCGCTGCCAGAACCAGCAGCCAGAAGGCATAGCCGCTGCCCGAGGCATAGGCGCTCTCGATCACCGCATCCTTGGACAGGTAGCCCGAGAAGCCGATATGGGTCAGCGGGATGCCGACGCCGGTGATGGCCAGCGTGCCGATCATCATGGCCCAGAAGGTCAGCGGGATCTTTTTCCGCAAGCCTCCATAGTTCCGCATGTCCTGTTCGTGATGCATCGCGTGGATGACCGAACCGGCCCCCAGGAACAGCATCGCCTTGAAGAAGGCATGCGTGAACAGGTGGAACATGGCCACCGAATAGACGCCGACGCCCGCGGCCACGAACATGTAGCCCAGCTGCGAACAGGTCGAATAGGCGATCACGCGCTTGATGTCGTTCTGCACCAGGCCAACCGTCGCCGCAAAGAAGGCGGTCGAAGCGCCGATGATCACGATGAACATCTTGGCTTCCGGTGCGAATTCATAGAGCGGCGACATCCGGCAGACCAGGAAGACGCCGGCGGTGACCATGGTCGCGGCATGGATCAGGGCCGACACCGGGGTCGGGCCTTCCATCGCATCGGGCAGCCAGGTGTGCAGGAACAGCTGCGCCGACTTGCCCATCGCGCCGATGAACAGCAGGACGGCCAGCACGTTCGCCGCGTTCCAGTCGCGCCACAGGAAGGTCATCTCGGTCTGGGCCAGCATCGGCACCTGGGCGAAAATCTCGTCGAACTGGATCGAGCCGGTCAGCCACCAGATCCCGAAGATCCCCAGCAGGAAGCCGAAGTCGCCGACGCGGTTCACGATGAAGGCCTTCATGGCCGCGGCACCCGCCGACTGCTTCTTGTAGTAGAAGCCGATCAGCAGATAGGAGGCGACGCCCACGCCCTCCCAGCCAAAGAACATCTGCAAGAGGTTGTCCGCCGTCACCAGCATCAGCATGGCAAAGGTGAAGAACGACAGATAGGCGAAGAAACGCGCCCGATAGGGCTCGTCGTCGCTGAAGTTCTCGTCATGCGCCATGTAGCCGAAGCTGTAGAGGTGGACCAGCGCCGAGACCGAGGTGATCACGATCAGCATGATCGCGGTCAGCCGGTCCAGCCGGATCGCCCATTCGCTGGTGAAGTCGCCCGACACCACCCAGTCCATCACCGGGATCTGGCGCAGCTGGCCGTCGAAGGTCAGGAAGATGATCCAGCTGAAGGCAGCGGCCGCGAACAGGATCGCCGTTGTCAGGATCTGCGCACCGCGCTCGCCCAGGGCGCGCCAGCCGAAGCCGGCGATCAGCGCGCCCAGCAGCGGGGCAAAGAGAATGAATTGCGCCATGGGTTCCTTACCCCTTCATCACGTTGACATCTTCCACCGCGATCGTGCCGCGGTTGCGGAAGAAGACGACCAGGATCGCCAGGCCAATGGCCGCCTCGGCGGCGGCGACGGTCAGGATGAACATTGTGAAGATCTGGCCGCCCAGATCGCCCAGATGGGCCGAGAAGGCGACGAAGTTGATATTGACCGCCAGCAGCATCAGTTCGATCGACATCAGGATGACGATGACGTTCTTGCGGTTCACGAAGATGCCGAAGATCCCGGCGACGAACAGGATCGCCCCCACGACAAGGTAATGTGTCAATCCGATCATCGTTTCTGTCCCTCCGGGTCTGTCACCCGTTGATATTCCATTGGCTGCGGCGGGGGCGTTACAGCCCCTGCCCCGGCTTGACGTCGCGCAGCTGCATGGCCTTGGCCGGATCGCGATGCATCTGCGCGATCACGTCCTGGCGCTTGACATTGGTGCGGTGCCGCATGGTCAGCGTGATTGCCCCGATCATCGCGACCAGCAGGATCAGCCCCGAGATCTGGAACGGCAGCATGTAGCGGTCATAGAGCACCAGGCCGATCGCGTTCGTGTTCAGCGCCGGCACCACTATCGGCACCGCCCGCAGCGTGGCCGACTGGTCGGCGCTTTCCCAGGCCCCAAAGGCGATCGCCAGCTGCGCCAACAGAACCAGCGCGATCAGGCCTGCCAGCGGCAGATAACGCGCGAACTCGCCCTTCAGCCCGGCAAAGTCCACGTCCAGCATCATCACCACGAACAGAAACAGCACCGCGACTGCGCCGACATAGACGATAACCAGCAGCATGGCGACGAATTCCGCCCCGACCAGGACGAAGAGGCCCGCCGCCGACAGGAAGGACAGGATCAGCCACAGCACCGAATGGACCGGGTTGCGGGCCAGGACGACCATGAAGCCCGCGACGCAGACCGAGATGGCAAACAGGTAGAAGGCAAAGGTGATCATTCGGAGCTGCTCCCCTCGGATTCGGTAAAGACGCCCTGGGCGATCTCCAGCGCCTTCTGCATTGCGGGAAGGCCGCCGAACATCCCCATCTGATAGATCACCTCGGCGATCTCGCGCGGGGTGGCGCCGGCCTCCATCGCGTGGCGGATGGTCATCCGCAGCTGCGGCTCGGCCAGGGCACCCTGCACGGTCATCGCGGCCACGGTCACCAGAAGCCGCGTCTTGGCGTCAAGCCCGTCGCGGTTGAAGGTCTTGCCGAACCACATCTCCAGCATGTCCGCCGGCATGGTCGGGAACATCTTCTCGACGGCCTTTAGGTCGAAATGCTCCAGCGCGGGGTTGAAGGCCCGCGCCATCTCCTGTCCCTGGGACAGCATCTGCTGGAACATCTTCTGGAATGCGTCGGTCATCGGTAGGGCGCGTCGATGGCAAGGTTGCGGGCGATCTGGGCTTCCCACCGGGCGCCGTTGTCCAGCAGGCGCTCCTTGTCGTAATAGAGTTCCTCCCGGGTCTCGGTCGAGAACTCGAAGTTCGGCCCCTCGACAATGGCATCGACCGGGCAGGCCTCCTGGCAGAAGCCGCAATAGATGCACTTGGTCATGTCGATGTCATAGCGCGTCGTGCGGCGCGAACCGTCGTCGCGGGGTTCGGCGTCGATGGTGATCGCCTGCGCAGGGCAGATCGCCTCGCACAGCTTGCAGGCGATGCAGCGTTCCTCGCCATTGGGATAGCGGCGCAGCGCATGCTCGCCCCGGAACCGCGGCGACAGCGGGCCCTTTTCATGCGGATAGTTGATCGTGGCCTTGGGCGCGAAGAAATAGCGCATCCCCAGCCCGAAGCCTTTGATGAAGTCCACCATCAGGAAATACTTGGTGGCACGCGCGATGTCGAAAGCCATCAGAACTGCTCTCCATGCTTGGGCGCGGCGAAGCGGTCAAAGGCCGCCACGTAGTCGCGGATCCTGGCGCTGTCGTGGGACAGCTCGGCACTGTCCAGGTTGTTGGCTAGGAAATGCGCGAACTCGGCCTTGTCGGCCTCGGTCGCGCGGGCCAGCACCTGGGCGATCTTGTTGGAATATTCCATTCGGCTCACACCCCCGCCCAACGGGCCCAGAAGCCTCCGAACACCTCGAACTTGGCAAGGAAGGCGACGATGACCACCCAGCCCAGGGACAGCGGCAGGAAGACCTTCCAGCCGACCCGCATCAGCTGGTCGTAGCGATAGCGCGGCACGATCGCCTTCACCATCGCGAACATGAAGAACCACAGGACCATCTTGAGGAACATCCAGATGGCCCCGTCCGGCAGGCCGGGGATCGGCGACAGCCAGCCGCCGAAGAACAGCAGCGTGATCAGCGCGCACATCAGCCACATGGCGATGTATTCGCCGGCCATGAACAGAAGGTAGGGGGTCGAGGAGTATTCGGTCATGAAACCGGCCACCAGCTCGGATTCGGCTTCCGGCAGGTCAAAGGGTGCGCGGTTGGTCTCGGCCAGGGCCGAGATGAAGAACAGCACCACCATCGGCAGATGCGGCAGCCAGTACCAGGACAGAATGCCCAGCCCGCGCTGCGCCTCGACGATCAGGGTCAGGTTCATCGACCCGGTCGAGATGATCACGCCGATGATGATCAGCCCCAGGCTGACCTCATAGCTGATCATCTGCGCGGCCGAGCGCAGCGAACCCAGGAACGGGAATTTCGAGTTCGACGCCCAGCCCCCCATGATCACGCCATAGACCTCCAGCGAGGAGACGGCAAAGATGAACAGGATGCCCACGTTGACATCCGCCATCACCCAGCCCGGCGCAAAGGGGATCGCCACAAAGGCCAGCAGCGCCAGCATCATCGACAGGAAGGGCGCCAGGAAGAAGACGAACTTGTCCGCCCCGGCCGGCACCACGACTTCCTTGACGACGAATTTCAGCGCATCGGCAAAGGTCTGCAACAGGCCCCAGGGGCCGACCACGTTCGGGCCGCGACGCATCTGCACGGCCGCCCAGACCTTGCGGTCGCCATAGACCATGTAGACCAGCGACAGCATCACGAAGGCGATGATCGCCAAGCCCTGCGCCAGCAGGATGATGGCGATGCCCCAGGAAGACACCCAAAAATCAGCCATGATGCCCGTTCCTCTTCCTTAGGCCGCGGGAATGCCGCGCGCCCTGCACTCGCGCAGGGTCTCTTTCGTTTCCATCACCCGCAGTCCCATCGGCTTGTCCTGCGACAAGGTGAAGGCCGCGCCGATCAGCAGCTTGCCGTCGCGCTTGGCCTGAAGGGTGCGGATGTGGCGTCCATAGGGGGCGCCGTTGTCCTTGGCCCAACCGGCCAATGCGCAGGTGGCATACGAGAAGGCGATATCCGCGTCCACCCCTTCGCGCAGATTGGCGGTCACCTCGACCAGATCGGCCTTGGATCCCTCGCTCAGCGTCTGCACCTTGACGGCGATGAACTGCGCGGGGTCGATCTCGACCTCCGGGCGCATCGCCGGCAGGGCCGGCTGCGTGCGGGCGGCGAATGCCTCCAGCGCCTTTTCCTGCGCCGTCTTCTCGCGCGGGCCGGGGGCCACGGGCAGGCCGGGCAGCTTCAGGTCCAGGTTGCTGTTCAGCGCGGCCAGGTCGGCCTCGGTCACGGCAAAGGCGTCGCGGCCACCCGGGCTGTCCAGGTCCATCGTTGTGACGGTGCCGTCCGCCTCCAGGATCAGGATCTCGCCGGACTTGGTCGAGATGCGGGCCCGGCTCAGCGTGCCCGTCGCGCCGGTCTTGCCGGGGGCCAGGCTCACCGACAGCTGCTCGGGCTTGCCGCGGGGACGGTCCGCCTCGCGCTCCGTCTGCATGCAGCCGGAGAGCAGCAGTGCCGCCCCCAGAAGGATCGTCATTCCCGTTCGACGCTGTGACAAGGCCGCCATGTTTCCCTACTCCGCTGCAAGTGCCGGCGCCTGGCGCGCCGCTGCCATCCGGGACAGTTCGCCCATCAGCGGCGAACAGCGCGCGATGGGGTTGGTCAGGTAAAAGTCGCGGATCGGGTTGACGAAGCTGGCACTCCCCAAGTCCCGCATCGGCAGGGGCTGCCAGTCGCTTTCGACGATCTGGTCGACGCGCGCCAGATGCGGCACGGCCTCGACCAGCTTGCGGCGCAGCTGCGTCAGGCTGTCCCAGGGCAGCGTCTGCCCCAGTTCCGCCGACAGCGCGCGCAGGATCGCCCAGTTCTCCTTGGCCTCGCCCGGCGCAAAGTTCGCGCGCATGGCCAGCTGCGGACGGCCCTCGGTGTTCACGAACAGGCCCATCTCCTCGGTATAGCAGGCGGCGGGCAGGATGATGTCGGCGCGATGGGCGCCGCGGTCGCCGTGGCTGCCCTGATAGATCACCGTGGCGCCGGGCGAAATCTCGACCTCGTCGGCGCCCAGGTTGAAGATCACCTGCGCCCCCTCGATCGCAGCCGGCAGCCCGCCCTCCGTCACCGCGCCCACGTCCATGGCGCCCACGCGGGACGCGGCCGTGTGCAGCACCAGAAGCCGCGCACCGGTCGCCTCGGCCAGGGCCTGGGCATGGGCCAGCACGGCCTCGCCATCGGCCTCGCGCAAGGCGCCCTGCCCCAGGATCACCAGGCCCGGCCCTTCGCTGGGCTGGGCGTCGCGCAACAGTTGCGCCAGCGCCGCACGGTCGGTGCCGGCATGAGCATAATCATAGGTCAGGTCGACCGCCTCGCCGACCAGCGTCACTTGCGCGCCGCGTGTCCAGGCCCGGCGGATGCGGGCGTTCAGGACCGGCGCCTCGTCGCGCGGATTGGTGCCGATCAGCACGATCGTCCCGGCGGTGTCGACATCCGCGATCACCGCATTGCCGACATAGCCCGACCGGTTGCCTGCCGGCAGGCGCGTCCCGTCGGTGCGGCACTCCACATGACCGCCCAGCCCCTCGACCAGCGTCTTCAGGCTGAAGGCTGCCTCGACCGAGGCAAGATCGCCCACCAGGCCCGCGACCTGGGCGCCCGTCATCGCGCGGGCGACGGCAGACAGCGCCTCGGGCCAGGTGGCCGGGCGCAGCTTGCCGTTCTCGCGCAGATAGGGCCGGTCCAGCCGCTGGCGGCGCAGCCCGTCCCAGACAAAGCGCGTCTTGTCGCTGATCCATTCCTCGTTCACGCCGTCATGGTTGCGCGGCAGGATGCGCATGACCTCGCGCCCCTTGGTGTCCACGCGGATCGCGCTGCCCAGGGCGTCCATCACGTCGATGCTCTCGGTCTTCGACAGCTCCCAGGGCCGGGCGGTGAAGGCATAGGGCTTGCTGACCAGCGCCCCCACCGGGCACAGGTCGATGATGTTGCCCTGCAGGTTCGAGGCCAGCGTCTGGTTCAGATAGCTGGTGATCTCGCTGTCCTCGCCGCGGCCGGTCTGGCCCATCTGGCTGATGCCCGCGACCTCGCTGGTAAAGCGCACGCAGCGGGTGCAGCTGATGCAGCGGGTCATGTGGGTTTCGACCAGCGGCCCCAGGTTCAGCTCCTCGGCGGCACGCTTCGGCTCGCGATAGCGGCTGAAATCGACGCCATAGGCCATCGCCTGGTCCTGCAGGTCGCATTCGCCGCCCTGGTCGCAGATCGGGCAGTCCAGCGGATGGTTGATCAGCAGGAATTCCATCACGCCCTCGCGGGCCTTCTTGACCATCGGGCTGTTGGTGCGGATCTCGGACGGCGCGCCCTCGGGCCCCGGACGCAGATCCTTGACCTGCATCGCACAGGAGGCGGCGGGCTTGGGCGGGCCGCCCACCACCTCGACCAGGCACATGCGGCAGTTGCCGGCGATCGACAGCCGTTCGTGATAGCAGAATCGCGGGATCTCGACCCCGGCCTGCTCGCAGGCCTGGATGAGCGTCAGGTTGGGATCGACCTCGATTTCCCTGCCGTCGATCTTGATTGTCCGCAATTCGGCCATGATTCCATCCTTACCTGGCACTCAGCAGCGATCCCGCGACCGTCTGCCGTGCGATTTCGTCCCGGCCGAGGCGGCAGAACGTGTCGGGCTGGCCATTCACCACGCCCCGTTCCACCATGTATCGGTCGGCTTGTTCATAAATGCGACGCCGGTCCGCCCGGCTGTCGAGAAAGGCGTCGATCTGGCTCTCGCTGTAGCCCTGCTTCAGCGCATGACGCTTCAGCGCCCGCGCCTCGGAAAAGGCCCGGATCAGCCGGGCATCGATCGTGGGGCAGCCGCGCCGCACCAGGTCGGCCACGCGGGCCTGCACCAGCCGGTCGTTCACATAGGCGTTCTGCGACAGCGGCTCCAGCGCGGCGGCGGGGGTGGCGGCCAGCAGGGCGGCGGCGATCAGGGGGCGAAACATGGCAAGGTCCTTTCGATGGTCACGTGTCCCCACATAACCACCGGCCCGGCCCTTCGCCCGACACGAGCGCGTGCGCCGCGCGTGATGTCCCGCCGTTCCGGTCATTCCGCCGCCAGCGCCCCCATGCGTCCCGTCTTCTTGGCCTTCAGCCGGTCCTCGATCTCTCCGCGGAAGTTGCGGATCAGGCCCTGGATCGGCCAGGCCGCCGCGTCGCCCAGGGCGCAGATCGTGTGACCCTCGACCTGCTTGGTGACGTCCAGCAGCATGTCGATCTCCTCGACCTCGGCCTCGCCGGACACCAGCCGCTCCATCACCCGCATCATCCAGCCGGTGCCCTCGCGGCAGGGCGTGCACTGGCCGCAGCTCTCGTGCTTGAAGAACTTGGACAGCCGCCAGACCGCCTTGATGACGTCGGTGTCCTGGTCCATCACGATCATGCAGGCGGTGCCAAAGGACGACCGCAGCTCGCGCATGCCGTCATAATCCATGATCGCGCCTTCGCATTGCTCGGCCGTCAGGATCGGACAGGAGGCGCCGCCGGGGATCACCGCCTTGAGGTTCTTCCAGCCGCCGCGCACGCCGCCGCCATGCTTCTCGATCAGATCCTTCATCGGGATCGACATGGCCTCCTCGACCACGCAGGGCGTGTTCAGGTGGCCGGTCAGGCCGAACAGCTTGACGCCCGCGTTGTTCGGGCGGCCAAAACCCGCGAACCATTCCGGCCCGCGCCGCAGGATGGTCGGCACCACCGCGATGGATTCGACATTGTTCACCGTCGTCGGGCAGCCATAGAGGCCCGCACCCGCCGGGAAGGGCGGCTTCATGCGCGGCATGCCCTTCTTGCCTTCCAGGCTTTCCAGCAGCGCGGTTTCCTCGCCGCAGATATAGGCGCCGGCGCCATGATGCAGGTACAGGTCGAAATCCCAGCCCGATCCGGCCGCATTGCGCCCCACCAGGCCCGCGTCATAGCATTCGTCGATCGCCGCCTGCAGCGCCTCTTTTTCGCGGATGTATTCGCCGCGCAGGTAGATGTAGCAGGCATGGGCGTTCATCGCGAAGCTGGCGATCAGCGCGCCCTCGATCAGCGTGTGCGGATCATGGCGCATGATCTCGCGGTCCTTGCAGGTCGCCGGTTCGGATTCGTCGGCGTTGATCACCAGATAGCTGGGCCGCCCGTCCGATTCCTTGGGCATGAAGGACCATTTCAGGCCCGTGGGAAAGCCTGCGCCGCCCCGGCCGCGCAGCCCCGAGGCCTTCATCTGCTCGATGATCTTGTCGCGCCCGCGCCCGATGATCTCGGCGGTCCCGTCCCAGTGGCCGCGCTTCTTCACGCCGGCCAGGCTGCGATCGCCCATCCCGTAGAGGTTGGTGAAAATGCGATCCTGATCTTTCAGCATCCGTAAGGTCCTCTCATCCGGGCGTCACGCATTCCTGCGCCGCCAGATACGCCAGGTCACGATCAGCGACCAGACAAAAGCGCCGATGGCGGCCAGGTCTGCCAGAAAGGCCCACCGCGCCGCCCACCCATATTCCAGCCCGATCGCCTGAAGGGCGAGCCAGAGCAGCATGGTCACCGCGATCACGATCGCGACCAGCCGCATCTGGCGGGCATCCTGCGAAGGGTCCGCCATCACGCACCCTCCCTGTCCATGGCAACCAGGTCCCGCGCCTGGCCGATCCAGTCATCCCCGCGGATGCGCGAGGCCGCGCGACCGATCCGGGCGGCCACCTCCTCGATCCGCGCCTCGTCCCAGGCCGCGATCTGGGACAGCCGCGTCACCCCCGCCGCATGCAGCGCCGCCTCGACCTTGGGCCCGATGCCCTTGATGCGGCGCAGATCGTCCCGGGGCTCCGGGGCCGCGTCCTGCCGATCAGCCTCGGCAATAATCGCCCGGATCACAGGAGACCTGAAGGACCGGCTGGCCACGGGAACTGCGGGAACCGCGGCATTCGCGGGAACCGGAGACCAGTGATCCGCGTCCATCGGCGGTGTCCCCTCGTGAACCAGCCAATGCAGCAGCGTGCCCATCAGCACGCCCGCCACCAAGCCCAGGAACAGCGCCGCCAGCCAGCCGACCGCGCCAAAGAGGCCAAGCCCCAGTATCACAAGCGCCGCAACCACGACGCCGGTCTTTCCGCTAGAGCTTTGCATCGCGCCCGGCATTCACTGCTCCGTTCCCGCAGGCCACCGGCCCGCTGCCCGATCAGTCCTTCTTCACATCCGCTTCTTCGCCCCGCACCCCGGCAGGCTCGCGCGCCGACACGGGACGCGCGGCGGAACTGGCCTGCGCCTCCTGCTCGGTGACGCCGGTCTTGTCCACCGGATCGCCCTCCGACGGCCGCGGCTCGGTCTCGGGGGCGGTGTCGCGCCCGCTCCGGTCATCCGCCGCCGCCTCGGGCTGCGGGCGGTCGCGCCATTTGGTCAGGATCGGCACCTCGGTCCCGTCGATCCGCTTCAGCGTCTCGCCCAGCTCGGTGGCCAACTGCACGCTGGCATTCATCGCGCTGTGGCCCTGGGCATCCGCCAGGCTGGTCAGCCCCACGGCGGGCTCGGAGGCAAAGCGGCCGGTCTGCGATCCGGGCTGGGGCACCTCGCCGGCCGACATGCGGTCGATCAGCACCTCCAGCGTCTCGGGCGTCAGGTCCTCATAGTAATCCTTGCCGATCTGGGCCATCGGCGCGTTGGCGCAGGCGCCCAGGCACTCGACCTCTTCCCAGCTGAACTTTCCATCCGCCGACAGCGTGTGCGGCGTCGGCGCGATCTTGCGCTTGCAGACCTCGATCAGCGCCTCGGCGCCGCAGATCATGCAGGTCGTGGTCCCGCAGATCTGGATATTTGCAACCCGCCCAACAGGTTGCAGCTGGAACATGAAGTAGAATGTCGCTACTTCCAGCGCCCGGATATAGGCCATGCCCAGCAGCTCGGCGCAGTATTCGATCGCCGGCCGCGACAGCCAGCCCTCCTGCTCCTGCGCGCGCCACAGGACCGGGATGATCGCCGACTGCTGGCGACCTTCCGGGTATTTGGTCATCTGCGCCCGCGCCCATTCCAGGTTGGCGGGGGTGAATTCGAAACTGTCCGGCTGGACGGGGTGAAGGCGGCGCAGCATCAGCGGTCAACCTCTCCGAACACGATGTCTTGGGTGGCGATCAGGGCCGGGACGTCGGCCAGCAGATGGCCCTTGGACATCCAGTCCATGGATTGCAGATGCAGGAAGCCCGGCGCGCGCAGCTTGGCGCGATAGGGCTTGTTGGTGCCGTCGCTGACCAGATAGACGCCGAACTCGCCCTTGGGCGCCTCGACCGCGGCATAGACCTCTCCTGCCGGAACGCGGAAGCCCTCGGTATACAGCTTGAAGTGGTGGATCAGGCTTTCCATGTCACGCTTCATCTCGCCGCGCTTGGGCGGGGTCAGCTTGCCCCGCGCCAGCACGTCGCCCGCGGGCTCGGCGCGTAGCTTGTGGATTGCCTGGCGCATGATGCTGGTCGACTCGCGCATCTCCTGCATGCGGACCAGGAAACGGTCATAGCAGTCGCCGTTCGTGCCCACCGGGATCTTGAAGTCGAACTCGTCATAGCATTCGTAGGGCTGGCTGCGGCGCAGGTCCCAGGCCATGCCCGAACCGCGCACCATCACGCCGGAAAAGCCCCAGTCCAGCGCGTCCTGCTCGCTGACCACGCCGATGCTGACCAGCCGCTGCTTGAAGATGCGGTTCTCGGTCAGCAGCGTGTCCAGGTCGTCCAGCACCTTGGGGAACTGGTCGCACCAGGCCTCGATGTCGTTCAGCAGGTCGGGCGGCAGGTCCTGGTGGACGCCGCCGGGCCGGAAATAGGCCGCGTGCAGGCGCGCGCCCGAGGCGCGCTCGTAAAAGATCATCAGCTGCTCGCGCGCCTCGAAGCCCCACAGCGGCGGCGTCAGCGCGCCCACGTCCAGCGCCCCCGTGGTCAGGCCCAGCAGGTGGTTCAGGATGCGGCCGATCTCGGAATACAGGACCCGGATCAGGCTGGCGCGGCGCGGGATCACCGTGCCGGTCAGGCGCTCGATCGCCAGGCACCAGGCATGTTCCTGGTTCATCGGCGAGACATAGTCCAGCCGGTCGAAATAGGGCAGGTTCTGCAGATAGGTGCGGCTTTCCATCAGCTTCTCGGTGCCGCGATGCAGCAGCCCGATATGCGGGTCGGCCCGTTCCACGATCTCGCCGTCCAGCTCCAGCACCATGCGCAAAACACCATGCGCGGCAGGGTGTTGCGGGCCAAAGTTGATGTTGAAGTTGCGGATGCGCTGTTCGCCGGTCAGCTGGTCCTGGCTGCCGTCGTCATACTGGTTGGTGCGGATATCGCCGTCCATGGCCTTACCCCTTTGTCTTTTCGTCGCCCGGCAGCGCGTATTGCACGCCTTCCCAGGGCGAGAGGAAGTCGAACTGGCGGTATTCCTGCACCAGGCTCACAGGCTCGTAGATCACCCGCTTCTCGGCATCGTCGTAACGCACCTCGACATAGCCGGTGGTCGGGAAATCCTTGCGCAGCGGATGGCCGGAAAAGCCGTAATCGGTCAAGATGCGCCGCATGTCGGGATGGCCGGTGAACAGGATCCCGAACATGTCGAAGATCTCGCGCTCGAACCAGTTGGCCGAGGGGTGGATCCCCGTCAGCGTCGGCAGCATCTCGTCCTCGCGGATCGCGACCTTCACCCGGATGCGGTGGTTCTGGTACATCGACAGAAAGTGCCAGACCACGTCAAAGCGCTGCGTCCGCGACGGATAATCCACCGCCGTGATGTCGACCAGCGTCGAGAAGCGGCAGGAACTGTCGCTGCGCAGGAACTCGATCAGGTCCAAGATGCCCGCCGCGGTGGCGGTCACGGTCAGCTCGTCATGGACAACCGTGGCATCGACCACCTCGTTGGGGCGGCGCAGCTTGACATGCTCGGCCAGCTGGCTCAGCGCGTCGAGATCGGGATAGACGGCCATCGTTACCTCACCAGCGTGCCGGTGCGCCGGATGCGGCGCTGAAGTTGCAGGATGCCGTACAGCAGCGCCTCGGCGGTCGGCGGGCAGCCCGGAACATAGATGTCCACCGGCACCACGCGGTCGCAGCCGCGCACCACCGAATAGCTGTAGTGGTAATAGCCGCCGCCATTGGCGCAGCTGCCCATGCTGATGACATAGCGCGGCTCGGGCATCTGGTCATAGACCTTGCGCAGCGCCGGGGCCATCTTGTTGGTCAGCGTGCCAGCGATGATCATCAGGTCCGACTGGCGCGGAGAGGCGCGCGGCGCGGTCCCGAAGCGCTCCAGGTCATAGCGCGGCATCGAGGTGTGCATCATCTCGACCGCGCAGCAGGCGAGGCCGAAGGTCATCCAGTGCAGCGAGCCGTTGCGGGCCCAGTTGATGATGTCCTCGGTCGTGGTCAGCAGGAAGCCCTTGTCCTGCAATTCGCGGTTCAGCGTGGCGGTCGCGACCTCGCGGTCGGGACCGGCGGTGTTCGCTCCGGTCATCACGCCCATTCCAGCGCTCCTTTCTTCCATTCGTAGGCAAAGCCCACGGTCAGCACGCCCAGGAAGACCATCATCGACCAGAAGGCCACGTCGCTCATCGCGGCAAAGCTGACCGCCCAGGGGAACAGGAAGGCCACTTCCAGGTCGAAGATGATGAACAGGATCGACACCAGGTAAAAGCGCACGTCGAACTTCATCCGCGCATCGTCGAACGGGTTGAAGCCGCTTTCATAGGCGCTGACCTTTTCCGGGTCCGGATTGCGCACGGCGACGACAATGGCGGAAAACAGCAAGATCAGCGCAAATGCCGATGCCATCCCCAGAAAGACGAGGATGGGCAGATAATCCAGCAGAAGGTTGTCCACGGGCTTTGATCCCCTTGTCGGTCGCGGGGATCATGGCTCACCCCGCGACAGGTTGGCTAGGCGTGATGTAGACCCCGCGCGTCGCGGGGTCAACGGTCGCGGGTGGCCAAATACGCGGCGAATTGTTGCATTGCTGCAGCATCCGGATGTCCCCTGCAGACCTGCAGGGAACCAGGGGGGCCAGATGCCGCGGGCCGCCCTGCCCGTCCCGCGACCCGGTCATGCGGGGCCCTGCGGGCGCTGCGGCCCGGCCCCCGCAGGGACCGGACCGCCGCCTGTCACTCGATCTCGACCAGCAGGTCCTTGGCGTCGATCTGCTGTCCGGGGCTCACGTGCAGCGCCTTGATGGCACCGTCGCGGTCGGCATGCAGGCCGGTTTCCATCTTCATCGCCTCGATGGTCAGCAGCAGGTCGCCCTGCTTGACCGCCTGCCCGGCCGCGACCGCGACCGTGGCCACGACGCCCGGCATCGGCGCACCGACATGGCCCGGGTTCGCGGCATCGGCCTTGGGACGCGCCGCCGCCGCGCCGACCGCCTTGCGGTTCGGCACCCGCACCTGGCGGGGCTGGCCATTCAGCTCGAAGAAGACCTTGACCTCGCCCTGCTCGTCCGTCTCGCCCAGGGTCAGCAGGCGCACTTCCAGCGTCTTGCCGGGGTCGATCTCGACGCTGATCTCCTGCCCCGGCTCCATGCCGTAGAAGAAGGTCCGCGTCGGCAGCGTGCGCACCGGGCCATAGGTCTCGTGGCGCGCGCGATATTCGGTGAAGACCTTGGGATACATCAGGTAGCCGTTCAGGTCCTCGTCATCGATCGCGACGCCGCCCAGTTCGGCCGACAGCTTGGCGCGCAGCGCCTCCAGGTCGGCCGGCGGCAGATGGGCGCCGGGACGGTCGGTGATCGGGGCCTCGCCCTTCAGCACCTTGTTCTGGATCGCCTCGGGCCACCCGCCCGGGGGCTGCCCCAAGTTGCCGTGCATCATGTCGACGACCGAATCGGGAAAGCTGACCTCGACCGCGGGGTCCATGACCTGCTGGGGCGTCAGGTTCTGCGCCACCATCATCAGCGCCATGTCTCCCACCACCTTTGAGGACGGCGTGACCTTCACGATGTCGCCGAACATCCGGTTCACATCGGCATAGGCCTGCGCCACCTCGTGCCAGCGATCCTCCAGCCCCATCGACCGCGCCTGCGATTTCAGGTTGGTGAACTGCCCGCCCGGCATCTCGTGCAGATAGACCTCGGAGGCCGGCGACTGCAGCCCGCTCTCGAAAGCGGCATAGCTTTCGCGCACCCGCTCCCAATAGTTGCTGATCGCCCGGATCGCCTTGATGTCCAGCCCGGTGTCGCGGTCGGTCTGGGCCAGCGCCTCGACCACGGACCCCATGGTTGGCTGGCTGGTGTTGCCCGACAGCGCGTCCATGGCGCAGTCGACGGCATCGACCCCGGCCTCGGCCGCGGCCAGGATCGTGGCGCCGCCCATGCCGCTGGTGTCATGGGTGTGGAAATGGACCGGCAGGCCGACCTCCTCCTTCAGCGCCTTGATCAGGATGCGCGCGGCCGCGGGCTTCAGCAGTCCGGCCATGTCCTTCAGGCCCAGCACATGGGCGCCGGCGGCCTTCAGCTGCTGCGCGGTGTCCACGTAATACTTCAGGTCGTACTTGGACCGCTCGGGGTCCAGCATGTTGCCGGTATAGCAGACCGTGCCCTCGCAGACCTTGCCGCTCTCGATCACCGCGTCCATGGCGACGCGCATGTTCTCGACCCAGTTCAGGCTGTCAAAGACGCGGAAGACGTCCACGCCGGTTTCTGCCGCCTGGCGCACAAAGAACTGCACCACGTTGTCGGGATAGTTGGTGTAGCCCACCCCGTTCGAGGCCCGCAGCAGCATCTGCGTCATCAGGTTCGGCATCGCCGCCCGGATGTCGCGCAGCCGCTGCCAGGGGCATTCCTGCAGGAAGCGATAGGCCACGTCGAATGTCGCCCCGCCCCAGCATTCCACGCTGAACAGCTGCGGCAGGTTCGCGGCATAGGAGGGCGCCACGCGGATCATGTCGATCGACCGCATCCGCGTCGCCAGCAGCGACTGGTGCCCGTCGCGCATCGTCGTGTCGGTGATCAGCAGCTGCTTTTGCGCCGCCATCCAGTCGGCCACGGCCTGCGCGCCCTGGGTCTCCAGCATCTGGCGGGTGCCGGGCGCGGGCTCGGCCTTGGGCGCCGGCGGGATCGGGGCACGCGCCTGCGCCGGCGGCAGCGGCCGGCCGGCGGTTTCCGGATGCCCGTTCACGCTGATATCGGCCAGGTAGGTGAGGATCTTGGTCGCGCGGTCCTGGCGCTTCTTGAAGGTGAACAGGTCATCGGTCGTGTCGATGAACTTGGTCGTATAGGTGTCGTTCAGGAAGGTCGGGTGCTTCAGCAGGTTGATGACGAAATCGATGTTGGTAGAAACGCCGCGCACGCGGAACTCGCGCAGCGCGCGATCCATCCGCTTGATCGCCTGGTCGGGGGTCTGCGCCCAGGCCGTGACCTTGACCAGCAGCGAATCGTAATAGCGCGTGATGACGCCGCCCGCATAGGCGGTGCCCCCGTCCAGGCGGATGCCCATGCCGGTCGCGCTGCGATAGGCGGTGATGCGGCCATAGTCGGGGATGAAGTTGTTCTGCGGGTCCTCGGTCGTGACGCGGCACTGCAGGGCGTGGCCGGACAGCGTGATGTCCTCCTGCCGGGCATGGCCGGTGGCCTCGGCTAGGGTCGCGCCCTCGGCGATCTTGATCTGGGACTGTACGACGTCGATGCCGGTGACCTCCTCGGTCACGGTATGCTCGACCTGGACGCGCGGGTTCACCTCGATGAAGTAGAACTGCTGGCTGTCCATATCCATCAGGAACTCGACCGTGCCGGCGTTCTGGTAGCCGACCGCCTGGCCGATCTTCAGCGCCAGCGCACAGACCTCCTCGCGCTGTTCCTCGGTCAGATAGGGCGCGGGGGCGCGCTCGACGACCTTCTGGTTGCGGCGCTGGACCGTGCAGTCGCGTTCGTACAGATGATACAGCCCGCCATGCGTGTCGCCCAGCAGCTGCACCTCGACATGCCGCGCGCGCAGGATCATCTTCTCCAGATAACCCTCGCCGTTGCCAAAGGCGGCCTCGGCCTCGCGGCGGCCCTCGCGGACCTTCTCGACCAGCTCGGCCTCGCTGTTGATCGGGCGCATGCCGCGACCGCCGCCGCCCCAGCTGGCCTTCAGCATCAGCGGATAGCCGACCGCCGCCGCTTCCGCCTTGATGGCCTCGAAATCCTCGCCCAGCACTTCGGTCGCGGGGATGACCGGCACGCCGGCCTCGATGGCGACGCGGCGGGCGCTGGCCTTGTCGCCCAGGGCGCGCATCGTGTCGGCGCGGGGACCGATGAAGGTGATCCCGGCCGCCGTGCAGGCATCGACGAAATCGGGGTTCTCGGACAAGAGGCCATAGCCCGGATGGATCGCGTCGGCGCCGCAGGCCTTGGCCACGCGGATGATCTCGGGAATCGACAGATAGGCCGCGACCGGTCCCAGGCCCTCGCCGATCCGATAGGCTTCGTCCGCCTTGAAGCGGTGCAGACCCAGCTTGTCTTCCTCGGCATAGACGGCCACCGTCTTCTTGCCCAGTTCGTTGGCGGCGCGCATCACGCGAATGGCAATCTCGCCCCGATTGGCCACCAGAATCTTATTGAACATGCGTCCCCCTTGGTCCTCGCGGGCGGCATCCTAGCGGTGCTGCATCGCGGCGCAAGCACTGGCTACATTCTTCATCAACATCTGCTCAGGAACGACAGAACAGGCACATAACCGACATGTTCCTGATACGTTCGCATTTGGAACTTGCTTTTCCGCCATGCGTCCCTATCTGATGCGACTGGTCAGAGGGGCACGCATGGAACAGAAGTTCATCGAGGTGCGCGGGGCGCGCGAACACAATCTGAAAAGCGTGGACATGAACATCCCGCGCGACCAGCTGGTGGTGATCACCGGCCTGTCGGGCAGCGGGAAATCCTCGCTCGCCTTCGACACGATCTATGCCGAGGGCCAGCGCCGCTATGTCGAGAGCCTGTCGGCCTATGCGCGCCAGTTCCTGGACATGATGGGCAAGCCCGACGTGGACCATATCAGCGGCCTGTCGCCCGCCATCAGCATCGAACAAAAGACGACGTCGAAGAACCCCCGCTCAACCGTCGGAACAGTCACGGAAATCTACGACTACCTGCGGCTGCTCTTCGCCCGTGCCGGCACCCCCTATTCGCCTGCGACCGGCCTGCCGATCGAGGCGCAGCAGGTCCAGGACATGGTCGACCGCACCATGGCCCTGCCCGAGGGCACGCGCGCCTATCTGCTGGCCCCGATCGTCCGCGACCGCAAGGGCGAGTACAAGAAAGAGCTGTTGGAACTGCGCCGCCAGGGCTTCCAGCGCGTCAAGATCAACGGCACCTTCCACGACCTGGACGAGGCGCCGACGCTGGACAAGAAGTTCCGCCACAACATCGACGTGGTGGTGGACCGCATCGTCGTCCGCGAGGGGCTGGAGACGCGTCTGGCCGACAGCCTGCGCACCGCGCTGAACCTGGCCGACGGCATCGCCCATCTGGAACTGGCGACCGAGGGCGAGGCCGAGCCCGAGCGCCTGACCTTCTCCGAGAAATTCGCCTGCCCCGTCTCGGGCTTCACCATCCCCGAGATCGAGCCGCGGCTGTTTTCCTTCAACGCCCCCTTCGGCGCCTGCCCGGTCTGCGACGGCCTGGGGGTCGAGCTGTTCTTCGACGACCGCCTGATCGTGCCCGACGCGGCGCTCTCGGTGGACAAGGGCGCCATCGCGCCCTGGGCGAAGTCGAAATCGGCCTACCTGACCCAGACCGTGAACGCGCTGGCCAAGCATTACGGCTTTGACAAGAAGACCGCCTGGAAGGACCTGCCCGAAAACATCCGCCAGATGTTCCTGCGCGGCTCGGGCGCCGAGGAGATCAACTTCCGCTTCGATGATGCCGGCCGCGTCTACCAGATCGCCCGCGTGTTCGAGGGGGTGATCCCCAACATGGAACGCCGCCTGCGCGAATCCGACAGCCAATGGGTCCGCGAGGAGTTCGAGCGCTACCAGAACAACCGCCCCTGCGGCGCCTGCAACGGCTATCGCCTGAAACCCGAGGCCCTGGCCGTCAAGATCGCCGGCAACCACGTCGGCCAGGTCGTCCAGCTGTCGATCCAGGAGGCGCTGGACTGGGTGACCGACGCCCCCAACCACCTGTCAAAGCAAAAGGCCGAGATCGCCGCCGCCATCCTCAAGGAGATCCGCGAAAGGCTGGGGTTCCTCGTGAACGTGGGCCTGAACTACCTGACCCTGTCGCGCGCCGCCGGCACCCTGTCGGGCGGCGAAAGCCAGCGCATCCGCCTGGCTTCCCAGATCGGTTCGGGCCTGACCGGCGTCCTCTACGTGCTGGACGAACCCTCGATCGGCCTCCATCAGCGCGACAATGACCGGCTGCTGACCACGCTGATGAACCTGCGCGACCAGGGCAACTCGGTTTTGGTCGTGGAACATGACGAGGATGCAATCCGCCACGCCGACTATGTCTTCGACATGGGCCCCGGTGCGGGCGTGCATGGCGGCACCGTCGTCAGCCACGGCACCCCCGACCAGATCGCCGCCGACCCGAACAGCCTCACCGGCCAGTACCTGTCCGGCGCGCGCGCGATCCCCGTCTCGGACACGCGCCGCGCGGGCAACGGCAAGAAGCTCACCGTGGTCAAGGCCAGCGGCAACAACCTCAAGGAGGTCACCGCCGACTTCCCCCTGGGCAAGTTCGTCTGCGTCACCGGCGTCTCGGGCGGCGGCAAGTCCACCCTGACCATCGAGACCCTGTTCAAGACCGCCAGCCTGCGCCTCAACGGCGCCCGCCAGACCCCCGCCCCCTGCGAAACGATCCGCGGGCTCGAGCATCTGGACAAGGTCATCGACATCGACCAGCGCCCCATCGGCCGCACGCCGCGCTCGAACCCCGCCACCTATACCGGGGCCTTCACGCCCATCCGCGACTGGTTCGCGGGCCTGCCCGAATCCAAGGCCCGCGGCTACAAGCCCGGCCGCTTCTCCTTCAACGTCAAGGGCGGCCGCTGCGAGGCCTGCCAGGGCGACGGCGTCATCAAGATCGAGATGCACTTCCTGCCCGACGTCTATGTCGAATGCGAGACCTGCAAGGGCAAGCGCTACAACCGCGAGACGCTGGAGGTGCAGTTCAAGGGCAAGTCCATCGCCGATGTCCTTGATATGACGGTGGAAGATGCGCAGACCTTCTTCGCCGCCGTGCCCTCCATCCGCGAAAAGATGGACGCGCTGATGCAGGTGGGCCTGGGCTACATCAAGGTCGGCCAGCAGGCCACGACCCTCTCGGGCGGCGAGGCGCAGCGCGTCAAGCTGTCCAAGGAACTCAGCCGCCGCTCCACCGGCCGCACGCTCTACATCCTCGACGAACCCACCACCGGCCTGCATTTCGAGGATGTGCGGAAACTGCTGGAGGTGCTGCACCAGCTGGTCGACCAGGGCAATTCGGTGATCGTCATCGAACATAACCTCGACGTCATCAAGACCGCCGACTGGATCATCGACATCGGCCCCGAAGGCGGCGACGGCGGCGGCGTGATCGTCGCCACCGGCACGCCGGAGGACGTGGCACAGGTTCAGGCCAGCCATACCGGCCGCTACCTGGGCCCGATGCTCAAGCCGGCGCGCATCCGCGCCGCCGAATAAGGCCCTCTGCGATTGCCTTGGCGGGCGGGGCGAAAAAAATCGCCCCGCCCCGCATTTTTTCCCTTGCAGCCCTCCGCACCCTCCCGTAAATCACCGCTCACCGAAGGCGAGACGGTCACCGGAAACGGAAACGGATCGCAGAGGGAACGGAGTGCGGGCGTAGCTCAGGGGTAGAGCATAACCTTGCCAAGGTTAGGGTCGAGAGTTCGAATCTCTTCGCCCGCTCCAAAACAAAAAGGCCGAACCTCCGGGTTCGGCCTTTTGCTTTTCCGCCTCCCGCCACCCGGTCCCGACGCCACGTCAGATCGCCGGGCCCCCGCGCCCATGCTGCGTTGCGGCACTTGATGAACCCCTGCCCTCCCGCTAGGTTGCGCCACGCCTTTGGGGGAGCCGCCATGCAGATCTGCCGCAGCACGCAAGAGATGCGCGACTGCACGCGCGACTGGCGCCTGGGTGGCCAGCCCATCGCGCTGGTGCCGACCATGGGCGCGCTGCACAGCGGCCACCTGACGCTGGTGGCGCGGGCGCGGCAATGGGTCGATGCGCAGGGCGGCGGCCGGGTCGTCACCTCGATCTTCGTGAACCCCAAGCAATTCGGACCGAGCGAGGACCTGGACAAATATCCCCGCAACGAGGCCGGCGACCTGGCCCTCCTGCGCCGGGCGGGCTGCGACGCGGCCTTCCTGCCGACGGTCCCCGACATCTACCGCCCCGGCGCCCAGACCCATGTCGAGGTCGACCAGCTGGGCCGGATGCTGATGGGCCGCCTGCGCCCCGGCCATTTCCGCGGCGTGGCGACGGTCGTGACCAAGCTCTTCAACATCGTCCAGCCCGATGCGGCGGCCTTCGGCGAAAAGGACTATCAGCAGCTGACGCTGATCCGGCAGATGGTCGCGGACCTGGACATTCCCGTCGAAATCCTGCCCGTCCCCACGGTACGCGAAGCCGACGGCCTGGCCTTGTCCTCGCGCAACCAGCGCCTGACGCCCGAGGATCGCGCCGCCGCCCCCGTGCTGGCCCGTGCGCTGGACGAGGCCCAGGCCCAGGTCGCGGCCGGCGCCTCGCTGGCCTCGGTCCGCAGCCGCCTGCGCCGCACCATCGCGGCCGAACCGCGCGCCCGGATCGGCTCCATCGACATCCGCGACGCCCTTGACCTGTCGCGCGTCTCGACCATCGCCCGGCCCGTGGTGATCCTGCTGGCCGTCCGCTTCGGCGACGTCCTCCTGATCGACCAGCGCGTCGCCCAGCCCTGAAGGAGAGACCCATGTCCGCCCAAGGCCAGACCAAGCGCATCACCGTTCCCCAGATCGCCGAACGCAAGGGCGCCACGCCCATCGTCGCCCTGACCGCCTATACCGCCCCCATGGCGACGCTGGTCGATGCCCATGCCGACCTGATCCTGGTGGGCGACAGCCTGGGCATGGTGGTCCACGGCCTGCCCTCGACCCTGGGCGTCACGCTGGAGATGATGATCCTGCACGGCCAGGCGGTGATGCGCGGCAGCAGCCGCGCCGCCGTGGTGATCGACATGCCCTTCGGCAGCTACGAGGAAAGCCCCGAACAGGCCTTCCGCAACTCGGCCCGCGTGATGGCCGAAACCGGCTGCGGCGCCGTCAAGCTGGAGGGCGGCGCGCGCATGGCCCCCACGATCCGCTTCCTGGTGGACCGCGGCATCCCGGTCATGGCCCATGTCGGCCTGACGCCGCAATCGACCAATGTCATGGGCGGCTTCAAGACCCAGGGGCGCGATCCCGCCAGCTGGGACGCCCATGTGGCCGACGCCGTCGCCGTCGCCGAGGCAGGCGCCTTTTCCGTCGTGGTCGAGGGCGTGATGGAGGGCCTGGCCGACCGCATCACCGACGCGGTGGCGGTCCCCACGATCGGCATCGGCGCCTCGGCCCGCTGCGACGGGCAGATCCTGGTCCTCGACGACATGCTGGGCCTCTCGGGCCGGGTGCCGCGCTTCGTGCAGAAGTTCGGCGACCTCGCGCCCCGCGCGGACCAGGCCATCGCCGCCTATGCCGCCGCCGTCCGCGACCGCAGCTTCCCGGGCGAGACACAGGTCTATCGCTGAACCTCACCCGCGCAACGCCCGCAAGCGGTGTACGCGCGGTGCACGGCCCGTGCCTGCCCGGTGCAGGCTCGGTGCGGGCTGAACTCCCCGCAAATACTGGCCCGACCCGCGGCCGCGCGCCCTGCCTGTTGCGCGGCACCGCCCTGCAACGCCCGCAGCCGTTGCGCAGGCGCCTCAGGTCGTATCAAAGTCCGCCGTACGCGCCAGGTGCGACAGCGCCAGCGGCACCAGCAACAGCACCGACAGCGCCAGATAGATCACCCCCAGGCTGAGCCGCTCGGCCAGCCAGCCGATGCTGCCCGGCGCCAGAAGAATGCCGGAATAGCCCATCATCGTCACGACCGAGAGGCCCATCCCCGCCGCCAGACCGGGCACGTTCCCGGCGGCCGAAAAGGCGATCGGCACCATGTTGGCGATCCCGATCCCGGCCAGCGCAAAGCCCGCGATGGCCGGCCCCGGCGTGCCCGCCAGCCCCGCCATGGCGAGCCCCGCCATCGCCAGCCCCGTGCTGGCCCGCAGCGTCCGCACCGCACCGAACCGCCGCCGCAAGCCGTCGCCCAGGAAACGCATCACCGCCATCGTGCCCGCGCAGGCCGCGAAACCCCAGCCCGCCAGCGCCAGCGACGCGCCCATCTCGCGCTGCAGATAGACCGCCGCCCAGTCCAGGATCGCCCCTTCCGGGATCATCGCGGCCAGCGCCATCAGCCCGATCAGATAGGGCAAGGGCGTCCGCGGCAGGCGCAGCGGCGCCTTTTCGGCATCCGGCGCCGGCGCATCGGCCAGCAGCCGCGGCAGAGCCCATGTCAGCGCCCCCGCAAAGACCCCGCTGACCAGAACCGCATGCGCCACCTCGCCCAGCGCCTGCAGCAGCAGGCCCCCCAGGCCCGCGCCGGCAAAGGCGCCAAGGCTCCAGAACCCGTGGCAGGACGACATGATCGCCCGCCCCCGCGCCCGTTCCACCGCGACGGCATTGGCGTTCATCGCCACGTCCATGCCGCCGATCACCCCGCCGAACAGGAAGACCGCACCCGCCACCGCCCCAAAGCCGGGCGCGACCGAGATCCAGATCAGCGAGGACGCCGCCAGCCAGGCGGCCCAGGTCACCGCCCGCGCCGATCCCGCCCGCGCCACCATCGCCCCAAAGACCGGCATCACGCAGATCGATCCCGCCCCCAGCGCCAGCACGATCACGCCCGCCAGCGCCTCGCCGATCTCCAGGCGCGCCATCAGCACGGGGACCTTGGGCGCCCAGCTGCCCACCAGCATGCCGTTCACGAAGAACAGGACCGAGACCGCCCATCGGACGGAAGCCGACATTCTCATGCTAGAGCATCGACGGCACGACCAGGTCCGGCGGCCGGTGCCCGTCCGCAAAGGTCTTGATGTTGATCAGAACC
Organism: Paracoccus sp. KKT209; assembly: GCF_055635455.1. The sequence continues at coordinate 2,078,121 of NZ_CM145758.1, forward strand.
TTCTCGCCCATCTCGGCACGACCCTCGACGGTGGCGCTGCCCATATGCGGCAGCAGCACCACATTCGGCAACTCGCGCAGGCGGGGGTTGATCTCGTGGCCGTGCTCGAAAACGTCCAGGCCCGCGCCCGCGATCTCTCCGGCGCGCAGCATCCGGGTCAGCGCGTTCTCGTCGATGACCTCCCCGCGCGAGGTGTTGACGACCACCGCCGTCGGCTTCAGCAGCTTCAGCCGCCGCGCGTTCAGCAAGTGGAAGGTCGAGGGCGTGTGCGGCGCGTTCACGCTGATGACGTCCATGCGCGCCAGCATCTGGTCCAGGCTGTCCCAATAGGTCGCCTGCAGCTGGTCCTCGATCTCGGGGCGCAGGCGCTTTCTGTTGTGGTAATGCACCTGCATGCCAAAGACATTGGCGCGGCGCGCGACCGCCTGGCCGATCCGGCCCATGCCCAGGATGCCCAGCCTGCGCCCGCCCACGCGCCCGCCCAGATGGGCGGTGGGCGACCAGCCCTGCCAGCGGCCCGCCTGCATCTCGGCCAGGCCCTCGGGGATCTTGCGCGTGACGGCCAGGATCAGCGCCAGCGTCATGTCCGCCGTGTCCTCGGTCACCACGCCCGGCGTGTTCGACACCAGGACCCCGCGCTGGCGCGCCGACAGGACGTCGATATGATCGACCCCCGCGCCGAAATTCGCGATCAGCTTCAGCCGCTCGCCCGCGCGGGCCAGCATGTTGGCGTTGATCTGGTCGGTGACCGTCGGGACCAGGACGTCGGCGCCCTGCATCAGGGCTACCAGCTCGTCCTGGCTCAGCTTGCGGTCATCCTCGCGCAGGACCACGTCGAACAGCTCGGACATTCTGGTTTCGACAGCCTCGGGAAGCCGGCGGGTCACGGCCACGCGCAGCTTCTGGCGCATCGAGGACGGGCTGGCGGGCATCATCACCTCATTTTCTCGAAGTCGTGTCGGGGTCGCACTTCCCATCGGGGGGTGCTTTTGGCAAACTGCCCGCGTTGAGGGGCATGCACAAGACCCAGAGGGACGGCAGGGGGCGGTAATCCGCGGCCGCCAGCCAGGACAGGAACGGACGGCAGATGAAATCACGGGCAGGCAGGTTGGGCAGGGTCGCATCGGCCCTGGTGCTGGCCGCGCTGGTCGGGGCGCTTGCGCCCGCGGCCCACTCGCAGACAGCCACTCAAACGGGCACGCAAACGGGCACCCAATCGGTGGAGGGGCAGCCGATGGTGCTGGCCCAGGCCGGGACGGAACAGCGGGGCGCAGTCACGAACCTGCCGCTTCCCCGCTATGTCAGCCTCAAGGGCACCGAAGGAAACGCCCGTCGCGGCCCCAGCCTGTCGCACCGGATCGACTGGGTCTTCCGCCATGCCGGGATGCCGCTGCGCGTGGTGGCCGAATTCGGCCATTGGCGGCGGGTCGAGGACCGCGACGGCGCCGGTGGCTGGATCCACTACGCGCTGCTCTCGGGGGTCAGGACGGTGCTGGTCACCCGGGACATGCTGGAACTGCGCAGCCGGCCCAACCCGGATTCGGACGTCGTCGCCCGCGCCGAGGCCGGGGCCATCCTGCGGCTGAACGAATGCGAGCCCAGCTGGTGCCGCGTTTCGGGCGGCGGCCAGCGGGGGTGGGTGCCGAAAACAACCATCTGGGGCGTGGACGCGGACGAGGTCCGCGACTGATCCGCCCGCGCGCCGTGTCGGCGGCGCGCCCAAGGCCAACAGGGCGCCGACCACTGGTCGGCTCCCCTCCCTCCGACGGGGTTCAGGCCAGTCCCCGCCCCTTCAGCATAGCCTCCACTCCCGGCATCCGCTGGCGAAAGTCCATCCACAGCTGGTCCGCCGGGGCCGAGCCGCCGCGCGACAGGATCGTCTCCTCCAGCCGCCGGGCCGTCGCGTGATCAAAGATGTCGCACGTCTCCTCGAAGGCGGCGAATGCATCCGCGTCCATCACCTCGGACCACATGTAGCTGTAATAGCCGCTGGCATAGCTGTCGCCCGCAAAGACATGCGCGAAATGGGGCGTCGCATGGCGCATCGGGATCGGATCGGGCGCGCCCAGCTGCGCCAGGATCTCGGCCTGCCGGGCCATGGGATCGGCGGGCGGGGTCCCGCGATGGAAGGCCAGGTCCACCAGCGCGCTCTCCAGGTATTCCACCGTCGAGAAACCCGCATTGGCCTTGCCCGCCGCCAGCAGCCGGTCGCGCAGCTCCGCCGGCAGCGCCTCGCCCGTGCGGTGGTGCCGGGCATGGGCGTCCAGCACCGCCGGCTGCTCCAGCCAGTGCTCGTAGAGCTGGCTGGGCAGTTCCACAAAGTCCTGCGCCACCGAGGTCCCCGAGATCGACGGCCAGGTCACGTCCGACAGGATGTGATGCGTGGCGTGGCCGAATTCGTGAAACAGCGTCCGCGCATCGTCCCAGGACAGGAAGGCAGGGCCCCCGGCCTCCTCGGGCGGGGTGAAGTTGCAGACATTGACCACGATCGGCCGCTGCCCCTGCCCGATCTTGTGCTGCATCTGCAGGGCCGAACACCAGGCCCCCGACCGTTTCGACGGCCGTGCAAAATAGTCACCGACGAATACCGCCATCAGTTGCCCGTCCCGCGTCACCCGCCAGCTGCGCACGTCAGGCGCCCAAAGCGGCGCCTGGAACGGCTGGAATTCCAGCCCGAACAGGCGCCCTGCCACGTCAAAAACCGCGCCCAGCATCGCGTCCAGCGTCAGATAGGGCGCCACCTGATCGGCATCGACCTGATGGTCCTGCTGGCGCAGACGCTCTGCGTAAAGCCGCCAGTCCCAAGGCTCCAGCGGCCCGTTCACGCCGTCGGTCCGCAGCATGGCCGTCAGGCGCGCCTCCTCCTCGGTCGCGCGGGTGCGGGCGGCGGTCCAGACCTGCAACAGCAGCTCCTCGACCCGCTCGGCCGACCCCGCCATCTGCGTCTCCAGCTTCCAGGACGCGAAATCGGCATGGCCCAGCAGCTGCGCGCGTTCATGGCGCAGGGCCAGGATCTCCTGCACCAGGGGCAGGTTGCAGGTGTCCTGACCCCCGGCCCCTGCCCCCGATCCGCGCGCGGTCCAGGCGCGAAAGGCCGTCTCGCGCAGGGTCCGGTCGGCGGCATGTTCCAGAAAGGGCACGATCAGCGACCGGTTCAGCGTGACGACCTGCCCCTCCAGGCCCCGCTCGCGGGCGGCGGCCCGCATGGCGCGCAGCAGCCAGTCGGGCAGCCCCGCCAGCCGGTCGTCGGGAACAGCCAGCACAAAGTCGCGCTCATCGGTCAGCACGTTCTGGGTGAATTCAGTCGTCAGGACCGCCAGCCGCCCCCGGATCGCGGCCATCCGGTCGCGCCCGGCCTGATCCAGCCCGGCCCCCGCACGCGTCAGGTCGCGCAGCGCCAGTTCCGTGATGCGCCGGTCCTCGGGCGGCAGCGCCTCGGCCTTGGCCGCGACGGCCTTGACCCGCGCATAAAGCCGCGGGTCCATGCTGATGCGGCTGCCATATTCGGCCAGACGCGGGGCAAAGTCGCGCTGCAGGGCCTGGCGGGCCTCGTTCGAATCCACCCTCGCCAGAGTGTAAAAGACCGACAGCACGCGGTTCAGCCCCTCGTCTGCGACCTCCATCGCGGCGATCGTGTTGGCAAAGCTGGCGGGTTCGGGATTGGCGGCGATCGCCTCATGCGCGGCCTGCGCCTCGGCCAGTTCGCGGTCAAAGGCGGGGGCGAAATCCGTGTCGCCTATCAGGTCAAAGCGCGGCAGCCCTTCGGGGCCGGTCCAATGGGTCAGCTGTCGGTTCATCGGGACCTCCTTGATCAAAGGCCAGCCTAGGATCGCGCCGCGTCGGGTGCCAGAGCCGATTTCCCCGCGCAGATCGGGCAGTCGGGGTTGCGCGCGGTGCCGATCATCCGGCTTTCGCCGTACAGCCCGTCGAACAGCATCATGCGGCCGCGCAGCCCCTGCCCCGCGCCGGTCAGGTGCTTGATCGCCTCCAGCGCCATGATGCTGCCGATCACGCCGGGCAGCGCGCCGATGACGCCGGCCTCGGCGCAGGGGGCGTCGCGTTCGGGGGCCTGCGGAAACAGGCAGGCCATGCAGGGACCGCCGCGCGCCGGGTCGAACAGGGTGACCTGCCCCTCCCACTGGCCGATGGCGCCCCAGATCAGCGGCACGCTCGCCGCGACGCAGGCCCGGTTGATCGCGGCGCGTCCCGCAAAGCTGTCGGTTCCGTCGATGACCAGGTCATGGCCGGCGATCAGGTCGGTGTCGGCTTCGGTGACGCGGCGGATCAGGGGCGTCACGTCCAGATGCGGGTTCAGCTTCAGCATCGCCTCGGCCGCGGCATAGGACTTGGGTTCGCCGCGCAGATCGTCGCGAAAGATCACCTGCCGCTGCAGGTTCGACAGCGTCACCGTGTCGTCGTCGGCCAGCGTCACATGTCCCACCCCCGCCGCCGCCAGATAAAGGCACAGCGGAGAGCCGAGGCCCCCCGCCCCCACGACCAGCACCCGCGCCCCGCGCAGCCGCATCTGGCCCGGGCCCCCGATCTGGTGCAGCACCAGGTGGCGGGCATAGCGCTCGATCTCGGCCTCCGACAGGCCTTGGTCGGGCGCGGGCGAAGGCTGCGGGGGCGCGGCCGCTCGGCTGCGCAGCCGGGCCAGCAGGCGGCGATATCCCAGCACCAGCACCGCAAAGACCCCCAGCACCAGCCAGCCGGCCGCGTTCCCGCCGACGGACCCGGCCGCCGCGCCACCGGGCGCCACAAGGTGCAGGGCCAGAATGCCCAGCCACAGCGCGCCCACCATCGCCAGCATCATGGACCGGGGCAGCCGCAGCACGCGGCCCAGGATCAGCAGCAGGACGATCAGCCAAAGGCCCAGCATCAGGTGGCCCCCATTCCGGTGGACCCGAAGCCGCCCGCGCCGCGCGGGGTGTCGTCCAAGGCCTCGACCGGGTGGAACGCGGCCTGCGGCGCCGGGGCCACGACCATCTGCGCGATGCGGTCACCGTGACGGATGGTGAAGGGCGACTCCCCCAGGTTCAGCAGGATCACTCCAAGAGGCCCGCGATAGTCGCTGTCGATCGTGCCGGGGCTGTTGGGCAGGGTCACCCCATGCTTCAGCGCCAGCCCCGAGCGCGGGCGGATCTGCACCTCCCACCCGTCGGGGATCGCCAGGGCAAGGCCGGTGGGGATCAGCGTGCGGCCCAGGGGGGGCAGCGTGATGCCGGTGGCGCGCTGGTCGGGCGGCAGGTTGGCGCACAGATCCGCCCCCGCCGCGCCCCGCGTCTGATAGCGGGGCAAGGGCACGTCCGGGTCGAACCCGGGCAGGCGCATCAGTCGGATCAGGGGAGCGTCGCTCATGAGGCGCATCCTTGCAATGCAAAAGGCCGCGCGGCAATGCCCACGCGGCCTCGAAATCGTCGCAGTCCGCCGAAGGATCAGCGGGGTGCGATCATCATCACCATCTGCCGGCCTTCCAGCTTGGGCATGGATTCGACCTTGCCGGCCTCACCCACATCGTCGCGGACCCGGTTCAACAGTTCCAGGCCCAAGTCCTGGTGGGCCATCTCGCGGCCGCGGAAGCGCAGGGTCACCTTGACCTTGTCGCCGCCCTCCAGGAACTTCAGCACGCTGCGCATCTTGACGTCGTAGTCATGGGTATCGGTTCCCGGACGGAACTTGATCTCCTTGACCTCGATCACCTTCTGCTTCTTGCGGGCCTCGGCCTCGCGCTTCTGCATTTCGTACTTGTACTTGCCGAGGTCCATGACCTTGCAGACCGGGGGGGTCGCATTCGGCGAAATCTCGACCAGATCCAGCCCGGCGTCCTGCGCCAATTGGAGGCCGACCGAAGGCGGCACGACGCCGACATTCTCTCCGTCAGCGCCAATCAGGCGGATCTCGGACACGCGGATCCGTTCGTTGGTACGGGGGCCGGTGTCGCGGGTGGGCGGTGCATTATGCGGTCGACGGGCTATGGCGTTGCTCCTTTTATAGCCAAGGCGGAAGTGCAGAGAAAATAAGGCCGCGCGCGCCGCGTTTCAACCGAATTTGAAGGAGATGGGCCGCTAAAACGGCATCTATCGCACCGCTTGGCGCGCTGCCGGGGGTGGGCGCGGCTTTTCTGGCCCCCCGCGCTGTGCCATAGAGGCTGAAAGAAAAGCCTGAGGGTCAGGGGTACCGGATGTCGAGACTGTTGCCGATCGTTGTGATTCTGGTGCTGCTGGCCGGCGGCGGGTGGTTCTGGATGCAGAACGCCGACCAAGGGCGCGAAAGCGCGACGGCCGAACTGGCCGAGCCGCTGCCGCCGACGCCCGCGGGCGATGCCGCGCAACGGGCTGACGCCGCCGCCGAAAGCGCCGAGACCGCAGCCGAGGTGGCCGACGCCGTTCCGGCGGGCGACGCAGCCGCCGGCGAGGCTGCCGCCGATGCGGCGGCCGACGCCGCGGCAGATGCGGCCGCCATCGCCGCCGATGCGGCGGCCGAGGCCGCCCGCGCTTCGACCGAAACCGGAACCGCCAGCACGGCCGCGGATGCCGCCGAAGCCGCGGCCGAGGCTGCCCTGGCTGCCGCTGACCGCGCCGCCGCCGCAGCCTCCGGAGGGACGGGGGACGCGCCGTCGCTTCCCCCGGCCGAGGCCGCCAGCGTCGCGGCAACGGCGGCCTTGGACGCCGCCACCGCCGCCGCCAATACGGCCGACGCGGCATCTGTCGCCGCCCGCATCGAGGCCGCGCTGACGCCCGAGGGCTTTGACCGCGCCCGGGTAAACCGGATCATTGATGATGCCCGCCTGCCCGATCCGCAAAAGGCCACGCTGAAGCGGCTGGTCGAGACATCGGCGGACAATCCCGAACTGCTCCGCGCCGCGCTGGCGCAGGTCAAGGCCGTGATGCGCTGATGCCGGCGCGGCCTGGGTCCGACTTCGCGGCCTTTCTGGCCGACAGGCCGGCGGTGCTGCGCAAAGGGCCGATCGCTCTGATCCTGGCCGAGGACCAGGTGGCGCTGGAGGAGACCGTTGTCCATCACCTCCGCCGCGGCTTTCGGCATGTGTTGCTGCTGTCGGGCCAGCCCCGCGACCTGCCGCGCGACCTGGACGCGCAGGTCACGCAGCTGCGCCACGACACCCGCCGACCCAACGCGCATGTGGATGCCGTCAACGCCCTGATTGCGGCGGTCCCCGAGGGGACGTGGCTTTATTACTGCTTCAACGCCGAGTTCCTGTTCTATCCCTTCTGCGAGACCCGCAGCGTGGGCGAGATGCTGGCCTTTCACGCCGAGGAACGCCGCCGCGCCATGCTGACCTATGTGGTGGACCTTTATGCGCCGGACCTGTCGCGGACACCAAACGCGGTCGACCTGGACGGCGCGATGTTCGACCGCACCGGCTATTACGCGCTTGGCCGGCCGGGCCCCGACGGCAAGGCCCGCGACCGGCAGCTGGACTTCTACGGCGGCTTGCGCTGGCGCTACGAGGAACTGTTGCCGGCGGATCGCCGCCGGATCGACCGGATCGCGCTGTTCCGCGCGGCCCGGGGGCTGAAGGTCCTGCCCGACCACCGCTTTTCGGTCGAGGAGTACAACACCTATGCCTGTCCCTGGCATCACAACCTGACGGCCGCCATCGCCTCGTTCCGGGTGGCCAAGGCGCTGACGACCAATCCCGGTTCGCGCGACAGCATCCACGACATGACCTGGCGCAACTCGTGCCGGTTCGACTGGAACAGCCAGCAGCTGATGGAGTTGGGTCTGATGGAGCCGGGCCAGTGGTTCTGACGGACCCAGCCTTGCCCTTGCGCGTTCTTGACCCCAGATGGTAGACGCTGCGGCAACTTGAACGGACGACCGGCCGCAGGGCCACAGATGGAAGGCACGATCCTCATGGCGATGACCCAGACCAGCTTTGACCGCGACGATCTGCTTGCCTGCGCGCGCGGAGAGCTGTTCGGCCCCGGCAACGCGCAGCTGCCCGAACCGCCCATGCTGATGATGGACCGCATCACCGACATCTCCGAGGATCGGGGCGAACACGGCAAGGGGCATGTTGTCGCGGAATTCGACATCACCCCCGACCTGTGGTTCTTTGCCTGCCATTTCCCCGGAAACCCGATCATGCCCGGCTGCCTGGGCCTTGACGGGTTGTGGCAGCTGACCGGCTTCAACCTGGGCTGGCGCGGCTGGCAGGGGCGCGGCTATGCGCTTGGCGTGGGCGAGGTCAAGCTGACCGGCATGGTCCGCCCCGACCGCAAGATGCTGCGCTATACCGTGGACTTCACGAAGGCGGTCCAGACCCGCCGTCTGACCATGGGAGTGGCGGATGGCCGGGTGGAAGCCGACGGAGAGCTGATCTATCAGGTCAAGGACATGAAAGTGGCCCTGTCGGCCAACTGACACATTCGGAAGGAGGCCCTTATGCGCCGCGTCGTCATCACCGGTCTCGGGATCGTTTCGCCCATCGGCAACAATGCCGACGAGGTCACCGAAAGCCTGCGCACGGGGCGCTCGGGCATCGTTTTTGCGCCCGAATACGCCGAACACGGCTTTCGCAGCCAGATCCACGGCATGCCGCAGATCGTGCTGGAGGATCACATCGACAAGCGCAACCTGCGCTTCATGGGTCCGGGGGCGGCCTACAACTTCATCGCCATGGAACAGGCGATCAAGGACAGCGGCCTGGACGAAGGCGACGTGTCGAACCCGCGCACCGGCCTGATCATGGGGTCGGGCGGGCCCTCGACCTCGAACTTCTTCGAAGCCCACCAGATCGTCATCGAGAAGGGCGCGCCCAAGCGCATGGGCCCCTTCATGGTGACGCGCTGCATGTCGTCCACCAATTCGGCCTGCCTTGCCACGCCCTTCAAGATCAAGGGCGTGAACTATTCGATCACCTCGGCCTGCGCGACCTCCGCGCATTGCATCGGCAACGGCGTCGAGCAGATCCAGATGGGCAAGCAGGACATCGTCTTTGCCGGCGGCGGCGAGGAGCTGGACTGGACCCTGTCCTGCCTCTTCGACGCGATGGGCGCGATGTCATCGAAATACAACGACACGCCACAGACCGCATCGCGCCCCTATGACGCGACGCGCGACGGGTTCGTGATCGCAGGCGGCGGTGGTGTCGTGGTGCTGGAGGAACTGTCCCATGCCCTGGCGCGCGGCGCCAAGATCTATGCCGAGGTGACGGGCTATGGCGCGACCTCGGACGGTTACGACATGGTCGCGCCCTCGGGCGAGGGCGGCGAACGTGCGATGCGCGTGGCGCTGGAAACCCTGCCCGAGGGGCGCCAGGTCAACTATATCAATGCCCATGGCACCTCGACCCCTGTCGGCGATCTGGGCGAGGTCCGCGCCATCCGCCGCATCTTCGGCGAGGGCGCGACCCCGCCGATCAGCTCGACCAAGTCGCTGACCGGCCACTCGCTTGGCGCCACGGGCGTCCACGAGGCGATCTACAGCCTGCTGATGTTGCAAAATGACTTCATTGCAGCCTCCGCAAACGTCGAGACACTGGACCCCGAGATTCAACCGGGCGAGATTGCCACCAGCCGTATCGACAACGCAGGGTTGGATTCGGTCCTGTCGAACAGCTTCGGCTTCGGCGGCACCAACGCGACGCTGCTGATGTCTCGATACCTGGAATGACATAAAAAAACATAGAGGGCCGGTGATGAGTGATCTTCTGAAGGGCAAACGCGGCCTTGTGATGGGGGTCGCGAATGACCGGTCCATTGCCTGGGGCATTGCGCGCGCAGTTGCGGCCGAGGGCGGGGAACTGGCGTTCAGCTATCAGGGCGAGGCCTTCGGCAAGCGGGTAGAACCGCTGGCCGCCTCGGTCGGCTCGGACCTGCTGGTCGATGTGGATGTTACCGATGACGCCTCGCTGGACGCGGCCTTTGGTCAGATTGCGGAGCGGTGGGGCAAGCTGGATTTCGTGATCCATGCCATCGCCTTTTCCAACAAGGACGAATTGACCGGCCGCTTCATGAACACCAGCCGCGCCAATTTCAAGCGCAGCCTGGAGATCAGCTGCTATTCGCTGATCGACGTGGCGCGGCGGGCCCATCCGATGATGGCCGAAGGCGGCACGATCATCACGCTGACCTATGGCGGCTCGAACCGGGTGACACCCTTCTACAATGTCATGGGCGTCGCCAAGGCGGCACTGGAAAGCAGCGTGCGCTATCTGGCCAATGACTTGGGTCCAGATGGCATCCGTGTGAACGCCATCAGCCCGGGCCCGATGAAGACCCTGGCCGGTGCGGCCATCGGCGGCGCGCGCAAGACCTTCCGCCACACCGAGGCCAATTCCCCCTTGCGTGCCAATGCCACGCTGGAGGCGATCGGCGGCACGGCGGTCTGGCTGCTGTCGGATTGGGGCGCCTGCACCACGGGCGAGATCGTGACCGTCGACGGCGGCTATCACGTCCTGGGGATGCCGCAGAGCGAGAACCTGTGACGCAGGACCGGGGGCGAGCCCCGGACCCCCGAGGTATTTCCACAACGGAGAAGATGCGGGACATGGCTGAGTTTGTGGCAAGCGACGGGGCCCGCCTGGCCTATTCCGACGAGGGCGAGGGACTGCCGCTGCTGTGCCTGGCCGGCCTGACCCGCACGATGGCCGATTTCGACTATGTCGCGGCGCATCTGTCCGGGGTCCGCCTGATCCGGATGGATTACCGGGGGCGCGGCGGCTCTGCCTGGACCGGCGCCGAGACCTATACCGTTCCGCGCGAGGCGCGCGATGCGGTCGAGCTGCTGGATCATCTGGGCATCAGCCGGGCAGCGCTGTTGGGCACTTCTCGCGGGGGACTGAACGGGATGTTCCTGGCGGCCACGGCGCAGGAGCGGCTGCTGGGCCTCTGCCTGAACGACGTCGGCCCCGAGATCGAGCGGGCGGGGCTGGAGCGGATCTTTGATTATGTGGGGCGCAACCCTGCCGCGCGGACCCATGAGGACCTGGCGGCGCGTCTGCCTGCGCTGATGCCGGGTTTTGACGATGTTCCCGAGGGGCGCTGGCTGGAGGACGTGCAGCGCCACTATCTGCAGACCGAGGCCGGGTTGCGGATCAACTATGACCCCGCCCTGCGAGACGCCTTTCTGGCCGCCTTCGCGGGCGACCAGGTCGATCTCTGGCCGCTGTGGGAGGCGACGGCGGGGCTGCCGGTGGCGGTGATCCGCGGGGCAAATTCGGACCTTCTTTCCCCCGCCGTGGTGGCCGAGATGCAGCGCCGCCGGCCCGATCTGGCCGTGACCGAGGTGCCCGGCCGCGCCCATATCCCCTGGCTGGACGAGGCCCCTGCCCTGGCCGCGCTGCGCGACTGGCTGGAGGCCTGCCGCGCCCGGGCCTAGCCGCCGATCTGCCGCAGCGCCAGGAACAGCACCGCCGACAGGGCAGCCGCCGCCGGAACGGTCACGATCCAGGCCGCCGCGATGGTCATCACATGTGACCGGCGCACCAGCTTGCGCCGGCTGCGCTCCTCGGGGCCGAGGCGCGGGCGTTCGGGAACGCTGCCCTGCGCGGCCCGCAGGCGCCGTTCGGCATCCCATTCGCGGAAAAAGCCCACGCCGAAGATCGCACCCACCGCGATATGGGTCGAACTGACCGGCAGACCCAGCCAGCTGGCCACGATCACCGTCAGCGCCGCCGACAGCGCCACGCAATAGGCGCGCATCGGGTTCAGCTTGGTGATCTGGCTGCCCACCATACGGATCAGCTTGGGGCCGAAGAGGAAGAGGCCGAAGGACAGCCCGAAGGCGCCGATCAGCATCACCCAGAGCGGGATGGAAACCGCCTCGGTCAGGCTGCCCGAGGCCGAGGCCTGCACGATCGCGGCCAGCGGCCCGACGGCATTGGCCACGTCATTGGCTCCATGCGCAAAGCTGAGAAGCGCCGCCGAAACCACCAGCGGGATGCCGAACAGCACCTTCAGCGACTTGTTCCGGTTCTCCAGGCCGCGCGACTGGCGCCGGATCACCGGGATCATCACCAGCCAGACTACAAGGCCCAGGACCGCCCCGATCAGCAGCGAATGCCCGAAGGACACCTTGACCACCTTGCTGAGCCCCTTGAGCGCCAGATAGGCCGTGAAGGCCCCCGCCATGATGCCCACGAGGACCGGTACCCAGACCCGGGCTGCGGCGATCTTGTCGTGGCGATAGATGATGCGCGCCTTGATGAACCACAGGAAGCCCGCCGCGATCAGCCCGCCCAGCAGCGGAGAGATGACCCAGCTGGCGGCGATGGTGCCCATGGTGGGCCAGTTGACCGCACCAAAGCCCGCGGCGGCGATCCCTGCCCCCATCACGCCCCCCACGACCGAATGCGTGGTCGAGACCGGGGCCCCGATCCAGGTCGCCAGGTTGACCCAGAGCGCCGAGGACAGCAGCGCCGCCATCATCGCCCAGACAAAGACCGCCGGCGTGCCGATGCTTTCCGGCGCGATGATCCCGCGCGAGATGGTGCCGACGACATCGCCCCCCGCGATCAGGGCACCGGCGGTTTCGAACACCGCGGCGATCGCGATGGCGCCGCCCATGGTCAGGGCATTGGCGCCCACCGCCGGTCCCATGTTGTTGGCCACATCGTTCGCCCCGATGTTCAGCGCCATGTAGGCCCCGAAGATGGCGGCCATGACGACGATCAGCGTGTTGCTGGTGTCGCCGAAGGCCACCATCGCGCCCAGCCCGGCCAGCAGCACGAAGGCGAGGGCCACGCCCGGCGCCACAAGGGGGCGCGAGACATAGGCAGTCGCGGTTTCGAGGTTCGAGAAGCGACCAAGGTCGCGGTCCAGCGTCTCGAGATGGCGGGTGTCGAAGTCGTTCTGGGCCATGGCGGGTCCTTGTATGCGGCAGCGGGTGCCTAGGCGGGATCGTCCGCACAATCAACCTTCACGACAGATTCATGACGAAAATACAGATGCCGCAGCCTTGGCGGCGCGCCCGACCGCGGACGCATACCGGCGGGATCTTGCCACCCTTGATGTTTGTAATCCTTTTCATTGTGCATGTAACCCATTACATCTGAGAAGGCCCCAGAGGAGCGGGGCCCCAGTGAGGAGAATTTCATGACCTACGCCTGTCCCGCCAAGATCGGCAGCCTGTCGCTGATCGCCGTTGCCCTGATGGGTACGACCGCCCTGGCTCAGGATCCGCGGACTGCCGAACTGCCCATCGCGGTGCAGATGTACACGCTGCGCGACCACGGCACGCTGGATGAGCAGCTGGCGGCGGTGCAGGCGGCCGGCGTGACCGCGGTGGAAACCGTGGGCATGCAGGACAGCACTGCCCAAGACCTGTCGGCCCTGCTGGAGAAGTACGGCATCGAGGCGATCTCGACCCATGCCCAGCTGGCCGACCTGCGGGCAGATGCGCAGGCTGTGATCGACTTCAACAAGGCGATCGGCAACGACATCATCACCGTCCCTTACCTGCCCGAAGAAGAGCGTCCGGCAGATGCGGCGGGCTGGACCGCCCTGGGCGAGGAGCTGGCCGCCCTGAGCGAGACGCTGCAGGCCGAGGACATGACCCTGGCCTATCACAACCATGATTTCGAGATGGCCGAGTTCGACGGCCGGACCGCGCTGGAGATCATGATGGACGCCGCCGGCGAGGATGTCATGGCCGAGCTGGACCTGGCCTGGGTCGCGCGCGGGGGCCTGGACCCGGTGGAGTATCTGGGCCGCTTCGACGGCCGCGTCTTCGCGATCCACGCCAAGGACAATTCCCCCGAGGGCGAGGCAACCGACGAGCGCGGGTTCAAGGCCTTGGGCGAGGGCACGCTGGACTGGACCACGATCCTGCCCGCCGCCGAGGAAGCCGGGACGCAGTGGTACATCATCGAGCATGACCAGCCCATCGACGCCGCCGAAGTCGTGATGACCGGCGCGACCTTCCTGACCGAAAACCTGCCGGATGGCGCAACGCGCTGAACCTCCCTGCCGGACAGGTTGACTGGGGCCGCGACACTGTCGCGGCCCCTTTTTCGTGACGGTGCCCGTCGCGGACAGCAGGCCGATCAGGGGATCACATCGGGCGGACCCAGATGTTGCGGAAGGCCACATCTGCGTCGTGGTCCTGCAGCTGGATCGGCGCGCAGTCATGGGCCTCGTAGGAGGGATAGCCGATCCATTCGGTTGCGCCCTGGATCTGGGCGTGGTTCTGGACCACGACGCCGTTGTGCAGCACGGTGATATGGGCGGGGCGGCGTAGCGCCCCGTCCTCGGCAAAGACCGGCGCCTGGAAGATGATGTCGTAGCTCTGCCATTCCTCGGGCGCGCGCGAGGCGTTCACCAGCGGCAGGTGCTGCTTGTAGATCGATCCCGCCTGCCCGTTCGCATAGGTCGGGTTCTGGTGGCTGTCCAAGACCTGCACCTCGTATCGGCTTTGCAGGAAGATGCCGCTGTTGCCGCGATCCTGGCCGTCATGCCCCTCGGTGTTCGGAGGGGACCGCCATTCGACATGCAACTGCACGTCGCAAAAGCTGTCGGTGGTGCGGATGTCGCCCGATCCGCGCGCGACGCGCATCGCGCCGTCCTCTGCGGTCCATTCGGCCGCGCCGCCGTTCACGGATTCCCAGCTGTCCAGGTTGCTGCCGTCGAACAGCACAACGGCATCCGACGGGGGCTGGCCCTCGGGCGTCTGCACCAGGCGCGGCTCGGGGCCGGCGATTTCGGTCACGCGGGACTGGGCCTGGCGCTCCTCCCGGGTCAGGTCCTGGGCCAGGGCCGGGGCGGCCAGCGCCAGCAGCGCGGCGATCGATGTCATCAGTTTCATGGCAATGTCCTTGGTTGAAAGGCATGCGGCCCCGGACGTGCCGGGGCCGAAACAGGGTTCAGGTGGCCCAGGCTGGCTCGCCGTCGTAATCCAGGTCGCCAATATATTCGCCCGGAACGGGCTCATAGCGCAGCACCTGCGTGGCCCCCACCTCGGAGGTGAAGAAGCCGAACAGGGTCAGCTGCTGGAAGGGCGTGAACCAGTGCATGCGCGGCTCGGCGGCCTCCTCGGGCTGCTCGTCGGCGGCGGTGTCGGCCGAGCTCTGCTGGTCGATCGACTGCTCGCGCCGCTCCTCCAGCTCGGCCAGGGCACGGGCCGATTCCTCGCGTGCGGCGACGGAGGCCGCCTGCAGCATCTCGCGCCGTTCGTCGGCCTTCAGTTCCTCGAAGGGCTTGCCATAGCCCTCCTGCGCCTTGGCCTTCAGCGTCTCCATCCCCGCGCGGAAGGCCGCCTGCTCCTCCGCGGTATAGCAGTCGCTGACAAAGCGCGTCATGAAGGCGCCGACCCCGGCCTCCTTGGCGCCGGGCGTGTCGGTGGCGGGAATGATCGTCTCGGCCACCTCGTCCAGAAAGGCGGCGTCCGCGTCCGAAAAGATATTCTCGCCCACCGGCGTCGGCAGATAGGCAAAGGCGCGCTGCCCGCCCAGCATGGCCGTGCCGGTGACGGCGGCGATCATCGTCAGAAGTTGGCGGCGGTTCATCACAGGTCTCCGTTCTTCAGGGCGTTGACGGCGTGTTCCGCCGCCCGCGCGGTCAGCGCCATGTAGGTCAGCGAAGGGTTGACGCAGCTGGCCGAGGTCATGCAGGCCCCGTCCGTCACATAGACGTTCGGCGCGTCCCAGACCTGGTTGTTGCCGTTCAGGACCGAGGTTTCGGGATCGCGGCCCATCCGCGCCGTTCCCATCTCGTGGATGCCCATGCCGGGGGCATAGTCGCTTTCGGTGGGCTTGACGTCGACGACGCCGGCGGCCTCCAGGATGTCCACCGCGTCCTGCTTCATGTCCTGGCGCATGCGCATCTCGTTCTCGCGCAGGTCGACGCTGATCGACAGGACCGGCAGGCCCCATTTGTCGGTCGTGCCGCGGTCCAGCGCGATGAAGTTGTCATGATAGGGCAGCATCTCGCCGAACCCGGTCATGCCGATGGTCCAGTCGCCGGGCTTGGACAGCGCCTCCTTCATGTCGGCGCCGATGTTCAGCTCGGCCACCTCGCGCCGCCAGCCCTGCCGGCTGGCCGATCCCTGATAGCCGAAGCCGCGGGTATAGGGACGCTCCTCGCCCTCGGTGTTGCGGAAGCGCGGGATGTAGAAGCCCGCCGGACGGCGGCCGAAATAATACTTGTCGTCATAGCCCTCGACCCGGCCCTCGGCGCCGACGCGGAAGTGGTGGTCCATGACGTTATGGCCCAGTTCGCCCGACGACGACCCCAGACCGCCTTCCCAGACATCGGTGGCCGAGTTCATCAGCAGCCAGGTCGAATTGAAGCTGGAGGCGTTCAGGAACACCACATCGGCGGTGTATTCATAGGTCATGTTGGTTTCTGCATCGATGATCTCGACCCCGCGGGCGCGCTTGCTGTCCTTGTCGTAGAGGACCTCCTTCACGATCGAGAACGGGCGCAGCGTCAGGTTGCCCGTCGCCATCGCCGCCGGCAGGGTGGCCGATTGCGTGCTGAAATAGGCGCCATAGGGACAGCCCAGCCAGCACTTGTTGCGATACTGGCAGGCGACGCGGTTCTGCTCGGGCTTGGCCTCGGTGATGTTGGCCACCCGCGCGTTGATCAGATAGCGCTTGCCGCCGAAGGCCTTCTGCAGACGGGCGGCCACGTCCTTTTCGACGATGTTCAGCGGGATCGGCGGCAGGAACTCTCCGTCCGGCAGGATGTCCAGCCCCTCGCGCGTCCCCGAGATGCCCGCAAACCGCTCCACGTGGTCGTACCAGGGCGCGATATCGGCATAGCGGATCGGCCAGTCGGTCGCGATCCCCTCGCGCTGGTTCGCGGAAAAATCCGTGTCCGACAGCCGATAGGACTGGCGCCCCCACATCAGCGACCGCCCCCCGACATGATAGCCGCGGAACCAGTCGAACCGCTTGGCCTCGGTATAGGGGTTCTCCTGCTCGTTGGCCCACATGCCAAAGGTCTGCTCGTTCAGCGGATAGTCGCGCGACAGGACCGGATAGTTGTCCTTCATCCCGATCGTGGCGGTGCCGCGATGGGGATAGTCCCAGGCTTCCTTGTCGGCGTTCACGTAATCGGTCAGATGCTCGATGTTGCGGCCGCGTTCCAGCATCAGGACCTTCAGGCCCCGTTCGGTCAACTCCTTGGCGGCCCAACCGCCGCTGATGCCCGATCCGACGACGATCGCGTCGTAATGCATGTTCTCTGCCATCTGGCGTTCCTTTTTTGGGTCTTGCTTGAGGCGGGGTCAGACGTCGCAGATCAGCACGGCGTCGCGCAGCGATTGCGCGGCCGTCTGCGGGTCCGAGGGGATGAATTCCTGCGCCACCCAGCCCTGAAAGCCGGTGTCGCGGATGGCGCGGCAGATCGCGGGGTAATTCAGCTCCTGCCGGGCGTCGGGTTCGTTGCGGCCGGGATTGCCGGCGGTGTGGTAATGGCCGAACCAGCGGTGATGGTCCGTGATGGTGCGGATCACGTCGCCTTCCATGATCTGCATGTGATAGATGTCATAGAGCAGCCTGAAATTGTCGCTGCCCAGCTGTTCACACAGCGCCACTCCCCACGCGCTGCGGTCGCAGAGGTAGTCGGGATGGTTCACGCGGCTGTTCAGCAGCTCCATCTGCAGGACGACCCCTGCCCCTTCGGCGGCAGGCAGGATGCGCTCCAACCCGCGCGCGCAGTTGTCCAGCCCCTCCTGGTCGGTCATCCCGCGCCGGTTGCCGCTGAACAGGATCAGGTTGGTATGGCCGGCCTCGGCCACCAGGTCGATGTGGCGCAGATAGCTGTCGGTCAGACGGTCGTGGTTGGCGGGTTCGGCCCAGCCATCCTCCAGGCTGATCTCGGCCCCGTTGCACATGGAACTGGCCAGTCCGTGCCGGGCCAGCACCGGCCAGTCGTCAGGGCCGCACAGGTCGATCGCGCCCAGCCCCACCTGGCGGGCCAGCTGGCACAGATCCTCCAGCGGCATCTCGCCAAAGGTCCAGCGCGCGACGGAATGGTTGATGTTGCCCTGCAACCCGGCGGTCTGCGCCTGTGCGGCGCCGCCCAGGGATGCGCCCAGGGCCAAGGCGCCGGCCCCCTGGAACAGTCCCCGGCGTGAAAAGGCCGCAGTCATTCGGTCCGACAGATCGGTCATGGTCTTCCTCCCTTGGTGTGATGGCCCCGGTCGCCAGAATGAAACCGTTTACACAGCGGGGCGGATCGACCCTCCTCCGGGTCGGCTGCGGCGCGGGATGAACCCGCGCCGCGATGTCAGATCAATAAGGGCTGTCTTCGAAATAGAAGTCGTCGGCATTTTCCGGCGTGATCAGTTCGGAGGCAATGATGAACTCGCCCGACATGGGCGCGCCCGAGGTCAGGCCCAGGGCCGTCATCTCGATCGCGGTCGAGATCATTGCCGGCGGATAGGTCACGTTCACCGGCACGGTCGGGTCGTCGTTGCGGATACGGTCGACCATCTCCTTCATGCCCGCACCACCGACCACGAACATCTGGTCGGTGCGACCCGCCTGGTCGATGGCCGCCAGCGCGCCCACGGCCATGTCGTCATCCGCCGCCCAGACCGCGTCGATTTCCGGGAAACGCGCCAGCCAGTCCTGCATCAGGTTGAAGGCCGTGTCACGGTTCCAGTTGCCGTGGTCCATGGCCAGGACCTCGATCCCCGAGCCCTCCAGCGCGGCCTCAAAGCCCGCCACGCGCTCGTTGTCGACGGTGGACGCAATGCCGCGCATCACCACGACCTTGGCGCCCTCGTCCAGCGTGTCGGCAAAATACTGGCCGGCGGTGCGGCCAAAGCTGTCGTTGTCGCCGGCGACGTAAAGGTTCTCGATCCCTTCCTGCGTCAGGCCGCGGTCGACGACCGTCACCCAAACGCCGCTGTCGGCGATGCGCTGGATCGGGCCGGTCAGCGGCTCGGATTCAAAGGGCAGCACGACCAGCGCGTCGATCCCGCGCGTAGCCACCATGTCCTCCAGGTCGGACACCTGCTGGCCGGGATCGGAGGTGGTGGTCAGCACGAATTCCAGGTCCGGGTTCGCCTCGGACAGGCGCGCGACGGTGCGTTCGGCGTGAAAGTTCAGCGCCCCCGCCCAGCCATGCGTCGCGGCCGGGATCGAGATGCCGATGGTTTCCGACAGCGCCGGGACGGCCGTCAGGCCGATCAGCGCGGTCGTGGCGATCAGGGTCTTTCTCATGGTCTTTACTCCTCCCACAGGTGAAAAAATCAGCGTGCCGTTCCGGTGTTGCGTTGCAGCACGACGGCCAGGATGATGACGACGCCCTGGATGGCACCGTTCAGATAGGGGCTGACAAAGTCGGTCAGGTTCAGCAGGTTGCCGATCAGCGACAGGATCAGCACCCCCACGACCGTGCCCCAGACCCGGCCAAAGCCGCCCTTCAGCAGCGTCCCGCCGATGATGACCGCGGCGATGGCCTCCAGCTCCCACAGAAGACCCGTGGTGGCGGATGCGGAACCGAGGCGCGGGACATACATGACGACCGCAATGCCTACCAGAAGGCCCAGGATCACATAGGTCATCAGCCGCACCCGCAGCACGGCGACGGATGAATAGCGGGCGACCCGCTCATTCGATCCGATGGCGGCGCAGTGACGGCCGAAGGCGGTGTGGCGCATCACGATCTCGCCCAGGATCGCCAGCAGGGCAAAGACGATGATTGGCCAGCTGATCCCCAGGATGCCGTCGTAATAGACGGGGCGGTACAGCTCGCGCATCTCGTAGCCCAGGGACAGCGTGCCGCCATCGGCCAGCCAGGTCACCAGGCTGCGGTAGATGCCCATCGTGCCCAGGGTCAGGATGAAGGCCTCGATCCCCGCGCGGGTGATCAGGATGCCGTTGATGAAGCCTGCCGCCAGCCCCGTGAACAACGCCAGCGCGATGCCGATCAGGATGACGGGCAGCCCGCCCCCCATGCTGTCGGTCAAAAGGTTCATGACCAGGATCATCAGCCCCGCCACAAAGGCCGCCATCGAGCCGACCGACAGATCCAGCCCTCCTGCGGTGATGACGAAGGTCATGCCGATGGCGATGATCCCGATGAAGGCCGACCGTGCCAGCACATTGGTGATGTTGGCAAAGCTGAGGAAGTTCGGGTTCATCGCCATGCCGATCAGGACAAGCACGACCAGCGCCACGACAGGGGCGATGACGGCCAGGTTCACCTTGGGGCGGCGCGTTTGTGGAAGGGTTGCCGTGCTCATGCCGCACTGTCCTTTTTGCTGTCGTCCATCCCCATCGCCAGTCGCACGATATTGCCTTCGGTGACCGCGTCGCCCGTCAGCTCTCCGGCGAGGCGGCCGGCATGCATGACGATGACGCGCCCGGCGAGGCCGATCAGCTCTGGCATCTCGGACGAGATCACGATGATGCTGCGGCCTTCGGCTGCCAGCTTGGCGATGAGGGAATAAATCTGTTGCTTGGTTCCGATGTCGATGCCGCGGGTCGGTTCGTCGATGATCACGACTTCCGGATCCGACAGCAGCGTTTTTGCCAGCAAAAGCTTTTGCTGGTTGCCCCCCGACAGGTCGCCCACCGCCATGCCGCGCTCCGGCGCGCGGATCGCGAAATCGGCGATGGCGGCATCCAGTGCCGTCTCCTCGGAGTTCCGGTCGATCAGGGGGCTGCCGAAACGGTCCAGCTGGCCCAGGGTCAGGTTCTCGCGCAGGGTCTTGTCCAGCAGCAGGCCCGCGCCCTTGCGGTCCTCGGTCAGATAGACCAGCCCCGCGCGCATCGCCCCTGCGACGTGGTTCGCGGGCAGGTCCTGCCCCTTCAGCCGCACGGTGCCGCTGCGGGGACGCAGCCCGGCGATGGCCTCGGCCAGCTCAGTCCGCCCCGATCCGACCAACCCGCCGATGCCCAGCACCTCGCCCCGGTGCAAGGTCAGTGTTGCATCGTGGACGACGCCCGGCACGGTGATGCCCCGCGCCTCCAGGATCGGCTCGGCCCCGTGGGCGGTCTTGGGCGGGAACAGGTCGGACAGTTCGCGCCCCACCATCGCGGCGGCCATGTCGTCTTCCGACACGTCGGCGGTCAGGTCTGATCGCACCATCGTGCCGTCGCGCAGCACCGTCACGCGGTCGGCGATGCGCTTGACCTCGCCCAGCTTGTGCGAGGTATAGAGGATCGCCACCCCCTCGGACCGCAGGCGGTCGATCTGGGCGAACAGGACCTCGGTCTCGCGCTCGGTCAGCACGGCGGTGGGTTCGTCCATGATCAGCACCCGCGCCTTGCGTGACAGGGCCTTGGCGATCTCGACCATCTGCTTGTCGGGGACCGAAATGCGGTTCACCGGCATGGCCGGGTCCACCCGGCATTGCAGCTGGCCCAGCAGGTCGGCCGTCTGCGCCCGCATCGCCTTGTGGTCCAACAGGATCCCGCGCCGCAACTCGCGGCCCAGAAACACGTTCTGGTCGACCGACAGATGTTCGGCCAGGTTGAATTCCTGGTGGATCATGATGATCCCCAGATCCTCAGCCTCATCCGACCCGGTGAAGGTGATGGGCCTGCCCTGCCAGGTCACCTGCCCGCCTGTCGGGTCCAGGTATCCGGCCAGGATCTTCATCGTCGTCGACTTGCCCGCGCCGTTTTCCCCGATCAGGGCATGGACCTCTCCGGGATGCAGGGCGAAATCGACGCCGTGCAGGATCTCGATCGGACCGAAGGACTTGGTGACGCCGTTCAGCGCCAGGATGGGATCGGTCATGGCATCACCCGGACCCAGGCCGCGTCCGCGTCGTTCGACCGGATGCAGGCGTCGATGAACTGCAGCCCCTCCAGCCCGTCGCGGATGCCGGGCAGCGTGTCGGGCATGGTGCCGCTGCGGATCGCCTGCGCCGCCTCGGAATAGAGGTTGGCAAAGCCCTCCAGATACCCTTCAGGGTGGCCCGGGGGCACGCGACTGCCGTCCTGCGTGCTGCCGGGACCCGCACGGCGCAGGATCTGCGAAGGCTGGCCGAAGGGGCTGTATTTCAGCGTCTCGGGCATGTCGTGCTGCCATTCCAGCCCGCCCTTGTCGCCATAGACGCGCAGGCGCAGCCCGTTTTCCGTCCCCGGCGCGACCTGCGAGGCCCAGAGCATCCCCTTGGCCCCCGAGGCATAGCGCAGCAGGATATGCGCATTGTCGTCCAGCTTGCGGCCAGGGACAAAGCTGGCCAAGTCCGCGGCCAGCCGTTCGGGCAGCTCCCCCGTGACAAAGCGCGCCAACTGGAAGGCATGCGTGCCGATATCGCCGATCGCGCCCCCTGCCCCGGCGCGGGCCGGATCGCCGCGCCATTCGGCCTGCTTGCTTTCGGTTGCCTCGGTCAGCCAGTCCTGCGCGTATTCCACCTGCACCAGCCGCAGCCTGCCCAGATCGCCGCGTGCGATCATCGCGCGCGCCTGCCGGATCTGCGGATAGGCGGAATAATTGTGCGTCAGGATGAACAGCGCCTCCGACCTTTTGGCCAGATCGGCCAAGGCACGGGCCTGATCCAGCGTCGCGGTCATCGGCTTGTCGCAGATGACATGGATGCCCTGTTCCAGAAAGGCGCGCGACACGGGTTCGTGCAGGTGGTTCGGGGTGCAGACAGACACGGCCTCGATCCCGTCGGGCCGGGCGGCCTCCTCGCGCGCCATCTGCTGGAAATCGCCATAGCTGCGGGCGATGCCAAGGGCGCGCGCGCTGTCCGCAGCGCGCCCCTCGTCCGACGACAACGCCCCCGCGACCAGATCGAACTGGCCGTCCAGCCGCGCCGCGATGCGATGGACATTGCCGATCATCGCGCCTTCGCCGCCACCGACCATTCCAAGACGGATTGGGCGGCTCATCGGTCCAACCCCAGCATCCGCAGGTTCGCTGCCTGATCCGCGCCGCCATCGGCGAAATCGTCAAAGGCGCGGTCGGTGACGCGGATGATGTGGTCGCGCACGAAGGCCGCGCCTTCGCGGGCGCCGTCCTCGGGATGCTTCAGCGCACATTCCCACTCGACCACCGCCCAGCCATCGAAACCCGCGGCGGTCAGGCGCGAGAAGATCGCCTTGAAGTCCACCTGCCCGTCACCGGGGCTGCGGAATCGGCCCGCCCGGTCGATCCAGGACTGATAGCCGCCATAGACCCCCTGCCGCCCGGTCGGGTTGAATTCCGCGTCCTTGACATGGAACATGCCGATCCGGCTGGCGTAGATGTCGATGTTCTCAAGATAATTCAGCTGTTGCAGCAGGTAATGCGACGGATCGTACAGCATCCTGGCGCGTGGATGCTGGTCCACGCGGTCCAGGAACATCTCGAAGCTGATCCCGTCATGCAGATCCTCGCCCGGATGGATCTCGAAGCAGATGTCCACCCCGCGGCTGTCGGCATGGTCCAGGATCGGGCGCCAGCGCGCGGCCAGTTCGTCGAAGGCGGTCTCGATCAAGCCTTGGGGGCGCTGCGGCCAAGGGTAAAGGTAAGGCCAGGCCAGCGCGCCGGAAAAGGCTGCCATCCGGTCCAACCCCAGATGCGCCGAGGCGTCGATGGTCTTCATCACCTGATCCACCGCCCAGGCCTGCCGCGCCTTCGCATCGCCGCGCAGATGCGGAGGGGCAAAGCCGTCAAAGGCCGCGTCGAAGGCGGGATGAACGGCGACCAGCTGCCCCTGCACATGGGCGGACAGTTCGGTGATCTCCACCCCATTCGCGCTGGCCTGACCTGACAGTTCGTCGCAATAGGTCCGGGATGTGGACGCAAGATCCAGATCGATCAGCGACGCCTGTCCCGACGGCACCTGCACCCCCAGATAGCCGCAATCCGCAGCCCAGGCCGTGATGCCGGAAAAGCTGTCGAACGGCGCGGCCGAACCTGCGAACTGCGCCAGGAACAGGCCCGGACCCTTCATCGTCTTCATGATTCCCCCTAACCGACTGCCTCCATGTAATCGGTTTCAAGCGAAAGCTGTCACAGGATGAAAAGGTTTACAACAGGATTTTTTCCGCTAAAGCCTGATCCTGCCCCAACAGCGAGATTCCGGTGCCAGATCAAGCCCGTCCGCCGCGCATCCATGACGTCGCCAAGCTGGCGGGCGTGTCCGTGGCCACCGTCAGCCGCGCCATCTCCAACCCCTCGATCGTGTCCGAGTCCACGCGCAAGTCGGTTGAGGCGGCCATCGCCCAGACCGGCTACACGCTGAACTTCACCGCCCGGAACCTGCGCCAGCAGCAGGTGGGCGGGGTGCTGGCACTGGTCCCCAAGCTGGCCAACCCGTTCTTCTCCGAGATTCTGGCAGGCATATCCGAGGTGCTGCGCAAGAAGGGGCTGAGCCTGCTGGTGCTGGACACGACGGCGGTTCCCGAACAGCCGGCGATGACGATGCTGGCGCCCTATCTGAACCGGTCGCGCTCGGACGGGGTGATCGTGCTGGACGGCAGCCTGGACCCGCGCCTGTTCGACCAGCCCGGCTGCCCGCCGCTGGTGCAGGCCTGCGAGTGGATCGAGGGCCTGGAGGCGCCACGCGTGCTGGCCGACAATGTCGAGGGCGGGCGGCTGGCCGCGCGCCATCTGACCGACCACGGCCACCGCCGCATCCTGCACCTGACCGGGCCGCGGGGGAATTCGCTGACCGTCGCCCGGCGCGAGGGCTTTCTTCGAGGGTTGGCCGAGGCTGGCCTGCCCATACCCGGCCCCGCTGACAGCATCGAAGGCAACTTTACCGCCCGCTTTGGCCGCGATGCCGCGGCGGGGGTTCTGGACATGCCCGACCGGCCGACGGCCGTCTTCTGCGACAATGACGAAATGGCCATCGGGCTGATCCACGGCCTTGTCAGCGGCGGGCTACGGGTGCCGCAGGACATCTCGGTCATGGGCTTCGACAATATCGAGATGTCGGCCTATTGCCTGCCGCCCCTGACCACGATCCGCCAGTATCGCGCCCGCCTTGGCCGACGGGCGGCCGAACTGCTGCTGGCCCGGATGCGCGGCGAGACGATCACCGACAGCACCACGCTTGGCGTCGACCTGCTGGTGCGCGAAAGCACGGGACCCGTCCCGGCCGCATAGGCGCAGGTTCAGTTCAAAAGCGTGCAGACGCTGCGCAACTGGTCGCGCGTCATTTCCAGAACCCCGTCGAGGTCCATGGATTCGTCGGCGGCCCAGCTGCGCACCCCGTTGGCCAAGGCATGGGTGGACATGGCGGCGATCAGCTCGGCCTCCAGCGCCCGGTGCGCCCCCAGGCGCACCAGCAGCAGCCCGCTGAGCGCCATCGAGATCTCGTCCAGCGACTTGCGGAACAGCATCTGCATTTCTGGCGTCGTCTCGATCAGCCGCTCGATCATGCGCAGGGTCTGCCGGTCCGGGCTGTCCTCCTTCAGCATCTGGCCCAGCAACCGCACCAGGTCGTCGACCAGCGGCGCCTCCGATGTCGTGATCCAGGCGCCCGCCTGCGTGTCCAGGATCGGCGGCTGGCCCAGCACGGCCGCCGTCTTGTTGGGATAGTAGTTAAAGAAGGTCCGGGGGCTGATGCCGGCCTCGGCGGCGATCGCGTCGGTCGTCGCCGCGCAATAGCCCGCCTGCAGCGCCACGCGCAACGCGGCCTGCTGGATGTCCCGGGCCGTCTGGCGGCGGCGTCGATCGCGAAGATTGATGGTCATTCGGCAACCCGTTCCTGAATGCAGTCAAAGCAAATATTGCACAGTCCGCAATTCCATGCAATGAGCGGGCCGACACGGCGTCCCGTCGGACGCGGATATCGGGATATCACAACATGCGCGAGTTCACATTTCGGTCCTGTGCAGCCCTAGCTGCAGGACTTTTCATGATGACCCCGGCCCTGGCGCAGGACCCGGGGCAGATGCCGCCCAAGCAGGTGGGCGTGGTCACGGTGCAGCCGCAGGATGTCCCGCGGGTGGTGACGCTGCCCGGTCGCGCAGTCGCGGCCTCGGCTACATCGATCCGTCCGCGCGTGGGGGGCCTGGTGACCGAGATCCTTTACGAACCCGGCAGGCATGTCGAGGCCGGGGCCCCGATGTTCCGGATCGAGGACGGGACCTATCGCGCCAACCTGGCCAGCGCTGAGGCGCAGGTGGCGTCTGCCGCGGCGCAGGTGACGCAGGCGCAGTCGGCCTTCAGCCGGACCGAACAGCTGCTGGGCTCGGGCACGACCCAGGCCCAGGTCGAGGCCGCGCGCGCGACGCTGGACCAGGCGCGCGCCGCGCTGCAGGCCGCCGAGGCCGCCCGCACCTTGGCCGAGTCGGACCTGGCCTGGACCACGGTGACCAGCCCGATCGCCGGCATCGCCAGCGTTTCGGATGTCTCGGTGGGGGATCTGGTGACGGCCGGACAGGCCGATCCCATGGCCTCGGTCACGCAGCTGGACCCGATCGAGGTGGACATGTACGAACCTTCGTCCCGCTTTCTGGGGGTCCTGGACGACATCGACGATGGAAGCCTGCGCCTGAACGAACAGCTGCGGGCGACGCTGACCCTGGAAAACGGCCGTACCTACCAGGCCCAGGGCGAACTGGTGGCGCCGGGGGTGACCGTCTCCACCACCACCGGCTCGATCGACACGCGGTTCCGTTTCGACAATCCCGACAACCTGATCCTGCCCGGCATGTTCCTGCGCGGCCAGGTGGAGCTGGGCGTGACCCGCGCCTTCCTGGTGTCGCAATCGGCGGCGCGGCGCGACAAGATCGGCAACCTGACGGCCTGGGTGGTCGAGGACGGCAAGGCCAGCCAGCGCCAGCTGACCGAAGACGGCAGCTATCAGCAGCAGTGGATCGTGACCGACGGCCTGGCCGAGGGCGACCAGCTGATCGTGGACGGGTTGACCGGGCTTGCGGCGGGCATGGATGTCGCGCCCGTGCCGGTGACCTTTGACGAAAACGGCGTCGTGCGCGATGCGCCTGCCCCGGCCGACCCAGCCGCGGATGGCGGCGGTGCGGATGCGCCCGCAGACGTGCCTGCAGACGTGCCTGCAGCGGAGTAACCCCAGATGGCCCGTTTCTTCATTCACCGCCCGGTCTTTGCCTGGGTGCTTGCCCTGGTCACCATGCTGGTCGGCGCCCTGGGCCTCAGCAGCCTGGCGATCGAGCAGTATCCGCAGATCTCGCCCACCACGGTCCGGGTGAGTGCCGCCTATAACGGCGCCTCGGCCGAGATCGTGGAGGCTTCGGTCACCACCGTCATCGAGGATGCCATGACCGGCATCGACGGCCTGATCTACATGACCTCGAACTCGTCGCCCGGCTCGGCCTCGGTGTCGCTGACCTTCGACGACACGGTCGATGCCGACATCGCGCAGGTCCAGGTGCAGAACAAGCTGCAGCTGGTCACCTCGCAGCTGCCGGACGTGGTCCAGCAGCAGGGCGTGCAGGTGGCCCGCTCGACCAGCTCGATCCTGCTGGTGGGGGCGCTGACCTCGCCCGACGGCCGATTTTCCACTGTGGAGCTGGGCGATCTGATCGCGCAGCTGATCGAGGACCCGGTCAAGCGCACGCCCGGCGTGGGGTCGATCAACACCTTCGGGTCGGGCTATGCCATGCGCATCTGGCTGGACCCGATGAAGATGGTCCAGTATCAGGTCACCCCCGCCGACGTGACCAGCGCGGTCGCGCAGCAGAACACCAATGTCACCGTCGGCGACCTGGGCGCGCAGCCCGCGGCCCAAGGGCAGCGGCTGACCATTCCTGTCTCGGCGCAGTCGCAATTCTCGACCGTGGACGAGTTCGAGCGCATCCTGCTGCGCGTCGATCCCGATGGCTCGACCGTCTTCCTGGGCGACGTGGCCCGGATCGAGATCGGCCAGGAGGGCTATGGCGGCGCCTCGCGCCACAATGGCAACCCGGCGGCGGGCTTTGCCGTCAACCTGGCCACCGGCGCGAATGCCGTGGACACCGCAGAGGCAGTCCGCAACACGATCAACGGCCTGGCGGGCGCCCTGCCCGAGGGCGTCCAGATCGTCTATCCCTACGACACCTCGCCCTTTGTCGAGGAATCGATCAACCAGGTCTATCACACCCTGGCCGAGGCCGTGGTCCTGGTCTTCCTGGTGATCCTGGTCTTCCTGCAAAGCTGGCGCGCGACCATCATCCCGGTCGTGGCGATCCCTGTCGTGCTGCTGGGCACCTTCGCGGTGCTGGCGGCGGCGGGCTATTCGATCAACACGCTGACCATGTTCGCGATGGTCCTGGCGATCGGCCTGCTGGTCGACGACGCCATCGTGGTGGTGGAAAACGTCGAACGCGTGATGGAGGAAGAGGGCCTGGGCCCTGTCGAGGCCACCGAAAAGAGCATGGACGAGATCACCAGCGCGCTGGTCGGCATCGTTCTGGTCCTGTCGGCGGTGTTCCTGCCGATGGCCTTCATGTCGGGGGCGACCGGCGTCATCTATCGCCAGTTCTCGATCACCATCATCACCGCGATGGTGCTGTCCCTGGGCGTGGCGGTCATCCTGACGCCCGCCATGTGCGCCAGCCTGCTGAAGCCGCGCAAGCATGGCGACGGCATCGCCCCCGCGCGCTGGTTCAACCGCAACATGGACCGCGCCACGAACGGCTATGTCGGCACCGTCACGCGACTGGTCAAGCGCCCCCTGCGGATGCTGCTGGTGCTGGTGGCGATCGGCTTTGGCGTCTTCGCGCTGTTCGATCGCCTGCCCGGATCGTTCCTGCCGGACGAGGATCAGGGCGTGGCCCTGGTGATCATCCAAGGGCCCGACGGATCGACGACCCAGCAGACGCAGGCGCTGGTCGAGAAGGTGGAGACCTACCTGCTGAACGAGGAGAGCGAGACGGTCGAGTCGGTCTTTGCCGCCCTGGGCTTCAGCTTTGGCGGATCGGGCCAGAACAACGCGATGGTCTTCGTCAAGCTGCGCGACTACGACAAGCGCGAGGGGCTGGACATCGCCTCCCTGGTGGCGCGGGCGAACGGTCATTTCTTCATGACCAACCGGCAGGGCCAGATCTTCGTGCTGCAACCCCCCGCGATCCAGGGGATGGGCACGTCGTCGGGCTTCAGCATGTACCTGATCGACCAGTCCGGGCGGGGACAGGAGGCGCTGACCGCCGCCGCCGACCAATTGGTGGCCGATGCCCGCAGCGATGGGCGCGTCACCAACCTGCGCGGCAACGAGGCCGCCACCCAGACCTCGCTGCGGCTGGACATCGACCAGCAGAAGGCTGCGGCCTTCGGCCTGTCGATCCCCGAGGTGAACGCCATGCTGTCGGTCATCTTTGCCGGCCGCGACGTGAACGACTTTGCCCTGGGCAGCGACCTGCGCCCGGTCATCGTGCAGGGCGAGGCCGCCAGCCGGTCCCAGCCTGAGGACATCAACCGCTGGTACGCCCGGAACGCGCAGGGCGAGATGGTGTCATTCGGCGCCTTCTCGGACCAGAACTGGCAGCAGGAGCCGAAGGCCGTGGCCCGCTATGGCGGCACGCGCGCGCTGGAACTCAGCGGGGCTGCCGCGCCGGGCCTGTCCTCGGGTGCCGCGATGGATGTGATGGAGGATCTGGTCGCAGACCTCGACGGCGGCTATGGCGCCGCCTGGACCGGCCTTTCCTACCAGGAGCGTTTGTCGGGCAACCAGGCGCCGCTGCTGTTCGCGCTGTCCGCGCTGGTCGTCTTCCTGTCGCTGGCCGCGCTATACGAGAGCTGGGCCGTCCCGCTGGCGGTGATGCTGACCGTTCCGGTGGGCATCCTGGGGGCGCTGCTGGCGGCGCTCTATTTTGGGCAGTCGAACGACGTCTACTTCAAGGTGGGCCTGCTGACGACCATCGGCCTGGCGGCGCGCAACGCGATCCTGATCGTCGAATTCGCCCAAGCCCAGGTCCAGAAGGGCAAGACGGTGGTCGAAGCCGCCCTTGTCGCCGCGCGCCAGCGCCTGCGTCCGATCCTGATGACGACCTTCGCCTTCATGCTGGGCGTGCTGCCGCTGGCCATCGCCTCGGGGGCCGGGGCCGGGGCGCAGAACTCGATCGGGATCGGGGTGCTGGGCGGCATGGCCTCGTCTGCCGTCATCGGGATTTTCCTGGTCCCCGTCTTCTACGTTGCCGTGCTGAAGCTGCGGCGGATGCTGAGCCGAAAGGAAAAGACCTCGTGACCTTCCCCCGCCTACCCAAGGCCGCGCTGTCCCTGGCCGCGCTGCTGACCATCTCGGCCTGCGCGGCCGTGGGGCCCGATCCCACCGCCCTGCCCAAGGCCGGCCTGCAGGGCAGCTTTTCCGAAGGCGGGGCCGCCTCCCTGGGCACGGTCGGGTCCAATGCCTTCTGGTCCGGCTACCAGGACCGCACGCTGTCCCGCCTGATCGCCGAGGGGCTGGGAACCAGCCTCGACATCATCACCGCCAATGAGCGCATCCGCGCGGCCGAGGCCGACCTGCGCGCCACCGCCCCCCTGGCGGCCCAGGTCAGCGGCCAGCCCGCCTCGGCCAGCCGGGTCAGGACCGGCGCCGACGGCCGGCCGACCGGCTATGCCAGCACGGCCGATCTTTCGGCGGGCTTCGTCCTCGATCTCTTTGGCGGTGCCCGGCGGGCACGGCAGGGGGCGCAGGCGGCCCAGGCATCCGCCGAGGCGCAGGCGCAGGTGACGCGACTGGCCTGGCTGGCCGAGGTGATCGGGGCCTATGCCGATGCGCGCTTCCATCAGCAGGCCCTGGCCCTGACCCGCGACACCATCGCCGCCCGCCAGCGCACCCTGGGCGTCACGCGCGACATGCAGGCCTTGGGCCTGGCCACCGACTACGACATCGCCCAGACCGAGGCGCTGCTGCAGACCGCGCGCGCCGACCTGCCGGCCTATGAGGCACGCTTCAACGCGCAGGTCTTTCGCCTTTCGACCCTGCTGAACCAGCAGGCCGCGCCGCTGATGGGGCGCATGCAGCAGGGTTCGGCTGCGCTGCGCATCCCGCCCGGACCGGGTGCCGGGGTCCCGGCCGACCTGCTGCGGAACCGTCCCGACGTGCAGGCGGCGCAGGCCGATCTGGCGCAGGCCCTGGCCGCCGTCGGCGTGGCCACGGCTGACATGCTTCCCTCTCTGTCCCTGACCGGAACCGTCAGCGACACCGGCGGCGCGAACAGCTGGGGCTTTGGCCCGCGCTTGTCCCTGCCGGTGGCGAACCAGGGCCTGCTGCAGGCCGCCCGCGCACGCCGCCTGTCCGAGGCGCGGCAGGCGGATCTGGCCTGGCGGTCTCAGGTCGCCGCAGCGGTCGAGGATGTGCAGCGCGGCCAGTCGAACCTGCGCCGCTATCGTCAGCGGGTCGAGGCGCTGGACCAGGCGGCAGTGGCCTTTGATCACGGCTATGACCTGGCCCGCACCAATTTCGAGGCCGGGGCGCTGCCGCTGGTCGACCTGCTGGATGCTGACCGCCAGCGTGCGGCGGCGCGCCTGCAGGCTGCTTCGGCCCGCAACGATGCGGCAAAGGAATGGGCGGCACTGCAGATCGCGACGGGTGCGGGTGCAGCCGTGACGCGGATCGCCGAGTGACCGGGACGGGCGGCAGGCCACTGCCGCCTCTGGCCCTTCGGCACGGCGACAGACCGTGGCGCAGCAAGGGTCGGCGACCTGCAGCGCAGCTTCGCATTCGTCCGACGATGAAAGGAAGGGGTTGGTGCGGCCGAGAAGACTCGAACTTCCACTCCGGTTAAGGAACAGCGACCTCAACGCTGCGCGTCTACCAATTCCGCCACGGCCGCATCCGGGCAGTTCCGGCCTGATAGCCGAGCGGCACGGCGATGGAAAGAGGTTTTTTGGACCCCCTTCCCCTTCAAGATCGGCATTGACGGCCGCGCCCGGGCGCGCCACATCCCGGCCATGGTGGAGTGGATCATCAGCGACGGCCTGACCGGCTATGACGAAGCCGTGTCCTTCATGGAGGCGCGGGTTGCCGCGATCCTGGCGGGCGAAGCCCCCGAGGCGATCTGGCTGGTCGAACATCCGCCGCTCTATACCGCCGGGACCAGCGCGCGGGCGCAGGATCTGCTGCAGGCCCGCTTTCCGGTGCATGCCACGGGACGGGGGGGACAATATACCTATCACGGGCCGGGGCAGCGAATCGTCTACGTGATGCTGGACCTGAACCGGCGCGGCCGCGATGTCCGGGCCTTCGTCGGTCAGCTCGAGGCGTGGGTGATCGCGGCGCTGGCCGAATTCTGTATCTCCGGCCGCATCAGCGAAGGCCGCGTGGGGGTCTGGGTTCCGCGGCCGGACAAGCCCGCCCTGCCCGACGGCACCGCCCGCGAGGACAAGATCGCCGCCATCGGGGTCAAGTTGCGGAAATGGGTCAGCTTTCACGGCATCTCGATCAACGTCGATCCGGACCTGGAGCACTATGGCGGGATCGTTCCCTGCGGCATCACCGGGCATGGGGTGACCTCGATGATCGACCTCGGGCTGCCGGTCACGATGACCGATCTTGACCTGGCACTGCAGCAGCAATTCGGCGTGATCTTCCGCTGAGTTGCGATCAATTCTTGCGATGCGACCTTTCGATGGGTGGATTTCTTGCGGCACCCGCCTGTAGTCTCGGGTCTGGAGAAAACCACCCTTCCGGGGTTGATCGAGGATTATTGCAATGAAATCAGCCATCGTCGGCGCTGTTCTGGGCGCGACTCTAGCCATCCCCGCCATCGCGCAAGAGGCTGGCGACCCCGCCGTGGGCGAGAGCGAGTTCCGCAAGTGCCGCGCCTGCCACATGATCCGTGACGACAGCGGCACCGACATCGTCAAGGGCGGCGCCACCGGCCCGAACCTGTGGAACGTCATGGGTGCCAAGATCGCGTCCGAGGAAGGGTTCCGCTATGGCGACGGCATCCTGGCCGCCGCCGCCGCCAATCCGGACATGGTCTGGACCGAAGAGGAGATGGCCGCCTATGTCACCGATCCCGGTGCCTGGGTGAAGGAGAAGTCGGGCGATCCCTCGGCCAGGAGCAAGATGACGTTCAAGCTGAACAAGAACCAGGCGGATGTCGCAGCCTACCTGACCACGGTGTCCCCGGATGCCCCCGCGGAGGCCGAAGCGGCCACACAATGACGTGACGGGACTGCGGCGTGACGCCGCAGTCTCTTGCACCGCGCCCGCCCGAGACTGTTTCTGGCGGGCGCGGACCGCACCCTGACCACAGTGACGCATTGCCCGGTCTGCGCAGGTGGTCTAAAGAACCCGTGATATCGCCGGTCTGCCAGACCGGCTCGACGACATCTTGAGGGAGTTCGGGTATGGCAGACGCAGCCGCACACGGCCACGGAGACCATCATGACACACGCGGGTTCTTTACCCGCTGGTTCATGTCCACCAATCACAAAGACATTGGTATTCTATACCTTTTCACCGCCGGTCTGGCCGGCCTGATCTCGGTCAGCTTCACCGTCTACATGCGGATGGAGCTGCACGAGCCGGGCGTCCAGTACATGTGCCTGGAGGGCGCGCGATTCTTCGCCGACGCCGCCGCCGAATGCACCCCGAACGGCCATCTGTGGAACGTCATGATCACCTATCATGGTGTTCTGATGATGTTCTTCGTCGTGATCCCGGCCCTGTTCGGCGGTTTCGGCAACTACTTCATGCCGCTGCAGATCGGCGCGCCGGACATGAGCTTCCCGCGCATGAACAACCTCAGCTACTGGCTGTATGTCGCGGGCCTCTGCCTGGGCGTCGCCTCGCTGCTTGCCCCCGGCGGCAACCAGCAGCTGGGTTCGGGCGTGGGCTGGGTTCTCTACCCGCCGCTGTCCACGAACGAGGGCGGCTATTCGATGGACCTGGCGATCTTTGCCGTCCACGTCTCGGGTGCTTCGTCCATCGTCGGCGCGATCAACATCATCACCACCTTCCTGAACATGCGCGCCCCCGGGATGACGCTGTTCAAGGTGCCGCTGTTCGCCTGGTCGGTCTTCATCACCGCATGGCTGATCCTGCTGGCCCTGCCCGTCCTGGCCGGCGCCATCACCATGCTGCTGATGGACCGCAACTTCGGCACGAACTTCTTCAACCCGGCCGGCGGCGGTGACCCGGTGCTGTACCAGCACATCCTGTGGTTCTTTGGCCACCCGGAAGTGTACATCATCATCCTGCCGGGCTTCGGCATCATCAGCCACGTCATCGCCACCTTTGCCAAGAAGCCGATCTTCGGCTACCTGCCGATGGTCCTGGCCATGGCCGCCATCGGGATCCTGGGCTTTGTCGTCTGGGCGCACCACATGTACACCGTCGGCATGTCGCTGACCCAGCAGAGCTACTTCATGCTGGCCACCATGACGATCGCCGTGCCCACGGGCATCAAGGTCTTCTCGTGGATCGCGACGATGTGGGGCGGATCGGTCGAGTTCAAGACGCCGATGCTCTGGGCCTTCGGCTTCCTGTTCCTATTCACTGTCGGCGGCGTGACCGGCGTCGTGCTGTCGCAGGCGCCGCTGGACCGCGTGTATCACGACACCTACTATGTCGTGGCGCACTTCCACTATGTGATGTCCCTTGGCGCGGTCTTCGCGATCTTTGCGGGCGTCTATTACTGGATCGGCAAGATGTCGGGCCGCCAGTACCCGGAATGGGCCGGCAAGCTGCACTTCTGGATGATGTTCATCGGTGCGAACCTGACCTTCTTCCCGCAGCACTTCCTGGGTCGCCAGGGCATGCCGCGCCGCTATATCGACTATCCGGTCGAATACGCCTTCTGGAACGCGATCAGCTCTTGGGGCGCCTATCTGTCCTTCGCCTCCTTCGTGTTCTTCATCGGCATCGTCGCTTACACCCTGTTCGCCGGCAAGCGCGTAACCCAGAACAACTACTGGAACGAGTACGCCGACACTCTGGAATGGACCCTGCCCTCGCCCCCGCCCGAGCACACGTTCGAGCAGCTGCCCAAGCGCGAGGACTGGGATCGCAGCCCGGCACATCACTGAGAGCGCGCTCGGCGATGCCCTATCAATGGACAGAAACGGCCCCGGATCATTCCGGGGCCGTTTTGCAAAAGCTCACCCTCTGGCCGCACCGGTCCCTGCCCAGGAAGGGCTTCGTGTGGTTCATCGGAGTGACGGCCGCCTTCATGGCGCTGCCGATCCTTGCGGTCCTGGGCACGCAGGTCCTCTGGGGGCTGCTGCCCTTCGTGGTGCTGGTGGTGGTGGGGGTCTGGTGGGCCTTCCAGCATACCTATCGCAGTGGCCAGACCCGAGAGGAACTGCTGCTGGATCATGACAGGCTGCAGGTGCGTCGCAGCGATCCCGGCCGCGCGCCGCGCGAATGGCAGACCAACAGCTACTGGGTCCGCGCCTCGCTGCGCCAAGGTCCGGTCGCAAACTACCTGACCCTCTCGGATGGACAGCGAGAGATCGAGCTTGGCGCCTTCCTGACGCCCGAGGAACGGGTCAGCCTGTGCGACGAACTCAGCCGGGCCCTCGGCCGCGCGCGGGGCTGATGGCAAGACGGGCGGGCCTAAGCCCGCCCGTCTTACCTTATTTCGTGTCGTCGACGTGATCGGGCAGATCATCCTCGTCCGTCGAGGCGACCCTTTCAAGCTCCGCCTCAGACATGCTGTAATACATGTCCTTGGAGGGTTCCTTCAGGTCGCTGACCTTTGTGTCGCCGCGCTTGGCCGACAGGGCGGCTCCGGCGGCGTGCTGCTGCGCTTTCGATTTTGCGGGCATGGTATCACCTCCTGCCCGCTCAACGTCCCGGCGCATGGAAGGTTCAGCCCAGCAGCCGGCCCTTGACCAACGCGCCCACCGCGCCGAAATCCATCTGCCCGGCGTGGCGATCCTTGAGGGCCGCCATGACCCGGCCCATGTCCCGGATCCCCGTGGCCTCCAGGTCGGCGATCGCGGCATCGACCGCGGCACGCGTTTCAGCCTCGCTCATCTGGCGGGGCAGGAACTCTTGGATGACCAGGATCTCCTCCTCTTCCTTGGCGGCCAGCTCCAGCCGGCCACCCTCCTCATAGGCCTTGGCCGATTCCTGGCGCTGCTTGACCATGCGCGACAGGATCAGGATCAGGTCGGCCTCCGTCAGCTCGCCGTCGCCGTCGCCGCCGCGCGCCGCGATCTCGCGGTCCTTCACGGCGGCGCCGATCAGGCGCAGGGTGGACAGGCGGGCGCTGTCCTTGGCCTTCATCGCGTCCTTGGTCGCGGATTGCAGTCTGGCGCGGAGTTCCATGATCCTGTCTCCATGATCTGGGCGCGGGGATGCGCCGGAAAGCCTGCGATCTAGGCCGGCGGGCCGCGCAAATCAAGCGCGTCGCGGCGCCGCGACGGCGGCTTCGGCTTGACCTTGGGGCCTGCCCCCCCTATTCACCGCCTGATTTCATTCCAGAGGTGCCGACATGGCCGCAAAACCGACCGCCTGCCTGGCGCTTGCCGATGGCACAGTCTTCTATGGCCAGGGTTTCGGAGCCCCGGGCGAAGTTGTGGCCGAACTGGTCTTCAACACCGCGATGACCGGCTATCAGGAGATCATGACCGATCCTTCCTATGCCAGCCAGATCGTGACCTTCACCTTTCCCCATATCGGCAATACCGGCGTCACCCCCGAGGATGACGAGGCGCAGGATCCGGTGGCCAGCGGCATCGTCGTGCGGTGGGATCCGACCGAGCCGTCGAACTGGCGCGCATCCTCGGATCTGACCGACTGGATGAGCCGCCGCGGCCGGATCGGCATCGGCGCGGTCGATACCCGCCGCCTGACCCGCGCGATCCGCCAGCAGGGGGCGCCGCATGTCGTGCTGGCCCATAACCCTGATGGCAATTTCGACATCGAGGCGATGATTTCCCGCGCCCGGAACTGGACCGGTCTGGTCGGGCTGGACCTGGCCAAGGATGTCAGCTGCGCCCAGAGCTATCGGTGGGAAGAAGGCGCGTGGGAATGGGGCAAGGGCTTTGGCACATCGCCCGAGGACAAGCCCTTCAAGGTCGTGGCGCTGGACTATGGCGCCAAGCGCAACATCCTGCGTTCGCTGGTGGCCTATGGGGCTGACGTGACGGTGCTGCCGGCCAATGCCACCGCCGAGGAGGTGATGGCCCATGAGCCCGAAGGCGTGTTCCTGTCGAACGGTCCCGGCGATCCGGCGGCGACAGGCGCCTATGCCGTGCCGATGATCCAGGACCTGCTGGCGCGCGACATGCCGATCTTCGGCATCTGCCTGGGGCACCAGATGCTGGCGCTGGCGCTTGGGGCCAAGACCGTCAAGATGAGCCACGGCCATCACGGCGCGAACCATCCGGTTCGCGACGTCGAGACCGGCAAGGTCGAGATCACCTCGATGAACCACGGTTTTGCAGTCGATTCGCAATCGCTGCCGACTGGCGTGCTGGAGACGCATGTCAGTCTGTTCGACGGCAGCAATTGCGGCATCCGCATGACCGACAAGCCGGTCTTCTCGGTCCAGCATCACCCGGAGGCGTCGCCGGGGCCGCAGGACAGCCTCTACCTGTTCAAGCGCTTTACCGATTCCATGCGGGCGCGCCGGGGCTGAGCCTGAAAGGCACGGAGGCGGCACGAAACTCGAGCCGTCCCGCCGCGCCTTAACGGGTTGTTAATCACTGCATGCCATCAAGGGGCGATCCGACAGGGAACGCCCATGGCCCAGCTTGCGTCATCGCCTCGGACCACTGCCCTGCCCGACGTGCCAAAGGCCTCGGACCAGGTGATCCTGCGCGGCCCGACGCTGGCACCGCCCAGCAAGCTGCCCCTCGGCCAGATCCTGGTCGAGGATGGCGCCGTCGATCCATCCGACCTGCTGAAGGCCACCGTCCTCAGCCAGCGGCAGAGCGCCCGTTTGGGTGAGATCCTGTTGGCGCAAGGGATGGTCACGCCCGAAGCACTGGCCCGGGCGCTGTCGCGCCAATGGCGCACCACCGCCATCGACCCCGCGCTCAGCCCCGCCGATCCGCGCCTGATCGACGCTGCCGGCGCCGGCTTTTGCCTGACGCATGGCATCCTGCCCTGGCGGCGGATCGGCGGCGTCACCTGGATCGCCACCTCGCGGCCCGACATGTTCACGGCGCTGCTGCCCCGTCTGCCGGCGCAATTCGGCCAGGTGCGGATGCTGCTCTGCAGCCACGATCAGGCGCAGTCGGGGGTTCTGAACTCCTGCCGGATCCGCCTGATCCGCGAGGCCGAGACGCGCGTCCCTGCCGCCGAAAGCTGCCGGACTCAGAACCCCGTGCGAACCGGTCAGCTGGCGGCGGCCGCCCTGGTGCTGCTGGTCCTTGGCCTGGCCGTGGTGCCGACCTTCGTGGTGGCGCTTCTGGTCGCTTGGGCGGCACTGACGCTGATCCTGCAAAGCGGGCTGAAGCTGCTGTCGTTCCTGGCCTCGGGCCGCGCCCGCGCCGAGCGGGACCAGCTGGCCCGTGCCGTGGCGCAGGGCCTGGTGCTGCCCGCCGAGACGGAGGCGCCGCTGCCGGTGATCTCGGTCATGGTGCCTCTGTTCGAGGAAAGCGACGTGGCCGGCAAGCTGGTCGCGCGGCTGGCGCGGCTGGACTACCCGCGCGAGCTGACCGACCTGCTGCTGGTGATCGAGGCCAGCGACCGGGTCACCGAAAACGCTTTGGCGGGTGCACGGCTGCCCCACTGGATCCGCGTCGTCCGCGTGCCCGATGGCCCGATCAAGACCAAGCCCCGGGCCCTGAACTATGCGCTGAACTTTTGCCGGGGCGACATCGTGGGGATCTGGGACGCCGAGGATCGGCCGGACCCCGACCAGCTGCACAAGGTCGCCCGCCGCTTTCACTTCGCCCCCGCCGACGTGGCCTGCCTCCAAGGCGCGCTGGATTTTTACAACCCCCGCACCAACTGGCTGGCCCGCTGCTTTACCATCGAATACGCGGCCTCGTTCCGGGTCCTGCTGCCGGGTGTGGCCCGGATGGGTCTGGTCGTGCCCCTGGGCGGCACCACGCTGTTCTTTCGCCGGCCCCTCCTGGAGAAGGTGGGGGCCTGGGACGCCTGGAACGTGACCGAGGATGCCGACCTGGGCGTTCGCCTCGCCCGCCGGGGCTATCGGACCGAGATCATCGAGACGACAACCGACGAGGAAGCGAACTGCCGCACCCTGCCCTGGATCAAGCAGCGGTCGCGCTGGCTGAAGGGCTATGCACTGACCTGGGCCGTGCACATGCGCGACCCGGTGCTGCTGTATCGGGAACTGGGGCCGCGGCGGTTCTGGGGCTTTCAGGTGCAATTCTTCGGTGCACTCTCCCAATACCTGCTGGCCCCGGTGCTGTGGAGCTTCTGGCTGCTGGCCCTTGGGCTGCCCCATCCCCTGCGGGAGGTGATGGGCGGCAGCGCGGCCATGTGCCTGTTCGGGCTGTTCCTTGCCTCCGAGGCGCTCAGCATCTTCGTCGGACTGCGCGCGGTCCGAGGCGCCAAGCACCGGCACCTTCTGGCTTGGCTCCCGACGCTGCACCTCTATTTCCCGCTTGGCTGCCTGGCGGGCTGGAAGGCGATCTACGAGGTGGTGACCAAGCCCTTCTACTGGGACAAGACCGCTCATGGACTGTTCGTCGAGGCGAACGAAGCCCCCGAACTGGCCGCGGGCCTCGTCTCGATCCCCGTGCTGGGGAAGATCGGTGGCCGGTCGCTGTCCGAGGTCGCCGAGGCCCAGGCCACCGCAAATGCACCCGCTCCTGCCCCGCAGGCCCTGCAACGGATCGCGGGCTGAACCGACTTCAGGGGGCCGCGTCCAGAACCCCCTCCGCCGGCATCAGCTCCGCGATCAGGGATGCGGCACTTGCGGTCTGCTGCGCCAGCCGCGCCTCCAGCTCGTCCAGCGAAGCCGCGCCTGTTTCCCGCAAGAGGAAATCCTGACCGCCGCGCCCGATCTCGGCCATGTCGAGGGCGCGGTCGGTCAGCAGGCGCCCCGCCGCATGCAGCCGCCAGAGGCTGCGCCAGACGGAACCGAGTTGCTCTGCGGCTTCCTTGGTCAGCAGCCCCGCGCGGCGCCCGGCGCGCAGCTGCGCCAGCGTGGTCCGCGCCGGGTCGGCCGCACGCAGCGCGCAGGCCTGCGCCAGAAGGTCGATGTCCTGCAGATGCCCCGGCCCCTGCTTGGCATCCCAAGGCCCGTCCGGGGCCTTGGCCGCAAAGAGCCGCGCCCGCATTGAGGCCAGGTCCGGCATCACCCGCGCGTCACCGCCCCGCGCCGCCAGAACGGCGACGCGCAGCGCTTCGATCTGTGCGGCCAGCGCCTCGGCATCGCGACCCAGGGTGGCGGCGCAGCGGGCGCGGGTCAGGGCAAGATGCTCCCAGGTCCAGGCTTCGCTCATCTGGTAGGTCTCGAAGCTCTGCACCGCGGTGGCCACGGGCCCCTGCCGCCCCGAAGGGCGAAGCCGCATGTCCACCTCGTAGAGGCGCCCTTCGGCGGTCAGCGCGGACAGCGCCGTGACCATCGCCTGCGTCAGCCGCGCGTAATAGGGCCGCGCGGCCAAGGGACGCGGCCCGTCCGAGGCATCGATCCCGTCGGTGTCATAGATGACGATCAGGTCAAGGTCCGAACCCGCGTTCAGCACCCGTGCGCCAAGCGAGCCCATGCCCAGAACGACCGCGCCCCGTCCCGGCGCGGGACCGTGGCGCCGGGCGAAATCGGCGGCCGTGACCGGCAGCAGCGCGCCTAGGCAGGCCCCCGCCAGGTCGGCATACTGACCCGAGGCCTCGTCCGCGTCGATCAGGCCGCGCAGATGATGGACCCCGATGCGGAAATGCCATTCATGCGACCACCGCCGCGCGGCATCCAGCGCGC
This sequence comes from Paracoccus sp. KKT209, assembly GCF_055635455.1. The sequence continues at coordinate 2,118,742 of NZ_CM145758.1, forward strand.
GTTCATAGCCGCCGCCGGGCGCGTTCAGCGCACGCTGCAAGGCATGATCCAGTTCGGCCCGCAGGCCCGGCTCGCCCGGCCAGGGTGCGAAGAAGCTGCCACCCAGCACGCCATCCAGCACCGCCGGGTGCCGGGCCAGATATCCCGCCAGTGCCGGCGCAGTGCCGCAGATGTCGACGATCAGCTCGATCAGCTGGGGGTTGGCCTCGAACAGCGAAAACAGCTGCACGCCCGCCGGAAGGCCCGATAGGAAACTGTCAAACCGCATCAGCGCCTCGGCAGGATGGCCGGCCCGGGCCATCCGCTCCAGCAGCGGCGCCTCGATCCGGCGAAAGATCTGCTGCGCGCGGTCCGACCGAAGGGCCGGATAGGTCTGCCACCGCTCGATGATGGCGACGGCCTCGTCCGAGATATGCGGCCGCTCTGCCTGGACCTCGCCCGGGGCGAAGAAGCGCTCGGTCAGGTCATGGACCCGGGCCAGACGCGTCTTGAGCCCCGTGCACCATGCGTCGACATCCGCCTCGCCCGTCAGTGCCGCGACGATCCGCAGCCCCTCGGCCTCCTTGGGCAGCGCGTGCGTTTGGGCGTCGTTCACCATCTGGATGCGATGCTCGATGTCTCGGTGCTGGCGATAGTGGTCGATCAATTCGGCCGCGACCTCGGGCGGCACCCATCCTTTTTCGGCCAGAGCCCGCAGCCCCCCCACCGTGTCCCGCGCCCGCAGTTCGGGATCGCGACCGCCGGCGATCAACTGGCGGGTCTGGGTGAAGAACTCGATCTCGCGGATGCCACCCTGGCCCAGCTTCAGGTTGTGGCCGGCCACTTCCAGCCGCCCGCCCAGACCCTTGTGGTCGCGGATGCGCAGCCGCATGTCATGCGCATCCTGGATGGCGGCAAAGTCCAGGTGCTTGCGCCAGATGAAGGGGCGCAGTTCGCGCAGGAAACGCTCGCCCGCCGCGATGTCGCCGGCGGCGGCTCGGGCCTTGATGAAGGCCGCACGTTCCCAGGTCCGACCCTCGGCCTCGTAATAGGCCAGCGCGGCGGCGGTCGAGATGCAGACCGGCGTCACGGCGGCATCGGGCCGCAGCCGCAGGTCCGTCCGGAAGACATAGCCATGCGCGGTCGCGTCCGACAGGGTGGCGGCCATCTTGCGGGTGGCGCGGATCAGCGCGGCGCGCGCCTCCATCTGGTCGGCCTCGGCATAGGCGGTTTCATCGAACAGCACGATCAGGTCGATATCGGAACTGTAGTTCAGCTCGCCCGCGCCGCCCTTGCCCATCGCCAGCGCAAAGATGCCCCCGGCATCGGCCCGCGTCGGCGGCAGCTTGCCGCGCCGCTGCTCGGCCGCGACATGGACGCGCAGCGCCAGGTCCACGGCCCGGTCGGCCAGGTCGGACAGCGCCCGCGTCACCTGCTCCAGCGTCCAGACGCCGCCCAGATCCGCCAGCGCCGCCTGCAACGCCACGCGGCGCTTGGCCCGGCGCAGCGCGATGCCCAGGGCCTCCGCGTCAAGATCCTCGAGCCCTGCGGTCTCGCGGGCAACCACCTCGTCATGGTCCAGCGCGCCGGGCAGCCATTCGGCCTCCTTGCGCAGCAGATCGGCCAGAAAGGGGCTGCTGCCGGCAGTGCCCTCGATCAGCCTCCGCAGGCGGTCGGGCAGTTCGGGAAACAGGCCTGCGACATCCGCCCCACGGGCAGGATCGGCGGGCAGCGGCAGGCGGGTGATGCGGGTCGCGAAGGTCATGGCGGCCACCTTAGTGAAGCCCCAAGGGCAGTCAACGCGCAGCTTCCCGCCCGAGGACCGCCGCTGCTGCCACGTCAACCGTTTCCCTGCTTGGCCTGTCCCTGAATCGTTGCTAGGCTTCGCGCAATCAACAGGCGAAACGGATCCTCAGCGCGCCCATGACCGCCCTTGTTCTGAACATATGTCGCACGAGGGGCGCCTGATGCGCCATACGTTGCCCCATGCGCCACAGTTCTATGTGACGGCCCCGCAGCCCTGCCCCTATCTGCATGGCCGGGCCGAGCGCAAGCTGTTCACGGCGCTGCAGGGTGACAACGCGGCCGAGTTGAACAACGCGCTGTCGCGGCAGGGCTTTCGGCGGTCGCAGAACGTGCTGTACCGCCCCAGCTGCGAAAGCTGCGTCGCCTGCATGTCGGCGCGCATTCGCGTCGCGGACTTTCACCCGACCCGCACGCAGCGCCGGATCCGCACGCGCAACGCGCCGATGCGGCGGCTGGCCACCAGTGCCTGGGCCACCGAGGAACAGTTCGAACTGTTCCGCCGCTATCTGGACAGCCGCCATGCCGATGGCGGGATGGCCGACATGGACATCTTCGAATTTGCCGCAATGATCGAGGAAACGCCGGTCAAGACGCGGGTGATCGAATACCGCTGCAGCGGTGACGACCTGCCGCAACTGTCCCAGGGCGACGACCATCTGGGCGGGGTCTGTCTGACCGACGTGCTGGATGACGGGCTGAGCCTTGTCTACAGCTTTTATGATCCGCTGCTGCGCGGGGCCAGCATGGGAACCTACATCATCCTCGACCATATCGAGATCGCGCGGGCGGCGGGCCTGCCCTATGTCTATCTGGGCTACTGGGTGCCGGGCAGCCGCAAGATGGACTACAAGGCCAAGTTCGGCGCGCTGGAAATCTACAAGGGCGGGGTCTGGCAGGATCTTGGCGACCCCGAGACACATTCCAACGAGGCGCATCCCCTGTCGGTCGATCCCATCGTCGAGCAGGTGGCCCGCATCGCGCTGCCGCAATTCGACCGATAGCGCCTGACAGGCCGCGAAAGAAAATTTCAAATTCCTCTGCACCTGCGTCACTTTATCCGCCGAACCCCATTGACCCTGCCCCGGCGTAACCATAGTTTGCGCCGACGCCGGGTCGGCCATTGGGGCCTTCGGCGGGTATTTTTGTTGGATGGAGCAAGATGATGTCCCGAACGATGACGGGTGCGAGAATGGTGGTCGAGGCGCTGCGCGATCAGGGCGTCGATACCGTATTCGGCTATCCGGGCGGGGCCGTGCTACCCATCTATGACGAGATCTTTCAGCAGAACGACATCACCCATGTCCTGGTCCGCCACGAACAGGGCGCCGTCCACATGGCCGAGGGTTATGCCCGCGCCACCGGGAAACCGGGGGTCGTGCTGGTCACCTCGGGTCCGGGGGCCACGAATGCCGTGACCGGCCTGACCGACGCTCTGCTGGATTCGATCCCGCTGGTCGTGCTGTCGGGCCAGGTTCCGACCTTCATGATCGGCACCGACGGGTTCCAGGAGGCCGACACGGTCGGCATCACCCGCCCCTGCACCAAGCACAACTGGCTGGTCAAGGACACCGACAAGCTGGCCGAGACGATCCACAAGGGCTTCCATGTCGCCACCTCGGGCCGCCCCGGCCCGGTGCTGATCGACATCCCCAAGGACGTCCAGTTCGCGACCGGCACCTATGTCGGACCCAAGCAGGTCGATCATGGCCGCTATCACCCGGCCCGCAAGGGCGATCTGGGCGCGATCACGCGTCTGGTCGAACTGATGGAGCAGGCCGAGCGTCCGATCTTCTATACCGGTGGGGGGGTCATCAATTCGGGGCCCGGCGCCAGCCAACTGCTGCGCGAACTGGCCGATGCGACGGGCTTTCCGGTCACATCGACGCTGATGGGCCTGGGCGCCTATCCGGCCTCGGGTCAGGGCTGGCTGGGCATGCTGGGCATGCACGGCACTTACGAATCGAACCTGGCGATGCATGGCTGCGACCTGATGATCAACATCGGCGCGCGGTTTGACGACCGCATCACCGGGCGGATCGCGGATTTCAGCCCCGGCTCGGTCAAGGCGCATATCGACATCGATCCGTCCAGCATCAACAAGGTCGTGCGCGTCGAAGTGCCGATCGTCGGCGATGTCGGCCATGTGCTGGAGGACCTGCTGAAGGTCTGGAAGTCGCGCGGCCGCAAGGTCAACAGCCCGGCGCTGAAGCAGTGGTGGGGGCAGATCGAGGAATGGCGGGCGCGCAAGTGCCTCGCCTATCGGAACAGCGACACCCTCATCAAGCCGCAGCACGCGCTGGAACGGCTGGAGGCGCTCACCAAGAACCACGACCGCTACATCACCACCGAGGTCGGCCAGCACCAGATGTGGGCCGCGCAATACCTGGGATTCGAAGGGCCGAACCGCTGGATGACCTCCGGGGGTCTGGGCACCATGGGCTATGGCCTACCGGCCAGCATTGGCGTGCAGATGGCGCATCCCGATGCCTTGGTCATCAACGTCGCGGGCGATGCCAGCTGGCTGATGAACATGCAGGAGATGGGCACGGCGGTTCAGTTCCGCCTGCCGGTCAAGCAGTTCATCCTGAACAACGAGCGCCTTGGGATGGTCCGCCAGTGGCAGCAGTTGCTGCATGGCGAGCGTTACAGCCAGTCCTGGTCCGACAGCCTGCCCGATTTCGTCAAGCTGGCCGAGGCGTTCGGGTGCAAGGGCGCGCAGGTGCGCGACCCCAAGGACCTGGACGCCGCGATCCAGCAGATGATCGACTATGACGGGCCGTTCATCCTGGACGTGCTGGTCGAGAAGCACGAGAACTGCTTCCCGATGATCCCGTCCGGCAAGCCGCATAACGAGATGCTGCTGGGCGAGGCCGAGACGCAGGGCGTGATCGAATCCGAAGGCGCAGTGCTGGTCTGATGCCCGTGACGGGTCTTTGGACAACGAAGAAGAGGACAGGTTCGTGAATGCATTGAACATCCAGAAAGGCATGTCGAGCCATTCGGCCTATGACCTGCGCGATCCGAATGCGCAGATGGAGGAAAGCCATACGCTGGCAGTGCTGGTCGAGAACGAGCCGGGGGTTCTGGCACGGGTGATCGGCCTTTTCTCGGGGCGCGGCTACAACATCGACAGCCTGACCGTGGCGGAGGTGGACCACACAGGCCATCGCTCCCGGATCACGGTCGTCACGCGCGGAACGCCTTCGGTGATCGAGCAGATCAAGGCGCAGCTGGGGCGGATCGTGGTTGTTCACGAGGTGCATGACCTGACGGTCGAAGGCCCGGCGGTCGAGCGCGAACTGGGCTTGTTCAAGGTGCGCGGCCAAGGCGACAAGCGGGTCGAGGCGCTGCGCATCGCCGAGATCTTCCGGGCAAACGTGGTCGATTCGACGCTGGAGAGCTTTGTCTTCGAACTGGTCGGCACGCCAAGCAAACTGGATGCCTTTGCAGACCTGATGCGGCCCTTGGGCTTGACCGACCTGGCCCGCACCGGGGTGGCGGCGCTGTCCCGCGGGGTCTGACCTCGCCAGTCATGAAAAAAGCCGCGGTCACCGCGGCTTTTTTTAGGAACGTGGGAACCTTTTGTGAAGGTTCCGGTTACCTACACGCTGCCCCGTTCCTGATGAGTCCATAGGGGCTGTTCACTGAACTGAGTTTGGAGTTGGAACAGCGGGAGGTGGGATAGTCGCTGCCATCTGAAACAACCCTCAGGCTGGGTTGGCGGGCCGGAACAGGCGCCTCCGACAAGATCCGAGGGATCTGGGGGCAGCATTGCTCGGACAGCATGGACACGTTGAGGGCGTGGCGAAGATTGCCGACCGTCTCTGTCTCCAGTTCGACCAGGTCACCGGGTTGCGGCCAGTTGCCGGGCTGAACCAGGTTTTCGGTGCCTTGGAGATAGGCCAAGGTGGCTTGGTCTTCGCACCAGATTATCGCTTTCTCGCGCGATCCGCTGCTCCATACGACTACCCCGATCATGGGTGCCCCTTCATCAGATTCGACGCCGAGGCGTCATGTTGTCCTTTCGGACAGGTCATTGGCTAATTCCTGCTGACTAAAGCAGAATTCCGCCGATTTGCTATCTTTTTTATCGTGCCTTCTCAACTTTTTGTCATCTTTCAGTTGTCATGTGTCGGTGTCGGCACAACTTGGCGGTGCCAAACGCGCCACCGCATCAGCCAGCGCAATCACCGTTTCCTTTTCATCGTCCAGTACAAGACCTTGGGCCGCGTAGCGCGTAAAGTCCCGTGCCAGGGCTGCCGCGGCCGTTCCAAAGACCGCAGGTGACAGACGTGCCAGTGCCATCATCGCCTCTTGTAGGGCAAGCTGCACCGCGAAAATTCCGGCCCCATCGCGCGCCAGCGGCAACAGACTGGCGCGCAAAACCTCCTGCGCAGTGATGGCCGGAACGTACAGACGGGGATAGCAGACCTCGGGAATCGATTCGTGGTCCCATTGCGACAGGATGCGCAGCATGCGCCCGACCACCAGCACGGCCGTGCCCGGATCGTTCACCGCCGGCGACAGGGCGCGTTGTCCGATTTCTGACAGCACGCTGAAGCCGAAGCGGGGATCCTGCTCGAAGCTGCGCATCCGCCGCAGGGTGATGCAGCCGCTGATCCGCCCGCAGATCGCCTGCGCCTTTTCATCCTGGTCGGGCAGGTTCATGACGTGAAAAAGGGGGCTGCCCAGATGCACGAAATCCCCCGGCATCGCGGTCATGTAGAGGATCAGGTCGTGGCGATCGGCCAGTTCGGACAAGGCCTTCATGTCGCAGTTCTGGACATAGCCGACCTGCGGGGCGTGATGCGCGATACTGTCCAGCGGCGGCGCGCCGCGCAGCGGGTTCGCACCCAGCCAAGGGGCGGCCAGCCGGTTCGCCAGTGCCTCGTCCGTGGAGCGTTCGACCCGCGACATCGTGTCTCCGATCAGCCCCAGCTCTCCCAGTCGGTTGATCCAGCGCAGAAGGGACACGACCACGATCAGGATCACGGCCAGGGTCACGCCAAAGAGGACGATCCGGCCCCCATCACCGTAAAGCCCCGTGTTCAGCATGATCAGCCCGACAAGACTGAAGATGAAGGCGCCGATGAAGGTCGCCAGCACGGTCTGGCTGACCCCGTCCTTGACCAGAAGCTGGACCGCCCGGGGCGTGGTGCCGGAACTGGCCGTGGCATAGGCGGCCGTCAGGATCGACAGCGAGAATGTCGTGACCGTCAGCATCGACGAGGCGATGATGTCAAGGATCGGCGCGATTGCATCCGCGCCGATCATGCCGGCCAGCCCGTCCGGGATCTGGTTGCGCAAAAGGAAGCCCGTGACCGCCGTCAGCAGGCCCAGGACCGCGAATGACGTCACCCGCACCCAGAGCCGCTGCAGGATCTCGCGCAGGCGCCACCGGAATTTGCCGATGTTGATTCCCTCGGCCATGCCTCAGCGCACGCGACCGGCCTGGACATCCGCAACAGCACGCCGCACCTGTGCCAGCCGCTGCGCCCGTGACGGGTGGGTGCCCAGCACATGGTTGCCGGGGTCGGGGATGCGTTCGAACAGGCGGGACCCGTGGATCGGGTCGAAGCCCGCGTTCAGCGCGATGATCGAGCCGAGATAGTCGGCCTCGAGCTCCCAATCGCGGGAATAATATCGGGCCCCGACCGAGGCGCCGATTTCCTGCGCGCGCGAGATGGCCGAATCGTCGCCGCCATAGGCCGAGGCGATGCTGCCCAGGACCACCGCCGCCGCCGAGGACGCCCCGGATTTGCGGTCGAGATGGTTCAGGATGTGATGCGCCGCCTCGTGTCCGACAACAAAGGCGATCTCGTCCGCGTTCTGGGTCTGGCCGATCAGGGACAGGGTAAAGCCGACGATCGGCCGGCCGTTGCGGTCGACGGTCTGGAAGGCGTTGGGTTCCAGGCCTGGGCGGTCGTCCACGACGAAGACGAAGTCGCAGCTGATCGGCCGCGTGCGCCGGTTCAGGCAATCCTGCCGCACCGCGGGCTCCATCCGGCGCATCACCTGCACGAAGGTCCGCGCCGCGGCATCGGGCGTCTGCGCATAGGGATCGGAGGGCGCCGGCAGCGGGCGCGGCTGGACCTGACCTGCCGGAGCCGCGGGCGGCAGGGGCGGCTGGACCGGCATGGGCGCGCAGCCGGCCAGCGTCAGCATGGTCGCCATGATGCCTGCCAGCCACCGGCCCGTGGTCGTCTTGCGCATGTGTATCGCCCTGTTGTCCTGCCGGCCCGCCGGCTTGTCGCATGATGCCGCGCAGTTTACCTTTCACCCGCGCAGGGTAAAGCCCGGCTGCTTGCTGCGGCGCGAACTTCACGCGATTGTCGCTGCTTCACCAAGGAGATTCGGATGTTCACCATCGAGCATGACTTCGACGCGACCGTGATCACCCTGATCGACGAGGCCGAAGCGCAGACGCGCCCGCTGAACGAAGATGTCGTGATCCTCAGCTTTGACGACCGGGTGATCCTGGAACAGATGAGCCCGGATGGCGACGAGGTGGTCCGCGTCACCCTGAGCATGCACCAGCTGACCGAACTGCGGCTGGCGCTGAACCTGCCCGAAGGCAATTACCGCATCGAAAAGCGCGACTGAACGACCCGTCATGGTTCGACCGGCGACGGCGCCCGGCTGGTCTGGGCGCTTGCGACGACCCCGCCCTTCTGAAACACCTCGCCGGAAAGGCCCGGTGCAGCGGCGCCACGAAGGAGATCATCATGACCCACCGCAACGACGATGCCCTGCGCTTCCTGGCCAGCCGGCGGTCGCATCCCCCCAAGCTGCTGGCGCAGCCGGGTCCGGACCGCGATCAGCTGTCCCAGCTGCTGACGCTGGCGGCACGCGTGCCCGATCACGGCAAGCTGGAGCCGTGGCGCTTCATCGTGCTGGGCCGCCAGACGCTGGATGCCTTGGCACCGGTCCTGCACGCGGCGGTTCTGGACAGCGGACTGGACCGGGCGGCGGCCGACAAGGCGGCCTCGGCCCTGGCTTCGCCGGTCATCGTGGCGGTGGTCTCCTCTCCCGTGGACAGCGCAAAGGTGCCGCAATGGGAACAGGTCCTGTCGGCCGGCGCCCTCTGCCTGGGGCTGGTCAATGCGGCGCTGGCCTCGGGTTGGGGCGCGGCCTGGCTGACCGGCCATGCGGCGCTGGACCAGGAATTCGGACGCGCGCATCTGGGCCTGTCCGGCGCGGAACGGGTCGCCGGCCTGATCCATATCGGCACCCGCGGCGACACCCCGCCCGAACGTCCCCGCCCCGACATCGCCGCCAAGACCGAGTGGCGCCCATGATGGTCGTCCGTGCCTTCACGCGGGGCTGGTCCGACCTTCTGCGCCCTTCGATCCTGCGGCTGGTCGCGTTGGGCCTTGCGCTGACCATCCTGCTGTTCGTGCTGCTGCAGGCGGGGATCTTCTGGCTGGTCCGAATCTGGCTGCCGGGCGGGTTTACCTTGCCTTGGCTGGGTTCCGTCGATTTGGGGAACGTCATGTCCTGGGGCTCGCTGGCCCTCTTTCCAGTGATCGGCTTTTTCCTGATGGCCCCTGTCGCGGCGGGCTTTTCAGGCCTTTTTGCCGAAAACGTGGCCGAGGCGGTCGAGGATCTGCACTATCCCCATCGCCGCGGCGCCTCGCCCGACTTCTGGGACGGGCTTCTGGAATCGCTGGCGGTGGCGGCGGCGGTTCTGGGCGTGGCGATCCTGTCGCTGATGCTGACGCCCTTCCTGGGACCCCTCGCGCCCCTGCTGTTCTACGGCGCGAATGGCTGGCTGCTGGGGCGGGAATTTTTCCAGATGGCGGCCCGGCGTCACCTGCCGGATGCGCAGGCGCAGGCTTTGCGCAGGGCCCATGGCGGCCGGGTGACCCTGACCGGTGTCCTGGTGGCGGTCGGCCTGACCGTGCCGATCGTGAACATCGCCCTGCCCCTGCTGGCGGCGGCGACGTTCACGCATCTCTTTCACATGATCAGCGAAGCAGCTGATCCAGCTGGGAAATATCGGCGCGCGTGATGACGCCGCCCAGGATCAGATAGGCGATCACTGCCCAGATCACCGTCGTGATGCCCGTGGTCCACAGCAACTTGCGGCGCCAGGGCACGCCCGACGGGGCGCCCGCATGGGTGCCGGGCAGTACGTCGCCCGCATCCGCCTGGCTGCGCTGCCCGATGGGCACGACGACGAACAGGGTCAGAAACCACAGGGTCGCGAAAAGGACGATGCCGCCGGTCAGGTTCATCAGACTTGCTCCAGTTCGATCAGGCAGCCGTTGAAATCCTTGGGATGCAGGAACAGCACCGGCTTGCCATGGGCGCCGATCCTGGGTTCGCCCGTGCCCAGCACGCGCGCCCCTTCGGCCTTCAGCTTGTCGCGCGCGGCCAGGATATCCTCGACCTCGAAGCACATGTGATGGATGCCGCCCGACGGGTTCTTGTCCAGAAAGCCTTGGATCGGGCTGTTCTCTCCCAGGGGATAAAGCAGCTCGACCTTGGTGTTGGGCAGCTCGATGAAGACGACGGTCACGCCGTGGTCGGGTTCGTCCTGCGGCGCGCCCACCGTGGCGCCCAGAGTGGTGCGGTATTGCGCGGCCGCGGCCTCCAGATCGGGGACCGCGATTGCGACATGGTTCAGGCGACCGATCATCTCATCCTCCGTTTGCCCTGCTATCTAAGCGTTCCGCGCTGCCGTTGGAAGGAAAAGCGGTGTCGTTAACCGCTTCTTAGCAAATCGCGCCTTAACTGTCCGGGAACAGATGGACGGGGATCAAGACATGCTGACCGATTCCGAGACAGGCGCCGACAAGCCCCTGCCACAGTGGCGTTTGTCGCTGCCGCAACGCCCTCTGACTGGTCTGACCGTGCTGGTCATCGAGGATTCGCGCTTTGCCAGCGAGGCGGTTCGCCTCCTGTGCCTCAAGTCGGGTGCGCGCATTCGCCGCGCGGACTGCCTGCGCTCGGCGGCGCGGCATCTGCGGAACTACAGGCCGGCGGTGCTGATCGTGGACCTGGGACTGCCGGATGGCGACGGCACCACGCTGATCGCCGAACTGCACGGGGCAGAGCCGCGCGTGCCGGTGATCCTGGCCATGTCCGGCGATGCGGACCTGGCCGACAAGGCGCTGGCGGCGGGCGCCGACGGCTTTCTGGCCAAGCCGGTCGAAAGCCTGGGCGTCTTCCAGCAGGCGATCCTGTCCGCCCTGCCCTCCGATAGCACGAGTCCGGGGCTGCGGCTTTTGCCCAATGACGTGATCCACCCGGACCATTCGGGGCTGCGCGACGATCTGGCCCATGTGGCCGAGGTCCTGTCCAGCGCCCAGGACACGGCGGCGATCGATTACATTGCCCGTTTCTTGGCCGGTGTCGCGCGCTCGGCCCATGATCCTGCCCTGGAGGCCGCGGCCGCCGCGCTCGCACGCGACCATCTGGCGGGACATGCCCTGGCGACGGACCTGGCGCGGATCAGCGGGATGGTTCAGGACCGGCTGTCCCGCGTGGCCGAGATGTAGCCTCAGGCCAGCAGGCGCGGGTCGCTGCCCATGTCGAGGGCAGGAAAGATCTGTTGTTCCAGCACGCTTTTGGCGATCCCGAACTTGGCATGCATGGCCCAGGCCGCATAGGCCCGGATGTCGCGCAGGGGCATCAGGTCGCGGCCATCGTAAAGGTCGCCCTCGGCCAGGCCCGGCCAATCACCCATCGCCCGCCCCCCGCGCACCGCACCGCCGACGACCAGCATCGCGCCACCCGTTCCGTGATCGGTCCCGGCCGAGCCGTTTTCGCGCACGGTGCGCCCGAACTCGGTCATTGCCATGACGGTCGTGCTGTCCCAGTTCGGCCCCAGCCCGTCGCGCAGCGCCAGGATCGTCTCGGACAGGCGCTCCAGCATCCGGGTGAGGTTGCCGGCCTGCCCCGCATGGGTGTCCCATCCCGCCAGGGAAAAGGTCGCAATGCGGGTGTCGCGGTTCAGCCGGTCGGCGGCGAACTGGGCCAGCGCCAGATGTTCCTTGCGGTCCGGCACCAGCTTGCCTTCCGCCTCCAGCCCCGCTGCGATCGCCATGGCCCGTTCGCCGGCCTCGCGGAACAACGGGTCGTCGTGATAGACATGCGTCAGCAGCCGCGTGGCCTGCGGGCTGATCACCAGGTTGGCCTCGGGCGCCCAACTGCTGGCCGCGGCCGGACCCTGCAGGATGCGCATGTCCTCGGCGCCGATCGAATAGGCGGTCTCCGAACTCTGGCCCGGCATCGCCTGCAGCAGCCGGTTCAGCCAGCCGTCCTGTTGGCGGTCCAGGTCCAGATCGGTTCCGGTCCCGGCCTCCAGCATGGTCTGGCCGTCAAAATGACTGCGCTTGTCCCGATAGGGGGTGGACACGGCTGGCGCAAAGCCCAGCTGCCCCGCCTTCCACAGCGGCCACAGCCCCTGCAGCCCCGGATGCAGCGCAAAGAAACCGTCAAGGTCCCGCGCCTCGTGATCGGGGCCCAGGGACAGCGTCTGGCGAACCTTGCGCAGGTTCTTGTCTCCGTAGGGCTGAAAAGCGTCGATGCCGTCCATGGCCCCGCGCAGGATGATGACGACAAGCCGGTTGTCGCCGGGCGCACTGGCAAAGGCCATCGGCGTCAGCAGCGGATGCGCGGCGGCCGAACAGCCGATCAGCGCCGCGGATGTCAGGAACAGGCGTCGGCTGATCATCGTCATCTCCGGTTGAAGTCGGCCGAGGCCAGCACCAGCGCGATGCCCTGGCTGCGGCTTTCGGCGCGGGGAACGGCCCATCGCAGCGGCTCGGACGCGGCCTCGCCAAGGGCGGTCACCAGAAAGTCACGCGGATCGGGCAGCCGCTGCGCCAGCCGCGACGGCTGCCGCATGGCCCAGTTGATGCGCATCGCCAAGCCCTGCGGCGTGCCCCAAGCCTCGGCCTCTTCCGGCCAGCCGTCGGGGCCGTTCGGCCGCGCCCAAGGCTGGCCCATGACCGCCATGGGGTTCAGCAATGTCTGCCGGATCTGCTTGCGGGACAAGCCCCGGATGTCATCGCCCGTCAGCCCCAGGCTGCGCAGGCTGGCCGCCAGGAATTCGTGGGGCTGGCGCAGCTTCTGGCGGTAATGGGTGTTCAGCTCCGGCGCCTCGGCCAAGGCCAGGTTGATCGCGCCCAAATCGCCGCCCGTGTCGCGAAAGACCGCCGCCAGCCGGTCCATGACAGATTGAGGGGGATCATCGGCAATGAAGTGGATGGCCAGCTTGCGCGCGATGTGCCGGGCCGTCGCTTCATGCGATGCCAGATCCTCGATCACGCTGCGGATATCGTCCAGCGTCGCGCGGTCGCCGGTGCCATAGCTGCGCCCCAGGACGGTGTCCGCGCCGGGTTCGGCCTGGGCGGGCCGGAAAATCTCCGGCCGCTTGGCGTTGTAGGTCAGCCCGGTCAGCAGCCGGGCCAGTGCCTCGACGTCCTGCTGGGTATAGGCGGCACCGACCCCAAGGCTGTGCAGCTCGATCATCTCGCGGGCCAGGTTCTCGTTCAGGCCCATGGCCTTGTCGGCATTGCGCCGGGCCATGGCCGAGTTCGGCCCGACCGAGCGCACCTGGTCCAGATAGACCAGCATCGCCGGATGCGTCTCGGCCGCGAACATCATGTCGGCAAAGCGGCCGGACAGATGCGGCCGGATCGCCTCGTCCACCAGGGCGGCCGTCATCAGGTTGGCATGCGGGGCACCGCCGCGCACGGCGAAATGGCTGGACCAGAACGCCACCAGCCGTTCGCCAAACCCCGAAGGGTCGTCCATGATGCGGGCAAAGCGGTCGACGATGGCGCCCAGGTAGCGGTCGTTCATCCCGCGCCGAAAGCTGCGATAGGCCTTTGCCTCGGTCTTCCCGCCTTGGCGCGACGCCAGCAGCAGGCGGCGCAGCTCCAGCTGCATCTCGCGGACGCGGTCCACGGCCACGATGTCGCCCGCCGGCGCGGAGCCGGCGACCGAGGCCGCCACCCCCACGGGATCGGCAGGACCGACCAGCCGCGGCGACAGGCCAAAGCCCAGGCGGATCGCCGCCAGCTGGTCATAGGGCAATGACATCACGGAAAACCCTCGCGGCGGGGATTGCTGCTGCGCAGCACCCTGCCACGCCACAGGTCCGGCTGTCAGATCACTCTTTTGGCAACGCCCGCAGCCGCAGCTCGCGCATCTGCTCGTTCGTGGGCTCCGACGGCGCACCCATCATCAGGTCCTCGGCGCGCTGGTTCATCGGGAACATGATGACCTCGCGGATGTTCTGCTCGTCCGCCAGCAGCATCACGATGCGGTCGATGCCGGCCGCGCAACCCCCGTGCGGCGGCGCGCCATAGCGGAACGCCTTGACCATGCCGCCGAAGCGCTTTTCGACCTCGGAGGCCGGATATCCGGCCAGTTCAAAGGCCTTGAACATGATCTCGGGCTTGTGGTTGCGGATCGCGCCGCTGATCAACTCGTACCCGTTGCAGGCCAGGTCGTACTGGTATCCCAGCACCTCCAGCGGGTCGCCATTCAGCGCCTCCATCCCGCCCTGCGGCATGGAGAAGGGGTTGTGGCTGAAGTCGATCTTGCCGTCGTCGGTCTTCTCGTACATCGGGAAATCGACGATCCAGGCGAACTTGAACTGGTTCTCGTCAATCAGGCCCAGCTCTCGGCCGATCTCGGTGCGGGCGCGGCCCGCGACCGCCTCGAACTGGTCGGGGCGACCGCCCAGGAAGAAGGCCGCGTCGCCCTCGGCCAGGCCCAGCTGCTGACGGATCGCCTCGGTCTTCTCGACGCCAAGCGCCTTGGCGATCGGGCCCGCGGCCTCGGTCGTGCCATCCTCGGCCTTGCGCCAGATGATATAGCCCATGCCGGGCAGGCCCTGCTGTTGCGCGAACGCGTTCATCCGGTCGGCGAACTTGCGGCTGCCGCCGGTCGGCGCGGGAATGGCGCGGACCTGGGTGCCGTCCTGCTCCAGGAGTTTCGCAAAGATGCCAAAGCCGGAGCCGCGGAAATGCTCGCTGACGACCTGCATCTCGATCGGGTTCCTGAGGTCCGGCTTGTCGGTGCCGTATTTCAGCAGGCTCTCGGCATAGGGGATCAGCGGCCAGTCGGCGTCCACCCGGCGGCCGTTGCCGAATTCCTCGAACAGGCCCTGGATGACCGGCTGGACAATGGCGAAGACGTCCTCCTGGCGGACAAAGGACATCTCCATGTCCAGCTGGTAGAAATCGGTGGGGCTGCGGTCTGCGCGCGGGTCCTCGTCGCGGAAACAGGGCGCGATCTGGAAATACTTGTCAAAGCCCGCAACCATGATCAGCTGCTTGAACTGCTGCGGCGCCTGCGGCAGGGCATAGAACTTGCCCGGATGCAGCCGCGACGGAACCAGGAAGTCGCGCGCTCCTTCGGGGGAAGATGCGGTGATGATCGGCGTCTGAAACTCGGTGAAGTTCTGGTCCCACATGCGGTTGCGGATCGACCGCACCACCTTGGACCGCAGCATGATGTTGTTGTGCAGGCTCTCGCGGCGCAGATCCAGAAAGCGATAGGCCAGGCGCGTCTCCTCGGGGTAATCCTGGTCGCCGAAGACCGGCAACGGCAGCTCGTCCGCGGGGCCCAGCACCTCGATCTCGGTCGCATAGACCTCGATCTCGCCGGTGGGCAGCTTGGGGTTGACCAGCGACGCGTCGCGCATCTTCACCCGGCCGTCGATGCGAATGACGGTCTCGGCCCGCAGCTTGTCCATCGCGGCGAGGGCCGGACTGTCGCTGTCGGCCAGCACCTGCGTCATGCCGTAATGGTCGCGCAGGTCGACGAACAGCACGCCCCCGTGGTCGCGGACCCGGTGCACCCAGCCCGACAGGCGGACGGTGGTCCCGGCATCGGCGGCCGTCAGGTCGCCGCAGGTATGGCTGCGATAGGCGTGCATGTGCATTTTCCCCAAGTTTTCAGCCCCCGCACAAAGCGCGGGCCGGGCGGGAAGTCAACCTCTTAGAAGGGGCTCTCAGAACGGGCGCACCACGTTGCCCGTGTAGAAATAGGCGCCCATGCCGACCGCGAAGAGGATGTTGCCCGCCAGCGCGTGCAGCGCCCATGCGGCAGGAAAGCCGTGGCGCAGATAGGCGCGCGCAAAGATCCAGCCGCCGACAAAGGTCATCAGCGCAACGATCCAGGACCAGTACATCAGATGGGCAAAGGCGAAGATGCCCGCGTTCAGGGCGATGGCGGCCCGGCCCTGGGGCAGGATCGCGCCGTAGCGGTGAAAGAACAGCGGGCGGAAGATCAGCTCCTGCGGCAGCGCAGACAGCAGGGGATAAAAGGCCCAGATCACCAGCAGCATCTGAGG
Organism: Paracoccus sp. KKT209; assembly: GCF_055635455.1. Next base: position 2,134,844 of record NZ_CM145758.1, read on the forward strand.
CCGGTGCAGCGGCAGCGCGAACAGCGCCTGGGGCCGTGTCAGGGAAAGGATCAGCCAGCCGGCCGCGGCCGTCGCCACCGCGATCGCCAGCAGTTCCCACCCCGGCATCCGGCGCCATCCCCGGACCAGAACCCGCCACCGGAAACCGCCGGTCACCCACAACAAACCCATGCCCGCCAGGCTGAAGATGGCCAGCGCGGTGAACAGCCGGTCGGGCGGCAGGAACAGCGCGATGGCCAGCGGCGCCCCGAGATAGAGCGCCGCGAACTCGACCCAAAGCCAGCGGTGCGGGGCTACCGCACCAGTCGTCTCTGCAACCATCTTGCCCAATCCGCTGCCGATCCGGCAAAGGCGTTCAGGTCGGTGTCGCCCTGAATGCCCGGAACGATGCCGGTCCCGGTATATTGCCAGAAGGCCCAACGCTGGCCCGGATAGGTCGCACTGGGGTGATCCGCGACCGAGCGCAGCCAGAATTCGGCGTTCATCCGGCCCAGCTGGTTCTCGCGGTAGAAATCGACCGTGGTGTAGATGACCGGGCGCTGGCCATAGTGGCGGCCGACGATCTGCATGAAGATCTCGGCCTCGCGCAGGACCTCGGCGGCCGGCGGCCGGCGGGGGCAGTTGCGCGAATTGGTCCATTCCATGTCCAGCACCGGGGGCAGAGAGCCTGCCTCGCGCGGGACGTTCCGGATGAACCAATAGGCCTGCTCGGCTCCGGTCCGGCAGAAGTAGTAGAAGTGATAGGCACCGCGCGGGATGCGCGCCTGCGCCGCCTCGTACCAGTAGCGGCGGAAGTTCGGGTCCGAATGATCGGCCCCTTCGGTCGCCTTGATGAAGGCAAAGCTGACCCCGGCGCCCCGCACGCGGTTCCAGTCGATGTCGCCCTGCCAGCGCGAGATGTCGATGCCATGCACGGCATGGCCATAGGGCGCGCCATTCCGGAATGGATGGGGCGCGCGATCCCCCAGTTGCGGGTTCGCCCCGGGCCCGGGCGCGACGGAATACCCCCCCGGCGCACCGCCCCGGGGCGGTGTCCGCGCACAGGAGACGGCAAAGACCACCACCGCCAAGCCCATTAGCAACCTTGCCAGAAATTTCATGCCTGCCCCGTCCTTCCTTCGAAGACACCTGCTCCGGGCGCTTTTCGCACCGTTGGCCGGCTTATCTCAAAAGCGTGAGGCAATGTCATCGGCCGAGAGGGGTCACGAGTGCGTCAGGTGAGGAAGGAGGTTGGGCCGAAGGGTTCAGGGGCGAGTGCCGGGATGACAGATGCGCGGACCTGAGGCCGGGACCAATGAAAAAGGCCCGCAGATTATGCGGGCCCCATTCGGATGATCAGTTGGCGGGTGCCGGTTCGTCGATCGGCCCACCGACTGGCGTTTGCGGCGCGCCGGGCGATGACGGGTCGGCGCCTGCAGGCATGCTGTCGGTCCCGGCCGGAGCGGTCGTTCCACCCGCGGGCGTGTCCTCGACCGGGGCGACGGGAGAACTGACTTCCATATCCGTCCCCTCTGCCTCCGAGATCGGCGTGCCGGCCGGCGGCGGCGTGGTCGCGATGCCGTCATTCGTCTCGTCGGCACCCGGGCGGAAGACCAGGAACGCGATCAGGGCGACAGCCAGAGCAACGGCAATGCCGATCAACGCGGGCTTGTGACGGGGTGCGGCGCGCTCGGGCTCGGTGTTGTGGGACATGCGTTTCCTCGACTCTCTGATGTTACGCGAGAACGTCCGCCACGGAGGCTTGGTTCCTGTCCGGCACCAGCTTTCCGGGGTTCAGGATGCCCTGGGGGTCCAGCGCCGCCTTGATCGCGCCCATGACCTGCCAGGCCTCGCCATGCTGAGCCGGCATCAGGCCGCGCTTGCCCAGGCCGATGCCATGTTCGCCGCTGATCGTGCCGCCGACCTCCAGCGCATGTTCGGCCATGCGGTGCGCCACCGCCTTGGCGCGCGCGATCTCTTGCGGGGACTGGGGATCGACCAGCAGCAGCGAATGGAAATTGCCGTCGCCCACATGCCCCACGATCGGGCCGATCAGCCCCGAAGCCGCGATATCCGCCGCCGCCGCCGCCACGGCGGCGGGAAGATGCGACATCGGGACGCAGACATCGGTCGTCATCCCCGACGCTCCCGGCCGCAACGCCAGGGCGGCGTGATAGGCCCCGTGCCGCATCCGCCACAGCCGCGCGCGATCCTCGGCCGTCACGGCCCAGTCGAAGCCCTGGGCGCCGAACTCCTGCGCGATCTCTCCGAACCGGGCGGCGTCCTCGCGCACCGCGCCGGGCGAGCCGTGGAATTCCACCATCAGGTGCGGCGCCTCGGGCAGGCTGGTGCCTGCCTGCAGGTTGAAAGCGCGTGCCGTCAGCGCATCCACGAACTCGATCCGAGCCATGGGAATGCCCGACTGGATGGTCGCGGTGACGCATTCCACCGCCTGCTCCAGCGACCCAAAGGCGCAGATGGCGGCCGCCGTCTCCTCGGGCTGGCCATGCAGGCGCAGGGTCAACTCGGTGATGATGCCCAGCGTTCCTTCCGAACCCACGAACAGCCCCGTCAGGTCATAGCCCGCGCTGGACTTGGCCGCGCGCGTCCCGGTGCGGATGATCCGCCCTTCGGCCAGCACCACCTGCAGCGCCATGACATTGTCCCGCATCGTGCCATAGCGGACGGCCGTCGTGCCGCTGGCCCGGGTGGCGGCCATGCCGCCCAGGCTGGCATTGGCCCCGGGATCAACGGGAAAGAACAGCCCGCTGGCGCGCAGCTCCACGTTCAGACCCTCGCGCGTGACGCCGGGCTGAACGCTGGCCTGCATGTCCTCGGCCCGAATCTCCAGGACGCGGTTCATGTTCTGCAGGTTCAGCGTGATGCCACCTTCGGTCGCCAGCGCATGCCCTTCCAGCGAGGTGCCGGTGCCCCAAGGCACAACCGGCACGCCTGCGGCGCTGCAGGCCCGCAGGATGGTCGCCACCTCGTCGGTGCTTTCGGGAAAGGCCACGGCGTCTGGCGGCAGACCGCGGTGAAAGCTTTCGCTGGCGGCATGGTGGTCCCTGTCGCCGCGTTTCGTCGAAAAGCGCGGCCCAAGCGCCGCCGTCAGTTCCTTGGTCAGCGTGCCCGGCAATGTCATCGGCAATCCTCCGCTAAGTTGCGGCACCTTAGCGATCGATGGAAACTTGGCAAAGGGTGCGGCGTTCTGTCATCAAGGCGTCGTCCGGACGACATAACCTCGACGCCACTTACGCTTTTCTCAGGGCTCACATGGATCTAGCGCGAATTACCCCCGTCGGCCATCGCACCGCCTCCTGCGGTACCCAGGGATTGTTGCCCGAAAGCCGGCCAAGGGCGGATCATGCCTTCGTGACTCTGGTCAGCAATCCCGCCTATCTTCCCGGGGCCGAGGCGCTGCTGAGATCCCTGCGGCTGACCGGGACCCCCGCCGATCTGGTGGTGATGCACCGGGGGCTGGAGGAGGCGCATCTGGCCCGGCTGCGGCAACATGGGGCACGGCTGATCGCGGCCGATCTACTGCCGACCTCGGAAAGCTTCGACCTGACCCATGCGCGCGATGCGCTGCATTCCCGCGCGGCCTTCACGCGGGGCGGCAAGCCGGCCTTCCACACGCCCCTGGACAATTTCATCAAGCTGCGCCTGTGGCAGCTGGACTACGAGCGCTGCGTCTTCATCGACGCCGACGCGGTGGTGCTGCGGCCGGTGGACAAGCTTTTCGACATGCCCGAACTCTGCGCCGCGCCGAATGTCTATGACGGGCTGGACGGGTTTCACCGCATGAATTCGGGCGTCTTCACCGCCCGGCCCGACACCGGCACCTATCGCGAGATGCTGGCATGCCTGGACCGGCCGCGTGTCTTCTGGCGGCGCACGGACCAGACCTTCCTGCAGGACTTCTTTCCTGACTGGCACGGACTGTCGGTCCATCACAACCTGCTGCAATATGTCTGGATCCACATGCCCGAACTGTGGAACTGGGACGAGGTCAGAATCCTGCATTATCAATATGAAAAGCCTTGGCAGGATCACGACAAGGCGCATCTGTTGCGCCCGCTGATCGACCTGTGGCGCGCCATCGCGGCGGGCCACCCCGTGCCTGATCTCAGCGCCCAGGCACGCCCGGCCGCGTGATGCGGGTCGTGCTGACCGGCGCCGGGGGGATCATCGGCGGCGCCACATGGGCCACTTTGATCCGGGCCGGGCACCAGGTCACTCCGCTGGATCGCAGGCATGGTTGGCAACTGGGCCAGCCCGCGCCCTTGCGCGGCCACGATGCACTGATCCACTGCGCCTTTGCCCATGTGCCGGGCCGCTATCGGGGCGGCGAAGGGGATGATCCGGCCGCCTTTCTTGCCGCCAACTTGGAGGGCAGCCGCCGGTTGTTCGATGAGGCCGCCGAGGCAGGACTGGGCCGCATCCTCTTCCTGTCGTCGCGTGCCATCCATGACGGCCATCCGGCCGGGATGCGGCTGCCGGACGACCTGCCCCCCATGCCCACCAGTCTTTATGGAGAGGTCAAGGCGCAGGCCGAGGCGCATCTGGCGGATCTGCGCACGCCGGACCGCGCCACCTGCGCCCTTCGCGCCACCGGGGTCTATGGTCCGGGGCTGGCGAACAAGTGGCGCGGCCTCTTCTCCGACTACCTCTCCGGGCGCCCGGTGGAGCCCCGCGTCGCGACCGAGGTGCATGTAGGCGACCTTGCCCGCGCGCTGCTGCTGCTGCTGGACCACCCTGCCCCGCCCCCCAGCCTGAACTGCAGCGACCTGGTGCTGGACCGGCACGACCTGCTGGCGCGGGTCCAGGACCTGACCGGCTGCCCCTCTCCGCCGCCGCCGCGCGCGGATGCCCGTGCATTGCGGGTCCTGGATTGCTCGGGGCTCCGGGCGGCGGGCTGGACACCGGGCGGCATGGCACTGTTGCAGGGCAGTCTGCGCGAACTGCTGGACCCGGTGGCCGATCTGTGATCGGTTGAAGGCCAGTCACCGACGGCCCATCCTATGCCCCGATCCCTCGCCGCCAAGGTTCTGCGCGGCTTCAGCGACCGCGCCCGCAGCACCTTGCGCATCATGCGCGAACGCGGCCCCAGCCAGGCCCAGTTCTGGCTGCTCGCCCTGCTGATCGGCATCGGGGCGGGCTTTGCGGCGCTTGGCTTCAGGCTGGGCATCTCGGCGCTGCAGCGGGCGGTCTATGGGGCGGATGATGTCACGCTGGCCAGTGCGGCGGGGGACCTGCCATGGGTCTGGGTCCTGGTCGTGCCGGTGATCGGCGGCTTGGCCGTCGGCCTGATCCTAGACCGCTTCACCCCCGACGCCCGCGCGCGCGCGGTGTCCGACGTGATCGAAGGGGCGGCGCTGGACGGGGGGCGGGTCGAGGTGCGCGCCGGGCTTGCCTCGGCCGCGGCCTCGCTGATCACGCTTGGCACCGGAGGCAGTGCGGGGCGCGAGGGGCCGGTGGTGCATCTGGCGGGCGTCGTCTCGACCCTGGTCGCCCGGCGCATCAAGGCCAGCCCCATGACCGGCCGGGAGCTTCTGGGCTGCGCCGTCGCGGGGGCCGTCGCCGCCAGTTTCAATGCGCCCATCGCTGGCGCCCTCTTCGCCCACGAGGTCGTGCTGCGCCACTTTGCCCTGCATGCCTTTGCCCCCATCGCCATTGCCGCGGTCGCGGGCACGGTCATCAACCGGCTACAATTCGGTGGGCTGACCGAGTTCACGCTGCCGCTGGAGATGGACATGGCCTTTTATGTCGAACTGCCGGCCTTCATGGCCTTGGGCCTGATCTGCGCCCTGGTCGCGGCGGCGCTGATGCGGTCGATCTTTCGCGCCGACAGCGCCGCAAATTGGGCGATGTCCCGCCTCGGCTGGCCGCGCTGGTCGCGCCCGGCGCTGGCGGGGCTGTGCCTGGGGCTGATCGCCATTCCCTTTCCGCACATCATCGGCGTCGGCTATGAAACAACGGCTGCCGCGCTTGGGGGCCAGATCGGGCTGGGGCAGGCGATCCTGTTCGCGACCATCAAGGCGATCGCGGTCGCGATCACCCTTGGCGGCCGGATGGGGGGCGGGGTCTTTTCGCCGGCCCTGGTGATGGGGTCGCTGACGGGGCTGGCCTTCGGGATCATCGCGACCGGCATCGCGCCCGAGTATTCAGGCAGCGTGAACGTCTATGCCTTTGCCGGCATGGGCGCCGTCGGCGCCGCGGTCTTGGGCGCCCCGATCTCGACCGCGCTGATCGTGTTCGAGATGACCGGCGACTGGCAGACAGGGATCGCCGTCATGACCTCGGTCTCGCTCAGCTCGGCCCTGGCCTCGCGCCTGGTCAAGCGGTCCTTCTTCCTGACCCAGCTGGAACGGCGCGGCATCCGCCTGAGCGAGGGGCCGCAGGCCTGGCTGCCCCACCAGCTGCGCATCACCCCCGTGATCCGCCCCATGGACCAGGAGGGCGCCCCTGCCCCCGACCTCGTGCGCAACCTCGCGGCCGCAGGTTCAAGCCTGCCCCTGACCAGCACCCTGGCCGAGGCGCTGCTCGAGTTCGACCGGACCGGCGCGGCCTTCCTGCCGGTGATCGAGACATCCGATCCCGAGGCCGAGCCGCAGATCATCGGCACCGTGCGCCATGTCGACGCCCTGCGGGAACTGAACCGCGCCCTGGCGGAAACCGCGGCGGAGGAGCATGGCTGATCGCCGGGTCAGCCCCGACGGATCGAGGCCATGCCCAGCACCCGCGCCCGCTTGCGCGGGTCGCTGTCGAACAGCGCGGCCAGCTGTTCGGTGATCGCGCCGGCCAGCTGCTCGGCATCGGTGATGGTCACCGCGCGTTGGTAATAGCGGGTCACGTCGTGACCGATGCCGATGGCCAGCAGCTCGACCGCGCGGCGTTTCTCGACCATGGCGATGACGTCGCGCAGGTGGCGTTCCAGGAAATTGGCCGGATTGACCGACAGCGTGCTGTCATCGACCGGCGCCCCGTCCGAGATCACCATCAGGATCTTGCGCGCCTCGGGCCGCCGCGACAGGCGCTTGTGCGCCCATTCCAGCGCCTCGCCGTCGATGTTTTCCTTCAGCAGCCCTTCCTTCATCATCAGCCCCAGGTTCGGGCGCACCCGGCGCCAGGGCGCATCGGCGGATTTGTAGATGATGTGGCGCAGGTCGTTCAGGCGGCCGGGCTGGGCCGGGCGGCCGGCGGCCAGCCAAGCCTCGCGTGCCTGCCCGCCCTTCCAGGCGCGGGTGGTGAAGCCCAGGATCTCGACCTTGACGTTGCAGCGCTCAAGCGTGCGGGCCAGCACGTCGGCGCAGATCGCGGCGATGCTGATGGGCCGGCCGCGCATCGAGCCTGAATTGTCGATCAGCAGCGTCACCACCGTATCGCGGAACTCGGTGTCCTTCTCGACCTTGAAGGACAGGGGCGTGGTCGGATTGGCCACGACCCGCGCCAGGCGGCCGGCATCCAGCACGCCCTCCTCCTTGTCGAACTCCCAGCTGCGGTTCTGCTGGGCCTGCAACCGGCGCTGCAACTTGTTGGCCAGGCGGCTGACGGCGCCGCGCAGGGGCTCCAGCTGCTTGTCCAGATAGGCGCGCAGGCGTTCCAGTTCGGCAGGATCGGCCAGATCCTCGGCGCGGATCTCCTCGTCCCAGGTCTGGGCAAAGATGCGATAGTCGGGGCTGGCCTCGCTGACCGGCGGCGGCTGGTCGGGGGGCGTCTCGGATTCGGGCATCTCGGCCTCGTCCGACATCTCGTCCTCCGAGCTGTCGTCCATGCTGACCTGCGCCTGGCGTTCGTCCTGGGTCTGTTCCTGGCTGCGCTCGGGGCTGGCCTCGGCCTCGTCGCTGTCGTCCTGGTCGCGGGACTGGTTGTCGCCACCCTCCTCGTCCTGCTCGGCGTTCTCCTCGGCGTCGTCCTCCTCGGGCTCGTCGGGATCCTCGCCCAGCTGGTCGCCATAGCCCAGGTCGGTGATGATGCGCCGCGACAGCCGCGCGAACAGCGCCTGGTCGGCCAGCGCCGCATTCACGTCGGCCAGCGCCCCGCCGGCCTGGCTTTCCACGAAGGGCCGCCACAGGTCGGCGACATGTTGCGCCCCGGCAGGCAGCGCCCGCCCGGTCGCGGCCTGGCGCAGGATATAGCCCGCCGCGACGGACAGCGGCGCATCGGCGGGCGCCTTGATCTGCGAATAGCCCTTCTTGTCGGCCTCGGCCCCGATCTTGGCGTCGATGTTGGACAGCGCGCCCGGCATGTCGCGGGCGCCAAGCGCCTCGCAGCGGGCCGTCTCCATCGCCTCGTAAAGCTCGCGGGCCATGGGGCCGGCCGGTGCGTATCTGGAATGGGTGCCCGCGTCGTGGTGGCGCATCCGCATCGCCAGGGCATCGGCAGTGCCGCGGGCCAGCAGGACCTCGTCCCGGCCCATCCGGCGGCTGATCTGCGGCAGGCGCATCGTGTCGCCCGCCACGCCCGCAGGGTCGGCGCTGAAGGTGACGTTCAGTTCGCGCTCGTCGGCCAGGGCGCGGGTCGCCTCGGTCAGCGCCTTCTTGAACGGGTCGGCAGGGTTGTCGGACTTTTTCATGGCAACCATAGAACACCACGGGCGGCGCCAGACAAGAGGGGCCGCGCGACGCCGCGCAGCCGCTGTGCGATCATGCGCGCAGGCGGCAGGCAACCTTGTCGCATCGGCGGGGTTGGTCCGGCGAACGCATCAACCTCCGAGGTTCCCATGTCCAATCCCCGCATCGCCGTCATCATCAGTTCAACCCGCGAGGCCCGCTTTGCCGACAAGCCGGCCGGATGGCTGATGGAGCAGGTCAAGGATCATCCCGATCTGGACTTCGAGCTGGTCGACCTGCGCGACCAGAACCTGCCCTTCTTCGACGAGGCCGCCTCGAACCTCTGGGCCCCGTCCGAGGACCCGAACGCCGTGGCCTGGCAGAAAAAGCTGGCGGGCTTTGACGGGTTCATGTTCGTCGTGGCGGAATACAACCACTCGATCACCGGGGCGCTGAAGAACGCGCTGGACCAGGCCTACAAGGAATGGAACCGCAAGCCGATGGCCGCCCTGGCCTATGGCGGCGTGGGTGGCGCGCGGGCGCTGGAGCAGCTGCGCCTGATCGCGATCGAGTTGCAGATGGTGCCGCTGCGGAACGCCGTCCATATCGGCGGCGGGGATTTCCTGAAGGTCTCGCCCCTGGGCGAGAATGCCCCGATGTCGACGATCGAGGATCACCTGAAGGGTTCGCTGAAGGCCACGCTGGACGAGCTGACCTTCTGGGCCAGGCTTCTCAAGGATGCGCCCAAGCCCTGATGCCGGCGCGGCCCCGACCATCCGGCCGGGGCCGCCCGTTTCAGCCCGCCTTGGCGGCGGCGCTTTCGGGCAGTTCCTCGTCGAACAGGCGCTGATAGAACTCGGCCACGGTCTGGCGCTCCAGTTCGTCGCACTTGTTGAGGAAGGTCAGCCGAAAGGCATAGCCCACGTTGTCGAAGATCCGCGCGTTCTGCGCCCAGGAGATCACCGTCCGGGGCGACATGACCGTGGACAGGTCGCCCTGCATGAAGGCCGTGCGCGTCAGGTCCGCCAGCGTCACCATCTGGCTGATCGTGCGGCGGCCCTTTTCGTTGTTGTACTGCGGCACCTTGGCCAGAACGATCGCGGCCTCGGCATCATGGGACAGGTAGTTCAGCGTGGCGACCAGCGACCAGCGGTCCATCTGGCCCTGGTTGATCTGCTGCGTGCCATGGTAAAGGCCCGTCGTGTCGCCCAGGCCCACGGTGTTTGCCGTCGCGAACAGGCGGAAGCAGGGGTTCGGCGTGATCACCTCGTTCTGGTCCAGCAGCGTCAGCTTGCCGTCGGTTTCCAGCACGCGCTGGATCACGAACATCACGTCGGCCCGGCCGGCGTCGTATTCGTCAAAGACGATGGCGGTCGGGTTGCGCAGCGCCCAGGGCAGGATGCCCTCGTGGAACACGGTGACCTGCTTGCCGTCGACCAGCTTGATCGCGTCCTTGCCGATCAGGTCGATCCGGCTGACATGGCTGTCCAGGTTCACCCGCACGCAGGGCCAGTTCAGCCGCGCGGCCACCTGTTCGATATGGGTCGACTTGCCGGTGCCGTGATAGCCCTGGATCATCACCCGGCGGTTATAGGCAAAGCCCGCCAGGATCGCCATCGTGGTGTCGGGGTCGAACTTGTAGGTGCTGTCGATTTCCGGGACGCGGTCGGTGCGTTCGGCAAAGCCCTTCACCTTCATGTCGCTGTCCAGACCGAACACTTCGCGCAGGTCGATCTCTTCGGTGGGTTTGGCGTTCATGTCCAGCATCGTCCGGCCCTTTCAACATCTCAGCGCCTTGATCGCGCATTCATGGCGCAGGCGCAAGGCAGGGCCTTGCAGGGCGCAGGCGCAAGGCAGGGCCTCGTTGACGCGCGGGAACAGGGTCCATAAGCTGCGCCCACACCCATGCCGAGGACCTGTTGCCTGTGACCCAAGCACGACTGACCGAGCTGGAGCAGCTGATCTCGCGTGTCGCCATGGGCGACCGAACCGCCTTTGACGCCCTTTATGACGCGACCTCGGCCAAGCTGCACGCGGTCTGCCTGTCGGTGCTGAAGGACCGTCCCGAGGCCGAGGAAACCCTGCAGGAGGTCTATATCCGCGTCTGGCAAAGCGCCGCGCGCTATGCCTCGAACGGTCTGTCGCCGATGACCTGGCTGATCACCATCGCCCGCAACCGCGCCATCGACCGGCTGCGCTCGCGCAGCGCCCGCCCGGCCACCGCATCGGAAGATGCCGCGGCCGCCGTGCCGTCATCTGATCCCAGCCCCGAAACCGCGACCATTCTGGCGCAGGAGCGGCGGATGCTGCACGAATGCCTGGCGAAGCTGGGCGGGCCGCAGGCCGGGGCGGTGCGGGCGGTCTATCTGGAAGGCGTCACCTATGCCGATCTGGCCGAACGCGAGGGGATGCCCATCAATACCGTCCGCAGCTGGCTGCGCCGCAGCCTGCTGCGTCTCAAGGACTGCGTGACGCAATGATCGACGACGCCCCCCTGACCCCGCATGAGGAAGACGAGGCCATGGCCGCCGAACTGGCCTTGGGCCTGCTGGACGGCGCCGAGGCGCAGGAGGCCGTGGCGCGGCTGTCGCAGGACCCGCAATTCGCGCAGTCCGTGCGCGACTGGCAGGAACGGCTGGCGGCCATGACCGACGACCTGACCCCCGTGATGGCCCCCGCCCGCGCCCGGCAGGCCATCCGCGAGCGGCTCGGCCATGCGCGGGCGCCGCTGACGCGGGATCCGAACGAACGCGGCACGTGGTGGCGCAGCCCCTGGGGCGCGCTGGTGGGCGCCTTGGCGGTGGCGGCCACGGTCGCCGTGCTGTGGCTGCCCGGCCAGCAGCAGCCGGTGACCGGCCCGGCCTATCAGGTCGAACTGGTGGCGCAGGAGATGGCCCTGCGCGTCGCGGCACAGGTGGAGGGCCGCGAGATGCAGTTCCTGATGCAGAGCGGCGGCGCCGCCGAGGGCCGCGACCTGGAGATCTGGTGGATCGAGCCGGACGGATCCGCGCCCATCTCCATGGGGGTGCTGCCGCGCGACGGCGATATGCGCATGACCCTGCCCCAGGGGATGGAGCCCTCGGACCAGATCCGCATCGCGCTGTCGGACGAACCCGCCGGCGGCTCGCCGACCGGGCAGGCGACCGGACCCGTCGTGGCCATCGCGGAACTCACGCGTTTGTGAACATAAGGTTTTGGGGCGGGGTGCAACTTCCCCGCCCTGCCCTTCGTGGTTGGGGATACCGGGCGACGATGAACGCCCCGATACCCAACCGGAGGAACCGTCATGACCACCAGCTTCACCAAGATCAGCGCCTCGATCCTTGCCGCCACGATCGCCCTTGGCGCACCTGCCATGGCCCAGAACACGATGGTCGGCGGTGCCGAAATGTTCCCCGACCGCAACATCGTGGAAAATGCCGTGAACTCGGCCGACCACACCACGCTGGTCGCTGCCGTGCAGGCCGCGGGCCTGGCCGAGACGCTGTCCGGCCCCGGCCCCTTCACCGTCTTTGCGCCGGTCAACAGCGCCTTTGAAAAGCTGCCTGCCGGCACGGTCGAGGACCTGCTGAAGCCCGAGAACCTTGAGACGCTGCAGAAGGTCCTGACCTGCCACGTCGTCCCGACCGAGGCCTTCTCGCCGGCCGTGGGCCGCATGGTGATGGACGGCGGCGGCTCGGCCGCGCTGGAGACCGTGGGCGGCTGCACGCTGACCGCCTCCATCGACGCCACCACCAACGCCCTGCAGATCACCGACGAGAACGGCAATGTCGCCACCGTCAACATCCCGGATGTCGATCAGTCGAACGGCGTGATCCACGTCATCGACACCGTCCTGCTGCCGGCGTCGTAACCCGCCACGGCAGGGGGCAGCGCCCCCGAACCAGCTGCCCCATGGCCCGCGCAGGTTTCGCCTGCGCGGGCTTTTTGCCGCTCTGGTGCGGCGCGGAAGAACCTCTGGCCCGTTTCGGGCGTTGCGCAGCCAAAGGTGCTTGCGGCACGGTGCCGCAACCGACAAATCCAGAGGGACGACATGAGTGGTCTGGTTGCGCTTCTTGACGACATTGCAAGCATCTCCAAGGTGGCGGCGGCCTCGATCGACGACGTGGCGGGACAGGCCGCCAAGGCCGGGGCCAAGGCCGCGGGCGCGGTCATCGACGATGCCGCGGTGACGCCGAAATACGTGCACGGCTTTGACGCCGGCCGGGAACTTCCCATCGTGTGGAAGATCGCGCGCGGCTCGCTGTTCAACAAGCTGGTGATCCTGCTGCCGGTGGCGCTGCTGCTGTCGGCCTTTGCGCCCTGGGCCATTCCGCCCCTGCTGATGCTGGGCGGGGCCTATCTGTGCTATGAAGGCGCCCACAAGGTGGCGCATCTGTTCCTGCACACCGATGCCCATGACAGCGAAAAGCACACCCACCCCAATACCGATGGCGCCGCCCTGGAGGAGGCGCGGGTGGCCGGCGCGATCAAGACCGACTTCATCCTGTCGGCCGAGATCATGACCATCGCCCTGTCCACGATCCCGGTGCAGGACTCCCTGCTGATGAAGGCGGTGATCCTGGCGCTGGTCGCGGTGGCGATCACGGTGGCGGTCTACGGTTTCGTGGCGTTGATCGTGAAGGCCGACGACCTGGGGGTGCATATGGCCACGCAGCGCAGCGGCGCCGTGGCGGCCTTGGGACGCGGGATCGTCCATGTCATGCCCGGCTTCATGACGACGCTGACCGTGGTCGGCACCGCCGCGATGATCTGGGTCGGCGGGCAGATCATCGTCCACGGCCTGCACGAACTTGGCTGGCACGCCCCCTATGACCTGATCCACGACCTGTCGGAATCGGCGGCCGCCGCGGTGCCTGCCGCGCCGGGCATCGTCGGCTGGATCACCACGGCCTTCTTCGACGGGGTGGTGGGCCTGGCCATCGGTCTGCTGCTGCTGCCCATCGTGACGCGGGTCATCAACCCGCTGCTGCAGGTCACGATCCTGCCGCTGATGGCGCGCTGGTGGCCGGTTCAGAAGGAGATTCGCCAAGATTGACCGGTTGGTCAAATACTGTCACATTCCGTCCATGCGAATGTTGCGGAGCTGTCACGCGGAGGGCTTAGGCGGGGCAGCACATCGCAACTCCAATGGGAGGGAATACAACATGATCCGATACAGCACCGCATCCGCGGTGGCGCTTGTTGCGTCGCTGAGCGCGGCCTCGGCCGAAACGGCGATCGAGTGGTGGCACGCCATGGGCGGCGAACTGGGCGCCAAGCTGGAAGAGATCGTCCAGGGCTTCAACGACAGCCAGGACGAATATCGCGTGAACCCGTCCTACAAGGGCACTTACCCCGAGACGATGACCGCCGCGATCGCGGCCTTCCGTGCCAACCAGCAGCCGACCATCGTGCAGGTCTTCGAGGTCGGCACCGGCACGATGATGGCCGCCGAGGGCGCCATCGTCCCCGTCCACCAGCTGATGGAGGAGCATGGCCAGGGCTTTGACAAGTCCGCCTTCCTGCCGCAGGTCGTGGGCTATTACACCGACCCCGAAGGCAACATGCTGTCGATGCCGTTCAACAGCTCGACCCCGATCGTGTATTACAACAAGTCGGTCTTCGAGAAGGCCGGCCTGGACCCCGAACAGCCGCCCAAGACTTGGGCCGAGCTGGAGCAGTTCTCGAAGCAGATCAAGGACTCCGGTGCGGCCAGCTGCGGCTTCACCACCCAGTGGATCAGCTGGATCCAGACCGAGAACCTGTCGGCCTGGCACAACCAGCCGATCGGCACGATGGAGAACGGCTTTGGCGGGCTGGATGCGCGGCTGTCGCTGAACGGCCCCGTGCAGGTCAGGCACTGGGAGAACCTCAAGCGCTGGTCCGACGAGGGCATCTTCAAATATGGCGGCCCGGTCGGCGGCGACAACGCCGCGCCGATGTTCTATTCGCAGGAATGCGCGATGATCATGGGCAGCTCGGCCAGCCGGGCGGGCGTGATCGCCAATGCCAAGGACTTTGACCTGGGCTATGGCATGCTGCCCTATTACGAGGATGTCGAAGGCGCGCCGCAGAACTCGATCATCGGGGGCGCGACCCTGTGGGTGCTGTCGGGCAAGTCGGATGAGGAATATGCCGCCGCCGCGGCCTTCTTCGACTATCTCTCCTCGCCCGAGGTGCAGGCGGATTGGGCGTCCTTCTCGGGCTACTTGCCGATCACCGAGGCTGCGCGCGAGCAGATGGCCGACTTCTACGCCCAGAACCCGGGCGCCGATACCGGCATCAACCAGATCACGCTGAACGAGCCGACCGAGAACTCCAAGGGGCTGCGGTTCGGCAACTATGTCCAGATCCGCGGCATCATCGACGAGGAGTTCGAGCAGCTGATGTCCGGCTCCAAGGATGCCCAAGGGGCGCTGGACAGCGTGGTCGAGCGTGGCGACGACCTGCTGGAACAGTTCCAGGCGCAAAGCCAGTAAGCACTGGCAGTCATGGCCGGGGCCGCGCCTGATGCGCGGCCCCGCGCCCTTTTTCACGACCCAAAGCCCCGGTATCCGATGAAGCGCACCATCTTCAACAACCAGCTGTTGCCCTGGCTGCTGCTGGCCCCGCAGCTGATCATCACCTTCGTGTTCTTCCTGTGGCCGGCCGCCCAGGCCGTGCGGCAGAGCTTTCTGCGCGAGGATGCCTTCGGCACCCGGTCGACATTCGTCGGCCTCGACAACTTTGTCCGCCTCTGGAACAGCCCCGAATACCTGAACTCGCTGCAGGTGACGGCGGTCTTCGCGATCTCGGTCACGGTGCTGTCGATGGGACTGTCGCTGCTGCTGGCCATCGCGGTGGACCGGATGATCCGGTCGACCCGCGTCTATACCACCCTGCTGGTCTGGCCATATGCGGTGGCGCCTGCGGTGGCGGGCATCCTGTGGTGGTTCATCTTCAATCCCACAATCGGGATCATGCCCTATGTGCTGGGGCAGTTGGGCTATGACTGGAACCACATCAGCAACAAGGGCGATGCCATGGCGCTGGTGGTGATCGCCAGTGCCTGGAAGCAGATCAGCTACAACTTCCTGTTCTTCCTGGCGGGACTGCAGGCCATCCCCGCGTCCCTGCGCGAGGCCGCGGCCATCGACGGGGCGGGTCCGGTGCGCCGCTTCTTCGACATCACCTTTCCGCTGCTGTCGCCGACCACCTTCTTCCTGCTGGTCGTGAACATCGTCTATGCCATGTTCGACACCTTCGGCGTTATCGACGCCACGACCGAGGGCGGCCCGGCGCAGGCCACCAACATCCTGGTCTACAAGGTCTATTTCGACGGCTTCGTGGGCCAGAACCTGGGCAGCTCGGCCGCGCAGTCGGTCGTGCTGATGATGCTGGTCCTGGTGCTGACCGTGATCCAGTTCCGCTATGTCGAAAAGAAGGTGGCCTACTGATGATCGAGAACCGCCCCTATCTAAATGCGCTGGCGCATCTGACGCTGATCCTGGGCATCTGCGTCGTGGCCCTGCCGGTCTGGGTGGCCTTTGTCGCCTCGACCCACAGCGCCACGGATTTCATGTCCGGCACGATCCCGATGTGGCCGGGCCCGCATCTGGTCGAAAACTACAGCCTCATGCTGGGGGCCGGCGTGTCCACCAGCGGCACGCCCCCCGTCGGCACGATGATGTTCAACAGCCTGATCATGGCGCTGTCGATCGCGATCGGAAAGATCGTGATCTCGGTCCTGTCGGCCTTTGCCGTGGTCTATTTCCGCTTTCCGTTCCGTGGCCTGGCCTTCTGGTGCATCTTCGTGACGCTGATGTTGCCGGTCGAGGTGCGGATCGTGCCGACCTTCCAGGTCGTGGCCGACCTGGGAATGCTGAACAGCTATGCCGGCCTCTCGATCCCGCTGATCGCATCGGCCACGGCGACCTTCCTGTTCCGCCAGGTCTTCCTGACCATCCCGGACGAGCTGACCGAGGCCGCCCGCATCGACGGGGCCGGCCCCATGAAGTTCTTTCGCGACATCCTGCTGCCCCTGTCGCGCACCAACATCGCCGCGCTGTTCGTGATCCTGTTCATCTATGGCTGGAACCAGTATCTCTGGCCGCTGCTGATCACGACCAGTTCGGATTATTACACCATCGTTGCGGGGATCAAGCGCATGGCGGATGCCGTGGACGGCCTGCCGCAATGGCACCTGGTCATGGCGACCGCGATGCTGGCGATGATCCCCCCCGTGGTGGTGGTCATCGGCATGCAGCGCCTGTTCGTCAAAGGTCTTGTCGAGACGGAGAAATAAGACGTGGCTTCCATCATCCTGGACAATCTCGGCAAGATCTATGCCGGCGGCACCCGCGCCGTGGGCGACGTGAACATCGACATCGCGGACGGCGAATTCATCGTTCTGGTGGGGCCTTCGGGCTGCGGGAAATCCACGCTGCTGCGCATGGTCGCGGGGCTTGAATCGGTCAGCGAGGGCCAGGTCCGCATCGGCGACCGCGTGGTCAACGACATCGAACCGGCCGAGCGGGACATCGCGATGGTGTTCCAGAACTATGCCCTTTATCCGCACATGTCGGTGCGCCAGAACCTGGCCTATGGGTTGAAGAACCGCGGCACGCCCAAGCCCGAGATCGAGCGGCGGGTCAAGATCGCCTCGGACATCCTGCAGATCGGACCCTTTCTGGACCGCAAGCCGCGGGCCCTGTCCGGCGGCCAGCGCCAGCGCGTGGCCATGGGCCGCGCCATCGTGCGCGAACCCGCCGCCTTCCTTTTCGACGAGCCGCTGTCGAACCTGGACGCGAAACTGCGCGTCGCCATGCGGCTGGAGATCAAGGAGCTGCAGAAACGCCTGCGCACGACCTCGATCTACGTGACCCATGACCAGCTGGAGGCGATGACCTTGGCCGACCGGCTGGTGGTGCTGAACGGCGGCCGTGTCGAACAGATCGGCACCCCGCTGGAGGTCTATCGCCGTCCTGCCTCGGCTTTTGTGGCGGGCTTCATCGGCAGCCCGGCGATGAACCTCATCGACGCCAGCGCCGTACCTCACCTGCCGGGCATTTCGCATGTTGGCATGATCGGCATCCGCCCCGAGGACCTGACCGTCACCCCCGACGGTCCGATCGAGATGCAGGTCACTGCGGTCGAGGAACTGGGCGCCCACCGGCTGGTGCATGGCAAGACGGGCGGCGAGCGCATCACCATCACCCTGCCCTCGGATGCGCCGCTGTCGGACCGGCTGCGCCTGTCCTACCCGCCGCAGGCGCTGCACCTGTTTCACAAGGACACGGGCAAGCGGCTGGACTGAAACGTGAACATCCGGCCTTGCCGCGGGGGGTGATCGTGCTACCCTGAGGGGAACATCGTCCGGAGGTTTCCCCATGTGCCTGTCGCTGTCCTGCACGCATCACAATCCCATCGCCTGCATCGTGCCGCCCTACATGCTGCGGGTGCTGGCGTTGCGCGGGGACGCGGCCACCGCGCAGATGGCGCGCACGCTGCTGCGGCATGACGAGGCGCTGCGCGACGAACGCGCCGCCCATGCCAGCCCCCCGGTTGCGGCCGAGGGCGTTTTGCCGATGGCAGATCCTGGCCTCTGCTGTCCCGAACGGCGCATCCATGATGGTGAATTCCGTGCCGCCCTGCCCGGCCGCCTGGTCCGGTCCGAGGGCGAGGCCCCCAGCGGCATCGCGGACGCGGACTTGGCCTATGACAGCGCGGGCCAGGTCTTTTCGCTGTTTGCCGAGGAATACGGCCGCAATTCGCTGGACGGGCGCGGCATGCCGCTGGTGGCCACGGTCCAGCACCGCCGCGACTACAACAACGCCTTCTGGAACGGCGAGCAGATGGCCTATGGCACCGGCGACGGCCGCATCTTCCGGACCTTCCTGGAACTGTCTGTCATCGGGCACGAGATGGCGCATGGGGTCATCCAGCACTCCGGGGGGCTGATCTATGAAAACCAGTCCGGCGCCCTGAACGAAAGCATTGCCGATGTCTTTGGCGCCCTGTCCCTGCAACGGCCGCTGGACCAGCAGGTGCATGAGGCCGACTGGCTGGTTGGCCGCGGGATCCTGGGTCCCGGCGTGAACGGGCGGGCGCTGCGCAGCATGAAGGCACCGGGCACCGCCTATGCCGATGACCTTCTGGGGCAGGACCCGCAGCCCTGGCACATGGACCACTTCGTGACCACGACCGACGACAATGGCGGGGTGCACATCAATTCAGGCATCCCGAACCACGCCTTCTACCTGTTCTGCGCCTATCTGGGGGGCCGGTCCTGGCAGCTTCCGGGCCGGATCTGGTATCGGGCGCTGCAGGACCTGAACAACCCGATGGCCAGTTTTTCGGACTGGGCCGACCAGACGCTGCGCACGGCCTCCGCGCTGACCGGCCAGGGCAGCATGGAAGGACAGCTGCTGCGGCGGGCGTGGAAACTTGTCGGGATCGCGCTCTGACGCTAGGCTTGTGCCGTCTGGCAAGGGGCGGCACATGATCATCGAGATCGCGACCGAGGGCGGGTTCGGCGGCATCAGGGCCGCCGCCAGCCGCAAGCGCATCGAGACCGACGGACAGCCACAGGACCTGCGGGAGGCGCTGTGCAGCGCCTTCGCGCCACGTGCGCTGACGCAGCTGGCCGGGACAGACTGCGCCAACTGCCCAGACGGGCTGAGCTATCGGATCACCGTCATCGAAACCGGGCAGGAGCCGCAGACCTTCACCCTTTCGGAAGGGCAGATCCCGGACCAGATGCTGGACCTGATCGACCGGCTCTAGGCCCGGCGCAGGAACACAGCCAGATCGGCAACATTGGTGCCGGTGGCGCCGGTGACGATCAGGCCATCCGCCGCAGCCAGCGCCGGGGTGGAATCGTTGCGCGCCAGGGCGTCCTCCGGTTCGATGCCTTGGGCCCGCATCAGGTCCAGGCTGTCGGGGCCGACGATGCCGCCCGCGGCCTCGCCCGGGCCGTCGCGCCCGTCGCTGCCCATCGCGGCAAAGATCCAGTCGGAGCCCAGTCCCCGCCGCTCGGCCTCGACGGCAAAGCGCAAGGCCAGTTCCTGGTTTCGCCCGCCCATGCCGCGGCCCCGCAGCCGCACCGTCGTCTCTCCGCCGAAAGCCAGCGGCAGTCCCGGCGCGGCATCAAGGGCCAGGGCGACCAGCCCTTCGGCGCAAAGCTGGACGTCGCCCTGCAACGCCATTCCAGCTTCGACCGCGCCAGCCGCGACCATGGCGGCGATGCTCTGCCCGTTTGAACCGATCAGGCGGTTCCGGTCGGGACCTGTATCGGGCATGGCCTGGTCACGCGCCAGCACAGTGCGGACCGACAGTGGCAGATTGTCCCAGATGCCCAGGTCACGGGCGACACGGGCGGCCTCGGCCGGGCCGCCGATCGGCCCCGCCGTCGGGCCCGAGGCGATCACCCGCAGATCATCCCCCGGCACGTCCGACAGGATCAGCGCATGGACCGGGGTCTGCGACAGCCGCAGCCAGCCGCCGCCCTTCAGCCGGTCCAGCTGCTGCCTGATCAGGTTCGTCTGCAGGATATCGGCGCCGCAGCGCAAAAGCCGCGCATTGACCTCCTGCAGATCCGACAGCGACAGCCCCGCCGCCGGGGCCGGCAGCATGGCCGAGGCCCCGCCCGAGATCAGCGCCAGCACCCTGTCGCGGGCGGTCGCGCGGGACAGCAGGCGCTCGATTTCGGTCGCGGCAGCCAGGCCCGCCTCGTCCGGTTCGGGATGACCGGCCTGCAACACCCGGGCCCCCGCCAGGGAGGCGTCATTGCCCGCATTGGTGACGACCAGCACCTCGGCCACCGGTTCTCCCTGCAGCGCCTCCAGCGCGGCCGCGGCCATCGCGCGGGCCGCCTTGCCCACCGCGATTACGTGCCAGCACCCGCCGGCCGCCAGTGGTTGCGCCAGCAGGTCCGGCATAGCGCGCGCCACCGCCGGCCCCGGCGCCGCAGCGGCGATCCCGGCCCGCAGCAACTCCATCACATGCTGTCTCATCCTGCCCCCCGCAAAGAACCAAGGTCAGCTTGGCCCCAGACGAGCCGATGTCAACCGGCCGGGGCGCGGATCAGACGACCAGATCGCGCGGCCGCTGCTTTGCCCGGAAGGCAAGAACGTTCTCCAGAGCCCGCAAGGCCATCCGGGTGCGCGTCTCGTCCGTCGCCGTGCCCAGATGCGGCAACAGGGTGGCGTTGGGCGCCTCCAGCAACTCCTGCGGGACATGCGGCTCGCGTGCATAGACGTCGAGGCCCGCCCCGGCGATGGTGCCGTCCCGCAGCGCCGCGATCAGCGCCGCCTCGTCCACGACGTCGCCGCGGGCGATGTTGACCAAGCAGCTGTTCGAACCCAAAGCGCACAGTTCAGGGGCGCCGATCAGGCCGCGCGTTTCGGCGCCACCGGGCACGGCCACGACGGCCACGTCACTGGCGGCCAGCATCTGGTGCAGGTCCTGGAACTGGCGCGCCGGGATATCCAGGGCCGAGACGATCGAGCGGTTGAAGAAGGCGACATCCATGCCAAAGCCCAGATGACAGCGCCGGGCGATGGCCTTGCCGATGCGGCCCATGCCGATGATGCCGACCGTCCGCCCGGACATTTCGTGCCCAAGCAGCTGCGTCGGGTTCCAGCCCGTCCACTGCCCGGCCCGCAGCAGCCGCTCCCCTTCCGAGGCGCGGCGCAGGACCATCAGCATCAGCGTCAGCGCCAGGTCGGCGGTGGCGTCGGTCACCACGTCCGGGGTGTTGGTCACCGTGACGCCGGCCGCGCGCGCCGCCGCGATGTCGATGTGGTTGTAGCCCGCCCCGAAATTCGCCAGCAGCCGGCACCGGGATTGCCCCGAAAAGGCGCCGGCGGTGAAGGCATCGCCAAGCGTCGGGATGATGACGTCATGATCCGCCATCGCCTGCCCGGCCTCGGCCTCGGTCAGGGGGGTGTTGTCGCGGAAGGTCGCGTCGAATTGCGCGCGGATCGCGGCAGTGGCCCGCAGGGTCATGGGCCGTGTCACCAGCAGCTTCAATAAAGCCTCCCGCCATTGGGCACGTTCAGGTCAGGGCGGATCAGAACGACCTCGCCCTCGGGGTCGGGGACGCCCAGCACCAGGACCTCGGACAGGACCGGGCCGATCTGGCGCGGGGGAAAGTTCACCACGCACAGGACCTGCTTGCCCACCAGCGTGGCGGGGTCGTAGTGGCGCGTGATCTGGGCCGAGGACTTGCGGCTGCCCATCTCGCCCAGGTCCAGCCACAGCTTGATCGCGGGCTTGCGCGCCTCGGGGAAGGGTTCGGCGCGGGTGATGGTGGCCACGCGGATGTCGACCTTGAGGAAGTCGTCGAACGTGATGGTCATGCCTCGCCCCGTCCCAACTGCCGCCCCCGTTCCGTGGCGGCGGCGACCGTGCGTGCCATCAGCGGCGGCAGGCCCGTCTGCGGGTCCATCAGCACCTTCAGCCCCGCAGCGGTGGTCCCGCCGGGCGAGGTGACGTTCTGGCGCAGCACGGCCGGGTCCTCGTCGGCGTCCACTGCCAGCGCGCCCGCGCCGGCAACGGTCATGCGCGCCAGTTCCAGCGCCAGCTGCGGCGACAGGCCCTGCGCCTCGCCGGCCGCGGCCATCGCCTCGATCAGGTGGAAGACATAGGCCGGGCCGCTGCCCGACAGGCCCGTGACCGCGTCCATCTGGTCCTCGGATGCCAGCCGGACCACGCGCCCGACGGCCCGCATCAGCGCCTCGGCCAGGTCCAGATGCGCCTCCGTGGCCCGGCCATTGCCGATCAGCGCCGAGATGCCCTGCCCGATCGCCGCCGGGGTGTTGGGCATCACCCGCACGATGGGGGCGCCCGGAAACGCGGCTTCGAAGGTGGCGATGGTCGTGCCCGCCGCGACCGAGATCACCAGCGTATCGGCCAGATCGGGCATCCGCGTCAGCGCGTCGCCCATCATCTGCGGCTTGACGGCCAGAACCACGACGGCGGGACGTTCCGGCAGCGCGGCATTCACCTTCAGGCCGCGGTCCTGCCATTCCGGCGCCAGGTTCGGGTCGATGACCGTGACCGCGGCGGGCTGCAGGCCGCGCGACAGCCAGCCCTTCAACATCGCCCCGCCCATCCGGCCACAGCCGACCAGCACCAGGCCGCGCTGGTTGATATCGTCGAAATCGCTCATCCGCTTCCCCCCTTATCTCCTTGGGGCGGCTGCCCCCCTCAGGCCCGTCCGTAGGCTTGGCCCAAAGCGATGTCCAGCGCGGCGGCGGGCGTCGCATCGCCCCATCCGACCAGTTGGAACGAGGGATAGAACCGCTCGCAGCCGGTGATGGCGCTGCCGATCATCTGGTCGATCTGTTCGGGCAGGGCCAGCGCATCGCCCGCCAGAACCAGCCCATAGCGCCAGACCATCAGCCGCTGCTGCGTCCAGAGGGTGAAGCCCCCGTCCCAGACCTGGTCATTGGCCAGGTTGATCGTCTCGTAGATCAGCGGCAGCCGGTCGGCAGGCGGATCCATGTCAAAGGTGCAGATCAGGCGCAGCACCTCCTCGCGGGCCGACCAGGCCAGGGTCAGCGAATAGCTGCGCCACTGGCCCTCGACGACCATGGCGATCTGGTCGTCGGCCAGCCGGTCGAAATCCCATTCGTGATGGGCGGCCACGGCCTCGACGATGTCGATCGGATGGATCTCGTCGCTGGCGATGAAATGATCGGTCTGTGCCATGGCCTGCCTCCTGCCGTCGGAGCGGGGGGATCCCGCTAACCCTTGGTGAGCACACAATAACGGGCGGGTTGGCCCGAATGTTCCTACCAGATATCGTGGGGGGCTTTGGAGGGGGTGTAAAGCCTTAACCGCACCCGGCAATTGCATCCACAGGGGGCCTGCCCTACCAGATCGGGCAGGGACAACGATCAGGAAACGCAACATGCAGCGGGATCACGGGGGCAATCTGGACGTCGCGCAGGCGCGTTTCGGGGGCGATGACTGGATCGACTTGTCCACAGGAATCAACCGCCAGCCCTGGCCGGTCCCGCCCCTGTCCGAGGTCGCTTGGCGCTGCCTGCCCACCGCCCGGGCCGAATCGCGGCTGATTCGCGTGGCGGCCGACTGGTACGGGTGCCGCACGGAACAGCTGCTGCCGGTGGCCGGTGCCTCGGCCGCGATCCAGCTGCTGCCTCGCATCCTGGCCCCCGGCCGGGCGGCGGTTCTGGCGCACAGCTACAACGAGCACGCGGGCAGCCTGGGTGCCGCGGGCTGGCAGGTCCGTGCAGCCCCCGGCATTGAGGAGATGGCGGGCGCCGACCTGGCCGTGGTCGTGAACCCCAACAATCCGGACGGCCGCGAATGGTCGCCCGCGCGGCTGACGGCGCTGGCGGCCACCGTGGGCCGTCTGATCGTGGATGAGAGCTTTGCCGATCCGCGCCCCGACCTGTCGCTGGCCTGCGACCTGCCGGGCAATGCCGTAGTGCTGCGCAGCTTTGGCAAGTTCTGGGGATTGGCGGGGCTGCGTCTTGGCTTCGTCATCGCGCAACCCGACCTGCTGGCGCAACTGCGCGACGCCGCCGGCCCCTGGTCCGTCAACGGCCCCGCGCTGGAGATCGCCGCCGCCGCCATGGCCGACCTTCCCTGGGCCGACCAGACCGTGACCTATCACAGCGAGGCCAGTCTGCGGCTGGACCATGTCGCGCAGAAGGCGGGCTGGCAACCCGTGGGCGGCACGCATCTGTTCCGGCTTTACAACACGCCCGACGCCCCGGCGGCGCAGGCGCGGCTGGCCCGCGCCCGCATCTGGTCGCGGCGCTTTCCCTATTCGGACCGCTGGCTGCGGCTTGGCATCCCCGGCACCCGGACCGAATGGGACCGGCTGCTGATGGCGCTGACCCCATAAAGCGACGATGCGAAGGTCCCTGTCATCCCGGCAAGGATCGCATCATGATGACGATGTTCGTGACGGAGCCCTTCTGATGCCCCTGCCCCTTCTTCGCCGCCTTTTGCCGCTGGCGCTGCTCCCCGCCCTTCTGGCGGGGCCCGCGCCGGCCGACGCGCCGCTGATCATCCTGGACCGGACCCAGCTGCCCTTCGACCTGGGCCCGGGTCATCCCGCCAACAACCCGGCGCGAGCCGCCAATTCCCCCAATGCGGCCTGGAACTCGGGCGGCAACACGGCGAATTCGTCGGCGGCCTGGGAGAACCGGCCCTCGAACCCGGCCAACGAACAGCGGCTGATCTTCACGGCGGGGGGCGATGTCCTGGGCTATTACGCGCCCAACGCTGGCGGCGTGCTGAACCTGTTCGACGTGAACGGGCGCCGCGTCGCCTATCGCCCGGCGCGCGGCACGAAAAGCCTGTTCACGACGGCAGGGGCTTGGTGCGGCACTGTGGATGGCCTGCGCGACGGCAGCTTTGTGCTGGCCGTCACGGCGGAATGCGCCCGCCTGTTTTCGCGCTGAAACGCCAATGACTTAAATCGG
The DNA here is from genome assembly GCF_055635455.1 of Paracoccus sp. KKT209. The sequence goes on from NZ_CM145758.1 coordinate 2,159,799, forward strand.
TTACATTGCGGCCCTACACCGCCCAGACAAGGACCCGGAGACGGCAATGGATAACGGCTACAAGGACTGGCTCGAGGCAGAGCTGCAGGAAACGCTGGACGAGGACCTGGAGATCGAGCTGGAGGACGCGGTCCTGTCGGCCGAGATCCGGCGCATCTATCGCAGCCACCATCCCGACCAGATCGACCGCAAGCTGTATTTCCACGAGCTGCTGCGCCTGCAGTCCGAGCTGATCCGCCTGCAGGACTGGGTCAGCCACCACAAGGAAAAGGTCGTGGTGATCTTCGAGGGTCGCGATTCGGCCGGCAAGGGCGGCGCGATCAAGCGGATCACGCAGCGGCTGAACCCGCGCGTGGCCCGCGTGGTGGCCCTGCCCGCGCCGTCGGACCGGGAAAAGACCCAGTGGTATTTCCAGCGCTATGTTCCCCACCTGCCCGCGGGCGGAGAGATCGTGCTGTTCGACCGCAGCTGGTACAACCGCGCCGGCGTCGAGCGGGTGATGGGCTTTGCCTCCGAGGACCAGGTCGAGCAGTTCTTCCAGGACGTTCCGGAATTCGAGCGGATGCTGGTGCGGTCGGGCATCCGGCTGGTGAAATACTGGTTCTCGATCACCGACGAGGAACAGCAGATGCGTTTCCAGATGCGCATCCACGACCCGCTGAAACAGTGGAAGCTGTCGCCCATGGACCTGCAGAGCCGCGTGCGGTGGGAATCCTACACCAAGGCCAAGGAGGACATGTTCGTGCGCACGAACATCCCCGAGGCGCCCTGGTACATCGTGCCCGGCAACGACAAGAAGCGCGCCCGCCTGAACTGCATGAGCCACCTTCTGGAAATGATCCCCTATGAGGACGTTCCCCATGAAGAGGTCCGGCTGCCCGACCGCGTCTTCAAGCCCGATTACGAACGCGAGGTCCTGCCGCGCGAGCTGTATGTCCCGCAGAAATACTGAGGCGATCAGCGGCGCTTGCGCGGCACGACCGTCCGGTTGCCGCGCGGCCCGGTCATGACCGGCGTGTTGGCGCGGTTCTCCTCCTGAAGCTTGCGCCAGCGCTCCAGCCGCTCGGCCGACAGCTCGCCGGCGGCGACGGCGGCCTGAACGGCGCAGCCCGGTTCATGCGCATGGGTGCAGTCGCGGAACCGGCAGGCGGGCGCCAGGTCGGTGATCTCGGCGAACAGCACGTCCAGCCCGGCGGCCACGTCGCTGACATGCAGCGTGCGCATACCGGGCGTGTCGATCGCCCAGCCTCCGCCCCGGATGGCATGCAGCGACCGTGCGGTGGTGGTGTGGCGCCCCTTGGCATCGCTCTCGCGGATGCCGCCGGTTTCCTGCGCCTGGTCCGGCGCCTTGTCGGCCAGCGTGTTCAGCAGCGTCGACTTACCCACGCCCGACGATCCGACCAGCGCCACCGTCTGCCCCGGCCCGCACCAAGGGATCAGCGCCGCGGCCGCATCGGGGGCCTTGGCGTTCAGCATCACCACTTGCAGGCCCCGCTGCAGCGCCTCGGCCTGCGCGCGCCAGGCGGCCGGGTCCTCGACCTTGTCGATCTTGGTCAGCACGATCACCGGATCGGTGCCGGCCTCGTTCGCCAGTGCCAGATACCGCTCCAGCCGCGCCGGGTTGAAGTCGTCGTTGCACGAAGTCACGATGAACAGCGTGTCGACATTCGCTGCGATCAGCTGCTGGACCGTCGCACCTTCGGTCCGGCGCTGCAGCAGGGCCTTGCGGTCCAGCCGGCGCATCAGGACCCGTGTGTCGGGGTCGATCAGCACCCAGTCCCCCACCGCGAAGTCGGTCGTGTTCACCTGCGGGGGCAGCCCCAGGCGGATCTGGCCCTCACCCGTTTCCGCCGTCAGCCGCGACCGGTGGACCAGCGCGATGCGCACCGGGACCAGCCCCGCATCCTCGGGACCGGTCTGGTCGGCGAAGAACGGGGACCAGCCAAGACCGGCCAGGGCGGCGGGGGTGATAAGGGTCGCTTTCGTCACCTCATCTGCATGGCGTCGGCGTGACTGGGATGCAAGCTTTTCCTGCAACTCCATGGCTTGGCCCTGCAGGTCCGGGGCCTGCCGCGGCGATCTCGCGCACGTGACGCATAAGTCCTCGCCATCCGGGGGCATGGCGCGATATAGGGGCATTGGATGGCAGCGGCGTCTGCGGCTTGCGCATGCGCGATCCGCGGATGGCCGGGGCGGTCCATCTGGTTTCTCCAACCCCGCTGGCAGGCGTAAGGGCGCTGATACATGAGCATTACCGACACCTCCATTCCTGCGCGTCAGGCCAAGGAATGGGTGCAGATCCTGGCAAAATACCGCGAGCCCTCGACTCGCCGCAGCGTGATCGAGCTGGTGGTGACGCTGGTGCCCTTCCTGGCGCTCTGGGCACTGGCCTGGGCTGCGCTGTCGGTCAGCTATTGGCTGGCGCTGGCGATCGCGATGGTCAACGGCCTGTTCCTGGTGCGGATCTTCTGCATCCAGCACGATTGCGGGCACGCCTCCTTCTTCAGGAACCGGACGGTGCAGGACTGGGTGGGGCGTGCGCTTGGCGTGCTGACGCTGACGCCCTATGATGTCTGGAAGCGCACCCATTCGCTGCACCACGCGCAGCATGGCAACCTGGACCAGCGCGGCATCGGCGACGTGATGACCCTGACCGTCTCCGAATATCGCAGCCGCAGCCGTTTCGGGCGGCTGATGTACCGGCTCTATCGTCACCCCTTCGTCCTGTTCGTCTTGGGGCCCACCTACCTGTTCATCCTGCAGAACCGGCTGCCCATCGGGCTGATGCGGGCGGGATCGCAGTTCTGGATCTCGGCCCTCGGCACCAACCTGGCGCTGGCGGCGATCCTGGGGCTGATGATCTGGCTGGGCGGACCGGCACCCGTGCTGCTGATCTTCCTGCCGACCTCGATGGTGGCGGGCACGATCGGCGTCTGGCTGTTCTATGTCCAGCACCAGTTCGAGGAGACGCATTGGGCCAAGGGGGACGACTGGCAGCTGCACGAGGCCGCCCTTGCCGGCTCCTCGCATTATGTCCTGCCCCAGCCCCTGCGCTGGCTTTCGGCCAATATCGGCATCCACCATGTCCATCACCTGTACAGCCGCATCCCCTTCTACCGATTGCCCGAGATCCTGCGCGATCATTCCGAACTGGCCTCGGCACAGCGGCTGACGCCCCTGGAAAGCCTGCGTTCGGTGAACCTGCATCTGTGGGACGAAAAGCTGGGCCGCCTCATGTCCTTCCGCGAGGCCCGTCAGCTTTACGGCGCCAGCTGAGGTTTTTTCCCCAAGGCTGCGGCAATGCCAGCCGCAGCCTTGGGAGGACCGCCCCTGTTAGCCGCACCCAGTTGCGAATTGTAATGTTATTACGTATCTAACGCCCTCATCCGGAGGGCACATGATGAAACGCAGCCTGCCGCAGCAGCGACCTAGCACTACCACGTCCGCAAATCGGACGGCAAAGCTGCGCCTGCCCTGCCGATGCGGCTTGACCCCTGCGCCGGCTGCGGTCATTCATCGAGGCGATGGTTCCCGGCCAAACCACGCGCGGCCGGGTGAAAAGGGAACACGGTGCGGTGTAGCCATCAGGCGCCAAATCCGTGACTGCCCCCGCAACTGTAAGCGGAGAGCGTTCTTCGACGCCACTGCGCCCGATCCGGGTGCGGGAAGGCGAAGACCGCGACGACCCGCGAAGTCAGGAGACCTGCCATCGAAGACGACGACCACCGGGCGGGGTGTCCCGGAAGGAGCATTCGATGGATGATCTCTTGTGCCGACCCGTGGCCATGCCCGGTGTCCGCCCGCTGAACCGTCCCCGGGCGGCCGATGCCGCTGTCCGGGGGTGCCGATGACTCCGGCGGTGCAGCTTTCGGATGTCTGCTGGGGCCCCGCGCGGCGCCCCGACATCCTGTCTGACATCAGCTTCAGCGTGCCACAGGGGCAGGTCATGGCGATCTGCGGGGCCAATGGTGCGGGAAAATCATCGCTGCTGCGGCTGATCTATCGCCATCACGCTCCGCGCCAGGGCCGCATCGCCCTGATGGGGCGCGACCTGTGGCGGACCCCCGCGGATCAGGTGGCCCGCAGCCTGGCGGCGGTGCTGCAGGAACAGCCCACGGATTTTGCCCTGACCGCGCGGCAGATCGTGGCGCTGGGCCGCCTGCCGCATCGGCGCGGCTGGTCGGCGGGGCTGTCGCTGCCGGGCCAGGCGGATGCCCCGATCATCGCCGGCGCGATCGACCGCATGGACCTGACCGCGCTGGCCGACCGCCCCTATGGCAGCCTGTCAGGGGGCGAGCGTCAGCGCGTGATGGTGGCCCGCGCCCTGGCCCAGGAACCGCAGGTCATCGTGCTGGATGAGCCTACGAACCACCTCGACATCCGCCACCAGCTTGAACTGCTGGCCCTGCTGAAGGGCCTGGGCCTGACCGTCATCGCCACGCTGCACGACCTGACGCTGGCGGCCGAATTCGCGGAACGCGTGCTGGTCCTGTCGCAGGGTCGCGTGCTGGCCGACGGTCCCCCCGACCAGGCCCTGACCGAGACGACGCTGGCGCGCGCCTTCCAGGTCCGGGCGCGGGTCGACCGCAGCGGGCCGTCGCCCCGTTTCACCTTCCACCTGTGACCGTTTTCCCGAAAGGCCCGCCGATGATCCGCCTGTCCCTTGCCGCCATTCTTCTGTCCGCAGGCGCCGTGCTGGCCCAGCCGGTGACGGTGCAAAGCTGCGACAGGCCAGTGACATTCGACACCCCGCCACGCCGCGCGATCTCGAACGACGTGAACCTGACCGAGATGATGCTGGTCTTGGGCCTGCGCGACCGGATGATCGGCTATACCGGCATCTCGGGCTGGAAGACGCTGGATGCCCAGATGCGGGAGGGCATCGCCGAACTGCCGGAGCTGTCGGAAAAATACCCTAGTAAGGAGGTCCTGGCCGCGGCCGAGCCGGATTTTTTCTTTGCCGGCTGGAACTACGGCATGAAGGTCGGCGGAGAGGTCACGCCCAAGACCCTCGCCCCCTTCGGCATTCAGGTCTACGAGCTGACGGAAAGCTGCATCCACCTGGGGCCGCGACCCCGGTCCAGCATGGAGGACATGTATGCCGACATCCTGAACCTGGGCCGCATCTTCGCGGTCGAGGACCGGGCCACCGCGCTGGTCGAGGGATGGAAGACCCGGCTGGAGGCCGCGACCCAGGGCACAGGCGGCGGCGATCCGCTGCGTGTCTTCGTCTATGACAGCGGCGAGGCCGCGCCCTTCACCGCCGGCGCGCATGCCATGCCGACCGCCCTGATCCTGGCCGCCGGGGGCCGCAACATCCTGGACGACCTGGACAAGAGTTGGGCCGAGGTCAGCTGGGAGGCCGTGGTGGACCGCGACCCAGAGGTCGTGGTCATCGTGAACTATGGCGACGTGACCGCGCAGCAGAAGATCGACTTCATGAAATCCAGCCCCGCACTGGCCGGGATCGACGCCGTCAGAAACGACCGCTTCGTGGTCCTGGATTATGTCGAGGCGACGCCGGGCCCGCGCAACATCCAGGCGGTCGAAAAGCTGGTCGCCGCCTTCCGGGAACCGCGGAGATGACCGACAGCACGATCGGAGCCATAGCCGCACGGAGTCCGGCCGCCAGGATGGGGCTCAGGCTGGGCTTGGGGACCATCTTGGCCGGGATCATGGTGATGGCCATCGGCATCGCGGTTTCGGTCGGTGCGGTGTCGGTACCGCTGACGACGGTCTGGGGCGTGGTGCTGGACCGGCTTCTGCCGGGCCTTTTGACCCCGGACTGGAGCGCGGGGCGCGCCAGCATCGTGTGGGAGATCCGCCTGCCCCGCGTGATCCTGGCCGGCATCGTCGGGGCGGGCCTGGGCCTGGTAGGTGCGGCGCTGCAATCGGTGACCCGCAACCCGCTGGCCGACCCCCACCTGCTGGGCATCTCGTCCGGCGGGGCCTTCGGGGCCATCGCGGCGCTGCTGCACACGGGGCTGTTTCTGGGGACGCTGACCGTGCCGCTGATGGCCTTCGGCGGTGCGCTGGTCGCGACGGGGCTGGTCCTGGGGCTGGCCGGGGTCGCCCGCGCCACCAGCGCCGACCGCCTTGTCCTGACCGGCGTCGCCGTCAGCTTCGTGGTGATGGCCTGCGCCAATATCCTCATCTTCCTGGGCGACCCCAAGGCGACGCATACAGTCGTCTTCTGGATGCTGGGCGGGCTTGGCCTTGCGCAATGGGCGCATCTGGCCTGGCCGCTGGCGGTGCTTGTGCCCTGCGGGCTGTGGCTTTGGGCGCAGGCCGGCCGGCTGAACGCGATGAGCCTAGGGGACGAAACCGCCGCCAGCCTGGGGCTGGAGGTGGGGCGGTTCCGCCTGACCGTCTTTGTCGTGGCCGCGCTGATCACCGGCGTGATGGTCGCCTTTTCGGGCCTGATCGGCTTTGTCGGCCTGATGATGCCGCACCTGGTCCGCATGTTCGTGGGCGGCGACAATGCCCGCGTGCTGCCGGCATCGGCCTTTGCGGGTGCCGTGTTCCTGATCGGCGCCGATGCCCTGGCGCGCGTCGCACTGGCGCCCGAGGACCTGCCCGTCGGCGTCGTCACGGGGCTCTGCGGCGGCCTGTTCTTCATCTGGATCATGGCCCGCCGGGGCTGACGGCCCCGCCTGCGGCCCCTGTCCGGGCCTCAGGCCTTCCGGGGCCTGCCCGTGTCCGGGTCGTCGGCATCCAAGGCCGAGGCATGCCGGTCGACCAGGAAACTGGTCCCGCCATGGATGATCGCCGAGGCGAAGATGGTAAAGGCCACCAGCGCCCAGAGCTGCGCCTCGTTGACGAATTCCATATGGCCCGTCGCATAGCCCACGTAATAGACCGACCCGATGCCCCGCACCCCGAAGAACCCCACGATCAGCCGGTCGCCCGAGGTCATCCCCGTCCCCAGCAGGGACAGCCACCCGATCAGCGGGCGGATCACCAGCAACAGGCTGAACCCGATCAGCGAATGCCGCCAGTCCAGGACCGGCCAGAGCGAGGGCAGGATGCTGCCCAGCAGCACCAGCAGGATCGCCGTCAGCGCATGTTCCACCGCCTCGCTGAAGGCGTGGAGCCGCTTGTGGAACTGGTGCTTTTCCTGGACCCTGCGGCACATGAGGCCCGCGGTGAAGGCGCCGATGAAGCCATAGCCCTCGGCCAGTTCGACCACGCCGTAGCACAGAAGGACCGCGCCAAGCGCCAGGACGCCGGGGCCGCTCTTCTCGATTGCGCTGCGGCCCCAGGACGAGAACAGGCTGCGGCCCAGCACCCAGCCCACCAGCGCGCCCAGCACCGCCCCGACGGTGATCCGGTAAAGAAGATCGCGCAGCACCCATTCCGCCAGCCATTGCGAGGGATCGGTGCCATGCGCGGCGATGATCAGCCCCAGATAGACGAAGGGAAAGGCCAGACCGTCGTTCAGCCCGGCCTCGGCCGTCAGGGTGAAGCGGACCGGATGCTCTCGCCCCTCCAGCGGCGGGCCGACCTGCACGTCGCCCGCCAGCACCGGATCGGTCGGCGACAGGACCGCGCCCAGCATCACCGCCCCCGCGACCGTCATCCCCGCCAAGGCCCAGCCCAGGAAGGCCAGCACCCCGATCGTCAGCGGCATGGCGATCAGCAGCAGGCGGAAAGTGGGGCTCCACCGGCGCCAGCTGCTGACATTGTCGATGCGCAGGCCGGTCGCGAACAGCACCACGATCACCGCCACCTCGCTGGTGATTTCCCAGATGCGGGGGGAAACGGTCGGGTCCAGCGCTTCGGGCATGCCGGGAACGAAGGCAAAGGTCACCAGCCCCATGATCATCAGGATCGCCGATGACGAGGCCGCCCGCAGAAGGGCGAAGCGCGGCAGCAGATAGGCCACGAAGACCGTGGCCCCGACCACGGACATCAGCACATGAATGGGCGAGAGACCGAAGAACGGCTCGGCTTCGGACATCGGGATCCCTTTCGTCGGACCGGCCGCGCAAGATCATTTGCAGGGCGTCATAATCCGTTACAACGCCGGGCGGCGCAACAGGGATGCACATCTTCTGATCAGCCTTTTGTCCGGGGGCGGACAGCGGGGCGCCAGACGCCGCCACGGTGGACAATCCGGGCCGCCTCTCCTATGCGAAGGGCTCATTGCGAAGCTTGGATGGGCTTTTCCGACATGTGCAGTTCCGTCACCCCGACATCAGCCGACGACACCACCGTCCCAGAGGAGCTGGTGCGCGCGCTGGCCGCCCATCCCGACAACCTGGCCCTGATCGACCGGGATCACCAGCTGAGCTATGCCGAACTGGCGCGCTTTGTTCAGGAATTCCAGTGCCAGCCCACAGGCCAGGGGCCGATCGCCATCTTCGGGATGCCCAGCACGCTGCTGGCGGCCGCGGCCACCGCCTGCGTGATCAGCGGGCGGCCCTTCGTGCACCTGGACCCCGCCATGCCGCAGGCCGTCCTGACCAACATCGTGGATGAGCTGCAGGTGGGGACCATCATCACCAGCCAGCCGCCGCAGCCCGGGCAGCTGCCCGCCCAGTGCCGGGTGATCGCCGCCGAAAGTTGCCTTGGCGGGGCGCAGGGGGATCGGACGGCGCTGCTTGCCGCCGCTGTGCGGCCGACGGATGCGATCTATCTTGTGGCTACATCCGGCACGACCGGACGGCCGAAATGCATCCCGGTGACCCATGACGCGGCCTTCCTGTCCTATCGCTGGCGCGATGCCTATACCCCCTATGACCCGGCGATGCGCGTCGGGATCTACATCTTCGCGATCTGGGAGATGTTCCGGCCGCTGCGGCGCGGCGCGCAGCTGCACTTTCCGGGGCTGAACGACCTGATGTCGCCCAAGGCGCTGGTCGCCTTCCTGTCGCGCAACCGCATCGACGAGATGCTGTTCACCCCATCCTTTTTCGAAAAGACCCTGAGCGCCATCGACCCGGCCCAAGGCGCCGCCCTGCCCCTGCGCCGCGTCGTCCTGAACGGCGAGGTCGTGCGCGAGGGGCTGGCGGCCGAGGCGCTCCGGCGGCTTCCGGACACCCGGATCTGGAACCTCTACAGCATCTGCGAGACCCATGACATCTGCATGACGCAGGTCACGAGCGCCCCCGCTCCGGCCGAAGGCCTGTCCGTCGGCGCGGCGATGCCGCATCTGCGCGCCGTGGTGCTGGACGACGGCGACCGGCCCTGCCCGCCGGGCCTGCCGGGCCTGCTGCATTTCGAAGGTCCCCGGATGCTGGGACCGGGCTATGTCAACCGCCCCGAGGAAACTGCCCAGCGCTTTCGCACCCTGCGGCTGGAGGGCCAGGATCAGCGCCTTTATGACACCGGCGACCGCGGCTATGTCACGGCCGACGGACAGATCCATGTGCTGGGGCGCGTGGCCCACATGCTGAAGCTGCGCGGCCACAGCATCCAGACCCGCGAGCTGACGGAAACCATGGGCGACCATCTGCGCTTTTCCCAAGCGATCCCTTGGGTGCAGCAGATGGACCGCCAGGGGCAGGTGCTGGTCTTCTATTATACCGCCGATGCCGCGCAGCAGGCGGTGAATGCCGAAAGTTGGGACCTTGCGCCCGGCTGGCAGCGCACGCCCCCGGCCTTGGCCGAGGCGCTGCAACAAGGCCTGCCGCGCTATTGCACGCCAACCTACCTGGTGCACCTGCCGGAAATCCCCCTCAACCCGGTTTCGGGCAAATGCGACTTCAAGGCGCTTCCGGCCCTGCCGCCCGCGCATCTGGAGCCGGAGGAGGATGACGGCAACCTGCCGGTGACGCGCCTTGCCGCGCGCATCCTGGCATGTCCGGCGGCCAACCTCGATCCGTCGTTGTCCTTTCATGACCAGGGCGGCGATTCGCTGATGTGCGTCGATCTGCTGCTGTCGCTGGAGGCGGGTTATGGGCGGGCGGTGGATTTCGATTGGGCGCTGAACCTGCCCTTGGCCCGGCTGCACGACCTGCTGACGAAAGACGCCGCCGCAACCCCGGTCGCCCAGTTTGAGCGCAGGGGCATCCTGCTGACCGGCGCCACGGGTTTTCTGGGCGGGCATGTCCTGGCCGAGGCCGCGCGGCACCTGCCCGGCGACCAGGTGATCTATTGCCTGGTGCGGCCCCGCGACACTAACCCCCAGGCGCGCCTGGCCGCGCGGGCCGATGCCCTGGGCATCCCGCGGGACCGGGTCGTGGCCGTGGCAGGCAGCATCGACGCGCCACGTTTTGGCCTTGATCCGGACAGCTATGACCGGTTGGCCGCGCAGGTCTCATCCGTCATCCATTGCGCGGCGATGGTGAACCTTGCCGTCGACCGCGAACGGATGGAGGCCTGGTCGCAGGCGGGCATCATGACGGTCCTGCAGTTCTGCCGCGATGCCGATGCGCCGCTGGCCTTTTCCAGTTCGACCTCGATCTTTCCCGATGCGGGCGGCCCCTTTGCCGAAGACGTCACCGCGCCCTTTGCGGGGATCTCGGGCTATGGTGCGGCCAAAATCGCCGCCGAACATGCCATCGCAGCTTCCGGCGTGTCGGCCATGATCCTGCGGCTGCCGTCGCTCTACGACCTCGGGGATCCCAATCCCAAGGACATCTACGAAAGCATCCTGACGGGCTGCCGGCAGTTGGACCGGGCGCCCCTGGGCCTTTGCTTCAGGATGACCGATGTCCGTGCCGCCGCGCGTTTTTTGGTCCGGCAACCCGCGCCCGAGGGGCTGCGCTACTGCAACCTGATCACGGGCGATGCCGTGACCGCGCCTGCGGACATGCAGGTAATGCCGGTCACGGACTGGCTGGAGGCCGCCCCCCTCAGCCCCGCCGAACGGCGGCTGCTGCAGGACAACCCCGGCACTCTGCAGGCGGATGCGCGGTTCGACCATGCGCAGGCGCGGCGGATCTGGGACCAGCTGGGCCTTGGCCCCTTCGCACAGGTGTCGGACGTGTCAGGCCTGCTGGCGCGCCGGCTGGAGGCGCAGCGTCACCACAGCGACCCGGCATTGACCTGATGGTCGGCCATGGTGATGGCCCGGGCCGCGTCGCTGGCCAGGAAGGCTGCCAGACCCGCAATCTCGTCGGGCTGCACCAGCTGACCTTGCGGGTTCGAGGCCTCGTATCTGGCGCGAACCTCGGCCCGTGACTGGCCGGTCTGCTGCATGTCCTGTTCGATGAACTGCTGCAGCATCTCGGTCTCGACCCAGGTCGGGCTGATGCTGTTGCAGGTGACGCCGTGCGGGGCCGCCTCCAGGCTGACGCAGCGCCCGAGGCCCAGAAGGCCCGCCTTGGACGCGCAATAGGCGGCGTTGTTCGCCATGCCCTGATGCGCCGCGACCGAGGCGATGTTGACGATGCGCCCCCATTTCCGCTCCATCATGCCGGGCAGGACCGCCCGGATCATCTTGAAGGTCCCGGTCAGGTTCGTGTCGATGGTGTCGTCCCACAGCCGGTCGGGATGACCGGCTACAGGCGCCTCGTCATAGACGCCGGCGGCATTGACCAGCACGTCCACGCGCCCGTGCTCCTCGACCACCTTCGCCACGAAAGCCGCGACGCTGTCGGTATCCCTGACATCCAGGCCGCGAACGCTGACGGTTGCCCCAAGGGCCTGGCGCAGGTCGCGTTCAAAGGACGGATCGTCGCCGCGCCGGGCGCCGATATGGACGATCATGCCATCCGCCGCAAAACGGCGCGCCACGGCGCGGCCGATCCCCGAAAGGCCCCCGGTGACTATCGCGATCTTCTGGGTGTTGTTCATCATTTCAACTTGCTCTGCCGGATCAACAAAAGCCCACCGCAGGGGGTGGAACACGAAGGCGGCGCCGGGTCGGACTGCCGGCGCCCTTATGCCGGCACCGATCCCTGCCGTCCAACAGGAAATCCGCGGCCTGCGGCGGCGATTGCCCGATCCAAGGCACGCTGCTAGGTTGCCCGGAAAAAAGCGGACCTCACGAGCGGCGGGACAACCAGACATGAAATTCTATGGCGTGACGATGCGGACCGTCCTGCGGGTGGGGGCGATCCTGCTGCTGACGGGCTGCGGAGGCTTTCAGCGGCACAGCGAACGCGAATGCATGGAGCGGGCGATGTATTTCGAATCCAACCGCTCCAGCCGCGACGGGATGGTCGCGGTGGGCACCGTGGTGATGAACCGGGTCCGGTCGGGGGATTATCCGCGTTCCGTCTGCGGGGTGGTGTCGCAGAAGGGACAGTTCGCGCCGGGGATCATGTCCCGCAAGATGAACGACCGGTCCGTCCCGCTGGTGCGCGAGGCCGCCGCTTCGGTCATGCGGGGCGAACGCCATCCGATGGTCGGCAACGCCCAGTTCTTCCACGCGGCCAGCTATCGGGCATCCTACAACAACATGCACTATGTCCTGGTGGCGGGCGGCAACGCGTTCTACGAAAGGCGCAAGCCCGCCTTGGTGACGCGGCCCTACCCTCCCGCACCGATCGAGGGGATGACGGGACGGCGGGGCTGGCGCTGACCGTCTAGGTCGGCCCCGCCCCCAGGCCCGATGCCGCGCAAAGCGCCACCTGGTTCTTCCGGTGGCGCAGCGCCAGGTTCCGGCCCGCGCGCCCGTTCAGGAACCTGCGCGCGGGCCGGAAGGGGCGGTCCGCCAGCTGGGGCAGCAGTTCCATGATCTCCTGCCGGCTTTCGCGTCCCATGCTGTCCAGCGCCTCGGCGCCGGTAAAGAGGCTTTCCGTCATGGCGCCTTCGGAACAGATCACCTGGTGGCGGTCGAACATGACGTGCCAGTATTCGACCGGCGCCTGATCCTGGATCACCTCGATCCCGCAGCTTCCGACCAGGTGCTTGGCCGCGACCAGCACTTCGTCCTGGCCGAACATCCGCCCGGCAATGCGCGAGCGCAGCAGGACCCGATGCTGCGGCGAAACCGTCAGCGCTCGCAGGGGAAGCCCCTCGCCAAGCGCCCCGGCCGAAATGCGGATCGGCCGCAGCCTGGGCCGCGCGGCCAGTTCCGCCGCTGACAGCGCCCGGTGCCCGATCCACAGGACAGGCTGTGCGCCGGCGTCCAGCGTCAGGACAAGATCACCCCGGCGCAGGTCCTGGACCGCGACCTCGCCGTCCGGCGTCAGGATCATGGTGCCCCGGACAAAGCATGGCACGCCGGTATTGTCATTGGTGAAGTCCGACGGCTGCAGACCCTCGAAGACGATCCCCCCACTGCCATTGACCAGGAGGGACTCCTTGCCGTCATAGCTGACCAGGCGCCCTGAGGCATCGGTCGTGTTGGACTGGTTCAGGATGCCGTCATCGGCATGGTCGGCCTTCAGCTGCGACAGGCTGTAGTAGTATCGGCTGAGGTCAATGAAATCGTTGTTGGTCGTGTCGCCGTCACTCAGCGCGCCGGTATTGCCGGTATTGAAGTCGGTGATCCTGTCGATGCTGCCATCGGCCGTATAGACGAAAACATCGTTGCCCGATCCGCCCGTCAGACGGTCGGCGCCCGTGCCGCCGTTCAGCGTATCGTTGCCTGCACCGCCATCAAGGACATCATTGTCGGCGCCGCCGTTCAGCAGGTCGTTGCCAAGGCCGCCCATGAGGGTGTCCTGCCCCGTTCCTCCGTTCAGCGTGTCATGGCCATCGCCGCCTTCTAGGTAGTCGTTGCCCGCACCGCCATCCAGCAGATCCTCGTTCGCGCCGCCACGGAGGCTGTCGTCGCCATCCTCGCCGTTCAGCGTGTCGTTGCCGTCGCCCCCATCCAGCCGGTCATTGCCCAAGCCGCCGTTCAGCAGATCGTTGCCCAGCCCGCCAACCAAGGTGTCGTGCCCCGCACCGCCGCCCAGCGTGTCATGGCCATCCCCGCCTTCCAGATAGTCGTTGCCCGCGCCGCCATCCAGCAGATCCTCGCCCGTGCCGCCATAGAGGCTGTCGTCGCCATCCTCGCCGTTCAGCGTGTCGTTGCCGTCGCCCCCATCCAGCCGGTCATTGCCCAAGCCGCCGTTCAGTAGATCGTTGCCCAGCCCCCCTACCACTGTGTCGTTGTCGGCCCCGCCGTTCAGCGTGTCGTGACCGTCGCCGCCATCCAGATAGTCCATGCCGGCGCCGCCGTTGAGCACATCCTCGCCCAGCCCGCCCGCAAGATAGTCGTCGCCGTCATCCCCGTTCAGCGTGTCGTTCCCCGAGCCGCCATCAAGGTGATCGTTCCCGAGGCCGCCGTTCAGGACGTCATTGCCCAGGTCGCCGACCAGCGTGTCGTGTCCGGCCCCTCCGTTCAGCGTGTCATGCCCGGCCCCGCCGTGAACATAATCATTGCCCGCCCCACCGCTCAGCAGGTCCTCGCCCGCGCCGCCATAAAGGTTGTCATCCCCGTCATCGCCGTTCAGCGTGTCGTTGCCGTCGCCGCCGTCCAAGTGGTCGTTGCCGATGCCGCCGTCCAGCCGGTCGTTGCCTGCGCCCCCCACAAGCGTGTCGGCACCGGCCCCGCCGCTCAGCGTGTCGTTGCCCCCGCCGCCGTTCAGGGCGTCGTTGCCGTCCCCGCCGATCAGCAGGTCGCCGCCATCGCTGGTGATGTTGTTGTTCGTGGTCAGGTTGATCTTGACGTCATGGCCCGACGGATCGAAGTCCAGCGTCCGCGTCTGGAGAGAGGCGATGTTGATATCCCCGACGCTGTCGTCCAGCGCGGCGAAATATCGTGTGGCGCCGGTGCCGGACAGTGGTACCGCGCGGATGAAGGCGATGTTGGTCCTGTAGTCGTCGCCGGTGACGTTCCGGATGGCACCAGAGCCGTCGGTCAGCGTCACCGGCTGCGACGTGCTGGCGGGCGTCACCAGGTGGATCTTGTAGGCCACGCCCCCGATCGTCAGGATACCGCCATTGTAATCGGTGTCGTTCAGCTCGACGATGCTGGTGGCGGTATTGTCGTTGTCGCCGGTATAGGTCGAGTTGTCGATCACCCCCAATATGGTGCCATTCGCGGCGCTATAGGTGGTATTGCTGGCAATACCCGACAGTTCGATAAGATCGTGAAGATAAGGCACGACGCACTCTCACAAAACACCACTGGCTTTGCCTGAGATAATATGAATCGTTTATTCCGTCCCGACCATTCAGATTAAGATTCTAGTGATTACGCCATCCGAATATGCCAAAGAGTATGATATCGGATTTACATATAGACTGTATCTGGAAACGAGGGACATAAGTTCTTGCAGCCAGCCGCGTGGGAAACAGCTGGTCAGGACGGTTTCTTGGCAAGCTTGCGGATCTCGGCGATGTCGCCCACACCGTAGAGATGGATGCCGGCCTTGCGGGCCAATTCCTCGGCGCTGCGGGTATAGGTGCCGGTGGTGACGACGGCCGCGACATGCAGCCCGTGAAACACCCGGCCCGCGATCGCCTCCTGCACTGCCTTGTTGCCGACCGAGCCGGTATAGCGCTTGCACTGTATGCCGACCTTGGTCCGGCCCATGGTCGCGACGATGTCGATCCCCTGGTCCCCGCTGGTTTGGGTCAGGCGGGTGCGCCAGCCCTGCTGCCGCAGGCGGCGCGCCACCCACAGTTCAAAGTCGTGGCCGTCGCTTGGCACCCCGAGGGTGAAGGGCTGGCTGGGACGACGCCGCGGCGCCCTGACTGCTGGGGGAGCGACCGGCTTGGCCCTGACCTTCCGCCGCATCACCGGGCGCCGCCTGCGCCTGCGCCTGGGTCGCCGCAGGACCCAGCCGGGAAGGATCACGATGGTGCAGCCCAGCATCAGAAGCGCCTCTGGCTGCCGGTGCAGATCAGCGAGACACAGGATGGCCAGCCCTGTCGCCAAGGTGCAGAGCGCCATCGCGAGCCAGGCAAGCCCACGGGCGAGGGAGTAGAGTTTCTTCTGCAATGACGGCGGCCGGCTGGATGTTTTTCAGAAAGTATAGCCGTAAAGAATTGCAGAGAACAGATATGGAACGCGCCACGGCGGAACCTGCCAAGTCCGTGGAACAAGCGCGATCGGCCAGCAGGTTCATGGGTGCCTGGAGGGGCCTGGCAGCGGAGCGGGCCGCTTGCGCCCATCGCGATGCCGGTAAGGAGGCTGAGGGGTCCGAAGTGTCAGGAACGACCGGTGTGCTTGCGGGCGGGTCATTCCTCTTCATCCTGATCCTTGCCGGCGCACCCTGAGCGTCTGCCACCTGAGTATCCGGTAGTTTGGGCCGCCCCCACGACTGTCGCATCTGGCCCCGCGATCAGGCAGCGGCTGGCCCGAGCTGTCGTCGGTGCCGCTATGACGGGATCGTTACCCGGGGCGTCGATCTCAAAGCCTTTGACCGAGCCAGTGACGCCCTCGGCCATATGAGCCAGCGCAAAGGCCAAGGGCAGAAGGGCTAGTTTTGGCACGGTCAGTCGTCCAGGATCTGGAGGCCTCTCTCCGCCAACCGAAGATGACGCCGCTGCGACCGACTGATGACGACTTGGAGACGGTTCGACGGCCAGCCAGCCCTCCAGGTTTCGGATTAATGTTCTCCCCGACAGCGAGCGTAATTCATCCCGCTGCCAGCATATTCGCCCGGGAAACCAATAAATGCCGCACGGGCCGCGGCAGGCCGCACCTTTTGCCGGCTGCCCCCCGCAGTCAGCCAGGCC
Source organism: Paracoccus sp. KKT209 (assembly GCF_055635455.1). Next base: position 2,176,368 of record NZ_CM145758.1, read on the forward strand.
AGCCATAGGAGGCCGCCGCAGGATAAGCCACGGCGACTGTCACTTCCTCAAGGCGTCAGCAGATACTTGGCCCCTGTCGACTTGCGGACATAGGCCGCAATCGTCTCGGGCTCCAGGGCCTCCTCGAGGGTGATACGGGCGGTGTAATGGCTGGCAAAGGTCGTCGTCATCTCGTCCAGGACGCGCTGGCGCATCCGCTGGACGGTGGCCGGATCCAGGCGCTGCAGGGCATGGAAGAGCAGCCAGCCGCCGACGCGCCAGCTGAACCCGAAACCGCGCCGCAGGACCGAGGGTCCGGTGTCCAGCGCGCCGTAGATGTAGCCCTGCTTCATCACCGACGAGCCATAGCGGTCATAGCTGGTCATGCTGCGCGCCGCGACCGCTTCCATCGCGTTCAGGATGGTGCTGGTCATCTCGCCCCCGCCGATGGCGTCGAACGAGATCGTGGCGCCGGTCGCGGCGATCGCCTCCGTCAGGTCCTCGCGAAAGCTGTCGGTGCTGCTGTCGACGACATGGGTCGCACCCAGGTCCCGCAGCAGGGCGACCTGTTCAGCGCTGCGGACGATATTCACCAGGCCGATGCCATCCGCCTGGCAGATGCGCACCAGCATCTGCCCGAGGTTCGACGCCGCCGGCGCGTGAACGATGGCGGAATGTCCCTCGGCACGCATCGTTTCGACGAAGCCCAAGGCCGTCAGCGGGTTCACGAACAGCGCCGCGCCTTCCTCGGCCGAAGCTCCCTTTGGCAGGACCAAGCAATCCTTGGCCTCGATCAGGCGCAGGCGGGCATACATCGCGCCGCCCAGCATCGCGACCCGCCGGCCGATCAGGTGCTGCTGGTCCGCTCCCGCCTCGATGACGGTCCCTGCCCCCTCGTTGCCGACCGGCAGCGACTGGCCGATCCTGGCCTTCATCGCCGGCATGGCGCGATCGGGGATGCGCGCGGTCAGCGCCTGGCCGTCATGCGTCAGTGTCTCCATGTCGGCCGGGCCGAACATCAGCCCCAGGTCCGACGGGTTGATCGGCGCCGCCTCGATCCGCACCAACAACTGCCCCGGCCCCGGTTCGGGCAGGTCCACAGGCTCCAGATGCAGCCGCAGCGTGCCGTCCGGCGTGACGGTCGATCTCAGTTCCAGGCTCTCGCGATCCATGTGTCCTCCAATGCAGTTGATGCAACAGCCGAAACCCTCCCGCAGTTGCAGCCGGGCTTCAATCAGATCGTCGCAGGCCTCTTTGCGGCGCTTGCCGAAGCAGGCAGGGGCTCAACCCTATCATGTTCGCAACAGGGGCAATAATGAAGACCTCCCGCAGCAAGTTCACCAAGCCCATGCCGACCGGGACAACCGGACCTTCGCGTGCTAGGACGGAAACCCCCGACACCTTTGCAGAGCCGCCGATGACGATCACGCACCAAGATGAACTGGAAGCCCTGAGGCGGATCGGCCGTCTTGTCGCCAACACCATGCATTCGATGGCGGCAGCGATGGAGCCGGGCATGACGACGCGCGAACTGGACGGGATCGGCCGGGACCTGCTGGAGCGGGAGGGGGCCGTGTCGGCACCCCAGGCGACTTACGATTTCCCCGGAGCCACCTGCATCAGCGTCAACGAGGAGATCGCCCATGGCATCCCCGGCGAGCGCGGGCTTGTCCCAGGCGATTTGGTCAACATCGACGTGTCCGCCTCTCTGGATGGCTATTTCGCGGATACGGGGGCAACGTTCGGCATGGGCCGGATGCAGCCGTCCCTCGACCGGCTCTGTTGGGACGGACGGCGCGCGACGCAGATCGGTATCGCGCAGGTGGGGCATGGAAAACCGCTGGCCGGCATCGGCAACGCCATCGGCGCCTTCGCGGCGCGGCACGGCTATACGCTGATCCGGAACCTGGCCAGCCATGGTGTCGGCCGCGCCCTGCACGAGGCACCCGAAGAAATTCCGACCTGGCCCACCAACGGCGACAAGCGACGAATGCACGATGGGCTGGTGCTGACCATCGAGCCATTCCTGTCACGCGGCGGAACCTGGGCCATGTCGGGCCCTGAAGACGACTGGACCCTCTACAGCCGGCCCGCGGCGCCGGTCGTGCAATACGAGCATACCGTCGTCGCGACCCGGCGTGGCGCCATCATTGTCACGCTGCCGGGGTAACTTGGTCCAGCAGGCAACGGGACGTCATGCTGAACCACGCCGCCGCGGAGCTATCTGCGCGCTTCGCGGAGCCCGCCCTTTCGCCGTCATCGGCACAGACACCTGCCCACGCTTTGGCTAAATCAGGCGCAGGTCTTTCACACCCTGCCGGTGGATCATGAGGAAGAATGCAAATTCGGCGCCCCAGCACCACCCTTCCTTTGCTGCCCGGCAGCATCAGCAGAATCGCCTCCGGTCACGCCAGAGGATGCACCCTAGGGGAAGGCATGGACCAGCACTCCGGCAGCATGGTCATGTGCCGGGCTTCGGCGCTTGTCGGACCATCGCAGGACCAGTTAATGCCTAAAACCCGGCAACCCGCCGACCGTTGCAGTGCGGCGGCAAGGGACAGCTGTTTGATCAGCGCCAGCCAAGGGCGGGCGCGACATGGGTCAGGATCGCCTCGATCACGTGGGCATTGAAATCGACCCCCAGCTGGTTGGGGACCGTCAACAGCAGGGTATCGGCCTCGGCGATGGCCTCGTCCTGCGCCAGTTGCGCCACAAGCTGGTCAGGCTCGGCCGCGTAGCTGCGACCGAAGATGGCGCGTGTCTGCGCATCCAGATAGCCGATGCTGTCGCCCGCCTTGCTGCCGCGCCCGAAATAGGCGCGGTCCATATCGTTCACCAGCGGGAAGATGCTGCGGCTGACGGAGACCCGGGGCGTGCGGTCATGGCCGGCCTCCTTCCACGCTGCGCGATAGGCACGGATCTGCTTGGCCTGCTGGATGTGGAAGGGTTCTCCGGTCTCGTCATTCTTGAGGGTCGAGCTTTGCAGGTTCATGCCCAGCCTTGCCGCCCAGATCGCGGTCGCGTCCGATCCGGCGCCCCACCAGATGCGTTCGCGCAGCCCTTCCGAATGCGGCTCCAGCCGCAGGAGGCCCGGCGGGTTCGGGAACATGGGCTGGGGATTGGGCTGCGCAAATCCCTCACCCCGCAGGACGTCGAGCAGCACCTCGGCATGGCGGCGGCCCAGATCGGCATCGCTTTCACCCTCGGCGGGCTGATATCCGAAATGCCGCCAGCCCTCGATGACCTGCTCGGGCGATCCCCGGCTGATGCCGAGCTGCAGCCGCCCGCCCGAGATCAGGTCGGCGGCTCCGGCATCCTCTGCCATGTAGAGCGGGTTTTCGTAGCGCATGTCGATGACGCCGGTGCCGATCTCGATGCGCCTGGTCCGCGCACCGACGGCCGCCAGCAGTGGAAAGGGCGAGGCCAACTGGCGCGCGAAGTGGTGCACGCGAAAATAGGCGCCATCCGCGCCCAGTTCTTCGGCGGCAACGGCCAGATCAATGGACTGCAGCAGCACGTCGCCCGCAGAGCGGGTTCGCGAACCGGCGGCAGGCGACCAATGCCCGAATGACAGAAATCCGATCTTTTTCATGGCAGCATCCATCCAAACCTTCGAGCCGATGCCTGTCAGCTATGTCGGAAGGCGCGGGAATGACAGGGATGGCCCCTGTGCGCGGGTGAACAGTGGCTGTGTGACGAAGCCGATGCCCATGCGCCCCCTGAATGCTTTTTCCGACCAGCCATCGTGGCAAATCCGCTGGCGGACCATGCTGCGCTTCTGTGCGGAGGGGCCACTCCCTGATCAGGCAAAAAATTGGATATTTGCCAGGCCGGACATGCAGGCGCCCCTCATGTGCCCCGTCACCGCGGCGGTGTTTGATGTCGAGAGGTCTTGGCCAGACCCGCGTCCGCCTGCCACGCAAGCGCCGCCAACGCGCGGCCAGGAGATGAGAAGTGGTTCACCGGGCCCCCGCTGGCGGGCGCTGCCAGCAACCAGAAGCGTTGATGGTGCGAACTACGGCACCGCCCTAAAGGCGAATATGGGCGACGTTCCGCCCAGCATGCGGCGTAAAAACGACAGGCCGTGACTCGGGCACCGGGTCGGTTATGGATCCGCCATCCGAGGGTTCATATTCGCGGGCGACGGTATCACCCGGGTGCCGCACATCAAGGCGGAGGTCCAGAATGACGCAACACGGCAACCACCCGAGCGCGCGCGTGGCGACGCTCTTGATGATCATCTGCCTGGCCGCGGTACCGGCAGGCGCCCAGACCGGCGGCAACGGTGTTCCCACTGCCCGCGAAATCTGGCGGCACCTGCCTGCGCTGCCCGGGCAGCCCCGCGAGGCGGCACCCGAGCCGGCGCCCCCGCCTGCCCCCGCACCTGCCCCCAGCCCCAAGCCTGCACCATCGGCCGCACCGCGCCCCGCCGCGTCGAACGATCCAGCCCCCCGCCGTGCATCGCCGGCGCCGACCCGCCGCGGAACCCCCGAAGCGGCGACGCCGGAATGGCCCCGTACGCTGGCCGAGGCGCGGGTCGTCATCCACTATCCCGAGCGCGGCGGATACGAACGGTCGCAGGAACTGGTCCGCCTTCTGCGCGCCGTCGGCACGGCCGAGGTCGAGAGCCGCGCCATTCCTTATGCAGTTGACCGGCAGAGCATCCGCTACTTCCATGCGGCGGACCAGGACGTGACGGGAAGGATCGCCGATCTGGTCGGCATGACCGGCGGCGGTGGTCGGGAGACAGTGTCCGACTTCACGACGTTTCGACCGACACCCAGAAACGGCACGATCGAGATCTGGCTGCCGGAGACAAGGTTTTAGTTTGCGGGCCGCGTTCCCAAGTCGTGGGCGAGACGTACATGGCGATATCTCGGCTCTCTCGGAAGTCCGGGCCGGCCAGCCTTGAAGCGGCACCATGTCCCGTGGCGTATCTTTCATCGCCTGGATGGATGAGGGCGTCGAGAGGGGTCGGTTGATGTGCAGCAGACGACGTCTCCTGTGGGATCGGCTGCGACAGGCCTCTGGGTCTGGCAAGACCGGTCCGGCAGCGGCGGCCTGTCTATCCAACCAAGCCGGTTCTGGCCGTTTCACGACCTGGAGATACGGCAGCTCAGCGGCAACGGCGGACATTTCGGAGCGGGGCAGATCTCTGTTGGTGCCCTGTGTCCTGGCATGCCTGCAGAACTTCCCGCCGTTGGCCGGTCGATCGCCCGGGGCCCCCGCGCTTCTATACTTCGGATCATCGGGCGGCAAAAATGGACAGCATCAATGAAGGCCGTCACGCTGTTAATCCAAAATTAACCCCGAGGCATAAACCTCTCAGGTGCGAATCCCCATAAACCCTGTCGAGGCTTTACCCACATGGCCCACACCCTTTCCACAGCCGCCCCGGATCTGAATGCAACAGGAACTGGACCGGCGGGGGCGTCGATTTCAGGTGGCGCTGCACATGAGGCAGCACTTGCGAACCCGTCGATGGGCGTCGGCCTGAACGGGATTTCCGACTGGTCGACGCAGATGCCGTTTATCGACGTCTTCAAGAGCTCGCGCCCCTGGACGGGACATCTGGAAGGCCGGTGGGGCGGTGCCACGACTGCGCAGATCGAGGCTGTCTCGGACGCGGATGGCTATCTCACGCGGCTCCCCGCCGGAGTGAGCCATGTCAGCGCCATTTTGCTGACAGAGATGCCGGCACAGATGACGTCGATCGCCGGAACCTACCGGGTCACCTATGAAGGCCAAGGCGACATCACGATCAACGGCGCCTCCAACGTGCGATACGGCAACGGAGAGATCTGGTTCGATTATACCCCGCGCGGCAACAACCTGGTCAGCATCGACATCCAGCGGATCAACAGCGCCGATCACATCCGGGACATCTCGGTTGTACATGAGAAAAACATCGCTGCCTTCGAAGAGGGCAAGATCTTCAACCCCGACTGGATCAAGCTGATCGACGACATGCGTTCGCTGCGGTTCATGGACTGGCAGAGCACGAACAATTCGGATGTCTCGACCTGGTCTGATCGCGCCCATGCGTCGGACGCGACATGGGGCACCGAGGCAGGCGTGCCCCTCGAGATCATGGTCCGGCTTGCCAACGAGACGGGAACCGACCCCTGGTTCAACATTCCGCACCTGGCCGACGCGGATTACATCCGCAACTTCGTCACCTATGTGAAGGAGCATCTTGATCCGGATCTGAAGCCTTTCTTCGAGTATTCGAACGAGGTGTGGAACTGGCAATTCGAGCAAGCCCAGTGGGCGAACATGGAGGGCCGAAAGCTCTGGCCGAACCAGGGGGACGCCTGGGTCCAGTTCTACGGGATGAAGGCCGCCGAGATGGCGAGGATCATCGACCAGGTCTATGGCCAGAACGTGAACGAACTGGTCAACAAGGTGATCGCAACCCATACCGGCTGGCACGGGCTGGAATGGAGCATCCTCGAGGCACCGAACGCGGTCAGGAACGGCTCGGAAAAGCCGGCCTCGCTTTTCAACGACTACGCGGTCACCGGCTACTTCGACGGCAGTCTCGGCCGTGAAAAGGCACCGGTCGTTCTTGGATGGATCGCCAGTTCCGAAGCCGCGGCAGCCACCCAGGGGCGCGCGCTCGGCCTGTCCGGGACACAGCTGGACAGCTATGTCCAGCAGCACCGATACGACCAGGCCATCGGCCTCGCGGTCAGGGAATTGCGCGACGGCTCCGTGACCGGCAATCCTGATGGATCGATCGCGAACCTCGTCAAGAGCTTCGAGTACCACAAGAGGATCGCGGACGCCTATGGCCTGGACCTGGTCATGTACGAAGGAGGCACCCACGTCGTGGGGGTCGGCGAGTGGGGAAATAATCGGACACTGGCCGATTTCTTCCTGGCCTTGAACCAGTCCGACGACATGGGGCAACTTTATCTGGAGCTCTTGCGCGGCTGGAAAAACGCGGGCGGGACGCTGTTCAATGCTTTCGTCGATGTGGCCAGGCACGGCATCCACGGATCCTGGGGCGCCCTTCAACACCTGGACGACCACTCGGAACGATGGGATTCCCTTGTCGAGTTCAACAGGAACAATCCCGGCTGGTGGGAGAACAGGGGCGGGAGCGATTTCATCGGCAGTGGCGAGGTCGCGCCCGGGGCCACGGATCCTGTGGTACCTGCCCCGGTCGATCCCGCGCCGAGCAATCCGAGGCCGGCTGATCCGGCCCCGGCGCCGGTCGATCCGACACCGGTCGGAAGCATCACCGGCACGAGCGGAAACGACACGCTCAACGGCGGCTCGGCTGCCGACACGATCTTCGGCCTTGGCGGCAATGATACCATCGACGGCAGAGGCGGTGCCGACCGGATGCATGGGGGCGCCGGAAACGACATCTACTGGGTCGACAACTCGGCGGATCAAACGCTGGAGTTGGCGGGTGAGGGGCATGACACAGTCCACTCGACGATCAACTGGACGCTGGCCGACAATCTGGAGGACCTCTACCTCAGAACCGCGGCGAACAGCAGCGGCACGGGCAATGCCCTGGACAACCGCATTTATGGCAACAGTGGCCACAACGCCCTGTCTGGCATGGCAGGGAACGATGCGCTGGTCGGGCATGGCGGGGATGATACGCTGACCGGCGGCACTGGAAACGACACCTTGACGGGCGGGACCGGAAACGACGTCTACTGGGTGGACAGTTCAGGTGACCGCACATTGGAACTGGCGGGCGAGGGCCGCGACACGGTCCACGCGACGATCAACTGGACGCTAGTCGACAATCTGGAGGACCTCTACCTCAGAACCGCGGCGAACAGCAGCGGCACGGGCAATGCCTTGGACAACCGCATTTACGGCAACAGCGGCCACAACGCCCTGTCTGGCATGGCAGGGAACGATGCGCTGGTCGGGCATGATGGGGATGACACGCTGACCGGCGGCACTGGAAACGACACCTTGACGGGCGGGACCGGAAACGACGTCTACTGGGTGGACAGTTCAGGTGACCGCACATTGGAACTGGCGGGCGAGGGCCGCGACACGGTCCACTCGACGATCAACTGGACACTCGCAGACAATCTGGAGGATCTCTACCTCAGAACCGCGGCGAACAGCAGCGGCACGGGCAATGCCTTGGACAACCGCATTTACGGCAACAGCGGCCACAACGCCCTGTCCGGTTTGGCAGGCAATGATGTGCTGGTCGGGCACAGTGGCAATGATACGCTTATCGGCGGAGGTGGGAACGACACGCTCACGGGAGGAACGGGGAACGACGTCTATCGCTTTTCCGCGGGCGACGGGCGGGACGTGATAACGGATTTCGGCGCTAGGGAAGGAGAGATCATCGATATCCGCGGCTACTCTAATCTCGTCGAGATCCGTGAAGAGGCGGGAGGAGCCAGGCTTTATCTGTCAGGCAGCGACAGTATCTTCTTGGAAGGCGTTGCGCGTTCAGACCTCACTCCGGGCAACTTCCTGTTCAATGGCGCCGTACCGGTTACTTTGGTTCCCGCGGCCCCCACGCAACCTCCAGTCACCCCACCAAATTCTGCCCCTCCCATCCTAGGCGGGAATGCGGAAGATGCGCTTCCCTCCAGCATGCCGCACGGCAGCATCGTCGGCAGCATGGCCGATGACGGTCTTTCAGGCAGCCTGGGACATCACGTGATCTTCGCTTTGAGTGGCAACGACAGGATCAGCGGCACGTCGGAGAACGATACGCTGTATGGGATGTCCGGAAACGATACCCTTGCCGGAGGCAACGGGAACGACGTCCTCATGGGTGGCACGGGGGCAGATGTCCTGATCGGCGGGGCGGGTACCGACCTTATGTTCGGCGGCAAGGATTTGTCGCGGGACACATTCGTGCTGAAATCCACTTCCGAAAGCCAACCAGGACCTAAAAGCGACCTTGTCCACGACTTCCAGTCCTATGTTGATCTTCTGGACCTGCACGAAATGGACGCCAATATCCATCTCAGCGGCGACCAGGCCTTCGCATTCTCGAACAAGGGAGCGGCTGCCCATTCCATCTGGCTGGTGCAATCGGGGGACGACATCCTGGTGCGCGGAGATGTCACCGGGAACACGACACAGGACTTTGAATTCCGTGTGACCAACGTCTCTTCCCTTGCGGCGCAGGATTTTTGGCTTTGATCCATGGGAGTTGACCCGAAGCGCCGAGCCAATCCTCCCCTATCCAAGGGGAGGATATTGCTTTTCACGCAGAACCGGGCCGGACGTTGAACTGCCAGTCGCCCCCGCTCATATACGTTCACAAGATCGAGGGGGTCAGACTTTCGGCAGACTGCCCAGCCCTCCCCTGTCGAAGGCATGGACCGGTTTTAGGGTAGAAGAGAAGTGCACTTCCGGCGGCAATGCGCGATGGTCTGCGCGCCGTAGGCAGTCGCAACCTGGGTCTTTCCCGCGCCTAAGCCGCCGCTCAGGAAGATGTTCTGTGCCCTGTCCATGAGCTTTCGGCGCTGCAACTGGCGCACCGTCGCCTCGTCGACCTTGCTGGCGGCGACGCCGAAGCCCGAGACAGGCCTCGCAAGCGGGGAACCCGCGGCCTCTACATGATGAGCAATGGAGTGCACCTCGCGTTCGGACAGCTTGTTCTTAAGAAACCGGTGGAACAGGTTCGAAACGCAAGCCCTGGTTGCCACCCCCTCTGCCACTACCAGTTCTATCGCCGTGTCTGAACGGCCTGTCCGTCATGGTGGAGAACCAAGGCAAGACTACCGACCATCTTCCTGTCGCCCACACTGCCCTTGTTTACCTGCAGCGCGTCACGGCGCAGGAGGCATTGAGATAAGGTCTGGTCGATCCTCATAGAATTTTTTTCCGGTTCCTTGGCAGCCAGACCTGCTGGAACCAATTGAAGACGCGCTTCTCGCCCCAGCGAGGTCACAATCGGTAAAGGATGGTGTGAACACTATGCCCCTGCGCAGGTTGCATGGCGCCATCGCAAACCGCAGCGGTTGATGAAGATGATGCCGCCACGCGCACAGTCCGGTTGCTTTCCAAAGGTTCCACGCGGCAGGCGGGGTTTCCCGTCAGCGGACCACCCCGCTGTTCTGTGCCGTGACAGCGGTCCAGCGGGGATTGTCATCCAGCATATGCCGGCGTGCGCCCCAAAAGCCGTAGCGGCCCGGTCGGGCCATCTCCACGAACACGTTGAAGAACTCGCCGCCGATGTCGTGAAAGGTTGTCATGGCGTGGGTGTAGAGCGCAGCCATGTCCTCGGAATAGTGGAAACGCTCCAGGAACGGCAGCAGGGTCGCATCCGCCTCCACGATCGGGTGGTGGGGGACGACATGGCTGCCGCCTTCGTACATGACCAAGCAAAGGCCCGCGGCATCGGCCGCGTCCTTCTGGTACCGCCACTGTTCTTTCAGATCGGCGATCTCTGCCTCCAGCGCTGCGCGCATCTGCCCGAAAGCCGGCATGTCTCCTTCTTGCCGCCAATCCTGAATCCGCGCCGTGCCGCCCTCTGCACTCAGCCCGTGACCAAAATATCCAGTTACGGCATAGCAGTCAAAATGGTCCTTTGGCGCCGTGCGGCCCGGCTGCATCGCAACCCAACGCGGCGCGTGCAGGATGCCATGCTCCAGACCTTGCCAGGCGGTATGCGTGGTAATAACCTTCTTGTGGCGCCCGGCCGTGCCCGCATAGACGGCGTCCAGCAGCGTCGCCATCTCGGCAGCCCTGCCGCCATAGAACTGCATCCAGCCATCCTGGCCCACACGGTCGGGCCAGAGCGCTTCGGCCTGCTGGTTCGCCCAATGAGCCTGATCGAACTGGAAGTTCCAGACTTCGTTCGAATATTCGTAATGGGCGACCAGGCCGGGGCGCAGGTTGTCACGGACGTATTGGGCAAAGCGGGTGATGTGGTCGTCCGTCGCAAGATGCGGAAAGCAGAACCAGCCGTCGACACCCAGCCTGTTGCACAGCGCCACCATTGTCTCGACCGGCACCCCGGGCGTCCAGGTGGCCGAAGACGGCGTCGGCCGATCCGCCCATGCCGACAGCAGGCTGTTGTTCGTGCCCTGCCAATCCATGAACCGGAACAGGCGAAAGTCCTTGATCAGCGCCAGCCATTCCGGACGAAAGATCTCCCCTGCCTCATATAACGCGCGATGCTTCAGGTTGATGCACGGCCCGATCTTCATCGGATCGGCCGCATCAAAGCCGGTGATCTCGATGGCGATTAGGTTGTCGCCTGCGGCCGTGTAGTCGAATTCGGCAAAGTCGACGCCGCGCGTGATGTTCTGCGCCCCATGGATGTGCAGGTCACCTTTGCCGCTGATGATCAGCCGATACCGCCCGTTCAGGCTCGTGTCGGCCTCCTGGATCTCGCACAGGATGATCGTGCCGACACGATCCGCCCCCGGCGGAAGACGGAACGGGTGGCCATCCGCATCCAGATGGCCACCGGCGCGCAGTTGGTCATGGCTGTGGCTGGTGAAGGCGCTTTCGGAACGGCCCTGCCATTCGCGCGACGATTTCATCACGTCGATGAAGGGCTGGCTGGCGCCCCAATCGGCAATGCCGTTGAGCCCAAGCGCGACGGAGCCTCGGCCAGGTTCCAGCCGTGTCCGACCGGCGTCCAAAGCGGTCCTTGCCGGCTGCGCGACCAGATCCCTGCTTCCAGCTACGGTACCGCCTACATAGCCGCCCAGGATTATCATCAACTCGCGTCGGGTCAGCATGATGTCTTCTTTCTGGCAACAAATTATCGGGCGGCGGAGACAGCCGGACCGCCATGCTTCAGGGATGGCCACTTGCCGCGGCGGAACCTCCGGATGCCGCTCAGAGCTTCACGGGGCCCTCTCTGAACCATTGTTTCAAATGGTGATCAGAAATCGTGCTGGCGTCAACGCAGAGCGCTGTTCCCCGGACGTTAGGCAGTTGCTTGGGAAGCGCAGTCCACCGTTCGAAGGGGCGAGCAGAGCAACGCTTTTAACATGCTCAGAGCTATGCTCAGTACCGGCAGCGCTGCACCGCCAGCGCAAGCTACCAGCGATCGCCCTGTTTGGGTTGCGTATGGAAAAGGCTCTGCCAGCTTTTGCCGACAGAGCCTGATCGCAAGGTGCATCGCTGAACTCAGCGACGACGGGTCAGGCCGGTCCAGATGCGACCGGCATCACGATCATGGCCACCCTTGATGGCGCCCATCCAGGCAGCCAAGCCGGCGATCAAGGCGGAGACGGCGAAGAACAGCGCCGACCAGACGGCCCCGCGACGGGCGCTCTCGGCCGCCTCGACAGCCTGCTCGCGGGCCGCCTGCAGGCGCTGCTCGGCCTCATTGCGCAGTTCCTCCGCACGGGCTTCGGCAGCGGCGACAGCCTCTTCGGCCTGGGCTCTTGCTTCTTCCACACGTTCCTGTGCCTCGGCACGCAGATCCTGGGCTTGCTGGACAGCTTGCTCAACCCGGGTATCGATCTGAGCCGGGGTCAACTGGGTGCGCGCCGCGAGGGCGCTGCGAAGATAGTCCAGATCTTCCTCGGGCAGTTCGCCGGTGCGCAGGACCGTGCCGAGGATATTGGTGATCTCGCTGCGGATCTGCTCGTTCGAGAACTGGTCAGGGGCCGCCTGCTCACCGCGCAGAAAACGGTCTGTCACATAGTCCAGCGGGTTGCCGCCCATGGCACCTTCGCCACCAATGGCCGAGGCCGCCCCGCCGGCCAGTTGGCCGACGCCGCTCAACGCGCCACCGGCGACTTGACCCACGCCTCCGACGACACCACCCGCCAATTGGCCGGCACCTTGCACCACCCCACCTACGGCGGAACCGGCTGCTTCAACCGCGGTGCCCGCAGCGTTGCCGGCTGCACGTAGGCCGCTGGACACGGTGGCTGCCGCCAGGATCCCGGTCAGCAGCATGCCCAAGCCCCACACCGTCAGCCCGTGGATGCCGTCACGTGCCTCGACCTCATCCTCCGAAGCCGCATTGCGGCGGCGCATGCGGCCGGCGATGTAGCCCCCCAGGCCGTAGACGGCGACCATCGAGACGAAAGCGAAGAGGCCCACCAGGATCAACGCAAAGGTGCTCAGACCTTCGCCCTCTTCGACCGAGACCGAGCCCAATCCGATCGCAGCAGTAAAGCCGGTAAAGACCAGAGAAGCGCCGGTCGCGATGGCCGCACCGGCCAGGATGGACGCCCAATCGACGTAACCGCGCTTGGTGTCGTCTACGGATGCTTCATTCATGTTGTCTCTCCCAGTGATGCGGGACCCGTGTGAAAGAATGTCCCCGACGTGACCAAGTCCGCTTCCGACGAACGCCAGTCGCCACGAATGTTTCCCATACGTGCAGATTTAATGGGCAGGACGATGGGCACCCGTCAGGCCGTAGGTGGACAGCCCATGGCCTCTGAGATCGGCAACCGACAGCCTGCTTCAGGATGAAGGCCTGTGCCACGTCCGCAAAATTTGATGCTTCTATCAGGGTTGGCTCCTCCCCCAGAACAAAAGGGAGCCTAAACCCCAGCTTTGATCAGGCCAATTCTCAGATGCCACAGCATCATCACCGGGCGGCGCGCAGCGAGGTCAGACAGTCCAAGCAATGCGCAACAAGGGCGGATAGCGAGTTCACTGGGAGGCTGTCACCTGGCGCGCGATCTTGAACAGGATCCTTTCAGATTATCCTGCCTCCGCCGCTACCGCTGTCGCGAAGATCTTTTCCCCCGTTTGCTTTTCAAGTTGGGCCACGCGGGCCACCAGCCTTTCGCGCACGACACAGGCCACCTCCCACGAGGTGTTCGGGTCGGTGCAGGGAATGCTGAACCAGACCTCGATCCCGAAAATGTCCTGATCGGCAACATTGACGCTCGAACCGTCAAGATCGCTCATGTTGTTGCCGATGTCCAATGACGCCACCTGCTCCAGGACGTCGTTGAAGGCGTCGCGAAGCCTCTCGATGTCGGCATGCGGGTCCAACTTGAACTTGAGAACGCGCAGCATTTCCGGATCCTGCAGCGTCCAGTTGGAGAACGTCTCGGACGCAAACTCCTCGACCGGCACGATCAGGCGGGTGCTGTCCCAGTTGCGCAACTGCACAAAGGTCATGTTGATGCGTTCGACATGGCACAACTCGCCCTTGTAGACGACACGATCCCCCATGCGGGCGGACTGGTTCAGCGCGATCTGCAGCGATGCCATGATGTTGCTGAGCACGTTGCGCGCGGCATAGCCCAGGATGATCGTCAAGGCGCCCGCCGATGTCAGAAGCGACAGTCCCAGGCTCCCCGCAAGGTCTGCAGAGGACAGGACCACCCCCGCCCCGATCAGGAAGACCGCCACCACCAGCACCCGTCGCGCTGCATTCAGCCGTGTCGCCAAGGCCCGGGCCTCGGCCTGATCCGCAAGGGTCAGGTCAACATCTTCACCAGGGGCGACCAAGCCGTTCAGCAAGGCCTCGACGCCGCTGACAATGAAAAGCAGCAAGGCGGTGATAAAGCCGGTCGCAATGGCGGGCGCAAGAAAGATGTCGATGCGGCCGGAAAAGACAAAGACGTTGCCTGTGACCCACCAGACCAGCGCGGTCACGCTGGCGATGATCAGCGGCCACAGGGAGGCCTTGATGACGCCTGATGTTATCTCTCTCTTGGCATGGCGCTCTGCAATCCTGAGAATGCCATGAACGATCCAGCCCAGCAAGGCAGCCGCCAGAAGCAGCACAGGCAGGCCGATCCATTCCCATCGCATCAACCCGCCAACGGTTTTCCTGCGCATCTCGTCGGGCAAGGCCGCCTCGAAACGCGACGGGCCGTAAATGCGGTGCAATGCCGGCACGTCCCGGACCGTTTCGGCAGGAAAGACCCACAGGGGCTGATCTGCACCTTCGGGGCGGACGCGGTTCAGACGAATTTCCGCAGGGACGGGATCCAGCGACAGATCGCGCAGCAACAGCGAACGGCGCGCTTCACCCGCCTTTGCCTCGGTATCGCCACCTTGCGTCTGCAAGGCGTCGGGACGGTCCAGCAACAGCGACCAATCCAGCACGACCTTGCGGTCGATGATGTCGTAAAGGTCATGCGCCAGCTGTGGTCCCTGGGCTGCCTGCTGCGCCGGGGGCAGCTCGCTCAGGTCCAGGACATGCGCGGCGGCCTTCCAGTCCTCATCATTGGCAGCCCGCAGAAAGCTGGCCATTGCGGCGCGTGGAGTCTCTCGGTCGATGCGGTCGGGAACAGCGCCCAGACCGGGATTGAGGACTGGGGATTCGAACACCTCGTCCTGTGCCAAGGCTGGCCGGGGGGCGAAGCCCACGGCAAGGAGCGGCAATAGAAACAGGAAGGTCTTCAAAAATCTGATCATCTGCAGGCTGTCCGTACGAGGGCTTGATGCTGGGGCCAAACCCGCGCAGCCGGATATCGTTTCCTGAAATGAGGTTTCCGGATGCCGGTCCGGGAGCATGACGATTACGACGGTTGCGGATGTCTTAGGGGACTTATCATCTTCGGCCAGACCACAAGGCTTGGAGGGTGGCACGCTGACTACAGGAGATGAGGTGAGCATCCCGGGGATGCCGGACAGATTCAGGTATGGCGCAACCGACCGCCCTGCGCGGGAAATCGAAGGATGTGACCAGTACCTGGGGTGCAGTTAAGCCGAACACCCGCGGCTGCACCGCAACCCCAGCAAATGGCACCTTCAATCGAGAACTGGGGCTTGATCAGCCCGTCGGCGGAACCGGATTTGCAGACGCCTGCTTGTTAGAGGGAGGTTCCGTCCATGCGCACCCAAGGCCTCGGCCCGAAACAGTTCTTTCGTGAACTCATTGACGCCATCAGCGACGACAATGTCTTCAATGGCGCTGCTGCCCTCGGCTTCTTTCTGACCCTGGCGATCTTTCCGGGCCTCATCGTCTTGATGAGCGTCATTCCCTATCTTCCTGTCGATGATGTCGACAAGGCAGTCATGGATCTGCTGGGGCGGGCGCTGCCGAAAGAGTCCGCCGCTCTGGTCGAGGGTGTCGTCGAGGAGGTGACGCAGGAACAGCGGGGCGGTCTCTTGTCCTTCGGCTTGCTGGCAACCCTCTGGGTGGCGTCATCGGGGATGTACGCGATCATGCAGCAACTCAACATCACATACGGCGTCAAGGAAGCCCGCAGTATCGTGCGTGGTCGCATGACGGCCATCATTCTCAGCCTGCTTTTCGGCATCCTGGTGCTTGGCGCCTTCTCGCTGGTGGTGCTGGGGGGCACTCTGGAGCAGTGGGTGATCGACCGCCTCGGATCGCCGGAGACCCTGGCCAAGGTCTTTGCCGCGCTTCGCTGGATCATCATCTGCCTGGCGCTGCTGCTGGGTCATGCGCTTTTCTACAAGTTCGGCCCGAATGTGGAGCAACGCTTCCGGTTCATCACGCCGGGCAGCGTGCTTGGCAGCGTCCTGTTGATCCTGGCCTCGTTGGCATTTTCGATCTACGTCAAAAATTTTGGCAACTACGGCGCGACCTACGGCAGCATCGGCGCGGTGATCATCTTGATGCTCTGGCTTTACATCGCGGGCTTCGTGATCCTTGTGGGATCGGAGATCAACGCCTTGCTCGAACATCACAGCGTGGACGGAAAGCGGAAGGGCGAGAAGAAGCAACCCGACCACTCGCGCAGCGGGAGGCGCGATCATGAGACCTGATCGCAAGGAATCGGAGCGATCCTTGCTACTCCCCGGCCGTTCCATCTTGCCGCTATCAGTTCTGCGCCAGGCCTTTCCTCATTCAGGCGCCTTGCCTTGGCGCCTGTCCGGATCATAGTAGACGCTATGGCTGCCAAGGAACAACTTGCCGAAGATCGCACGGACCTGGCCGAAGATCGGACGATCTTGGCGGTGGAGCGGACATTCTCGGGCTGGATCCGCACGGGCTTGGCGACCACCGGGGTGGCCATCGGCCTCCATGCGGTCTTTGGCCTCTTTCAGCCTGCCTGGGTTCCGAAGGCCGCTGCGACGCTGTTTCTGCTCGCTGCCGAGCTGATCCTCTGGGGAGCATGGCTGGAAAATCGAAAGTCGCGGCACCGGCTGTCCAGCCACACGGCGCGACTGCAGCCCGGCGGCCGGATCACGCTTCTGGTGACGGTTCTTTCTCTGGGCATCCTGGCGATCTGCGGGGTGCTCTGGCTGCTGTGAAGACCCATGCGGCCGCCAAGGTGCGTTTACGGTTGCTGCTTGATGTCTTGGGAGGCCGCCACGCAGCCCTGTTGCCGAAATCCGTGACCTAAACTGCGCGTTGACGTCTGACGACGCACCAGATCGATGATCTGCCTGGAATGTCAGCGTCAGGAATTACCGGCACAGCTTTTACAGTGTCACAATCCGGCGCCGGCCAGAGCACCCGCAGGGAAGATTGCACCGCCATGCCACGCGCAGATAGCCAAGGGGTGGCGAGGCTTGCCAACCGTGTTTACAGGTTATCACATGCACATTAGAGGCGCTTTAGCAAAGGAAGAGCTGATCATGAATGACGAACGCACGCAGAAGATCCGGGATCGGGCCCACGCCCTTTGGGAAGAGGCCGGTCGTCCGGAGGGACGAGACGCGGAACACTGGTCGCAGGCCGAGCGGGAGGTAGCCGCGGAGGATGAGGCGCCTGCATCCGAAAAGACCGCCACAGGCCGTACGCGCAAGTCCAAGGCCAGCGCAGACGAGACATCGGATGCACCGAAGGCGAAGCGCGGGCGCAGCGCCAAGGCGGCGGCTGATCCCTCGGCCGATCCTTCCGAGAAGGCAGCCGAAAAAGCCGCTGGCCGCAAGTCGAAATCTGCGCCGGAAGAAGGTGCGGACGCCCCGAAAACCGCACGTGGCCGAAAGGCCAAGGCTGCGCCGGCAGCAGAGGGTGAGGCACCCAAGGCCAAGTCAGGTCGCAAGCCCAAAGTGGTCGCCGAGGGTTCTGACGCGGCCGAGTAGTCATCCGCAAGAGATGCAAGACACCGCAGGCTGACAGCGGCACCGAGGTGCTGGCGGGCCTGACCGAGCGGGCAGCTTGCAGGACAGGAAGCCAAGTCCGGTGGCATGACAAGTCCCGCGACCTGACGGCTGAAGGCACCCGATGGGGGAAGCTTGCTCTGCCTCCTGAGAACTGGCGCCACAGCAGAGATCACCCTGTTCAGCACCAGGAAAGATATACGCCGCCCGTTCCCGAGCGGCGTATCATTCATGCGTCAGTGCCGCGCCTCGCCGAACTGGAGAGGTTCTGGCGTCTTGCCGCGGGTCTTGGCCAACGACACCACCACGCCGATGGTCAGGATCACGAAGGTGATCCCCAAGGACCAGGCCGGCGGGAACTTCTCCCACCCCATCAGGTCGGCGATGAAGATCTTGGACCCGATGAAGACCAGCAGGATCGACAGCGCGTATTTCAGGTAGGCAAAGCGGTGCAGGATCGCCGCCAGGGCGAAGTACAGCGCCCTGAGGCCCAGGATCGCGAAGATGTTCGATGTATAGACGATGTAGGGGTCGGTGGTGATGGTGAAGACGGCCGGGACGGAGTCGACCGCGAAGACAAGATCCGCCACCTCGATCACGATCAGCGCCAGCAGCAGGGGCGTCGCAAAGCGGACCACCTTGCCGGTCCTGGGGTCGGGCTGCCTGACGATGAAGTCATGCCCGTGCAGCTGGTCGGTGACGCGCATCCGGCGTCGCAGGAAACCCAGAAGCCGGTTGTCCGCCATGTCATGGGGCTGATCGCCCGCGAACAGCATCTTGATGCCGGTGAAGATCAGGAAGGCCGCGAAGATATACAGCACCCAGTGGTAGTGCTCGACAATGGTCGCGCCCAGGCCGATCATGATGCCGCGCAGCAGGATCACGCCCAGGATACCCCAGAACAGTACGCGGTGCTGGTACTGCCGCGGAATGGCAAAGAAGCTGAAGATCAGCGCGATGACGAAGATGTTGTCCATCGCCAGCGTCTTTTCGACGATGAAGGCGGTCAGGTACTGCGCCGTCGCCTCGCCGCCCATCTGCCAGTAGATGAAGCCCGAGAAAGCCAGGCCCAGGGTGATGTACATCGCCGAGAGCTTGAGGCTTTCGGCGATGCCGATCTCGTGGTCGTCCTTGTTCAGCACGCCGAGGTCGAAGACCAGAAGCGCGACCACCAGGCCCATGAACAAAAGCCACATCCACAGCGGCTTGCCCAGAAATGCGATAAGAAGAAATTCCACGATGCCCTCGCGAATATTGCCATCGTGCAAGGCGCGAGGAGGAACAGGCCGCCGTCGCACCGAGCACGCTCGATGCGGTCCGACATCGCGCCAGATCAAGGTGATCATGCCGCCAGAGGGGCCCGGTCCCGCAGGGGTTGAAGTAGAGGGAGGCGTGGCGAAAAGCAAGGGCCCTGGTTGCCGAGGCGCTTCAAGGTGCAAAAGGAAATGGCCGCGCTTTCGCACCCGGCGTGCAACCTGCAGCCATGCACGAAACCTGTGCGAAAAGTCAGGTTCCCATACGCGCAGGCCTGAGCTTAGATAAGGTTGTACATTTTTAGTAAGTTGGATATTTCCCGTGAGCCAGAACCAGCAGGAATTCAGCCTTCGCCCCTGTGTCTCGGAAAAAGACCTGAAAATGATCCTTTCCGCCGTGGGCGCCTATTCTCACAATACCGAATACCGTGATCTGCGAGATCGGCTGCAACATCAGGCAGCCGCCTGGGGGGTCATCAGGGCTTCCTGAGCCTGCCTTTGGCACGCACTCGCGAATCATTGCGGATCGCATTATGGCGCAAGATGAACCATTAACAGCGGTTTGTCCCGTGCTGCGCAACACCCTGCCTCTCGGCGGCGGCTTTCCCGGTTCCTGCCGGGAACGCCCTAACTGCCTGCCAATCCGACTGAACTGACCCCCGTTCTACGGCGGGCACGAGAGCCTGTGTAACGTCATGTAGAAGGTTTGCCATGTTCGTAAAAAGGTCTTCACGTCCACGCATCGTGACCCTTGACGGGGGACGCATCCTGAGCGTGGGCGATCTTCCGGATGCAGACACCCGCTGGGTGGCCAGCCGAAAGGAGACGGTCGTTCTGGCTGTAACTCATGGGCTGATCAGCCGAGACGAGGCACTGAGGCGCTATGAACTTTCCGCGGAAGAGTTTGATGCCTGGTGCCGCGCCAGCAGGGCGTTCGGGAAGGACGCCTTAAAGAGCACCGCGTTGAAACGGTATCGGCAGGCAAATTGATCCCCGCCTGACGCTGTGGGCATCCGTCGTTCAGGATCTGATAGCCAGGAAAAGCGCGTATTTGGTCGCAGTGGCTGTAACATAATATCTTGGGCCGAATTTGGAGAAGCGATGCAGCCCAGGGGGCTGCTGATCAGTTCATCCTGGCTGAAGGGGAACTGAACTGATGGATCCAGTTGCCTCTCCGGACGATGGCAAAGATCACGGACCTTCAACATATATTGGGCGCGTGTTGGAAGCCGTTCGGAGCAATGTGCCGGCAGGCTGCCGAAGACGTTGGAAGAGATCCGGTTTGAACCGCGCCGGGTTTTCCGGAGGCTGATTGGGATTAGTTACGCGGCCATGTCTTCAGCTTCCAGAGCGGCGTAGAAGTTTGCCTCCGCTTCGGCCGGCGGGATGTTCCCGATCGGCTCGAGCAGGCGGCGGTTGTTGAACCAGTCTACCCATTCGAGGGTGGCATATTCGACAGCCTCGAAGTTGCGCCAGGGCCCACGACGGTGGATGACCTCGGCCTTGAACAGGCCATTGATCGTCTCCGCCAAGGCATTGTCGTAGCTATCGCCGACACTGCCGACGGAAGGTTCGATGCCGGCCTCGCCCAGCCTCTCGGTGTATTTGATCGACAGGTATTGCGACCCGCGGTCGGAATGGTGGACGAGCCCCGCGCCCTTGGCTGGGCGGCGATCGTGGACAGCCTGTTCGAGGGCATCGAGAACGAAGCCTGCGTGGGCTGTTTGGCTCGCCCGCCAGCCGACGATCTTGCGGGCATAGGCATCGATGACGAAGGCGACATACACAAGCCCCTTCCAGGTGGCGACGTAAGTGAAATCGCTGACCCAGAGCATGTTCGGCGCAGGCACGCGGAACTGCCGGTTCACCTTGTCCAGCGGGCACGAGGCCTTCTTGTCGGGGATCGTAGTCTTGTGCGGCTTGCCCCGGATGATGCCTCGAATACCCATGTCCTTCATCAGTCTGGCGACTGTGCAACGGGCGACATCGAAGCCTTCCCGATCCAGCTGACGCCAGACCTTGCGCACGCCGTAGACGCGCCAGTTCTCTTCGAAGACACGCTCGATCTCGGGCCGCAGCGCTGCGTCGCGCCGGGTGCGATCCGACAATCGGGCCGGATCGGCCCGCTTCGCCAGGTGATCATAGTAGGTGGACGGGGCGATCGGCAGAACCCTGCAGATCGGCTCGACCCCCGTGCTTCCCTCGCTGATCGTCGATGAACCCGACCATCACTTCGACCGGCGGTCGAGCTCCGCCATCGCAAAATATGCGCTCGCCTTGCGCAGGATCTCGTTGGCCTGGCGCAGTTCCCGGTTCTCCCGCTCCAGCGCCTTCATCTTCTCTGCCATGTCGGTCGGGATGCCAGAGCGCTTGCCGCTGTCGACCTCGGCCTTCTTGACCCACTCGTTCAGGGTCTGCGGCGCACAGCCGATCTTCGCGGAAATCGACGTGACTGCCTGCCAGCGCGATCCATGCTGACCCTCATTGTCGAGAACCAGGCGCACTGCACGCTCGCGCACTTCGGGGGAAAACTTGTTCGTCGTCTTGCTCATGATGCTCCATCCTACTCAGGAGTTGGAGCCTCCGGCAAACCCGGAGCGGTTCAGTTGAACGACCTGATGTGCCACGGAGTGGCGCTATGAGCGGCGGCAGCGGGGCCAGGACGCCCTTCTCTCCCTGACGGCCGAGGACTTCGATAGAGACCGTTGCTGCTGACCTCGCGCGTCGGAGGGGCGATCTGATCGACAAGATAGCCACTCGAGGTATTGAGGTCGGCGGGATGATCGTCCTTGGGGGCCGACACCTCCAGTGCGATCGTCAAGGAGCTTGCGCCACGAGGGCTGGATTATGAGGGTGATGTTTGTGCCGGCGTACCAACTCTACGGGCAAGGCTGGATAAGAGCGATCTGCCCCGGTCATGAAGGGAGGCCAATGGACCCGATGCACTTCTTTCAAAGCGCAGCGGCAATGTTGCCCGTCCCGTGATCCCGCAGCACGCCAGCGATGTGCCTGGATGGCCGCTGAGCCGATCGAACCGGGAAGTCGCTGCCGCGCCGAGCGGTTTGGCCGACGGCTGAACGACATGTTCTCGCCTTCCAAATACAAAGCTCCGGATAAGATCGCTCAGAGGCTTTGGATTGCTGTGGACACCAAGGGCCAAGTTACCGTTCCGTCAGGTTCCAATTGCCGTTCTACCTCTCGGTTCGTGCGGCACAACTAGGTGTGCGGCATTGACGGGCGCGATATTTGGCTACAGGTGCGATATGGGAGGCGGGCTCAGGCTTGCGTCCGAAAAAACGGCTGCAGCGGGTAACGCGGCCCTATGGCTTGGTGTCAGCACTGCCGCTCGCCGCAGTGCACAGTCCCCACCCAAGCCCTCCGCTATCACAGACACGGGCAGGAATAACGCGGTACTCAAGACCATCTGTCTCTCTATATAGCAGGAACCCCGGTGACGGTTGTTCAAGCTCTCTTTTGCGCACCAGGCCGCAAAAGATGAGTTGCGATCAAAGCAAGGCTACCACCACTGTCAGATCCCAACCGTAGTGGTCACGGGTTCAGACCCCGCCACCCTTGCCATTGCCGCTGCCGTTGCCGTTGCCGCCGCCGTTCCCGTTGCCGCCGCCGTTCCCGTTGCCGCCGCCGTTGCCGCCGTTCCCGTTGCCGCCGCCGTTGCCGTTGCCGCCGTTGCCGTTCCCGTTGTTACCGCCTGCGCCGCCCGTGCCACCACCGCTCGTGCTACCGCTTCCGCTGCCCGCACTGCCGCCACCAGTGCTACCGCCTCCGCTGCCCGTGCCGCCGCCACCCGTGCCACCGCTTCCGCTGCCCGTGCCGCCACCGCTCGTGCCACCGCTTCCGCTGCCCGTGCCGCCACCGCTCGTGCCACCGCCGCCGCTTCCCGCAGTGCCGCCACCCGTGCCACCGCCGCCGCTTCCCGCAGTGCCGCCACCCGTGCTACCGCTTCCGCCGCCCGTACTCCCGCCACCGCTTCCACTGCCACTATTCCCGCCGCTGCCGCCAGCAGATCCGGGGCCCCCGCTGCCCTCACCGGTGCTTCCGCCTCCGGCCTCGCCCGGGCCGTCCAAACTGCTCCTGACGCCGGTCACGGTGCGAGCATCTGAAGATTGCAGCCGTCGGTTGTCGCCTCGGTCAGCAGCAACCGGCCCGCGTTCCTCGGCTGTCACTTGAGGGAGGACAAGGACGCGCGGCGCTCCAGGCACTTGGGACGGTGCCGGGATCCTCCTTTGCGTGAGGACGGGCTTGGGTTCCACAGGCGCTCCTCGGCCGCCCAGCCACAACTCCAGATAGCCTTCCTCAGGGGAGGGCGTGAAGCTGACAAAGTCCCGCGCCTCGGTGTCCAGCATATCCGCCAGTTCCTCGGCCGCCGCCCGATCCTGAGGGTGAAAATATCGGACATGTGTTTCGCCGATCGTGAAGCGCGTCGCTGCTTCCTCGGGCGACCATCCCGCCGAAGAAAGCTGCGTCATGGCGTGGCTCCGCCGTTCCGCGGCAATACGCTCGGGAACGTAGACGGCCAAGCGCATCTTTGGCAGTTCCGGATTGTTCGACACCTGCCGAGGGACAGCGTCACCTGCCGGCACCGGGGGCCGGGTAAGCTGCGGCGATGACAGGGAGGAAGCCGGCTCTGCCTTCGGGACGATCGTCTCAGGCGCAGCGGTCTCGATCTCAGGACTCGCCTCGGATCCAGTCTGTGCGGAAACGGACCTTGGCTGCGGCGCTGCTGGGGCCGAGGGTGTAGGCGCGGAAGAAAGGTCGGACTTCAGCCCGGGCAGCGGTGGCAGATGGCGCCAGATCTCTTGCGCCGTCGGAAGCCCCTCCCCATTCGCCTGAGAGCCCGCCTGCGTCGCGATGAGACAGGCGATGAGGGTCAGCGATCCCAGACGGACCTTTGCATGGCTGCGGCGTTTCGGCATGGCATAGGCCTCTGCTTTTGGTGCGCGGCACCCGGTGAACAACCGGACGCCAGCATTAACCACAAAGTGTCAGTCCATAGCCTTTCCTGCCCAGGTGTCACGTCAAGTTATGTTTACTCCACCTGAAGATGAAATCGCTACACTTGCACAGCTCACCTATCCCTGCCCCACCTCTGCCATTTTTGATATGGCCAAGACCGCCCGCCCGCATTTGCGGCAGGGGCGGTTCAGGAAGTGCCTGTCACGCAGAAGGGGATGGCCAGCGGAAATCCCCCGATGGTAAAGGGATGTGGAAGTGGAATTTTCTCGGCAGGATGATTGAGGAAATTCCGATGAAGAAGACATGTTTCACCAAAGCTCAGGTCATCGCCATCCTGCGGCAGATGGGGAACGGCTTGCCCGGGTCCGGGTTATGTCGCAAACACGGCTGATCACCCCGGCAGTCTACAAGTGGTGCCCCAAATATGGTGGCATGGAGGCCAGTCTGATGGTCGAAATGAAGGCCATGGCCGACGAGAACCGCCGACTGAAGCGTATGTATGCCAAAGTCAGCATGCAGAACGACCTGTTGAAGGAAGCTCTGGAAAAAAATGACCCGGCCAGATCAGCACCGAGGGTTGGCCGTCGAGGCGGTGTCGAGAAGGGGCGTCAGTATCGCCCTAGCCAGGATGCACGTATAGGCTCAGCGAGACATGCTCCCCGTACAGCTTGAAGATAGACGTGGAGAACGAGCAGTACCATGCTGCTCATCGGCTTGACCAATGCAAGGAGGACCTGAGGCTTCAATTGTATTTTCTGTTCTGTGCAACGTCCAAGACCATGTGTGGAACCACAAACGCGTCTATAGGATCTACCGCGAACTGTAATTGAACCTGAGGATCAAGCCCCGCGATCGGCTGAAGCGGCAAACGCGGCCATGTCCATAGGTTTTATGGCAGATCGTTTCGGTGATGGTCGAGCCTTCCATCTGCTGAACGTCCCGGACGCTTCCAACCGCGAGGGTATGAGTGGGCAAAAACGGCCTGCGTTACGAAATGGGGATGAGGTCATTTTGTTTTGGCCGTTCAGACAGCCTGATCTGAGGAGCGTTGCGGAAGCCTCCCTGCTGCCAAGTCTGGTGCCTTGCCTCTCGAAGCAGTTCGCAGCATCGGCGCAGCCGCTGGGAACCGCCGCCGCCTTGCTGCCTTGGTATACCATGCCAAGGGCTAGCTCGCTTGGCAGAAAGGTGAATTAATGCTGCTGAGCCTCCGCGATATCACCAAGACCTATCCAGGGAGCGCAACTGCGGTGCTGCGGGGTGTGACCTTCGATCTTGAACGTGGCGAGATGCTGGCCCTTACGGGAGAGTCCGGCTCGGGCAAGAGCACGCTGCTTCATCTGATTGGCGGGCTGGACACAGCCGACGGCGGGGTGGTGGCGGTCGACGGCGTGGATTTGACGGCCTTGGACGATACAGGGCGCGCAGCCATCCGCCGCGGCAAGGTTGGCGTGATCTTCCAGCAGTTCAACCTGATCCCTTCATTGACGGTGGCCGCCAATATCGCGTTCCAGGCGCGGCTTGCGGGGCATCATGACGCCAACCGCAACCGTGTTCTGATCGACCGTCTGGGGCTGAGCGACCATCTGCACAAGTATCCCGAGCAGTTGTCCGGCGGGCAGCAGCAGCGGGTGGCGATCGCCCGTACGCTTGCGCCGCAACCGGACCTCGTTCTGGCCGACGAGCCGACCGGCAACCTGGACGAGGCCACGGCGGACAGGGTTCTGACCCTTCTGCAGGATCTGGTTGCGGAAACGGGGGCCGGCCTGATCCTGGTGACGCATTCGGAACGCTTGGCCGCGCGCCTGCCGCGCCGGTTGCACCTGCAGGGGGGACATTTGACGTGAGCCTTGTCATCCTGTCCGCCCTGGCGTCGCATTGGCGGCGCAACCCTCTGCAGTTGCTGACGCTTTTGGTCGGGTTGGCCTTGGCAACAGCGCTCTGGTCGGGCGTGCAGGCGATCAACGCCGAGGCGCGGGCAAGCTATGGCGCCGCAGCCGAGACGCTGGGCGAGGGTCAGTTCGCGCAGATCACCGCGATGGACCGCGGCACGATCTCCCAGCAGACCTATATCGAACTGCGCAGAGCCGGCTGGATGGTTTCCCCCGTGATCGAAGGGCGCCTGGGCCCCGTGCGGCTCATCGGGCTGGAGCCTTTGACAGCGCCCGGGGGCCTCGGGCCCGTCAGCGCCGACAGCGGCGGGGATCTTGCGGCCTTCCTGTCAGGGCCGGGCCAGATATTCGCCCAGGCGGATACGCTTTCGCGGCTGCCTGGCACTGGCGTGCAGGGCATCCTTGCCCCGGATGTGCCACCCGATACGGCGACCACCGACATCGGGTTGGCGCAGCGCCTGCTGGACCGCCCGGACCAGATCGACCGCCTGGTCGTGGCGTCCGACCAGCCGTTGACCCGCCGCCCACTGGCCGAGGTGGCCCCTGATCTGATCCTGGTCGCACCACAGGACGGCGGCGATGTCGCACAGCTGACGGACAGCTTTCATCTGAACCTGACGGCGTTCGGCCTGCTGTCCTTTGCAGTGGGGCTGTTCATCGTGCATGGCGCGATCGGCCTGGCGTTCGAGCAGCGCCGCGCCATGGTGCGGACGCTGCGGGCGTTGGGTGCGCCTTTGGGGCGGCTCATCGTGCTGATGGCGGTGGAGCTGGCGGTGCCGGCCTTAGTGGCGGGCGCCATCGGTGTCGCGCTGGGCTATGTCATCGCGGCTGCACTTCTTCCCGATGTCGCGGCCACCCTGCGCGGGCTCTACGGCGCTGACGTATCTGGGCAGATGACGCTGCGCCGGTCTTGGTGGTTGTCGGGGCTTGCCATCTCAGTGGTGGGAACCGCCGTTGCCGCCAGCGGGGCGCTGTGGTCGCTGGCGCGGATGCCGCTGCTGAGCGGGGCACATCCGCGGGCACTCAGCATGTCCCACCGCCACTGGGGGAAGTCACTGCTGGCGCTGGTCCTGCTCCTGATCTCCGCAGCCCTTGCGGTCTGGGGGAAAGGGCTGTTGGCGGGCTTTGCCATGCTGGGAACACTGCTGATCGGCGGGGCACTGGCCCTGCCGCCGCTGCTGACGCTGCTGCTGGGCTGGGCCGAAAGGCGCGCCAAGGCGCCGGTGGCCCATTGGTTCTGGGCCGATACACGTCAGCAGGTGCCGGGCCTGTCCTTGGCGCTGATGGCGCTGATGCTGGCCATGGCCGCGAATGTCGGGGTTTCGACGATGGTGTCGTCGTTCCGGCTGACCTTCATAGGATTTCTGGATCAGCGGCTCGCGTCGGAACTGTATGTCAGGGTCGAGGATCCCGCGCAGGCCGCCGCAATCACCGCGGCTGCAGCCGGTCACGCCGACGCCATCCTGCCACTGCTGAGCGTGGATCATCAGATCGCCGGCAGACCAGCCGAGATCCTCGGCCTGCGCGACCATGCCACCTATCGCGACAATTGGCAGTTCCTGCGTGCGGTACCGGATGTCTGGGACCGTCTGGCCCAAGGCGACGGGGTCCTGGTCAATGAGCAGATGTACCGGCGGGCAGGTCTGGATCTGGGGAACGAAGTCGCGGTCGATCATGATGTCAGCCTTCCCGTGCTGGGCATCTATGGCGACTACGGCAACCCTGCTGGACAGGTGATCGTGAGCGAGAACCTGTTTCGCAGGCTGTTCCCCCAGATCACTGCCCGGCAGTTCGGGCTCCGCGTCGATCCAGGTCGTGTTGCAGCCCTGCAGGACCGCCTGCGCGATGAGGCTGGCATTGCGGAGGGCGCGATGATCGACCAGGCCGCAGTCAAGGCCGCCTCGCTGGCCATCTTTGAGCGCACCTTCACCGTGACCACCGCGCTGAATGTGCTGACACTCGCCGTTGCAGGCTTTGCCATCCTGATGAGCCTGCTGACACTGGCCGGGATGCGCCTGCCGCAACTGGCGCCGGTCTGGGCCCTGGGGCTGACGCGGCGTAGGCTGGCCTGGCTGGACCTGCTGCGCACCCTGTTGCTTGCCTTGCTGACGGGTGCGCTGGCGCTGCCGCTGGGGCTGGCGCTGGCTTGGGCGCTGCTGGCGGTCGTGAACGTCGAGGCCTTTGGCTGGCGGCTTCCGATGTACCTGTTCCCGTTCGATTACCTGAGGCTGGGGATACTCGCGCTGCTGGCGGCGGCACTTGCGGCGCTGTGGCCGGCTTGGCGGCTGTCGCGCACGCCGCCGGCGCAACTTCTGGGGGTGTTTCGTCATGAACGTTAGGGTACTGGCCTGTCTTCTGCTTCTGCCGCAGGCGGCATCGGCCCAGGGCTTTGCCGGTTTGGGCGCAGACGCCGAGGGCTTTGCACAGCCGGTCCCCGAACGGGCGCTGGAGTTTCCCGCCGATCACGGTCCCCACCCGGAATACCGGATCGAATGGTGGTACCTGACCGCAAACATGACCGGCCCGGACGGCACGCCCTTCGGCCTGCAATGGACGCTGTTTCGGTCGGCGCTGGCGCCACGCGACGGTGAGGGATGGAACACGCCGCAGCTGTGGATGGGGCATGCGGCAGTCACCACGCCCGATGCGCATCATGTGGCCGAGCGCCTGGCGCGGGGCGGCATCGGACAGGCGGGGGTGCAGGCCGACCCGTTCATGGCCTGGATCGATGACTGGGCCATGCAAGGCCCGGATCTGGACAGCCTTCACCTGACCGCCTCCGGAAGCGCTTTCGCCTATGACGTCCAACTGCGTGCATCGGGCCCCTTGGTCCGACATGGTCAGGACGGTTATTCGGTCAAATCAGCCGCCGGGCAGGCCAGCTACTACTACTCGCAGCCGTTCTTCGATCTGACCGGCACGCTGTCCCTGCCGGAAGGCGATGTCGCCGTTACAGGAACGGCATGGCTCGACCGGGAATGGTCATCGCAACCGCTGGCCGAGGATCAGCAGGGATGGGACTGGTTCTCCCTGTCCTTCGACAGCGGCGACAAGCTGATGGGCTTTGTCCTGCGCGGAAGCGGCGACTACACCTCTGCCACCTGGATCACTGCCGATGGGCAGGCCAACGCTTTTGCTGACGGAGCCTTCGCCGCCACACCGTTGGAATGGCATGAGGTGGAGGGGCGGCAGGTGCCGACGACATGGCAGGTCAGACTGCCCGCCGGGGGTGTCGACGTGACGGTGGCGGCCCTGAACCCCGACGCCTGGATGCAGACCTCCGTGCCCTATTGGGAGGGACCCGTCACGGTGGAAGGCAGCCACGACGGCGTCGGGTACCTGGAGATGACGGGCTACGAGTGATCTCGATGGGTGTTCCTGCTCTGCCTGCGTTCCCTAGACCTCCGGACAGCAGAGTTTTCGGTTTTTTCTGCCATGCCTACGTTTTTGGGCCACCAGACGCTGGAACTTCCGGCCTTGGCAACGACAGCGGGCTGGTTGCACCGTTGGGAAGGCACAGTGCGCTTTGGACGTTGTACCCTATAGCGCTATGAAACAGCCATTACTGTAGGCTCAGGACTCGTTCTTGATCACAGCCAAAATAGGACGGTTGCGGCCAATGCTATTGCGGAGAGGTATGTCTCCGGGCACCTGTCGTAACGCGTGGCGACACGTCTCCAGTCTTTCAGCCGCCCGAACATGATCTCGATGCGATTGCGCCTTCTGTAGCGGCGCTTGTCGTATTTCACGGTTTTCTTGCGCAACTTCCGGCTAGGGATACAAGCTTTTATCCCTCTGTCCTGCAACGCTTTTCGCAGCCAGTCAGCATCATAGCCTCGGTCCGCCAAGAACCAATCAGCCTGCGGCAGGCCGTCCAGAAGCGCCGCTGCGCCGGTGTAGTCGCTGACCTGTCCTGCCGACATGAAGAACCGGATAGGTCTGCCTTTCGCATCGGTGACGGCGTGCAGCTTGGTGTTCATGCCGCCTTTCGTTCGACCAATCTGGCGACTGCGCCCCCCTTTTTGGCCCGCAGGCTGCAAGCCGTGCGATGCGCCTTCAGATAGGTTGCATCGATCATGATTGTCTTCGGATCGGTGCTCTCGGCGGCCAGGCCGACCATGATCCGGGCGAAGACCCCGTTGTCACTCCAGCGCTTCCAGCGATTATAAAGCGTCTTGGCAGGTCCATATTCACTCGGCGCATCGCACCATCTCAAACCATTGCGATTGATGAAGATAATGCCGCTCAGCACCCGCAGATCGTCAACTCGGGGACGGCCATGGCTCTTGGGGAAGTAGGGGCGAAGGCGCGCCATCTGCGCCTCGGTCAGCCAGAACAGGTTGCTCATCGATCAGGTCTCCTTGCGGCGGCCTGAATCACGCAAAGGGCGTAAAATCAATGGGTCTGGAGCCTAGTGTCTGCGCCATCCCTTTCGCTTTTCGGGCGCAGCCGCATGGCTCATGAACCAGTGTACGTCTGGGCATTCGGCACGCGGCTTGCTGTTGAACGCCTCGCGTGAAATCCTTGTCGACCAACTTGCCGGGCCGCGAGAGGTTTAGGATGACGTGCTCAACCGGGGCATCACAATCGCACCGCCCCGGCCGGTCATCTCAGACTTTCACGTAGTTCCGCCACGGATGCGCTTCCTGGAATCCCAGCACCTCGCGGATCTTGCGATTGGAAAGCGGCGCTTCATCCTTGCCCATCGGCCGGGTGATCGGCGTATCCGGCGCATGTTTCGCCAGAAATTCGGCCGTCGGCATGGTGGCGGTGATGGCGTCATTCACCGCGTTGAACACCTGATAGCCAAGCCCATCCTTTTGCAGGCAAAGATGCACGATCTCGCCCAGGTCGCGGGCGTCGATATAGCTCCAGGCGTTGCGCTTGCGGCTCAGGGGATGGGCCAGGTAGCCGGGGAAGTTGGCATATTCATGCGGCTCGACGACGTTGCCGATCCGCAGGGCGTAGACATCGGCACCATAGCGCGTTGCAAAGGCACGGCCGGTCTTTTCGTTGACAACTTTCGACAGGCCGTAGCTGTCCATCGGATCGGTGTCGTAATCTTCCTCCAGCGGGAACGAATGATAATTCCTGTCACCCTCGGCAAAGCAGACGCCATAGGTGGTTTCCGAACTGGCAAGGATCACCTTGCGGACGCCCAGCTTCATCGCCGCTTCCAGCACATTGTAAGTGCCGATGGTATTCTGCGCGAACGTGATGTTGTCGGGGTTGATCATCACCCGCGGCACAGCGGCGAAATGCACGATGGCGTCAGGGGCCTTCGGCGGTGCCCCCTCCTCATAACCCTCAAAGCCGAAATGGGTGGTGAATGCGTTGAAGACCTGGCCGCTGTCGGTGATGTCGGTGATCAGCGTGTTCACCCCCCGAAGGTCGAGCGGCTTTAGATCGACGTTGAGGACCTCGTAGCCCTTCGCCAGCAAATGGGACACGGCATGGCGACCGGCCTTGCCGGTGCCGCCGGTAAAGATGATGCGTTTTGTCATGATGCTCTCCGTTTCGTTCCTGCTGAGCCCGTCGCGACAGGCATCACCGGTTCATGGGCGAAGCCGCGCGATAAGGTACGCCGCTGATGTTGCTCTCCTTCAACACCACCACCCGATCGCCAATGGCAAGACCTTCCGGCAGATCCGACCACACCACGAGGATCGACACGCTGTTTCTGACGCTGCAGCGTGAGGCGCTGCGTTTGTCGACACCCGAACAGATCGCCAATGGGTGCTGCCGTTTTGATCATTCCTGCTTCACCCGAAGAATGACCATGACGCAAGAGAAGGCTGCGTGATCGGGGGGCGCAGCTGGGCATTCGGGAGAATGGCAGCAGGCCAAAGCGGCCAGGAAGCGGCCTTGGCCCCGCAACCGCCAAGGAACTTCCTGGAAAACCCCGCGTTCCCGGCGACAGGTTCTGGAGCGAGGAGTGACCCCGTGCATGCAAAGCTCAAGCCTCTGGATCAGCAGGCCCTGGTCATCACTGGCGCAACGAGCGGCATCGGCTTGGCCACGGCCCAGGAGGCCGTAAGGCGGCGCGCTGCGGTTGTGCTTGCAGCCCGTAACGAGGAGGCCTTGCGTCATGTTGCTGGCGCGTTGCAGGCGCAGGGGGGACGCGTGACGATATGCCCGGCCGACGTGGCCGAGGAGGCCGACGTCGAGCGAATAGCCGAGACGGCCTTTCGCGAATTCGGCGGTTTCGACACCTGGATCAACAACGCTGGGGCAGCCACCTTCGGCACGTTGAAGGAGACGCCCCTGGACGACCATCGCCGCGCCTTTGAGGTCAACTACTTTGGCCTTGTACAAGGCTCGTTCGTCGCGGCACGCCATCTGCGCCAGCGCGGAGGCGGCGCCATCATCAACCTGGGATCCATGCTGTCGGACCGCGCGATCATCGACCAAGGCCCCTACTGCGCCACCAAGCACGCCGTCCGGGCCTTCACGGATGTGCTGCGCATGGAACTCGAGCGCGATGGCGCACCCATTGCGGTGACTCTGATCAAGCCCGCGAGCATGCACACTCCCTACCCCGAGCACGCCCGCAGCTATGTCGATCAGCCCATGCGCGTCCCGCCTGTCGTCTATGACCCCAGGCTTGTCGCAGACGCGATCCTGTTTGCGGCCGAGCATCCCCGACGCACGCTGATGGTGGGCGGGAATGGCCTGATGATCTCTCTCATGGGGCAGGTGGCGCCTCGCCTCACCGACCTGGTCATGGAAGCAATCGGCCGACCCGCCCAGGTGAAGGCGCAGGATCCAGGCGATCCGGCCAAGCGCGACAATCTCTACGCGCCTCGCCGGGATGGCGTGGTCGATGGGGCCCAGAACGTCTACGTCCGCCGGCAGAGCCTTTTCCTGGAAGCGCAGAAGCGGCCCGTCGCCGCGGCTGCCCTTCTGGGCGCAGTCGGCTGGCTGGCTTGGACCGCGGTATCGAACAAAGAGCGGCAGGCGTCCCCGTACAAGCAGAAAGACTTGGCACGACTCTGAACTTCCGCAGACAGCGCGCCGAGACACGCCATTGATGCTCAACGCCTTGCGCCTCCCCACAAGGCGGCTTTGGCTCACCCGCTTCTCTTGCTGGCTTGATCTGCAAACCTGTCGCAAAGCTGGTACTGCTCTCCCGCCGTAGTAGGCACTGTAGTTGCCAACTTGTTAATTACGCTTGGAAATATATTGCCACGGAGCGCATGCGATGGGGTCAATTGGTGCGCTTTCGTTGCGACACAATGGCTTTTTCGCCGTTCCACAGATCAGGCATTAGTGTCACCTGAAAAGCAATCGCACCATGAAGCTCGGCATCGAACCTGATGTCTCGCCATCGGCACTCCAGAGCCCCCTCCTCGCGAAGGGCATGTCTTTTCAGGATGACCCCTGCGCTTGAGACCGCTTGACGCGAAAGCCCCGGATCATTTCATGCCCTTCCCGCGTTAGGCCTTATGCAACCGCAGGTCCCCTTTTTCACGCCGTCTCTCAACTTCACCCGCCAAGGCGCGGGTAAACCGCTTCTTATGCTGCACGGCCTTGGTGGCAACATCGCCTCGTGGGATAATCTCGCTGCCGATCTGACGAAAACAAACGAAGTCATCATGTTGGATCTGCCAGGTCACGGCGCATCACCCGTGACACCCGGCTCAAGCACCTTCGCTGGGATCGCCGATGAGGTGGCCGACTTCCTCAAGGCAGAAGGTCTTGAAGGCATTGCTGCCGTTGGCATGTCGCTGGGCGGACGGTTGGTGCTGGAAATGGCCCGCCGCGGCCTAGTCGGCCCCACGGTCGCACTTGCCCCAGGCGGCTTCTGGAATGACAGGGAGCGGATGTATTTGAAGGCTTCGCTCATCGCCAGTGGCAGTCTTGTGAAAACTGCCCGCCCGGCGCTGCCTTTTCTCACGCGCTACAAGGCCAGTCGCGCGGCCCTTCTGGCGCAGATCTCGGCCAAGCCGTGGCAGGTCCCGCAAGAGGCCGCGTTGCGGGAGCTCCGGTCCTTTGCGGACACCCCTGCGTTCAAGGATCTGGTGCGAGATCTGGCCGCAGGGCCCATACAGGAAGGTACCGCGAGCACCCCCGGCCCTGTGACGATCGTCTGGGGGCGCAAGGACCGGTTGCTGCTGCCACGGCAAGCGGAACAAGCGCTGCAGGCATTCCCGGAGGCGCAGCTCCACTGGGTGGATCATGCTGGGCACTATATCTCGTGGGACGCGCCGGATGAGGTATTGCGTCTGATCCGGCAGGGGATCGGGGCGACATCGGCACCACAAGCGCCTGAAGCAGCCGGCTGCTGCAAATAGCTCTGACCTTTCTGCCTTCGGGTCCTTTCAATACTTTTCCATTTGCGGTGGGCGTTGTCTCATAGACTTTCCAGTTGAAGGACCGACACTGGTGTTCGGATCTGGTTCGCAGTCCGCATCTGCCGCTCGGAAACGCTGTCAGCTGTTGGAGCGGGAGGGAACATGGGGCGGGCCGGCTGTCGGCGTTGACGCCTTATTGAACTGGCTCTGCCGCAATCGGCAGGGCATCTTTCACCTTCAGCAGTCATACCTGCCGGAGGATGCAGCCATGGATCTGGAACGTGCCATAGAGATCGCGGCCGGTGCGCATCGTGGTCAGCGGGACAAGGCGGGCGAGCCCTTCATCCTGCACCCGCTGCGGGTGATGCATGCCTGTTCGAGCAAACCGGAGCGCATCGTGGCCGTGCTCCATGATGTGGTCGAAGACACTCACTGGACGCTCGATGACCTGCGCCGGGAGGGTCTGGGCGAGGAGCTGGTGGCCGCGGTTGACGCGATGACCCGGCGCGAAGGCGAGAGCTATGCCGATTTCGTGGACCGTGCGGCGCGCAATCCCATCGCCCGTGCCGTGAAGATCGCGGACCTGCGCGACAACCTCGACATGACCCGCATCGCGGATCCCACGCAGTCCGATGTGCAGCGGTCGCGAAAATACCTGCAGGCGTTGAGGTCGCTGGGCGTGTCGCCCGAGTGACGCGGCAGGGCCTTTCCGGCGCGTCTCCGGGATCCCTACCGCTCGCCCTTCCGCCAGTCCCAGGGCATGACGAACTCGCTGCTCCAGACCCCCCGCTGCGCCACCCGGGCCACGACTTCCTCCGGGTCATAGGTCCTGCCGCCGTATTGCCGGTAGGCGACCGCCCATCCGTTCTCGACCATCCATGCGTTCAGGTTCTCGGCCCCGGCCCAGCAGATCGCGACGCTCCGTTCATAGCGGTCCCTGTCCTGCTCCTCGCACCTGACCTGTCGCCCGGCGATCACGGAGACAAGGGCGTCTTCGGCCTCCACCCCGCAGGCCCAGTTGCGACCGCCCCGCCGGCAGCTCTGCGCCGCTTCGGGGGCATCGATGCCGAAGAGCCGAACGCGCGCTCCCGCCACGTCCAGCGTATCGCCATCGATGACCTTGGCGTTCCCTGCCTGTCCTGTGGCCGGGGGCTGGCCGCTGACAAGCTCCTGCAGCACCCCTTCCAGCGCCTGGCGCAGCCGGGGATTGTCGTCGCCGATCAGGAACAGCGCCGCCACAAGGGCAATGACGGCAAGCCAGACCTTCGGGCCGGTACGGCGTCTTGTTCTGCGGCGCTTCGTCATGCTGGTGATGTGCAACAGAGCGGAGGCATCGGCAATGCCAAAGCGTCAGAACAATGACCTGCCACCCACCTTGGCAGCGGCGGCATTTCCCGGGCTAACCAGCAGCAATGACTGGTCTGCAGCTGCATCCCCAACTCGCTCTTGGAGCGAGATATCCCCAACGGTGCGGATGGGCCCGCCTGCCTCCAGCTGCCTCAGCCTCTCCATGCTGCAGGCGCCGCTGCGCCATCTCTGCTCTTCAAGCAGGGTGATCTGCGTGTATGGAGAGGCGGAAGGCGCGGTCGTTTCCCGGCGCGTCACTGGATGAGGACATGATGGCGGGCGCGGTGCTCAGGTTTCTGGATTGGTTCGACCGCCGCACGTCGGGCATGGGGCTGGTGATCGGCGCGCTGTTCGTGGCAGGTTCCTTGACGCCTTCGCTGATCCCGCGCAGTCCCCAGATCCAGGGCATTCTTGCCGGCTTCTGCTTCGCCGCCGGCTATGGTGTCGTGGTCCTGGCCGAGGCATTGTGGCGCTACCTGCACCTGCCGCGGCTGACGACACGGCAGGCCCGCGTGGTGGTGCCTGCGCTGGGTGCGGTCGCGTTGGGCGTTGTGACCGTGTTTCTGGTCCGGTCGGCCGAATGGCAGAATGACATCCGCGCGGTGATGACCATGCCTCCTGCCGAGGGTGTCGCGCCGCTGGTTGTGGCGGCCTGGGGCACGGGCGTCGCGGCGGTGCTTTTGGTGACCTTCAAGCTGCTGGCCGCGCTGGGGCGATATGCCAGCCGCCGCATTGCACAGGTATTGCCGCCCCGACAGGCACGCGTCCTGGCCATCGCGCTGACCGCGCTGCTGGCCTATCAGGTCGCCAGCGGCGTGCTGGTGCGCGGGGTGGTGCGCAGCATCGACAGGTCCGCGCAGGCGCTGGATGACCTGGTTCCTGCCGACCAGGTCCCACCCCGGCAACCTTGGCAGACGGGCAGTTCCGCCTCCTATGTCGCGTGGCAGGATCTGGGTCGCGAGGGCCGGATCTTTGTCAGCCAGACGCCCTCGCCTGAGGCGATTGCCGACGTGACCGGCCAGTCGGCACGCCAGCCGCTGCGGGTCTATGTCGGCCTGAACGCCGCCGAGACGCTGGCCGCGCGCGCCGATCTGGCCGTCAGGGAACTGGAGCGGGCGGGCGGCTTTGAACGTGCGACGCTGGTGGTGGCGATGCCCACGGGCACCGGCTGGATGGATCCTGCGGCGATGGAGCCGCTGGAGCATCTTCATCACGGAGACGTGGCGACGGTCGCGCTGCAATATTCCTATCTGCAAAGCTGGATCTCGCTTCTGGTGCAACCCGAACATGCTGCCGAGGCCGGACGGGCGCTGTTCCAGGCCGTTCATCGACGCTGGCAGCAGCTGCCCGAAGCCACGCGGCCGCGGCTTTATCTTTACGGCCTCAGCCTGGGGGCCCACAGCTCGCAGCAGTCCTTGCGCCTGCACGAGATGCTGGACCAGCCCATCGACGGGGCGCTGTGGGTCGGATCGCCCTTCGTCAGCCCGCTGTGGCAGACGCTGACGGCCGAACGCGACCCCGGCGCGCCCGCCTGGCTGCCGCGCCTGACGACGGGCGAAGTCGTCCGCTTCACCGACGGACATCAGGGCCTGCAGGAGGGGGCGCCATGGGGAGACGTCCGCATCGTCTTCCTGCAATACGGCAGCGACCCGATCGTCTTCTTCCGACCCGACATCGCGATCCGTCAACCTGACTGGATGACGCCGCCACGTGCGCCCGGGGTGTCGGACGACCTGCGCTGGTATCCGATCATCACCGAACTGCAGCTGGCCTTCGACATGGCAATCGCGCTTGAGGTGCCGATGGGGCATGGCCATCGCTATGCCTATGTCGACCATGTCGGCCCCTGGCTTGCGGTGACGGACCCGCCCGGCTGGAGCCCGCAGCGCCTGGACGCGCTCCGCGCCCATTTCCGCCAAAAACAGGCTGCTTTGGGGGACCGGGAGGACAGGTGATCCAGCAGATCAAGGCGTCCAGCAGAAGTTGACAAGCCCCCCTGCCCCACCTGGTGTCTCAGTACCCTTTCCAAAGGCCGGGGGTGGCAAGCTCCAGAAGATGGCCGTCAGGATCACGGAAATAGACCGACTGGCCGCCGCGGGGCCATTCGGTAATGCTCTCTATCACGACGCCCCGGGCAGAGAGATGGGCGTTCCAGTCTGTCAGCTGTTCACTCTCGATCGCGAAGGCGACATGAAGCGGCCCGGAACCATCATGGGGCGGGATCGTGCCGCCGGGGGTCTGGACAGGTTCAAGCGTCTCGCCGCGCAGAAACAGCAGCAGCACCCCGCGCCCGGCCACGTCATAGGCGCGCATGCGGCTGTCCGCATGGATCACAGGCAGGCACATGACGCTCTCGTAGAACGCAGCCGCACGATCAAGATCGTCGACATAAAGGGCCGTCTCGAGAATGGCGGACAATTCGGGCATGGGGGAATGTTAGGACCGGCAGCCCATCGGGTCAATCGCTGGCCCGGGCAGATGCCACCCACTGATTATCTCCGCACCGACCCCGCACCCATGCGATCTGACATCAGCCTGTCTCTGCGGCTGGCCGCATGACCGTCATGATCTCGGATCGCGGCTTTTTTCGCTTGGCGACGGCAGGCACGGTTGCGTCAGAGGCAGGATACCCCACCGGAAGGATCATCACCGCCTTCTCGTGGTCGGGCCTGCCGCACAGTTCAGGAAGGAACTTCATGGGATTGGGGGTATGTTCCAGGCAGACGAGACCCGCGTGATGCAGCGCCGCGATCAGAAAGCCGGTGGCGATGCCGACGCTCTCCGGGACGTAGTAGTTCTTGTAGCGGGTTCCGTCCTGCGTCACGCCATAGCGCTGCGCGAAAACGACGATCAGCCAGGGTGCGTCCGTCAGATGCGGCTTGCTGGCGCCGGTCCCGATCGGCTCCAGTGCAGCAAGCCATTCGTCACCGCCTCCACCGGCGTAGAAATCCTGTTCCTCCGCCTCGGCGGCCAGCCGGATGCGCGACTTCACCTCCGGATCACCGATCGCCACGAAATGCCAAGGCTGGTGGTTCGCGCCCGAGGGCGCGGTCGCTGCCGCCTCGATGCAGGCAGAGATGATCGCTTCGGGCACGGGGCGCCTATCGTAATGCCGGACCGAATGGCGCTTTCGCATGTAATCCCGGAAAGCAACTGCAGCCGCGACGGCGTCAACTTCAGCCAGTTGAACCCTGTCCGGCAGAGGCAGCGGCTGATAAGTGACCTCGCCCTTGCGATACATGCCCTCGTCCTCTCCGTTGCTTGGTCAACCCCTCATCAAGCGGCAACAGAGCATTTGACCGCCTGCTTCGCAAGGAACACTATACGAGGAGATGCCGGATAGGTGTTTGCAGAGAACACAGGCTGAGGATTTCGCTGTCCTTGGATGACGGCGCTCCCTCCAGTTGGGCAGATGCATTCACTCGGACACTCTCCTGCGCCTCCAGGTTCCGGTCGTGCCAACGCGCTTCTGATGTCAGCCGGCCAGACTCGAAGAGAATTTCTATGATGGCCGTTCGTTCCCGAGGCGTGACTGCATTTCGTCAAGGCTGACACGTTCGAGATGCGCTCGCAGGATGTCGACGTTGCGAAGGTTGGACTTGAACCAGGCATCGAAGACGCTTCCAAGGAGAGGGATACTTCCGACTGTCGTATCCATCGCAACATTGATGCCCTGCCGGGCAAGCTTGTGGGCGGGCAGCCCCATGCGATAGCTTTCAAGGACGATCCACGCCGCGGGCACCATGGCCGCAGCGTCGCCGAGGCCCGGCAACAAGCCGGCAATCGCGTCATAGCCGACACGGAAGCGCGTGCCGGGGATCCGAAAAACTGAATCCAGGCGCCCGGAGAGACGTTCGAGGCGTTCGAAGCGAGCCTTGTGCAGATGATCTCCCATCGTCCTGAAAGCCCCATGATGCAGTCCTGGTTCCCTGACAGCAGGCCGGTTACCCGATTTGGTCCTGTTCATCCAATCCACTGCGGGACAGCCTCCGCCACAACGCATGGCCTGCGCCCTGAAAATTGGTCCTCCCTGAAGTATGGCTTTTGAGCCATTTGGAGGATGCAGGAATGCCTCAGAAGAGACACAAGCCGGAAGAGATCGTTGCGAAGCTTCGGCAGGTCGACGTGTCGGTGTCGCAAGGTCAGTCTGTGGCCGAGGCGGTGCGGTTGGTCGGTGGTGAGGCATGAGCACGCCACCGGTTCAAGTGTCATGCCGAACCAATTCACCTGCTACCGATGGCGCAAGAAGTATGGCGGGCTGAAGTCCGGCCAGGTGAAGCGGCTGAAGGAGCTGGAGAAAGAGAACGAGCGGCTCAGGAAGGCCGTCTCGGACCTCACCCTCGAGAAGCTGATCCTGAGGAAGGCCGCCTCGGGAAACTGTCAAGCCCCGCCCGCCGCCGTGCCTGCGTCGATCATGTGCGGGTGAAGCTCTCTGTGTCAGAGCGCTTCGCCTGCCGCGTGAACGCCCCTAGAACAACAGGAAAATCCGTTCGGCGCCGGATGTAGAGATGGGTTTGTCTAAGGCAAGTGGCGGAGGGAACAGGCCTGACGTCCAACCTTCTCCAAGCCAAACTATTGTTTTCGCGAAAAAGCTCTTGTGCCTGATAAGGTTCAGAGCGGCCAGTCTGGGGCGCATGCGGCGATCGCATTGAGCAGCCAGACGGACCGAGCCTGATCCAGATCAACGTAAAGCCTGCCTCATAGTGTAATGCAGGTCCTGAAACATCCAATTCGGGAGCCGTCGCGATGCCAAGCCGGACAATTGCTCCTTCTTCAAAGAAGATAACGGCCCAGGCTCTTATCCTTTTTCTCGTCGTGACGTTCTTGATCACGTGGGGGCTCATCGGGATCTATGTTTTCGCACCCGAGATGGCGGCTGCCACCTTCGGCGAGATCAGCGGATCACATCCGTTCTTCTTTCTCGCTACATGGTCCCCGGCGATCGCGGCCTTTGTCGTGGTGTTCTTCCATTCAGGCGCGTCCGGCCCCCGCGCCTTTTTCTCCCGGCTGTTGCTATGGCGATGCTCGTGGGGCTGGGCGGCATTCATTCTGCTCTTCCTGCCGCTCGTCTTCGTCACGGGATCGCTCATCAAGGGAGGCCCGATCCTTACGCCCCTGCCGCCTGAAGGGGCCGGCCCGATGGTGGCGGTGCTGTTCATGATGCTTCTTTTGGGTCCGGTCGAAGAGTTTGGTTGGCGCGGCGTCATGCAGCCACTGCTCCAGCATCATATGGCGCCGATCTGGGCCGGCCTTGTCCTCGGCGCGACCTGGGGGTTCTGGCACCTGCCGGCGTTCTTCCTCTCCAGCACGGTCTACGCCGATTGGAACTTCCTTCCCTTCTTCATCGGGAACGTGACGCTCGCTGTTCTCGTCACGCCGATCTTCAACAGTACGCAGGGCAGCCTGCTCTGGCCGATGCTGTTCCACTGGCAGCTCATCAACCCATTCTGGCCGGATGCGCAGCCTTGGGATACGATCATTCTGGTCGCCGTGGCCGTCGTCGTCGTGTGGTGGAACTACGGCACGATGTTCACTCGTGACGGCGCCGTGACCGAAGTCATCCCGGCCGAACACGCCTTCGCCCCAAGAACCGCAAAGTGATCGCATTCGCAACGTCGCCATCGCATCCTGTGTTCTGGTGCTGGCCGTTTTTGCAGCTCCGCTCATAGCGCAAGATAACTCAGATCTTGCCATGCGGCTGGAGGCAACCCTCGGGGATTGTCACGTCGCCGATGTCTCATCGCTCTGGCCGGCGTCGCCCTGATCGCGGCAGGCATCAGGGTCGCAACGTGGCGTCCCGCAACCTTGCTGATCACCTCCGTTTGCAAGGGAGACAACCAGATGACCAACAGGATCCTCGTTGCTTATGCAACCCGTACAGGGTCCCCCAACGAGGTAGGGGACAGGATCGCCCGGCACCTCTGCGAAGCGGGCCTTGCGGCGGAGGCGCGGCCGGTGGGCGAGGTCACGGGCCTCGACGGCTATTCCGACGCCGTTCTGGGCAGCCCGGTCCGTTATGGATCCTGGTTGCCCGAAATGACGGACTTTGCTTCCGAAACTCACGGGGCACTGTGTGCCATGCCGGTGGCCTACTTCACGACGCACATGCTGGCTCTCGGCGGCGATCACGCCGCGGCGGCCGAGCGGGCGAAATACAGCGCGAAGGCGCGTGATCTGATCTCGCCGGTGGGCGACAGACGAGACTGGGACTGGATCGCCGCGTGGGCGGATGGGCTTGCGCCGCGACTGTCCTCGGCGCCGGCATGACGACGCGGCGGAGCCTCCTGCTGGGTCTCGGCGGGCTGGCGCTTGCCGCTGGCGGCTATGCTGCGGGCGCCTTTCAAGAGGCGCGCAGGCAAGCCGACAGCCGGCTTTTCGGGCGAGCCACCCTGATTGACGCAAGCGCCGGGCCGCTGGAGTATGTCGTTGCGGGCGAAGGCGTGCCGCTGATGATGATCCACGGAACCGGCGGCGGGTTCGATCATGGGCTCCTGTTCGCGGCTGGGTTCCGCCGGAGCGGCATTCGGATTGTTGCGCCGTCGCGCTTCGGCTATCTCGGCAGCGCCTTTCTCGACGACGCCTCGCCCGCCCGTCAGGCCGACACGCTGGTCGAGTTGCTCGACCGTCTGGGCACTGGTCGCCTCCCCGTCATCGGGGGCTCGGTCGGGGCACTGACGGCGGCCGAATTCGCGCTTCGGCATCCCGACCGGTGCTCGCATCTCGTGCTGATCGTCCCGGCCGCAAACCTGACGAACCGCGACCTGGTGGAGTTCACGGCGCCGCAGCGGCTTGCCGTGGGGGCCGTGCTCGGGTCGGATTTCTGGTTCTGGTCACTGTCGCGTCTGGCACCCGGTCAGATGATCCGCACGCTGCTGGCGACCGATCCGGCCCTGCTGGACCGGGTGCCCGAGGCCGAACGCCTGCGGGCCCATGCGATCCTTAATCAGATCGTCCCGATCGGCCGCAAGGTTGACGGGCTGAGGAATGACGGGTTCTGGGCCGGAACGCCGACGCCCACGGCCTACGAGCGGATCGCCGCGCCGACGCTGATCCTGTCCTACGAGGACGACCTCTTCGGCACCGCCGGCACCGCCCGCCTGCTGGCCGACCGCATCCCCGATGCCCGCCTGATCCTCTACCCCGACGGCGGTCACATCTGGCTGGGCCATGACGATGCCCTGACTGGCGAGATCGCAGATTTCAT
Organism: Paracoccus sp. KKT209; assembly: GCF_055635455.1. The sequence continues at coordinate 2,219,221 of NZ_CM145758.1, forward strand.
CGCGCGAGCGGAACGTTCGTGACCCACAAGGAGACACTCGATGCCCTGGACCCGTGTCAGACTAAACGCCTTTGGCGGCCCAGAGGAACTGGAGCTCGACACCGTCACAGACCTGCCGGAGCCCGGCCAAGGCGACGTGCGCGTGCGCGTTCTGGTGACAAGCGCTGCATTCACCGACGTCATGATCCGCAAGGGGATGTATCCGGACGTGAAGGACCGGCCGCCCTTCACCCCCGGCTATGACATGGTCGGCGTTGTCGATGCCAGCGGCCCCGGCGCGACCCGCTTCCGTCCCGGCGAGCGGGTCGCGGACCTGACGACCATCGGCGCCTACGCAGAGTACATCTGCCTGCCCGAGGACCGGTTGACCCCAGTCCCCGAAGGCGTGTCGGACGTAGATGCTCTCGGCATGATCCTGTCGGCTCTCACGCCTTTCCAGATGCTGCACAGAGTGGCGAAGATGCAGGCGCGCCAGAGCCTGCTGATCCACGGCGCCGGCGGCGCGGTCGGGACAGCAATGCTGCAACTCGCAAAGGACTCGGGCATCACGGCCTTTGGCACCGATATCGCCGCGAAACACGATCTGATCCGCAGCCTCGGTGCGACGCCCATCGACGCCGACGCGCCGGAAGAGGCGCTTCGGGCCGCAGTCGGCGAGGGCGTGGATTGTGCATTTGATCCGCTCGGCGGGGAAAGCCTGTCCCGCTCGCTCCATGCGCTGAAGCCGCGCGGGATGCTCATCGCTTTCGGTTTCCAGAATGAGGTTTTGGGGCGCGGGGGCTCGATCCCTATGGATTTCGTAAAGCTGAAGCTCTGGGACTGGCTGCCGAACGGCCATGCGACGGCGTTCTATTCGATCGGCGCCATGCGGCGGAAACATCCCGACTGGTTCCGCGAGGATCTGGCCACGCTGTTCGAGATGCTGGCCGAGGGCCGGATCGCCCCGGTCGTCGCCGAGGTGCTGCCGTTGTCCAAGGTGCGGCAGGCCCATGCCGGGGTCGAGGCGGGAGATGTCGCCGGAAAATTGGTCCTGCGGGTGTCGCAGCCATGAAGCCGGTCCCGACGCTCACCCTTGCGGCATCCCTGGGCCTCGCATCGGCTGCAATGGCCGAGACGACGCTCTTGACCGATGTGACGATCGTGAATGTGGAAACCGGCCAGATTTTCGGCCCGACGTCGGTCCTGATGCGCGATGGCTTGCTTGCAGAGATCGGCATCAGCATTCCGGCAGAAGATGCCGCCGTCGTCGATGGGAGCGGCGGCTTCCTGATCCCCGGTCTGTGGGATTCACACGTCCACATCTTCTCCACGGCAAACGAACCCGAGACGGCGCTGCCGCTCTACCTGATCAACGGTATCACCGGCATTCGCGACATGGGCGCGCTCTGGCCGATCCAGCAACAGCAGGACCTGCAGGCCCGGATCGAGGCGGGAGAAGTCCCGGGGCCGCGCCTGATCCTCTCGGGCGCTTGGGTCGATGCCGCGCCGGGCTCGTGGCCGGGCATGTTTCTGGCTGACACGGAAGCGGAGGCGCGCGCGGTCGTCGAACAGGTGGCGGAGGAGGGCTGGGCTGCAGTGAAGTCCTACTCGATGCTGGACGAGCCGACCTATCTGGCGCTCGCCGAAGCGGCCGCGGAGCGGGCTCTGCCGCTGGTCGGACACATCCCCGAGCGCGTCTCGCTCGCGACGGCGCTTGCGGCCGGACATGACGGCATGGAGCATTTCGGGCGCGTCACCATGGCCTGCTCCACCGACGAGGAACGCATGCTCGACGACCTGCGGGAGGCGACGGCCGAAGGCGCCGACCTGGCGCGCGTCTTCGAGATCATGGCCGCGCGCAACCGGATCATCCTCGATACCTGGGACGACGCGCTGTGCGACCGCGTCCTCGGTGCGATGGTGGCGGAAGGGATGCATGTCAGCCCTACGCTCGTCGTCGCCGACTTCTACACCGGCAACTGGCCTGAGCCCGACGCCCCTTGCATGCGGATGATCCCCGCGGAGGTCCGCGAGGCATGGGGCCGGCCGGACTTCCGCCTCGAGGCGATGACCGACGACGTGCGCGCGCTGGCCGACGAAAGCATCGCCCTCGATCGCCACACGTTCCTGATGGCACATGCCGCAGGAGTTCCGATCCTGGCCTCGAGCGACGCCTCTTTCGCCAACCCCTACCTGTTTCACGGATTTTCGCTGCTTGACGAACTCGATCTCTACGTCACGATCGGCCTTGCACCGAGAGAAGCGCTCTACACGGCGACGGTCGCGCCACCCCGCTTCTTCGGCCTTGCGGATCAGGACGGGATGATCGCCCCGGGCCGCCGGGCCGACCTCGTCCTGCTGGACGCCAATCCGCTCGACGGGCTCGACACGCTGCGCCGTCCGCGCGCCGTGATCGCCGGCGGACGCCTCTTCGACCGTGACGCCCTCGACGACTTCGAGGCGCAACTGCGCGAGGCGGGGAAGTGACGTGCGCCTCATGACCATCTTCCTTCTCTTCCTCGCCGCCCTGCTTGTCGCTGGATTGGCCTGGCTCTTTGCCGTCAGCCCCGGCCGTCCCGACCCGCTGCGTGACGCCGCAGGCAACGTCATCCCGGGCAGCATATCGGAACGTGTGACCCTGGACATCGGCGGCATTCCGCAGGGCATGTTCATCCAAAGCGTTGACCCCGCGAACCCTGTCCTCATGTTCCTGCACGGAGGGCCCGGCATGGTCGAGTTCTTCATGGAGCAGGAGCACCCCACCGGTCTAGAGAACCACTTCACCATGGTTTGGTGGGAGCAGAGAGGTGCGGGCATGTCCTTTTCACCGGATATACCGGCCGAGACCATGACGGTGGCGCAGATGATCTCGGATACGGTCGAGGTCGCCGACTACCTTCGGACGCGGTTCGGGCAGGACCGGATCGTCCTGCTCGGCCATTCCTGGGGCGCCTATCTCGGCATTCAGGTCGCCGCTGCCGCGCACGACCGCTTCTTGGCCTATGTCGGGATGGCCCAGATCGTGCACCAGCTCGAGTCCGAGATCATGGCCCGCGACTACATGATCAAGGTCTATCGTGCGCGCGGCGACGAGGCCATGGCTCGCCGGCTCGAGGCCGCGTCCGTCAGCATGGAGGCGGGCACGTCGCCCGAATGGATGCGGCTGCGCGACGGCGCCATGCACAGGATCGGCGTCGGCCACACCCACGACATGGACTCGGTCGTCACGGGCATCTTTCTGCCCATGTGGCGGGTGCGCGCCTACACCGTGCCGGAGAAGATCAACATCTGGCGCGGCAAGCTCTGGTCCCGGCCGTTCTTTTGGGACGCCCTGATCCGGGACGATCTGCGGAACCGCCTTACCGAGTTCGCCCTCCCGGTCTATTTCTTCGTCGGCCGGCATGATCAGACCGCCAATCCCGAGCTCTCGCGCGCCTACTTCGATGCGATCAATGCCCCCGTGAAGAGCTTCTACATGTTTGAGAATTCTGCTCACAGTCCGCTGTTTGAAGAGACCGAGCGGGCCACCATGATCTTGTTGAACGATGTCTTGGCAGGAACGAATGCGCTGGGGGACGCGCGGTAATGCGTTGCAGCGCAAGTAGAGGCGAGGTCGATGACACAGATTGCCGATGCACAGTTCGCCCGGGTTTTTCTGGCACGGCTGCATGCCGCGGCGAATTTGCACGACGCTGACGCTGTGGCGGCATTGTGCTGCGAGGACGTCGTCTGGGACGGCCGGGCCGCGTCCAGGCCGCTGCAAAGACGCGAAGCCGTCCGCCGCTTCCACCGGGAGACGATGTCCCGCGCCCTTCCTGACGTTCGGATCGAGATGATCGACGGCCCGTATCATGCGCTCGATGGGACGGGGGTCTCGGCACGGTTGAAGATCAGTGGCACGATGACCGGCCCGCTCGTTCCGCTGGGCTTCGCACCGGCGAACGGCTCACCCGTGTTCGAGACTGCCGAATTCTCCCGTTTCGAGGGCGGTCTGCTGTCCCGGCACACCGTGATCATCGACATGCTGGGGCTCGCCCGGCAGATCGGTGCCGTGCCACCGCTCTGGATCGCGCTTCGGCGCAGGCCACGCCTGCGGTTGGGGCGGGTTATGGTCGGCGTGACCGCCGCATTATTGACCCTTTGGCCACTCTGGGCCGCGGCGCAGGACTACCTGTTCCTGTTCTCGATCCTCCTTGGCTTCTGGTCCTGGCCCGGCACGGCCCCGGGCCTCGCAGGCGCGGGCTTTGCGGCGACAGCCCTCGGACCGGCGTGCAGGCAATGAGGGCCCTCCGTCTCGTCACTCTGGTCTTAATCGGGCTCTTGGCTGCCGGGCTGGTCTGGAAGATACTGCCCGCGCGCACCGCGCCCGTGGTCGGCCCCGATCCAATCGCCGAACTTGTCCCCGCCGAGATTGGCGGAATGACCCAGTGGTTGCTGATCCGCGGGGCGGACCGTAAGGCTCCGATTCTGCTGTGGCTGCACGGCGGGCCGGGCGCGGCTCAGATGCCACTCCACTCAGCCACCGCAGCGCTGGAGCGCGATTTCGTCGTCGTCCACTGGGACCAGCGCGGCGCAGGCAAGTCGAACCCGCCAGGCTTCGATCCCTTGACCATGACTTTCGAGCGGTTCCTGTCCGACGCGCGCGAGGTCACCGCGCAATTGCGTGAGCGGCTGGGAAATCAGCCGCTGATCGTGCTCGGCCATTCCTGGGGGACGATGCTCGGCGCCCGGCTGGTGGCACGATGGCCCGAGGACTATGCCGCATATGTCGGCGTCGGGCAGCAGGTAGACGAGATGCGCGCCGTAAAGCTCGAGCTGGACTGGGTGCACGAAGTCACGCCTGATTCAGATCTTGCGGCTATGGCCCCCGAGGCGTTTCACGATCATGATCTTTACGTGCGCCTTAAGCAGACCATCGAGGCGCATGACGGCGGGATGAACGTCTCACTCCTGTCGCTGCTGCCGCGGGCGCTGGCCGCCCCCGAATACCGGCTGTCGGATTATCCGCACTGGCTTGATGGGGCAAATCGCGGCAGCGGGCCGATGTGGGCGGAGTACCTGCAGCGTGACCTTATTGCGGAGGTCCCCCTCATGCCCGTGCCGATGCTGCTCCTCTCCGGCGCGCAGGACATGAACACGCCGGTCTCCCTGGTGCGGGAATGGGCCGACGCGGTCGAAGCTCCGCAGGGCAAGTGGCTGGTCGTGTTCGACGCGTCGGGCCACGCGCCGTTCCTGACAGAAACCGCGCATTTCGTGGAGGCGGTGAGGGACTTCGCTGCGGACGTCGCGGTGGAGACGGCAAGATGAGGTTGGCCGCCTTGGGCTTTCAGGCCCACCTCCATATCCTTAGGCCGGTGACGGCATACCCTTGGAGATAGGACCACGTGAACACCCGCTCGACGAGGCCAACGACGTTTGTCTCCCTGCGGGCCACCGTCAAAAGCGCAGTCGCAAGACCAAGGCCCTGCGGTGACATAGGCATAGCGCCCGAGCGCGGGACGCCGTCGCAAGGCCCGTTCGTCAACCAGATGCCGATCAGGATCGCGATGCCCATCGGACGGCCATGAAGATATGAAGCGTGCAGCGCAGGCTAAGGAATGGCGCGCAGCCCGGATCGCAGGGTAAAAAAGAGCGTCAGGACGACTCCCCCCCCCCGCCCCCGCGAGGCCGATCAGCAACGGTCCGGCAAGACCGGGCGTCTCCCGCGGCAGCCCACGGTGCAGCCCCGCCGCAAACGCGGACAACGAGACCGTGGTAAAGGAGGAGCAAGGGTTCGACGACCTGTTTCGCCGGGGCGCCACGTTCCATCGGTCCGCTGATGGCCTGCCCCACGGGAGAATAATCGGGTGTCATGGCCATGCCCGCAGGATCGGCTGCGAAAAACACGGCTGCTACAAGCGGTCCCAAGAGGGCCAGCGCCTGAAGCAACCGGTTGCGTCCCGTCCCATCGGTCATGGCATCAATTCCTTTACCGCCGGTCGTTCCGCCGCCAGAAGAACTCAGGGCGCAAGCCCTCTCCGCCTGATGAGCAGATCAAGCGCGATGAGGACCAGAAGCGTGATCAAAGCGGTCCCGATCAGCGGCGCCTGAAGGGTTTCGAACGCGGCGAGGTTGTCCTGCGCCACGACAGCTTGAACGACCCCAAAGACACCTAGGCTCCAGACCCATTGATTTTACGCCCTTTGCGTGATTCAGGCCGCCGCAAGGAGACCTGATCGATGAGCAACCTGTTCTGGCTGACCGAGGCGCAGATGGCGCGCCTTCGCCCCTACTTCCCCAAGAGCCATGGCCGTCCCCGAGTTGACGATCTGCGGGTGCTGAGCGGCATTATCTTCATCAATCGCAATGGTTTGAGATGGTGCGATGCGCCGAGTGAATATGGACCTGCCAAGACGCTTTATAATCGCTGGAAGCGCTGGAGTGACAACGGGGTCTTCGCCCGGATCATGGTCGGCCTGGCCGCCGAGAGCACCGATCCGAAGACAATCATGATCGATGCAACCTATCTGAAGGCGCATCGCACGGCTTGCAGCCTGCGGGCCAAAAAGGGGGGCGCAGTCGCCAGATTGGTCGAACGAAAGGCGGCATGAACACTGACCTGCCCCCCGATCGTCCCTCGTTCATAACGAGAGTCTGCCGGTTTGAGATTGGTAGTCTGGGGGTTGTTTCATGGCAAGCGCGCCGGGCGCGGAGCCATTAGGGAGCGCAAGCGTCCGGCGCGCTTCGAGCGGCGTCAGGTTGCCGAGCGAGGAGTGCGGCCTGACAGCGTTGTAGTCGTAGCGCCAGAGGGCGATCTTTCGGCGCGCGTCATCCAAGGTGTCGAAGATCTCCTCGTTCAGCAGCTCGTCGCGCAGGCTGCCGTTGAAGCTTTCGATGAAGGCATTCTGCTGCGGCTTGCCGGGATCGATGTAATGCCAGGCAACGTCGTTCTGATCAGCCCACTTCAGGATGGCCCGGCTGGTGAACTCCGTCCCATTGTCACTGACGATGCAAGCCGGCTTTCCATAGATCCGCACCAGTGCGTCCAACTCGCGCGCCACCCTCGCGCCTGAGATGCTGGTGTCGGCAACCAGACACAGGTTCTCGCGGCAGCAGTCGTCGATCACCGCCAGGATGCGGAACTTGCGCGACGCCCCGAACGTGTCCGCCACGAAGTCCAATGACCAGCGCTGGTTGGGCATGAGGGCCAGGGGCATCGGCATGCGTGTGCCACGGGCGCGCTTGCGGCCGCGCCTGCGCCGGACCGACAGCCCCTCCTCGCGGTAGAGTCGATACAGCTTCTTCGGGTTCATCAGCATGCCCCTGCGCTCCAGAAGCAGACCAATCCGCCGATAGCCGAACCGGCGGCGCAGCGCCGCGATCTCCTGCATGGCTTTGCGGATCTCCGGGTTGTCGGGTGGACGCTGGCGTCGCACCGTCTTCGGATCGACACCGACCAAGACGCAGGCCCGGCGTTGCGAGATGACGTGATCCCGCATCGCCCTGAGCACTGCCTCCCGCCGCACCTTCGGTGTCGTCAGGGCTTTCCCAGAAGATCCTTCAGCACGATGTTGTCGAGCATGGCATCTGCCAGCAGACGCTTCAGCTTGCCGTTCTCGTCCTCGAGCGCCTTCAGCCTTTGGGCATCGGACACGTCCATGCCGCCATACTTGGCCTTGAGCTTGTAGAACGTCGCCGGGCTGAGACCATGCCGGCGACAGACCTCCGCCGTCGCCATTCCGGCCTCCTGCTCCTTGATCATCCCAATGATCTGCGCCTCGGTGAAGCGGCTTTTTCTCATGTCGTCTGCTCCTTCGTAATGAAGCAAACTCTACATTAAACCGAGGGACGTTCCGGGGGGCAGGTCAACACCAAGCTGCACGCCGTCACCGATGCGAAAGGCAGACCTATCCGGTTCTTCATGTCGGCAGGACAGGTCAGCGACTACACCGGCGCAGCGGCGCTTCTGGACGGCCTGCCGCAGGCTGATTGGTTCTTGGCGGACCGAGGCTATGATGCTGACTGGCTGCGAAGCGTTGCAGGACAGAGGGATAAAAGCCTGTATCCCTAGCCGGAAGTTGCGCAAGAAAACCGTGAAATACGACAAGCGCCGCTACAGAAGGCGCAATCGCATCGAGATCATGTTCGGGCGGCTGAAAGACTGGAGACGTGTCGCCACGCGTTACGACAGGTGCCCGGAGACATACCTCTCCGCAATAGCATTGGCCGCAACCGTCCTATTTTGGCTGTGATCAAGAACGAGTCCTGAGCCTAGGTTCTGATCAGATCGGGAAATCAGAATACGTGAATATCCGCCGGTGGCTGCTCGCATCATCAAAGGCGGTCTGTCGTCAGTTCAGAATACCCTGTTCGGAGGATGAAGCGCTTGATTCCTCAATTTTGTTATCTGCTATTTGGCAAATCTCTACATGGCCGAAGCTCTGGGCGCCGTAAGACAGGGTAGATTGACAGTGAGTTGACCATCAGGTGCTTTATCGCCATAGAGATGATATCAATATTATCTTCCCGAGCTTTGGTTGTTGCGCGCTTGGCATCGCGCCATGAGCGACCCCCCCTTGAAGGATTGGCGTCTTTAACCGCACCGCCTGTGCGTGGCATTCGCCGATAGGTCGATGAAAGGGTTCATCACGCGTACGGGCACAGTCATGAAATAAGCACCTCCGACGGGTTTGGATCTACCCATCAGGACAACTGGCGTGCTGACGCATCTGTCTACGTCGGCCACCGAACTGGCCGCAGTGCGCCCTATCGTCTGAGGTCAGAAAGTCATCGCGATCACGAATGCGACACAAGCTGAACCGGCAGATCGAAGACGCGGGAGCCGCTTTCGTTCCCCCGCAGCCGCCGAATTACAGGCACAGGCGAACGCAGATCGGGCCGCGACGCTTGGCAGGCTGCCTGGTGTGATTATTGCCGCTCGCCTTGCGAGCATTTCAGCGAGGATAACATGACCGAAAGCTACAGCAGGCAGCGCCAGAGGGCAGAGATCGCGTTCGGCAAGATGCAGTCGCCCCCCACCGCGCGCGAACGAGCCTTCGACGAACTCGACGCGATGAAAATCACGCGCGAGGAGAAGACCCTGAGGCTGCGCGAGGCGCGCCTTGCGAAGGAACGGCAGGACCGCTCAGAACGCGGTTCCACCGCACCCGAGAAACAGACACCGAAGCGGTGACCTCTTCAGAAACAAATCTTAACTGGAACAGAACCTTGAAACACACGAACAAGAACGACCTCTCTGATCGCCGCACCGCTGCTACCGATGCAAAGGCCGCCCGCCTTCAGGCCTATCAGTCCGCCAGGCAGGCCGCTGAACTGGGTCGCGATGCCCGGCAGATGGAGCGGATCGCCCTCGCCGAAGCACGGGAAGCGCGTCGCGTTCTGCGCGAACAGACGAAGCTGGAGGAGCAAGCTCGGATAGAGGCGGAGAAGCGTGAGCAAGACACAGCCGCTGCAGCCGCTGCCACAGCTGAGTCCGACGACCGTGCCCAAGCTGCCGACAGCCGGATTGCCCGCGTCATTGGCGATGAGGCCACCCGCAAGGCTGAGCGCGACCAGCGTTACGCCAACCGCAAGGCGCGGCAGGCCTGAAGGACCCAAGGCCGCGCGTGGTGTTCTCGACATCTTGGAAGCACAACGCGCCTTGGAACGACGACGCCTTTAGCTGCCTGCAGATTAGCCTGCGTTGCACCGGAAAGAATTTTCCTTTGCAACGTCACTTGCGGCGAGGGGGCCGTCGGCCCCTGCTGCAGATCAGGGTATTAGGAATCATCAGCCCTCCCACACAAGCAGCGCGGTGGACAGCAGTGCAAAACCCGGACCTGAACAACATTGCTCAGGTCCGGACGCCTTGTCGTACCGGAAGGTATAAGTCAAAGCCCTACGCCAAGACGACCATTCGCAGCCAATCCCCCTGTGCCAGTCCCACCATGATGAAGATGAGCCCGGAGCCGGATCAGGCCATTGACAAGCCTTGCCCGTCGCCTCCCTTCTTGGTTGCGCCCGTGTGGTGGCGGTTAATGTCGCAGCCCTCCGCGAAAGCCAGTCGGTCATGCTCACCACGTTGTGCAGTGGGCTGCTACGCTCCGCAGCCGCACAGTCGTTGATCCACCGAAAGTGCCTATCAGGTCCGCTGGCTATGTAGCATGAGATGCAGCCGGAATGAGGAGGGTCTGTACGATCAAGTTGGTTTCCGCAGATACTGCACCACACTCTTCATCTCCCGATTTGTCCTCTCATAAGGGCGCCAAGCGATTGCTTGTCCGTGAGCAGAAGAGCAGCAGCCCGATGGAACACAGCGTGGGGTCATCTGTTGATCTGGACTCGCTGTTGGAACTGGCCCCGCCGTGACTGCCGGAGCTTTTTTTCCTGTGCGAGGGGCAGTCATACCTGCCGGAGGATGCAGCCATGGATCTGGAACGCGCCATAGAGATTGCAGCCCGCGCGCATCGTGGTCAGCGGGACAAGGCGGGGGAGCCCTTCATCCTGCACCCGCTGCGGGTGATGCTTGCCTGTTCGACCGGACCGGAGCGCATCGTGGCCGTGCTCCATGATGTGGTCGAAGACACTCATTGGACGCTCGATGACCTGCGCAGGGAGGGTCTGGGCGAAGAGCTGGTGGCCGCGGTTGACGCGATGACCCGGCGCGAAGGCGAGAGCTATGCCGATTTCGTGGACCGTGCGGCGCGCAATCCCATCGCCCGCGCCGTGAAGATCGCGGACCTGCGCGACAACCTCGACATGACCCGCATTGCGGATCCCACCCAGTCCGATGTGCAGCGGTCGCGGAAATACCTGCAGGCGTTGAGGTCGCTGGGCGTGTCGCCCGAGTGACGCAGCAGGGCCTCTCCGGCGCGTCTCGGGGAACCTTACCGCTCGCCCTTCCGCCAGTCCCAGGGCATGACGAACTCGCTGCTCCAGACCCCCCGCTGCGCCACCCGGGCCACGACCTCTTCCGGGTCATAGGTCCTGCCGCCGTATTGCCGGTAGGCGACCGCCCAGCCGTTCTCGACCATCCACGCGTTCAGGTTCTCGGCACCGGCCCAGCAGATCGCGACGCTCCGTTCATAGCGGTCCCTGTCCTGCTCCTCGCACCTGACCTGTCGCCCGGCGATCACGGAGACAAGGGCGTCTTCGGCCTCCACCCCGCAGGCCCAGTTGCGACCGCCCCGCCGGCAGCTCTGCGCCGCTTCGGGGGCATCGATGCCGAAGAGCCGAACGCGCGCTCCCGCCACGTCCAGCGTATCGCCATCGATGACCTTGGCGTTCCCTGCCTGTCCTGTGGCCGGGGGCTGGCCGCTGACAAGCTCCTGCAGCACCCCTTCCAGCGCCTGGCGCAGCCGGGGATTGTCGTCGCCGATCAGGAACAGCGCCGCCACAAGGGCAATGACGGCAAGCCAGACCTTCGGGCCGGTACGGCGTCTTGTTCTGCGGCGCTTCGTCATGCTGGTGATGTGCAACAGAGCGGAGGCATCGGCAATGCCAGATGCTCAGGATTTGGATGGTCCACGAATGCAAGCAGATGTGGAGGCCAGAGGATGCGAGACCCGTTCCGGGTGCAACTGGCAATATGAGAGCCGCCGCGCCTGCTTTATCCGACCTGCATCTGCCTGCTGAACGAGAGCGCGGCCTGATCCGGCCGGACGGCCCACCCTCAGGCGCTACCCAGCACCTCGAGCTTCACGCGCCCGACGCCGGTCGAGACGAGGCCGATGTCTTTTGCCGCTTCCTTGGAAAGATCGATCACCCGGTTATCTGCGTAGGGACCACGATCATTGATGCGCACCACGACCGACTCGTCCGTCGCTGCGTTCGTCACCCGGACGCGCGTACCGAAAGGCAGGCTCCGGTGGGCGGCGGTCAGATCGTTCATGTTGAAGGTCTCACCGTTCGCCGTCTGGCGCCCGTGAAAGGCGGCTCCGTACCATGAAGCCATTCCGGATTTCACCTTGCCGGCAGAGCCGCTCTCATGCGCCAAGGCTGCAGGTACCAGAGCAAGGGAAGCAACTGCCGCAATTGCGGCCTGACGAAGGAATGTCGGCTTGATCAAGGGTCAACCTTTCGAGGGGAAATGTCGCGCTGTCAGGTGCTATCTGGAGGCTCGCCGCTACAGGGGCAATGCAAGGACGGTACCGGTTCCGCCTTCCCTCCGCTTCGAGCGAAGCTTCGCCGCTGGCGTATGCTGCGGACGGCATATATCCGCCGCCGCCGACGGCACCTCGTCCAAACGTTACCATTAGCCGCCTTGACGAAAGTGAACTGGAAAGAAGCTGCGAGCCTGGCCTTCACCTTCGCACGGGAGTTCATCACGCTCTCCAGCTTCATGAAGGCGGCAGGCCCTTGGGCATCTCGCTCATGCGGCCAGCGGCGCCTGCTTGGGCCTCCGAGGGTTCGACGTGATGCTCACCCTGCCGAGGAGCGTCCTGCCTCATCGGCCGCCCGGTTAACCACGTGTCTTTCGCCACCGGAACCTCAAGCCGACGTAGGGAATTTGCTTTGATAGCTGGCGTTCAGGCTCACGCGTTCACGGCGCCGCACCTATCCCAAGCAGGAGGACAACATGACGAAGCGCCTTCATCTTTCTGCGGCCGTCGCAGGCCTGATCTTGGCACACGGCCAACCGGCTCAGGCCGACCCGGACTTGGGGGAAGTGGTCGGCACCATTGCGCGAACCGTTCTGGAGCAGCAGCAGGCAGCCCACGAGCGGGCGCTCTGGGAAGGGGTCGTCCAGAATGGGTCTGCCGCAGCCTATCGGCAGTACCTGGACACCTATCCGCAGGGGCCGAATGCAGGAGAAGCACGGGAGCAACTGGCCCAACAAGAGGCAGCGACCGCGGCAGAAAACCGGGCTGCTCAGGCCGAGGCACGGCTTTCTCTGTCAAGCGCCGACCGTGTCGCCATTCAGCAAAGGCTGGCCGCGCGTGGCTATTACAGAGGTGGCATCGACGGCGTTGTCGGTGCGGGGACGCGGCGCGCGATAACGGCGTGGCAGCAAGCCAATGACTTCAAGGGCACCGGATATCTGAACGAACGGCAACTGCGGGTACTGCTCAATCGGGCCGGAGCAACGCCAATTTCCCCTGCCCCCGCCGGGGAGGGTCCTGACATTTCGGCTGCACAAGCCGAGCTCGATCTCGGGCTAACGCGGATGCGGCGGGTTCAGATACAACGCGACCTTATCGCCTTGGGGTATGACCCCAAGGGGGCGGACGGCCTGTTCGGCGCCGGAACGCGTGAGGCTATCCGAGCATGGCAGCGCAATACCGGGCTGCGCGCAACAGGCTACGTAACGGCCGCGCAGGTAAGTACATTGCGTTCGGATGCCGAAGCGCGTGGTTCGGAGACAGCAGGAAGCCGTGCGGAAGCAATCGACGAAGACCTGCTGGGCCTGACACGAGCCGAGCGTATGAAGATCCAAGAACGTCTCATCAGCCTGGGTTATCTGAAGGGCCAGGCGGATGGCGTATTCGGTTCGGCGACGCGGAATGCCATCGGCCGCTGGCAGGGCGACAATGGGCTGGAGGAGACCGGGTATCTCAAGGCGGAGCAGGTGAGGACGCTGCAGGAGCAGGCCCGTATTTAGCTGCTCCGATCTTCGGTCGCTGCAAGCGGGCACATCAAATGCCAACGAAGATCTCATGCTTGGCCGCTGGGCCTTTCCCATAGTCTCCTGCGTTCGTTGGCCTTTTACTTGCGGCTGTGGGCTTGAGCCGACTTTTTTGAGCACTGGCGATGCATTCGCGGCTCCGGCAGCCATTCTTCATAAGAGAATGCGATAACGCATCAGGTTCTCAGGATGAACGCCTCGCCCTGCCCTTACCGCCTGCAGCACGGCCTCGCGATGCGCGGCCAAACGGGCAGCGTACCCAATTTTGGAAAAGTATTCAGGCTGAAACAGGACCAGGCCGTTCTCGTCCGCTAAGAGGTGAAAATCGCGCCCGATGCCCAGCCCCCGGTGGGCGGGAAACACGATTGGTATGCGATTGCAAACACCCCCGCGAGCTTGTGTGTCTTCGCGCAGACGGCAAGGACGACCGCATCGATGAGCAGAAACAGGATGTCAGCGCGATGGCTGAATGGCAGTGCCTTGGCCGAAGCCGGGTTCTGCAGGAATTCTGCGTGTGCATCTCCTATTTGTTCCGCTGCCACGTATAGCTGCAGATAATCCGCGCTGCCCAAATCTGCGCCATCAATGATCCAGGCATCCGGCGGAGCGAAGGCCTCCAGAGGCAGCGCTGCAAGCCTTGGCGGCAGTTTCGGCTTGTCGTGTGCAATCATCTGATGCGGCCTCCGCCTCCTGTCCAAAATCACTTTGATGACGTCTTGAATACCCGTCTTTCTTCGCTTGTAGGCAAATCCTATCTCCAAGTGCAGACTCACGGTCACGACCACCTTACGGCAACTTTGCGTGCGCGCCCTCCACTGCCCGGCTTCGCGTAGTTCCATCCGCCTGTTCATACTGGGCATGCAGCATAGCATAAAAAAAGCCGCCTGTGTCGGCGGCCACCAATCTGCCGCTCGCCACTTGAGGAACGAGAGCGGCAGGAGCCTGCCGCGCCCTGCTGATCTAGCCTTGAGGCACCGCGGCTGATCCTGCAAGAATGCCGCCATCGATCGTGAGTTCAGCGCCCGTCATGTAGGCGGCCTCGTCAGATGCGAGGAGGACTGCCAGCGCAGCCACCTCCTCAGGCTTGCCAAAGCGGCGCAAGGGTGTCTCGGCCACCAGCGCCGCCTCTCGATCCCTGCGATCCGGGCCAATGCCCAGCATCGGTTCCCACATCGGTGTCATCACGGCCGCGGGGTGGATCAAGTTGCAGCGGATGTTCAGGCCCTGTCCTGCGCAGTAGAGGGCCACGCTCTTGGTGTGATTGCGAACGGCGGCCTTCGATGAGGCGTAGGCTGCGGCCATCGGAATGCCGCCAAGCCCGGAACGGGAGGAGATGTTGATGATCGAGCCCGCAGCCTTGGCCCGCATGGCGCGAATGGCATAGCGACAGCCAAGGACGGTGCCGTCCAGGTTGATTGCGTGAACGGCACGCCAATCAGCAAGCTGGGCATTCTCGGGATCATGGGCAGGCGGAATGGCTGCGGATGGTCCCTCAAAGCCAGTGATCCCGGCGTTGTTGACGACGATATCCACCGTCGGGAACTGCTCCGCGATCGCGCTCCAGTCCGCTTCGGAGGCGACATCGAAACAGGCGAAGGTCCCGCCGACTGCACGGGCAGTGGCGTGGCCGCTGTCTGAATCGATATCAGTGACAATTACGCGCGCAGCCTCATTGGCAAAAGCCTGGGCAATGGCCGCGCCAATGCCGCGCGCCGCGCCCGTCACAAGGGCGGTCTTTTCGGACAGTCGGGGCATGAGAGGTCCTTTGCGTGCAGGTGACAAGTTGAAGCGCCACGTGCCTTGGAAGCGCGCAGCCTGCCACTGGCAATTGTCCGGATATCGATGCCTCTGTCCACCGTCATGCACTCCTCATAAGCAACCGCTGCCTGAGCCTTGCTCTGTTGACTGGCCAAGGCAGGCAGGACAGGAGCGTCGGCCCCTGACCGGCGAGGGCTCTGTGCTCTCACCCCTTGGAGATGACGCGCGCAGGTATTTCTTCTCTCACCCGCCCCAGCTGACGAAGATCATCGCGAGGCCCAGCACCAGCGCTGCCACTGTCTGCACCGGTCGCCGCAACCCGATCAGCGCGTAAAAGATGACCACGCATCCGCCACCGACCAGGGCGGCGGACAGCAGTGCCGAACCTGGCGCCTCGGCCAGCCTTATCAGGTCCGGACGCGCGATCATGCCCAAGGGGATGAGGTAAAGCCCCACACCCAGTGCCATGGCTGTCATGGCCAACCGCAGCCAGTTCTCCTCCGCCATGCCTGCGGCGATGAAGACGGCGCCGCAGACCGGCGGCGTGATGGTGGACAGCAGCGCGAACCAGAAGACGAAGAGATGAGCCTGCAGCGGCTCCAGGCCCAGAGCCGTACCTCGCCAGGAGTCTGGGCCTATAACGACCTGCTCGGCACGATCCGTAGCCATGGCGGATTCTTGGCGAGCGTCGCCGAGCTCGACGCCTTCGTAGAGACGACAAATTTCCCTGATATGATCCGGCAGCTTGAGAAGAAGAGCGCAGTCGTGATCGCCGGCTCATCCGGCACGGGCAAGACGCTTGCGGCACGCGCGCTGTGCGATCAGGCGCGGAAGCGAAATGGTGCGCTCGATGTTGTCGTGGTCAATCCGAACAGTGACCCATCGAGCATCCGGCAGATCGTCCAAACCGGACCAAAGCTATTCTATATTGAAGACCCTTGGGGCCAGAACAGCCTGCGGACTGGCTCCGAAACGTGGACAGAACAGCTGCCGCGTATGCTACGCGATGCGCATCCTAGCAATCAGTTCGTCGTGACGTCCCGTAGCGATATGCTCCGCTGTGCGCAAGCCGTCGACGGGCTTGCGCCTTGGTCGATTGAGCTTGAAGCTGATCGATATCTCAATGGCCGGTTTGCCCAAATCTATGACAAGCGGATGGACCTCCTCCCGCCAGACCTTCAGTCCAAGGCATTTAAACTCAGGCCGAACGCCTTGGAGGCGCTCGAAAAGCCGCTTGAACTTGACCTGTTCTTTGCCAACATCCTGTCCGGCTGCGGCGAGGCTGAAAATGACTCGGAATGGCTGTATCGCTTAGTTGGCCTCGCTCATAGAGATGCGGTCGAAGGCGTAGTCGATCGTTATCTGACTCATGCCGAGAAAACCGGCCATGCCGCCGTCATGTGGGGTGTGCTGGCCGCAAGCGGATCAATCGACCGCACGCAACTCGTTGCGCTGGTGCGCTCGATGCGTCTCGCCGCGCCCGATCTCGCCAATGGCCTCGACAAGTTGATCGACACGATGATCGCCGCCCGGCATCTGCGTCAGCCGACCACTTCGGTCGCCTTCGCTCATCCAAGCGTGCGTGCGGGTTTTGAGAAGCATCTGAAGCACGACTGGTTTCGTTATGAGCCGGCCTTTGTGGCCGTGTTGGGTGCGCTTACTACCCTCGCAACCGCATGCGGACTGGGGCATGGAGACGGCTGCCCACCTGATCGATGAAGGTCGTCGGCTTGCCGCCGGTGCCGAAGGCGGCGCATTTAGCCTCGACGTTCCCGCCGCTGCCCAAAGCGGTATTGATAGCTGAGTAGAAGCGGCCTTGGTCGACCCGAATGCGGACTTTGCTAGGCTCCAGACCCATTGATTTTACGCCCTTTGCGTGATTCAGGCCGCCGCAAGGAGACCTGATCGATGAGCAACCTGTTCTGGCTGACCGAGGCGCAGATGGCGCGCCTTCGCCCCTACTTCCCCAAGAGCCATGGCCGTCCCCGAGTTGACGATCTGCGGGTGCTGAGCGGCATTATCTTCATCAATCGCAATGGTTTGAGATGGTGCGATGCGCCGAGTGAATATGGACCTGCCAAGACGCTTTATAATCGCTGGAAGCGCTGGAGTGACAACGGGGTCTTCGCCCGGATCATGGTCGGCCTGGCCGCCGAGAGCACCGATCCGAAGACAATCATGATCGATGCAACCTATCTGAAGGCGCATCGCACGGCTTGCAGCCTGCGGGCCAAAAAGGGGGGCGCAGTCGCCAGATTGGTCGAACGAAAGGCGGCATGAACACCAAGCTGCACGCCGTCACCGATGCGAAAGGCAGACCTATCCGGTTCTTCATGTCGGCAGGACAGGTCAGCGACTACACCGGCGCAGCGGCGCTTCTGGACGGCCTGCCGCAGGCTGATTGGTTCTTGGCGGACCGAGGCTATGATGCTGACTGGCTGCGAAAAGCGTTGCAGGACAGAGGGATAAAAGCTTGTATCCCTAGCCGGAAGTTGCGCAAGAAAACCGTGAAATACGACAAGCGCCGCTACAGAAGGCGCAATCGCATCGAGATCATGTTCGGGCGGCTGAAAGACTGGAGACGTGTCGCCACGCGTTACGACAGGTGCCCGGAGACATACCTCTCCGCAATAGCATTGGCCGCAACCGTCCTATTTTGGCTGTGATCAAGAACGAGTCCTGAGCCTAATAACCTCACGGAGGCAGGACGTGTTTGTCCCGCCTGCGAGGAAATCTCTTACCCAAACCGTAAGGACATGTGGTTCTGTTCTCCCCGCTGCCGGAAGAACGACCATTCAAGAAAGAACAGAAAGGACAACCCAAGAAACTCTAAACGTAGCCCTGCCAAATGGGTAACCGCCCGATTGAGACCGCAGGTCACTTCTGAAGCATCGGGGCGACCAAGATGATCGCCATGCCGGTCAGGCAAAAGATTGCGCCGATGGTATCCCATCGGGTCGGGATCTGCCCCTCCACGGCCCAAAGCCAGGCGATGGATGCTGCGATGTATATGCCGCCATAGGCTGCATATGCACGACCGGCAAACTCGACCTCAACCCGCGTCAGCAAGTATGCGAACAGGGCAAGGGAGATGGCGCCCGGAATAAGCCAGAGGGCAGAGCGGCCAAGACGCAGCCAGGCCCAGAACGCGAAGCATCCTGCGATCTCGGCAAGAGCAGCCAGCGCATAGATGCCGACAGAGGCGAGGACGCTCATCATGGGCAAGCTGCATTCCACTGCCACGGCAGCAGCTCGTCAAGCCGGTTGATCTTGTGATCGTGGATGCGGTCGAGGATGTCGGCCAACCACGCCTGCGGATCGAGCCCGTTCATCTTGGCGGTTTCGATCAGGGTCATGGCCCGGGCCAGTGTCTCGCCACCGCTGTCCGAGCCTGCAAAGAGCCAGTTCTTCCGACCGATGCCGATCGGGCGCATGGCGCGCTCGGCCGGGTTGTTGTCGATGCCAACGCGGCCGTCTTCGAGGAAGAGCTCGAAGGAGGGCCAGCGGCTGAGGCCGTAACGGAAGGCCCTGGCGAGATCGCTCTTGCCCGGAATGAGCAGCAGCTGGGCCTCGGCCCATGCCTTGAAGGCATCGACCATGGGGCGGGAGTGCGCCTGGCGCGCCGCCTGTCGCAGTTCGGCGGACTGACCGGCGATCTCGCGCTCGATGTCGTAGAGCTTGCCGATCCGGTCGAGGGCCTCCCGCGCGATCTCGGACCTCCTGCCCTCCCAGACATCATGGAAGTCGCGCCTCAGGTGCGCCCAACACGCGGCCTCGCAGAACTGACTGCTGCCGTCCGCGCGCGGGGCGTAGAACGGGTTGAAGCCGGCATAGGCATCCGCTTGCAGGATGCCGCCGCTGCCTTGCAGGTGGCGCTGCGGATGCTCTCCCTTTCGATCCGGGGAGAAGCGGTAAACGACGCCGGGTGGTGCGGTGCCGGCCCAAGGTCGTTGGTCCGAGACATAGGCCCAGACACGACCCTGCTTGACCCCTTTGCCGAGGCCGCGGTCCCGGCGTGACCGGTCCAGCACGCGGATCGGAGTATCGTCCGCATGCAGCACCGGCGCGGCCATCACCTCGGCCTCAATCCGTTCAATGACAGGGGCGAGCACCTTCATGGCGCGTCCGCACCAGTCCAGCAGCGTGCTGTCCGGAATATCGGCCCCCATACGGGCGTAGATCTCGCTCTGACGGTAGAGCGGGAGGTGGTCGTCGAACTTCGAGACGAGGATCTGGGCCAGCAGCCCCGGACCGGCCATGCTGCCCGTGATCGGACGGCTCGGGGCCGCAGGCTGCACCATCTTCTCGCACCGGCGGCAGGACTTCTTCACCCGCGCGATTTGGATGACCTTCATCTGCGCCGCGACCAGGTCGAGAAGCTCGCTGACGTCCTCGCCCACCACTCGCAGCTCACCTCCACAGTCGGGGCAACAGGTGCCAGGGTCGAGCTCACGCCGTTCGCGGGGCGTTGCGTCCGACACGCGCGGACGGCGTCGCGGCTTTGCCTCGGCAACAGGAGCATCGGTCGCGGCAGGCTCATCGTCCTCGATCGGCCCGTCGCGCTGTTCGGCGGCTGCGACCAGCAGATCCTCCAGCGCCAGCTCCAGCTGGGCGATCTCGCGCTCGATCTTTTCCGAGGTTTTGCCGAAGGCCTGCTTCTGGAGTTTGGCAATCCGCAGGCGCAAGGCCTGAACCAGCTGATCGTGGGCCTGAAGAGTGGCCGACATGCGCGCATTCTCCGCCTGAAGCACGGCGATCATCGCCTTCAGGACCGCGGAGTCGTCAGTGAGAATGTCGGCATCATCAGACATGCCGACTGATACCATGCGCCGGCATGAGAGGCCAATAAAACAAGTGGATTCAGTTAGATGATCTACCCGACCCGAGCTGGGGGAGCGCCCCAGTCCGGTCGCCGCCAGTCGATCCCCTCCCAGAGCATCGCCAGCTGGGCGGAGGTCAGCCGCGCGACCCCGGCCTCGCTGTTCGGCCAAGGGAAGCGCCCGCGCTCGAGGACCTTGTAATAGAGGCAGAAGCCCTGGCCATCCCAGTAGAGCAGCTTCAGCCGGTCACCTTGGCGGCCACGGAACGCGAAGACCGCGCCGCTGGTCGGTTTCTGGCGCAGCACATCCTGGGCCAGAGCTGAGAGACCGGCAATTCCCTTCCGCATGTCGGTCGCGCCGCACGCCAGATAGACCCGGACCCCGGTGCCAGGACCGATCATGCCGCTTCCACGGCCCGGATCAACCGGGTCAGCGCCTGGCCATCCATGCTGCTGTCGAACCGAAGGCAACGACCGTTGGCTAACCGCAATTCGATCAGGACCGGTCGAGAGGGTGCTGGGGGATGTGCCGGATCAGGCAGCGAGCCGAAATCCACTGGCAGGAAAAGCGCGCCCCGATCCGGCGACCACAGCCCCTTCTTCTTCAGCTCACGGCGCCAGCCATAGACCTGCGACCGCGTGAGCTCGTGCCGTTGGGCAACCTGCGTGACCGAGGCCCCGCCGATGCCGACCTCCAGCACGATCTCGAGCTTCTCATCGTCATTCCAGCGACGGCGCCGTTCGACACCTAAAATCTCACCCAGCATGGCCTCTCCCGATAAGACACGTGCATAACGACGTCTTTATGCACGTGTCTTAGCTCGCCCAGCCTTCGTCAGGCAGGCGGCCTCAACCGGTCGGTTACCCAAATGGCGGGAGAACATGGAGCTCTTTGACAGGCATCGCTGCTTGGTCGAGCTCATCATGAAACAACTATCCCAAGAGGCCAAAGATCAGGTCCTCCGCAATGTCATAGACGCCGCTGAGAATGGTCATGGTCAACTTCGGACCATCCTGACCAGCAAAGCCTTCCTATACCCAGACCTGCATAGGAAGCACCTCTTCTTCCCCATCCACAGACAATGCAAAACGATAGCCCAAATGGCTAATGCATATTCATGGAGCACTTGGGGATGCACACTCAAACAATCACTTATCTTCAATGAAAGAAACAACCATGACCAATAACGACGCATTCATCAACGCCGCTATCAGCAGCAGCATCATCAAGAACAAAAGCAACAAAGTTACTAATAACAGAGATGTTCTATCTGCTTCTCTCTTGTTCGGACAGGAGGCCTCTTTGCTGAAACCGATCATCCCGTCAACAAAGTTGCGTGGCATTGAACTTGCCAAGAGGTTCCCTGAGAGCCGAAACATGGATACAGCACTGCGCAGCAACTGTGTGTGGTTGTATGAGGCCCAAAACATGCCGGGGCATTCGGCTAATGATATTCTTCAGGTTCTAGGCTCAGGACTCGTTCTTGATCACAGCCAAAATAGGACGGTTGCGGCCAATGCTATTGCGGAGAGGTATGTCTCCGGGCACCTGTCGTAACGCGTGGCGACACGTCTCCAGTCTTTCAGCCGCCCGAACATGATCTCGATGCGATTGCGCCTTCTGTAGCGGCGCTTGTCGTATTTCACGGTTTTCTTGCGCAACTTCCGGCTAGGGATACAAGCTTTTATCCCTCTGTCCTGCAACGCTTTTCGCAGCCAGTCAGCATCATAGCCTCGGTCCGCCAAGAACCAATCAGCCTGCGGCAGGCCGTCCAGAAGCGCCGCTGCGCCGGTGTAGTCGCTGACCTGTCCTGCCGACATGAAGAACCGGATAGGTCTGCCTTTCGCATCGGTGACGGCGTGCAGCTTGGTGTTCATGCCGCCTTTCGTTCGACCAATCTGGCGACTGCGCCCCCCTTTTTGGCCCGCAGGCTGCAAGCCGTGCGATGCGCCTTCAGATAGGTTGCATCGATCATGATTGTCTTCGGATCGGTGCTCTCGGCGGCCAGGCCGACCATGATCCGGGCGAAGACCCCGTTGTCACTCCAGCGCTTCCAGCGATTATAAAGCGTCTTGGCAGGTCCATATTCACTCGGCGCATCGCACCATCTCAAACCATTGCGATTGATGAAGATAATGCCGCTCAGCACCCGCAGATCGTCAACTCGGGGACGGCCATGGCTCTTGGGGAAGTAGGGGCGAAGGCGCGCCATCTGCGCCTCGGTCAGCCAGAACAGGTTGCTCATCGATCAGGTCTCCTTGCGGCGGCCTGAATCACGCAAAGGGCGTAAAATCAATGGGTCTGGAGCCTAGAATTTCAACCTCGATCTCATCGACCCGTTGCAGCGATGCTCGCATTGCGAGCTCCCACAGATGCACTTGCTGCTCAAGCATATCAGGCTCTAAGGCAATGTTGGCAATTTGGCGCGAGCACTTCTGCTCAAGGGCAGAAGATGAGAGGCCTCGCTGTTCAAGTTCACGCACAGCTGCATCCCTGCTCAGAATGTCTTGGACTGGAAGCACTAGTTTAAGCCCTGCCTCTTGCAAAACTCTTCGCAATGCAGCGACAGCCTGTGGCGTCTGCTCCGGCCAATCCGCCTGGTATCCAACGTATCCAAATCCTAAACTGTCAGCGCCAAACCGTCGCGCGAGGAAGCCCGAGACGACAACGTATGCATGGTGGCACGGTAGGCACGTCCGTTCATAGAACGAGGTGTCTGTCGCTAGTTCGGATGGCTGTCGAACACGAACCCATCTCGTTGCTAGCGGCAGGAGCTGCTGAAGCTCAATTAGCCGAGTGCGGACGCGCTCGAAACCAAACAGGTGATCTGAGGAAACAGTACAGAGCAGCAATGGCACATCGTCGGAGGCCAGACGAGCTGCTGCCAATGTGGAGTCCCTACCGCCGGAGAACATGAGCAGCGTTTGGTTGCCTGGGCGCGTATTCAAATACTTGGCTCCTGTGCGGAAAAATCTATGCTGGTACCTATCTTCCCCAAATCAATTTAGGGGAGGCTCAAGCTATACAAAGCCACAAGGGTGGAGGGAACATCTTAGTGTACTAGATGATTTCTTAGCTAAGATGCTGCGGCTACCGCAAATCGCTTCTTTTCGGAAACTGCAACCAAGCATGGAGCAACGCTCACCCGCCCACGATGCGCCCTTGATGATGCTGCAACCGCAGCTTCAAAGGCACTGACGAATGCTGGAAAAGTCCTCTGTGCACCAATTCGCTTCCAGAACATGGGCGCATTAGAGTTGGTTAAGCTACTACACTTTAGGCCTTCGCTGGCATAGCGCTAGTGCGGCATTCGCCCGGGGTGGCAAACCTGTAACGGAGTCCATCTTACCCGCCCGCGACCCTCTCCATCGCCTCGAGCAACCTTGCAAGGCTAAACCCTTGCCCATAGCCTTCACTGACGCCTTGAGACTTCCATCCGCCGATCTGCTCACGCACATCCTTGGGCACCCTAGCGTCCCGCAGGCGATCCACAAGCGTATGCCTGAAGCTGTGAAGGCCCTGACCCTCCTTCGCCAGGACATTTTCCTTAAGCCACTTGTTGAGCGCCGCTGAGGCGGTGTTGGGGTTGAATGCTGCTCCTGCCTTCCTTGGCTGGAACACAGGGAACAGGTTGTTGCCATCGGTCGTTATCGCCCGCTGTGCTGCCCAAAGGGCCTCCCCCACCAGAGGGACCCTCCGCTCCGACTGTGCGTTCTTCAGTCGCCGGTTCTCGTTGGGACGGATCAGGATGTGCGGAACGTCCGCTGTCAGAATGACCTCATCCTTCCGCAGCCCAACGACCTCCGCTTGGCGTGCTCCCGTGTCCGACAGCATGGCGATGGCCCAGCGCCTCTGATCGTCCATTTGGCGGCAGCGTTGCTGGATCGCTTTCAGTTCCTCAGGTGAGTACGGGAGGCGCTCATGCGGCTTCTCAGGGCCGCACCCAGCGATGGTCAGGCTTCCGAAGGGGTTGGGGATGCCAAGCTCGAACTCCCTGATCCCCGTATCGAGCACGGGCTTTATCTGGTAGACGTACTTGGAGATCGTATCAGAGGTAATGCCCCGGTTCCGCAGCTTCTCAACGAACTGGTTGGCATGTTCCCGGCGAACATCCTTCAGCATGGCGTCCCCAGTGATGCCCAAGAGCACGGACCAAGCCCGGTCGTACTGCTGCTGAGCTGTCTTGTTCCTTGGCCCTTTGCCCAGCGCGATATGCTTCTCCTGGGCGTCGCTCAAGGTCCGGGGCATCTGTTTGCCCATCAGAAGGTCAAGCGTCAGCATGTTCTGGGGGTTAGGCTTCGGACGATACTCGCCCTGCTCGTAAGGACCGCCTCTCAGGACCTCAATGAAGTCGGCGATGTTTGGGTCGTCAGGGTAACGCAACGCATCCCCAGGCCTCAGCCCTGCTGCCTCAAGGCGTCCTTGCGCGGCTTTCGGATCAACTGCCTCTGCGGTGCCGTCCAGATGATTGCCCCAAAGGGCATCCTGCCTCCGGGCCTGCTCATTGGCTCGCTTGGCAGCCTCCATCTGGTCACTGGTTTTGAGGGAGAAGAACAGCACCGACTGCGGCTTTCCTGCCGCGTCACGATGCAAGCCTTCGCATCCAATCCGCACACGACGCCGGAAGTACCAGACGTTGCCCTTCTTCTGGATGTATTTCGCAGTCAAACGGAAAGCCCCTGAATCGAACAGCAAGACCACAGTGTGTCACCTCTTGTGTCACCTGTGAGATCCTGGCCCTTCGTCCAGACGACTGATATCGCTCGATAAAAGCGAATGGTCGTGGCGGAGGAAACAGGACTTCCGTCGAACCTTCTCCACCTACTAGATTCCAGACCCGTTAATTTTCACAGCCAGATCATTACGTTAGCGGCCAACGCGATAGCGGAGAAGTCGGTTTCCAGACATCTGTCGTATTGGGTTGCGATGAGTCTCCAGTCTTCAAGGCGGCCGAACATGATCTCGATGCGATTTCGTCTTTTTTAGCGGCGTTTATCCTATTATACGGTCCTCTTGCATGGCTTCCGACCGGATATGCAGGCTGACCTGCCCCCATGGGTCGCTCCGTCATAACGAAAGTCTGCCGATTTTGCCCTGCTCACCAACCTTGGACCGCCGGATGCCGGAGTTTTCCAGCGTGGTCATGGCGACGGGCTGGCTTCGCCGCCGGGATAATGCAGAGCGATCGGGACCTTATATCCGATCGCGCTATGGGGTCGGTCCTCGTTGTAGTCTCTACGCCAATCCTCCAGTTTTTCCTGCGTGTCTGCAAGGCTCATGAACCAGTACGCGTTCAGGCATTCGGACTCGAGCTTGCTGTTGAACGCCTCGATGAAGCCATTGTCCGTGGGCTTGCCGGGGCGTGAGAAGTCCAAGGTGACGTCGTGGGCATAAGCCATTGAGGTGCGCGCCCGAAAAAAGCTGCAGGCCCTCATGGAGCGGGCGAGCGGGAGGACAGCAATTGACCCGGACGCTTCATGAGGGCCTTTTGGCCGACGGAATTGCGGTATCGCTGACCAGGCTCGGCCCGTGGTTCGACGTTCCGCAACAAACGGTTTACCGCAAGCCGAGCAAGTCTAAAAAACATCCCGTATGAGTCAGAGATCAAGACTTCACGGTAAGGACCGGTCGGCGTCACGCCACCGTTTCGGGTTCCGGCAAGCCATGAATGCGGCAGCAGGCGGTGAGGGTGTTGGCCAGCAGGCAGGCGATGGTCATGGGCCCTACCCCGCCCGGTACCGGCGTGATCGCGCCCGCGACATGCGAGGCGGCGGCGTAGTCCACGTCGCCCACGAGACGCTGTTTGCCTTCGCGTTCTACGCGGTTGATCCCCACATCAATGACCGTAGCACCGGCCTTGATCCAGTCGGCACCAATCATCTCGGGTCGACCGACTGCGGCAACCAGGATATCGGCGTTGCGGCAAATTGCAGTCAGGTCACGGCTGCGAGAGTGCACGATGGTGACGGTGCAGCTTTCCTTCAGCAAAAGCTGTGCCATCGGCTTGCCGACAATGTTGCTGCGCCCGACCACAACCGCGTTCAGCCCTGCGAGTGACCCAAGGCGATCCTTCAGCAGCATCAGGCAGCCCAGCGGCGTGCAGGGCACCATAGCCTTTTGCCCGGTGCCCAGCAGACCAACGTTCAGGATATGGAAGCCGTCCACGTCCTTGCTTGGGTCGATGGCGTTCATCACCAAGTCGCTGTCGAGATGATCTGGCAGCGGCAGTTGCACCAAAATGCCGTGGATTGCCTTTTCTTCGTTCAGCTGTTGCACCAGCGACAGCAGCGTCGCGGCATCGGTATCGGCCGGTAGCCGGTGCTCGAAGGAGGCCATGCCCGCGGCCTTGGTCTGCGCGCCCTTGTTGCGGACGTAGACGGCCGAGGCGGGGTCTTCACCCACCACGACGACTGCGAGGCCGGGGGTCACCCCATGTTCGGCTTGAAGCCGGGCAACCTCGACGGCAACCCGCTGGCGCAGGTCAGCGGCGAAGGCAGCACCGTCGATTTTTTCAGCTGTTGCAGGCGTTTCGGCCTGGGGATTGGCGGTGGTCATGGACGATCTCCTGATTTCAGCGCCGCCGCGGCGGCAACAACGGTGTAATGCAGCGATGCCTCAAACGAGCGCGAACCACAGATCGAAGACAGGCGCTTCCTTTCGCGCCAGACGATCGGGCCGTCGACACGCGATGACGTTGCAAGAGCCTTTGCTGCAATCCATGACGTTCATGTCCAGCATACGTAAACCTTCAACCATGGCGCCCGCGTGGGCGGCCGCGATATCGAAACAGACGCAAGCATTGGCCTGGTGCGACCGCGACCGACGAGCCGCGCATCGATCGCGGAGGTCTGGCAAGGTCATCGCCGGACCCCCCGGACACTTTGATCATCCTTGATTCCGGCGACAGCCATAGCGCCCCCGATTTATCGGCGCCTGCGACATGGCTTCTGGGCTTCAACCGGGACGCGGGTCGTGCGCCGGCAGCCGGGTGATCATGGCCGCGCCGCTGCGCGACCAATGCCAGCACCCAATTGGAGTCTTCCGTGATCATCACCGTACCGATCTGGTTCATATGCGGTGCATGCTGCTTCCACCACGCCTGCGTCCTCCCTCGGGGTAGCTAGAAGAAATCTCATGACTTTGACTGAAGGCGTCATATGTCTGTACCGGGTTTGTCACAGGCAGCCCTTCTCCCAGCCAATGTTGTATTACGACAGGCACGATGGCTGAACGAGCGTGGGTCAGGTACCCCGTTTGCCTGACCTCATTTCGATCCCAGTCAGCCGCGGTAACTGGTGAGCCAAGAGCAAGACGGCAGCTGCAGGAACCTGAGCTTGAGGAGTGGGTCGAGAACCAAGTCCGGTTGGAGTAAATAGCCTTGGCCATGCCCTCAAACAGCCACTGAAGTAATCGACCAGCTTCCAGCTCAGTCCTCTCAGGCTGGACCCCCGTGTGGCTGAATGCGCCAGACATGCCACCAGAACGCTTGGTCATTTCGGTTTCTCCCGCAACGAGCTTCATGCCCAGCTTCCTTCCCTGATGCTGAGGCTGCGTCATGCATCTTACGTTCTACCGTCAGCCTGATACGCAACACGTCATGGCGGCCGCGCAGGAATTAAGCCCCGACCAAGCACCACATCCAATGCCTAGAACAGCCCTTCAATCTGGCCGAGGTCGTTCAGCCCTATCGTCTCGGCTGCCGGATGGCGGGGCAGCCCTGGCATGGTCATAATCTGGCCGCAGATCGCGACGATGAAGCCAGCGCCAGCGTTCAGCCGTACTTCCCGGACAGGAATGACATGACCCTCTGGCGCGCCACGAATGTCGGGATCGGTCGTGAAGGAGTACTGGGTCTTGGCGATGCAGATGGGCAGACGGCCGTAACCTTCCTTCTCCCACAGGTCCAGTTGGGCGCGGACACCCGGCAGCGCCTCGACATGGGCCGCGCAATAGATGCGGGTGCAGATCGTCTCGATCTTCTGCCACAAGGGCATGGCGTCGGGATAAAGGTGCTGAAAGTCCGCCTCGCCTCCTTCCACCAGTTCGACGACCTGACGGGCCAGTTCCTCGGCCCCGGCAGAGCCCTTGGCCCAGTGCTGGCAAAGGACCGCCCTTGTGCCGTGGCGGGTGCAATAATCCTGCAACGCCTCGATTTCGGCGGGGGTGTCACCAGTGAAGTGGTTGACCGCGACAACCAGCGGCAGGCCGAAGCCGCGCAGGTTCTCGATATGGCGGCCCAGATTGGCGCAACCGCGCGTGACCGCGGCCACATCCTCGGTGCCCAGATCCGCCTTGGCGGTGCCGCCGTTCATCTTCAGCGCCCGGATGGTCGCCACCAGAACCACGGCTGCGGGTGCAAGACCCGCAAGGCGGCACTTGATGTCCAGGAATTTTTCGGCCCCTAGGTCTGCGCCAAAGCCTGCTTCGGTCACGACATAGTCGGACAGACGCAGCGCCGTGTCAGTGGCGATCACGCTGTTGCAGCCGTGGGCGATGTTGGCGAAGGGGCCGCCATGAACCAAGGCCGGGTTGTTTTCCAGCGTCTGGACCAGGTTCGGCTGCAAGGCGTCCCGCAACAGCACGGTCATGGCGCCGCAGGCCTTGAGGTCGCGGGCGGTGATCGGACGGCGGTCCCGGGCATAACCGACGACGATCTGGCCGAGGCGCGCGTTCAGATCATCCAGGTCGCGGGCAAGGCACAGAATGGCCATCACCTCGGATGCCACCGTAATGTCAAAGCCGGTCTGCCGCGAGAACCCGTTCGACACGCCGCCAAGTCCGACGACGATGTCGCGCAGGGCGCGGTCGTTCATGTCCATGACGCGACGCCACGTGATGCGGCGCGTGTCGATGTCCAGCTCATTACCCCAGTAGATATGGTTGTCGATCATCGCGGCCAGCAAGTTGTGCGCGGCCGTGATGGCGTGAAAATCACCAGTGAAATGAAGGTTCATCTCCTCCATCGGCACAATCTGGGCATAGCCGCCCCCGGCCGCGCCGCCCTTCATGCCGAAGTTCGGCCCCAGGCTCGCCTCGCGGATGCAGACCGTCGTACGCTTGCCGATACGGTTCAACGCATCGCCCAAACCGACGGTCGTGGTTGTCTTGCCTTCGCCCGCAGGTGTCGGGTTGATCGCGGTGACCAGCACCAGATGGCCGCGTGGTTGGTCGCCAAGCCCGGCGACGGCATGATGCGCGATCTTGGCTTTGTCAGGCCCGTATCGCAGGATGTCGTCATCGCTCAGGCCCAACTTGGCGGCAACTTTGGCGATGGGCCGTTTGTGGGCGGCACGGGCGATCTGGATATCGGTCGTCATCTGTCCCGGATCGAGCGGCGGATGTGATTTGGCAACATGAAACATGTCTACATTCCCTGATAGAGCGGGAACCGCGCGCAGAGTGCCTTGACCTCGGCGGCGACGCGCGCCTCGGTCTTGGTATTTCCTTCGGGACCGCCTTCGGCCAGCCCATCAACGATCTGCACGATCCACTGGCCGATCTGGCGGAAGTCCTCCTCGCCAAAGCCCCGTGTCGTGCCGGCAGGCGATCCGAGCCTTACGCCCGACGTCACCGTCGGCTTTTCGGGATCAAAGGGAATGCCGTTCTTGTTGCAGGTGATATGGGCGCGGCCAAGCGCACTTTCGGTGTCATTGCCCTTGACGCCCTTGGGCCGCAGATCGACCAGCATCAGATGGGTATCCGTGCCACCGGTCACGATATCCAGGCCGCCCTCCATCAACTCGTCCGCCAAGGCTTGGGCGTTGGTGACAACCTGTTCCGAATAGTCCCTAAACTCGGGCCGCAGCGCCTCGCCGAAGGCTACGGCCTTCGCGGCGATGACATGCATCAGCGGTCCACCTTGCAAGCCGGGGAAGATGGCAGAATTCACCTTCTTGGCGATGTCCGCATCGTTCGTCAGGATCATCCCACCACGCGGCCCGCGGAGGGTCTTATGGGTGGTCGTCGTCGCCACATGCGCATGAGGGAAGGGCGAGGGATAAAGCCCGGTCGCCACAAGCCCGGCGAAATGTGCCATGTCCACGATCAGATAGGCGCCCACCTGATCTGCGATCTGGCGCAGCCGGGCAAAGTCGATGATGCGCGGGATGGCCGATCCGCCAGCGATGATCGCCTTGGGCCGGTGTTCCTTTGCCAGCGTCTCGACCTGATCATAATCCAGTTGGCTGTCCTCTTTGCGAACCCCGTACTGAACAGCGTTGAACCATTTGCCCGACTGGTTCGGCTTGGCGCCATGGGTCAGGTGCCCGCCTGCATCAAGGCTCATGCCCAGGATGGTGTCGCCGGGCTTCAGAAGCGCCAGGAACACGCCCTGATTGGCCTGGCTGCCGCTGTTCGGCTGGACATTGGCGAAATCGCAGCCGAACAGCGCCTTGGCCCGTTCGATGGCCAGTTCTTCGGCGATGTCCACGAACTGGCAGCCCCCGTAGTAGCGCCTGCCCGGATAGCCTTCCGCATACTTGTTCGTCAGCACCGAACCCTGCGCCTCAAGCACCGCCCGCGACACGATGTTTTCCGAAGCAATGAGTTCGATCTCATCGCGCTGGCGGCCAAGTTCCTTGCGGACGGCGTCGAAGATCTGGGGATCGCGATGGGCCAGGTCTTCGTCGAAAAAGCCCGCTCTGACTGCGTGTTGGTTCATGTCATTCTCCCTTGTCGGTTATCCGGTCCAGCCTAGCGCGGTCGAGATGCAGTTCATCGTCTGCATCAGCGCGATAGCGTTGTTTGTGTTCGGCTGCCTGCGGTTCTCGTCCAACAGCCCGATCTGCAGGTCGTGGACCTTGGCCAGATCGGTTCTGACGCGTCCGAAACGGGTGGACATGTTGGTGAAGCGGTCGCCCAAGCCAGACGTCGCGGTCAGGAACAGGACGGCTGCGCGGCTGCGCCCGTATTCCTGGGTGATCCGGCCATGGATGTCGTCCCGTACCGCAGGATCCGTCACCAGCGCCGCGTATCTGGCCGCAATCTGCATGTCGGCGTGGAACAGCGACTTTTCGACCTCGTCCACGATCAGGCGGAAAACGCGAGATTCATGGAACATCCGCCGCAGCAGCGCGTCGCCGTCATCCTGCCGAAAGCGGCGGAAGGTGTCGATCGCCGACCCGAAGCCGTACCAGCCGCTGATCAGGTGCCGGTTCTGCGACCAAGCAAAGACCCATGGGATCGCGCGCAAGTCTTCCAGACTGCTGGCTCCGAACCGTCGCGCAGGGCGCGACCCCATCTTAAGCAGGCCCAACTCCTCGACCGGACTGGCCTGCGTGAAATAGGTGATGAAGCCAGGCCTCTGCAGCAACGCGCGATAGGACGTGAAGGACATGTCCGCCAAGGCGTCCATCGTGTCGTGGAATTCGGGCCGGACCGGTTCGGCAGGAGACATGAGGGACTGCGCCATGACCGACGATGCAAGCAGCTCCAGATGGTATTCAGCAGTGCCCCGATTGGCGAATTTCAGCGAGACGACCTCACCCTGTTCGGTGGTGCGCAGACGGCTGCCGACAGTGCCGCGGGGCTGGGCGGCAATCGCACGTTCGGTCGGCGCGCCGCCGCGGCTGACGGACCCACCCCGGCCGTGGAAGAAGGTCGGGCTCAGCTTGTGTCGGGCCAAGGTTCGGGTGATGCTGCGCTGGGCCTTTTCCAGCTCCCAAGTCGAGCAGACGAATCCGCCATCCTTGTTGCTGTCCGAATAGCCAAGCATGATTTCCATCTGGCCGTCATCGCCAAGGCTCCGACGGGCAAGGGGAACACGCAGCACCTGGTCCAGAACCTGCGGGGCCGCGCGAAGATCGGCGATGGTCTCGAATAAGGGTACCACGCGCAGGTCCAGCCGCTCCGACCCGAACCCGGCATAGCGCGCCAGCAGGAACACGCCCAACAGGTCGTCGCAGGACCGCGTCATCGACAGGATGAACGGCCCCATGGTCAGGGGGTCGGGCTCAAAACGCATCCGGTGCAACAGGCGCAGCAGGTCAAGGATCTCGACCGCTTCGTCGCTCAGCGCAGCAAGATCCAGTTCCGGCAGATCCTTTTGAACCAGTTCGGTCCGCACCCGCCGCGACCAGTCGGCGCTGCCATAGTCCGGCACATCGCCGGCGCATGACCAGATCTCGGCCAGCGCCCGCGTGGTGACCGACGAGTTCTGACGCACATCCAGCGTGACCGTCCGAAAGCCGAAGATCTGTGCCTGCAGGCGCAGCGGCTGGACCAGGCTGTGTCCCAACCGCGCGGCGCCGATGCTGGCAAGCGCGTCCTCGACCTTGCGAAGTTCCGAAACGAAGTCGCGGACATGGTCATAGGCCGGTCCACCCTGGCCTTTTGCCGTCGCGGCGATCCGATGTCGGATCGCGCTCAGTGCTTGGCGGAAATGCTCGCCGGGATTGCGCTGGCGTGCCGGGTCCGGCAGCGGTGCGGCGTCGATCACCGATTGCAGCAGGCCCCGCGCGTCCTGCGGCAGGTCGGCGATTTCGGAACTGATGCTCAGCCGCCGGATGGCCTGTGTCAGGCTCTGGTCATAGCGTTCCAGGATCGCCTTCCGCCCGGCTGCCAATGCGGCGCGGGTCGTATCTACGGTGACATGCGGATTGCCATCGCGATCGCCCCCGATCCAGGAATGAAACCGCACCATGGGGGTTCCGCATTCGTCACAGCCAAGATGCGGCGCGACCACCGCGTGAAAGCGTTGCAGGACGTTGGGCACAGCGTCAAACAGGCTGTCGCGAAAAAACTGCAGGCCCCATTCGACTTCCTCAAGGGGTGTCGGACGCCGGCGGCGCAACTCTCCGGTCAGCCACAGCAGATCAATCTCGGCCTCGAGGTCCGCCAGCAGATCCGCGCGTTCGCGCGGCGTCCAGCGGTCGGTTTCCAGGCTGACCAGCGCTCGATAGATCCGGCGGTGGATTTCCAGCACAGTCACGCGCTTTGCCTCGGTCGGATGCGCGGTCAGCGTCGGCCCGACGCACAGCCGCTGCGCCACGCGGCGCAGGTCGTCGGCATTCACCTCCAGGCAACTCAGCACGCGAGCAAAGCTGCCTTCGACGGCGGCGGGTCCTGCCTTCGTCTCGACCACGCGCCGGGCACGGGTCGCGGCGTTTTCATCGATGATCCGCAGAAGCTGGAACCAGATATCCAGCCCCTGCAGATAGGCCCCCCGATCAGCGCCCAAAGGCAGCGCATCGGTTTTGCCGAAAAGCAGCGGCATGATCTGCGGCGCCCGGCGGGCGATGACATTCTGCCACAGCCCCCTCAATTCGTCGCGCAGCCGCCCGGCATAGCCGTCGGCAGAGCCCGCGGGCTGGGCCTGCCCAACGAATGCGGCGTGCATCAGTTGACCCTGTCGCGCGGTTCGCGCCCTGCAAAGAAATCCTGAAGGTTGTCGATCACGCGAAAACCCATCGCTTCGCGCGCCTCGCGCGTAGCACTTCCCAGATGCGGCAGCATCACCAGCCGGTCCGTATCCAACAGTTGCGGGTTGATGGCGGGTTCGCCGTCAAAGACATCCAAGCCAGCGCCGCCGATCGTATCGAACCACAGCGCCTGCAACAGGGCCGCCTCGTCGATGATTTCGCCGCGGGCCGTGTTGATCAGGAAGGCATCGGACCGCATTCGGGCCAGACGCGCCGCGCTGATCAGGTGGCGGTTCTCGGCGCCACCGGGACAGTGCAGGGATACAAAGTCGCAGGCCGGCAGCATGTCATCCAGGCTCGTGACCTGTGTCGCCTGGCATTGGGCCAGGACGTCGGGCGCCACCGGGCTGCGGTTAAAGGCCAGGATTTTCATGCCAAAGCCGTGATGGGCACGCCGGGCCATTTCCTGGCCGATCCGACCATAGCCGACGATCCCCAGCGTCTTGCCCGACACCTTGGTGCCGACCAGATGCGTCGGCCGCCAGCCGGTCCATTGGCCCGCGCGCAGTTCCCGTTCGCCTTCGCCCGCGCGGCGAGCGACCATCAGCAGCAGGGTCATCGCCAGATCCGCGGTGCATTCGCTCAGCACGTCCGGGGTGTTGGTGACGACGATGCCGTGCTGGCCAACGCAGCCTAGGTCGATATGGCTGTAGCCGACACCATAATTGGCAAGGATGCGCGTCTGCGGCTTGTCGCAGTCCAGCGCGGCGGAGCCGATCCTGTCGGTCACCGTCGGCAGGATCGCGTCGTATTCCCGGATCGCAGAACGGAACTGGTCAGGTGTCAGAGGTCTGTCGTCCAGGTTCAACTGGGCGTCAAAGATTTCGGACAGGCGCGCCTCGACCGCCTTGGGCCAGCGCCGTGTGACAAGAATCCGGGGTTTTGCCATGGCTGTGCGATCCTATTGCAGCACGCGGGCGATGGTTGCCCCGATGACCGTCGGGTTTTCGGCCATGGCCACGCCTGCAGCCGCCAGGATCTCGACCTTCTCGGACGCGCTTTCGCCGAAGGCAGAGATGATCGCGCCTGCATGGCCCATGGTCCGACCCTTGGGGGCGGTCAGCCCGGCCACATAGGCCACGACCGGCTTGGTGACATGATCGCGGATGAACACAGCCGCCTCGGCCTCCTGCGGTCCGCCGATCTCGCCGATCAGGCAGATGGCGTGGGTGTCGTCATCATCTTGGAAATGCTGCAGAATATCGCGAAAGGACGAGCCGTTGATCGGATCGCCACCGATACCCACGCTGGTCGAGACGCCCAGACCCAGTTCCTTCAACTGTGCGGCGGCCTCGTAACCCAGCGTCCCCGAGCGGCCGACGATGCCGACATGGCCCGGCAGGTAGATACTGCCCGGCATGATGCCCAGCATGGCCTTGCCGGGGCTGATCGTGCCCGCGCAGTTCGGACCCGTCAGGATCATCCGCCGTTCCTTGGGATAGCGGTACATATAGCGTTTGACGCGGATCATGTCCTGCGCCGGAATCCCGTCGGTGATGCAGACGCAATAGCGGATGCCCGCATCCGCCGCCTCCATAATGCTGTCGGCCGCGGCGGGGGGCGGCACGAACACCAGCGTCGCATCCGCACCGGTCTGGGCCACCGCCTCCTTCACGGTGTTGAAGACCGGCACACCCTCGACCGTCTCGCCGCCCTTGCCGGGCACCACGCCGCCCACGACGTTGGTGCCGTATTCCAGCATCTCCTTGGTGTGGAAGCGGGCCATCTTGCCGGTAATGCCTTGGACAAGCACACGGGTATCGCGATCCAGAAAAATGCTCATCACACCACCTTCAGGTTGGAATTGCGATTGGTGTCGGAACGCCAGGCCGTCACGGCACGTTCAGCCGCTTCCATCAGCGTGGTGGCCCGGATCAGCGGCAGGCCGCTTTGCGCGATGATCTTCTGACCCTCCTTGACGTTGGTCCCTGCCAGGCGGACCACGACGGGAACGTCCACCGGTTCGTCGCGCAGCGCCCGCACGACGCCTTCGGCCACCCAGTCGCACCGGTTGATGCCGGCAAAGATGTTGACCAGGATCGCTTGGACCTTCTTGTCCGACATGACCAGGCGGAACGCCTTGGCCACCCGCTCGGGCGTGGCGCCGCCGCCGATGTCCAGAAAGTTCGCGGGCTCTCCGCCGGCCAGCTTGATCGTGTCCATCGTGGCCATCGCAAGGCCGGCACCATTGACGATGCAGCCTATATTGCCGTCTAGGCCGACATAGGACAGGCCCCGGTCGGCCGCGCGGGATTCGCGCGGGTCTTCCTGCGACTTGTCGCGCAGTTCCGATATCTGCGGATGACGGAACAGGGCGTTGTTGTCGAAGGTCATCTTGGCATCCAGCGCCAGGATGCGGTCGTCGCTGGTGACGACCAGGGGGTTCACCTCGACCATGGTGGCGTCAAGATCGCGGAAGGCGCGATAGCAGCCCAGCAGCGTCCGAACCATCTGCTGTACCATCGCGGGCTTGATATCCAAGGCGAACGCGATCTCTCGGCATTGGAATTCCTGAAGCCCGACGGCGGGTTCGACGGTCGCGCGCACGATGCTGTCGGGCCTCTCGGCCGAAATTTCCTCGATCTCCATGCCGCCTTCGCTGCTGGCGACGATCATGACCCGCTGGCTTGCCCGGTCCAGCACGAAGCCCAGATAGATCTCGCGGGCGATGGGCACGGCAGCCTCGACATAGACGCGGTAGATGCCCTTGCCTTCGGGACCGGTCTGATGGGTGATCAGCTTCTGGCCGAACATCCCCTCGGTCACGGCCTGGATTTCGGAATCGCTGCCGCAGATCTTGACGCCGCCGGCCTTGCCGCGGCCACCGGCATGCACCTGCGCCTTGATCACCCAGCGGTCCCCGCCCATCTCGCGGGCCCGATAGGCGGCCTGCTCGGGGCTGTAGGCGAGTGCACCCTGCGGGATACCGACGCCAAAGTTGCTGAGGATCTCCTTGGCCTGGTATTCATGAATATCCATTCTTGCCTCCTCCCAGAGGGTGTCGCTATTCGGCCGCGACCGCAGTTTGATAATGCCGTGCCAGACGGTCATTGACCCGTTCCATGTCAATGTCGGCGCCCATCCTGTTCAAGGCGTCTGCGAACAGATTGACGATTTCCGTGATCGCTTTCTGATTCAGCAGGTTCAGGATACCGATGCGCACCTGAACCGGCTCCGACAATGTCGGCCAGATGCCAAAGCCCGCGGCACGGCAGGCCTGGACCAGCTCCATCTCGCGTCCCGCCAGCGCGTCAGGCAGGTTCAGCACCACAAGTGAGGTCATGTTCGACGTGACATTGCAGCCCATCGCTGTCACCGCGTCACGCAGCGCAGCCTCGTGGAAGGCATAAGACTTGGCACGCTCGGCCACCGTCTGCTGCAACGTGATCCGCAGCGCCTCGTGAAAGGCGGCGACGGCATAGGCGCTGTGGGTGCGGTGATAGACGCCCTTTTCGACGTCCTTGCCGTCGACAATGCCCCAGTGCCGCGCCTCGAGGATTGGATGATGCACAAAGGTGCGGCAGCCGGTCTGGCGCAGATTGGCAATATAGCGTTCCGTGAACGATACGGGCGCATAGGTCAGCGGCAGGCAGCAGATGCCCTTTTGCGGGCAGGACGCCCATCCGTGAACGCCGGGATAATCGTCGATGCGGAAATCCTCGACGCCCAAAGACGAGACCGCATCCACCAGGCCCATCACGTCATGGCGCGCGCAGGCATCGGAAAAGGCACGCACATCGTTGATCCGGCCCGAACCCGTTTCCCAATGCGCCATCGCAGCCCATTTCGGCTTGTGCTGGACCAAGGCGGCCTCAACAATTTCGGCGGTAACGGATTGACCATGCGGCACGGTCACGATCTTGACCGATGTAGGTTGCGGGTTCATCGGGTTTGCCGCCAGTTCCTCCGCAGTGGCCGCCTTCATCCGCAGCGTCAGCCCATCGATCCCCGAGAAGGTGCCGTTGACGAAGACAACCACCCGGTCACCGGGCATGACGGCGCTGAACAGGCAATCTAGCCCGCTCCATCCTGTTCCGGCGACACCGAAGGTGTGGACGTTCCCGGTTCCCATGACCGTGCGCAGCATCAGCTTGCACTCGATCATGCCGCGCAGGACATCGGCCTGCATGTGGTCCGCCATGCCCGCGCTGGCAAAGCGCTGAAGGACACGGGCATCGGTATGTCCCGGTCCGGGACCTGCCGCGATGGTGGTGGGAATTTCCAACTGGGGGAAGATGGCCGCTTCGGTCATGGTACCTGCTCACGATATGGCTTCTCGTGCCTAGGAAACGCGCTGTGGACAAATGCCGCAACGTAACATTATGCTGCTTGTGGGTATCTAAACGGGTAGTAAATTTCCCACCCTGGTGGGTAGTGCGACTTTTTATTCCAGTGTGGGACTTGAGTTGAACAGGAAGACGGCCAAATGCGAACCACAGAGGCTGCCGAGAGGGCCATCGCAATCATTCTGGCCGACAGCAATCCCCTGGTCCTGTCAGCCTTGTCCGACGTATTCGAGGGGGACGAACGATTCTCGGTGGTGGCAACATGCGCCACAGCTGAAGGATTCCTTGCCATTGTGGAGCGGGTTCCAGCCCAGGTGGGGGTCGTTGAGTGGGGCCTGCCTCTGAAGGGCGCCGCACGCCTGATGGATAAATTAAGAGAAGAAGCCGTAGGCCCGCGTATCGTCGTTTATGGTGACCAGACCGGCGGGGCGCATCTGGGTGCGATGGGTGCAGGGGCTGCGGGCTTCGTCTCGCGCAGCGGTGCCGTCGGGACGCTGCTGGAAACATGCGTCGCTGTCGCATCGGGCAAGATGGTCTTTCCCTATCTGGATGTTCGCGAGCTGCAGAACAACCTGCTGCAAAACCTGTCGCGACGCGAGACGGACATGCTCGAAGCGCTGTCCAGGGGGCTGACGAACCGCGAGCTGTCGCGCGAGCTGGGCATCTCGGCCAACACCGTCAAGTTCCACCTATCCAACATGTATGACAAGCTGTCGGTCAAGAGCCGCACCCAAGCGATAGCCTACTACTACTCAAGTCGGACAGGCTAACTCTACATTTATAATCAGATGCTTAATATGGTTGCGAAATTTTCGGCCAATTTTGCTGCTTGACATGAAATATTATTTCTAACCTCTAAGGGGCGTCCCCACAGCACATGCCGGAGCATCAAGCCATGAGCTTTTTTCCTATCGAACAAGCCCCTGCCCGTCTCAATCGCAGCGAGCTTGCCGTACCGGGCAGTCAGCCGCAAATGTTTGAAAAGGCGGCCGCTTCCGAGGCGGACGTGATTTTCCTTGATCTGGAAGATGCGGTCGCGCCCGACGAAAAGGCCCAGGCCCGCAAGAACATCATCAAAGCCCTGAACGAGATCGACTGGGGCAAGAAGACCATGTCGCTGCGAATCAACGGGCTTGATACGCATTACATGTACCGCGATGTCGTGGATGTCGTCGAACAGGCCGGCGAGCGGCTGGACCTGATCATGATTCCCAAGGTCGGCACCGCCGCCGACGTCTATGCCGTGGACATGATGGTCACCCAGATCGAGGATGCCAAGGGCTACAAGAAGCGGATCGGGTTCGAGCACATCATCGAGACCGCCCTGGGGATGCAGAACATCACCGAGATCGCGGCAGCCTCCAAGCGCAACGAAAGCCTGCATTTCGGGGTGGCCGATTATGCCGCCAGCACCCGCGCCCGCACCACCATCATCGGGGGCGTAAACGAGAATTATTCGGTCCTCACCGACAAGGATGCCGATGGCGGCCGTCAGGTTCATTGGGGCGACATGTGGCATTACGCCCTTTCGCGCATGGTGGTTGCGGCCCGCGCCAATGGCCTGCGCCCGATCGACGGCCCCTTTGGCGACTTCTCGGACGCTGACGGCTACAGGGCCGCCGCCTATCGCGCCGCGGTCTTGGGCTGCGAGGGCAAGTGGGCCATCCATCCCAGCCAGATCGCGCTGGCCAACGAGGTGATGAGCCCCTCAGCCGCAGAGATCGAGCGCGCTCAGAAGATCCTCGCGGCCATGGCCAAGGCCGAGGCCGAAGGCAAGGGCGCGGTGTCGCTCGACGGGCGACTGATCGACTATGCCTCGATCCGCCAGGCAGAGGTGCTGGTCCAGAAAGCCCGCCAGATCGCGGCATGACACCGGCGCTTGCCGAGATGCGCGCCCTTGCGCGACATCTTTACGATGAGGCCGTTCGCGCGGCCGATCCCGCGCTGGCCGTCCGCCGGCATTTCGACAAACACCCTCCCGCCGCGTTGCCGGCGGGGGCCCGCCACATCCTGATCGCGATCGGCAAGGCCGCCCCCGCGATGCTGGCCGAGGCCATGCAGCACCTGCCTGCGCCGCGCTTGGCGCTTGCGGTGACGCAATACGGCAACGACCGGGCGGTCCCCGGCGCCACTGTGCTGACGGCGGGCCACCCAGAACCGGACGAGGCGGGCCTGCGCGCGGGCCAGAGCATCATCGAGATGCTCCACGAAGCGGGGGCGCAGGACCGGATCTATGCGCTGATCTCGGGCGGTGGTTCGGCGCTGGTGCCGGCGCCGCGTCCGCCCCTGACGCTGACTGATAAGCAGCAGGTGAACCGCCTGCTTCTCGCCAGCGGGCTCGAGATCGGACAGGTCAACCTGATCCGCCAGCAGCTCTCGGATCTAAAGGGCGGAGGTTTTGTGCGCCATGCCGCCCCGGCTCCCGTCACCGCGCTGATCCTGTCCGACGTAATCGGCAATGACCTGGGCGCGATCGCCAGCGGCCCTACAGTCGCCCCCTTGGGCACCGCGCAGGACGCGCTGGACCTGCTGGCGCAGCGCGGCCTTCTGGAGAAACTCCCCCCTGCGACCGTCAGGCTGTTGACCGAAGGGCGCGCGGCACCGCCCGTACCCCTTGCGGACAACCATCTGATTGGTAGCAACGAACGCTCTCTTGCGGCAATGCGAGATGCGGTGCCGCCGGAATGGGCTGCGCAAATTACCAGCAGGAACCTGCTGGGCGATGTGTCCGACGCCGCTGCCCGCATCGCCGAGGCGGCCGCGCATGCGGGCAGCGACAGACCGCAGGTTCTGATTTTCGGCGGGGAAACCACCGTGACCCTCCGCGGGAGCGGCCAAGGAGGGCGCAACCAGGAATTGGCGCTGCGCGTGGCCATGATGGGCCGCGACTGGGGGCGCCCTTGGGTGTTTCTCAGCGGCGGTACGGATGGCCGCGACGGGCCGACCGACGCGGCCGGCGGCTTGGTGGACGGCGCCACCCTGGACCGGATCAGGGCCGCAGGCGCCGACTGCGCCTCGCTGCTGGCCAACAATGACAGCCACGCGGCACTCTCCTCGTCCGGTGATCTGCTTGTGACGGGCGCCACCGGCACCAATGTGGCGGATGTCCAGGCGCTGCTTCTGGCCTGAACGTGAGATAACTCGAAAAAAATGAACATTTGGGGATAAGTGAATTCTCCGTACCATGATGCTGTGATTGTCGCGAGCGAGGAGAGGACCATGACGAGACGACCGCGCAAGAACCTAAGCCACTCCTTCAACGCGAGAATAGCGGCGGCTGGTGATTGATCTGACGGCAAGGCTCATCGTCAGCGCTCAGGCGAAGCTACTGGGGTTTAGTCGAGGCAGCGCCTGTGGTCTCGCTCTGTTTCCTCGGACACTCAGGCGGTTCCAGTTCAAACTTTGATGACCAGCTGGCACCGTTCACACAGAGCATGTTTTGCAAACGCAAACGCGGCATACGCCGAGCAGCCGTGCGCGTCTTAGCTGATGCTTTCTGCCCATCTGCTCCGAAGCGGCAGGCGCTCGATCCCGCGAAGGAGAATGAACAGGGCGACCCGGCTGCCTAACCGGCACGCCTTGGTTTGGCCTGCGGGTCCTTCCGGTGCAGTGTCATATGCGGTGGGCTTAGTCGCGCAGGTTCGGCAGATGGGGGGCAAAATCGGGGTTCGCACCGGGTTCGCAGGTTCGCACCCGCCATTCAACATTATGGGATGCTTTGCCCTGTATGAGGAAACGCGCTCAGTAGCTGCCAAGGGATCCGCAGGCGGACGTTTAGGTTTCGCAGATGGTCCGCAATCGGTGCCGCTCGCGTGGCACACCTGCGTTTGACATCACACCCGGGGACCGCTCGATGCCACGCCCGACGTCAGTTTCGCAACATCAGGCAGAGGCTTATTCCGTCATGGCGCTGGTCTGCGCTGGGCTGATCGGCAAGATATGCCGCAAGGAGGGCTTCCATGCAGTTCAAGCGCACCATCGGCATCGACTATTCCGGGGCGGAGACTGCCGACTCCAGTCTCAAGGGCCTGCGGGTGTACCAGACCGAAAACGGAGGCCCCGCAGTCGAGGTGGCTCCCCCACCGGGACCCAAGCGTTACTGGACCCGTCGCGCCCTGGCACGATGGCTGACGGAGCATCTCGCTGGAGCGGTCCCCACAATCGC
The DNA here is from genome assembly GCF_055635455.1 of Paracoccus sp. KKT209. Next base: position 2,261,250 of record NZ_CM145758.1, read on the forward strand.
CGGGATCGATCATGCCTTTTCCTTCCCTGAGGCTTATTTCGAACGCCACGCGCTGCCACGCATCTGGGATGCCTTCCTCGACGACTTTCAGGATCACTGGCCGACGGACGCGCCCAATCTTTATGTCGATTTCCTGCGCCACTTGCGGGACGCGCCCGCAGTTCATGCCGCCCGTCGAACGGGCGAGACACGTTGGCGTCGCCGGGCGGAGGAACTGGCTAAGGCAAAGTCGGTATTCCACTTCGACGTCACCGGCCAGGTTGCCAAGTCAACTCATGCCGGGGTGCCATTTCTGCGTCAGATCCGTCGCGAGCTGCCGAAGGTGCATATCTGGCCGTTCGACGGATGGACCATCCCGCCGGGAACCTCCGCCCTGGTCGAAGCTTATCCGCGCCTTTATAGCTCTGAATACCCGGCAGAAGACCGGACAGCTGATCAGCAGGACGCATTTGCCATTGCCTCCTGGCTCCGCAATGCGGATGCGGACGGACGACTGACAGAAGCCCTGGCCCCGATGCTGACCGATGCCAGTACCACCCTCGCCCGACATGAAGGCTGGATCCTGGGAGTGCTCTCGGACTCCACACTGGCGCAAAAGGGACAGAAAGCCGGTGCAGAGTCCCCTCAAGGCACCCGCTCCGCCAAGGGCACGACGATCCCCGGCTATCGCAATCCGAACGGTCAGGTGGTGATCGCCCCAACCGGCCGCGCAGGTACTGACCATAACCAGCAGGTCTACCACCTGTGCTGCGGCAGATGCGGCTTGAACTACGGAGCCAACGGCTCTGACATCCACGCACGGAAATGCCCTGCATGTGGCGGGGGCAGGCCCGGGCTCGTGATGTGAGTGAACGTCTCGCCTGCTCTTTCCGGACGCTTGATTCCGGCGTCTGCTGCAATGCCCCGTCACTTGAGGCACATGCAGCAAAAGCACTACCAAGCGTCGAGGTTGCCCTTGCTCATTGACGGCGAGGTAACGCTGTAAGCATGGCCGCCACAGTGTTCAGCAATAACGTTCCACGGAGGCCATCTGTTGATCGCCGTAACGGGCGCCATGGGCGAAACCCGCAGGAAGGATACAGGCGATCGCCGCAATGTCAGTGGGGTCGAGATCCGCAAGCTGCCAATCGCGGAGGTGATCCGCCGTCCGTGTGCCCGGGATAGGAATGATGTGATCCCCCTGCGCCAGGACCCATGCAAGGGCCGCACCCGGAACCGTCCAGCCGCGCTCGGCGCAGAGGTCGCGGAATGGCACAATGGCAGCGAGATTTGCGGAGAAGTTCGGCTCGATGAAACGCGGGTTGGTGTTACGGAAGTCGATGCCTGCGCGAAATTCTCGCTTTAAAGGCTCGCGCCCGAACATTCCCCGGCCTAGGGGAGAGAAGGCGACAAAGGCCACACCAAGCTCTCGGCAGGTCTGGATCAGGCCGAGCTGAGGCAGCCGCGTCCAGAGGGAAAACTCGTTCTGTACCGCAGTCACGGGATATTCGACATGGGCACGACGTAGTGTGGACGGCGCAACTTCGGACAGGCCATAGCCGCTAATCTTTCCCTCCTGCACCAGCTTTGCCATTGTTCCGGCTACATCCTCGATCGGGACGTCGGGCTGGCGACGGTGGATGTAGAAGAGATCCACGTGCTCGCGTTTCAGTCGACGGAGCGACTCTTCAATACATCGGCGGATGTAGGGTTCATCATTGCGCACCATCCGCGGCGGGCCGTTGATGATGCCGCACTTCGTGGCCAGGTGCACGTCTCGGTGCGCCCACTTGCCCATGATCTGTTCCGACACGCCCATTCCGTAGATGTCGGCTGTGTCGAAATGGCTGATACCGGCGTCTGCCGCCGCGTCGAGGCAGGCCAGCGACGTCGCTTCATCCGTAGCGCCGAACATTCCGCCAAAGCTCATCGCACCAAATCCAAGAGCGCCGACCTTGCGGCTGCCCAGCCGTCTCTGTTCCACTTGCGTCTCCTGTACCGCCGTGCGGCAGAGAAGCGCGACGCGCCCGGCCCGTCAAGCGAAAGGGCTCATGACGCTTCTTCATGAATTTAGTGTGAATGAGCCGAAGACCATGAAGAAGCTCGGTCGCTGGATGGCTTACAAGTGGTTGGAGGCTTGCTAGCTCCTCAAGCAACGGTAATTTTCCAGCTCGGCATCAGGGGCGAGAAGTTAGATACTGCCTGCGCAAGGCGCGGCTTCAGTCGCTAGCAACCTGTCGATGAAACAAGGCGGCGATGTCGTCCTCGGAGAGACCAATTTCAGTCAAAACCGTGCGCGTTCCGCCGCCAAGCCGCGGCACGGGACGGTGGACGCTGCATGGAGTGGCACCAAGCTTGATCGGAAAGCCTGGCACCTTGACGGTCGGGCCGTCCTGGAATGGCACGTCGAGCACCATTTGCTGAGCAGCCACCTGAGGATCATTGAAGACCTGATGCAAATCCTGAACCATGCCGCAGGGAACACCAGCTGCGTTCAGGATGGTCAGCCAGTGGTCCCGGCTCTGGCCGGCCATGCGAGCGTTGATCATCTCGCGCAGTTCTTCCCGTGCCGCCATACGCTTTGAATTGCTGTCATAACGCGGATCCGCCATGACCCAGCCAAGATCCAGCCGGTCGAGAAAGCGACGCAGGATCTGGTCATGCGAATTGGCCACCGCAATCTGACCGTCCGAGCAGGTGAACAGGCCATAGGGATAGACAAGAGGATGGTCGTTGCCTGTCCGCTCCGGAACCCGGTTCGTGGCAAAATATTCCGAGGACAAATAGGCGAGCAGACTGATCAGGCCATTCACCATAGCAACTTCGACAGTCTGCCCCTTGCCGGATTTTTCACGTCCCACCACGGCCGCGAGAATCCCGAGTGCTGCGTAGATGCCCGCGACCAGGTCGCTGACCGGCGCGGCAGCGCGCATCGGTGGGCCGTCCGGCTCACCGTTGACGCCCATGAAGCCGCTCATTGCCTGGGCAATAAAATCGAATGCTGGACGGTCTACATAGGGGCCTGTGCTGCCATAGCCGTTGACGCTGGCGACGATCAGGCGCGGATTTAGGCTGGTCAGGTCGGCCTCGCCCAACCCCATCTTGTCCAGCGTTCCGGGGCGGAAGTTCTCGACCAGGACATCGGCATCAGCCAACAGACGCCGCAGGACCTCCCTGCCTTCATCTGCGTAGAGATCAAGAACGAGCGAGCGCTTGTTGCGGTTGAAGCTGGCGAAATATCCGGAATGTCCTTTGGTCATCGTCCCCTGAGCGCGGACCGGATCACCCTTCGGCGGCTCGATCTTGATGACATCTGCGCCGAGATCGCCAAGGATCATGGTGCAGAAGGGTCCGGACAGCACCCGGGTGAGGTCAATGACGCGCAGCCCGTCCAGCGGCCCTTTTGCAGCTTCAGCCATTCGCGGTCCTCACGCTGTCCATAGAGGCGGTTTTCAGGCGCGGCCCGGCCTTCATCACCTGTCCTGGCAGTTCGCGGCCGACGATCCGTTCGGCCAGTTGCGCGGCCCAGATCAGCCGGTCCAGATTGGTCCCGGTCTCGACGCCGCTTTCCGTCAGCAGATAGGCCAGATCCTCAGTCGCCACGTTTCCCGTCGCCCGCGGGACGAAGGGGCAGCCGCCAAGGCCACCGATGCTGGATTCGTAATGGGTGATCCCCTGGCCGAGACCTGCATAAGCGCAGGCCAGCCCAACACCGCGCGTGTTGTGGAAATGCAGCGCCAAGGTGGTGCTGTCGCCCAGAACCGGCCTCAGGGCCTGCACGCGCTCGACCACCAGCGCGGGCGTCGCCATGCCGGTCGTATCGCCAAGGGTGATATGGTCAATCCCCAAGTCCACATAGGCGCGGGCCTGGTCCACTACCGCTCGGGCATCGACCTCTCCCTCAAACGGGCAGCCAAAGGCGGTCGCGATGGCACCTTGCAGACGCACGCCAGTACCTTCGGCAAGCCGCGCAATATCTGCGAATCCCATGAGTGAACCGGCGCGATTGCGGTTCACGTTCTTCAGGTTGTGGCTCTCCGATGCCGACGCGAAGAGCACCATTGCATCGACGCCAGCCTCGATCGCGGCTCCGGCGCCTCTCATGTTCGGCACCAGTGCGGTCAGATGCGCATCTTCGCGATCGCGAAAGGCAGCAAGAACCTCGACGGCATCGCGCAGTTGAGGGACGGCCTTCGGGGACACGAAGGAGGTGATCTCGAAACGGCGCAGGCCTGCGTCCAGAAGCGCCTGGATCAGGGCGATCTTCTCGGAGGTTGGAACGAAAGTCGGCTCGGACTGCAGTCCGTCTCGCGGCCCCACTTCGGTCAAGATGGCATGATCGGGAAATCCCGCAATCACTGCGTTCATCCTGTCGCTCCTTTTATGACAAACAGCTTCATTTCCGGATGCCAAGTTGGTATACCAATCATAACGGAGGCGTCAATGACGACACATGCAACGGGTCCGGAACAGCAGGCAGACAGGGATCTCCTGTCTAGGCTGCGTTTTTCCATCCTGTCGCTGGAGCTTGTCCCGGGTGAGCCGATCAGCGAACGCTCGCTTGAGGCGCAGTTCAAAACGTCGCGGACCCCGGTCAGGGAAGCGCTGTTTCATCTGATCCGCGACGGGCTGGTGATCCGCGAAGGGCGAAGCTATGCCGTGGCCCCCTTCGACATGGAGGAGATCGAGGAGGTCTTCGCCTTTCGCGACATTGTCGAACCGGCCGCGGTCAGGCTGGCGACGCGGTTGGCTACGACTGCCGAAACCGACGCGATCCGGCAGAGCATCATGTCGGGACACCGGGAGTTCACACCCGAGGGATGGCTGGCACTGGGCCTGGATTTTCACGTCCGCTGTGCCGCGTTGTCCCGCAACCGCTGCCTAGCCACAGCGATGCAGGACGTGACGATGAGGACGGTTCGAGCGCGCTGGCTGACCTTCGCCTCGGAAGAGGGCCGTGCCACCACTCATCGCGAACACAGCGAGATCCTGGACCTGATCTGCGCTCGTGACGGGGACGGCGCGGCGCGCGCGGTGCTTGCCCATTCGGCGGCGGTGCGCCAAGAAGTTCGTGAGGCTATCGAAGGCGCGCGGCGCTTCATGGGACGACGGGGGATCGTCGGGAGATAGAACGTCATTATTTTGGGAGGAACAGATGATCTGGAAATTGAATGGCCTGCGGGCCGCAGGTGTCGCCGTTGCTGTGTTGATAGGTGCGCCGGTATCGGCGGCGGAATGCATCGCGCCCGCCGACCCGGGGGGTGGATGGGACTTCACCTGTCGTGAGGTCGGCCGCCTGTTGGCCGAGCAGGGGCTAGTCGAGGGCAATGTCCAGGTGACGAACATGCCAGGCGGCGTGGGTGCCGTCGCCTATGCCAACGTTGCCGGCAAGCGCGCTGACGACGGGGACCTGGTGGTGGCAACCTCCACTGTGGGCGTCACGCAGATCGCGCAGGGGAAATATCCCGGCGGAACAGAACAGATGCGATGGGTGGGCATGCTGGGCGCCGATGTGGGCGTGATCGCCGTCGCCAAAGACAGCGACATCCAGACGCTGGACGATCTGATGGCGAAGCTGAAGGAAGACCCGACCTCGGTGGTCACTTCCGGCTCGTCCGGTGCGGGCGGTTGGGACCATATCCGGCTGCTACTGCTGGCCCAGGCCGCGGGCATCGACGCTATTGACCAGATCCGCTGGGTGCAGTTCGACGGCGGCAGCCCTGCTGTCACCCAGATGATGGGCGGACAGGTCGGCGTCGTCTCGACCGACCTAGGAGAGATCAGGGGCTTTGTCGAGTCCGGCGACATCCGAGTTTTGGCCGTCCTGGCGGACGAACCGGTGTCGGCTTTCCCCGACCTGCCAACGGCGAAATCGCAAGGCTATGACGTCACCGGCTATAACTGGCGCGGCTTCTACACCGGCGGCGAGGTCAGCGACGAAGACTATGCCGAATGGGTCGATAGGCTGAGGACGCTGTACGAATCCGACGCATGGCAGGAGACGGCGAAAGCCAGCGGGCTGGAACCGGTCTGGCGTGGCGGCGATGAGTTCACGTCCTACGTCACCGAGCAAGAGCAGCAGATGGCAGAGATCTCGCGCCAGATCGGGGTCATTCAGTGACTGATCGCTTAGCAGGCGTCTGCTTTTTCCTGTTGGCAGCTGGATATCTCTGGCTGTCAACCGGATATACGGCAGGCTTCGGCGACCCATTGGGACCGGCGATTTTCCCCCGCGTCATCGGCATTCCGGCAGTTCTTATCGGGCTGTCCCTGATGATCTGGCCGCGCCACAATGCGGATTGGGCAGCTAGGGACGGCCTGCTGAGGCAGGGCGCAGCGCTTGTCCTGCTGTTAGGCTATGCGCTGCTGCTAGAGCCTTTGGGTTTCGTGCCCTCGACTTTTGCCTCGGTTCTGGGGCTTGGGCTACTGATGGGCGCGCCGCCCATCAAAGGCTTCCTGACCGCCGGCATCGCCGCGCCTGGACTTTATCTGCTTTTCGACCGGTTGATGGGCCTGCCCCTGCCGGTGATCGGGACATGGTTTAGCTGACATGGACATACTCTCCTCGCTCTGGGCTGGATTTGCGGTCGCGGCCCTTCCGATCAACCTTGCCTTGATCGTCGCTGGCTGCTTCGCCGGCACGCTGATCGGTGCCTTGCCCGGCCTTGGCCCGGTCAATGGCGTAGCAATCTTGATCCCGCTGACTTTTGCCTTCGGTCTGAACGCCACATCTTCGATGATCCTGCTGTCAGCGGTTTATTACGGCTGCATGTATGGCGGCCGCATCTCTTCCATCCTGCTGAACATTCCCGGCGACGAGCCGGCCATCATGACCACGCTCGACGGCTACCCGATGGCCCGCAAGGGGCAGGCCGCAGATGCGCTGGCGATTTCAGGGATCGCGTCCTTCATCGGGGCGACCTTCGCCACCGTGGGCCTGACCCTCTTCGCGCCGCTTCTTGCCAAGGCCGCGATCTATTTCGGTCCGGCGGATTACTTCGCGCTTTACGTCATGGCATTCGCGACGATCGGCGGCATCTCCGGCACGGATCCGCGGAAGACCCTGCTGGCGGCGCTTCTGGGCCTAATGCTGGGCACTGTAGGTCTGGACCCCTCGACCGGCGTGGCGCGATACACCTTCGGCAGCTTCAACCTCTATGACGGCTTCGATCCGATCGTGGCGCTGGTCGGGCTGTTCGCCATCTCCGAGATCCTGTTCTTCCTGGAACAGAAGGCGCAGGATAGGAAGCTGATCCCGAAAGGCAGCGTGTTTCCCCGCCTGTCGCGGGTGAAAGAGGGTCTGGGCGCCTCGCTGCGCGGCTCGGTGATCGGTTTCATAGCCGGGATCCTGCCGGGGGCTGGCGCGTCCCTTGGGGCGGTCATGGCATACAGTTTTGAAAAGCGTCTGAGCAATGACAAGGGAACCTTCGGCACCGGCGATCCGCGCGGCGTTGCCGCTCCCGAGGCGGGCAACAATGCGGCCAGCGGCGGCGCACTGATCCCGATGCTGACCTTGGGGGTACCCGGATCGGGGACGACGGCGGTCATGCTGGCCATGCTGATCTCACTAAATATCCAGCCGGGACCGCTGCTGTTCGAGCGCAGCCCGGATCTGGTCTGGGGTTTGGTAGCTGCGCTTTATCTGGCGAACTTGGTCCTACTGATCCTGAACCTGCCGCTGATCGGCATCTTTACCCGCGTGCTGGGCCTGCCTGCATGGGGCCTGATGCCGCTCGTCGTCGCCATCAGTTATCTTGGGGTCTACGCCATCACCCACGCAGCCTTCGACCTGATGGTCATGGTGAGCTTCGGTGTTCTCGGCTTTGTTCTGCGCAAGCTCGACTTTTCGCTGGTGCCGGTGGTTCTGGGCCTGCTGCTGGGAATGGACATGGAGAACAACCTGCGCCGCGCCCTGTCCATCTCGGGCGGCGACTTTACCGTTTTGCTTCAAAGCCCGATCGCGTTGTTACTCTACGGCATCACAGCAGCCTTCCTTGCCCTGACCCTGTGGCTGTCGCGACGCGATAATCGAGCGCCTGCTGCAAAAGACGTGCTTTGAACGACGTTGGCGCCAAAGCGTCCGGCATGAAAGCTGGGCGCTTCTGGGTACAATACCAATGCAATGCGCCTATTCCATGAAAGCGGTTCCCACCACTTTGGGTCCTTCGGGCGCATCCTCCTATGCGGTGGGCTTAGTCGCGTGAGAACGTCAGTTGCGGGTCGAAAATCGGGGTGCGCACCCGAGTGCGCAGGTTCGCACCTGCCGGTGCACTCGATACCGTTTGCGGGCCAATCTCAAGTTGGACGCCGCTTGCCAATCAGTCGACGAGCCCGACACGCCGACGGATCGCCTCGTCCCTAAGCGACACTTCTGCTCCCAAGAATTCTCCCCCCTCCGGACCGCACAGCCACACAAGCGCCCGCGCTGGCCTTTCGGGCGGGATATGGACCGACCAGTCAAGCTGGCTGACAGGGTTGACCCCGCTCTTTCGGATGCTGTCCTGCATGTCCGTCGCCACTGTTCCGGGTGACAGGCTGATGGCGCGGATGCCGTCGCCGCGCGCCTCGTGATCCAAGGCGCGGGTCAGCATCCAGGCTCCCGCCTTGCTTGCGCAATACGCGCTCCAACCCTCCTGCGGGGCATGGGCGGCTCCCGATCCGACGGTGAGGATTGTTCCGCCGCCTTGGGCGCGCATCACGGGAAGAGCGGCGTGCATTCCGTGAAAGACCCCCTTCAGGTTGATATCGATAGCCTGTCCCCACTCATCAACATTTGCAGCCGCAAGGACGGCAATGGGTCCTATCACACCGGCATTGTTCACGAGGATGTCGAGCCGCCCGAAGCGGTCGCACATCTCGGCCACCGCACGCTTCATGTCGGCAGCCTGCGCGACATCGCCGGACAAAGCGAACCCGCCGATCTCAGCCGCAAGCGCATTTACCCCGTGCTCATCACGAGCCATCACCCCGACCATAGCGCCCGCTTCGGCAAAAGCACGCGCCGACGCGGCACCGATGCCGCGGCTCGCTCCGGTGACGAGAACCACCTTGCCCTCAAGCTTAACCATCCTATCCTCCTTGAGATGCACCTTGGAAACCGAAACCGACCTGCGATCCTTTGTGTCTACACCATCTCGACTTTGATCCTATCAAGGGGCAGTCCGTCAAAGATGGCCTGCCACGTCTCGCCTGGGTTCACAGGCAGCGCCTGTGTCAGGGTGCCGGTTGTGACGAGATCGCCCTCTTGCGGCGGCGCCGCATCGGGCATGCGTGAAAGCAGGTCTGCCAGATGACCCAGTGCCGCAAGAGGGCCGCCACCCAGCACATTGCGGGCCTGGCCCTTGTCAGCCACGCCATCATCCCGGAGAAGCGTCGTTTCAAAGCTTGAAAGTCCCACAACCCAGTCTCTTCGATCCGCGGGTGACAGCTCCAGCATCGGTCCGTGCAGGAAGGCGCTATGCAAGCCAAAGGCCGCAACGGTATCCGCTGCCTCGAACTTCCAATCCGCGAAGATCGATTGCACCATCTCGAGCCCTGCGCAATCACCGGATATGCAGGTGATCAGGTCTTCAAGCGCCATTCCCGGCACGGGCGGGGTGGACAGGCGGAATGCGATCTCGGGCTCGATACGCGGTTCCACGAGCATGGCTGTCCTGAACGGCGCCCCGAGCGGATGCACGGTGCTGTCATACATGGGTCCGAAAATCGGGTCGGAGACATTGAACCGGTCCCACATCATCATGTTCGTGAAGCCGATCTTTCGCCCGACAGGACGCTCGCCGCGTTGCGCGCGGGCAGTTTCGATCAAATCACTCAGGCGATAGGCTTGGGGCAGGGAGGCACCGCCTGGCCGCGATGTCAAGAGAGGGATCTGACGGCGCTGCGACAAAGCGTCAAGGATCTCCTCGGCAAGATCGGCATCATCTGGCATGGTGTTGGTCCTGTTTGGTCATCCGCCAGTCTGGATCACAGGCGCGCATGTTGTGCAAGTTGGGCGACCGGGGCTAGCCCGCAGGTCTCGAATGCCGTGCCAGGAAAACTCAATTGCGCACCCCCGCTGTTTGCCGAGCGGCTGGCGTCATAGCTACTGAGGAAGGTCGCGCCATCCGCACCAGTCACATAGAATACTAAGCTTTGGAAACCGGCTCTACGCGTCTGGGAGATACCGATCTTATGATCCTTTCCGTTGATCAACAACTCGCTTGCGCTGCGGGCCAATGAGCTGTGATCCTTAACGTCCGCTCTGGATGGCGCTGGGCGGATCGGCGAGACATGTGGTGAAGGAGAACGCCATGCAGTTCCAGCGCACCATCGGAATCGACTACTCGGGAGCGGAGACGGCAGACTCCAGTCTCAAAGGCCTCCGCCTCTATGTAACCGAAAACGGCAGTCCTGCGGTAGAGATCGGACCACCCCCAGGACCAAAGCGTTATTGGACGCGCCGGGGCCTTTCCGGGTGGCTGGTCGAGCGTCTCGCGGAACCGGTTCCCACCATCGTGGGCATCGATCACGCCTTCTCCTTTCCCGAGGCCTACTTTGAAGAACACGCTCTGCCCCGCGACTGGGATGTCTTCCTCGACGACTTCCATCATCATTGGCGTACGGATGCACCGAGCCTTTACGTCGACTCCTGAGGTACGGGGGAGACGCGGACGCGGCGCTGGCGGCTCGTCGCACCAGTCATCTGCGCTGGCGCCGCAAGGTGGAGGAACTGGCTCGGGCGAAGTCGGTCTTCCATTTTGACGTCACGGGTCAGGTCGCCAAGTCGACCCATGCGGGCCTGCCCTTCCTGCGTCACCTCCGCCGTGCCCTGCCAAAGCTGCACGTCTGGCCCTTTGAGGGATGGGAGATACCTGAAAACACTTCGGCGCTGGTGGAGGCCTATCCCCGCCTCTACGGCACCGCGTATGCTACAGAGGATCGGTCAGCTGACCAACATGATGCGTTTGCGACCGCATCCTGGCTGCGCGATGCAGATGCAGACGGGCGCTTGACGGAGGGTTTGGCCCCTAGGCTGAGTGAGGCCACCGCCTGCCTTGCGCGGCACGAAGGCTGGATTGTTGGGGTGGTGTCCGACCAACCGACTGCCTCGAAATCAGCGGCGGGCAAAGTGGCAGGACCTCCATACTCTCGCTCAGTCAAGGGAACCACGACACCAGGCTATTGCAATCCAAATGGCCAGGTGGTGATTGGCCCGACGGGACGCGCTGGGACGGATCACAACCAGCAGGTTTATCAGCTCTGCTGCGGGCAATGCGGTTTGAACTACGGAGCGAATGGTTCGGACATCCACGCGCGCAGATGTCCGGCTTGCGGCGGCGGCAGGCCTGGGCTGGTGATATAAGGGCAATGCCTGTTCCTGCGAAAATTGAAGCAGCCCAGCCTTGCAGGGCGCGAGTTTCCATCGAAGGCTAAGGGCCATGACAAAGATATTCGTGGGCATCACGCACAAACCATGGTTCGACTTTCTTGCCGGACTTGCGCCGGATGAAGTGAACTTCTGGCAGCCTTCTGGAACCGGGCAGTTCCGGGCGCTGGATCCAGGAGACCTCTTCCTCTTCAAGCTCAAAGCTCCTTGGAACGTCATAGCCGGAGGGGGCGTGTTTGCGCATGCGAGCTTGGCGCCACTGTCCTTGGCATGGGAGGCGTTCGGCCAGACGAACGGCAATTCGAGCCTGGCCGACATGTGCCGCACGATCGCGCAACTTCGACGGGCCGAGACGTTGGATCGCCGCGATGATCCCCTAATTGGCTGTCGCATCCTGACCACCCCATTCTTTTGGCCGGAAGAGATGTGGCTGCCTGCGCCCGCGAACTTTTCAGCCAACACCGTCGTGGGCCGCGGCTACTCCACAGAGGAGCATGACGGCCTCGCCTTGTGGAACGCGGTCCAAGGCCGCCTTAACGCTTTGCCCCAACCCCCACAGCCGGTTTCCGGCAGCCGCTACGGACCTCCCACGCTAATGCAACGGCGTCTGGGTCAGGGTGCCTTCCGGCTGGCAGTGACGGACGGCTACGATCGACGTTGTGCCGTCTCGGGAGAGAAGACGCTGCCCATCCTCGATGCAGCCCACATCCGATCCTACAGCGATGGTGGCGCCCATGAGGTTTCCAATGGGCTCTTGTTGCGGACTGACATCCACCGCCTTTTCGACTTGGGCTATGTGACCGTGACCGAGCGGGGGCGATTTGCTGTAAGCGAGCGGCTCAAGCGCGACTTTGACAACGGCGTCCACTACTACGCCATGCAGGGCCAAGAGATTTCGCCGCCAAAAGTTGGCTATGCCCGCCCTTCCCCCGATGCGTTGCGCTGGCACCGCGAGAACAGATACCTCGGGTAGCAAGACACGGGTCATCCTTCTGGGCTCACTTCAGTCTATCAGATTTCAGGACAAATAAATCTTTGTGCACATGACGGGTGTGCGTAGGTATTCAGTGCAAGAGTCGACACTCCTTTGAATCTACATCAAGTTGCCTGTTGCAAGCTATTGCTGTTCCACGTCGCCCTGGATAACAAAGCTCAGAAACCCATTGGTTGCAGTTCGTGCAATTCTCTGGCCAGGTCCGACAACTTTCGAGAAGGCTTGAGCGATGACCAGATCAAGGGATTGAACCTCGATCCCTCCGCCCAGCGCCTGCGGCTGACCCTGGGGCTGGCCCGCCAACTCATGTGCTTTTCCCGACATCTGTAGCAGCAACCCGACCGGATTCATGCTGACCTAGGATTGGCTTGATAATCTGTTACCAATCCACCCCGCCGCGAGGAGGGACCGGCCGATGATTGGATGGGACCAGGATGCTATCGATGCGCTGCGCTTTATGAAGATCGATGTGCTGGCGCCATCACTTGCGCCGAGGCCATGGCCAGCCGGGATCGCCGCTGGGGTGTGACTACGGGCCTGGTGCTGGTACGTCAACGGCCGGGGTCGGCCTAGGGCGTGATGTTCATCAAGCTCGAGGATGAAACCGGTGTAGCCAATCTTGTGGTCTAGCCAAAGGTCCTGGAAGCGCACAGGGGGATCGTGCTTGGGGCGGGAATGACCGGCGTGCAGGGGCGCATTCAGCTCGAGGGTGATGTGGTGCATCGCATCGAGGACCTGTCGCGCGAACTCGCCAGCGTCGGGGCACGCGGGGCGCTTCCGCTGACTCAGGGTCGCGGGATGAGGCAAGGCATGGGGCGTCGGCGGGTGTAGAGCGGGAGTAAATGCCCAACGGGCCGAAGGCGCGGGAGATCTACATCCGCGATCTGCACATCGATGCGATCAAGGTGAAGGGTCGGGATTTCCGGTGAGGAAGCTACGAAAGGCAAAGTACTTTGGACGCCAAATTTTTGCCGCAACCAAAACGTCTGCTTACACGGCTTGGAAAATTGCCTCACTGCGAACCAACGCAGCTTGCGTGATCGCCTTCGTCACCCCCTGCTTTCAGCGAGCGCTGGGTCCCGATATCGTTCAGGACCATAAAGAATCAAAACTAACCCGCTATGAGACGGTGACACCAATCTCGCGCAACGTCATCGTGTTAATATGTTAATGATGATCCGAGGCAACAAGCCATGATGTCAGGGAAGTTGACCAGCCAGAAGCGACAGGAAGCTCTGGCGTTTGCGAGGCGCTACATTTCGTCTTGGAAACCAAAACTGACTCTCTCGCCTGACGAAGAGCACATAGAACGGGCCTATGAAGCTGGCCAGTCGGTCGTAGGTCCCTCTGGGGACTTCGATCTTGAACAGCTGAAGAGGATTATTGATAAAGCTTCAACGTGCACAGCATCTTTTGACGGGCTTTGCTGGCTGGGAGCGGGGCAGCAGAACTCTGAAGAGCCGACCCCAAGGCCACTTCAGGAATTCCTTCAGGGGGTGCTGTCTTACAAGCTAAAACGACCGCGGCAAAAGAGGGGCCCGAAGGCCTTCAGCATCCTCTATCGAACTGTCGTCGCCGTATCGGTCGCAGATATCTGCCGTGTTTATGATATCCGGGCACAACGGAGCGGGACTACGAAGCCAGGAAAATACCATGAAGACAGCGCATGCGACATCGTAGCGGAGGCCCTTCAAAAAGAGGGATTCAGGACCGCAACCTACAGTGAGGTCGAAGGAATTTGGAAGACACGACGTAAGTACGTGGATCCTAGGCACCTGGCATGGAACTGACCCATCGCAAGCAACTGCATGCTGCCATGGTCGGTGAACTCTGCCACATTACTGAGTAGCCGCGCACCGGGCGCAGAGAGTAGCTCTGCACATCCTAGAACATTCTCAATGTCCCGGCGGCACCTTGTGTGCTGCTGGGCAAAGTCGTGAACAAGAAAGCTCTCTATCGTGGATCGGGTCACCACCGTTTGTGGTGTTTAATCGGATGTGAAATTTAACCCACCACGACCCTCATGTGATCCGACAAAAGTTCTTCAGAGACACTAATAGCCCCGAAGGAACGGCAATGTCGGAAGAGATACTTCGAATGAACCGTGTCACTGCGACCATAGGGATGGGACGTAGTTGGCTCTATCGAGCAGTTGCCGATGGTCGCTTTCCTGCGCCGGTGCGGCTGGGCGCGCGTGCGATCGGCTGGAAGCGCAGCGATGTTCAGGCTTGGCTCGACAGCCGGCAGCGGAGGGCGCTGTGATGGATTTCTCACTGCGGTCTAGCCTTCAATCCGCTCCGTGCAACGGCGAGCCCCGCCAGGGGACGCAGTCCAATGTCTAATCCCTGGTTAAAATTTTTCCCTACCGACTGGAGGGCTGATCCAGCGCTGCGGATGTGCAGCTTGGCGGCGCGCGGTCTCTGGATGGAGATGATCGCCCTGATGCACGAGGCTGTCCCATACGGCCACCTTCTCATCTCCAGTCATCCCCCGACGGATGCACAGCTTGCCGTGTTGGCAGGGGCACCTCCTGAACAGGTCACCGAGATGCTCGGCGAACTGGAGGCAGCACGTGTTTTCTCCCGCACGAGAAAGGGTGTCATCTACTCGCGGAGAATGGTCCGTGATGAGAAACTAAGTGCGCTGGCAGCAAAGAACGGGAAAACCGGCGGCAACCCAACCCTCAGAAGTAGAAGAGAAATTTCTTCTCCGGATAACCCCCCGGTTAAGGCAGGGGATAAGCCCCAGAAGCCAGAAACCAGAAGCCAGATAGATGGTGGTGGTGGTGACGCGCCCGAAGCCGATACGCTTCGTGGTCGCATTCTCGAGGCAGTCGGAGCCGATCCTGTGTCCGGCTTGGCCGGTCCGAATGGCAATCTGCTCGGGACTAGAGCCGACATGGATCGCGTGAAAGTTTGGCAGGCCGATCTCAATCTCGACCCCGACACCATCCTAGCCACTGTTGCCGAGACGATGTCCAGAAAGCGGGACGGCCCTCCAAGCCGCTTCACCTATTTCGATCGGGCCATGCAGCGCGAGGCTGGCCGCAAAAATCACCCCCGCTTGGCGCCAATAGAGGAAACGTCCTATGGCCAACACCGCCAACCTTCCGCAGATCGTCGCGCAGCTTCCGCCGATGACGCCTTTGCAGAACGTGTCGCGTTCGCCGCAACAAATCGCAGCCCATCGCGGTCAGATTTCGGCTTTGATTGATATCTTTCTCGACGGCTACTGGCAGCCCGATATGAGCAATACGAAGCGCAAAGCTGTCCTGATGGATTGGTGTGACGAGCTGGAAGACTGGCCGGTGGAAAGCATCAAGGCTGCGTTGCGCCAGTGGAGGCGAGAGACTCCCAGCAGGAAGCCGAACCCGGGACACATTCTGCAAATCCTGCACCGTGCGTGGGGCGAACGTCATGCCGATCAGGTCAGAATGGCCGTTCAGCGGCTGCGGCCTCCAAAACCGCAGAGCATCCCAAACCTGTCCGAACGGCAAGCCATCTCCAACGAACTTGCCGCCAAGTATCCCGGCCTGATCAAGCGCATTCCCGAGGTGGAGGTATGAACATCCGGCCCCTCTTGGGTCCTTCCGGCGCGGTTTGGTATGCGGTGGGCTTTGTCCCGCAAGATCTCCAGTTGCAGGCAACATATCGGGGTTTCCAGATGGAAACCTCAGGTTTCCACTCCGCCCGGGGTTTCCATTTGCGGGCGGGTTTCCACTTCGGCTCCCTGCCCCTGTGCCATCACCGCATCGGCAAACCGCCGACTGGTCTCAGCCTGAATGGGAGCATGTGAGATGACCCGCGGCTCAAACCCCCTGCCCGCCGGCAGGATGACCGCGCCGGAGCGCCGGCGCGAGCTCTGCGCCCTCCTCGGCCTCGGCCTCCTGCGGCTTCGGATGCGCAACAGCGACTTTAAGGAGACAGTTCGCAACGGCGGAGATCCGGCGACTACACATCCGGCCCGCACAGAGCGGTAGTGCGGATCAACGGAAGCGAAAGAGCAATGAAGATGATGAACGTTGATCCCATCCCCGCACGACTGGCCGCCCTGAAGGACGCACCGGCGGTGGAGCTGAAGAAGCAATGGCGTGAGCTCTTCGACAGCCCGGCCCCGCCCTTCAACCGCCGCTATCTCGAGAGCCGACTGGCCTACCGCATCCAGGAGTTGGCCTATGGCGGGCTGAAGCCGGAGACGGTTCGGCGCCTCGAGCGTCTGGGCGAGGAACTGGACGGTGGCGATCGCAAGAAGAGCCGCATCCGCGCGGACCTCATGCCCATCGTCGGCACCCGGCTGATCCGCGAATGGCAGGGCGTGGAGCAGGTCGTCACCGTTACCACCGATGGCTTCGAGTGGCAGGGGCGTCCCTACAAGTCGATCTCCGCCCTCGCCCGCGCCATCACCGGCACCCGCTGGAACGGCTGGGTGTTCTTCGGGCTCAAGAGCCACAGGAGCCGGGCATGACGCGCGCCGGAGACAAGACAAAGCCGCTGGTCCGCAAGCTCCGCTGCGCGGTCTACACCCGCAAGTCGTCGGAGGAAGGGCTGGAGCAGGAGTTCAACTCGCTCCACGCCCAGCGCGATGCCTGCGAGGCCTACATCGCCTCCCAGCGCTCGGAGGGCTGGGTGCTGGTGCGCGATCAGTATGACGACGGCGGCATCTCCGGCGGCACGCTGGAGCGCCCTGCCCTGCAGCGGCTCCTGGCCGACATCGAGGACGGGCTCGTGGATGTGGTGGTGGTCTACAAGATCGACCGGCTGTCGCGCGCGCTGATGGACTTCTCGAAGCTGGTGGAGGTCTTCGACCGCAACGGCGTCACCTTCGTCAGCGTCACCCAGTCCTTCAACACCACCACCTCGATGGGCCGGCTGACGTTGAACATCCTCCTTTCCTTCGCGCAGTTTGAGCGCGAGGTGACGGCGGAGCGCATCCGCGACAAGTTCCGCGCCAGCCGGATGAAGGGGATGTGGATGGGCGGCCACCCGCCGCTGGGCTACGAGGTCCGGGACCGCAAGCTGATCATCAACCGGGAGGACGCGGACCATGTCCGCTGGATCTTCGCCCGCTTCCTTGAGCTGGGCTCGGCCACCGAACTTGCCCGCGAGGTGGACAAACGCGGCGTCCGCACCTCCCGTGGCAACCCGATCGACAAGAAGGCCATCTACCGGTTGCTGTCGAACCGCGTCTATATCGGCGAGGCCGTGCACAAGGGGGAGAGCTACCCTGGCGAGCACAAGGCGATCATCGACCGCAGCCTCTGGGACAAGGTCCACGCCATCCTGTCGGAGAGCCCCCGCACCCGCGCCGCCCGCACCCGGGCGCAGACGCCGGCGCTCCTCAAGGGGCTGATCTTCGGCCCGGACGGTGCAGCCTTCTCCCCGAGCCACACCCGCAAGGACGGCAGGCTCTATCGCTACTACGTCAGCCAGACGGTGCTGAAGCAGGGCGCCGGCGCCTGCCCCGTCGGCCGCGTCCCTGCCGGCGACATCGAGGCGGCGGTCCTCGACCAGCTGCGCGCCGTGTTCCGGCAGCCGGAGATCATCGCCGGCACCTGGAAAGCCGCACGGGAGCAGGATCCGGCCCAGCACAGCGACATCCGAGAAACCGACGTCCGCGAGGCGCTGGGCCAGCTTGATCCGCTCTGGGACGAACTCTTTCCGGCCGAGCAGGCCCGCGTTGCGGCGCTGCTGGTCGAGCGGGTCGATGTCGGCACCAACGGCCTGCACGTGCGCTTACGGATCGACGGTCTCAGCGGCCTGGCCCATGAGATGCTCGCGGGCGCCGAGGAGCGTGCCGCATGAGCTGCCCCGCGCCCGAGACCATGACCCTGCATGTCCCATTCCGCGTGGTGAAGCGCGGCGGGCGCAAGGAGATCCAGCTGCCGGCGGACGCGCCGCAGACCCGCCGAAGTGATAGTTCGCTGGTCAAGGCGCTGGGCCGCGCCTTTCGCTGGAAGCGCATGCTGGAGAGCGGCGAGTTCGCCACCATCGGTGAGCTGGCCGAGCACGAGCGCATCGCCCACTCCTACATGACCCGGGTGCTGAGGCTGACGCTGCTCGCGCCCGCCATCGTCGAGGAGATCCTCGACGGCAGGCAGGGAGCCGAACTTACGCTTCCCCGCCTGCTGGAGCCGTTCCCGGCAGAGTGGAGCGCCCAGCGCGTGTACTAGATCGCGACGCACTAATAGCAGCGCAGCGGCCCTTTCACGACCCCATACCGCCTGACTAAGGACCACTTCCCGCTCAGGCGTCCCAAGATCTTCAAGAGCAATTGGCAACGCCACTTCGGCGCACGATGCCTGTCTGCCTTGCGGATACCCAACGCTCACAACACCACATTGGAGAATGATCATGAGCAGACTTCCTCACTTCCCCTGGATGAACCCGGAAATCGCCGAGGAAATGATCCGGACACAGGGTCTGGAACTCTTTGGCTGCCTGACGGTGCTGGCGGAATATGCCGGCCCCGGCGGAAGGATCGCACAGGAGAAGGCCGTCAGGATCTTCGCGGCGGCTCCGCGAATGAACCAGCGGAAGGCCGAACAGGCGGTCTTCCGGCTTGTGGAGGCCGGTTGGGTTGTCCAGTCGGAGGAAGTCTTGTCCATCATTGGATACGGCACGTCGGCCGCTCCCGACTACGCGCGGCCAAAGACGGACTGAACGGGCGCAGGACAGTATCAGTTATTGGCCATGAAGCCGCGCCTTGTGGGGCGCGGTTTTCGCGAACGCGCCGGCCACATTCAGGCAGCCTGACAAGTGAGCGGCACCATCAACTGCAGGAGGCCGCAGATCACGGTGACCTTGGCCATCGCCTCGCCGGCTCGGCATGAGGATCAGGGCGCAGGAGCGGCTTCCTAAAGGGCCAAGCACTCAGGGGGTGAGCAGGTACTTGGCCCCTGTGGACTTGCAAACAGAGGCAGCCACAGTCTCGGGCTGCAGCGCCTCTCGAGGGTGATGCAGGCTGTGCCGTGGCTGGCGAGGGTCGTGGTCAGTTTTTGGCGCACGCTGGCACATCCATTGGCCTGTGGCCGGATTGAGGCGCTGTGGGGCGTGGAACAGCAGCTAGCCACGGAGGCTCAAGCTGAAGCCGAGGCCACGGCGCAGCACACATGCGGAATACCGGCACGTCAGCCGGATTGTGGACCGGCACCTGGATGGTTATCCAGATCCTCGCAGTGGAGGAGACCCGCCGTGAGCCGTTCGGACAAAGACCTTGATCATCTTGACGACCTGCTGGCGGCTTTGCCGCAGGAAAGCCTTCCGATGACAGTGAGCGAACTCGATGGCTATGTGACCGGCATCCTGGCCTGTCCCGATCTCATACTGCCTTCGGAATGGCTCCCCCATGTCTGGGGAGAAACGGGTGATGCCGGTTTTCCTGATCTGGCCACGGCTGAAGCTACCATCTCGGCGGTCATGGCCCATTACAACGCGGTCGCTTCGGAAATGGCGAGAACTCCCTGGATCGAGCCGATCTACGAAGTGGATCCGCACAGCGACGAGACGCTGTGGGAGGCTTGGGTGGATGGGTTCACCCGCGCATTGCGCTTGCGCCCCCAAGCCTGGCAGGCAGTGCTCGAGCAGGCCGATGAGGAGACGCGATCGTCGCTGATCTTCCTGATGGCCCTGCAGGACATCAACGAAGGGATCAGCAAGTTCAGCGAGGAAGAAATCGATGCGATCGACCTCCAGGCGCCCGACCTGATCCCGAACTGCGTTGCTGCAATCCTGCCGGTGGCGCGCCCGGAGATTGTCCTGAAGGCGGACAATCTGTCTCACCCCCCTGTCAGGAACGCCCGTCCGGGTCGCAACGATCCCTGTCCCTGCGGTTCAGGCCGCAAGTACAAGCAGTGCTGCGGCAGGAACTGACAGGTCCGCTCCAATGCCAGTCACTCCTACGCCTGCAACTGATCGGCCATCAGGGGCGCGATGAAGTGGTTCCTCGAGCGGCATATGAAGCGACCACCAGCTGCATAGTCCCGGAACCTGCAACCTGAGCAGCCGGGCATGTCGCTCCAGCACGCTTGCTGCGGCATTTCGGTCCGGGGAACCGTAGTGCGGGCGCCACCGTTTCGAGAAGATGAGGAGTACGTTGAAAGCCCATGATCTCCGACCTTGAACCGCTGCGCATCCTGCGGTTCGAGCTTGCCCGGCTGATGGCGGGCTTTGTCGCGCTCTTGCCGAACATCGTTGCGGCGCTCATCGTTCTGGTCCTGACCTGGGCGCTGGCGCGCTATGCCTGGCGGGGCGAGGCTCGGCTCCTGAGGCGCTGGCGCCAGCGACCGGCACTGATCGCCGCGGCGCGGACACTGACGCGGAGCCTCGTCTGGATCGGCGGCCTGATCGTCGCAGCGGTGCTGGTCTTCCCGGGAATGTCGGCGACCAATGTCGTCGCGGGGCTGGGGGTGGGTTCGCTGGTCGTCGGCCTCGCCTTCAAGGACATCTTCGAGAACTACCTTGCTGGCCTCCTCATCCTGCTGCGCAGACCCATGAAGATCGGTGACGACATCCTCTGCGAGGGGATCGAGGGCCAGGTGGAGCGGATCACCATCCGCGACACCTACCTGCGGCGGCGTTCGGGTGAACTCGTGCTCGTGCCGAACGCCTTCATTTACCGCAACCCGACCACGGTGCTGACCGACCAGCCGCTGCGCCGGATCACGCTGGAGGTGGGGGTGGCCTACGACACGGATCTGGAGCAGGCCCATTCGGTTCTGGCCGACGCTTTCAAGGGCCTCGACACGATCGATACGTCGAAGAGGACAGAGGTGTTTTGCCAGGGCTTTGGCGACTCCTCGATCGACTTCGTGCTGCGCTGGTGGACCGGCTCGACACCCGTGGAGGAATTGCGCTCGCGCGACGAGGTGGCCCGGGCGGTGAAACGTGCGCTTGACGGCGCCGGCATCGATATCCCGTTCCCGCAGCGTACGCTCAGCTTCCTGGAGCCGGTTCCGCTTGAGGATCACATAGGGGACGGGCAGTAGACGGTAGCACTCGCCGCCGTACCAAGGGAGCAAACAGACAAAGCCTCTTGTTCACCCCAAGAGACTATCTCCTTTGGCCTATACTTGGCTGTGGGGCAGTGTCCGGCGCTGCTTTCCCCAAGCTGGCCTCGCATGGCGGCTGGGCCATGTCCCTATGCCACCTGTGGCCCGGCTTGAACGGGACGGGGCCTCCTGCTTTGAGAAAGGCAAAATTCCGGATCTCATGCAGGAGGAACTCCAGCGCCGATAGGCACCCACATCAAGCGCGATGACAGCGCGCGTCGCATCTGGCTGATAGTTGATCTTTTTAGGGCTCAAGCGCGATGTCGCCCGAAACGTCGTCGGCGGAACTCGGACTGTATGCTGGGCATTGCCCAAGGAGAACGACTGCCCCCTGAGGGAGGAATTCCGCATGCGGACGATCTTGTTGATTCTGCTCGCTCTGCCCTTGCCGGCAGCGGCGTTCACGGCACGCAACGGAATGGAGGCGGCACAGGTGGGCCCCACCGATATCCTGGTCGCTTTCCGCAGCGGGAGGGCGGATACGGATTATTGGTGCGCTGCGGGAGATTTCGCGCAAAGAGCGATGGGACTGCCGGTGGTGACGCGGCTGTGGCGGGCCAGCCCCAAGCCGCGCGGAGCTGGCGAGGGGATCGTCTTCACCTTGGACGCCGAGCGTCAGAGCGAGGGTGCTGGCCTTTCCCAGTTCGGCGCGGGTGATCGGGACAGTGCCATGTCTCTGGGGGCTGCTATTGCAGGGCATTGTCGGGTAGTGCCGCCGTTGTGGCGGTAGTGAAGAACCGGCACGCCGACCCAGTTCCTGCTAAGGCAGCTTACCCAAGGGGCCCGCGCCGACGTAATGTGCGGCAACTTCGTTCATCCGGTGTCCGCAAAGCGGGACAAAGCTGCTGCTACGGCTTAGTGCCTTGAGATGCTCCTGCAGCCCAGGTGAGAGACAAGATGACGATCACGCATCAAGATGGTTGCACAACGGCCTTGTGCTGAAGGTCGAGCCGTTCCTGTCGCGAGCCGGAAGATGGGCCACGTCAGGCGCCGATGACGACTGGACCCTCGACAGCGAGCCAGCCGAGCCGGTCGTGCAATACGAGCATGCCGTTGTGACGACCCGTCGCGGCGCCATCGTCGTCACGATGCCGGGCTGACGCGCGACCGCCGTGCGATGACCATCAGGAGCTGCCCCATGCAACCACTCCGCCAGCTATCTCCTAAGGAGCGCATCGGCGTCATCTCCGACACCCACGGTCTGCTCCGCCCTGAGGCGCTGGAGGCTCTCGAAGGGGTAGACCGCAACCTGCACGCGGGCGATATAGGCGATCCCAACCATCTTGACGCGCTGGCGCGCATCGCCCCGGTGACGGCCATCCGCGGCAACATCGACCGCGGCCACTGGGCTGAGGCCCTGCCCGAAACGGTGAGCCTCACGATCGGAGGCCTGCGGATCCACATGATCCATGACCGCAAGGCTTTGCGGGCTAATCCGGGAGCCGAGGGATGGAATGTCGTGATCTCGGGCCATTCCCACAAGCCCGGCATCGAGGAGACCGATACCACCCTCTGGCTGAACCCTGGCGCAGCCGGCCCCCGCCGCTTCCGGCTGCCGATCACGCTGGCTTTTCTTTGGGTCGAGGCCGGCTGCCCCCGCGCCATGATCCACCCCTTGCCTGTCTGACCGGCTCCCACCCGGACATGGTCACCTCTGTCGCCAGTCCTCGTGCTTCATCCTGGCACAGGTGGCCCATTGCCGCCGGCTGCCGATGCCAGGCGCCGCAATGCAGCTCCTGCAAGCTGGACGTTCGTGCAACGTGCAGCGAGATCAGCCGTGCAGTGTCCGCAGTGCGGACCTTCCGGACGCTCGCTGCAGCGGTGACCAATGTCTGCTTTAGGCTGTTGCAGACAGGCCAATTTTGATGGTGTAGGCCATTAGGCTTAAGGATTAATGTCAACCATCAGCCCAAAGTCAAATTTAGGTATGCACACCTGTCCCCCACCCAAGGAAGAGCTTGCTCTATGGCTAAAGGCCTACGGCTCTATCCGTAACGGCAACTATGGTCATTTGCTTCTTGAGCAAAAGGATGAGCCGGCAAAATCGTTGCTCACTGCTCTCCGTCCCTATTTTGAATCTGCACACCTCGATGCCCGTGAGCATTTCCACAAGAAGGTTGCTATAAATCTGCACCCCGACGGCTTGGGCGCAACGGATATCGCCTACCCAACTAGTCTGCCTATGAAGGCGAAGCGCGGTCTTTTTGGGGAGGTTTTGGCCGGTTTAGTGACTGAAGCATATCAAGAACACTATGTCGGAGGCCATGCGTGGTGCGTTCCGGTCTTTCTCTTCAGAGAGCACGACGATGTCGAAAAATATTTATGGACTCTAAAGTTCGATGCAAGCCGAATTCGTGAAATCTATGGGCGTCACGGGACAGACTTTGTTGGAATAGCTCTCGATGGCGGCGGTGAAGTCGTGCGGGTGATCGCAGGAGAAGCGAAGTGGCGAAAAACACTAAATGAATCGACCGTTGCCGCCCTCATGCACGGGCCAAAAGAGCGGAACAAGAAAACACAGGAGTTGGAGCACACGGGTCGTGGTATCTGGTTTGAGGTCAATCGTGACACTCCCATCCCTCATGGGCTGCGCCAGCTCCAATTCCTGCTCGAACAGCGCGATCCAGACGGATATGCAGCTGCAATCCTTTCGATTGATCGGGCGGTGCTGGCATTGGGGCCACTACCGACCCGCACCGATCTTATAGTCATTGCAGGCAACGGCGCTGCCAATCGTGGGAACGCCGAGGCCGTCCTCGAATGGGAGAATAAACCTGCAGACTATACAGCGGGTCGCGACCTACAAGTTGTCGAAGTCATTCTGAATAAAGGGGATATCCTTATTGACGCCCTCTATGCTTCACTTTGGAGCGATGATTGATGGCTGAGAGGGATGGCGAGCGCTTAGCCTTAGCGCAACAGGTTCGGGTCGAACTTGCGATCGAGAACGAACTGACCCGACCGCAAGCCCGAGCCTATGTACGGTGCCTGCAGACAACGTGGCAGGTGCCGACAATCAGTTGGGGTGATCGCGATTCAGCGCGCCAACTGGACGATAGTCGTCGGCTTCTACATGCGGCCCACATTTTTAGGACCATTGAGGGCTCTTCATCAGCTAGCGCGACTGATTGTTATCGTCGCGTCGGGGAGCTTTTGGAGTGGCTCTCGCGGGCGGACGATAATGTCCGAACGGTTGTGCCGATCGAACTTTTGTCAGCTGCAGCTTATCAGCTTGGTGGCCTTCCAGCGATGGCCGCAGGCTTGCTTGCGCAAGTACAGTCCGAACTTGATGGCGTGCAGCTCTATGCTGCGTTTCTTCAGGCTAATTTCGATGCGGTTGTCCGACATGTGGGATTGTTCTGGGCGGAAAATACCGAGCTTACGGGGGCAGACGGCAATCGGGCAATTTTGAAGGCGTTGACGGAAGAGGATGACGGCCCCGGGCCCACTTGGGCGGCAAGCATTGAGCTTGTGCGCTGCCTTGGCCTGATTGCTGATAGCCTCCGCCGGGGTGACGAAGATCGCCTTTCTGTAGCCATAGCAAAGTTGCATGCGCTTGATGAACTGGCGCATCGACTGTTCAGCCATGATGCAGCGATTGTCATCAGCTTGATGCGCCAAGTGGCAGACCGCTATGTAGATGCCACGATCTACAAGCCGCTTCGTGCGTTAGCCAGCTTGCGACCCGACCGCACGGAACGCCTGCTCGCGTATGGCAGAGACCAGTATAGCCGCGGTCGCGGTGTGCTGTGGATATCGCAGCTCCAAGGGTTGGACCGACTGCTGCGCACCTCTAACTTCGCGCTCTGTACGCCGACAGGGTCAGGCAAAACGCTTGTCGCGAACCTAGCGCTGATCAAGGAACTGCTCCTGCGTGAAAGGGATGATACCATTGGGCCGCTTGCGCTCTATATCGTCCCCTCGCGCGCGTTGGCTGGCGAGGTCGAGGCAAAGCTAACGGCAGAGCTGCGCGGCGATGTGATCGTCACCGGGCTCTACGGCGGTGCCGATTGGGGCATCACGGACTATTGGCTCACCAGCGAGGAGCCTGTGGTTCTGATTGTTACTGTTGAAAAAGCGGACGCCCTGCTGCGGTATCTGGGATCATTGCTCATCGCACGGCTCGTCCTCTTGATAATCGACGAAGCGCATCAGGTCGTGCCAGCAGCGACGGAAGCCACAGCAGTAAGCTTTTCGGACCATACCAATCGGTCGATCCGCCTTGAAAATCTCGTTTCCCGAATTCTCGTGCAACGCCCAGATGTTATTCGGATAGCATTGACGGCGGTCGCTGGCGGCGCGTCGGAACCAGTGGCGCGCTGGATCGAGGGGCGAGCAGATGCAGAAAGCGTGGGCGTTCGTTACCGCAGCACGCGCCAAGTTATCGGCATCCTGGAGACAGCCCCAAGCAGCTCTGGTCAGATCTTGCTCGACCTGATGAACGGGCGGCCCCTGTATCTTAGAAATGAAGAAGCACCAGTCTATCTGCCATTGCGGATCGCACCGATGCCTGAACTTCCTGCAAAATGGCGAAACAGCCTCAATCGCTTTAACTGCCTGTCCGTTCTGTGGACGGCGCTTCATCTTGTTCAGGAGGATCAGCGCATTTTGATTTCGGTAGCTCAAGAGCCGGAGCAAACCATGCGCTGGTTTAAGGAGGCGATGGAGCACGTCGCTTGGCAGGACGCCAACGCGTTTGAAGTTCCCGAGGGGTATCTCGGGGTTCGATTTGCGGAAGCACGCGCGGCCTGCCTCGATTATTGCGGCATAGATTCGTTCGAGCTGTTCCTTCTCGAGCACGGCATCGCAACAAGCCACGGCCAAATGCCACAACGGCTTCGTCGCCTCATGGTTGAAATGATCGACCGAAAAATTTGTCCGATCACTGTGGCAACCGCGACGTTGACGGAAGGTGTAAATCTCCCGTTCGATCTGATCTTTCTGACGTCGCTTAAGCGGCGATCTTGGGACCCTGTCGCTGAAGTGCCGATCGTTGCGCCGCTGACGAGTGCCGAATTTCGTAATCTCTCCGGCCGTGCAGGTCGACCTGGCGCTGCCAAAGGGATAGAGGGCATGACGCTGGTTGCGCTGCCAAGGAGGATCTCGGCGAGTGCACCCGGTCAACGCAATGCGCAGGAACGCCAACAACGCGAGCTAGTCGATGACTATGAGAGGCTTCGGCGGTCGCTCATCATAGAGGACAAAGATGCAGACGCGGTTCCCAGCCCGCTGGCTCTCTTGCTCAAATACATTTGGCAGCGAGCGAGCCATCTTCTCGGCACTAAACCCGACGCATTCATGGATTGGCTGGAAAGTGCTGCGCCCGCCACTGTCAGTCCTGACGTGGGAACAGGCGCGACTGGCGAACTGCCGCGACTAGCAGATGCAATGGATGAACTAGACAGCGTATTGCTGACGGCGCTCGCCGAAAGCGAACGCATGACCGACGCGCCAATGGGCGCAGCACGGGCGGAAGCAGAGCTAAAGGCGCTTTGGGCAAGGACGTTCACCGTCGTCGCGGCTGCGCAGGAAGCATGGCTTGAAGCCGCGTTTATCAAGCGAGGCACCGGCATCGTTACGCAGTTGTATCCCGATTTTATCGAGCGGCGGCGACTCTATCAGTACGGCTTTACGCCAGTGGTGGGACGCCGGTTTGAGCCGACAGCAGAGAAGATCCGCGGGCTCATTGCTGGTGCCATTGGCTATGGTGCAATGGATGCCGCAGCACGCATCGACGTTTTTGAAGCGATTGGGACACTTCTTGAAGCTGATCGTGGGTTTGGGTTTCGCGTTCGAGCAACGCAAGGCGACGAAGCGTTGCTCGAACGGTGGAACGACGTGCTTGGATGGTGGCTGAATGAACCGGGCGCAGTAGGGCCGGAAGCACAAAACCTGCGAGCCTGGCAGCGCTTTGTCGCCGATAATCTAGAGTTTCGCTTGGGAGTCGCTGTCGGGGCGGTGGTGGCGCAATCTTGGTCGGACGGGGCACCCGATGCAACGGCGACGCCAAATCTCGCGACTTGGAAGGAGACGACGGGATTACCCTGGTTTGGCTTCTGGGCACGAGAACTGCTCCGTTGGGGTACACATGATCCATTCGTGGCTTTCTGCTTGTCGCAGGGGCTTGCGCACAGCCGTAAAGAGGCTGCAGCGCGCCGCAGCGACTTTGAGACATGGCTTGATGATCAATTGATCGCCGACGATGGGGACAACACAATAGACCCACAAATTCTCCAGCAATGGCGTGTGAGTTTGCTGAAAGCAGAGGCGGCAACGTCTGCGCAGGTGTCATTCGATACTGATTTAACGGGCACAGACGGCCGCCGGCAGCGCTATTCAGTCATTCCTGTACAGGTTGATGGAAAAACACGCTGGCTCGATCCGGGGGGCTTTGAACTTGCGGTCTCAACAAGTGTCGTTCCAAAAGTTGATGATCTGTTTCGAAGTGACTTCGAGCTTCGAGTTGTGGGGAAGCGGTCTGGCGTCAGCCGCACGTTCCATCCAAATTGAGCATAGTCTTTCTTGCCGAAGCTTTTTCAGGCTACTGCAAGAACCATCTATCGTATGACCGAAATAAGGCGGAAGTGAGCTCCTCCCCGAAAATCGGACAGTGACGGAAGCTACGATCTGACGTCTGCTGGTCTCCAAGATCGAGGAGATCAGGACATGAAGAAACGCAGGAACCATGACGCGGGATTCAAGGCCCGTGTTGCGCTGGAAGCCTTGAAGGGCGAGCGCACGGTGTCTGAGTTGGCCGCCGAATATGGCGTGCATCCGACGATGATCCATCAGTGGAAGAAGTCTCTGCTCGATGGTGCTGCTGACATCTTCGAGCGGGGCGGCAAGACGGCTCCCTCTGTTGATGAGGACACGGTGCGGACCCTGCATGCCAAGATCGGGGAGCTGGCTGTGGCTAATGATTTTTGTCACGAAAGCTCAAGCCTTGGACCGGCAAGTGAGGCGTGGCATGATTGAGAAGAACCACCCGAGCCTGTCGGTCGGGGCGCAGTGCCGTCTTCTGTCGATCTCGCGGTCGTCGTTCTACTACGACCTGATGGGCGAGACGGCCATGAACCTGGACCTCATGATAGTGATCGACAAGCAGTTCCTCGAAACCCCGTTCTACGGCGTCCGGCAGATGACGTGGCACTTGCAGAACGAGGGGCACGGCGTGAACTACAAGCGCATCCGGCGACTGATGCGGCTCATGCGCCTGATGCCGATCTACCAGAAGCCCGATACCAGCAAGCCCGGGAAGGGCCACAAGACCTACCCCTATCTGCTGGGTGGGCTACGCGTGGAGCGGCCCAACCAAGTCTGGTGCGCCGACATCACCTACATCCCGATGCGCCGCGGCTTTCTCTATCTGGTGGCTGTCATGGACTGGTTCACCCGGAAAGTTCTGGCCTGGCGCATCTCGAATACCCTGGAAGCCGACTTCTGCGTCGAGGCCCTGAACGAGGCGATCCACAAGTTCGGCCCACCCGAGATCATGAACTCCGATCAGGGATCGCAGTTCACGTCCTTCGCCTGGACCGACCGCCTGAAACGGGTCGGCACCCGGATCTCAATGGATGGAAAGGGCCGGTGCATCGACAACATCTTCATCGAACGCCTCTGGCGGTCCTTGAAGTATGAATGCGTCTACCTGCACGCTTGGGAGACCGGCTCTAAGGCCAAGGCTGGCATCGGGGCCTGGATCACCTTCTACAACCACCAGCGGCCTCACGCCGCCCATGGCGGTCAACCACCCGCCGTGGTCTACTTCAACACCATCGAAACCGATCAGCAGGTGCAGGCAGTAGCTTAAATCAGCCGGAAATCTGTCCAAGAGTTGGGGAGTAGCTCAGAAGCGGACATAGAGAAGATAGCCTTCGAAGGGCGGCGATGGGCTCCTCGCGTCGAGCTGCAGGTTGGCTAGCGCACCCCGTATAGTGCAGCTAATGAGCGGCTGCTTGAGCCGCTAGCTGCTAGCTGTCACATCCCGCGTGATTATACGGCCGCTTCTTGAAGAGGTCCGGCCTTTGCCTTTGCCAGTCCTTGAGCGCGTTGATGGGCGTTTGCCCCTTCAACACTGATTGCGGGAGCTGGCCGTTGTAGAGCCGGACATATCGAAGAATAGTCTGTTCAAGATCCTCGCCGCTGCGGAAGCGGTGGCTTTGCAGGACGTCCTCAATCCGGCCGTTGAAGCGTTCGACCATGCCATTGGTTTGCGGATGCATCGGTGGGGCCAGGCGATGCTCGATGCCAAGGTCGGCGCAGAGGCGGTCGAAATCGTGGTTGCCGGTCGCGGCCCGGCGGCGAAGGCCGAACAGGCGATCGGTGAACTCCTTGCCGCTCGCCATCGGGCTCGGACCGGTGGCGCCTTCGATGGCTCGCTCGGTCAGCACGCGGGTGATCGTCATCGGCGCGGCGCGCTCCAGATCCCGGAGGAAGCGACGGGCGTTGGCGGCAGACTTGGCCGGGTAGATGCGCACGAAGACCCATCGCGTGGCGCGGTCGATTGCGACGAACAGATACCGGCGGCGGTTCTCGTCGGCCATCTGCGGCAGGTATTTCACGTCAACATGGAGATAACCCGGCTCGTAGGCCTTGAAGGGCTTGTGCGCAGGCCGTGGCGCCCGGGGCTGCAACGCGCGCAGGTTGCCCACGCCATGCCGGCGCAGGCAGCGGTCCAGGCCAGAGCGTGAGACGTGAGGGTTCAGGAACTCCTTGACCACCGACAGCAGGTCGTCCAGCGGCAGCAGCAGGGACTTGCGCAGCGCCACCGCCACAGCTTCCTGTGCCGGCGTGAGCGTTGTCTGAAGCCTGTGCGCCGTATGGCTCCGGTCATGGACGCTGTCGCGATTTCGCCACTTCCATACGGTCTGCTCGGAGATGCCGAAGCGCTCCGCCACCATCCAGGCCGGTTCCGTGCTCGCCTGGATTGCGGCCCTTATCCTTGGTGTCGTCGTTGCCTGCTTGTGAAGAGAGATCAGCATCCTCGCCTCCCGTCCCGAACCTCGCCAAGGATAGATCTTGCTACGAAGAGCGCGGTCCGGCGAGGATCTATGTGATGATCAGGGATCAGACAGCTAGCATGCCGCCGCACCTGCATCCGTCGGCTCTCCGCCCTTTTCGTCGCTGCTGGCTTGTACCCTCCCCTGTCCCGAAGCGGGCTAGTAGTTCCCCAGCAGGCGCAAGCGCAGGCTGAAGGCGCCTCCGCTCGGAGTTGACCGCTCCTGCTATCTGCCGAAGGCGCTCTGAGCGGATAGGGTTCGACTGCAGATCCGTCAGCCTTAGAAGGCCCTCAGAACCAAACCGACACAGGTCTCGAAAAATATACAACCAAATCAATGGCAAATAAGCTGTTCACCGTTTTGGCTCAGTCATCAGCTCTGGAGAAACAAGGTCGTTGGAGACGAAACTGAAGCTTCCCTGCATCGCGGCTGGTGAACAGCTTTACCTGTATAACCCAGCAGAATAACGCAGAAATTCGGCCGACGCCGGACGTAGAGACTAGTTTGTCTAGGGCATTTGGCGGAGCGAGAGTCCTCCAGCTGCGCGCATTTTGTAATGTAAACGTCTGAATACGTTAATTTATTACATCCAGCGCATTGCAGAATGTATAGCAATTTGTATAGCAAATTTATGCGCTGAAATGGTGGGCGCAATGCTGCCTTGCAGCTGCTTCCTGCTCGCGCAAAAGGGTAAATCGGCTATGAAATGAGGCCAATGCGACGGCGAACGGCCTCTTCCCTGAGAGATACCTCTGCTCCTAGAAAGCGGTCTCCTTCAGGGCCGCACAGCCATACGAGCGCCCTCGCCGGCCATTCCGGCGGAATATGCACCGACCAATCCAGTTGGCTGACCGGGTTCATGCCGCTGGTCCGAATTGCTGACTGCATGTCAGTCGCCACGGTGCCAGGTGAGAGACTGATTGCCCGAATGCCGTCCGCTCGAGCCTCGTGATCCAGTGCGCGAGTCAGCATCCAGGCGCCAGCCTTGCTGGCGCAATATGCGCTCCAACCCTCCTGTGGCACATGGGCGGCGCCAGACCCCACCGTCAGGATAGTTCCGCCGCCACTTGCACGCATCAAAGGCAGCACTGCGCGCATCCCGTGGAAGACGCCCTTCAGGTTGATGTCAATCGCCTCTCCCCAAGCCTCGGGATCGGCAGATCCAATATCGACAATCGGTCCAATGACTCCTGCATTGTTCACAAGGATGTCGAGCCGCCCGGCATGTTCATGAAGCTTGGAAACAGCGCGCTCCATATCGGCAGCTCGAGCGACGTCTCCGGACAAGGCGATGCCGCCAATCTCGTCCGCAAGCGTGCTGATCGCCGCTGCACTACGCGCCATGAGACCTACCAATGCGCCCGCTTCGGCGAACGCTCGCGCCGTGGCGGCGCCAATGCCACGACGTGCGCCGGTGACGAGGACAACTTTGCCTTCGAGATTTACCACAATGCACCCTGCGTTGCTGTTGAACCGAACTTGGCTTTCACCCTAACGGACCATCTGTCCCTAGGGACAGAGGTAGCATCCATAGATATTGGGCCGAAGCGACCTTGGTCATGATCGAGCCGGAGCAGATTGAGACAATATCCTGGCTAAATGTCGCCGGACCGGCGGACGAGAGCCGGGTCATGGCGCGCGTGGTCACGACTTGATCCATTCTCAGGGCCGTCATTGGCCCCGTTGCCGTTCTTCGTAGGGCTATGGACGGGGTTGGTTTTGTTCGCAACCCGATCGTGCCGCCTCGCCGGTTCCTCCATGAGACGGTCAAGGATGGCTCTATGCTCCATGCAGTCCGAATGCCCCCCTCGTGCCCACCCAAGATGCAAGCCCGCCTGTTGGACTCACGTCTCGAATACATGTTGCTGCAGTGAAGCCCTTGCGCCTCTGCACGAACTGTCGTCCCATGGGTTGAACAGAAGGAGGAGGACGGCATGACCCCGAGCCCGATGTATCGCACGCACATCCTGCTGACCTTGGGCAGTCTCTGCCTGGCCTTTCCGGGCCTCGCGGCTGCGCAGGACTATCCGCATGCGGAGGAGCCCATCGGCACCGTCGAGGATGTCTATAATGGCCATCTGACGCCCGATCTCGCGGTCAGCACCTTCCGCAACATCGACCGCCTCTTCCCCACCCGGACCATCCCGGCCAGCGAGAACCCAAGCGACCTGCCGCAGGCGCCCGTCGATCTGCCGGGCATGGTGAGCTATCAGGTCGGGGACGCGACCTACGACCTCTATGACTTCCTGTCGCTGGACAACGTCACCGGGATGATCGTCCTGAAGGACGGCAAGGTGGTCTACGAGACCTATCAGCGCGGCAACACGCCCGAGACGCGCTGGATGTCGATGTCGGTGGCCAAATCCATCACCTCCACCCTGGTGGGCGCCGCGATCGTCGATGGCCACATCGGCGGCCTGGACGACATGGTCGTCGATTATGTCCCGGCGCTGGCCGGCAGCGCCTATGACGGGGTCAGCATCCGCGACATCCTGCTGATGGCCTCGGGCGTGGAATGGAACGAGACCTATACCGATCCGCAGTCCGACCGCCGTGACCTGCTGCGCGCGCAGATCGAACAGCGCCCCGGTGCCGCCATGGAGGTGATGGCCGCCCTGCCCCGCGCCCATGAGCCCGGCACGCATCACACCTATTCCACCGGCGAAACGCAGGTTCTGGGCGAGGTGGTTCACGGCGCAGTCGGCATGCCGCTGGCGGACTATCTGGCCCAGAAGATCTGGCAGCCCTACGGGATGGAAGCCGATGCGAACTGGTGGCTGGACAGCCCCGACGGGGTCGAGATCGGCGGCAGCGGCCTGTCGGCCACCCTGCGGGACTTCGCGCGCTTCGGGCAGTTCTTCCTGGACGGCGGGATGATCGACGGCGAGGCCATCCTGCCCGAGGGCTGGACGGAAACTGCCGGGCAACCGCAGGAGCTAAGCGACGGGGAGACGATCGAGTATGGCTACATGTGGTGGCCGGGCTGGACCGAGCCGTCCATCGCCGACGGTGCCTTTGCCGCGATCGGCATCCAGGGGCAGAACATCTACATCAACCCGACGCGGAACGTCGTGATCGCCACACACATGGCACAACCCAAGCCCGTGGGCCGGGAGCCTGTCGATCCGCTGGTCGTGTTCGACGCAATTGCTGCGGCGCTGGACTGACGACTCCTTTTGCAGATAGTCGCTTACCAGAGCCCCTGAACAATGTGCTGCGCCAACGCGACGTAATGAAAATGCCGCGCCTGGAGGGCGCGGCATTGATAGGGCACTCGGATGCCTAGACGTCGTTTTCGGTGACGCCATCCTTGTCGACATAGATGATCGGCCCGCGCGCGAGGAGCCATAGGCCTGCAGCCAAGAGCGCCACCCCGATCGGAAGATAAATCGCAGTCAGCCTGCTGAAGATCCAGTTGTCATCCGACAGGCGGTAGAGCCCAGCGCCGAAAAACATCGCTCCGATGATCAGCAGGTTCTGCACCATAGATCGCCAGCGCAGGATCCGGATCAGCCTGACGTCTCTTACCAATTCAACCATTTCATTCACCTCTCGTTGCTTCTTCGACCTTTTTAGATCGCAGCAGCCAAAAGGTCGCGTGGAGAACAAGGTGCCAATTTCGTTTCCGCCAGGGACCTGCCCCAACAGACAAACTATGATCCGCTGAGCATTATCTCGGAGCGGATCGATCTAAGCGGAAATCTCTTGGCAGGAGGCAGTAGAACAAGCTGGAACATCATGAAAACCAGCGCGTTCGGTGACGGCTGAAGAAAGAGGGCCATCCGATGTGCCGCTGCCCGATCAATCGCCGCACCATGCTGAAGTTTTCCGGAGCGAGTGCTTTATTCCCGCTCGCGGGCTGTGATGAGATTGATCTGGTATCCGATGAGACGGTCGAGGCGATGGGGCTGCAAGCCTGGGCGGACATCCGGCAGGCAACTCCATTAGCGGCAGACGCCGCAGCGCAGGCGGCGTTGAACGAGGTAACAGGGCAGTTGCTGAGCGCTTCTGGCGAGGCAGCTGACGACTGGGAAGTGCTGGTCTTCCAAGGCTCCGAGATCAACGCCTTCGCCCTGCCTAGGCGAAAGATCGGCGTATACGAAGGAATGTTCAATATAGTGGCGAATAAGGATCAGTTGGCCGCCATTGTCAGCCACGAAATAGGCCACCTTCAGGCAGAGCACAGCCAGGAACGGATGAACGCGCAGGTGGCACAGGGCTGGGGGATGCGGGCACTGTCGTGGATCCTGAAGACAGGCGAGGTGCAATACGCAGCCGAGATTGCCGCCGCACTCGGTGTCGGGATCGAATATGGGCTGGTTCTGCCCTATTCGCGCCGTCAGGAACTGGAGGCCGACCGTCTGGGACTGATCACCATGGCAGGAGCTGGTTTCCAACCAGCCGAGGCCGTCACACTCTGGCAGCGGATGGACATGGCATTGGCTGGGCGCGCGCCTGAGTTTCTCGCGACGCATCCAGCGCCGCAGTCGCGCATCGTGGCAATCAAGGCCATGCTTCCAGAATTTCAATAACGCTTCTGCCTAGGGTCAGTCCCCATAAATTTCGCTTGCACACCAGCATGTTGACTTATTCACGCCTGCCATGACCCAGAGAAACACAAGATTCTTCTGGCTGAGCATGCGGCAGATGCGGCGCATCCAGCCCTTCTTTCCCAAGGTCCGAGGGCGCGCCCGATCCGACGATTGCAAGGTGCTGAGCGGCATCATCTACGTCAAGCACTACGGTCTTCGCTGGCAAGATGCTCCCGCAGTCTACGGCCCCTACAAAACCTTGTATAACCGCTTCGCCCGCTGGTCACGGATGGGCATCTTCGCGAGGATATTTCAGGAACTGGCGCGGCCAGGCGTTCAAGGAGATACCCTGATGATGGACAGCACATTCCTGAAGGCGCACCGCACTGCGGCCAGTCTTCGAAAAAAGGGGATCGTCCGCGGGCGATCGGACGCACGAAAGGCGGCCTGAACTCCAAGCTGCACATGCTCAGCGACGGTAAGGGCCGGCCGCTGAACTTCTTCCTCTCCCCAAGTCAGATGGCCGACAGTCGGGGCGCACTTGTGCTGTTGCGCCATCTGCCGCCAGCCAAGCATTTCCTGGGCGACAAGGCGTATGATGCCGATTGGCTGCGCGATGGTCTCGAAGACCGTGGCATCCGCCCCTGCATCCCACCTCGGAAGAAGCGCAAGAAACCGGCCAGATACAACAAGCGCCTCTACCGGAAGCGATACCGCATCGAGAATGCCTTCGGTCGCCTGAAGGACTGGCGCGGCATTGCTACTCGTTACGAGAGATGCGGAGACATCTTCCTCAGCGCCATCATCCTCGCAGCCATCGTCATATTTTGGCTCTGATGTTTATGGGGACAGACCCTAAGGCGCCTAAGTCGAGGCAAAAGGCGCAACGAAGGGAAACGCTCAAATGGATTATCTGCTCGCACTCGTCGCCGATCCAACAGCCCGGCTCGCGCTTGTCACGCTCATCACGATGGAGGTTGTTCTCGGGATCGACAACCTGATCTTTATCTCTATCTTGACCAACAAGCTGCCCGAAGGCCAGCGCAGCCGCGCCCGCCGGATCGGCATCGGGGGCGCGCTGGTGCTCCGGCTTGGTCTGCTCGGCACTGTGGCGGCAATTGTTCAGCTGACTGAACCGGTGATCACGATCATGGGGAAAGGGTTCTCCTAGCGCGAAATGATTCTAGTTGCAGGTGGCGTCTTCCTCGTCTGGAAGGCAATAAAGGAGATCCATCACAACATGGATGCGGACCATGGGCCGGACATGTTCGACAAGGGGGCTACACTCGGGGTCGCCGCCGCCATTGGTCAGATCCTGCTCCTCGACCTGGTCTTCTCGATTGATAGCATCATCACGGCTGTGGGGATGACCGACCATATTCCGATTATGATCGTCGCCGTTCTTGTCACAGTTGGCGTGATGCTGCTGGCGGCCGATCCGTTGGCCAACTTCATTCAGGCCAATCCGACGGTGGTGATGCTAGCCCTCGGGTTTCTGCTGCTGATCGGCACCACGTTGATTGCCGAAGGGTTTGGCGCGCATCTTCCCAAGGGCTACATCTATGCTGCGATGGCTTTCTCGGCGCTCGTGGAGGTTCTGAACCTGTTGTCTCGCCGGACCAAGCGGCGCAGGGCCGGCACCAGTCACTGATCCCGGCCCGGCTACCCGACATGGGCCGCGGGCTTTGTTGCGGCATATGAGGTT
The DNA here is from genome assembly GCF_055635455.1 of Paracoccus sp. KKT209. The sequence goes on from NZ_CM145758.1 coordinate 2,297,873, forward strand.
ACTTGCCTAGAACGGCGCTGACGCTCCTGACGGGAGGAACTTCCGGCCAGGAGCCGCCATTGACAGCTTTTCCTGCCCGGCCGTTCTGATGGTGCTTTGGCAGATCCGGCCCCAGTGCCGGTATCGTATGACAACTGGTCGACGCTCTGGTTACGTAGCCGCTCCATTTTCACCCGATAGCAACGACTGGTAAGCTTAGAGGGCGAGCTTCGCCAGCTGTCAGCCCTCATCATGAATCAGCCAGTCTTCGCGCAGCGGGACAAGTTTGCTTCGCGCTGTGCTAAGCGAGGTGAAAAGGATGCTCTACTCTTACAGCATCTGCGGCCAGTCCCTATCGGAGGAAAAAAGAATGAATCGCACGATCGTTTTTGCGGCTCTCGCGTCGGCTGCATCGTTGTCACCCGTTCATGCAGCCGAGCCCGAGGCGTGCCGGGCGCCAAGCTTTTCCGATGTCGGCTGGACGGACATCACTGCAACGACCAGTGCCACGGCAATCGTTCTGGAAGCACTTGGATACACGCCGGACATCCAGATCCTGTCGGTAGCGGTGACGTTCGAATCGCTGAAACAAGGCGACACGGACATCTTCCTGGGTAATTGGATGCCCTTGCAGGAGCCGCAGCAAAAGCCTCTGGTCGATGCCGGAGAGATCGAGGTGATCCGCCCCAATCTGGAAGGCGCTCTGATCGGCTTTGCCGTGCCCAAGGTGACCTATGATGCGGGGCTGAAGACCTATGCCGACATCGCCGCGTTCCGAGATCAGCTGGGCGGGCAAATCTACGGCATCGAGGCCGGCAGCAGCGCCAACACCACGATCCTGAGGATGATTGAGGATGACAGCTTTGGCTTGGGCGAGTTCGAACTGGTCGAGTCCAGCGAGCAGGGGATGCTGGCGCAGGTGCAGCGCGCGATCGGGTCCAAAGACCCGATCCTGTTCTTTGGCTGGCGGCCCCACCCGATGAACGTGCGTTATGATCTGGAATACCTGACGGATGGCGACGACACGTTTGGCCCTAACGACGGCGAAGCGACGGTGCTGACCAACACCCGTAAGGGTCTGTCCGCCGACTGCCCCAACTTGGGCGCCTTTCTGGCCAATCTGGCCTTCACGGTCGAGGCGGAGGATATCATGATGTCCTATATCCTCGACGAAGGCCTGGAGCCCCGCGACGCGGCCACGCGCTGGCTGACGGAAAACCCCGCCGTGCTGGACGGCTGGCTGGAAGGTGTCACGACCTTTGACGGCCAGCCGGGACTAGCCGCCGTGACGAACGCCCTGGATCTTTGATCCGCGTCGGGCAGCCGTCGGCGGCTGCCCGAACCGCCGTCGGAAGGCGCGCGACAGGGAGGCGATGGACGAAAATCCAGTGCGCACGGCGATGTCAGCCATAGACAGGTTGGTATCCGCGACCAGCCTGCGAGCCGATTGCAGGCGCAGTGCAAGGTAATAGGCGGCAGGCGAGGTCTGGACCACATCGCGGAAAAGACCCTCCAGCGTGCGGGTCGAACATCCTATCCGACCGGCGATCTCACGGATCGACAGCGGGTTGTCCAAGTGCTGTTCCATGATCGCGACGACCCGGGCCAGCCGCCGGTCCAGATGGCTGTTGCGGCCAAGCGAGACAAGGGGCTGCGCGTCTGTCGGCAGGTGGACCTCGTCATAGACATAGACGCTGGCGACGTTGAGCGCTGAGCTTGTCCCCTGCCGCGCCCGGATCAGGGCCAGCATGAAATCCAGTGCCGGGGCGGCACCCCCCGTTGTGAAAACGGGCCCGTCCACCACCCACCGGTCCGGGATCACGCGGATCTGCGGAAAGCGGGCTGCAAAATCCTCCAGATCCTCCCAATGGGTCGTGGCGCGGCGCTGATCCAGCAGCCCGACCATGGCCAGCACCCAGCTGCCGGCCTCGATGCCGCCAACTATGCGAGCGCGCCGCGCGGCCTGGCGCAGGGTTGCCAACAGCGCGGGTGTCGCGTGATGAACGACATTGAAGGCGGCGACCACGATCAGCAGGTCACAGTCGCCCTGGGCTGCCAGCGGACCATCGACCTGCAGGGCCAGCCCACAGCTTGTGCGGACGGGCGCCCCGTCGATCGACACGACCCGCCAGCGATACGGCACCTGCCCCGAGATGCGGTTGGCCGCGCGCATCGGGTCCAGCGTCGCTGCAATGCTCATCAGCGACGCGTCGGGCAGGATCAGGATCGTCGCCGTCAGAGGCTGATCGGATTGCTGGAACACCATTCGCGGCTCAGTCCCGCACCATCCGGTCCGGTGCCGATATCAAGGCCGCTGCCCGACAAACCTGCCCGCCCCCTCGGGGGCAGGCATCCCGGCATGGCGGGCAACCCATTCCGACAGGCGTGCCGCCACCGCCGGATCCGGGTCCGAAGTGCGCCGGGTGGACAGGTCGGTGTGCAGCAGCATCGTCTCGACCGTGGCGGCCAGAACGTCGTCGCGCCAAAGGCGGTTGAACAGATGCAACCGCTTTCCCGCGCCCGCCAGCACCTGAGAGGTGACCGTCAGGCGATCGCCCGCATGCACCTCGTTCAGGTGGCGGACATGGTTTTCGACGGTGAAATAGCTGCGGCCAGACGCGATGTAATCCGCATTGGCCCCGATCATCTGCATGAAGCGGTCGGTCGCCAGCGATGCGGCCTCCAGGTAATGCGTCTCGTTCATGTGGCCGTTATAGTCGGTCCAGCTGACGGGAACCTGCCGTGTGACCGTGACAGGCAGGCCGTCCCGGTCCTCCGGATCAGGCAAGGCGGCCTCGTGGGCCGTGACGACGCCCCCCGCGCCGCTGCCGGTGCGGCGCAGAGCGCGGATCATCGCAACCACATTGTCGTCGCGCAGGCGTTCCAGCTGCCGGATGGACAGGTGGCTCGATTGCGCATCGGATTGCGTGGCAATCAGATCGACCAGTTCATCGTTGAAGTCCGGCACGTCCATCAGCTTGGTCCAGGGCCAGGACAGGGCCGGGCCGAACTGGGCCATGAAATGGGCCATGCCGGCTTCTCCGCCGGCGATGCGATAGGTCTCGAAAAGGCCCATCTGCGCCCAGCGGATACCAAAGCCCATGCGGATCGCGTCGTCGATCTCGGCGGTGGTGGCGATGCCGTCCTTGACCAGCCACAGGGCCTCGCGCCAGACGGCCTCCAGCAGGCGGTCGGCGATATGGGCGTCGATCTCGTGGCGGACCGTCAGGGGATACATGCCGATGCCGCGCAGGATGTCCGCCGCCCGCGCGCAAGTGTCCTCATCGCCCACCAGCTCGACCAGCGGCAGCAGATAGACCGGGTTGAACGGGTGGGCGACGATGGCCCTTGTGCCCGCCGTGTTTAGTTCGGATGGCTTGAAGCCCGAGGTGGAGGACCCGATGATCGCTTGCGGCCCCGCCGCCTCCGCGATCACCGGCAGGATGCGGTGCTTGACCTCCAGCACCTCAGGAACGCTTTCCTGCACCCAGTCCGCGCCGGCGACCGCCGATGCCAGATCGGAATGGAAGGTCAGGCGCCCTTCGGGGGGCAAGGCGCGATCATAAAGCGCAGGCAGCGCCCGGCGAGCATTGTCCAGCACCGCGGTGATCTTGCGTTCTGCTTGCGGGTCGGGGTCCGCAACCGCGACGTCCCAGCCGTTTAGCAGGAACCGCGCGGCCCACCCGCCGCCGATCACGCCGCCGCCGACGATCGCGGCCTTCATGCCGCCACCCCGGTGGGCGCGCGCTTGACCAGCCCCAGTCGTTCCCGAACGGCCTGCGGGCCGATGATGCGGGCGCCCATGTTCTCGGTGATCGTGACCGCGCGTTCGACCAGTTGGGCGTTGGTGGCCAGCTGTCCCTTACCCAGCCACAGGTTATCTTCCAGCCCGACGCGGATGTTGCCGCCCGCCAGCACGGCGGCGGCGACATAAGGCATCTGATCGCGCCCCAGGCTGAACGCCGACCAGCACCAGTCCGGGGGCACCGCGTTCACCATCGCCAGAAAGGTGTTCAGGTCATTGGGCGCCCCCCACGGCACCCCCATGCAAAGCTGCACCAGCGCCGGGCCCGTCAGTGTGCCTTCGGCGACCAGCTGCTTGGCGAACCATAGGTGGCCGGTATCGAAGGCCTCGATCTCTGGTTTGACGCCCAGGGCGGTCATCATCGCTCCCATCGCGCGCAGCATGCCGGGCGTGTTGGTCATGACGTAGTCGGCCTCGGCAAAGTTCATCGTGCCGCAGTCGAGGGTGCAGATCTCGGGCAGGCATCCGGCGATGTGGGCCATCCGTTCTGTCGCGCCGATCATGTCGGTGGCCTGCGCGTTGACGGGAAACGGCGCCTCGGTCGGGCCGAAGACGATGTCCCCGCCCATGCCCGCCGTCAGGTTGAGGACAACATCCAAATCGGCGTCGCGGATGCGGTCGGTAACTTCGCGATACAGGTCCAGTCGGCGCGACGGTGCGCCCGTGTCGGGGTCGCGCACGTGACAATGGACGATCGCCGCGCCCGCCCTGGCCGCCGCGATGGCGCTGTCCGCGATCTGGCGCGGGCTGCGCGGCACATGGGGCGAACGGTCTTGGGTCGCGCCCGATCCGGTCACTGCGCAGGTGATGAAAACATCCTTGGTCATAGCAAGCGGCATGGCGGGCTCCTGTTCCGTTGGTCCCAAGGCTAAGCCTTTCACCGCGCCATGCCTTGTCCTAAACTGTCACCAGATTGTCCATAAACGTCATCATTTGCCATGCGTGTCACCTTCCTGTTGTTCGATGGATTCTCCAACATGGTTCTGTCCTGCCTGCTGGAACCGTTGCGCGCGGTCCGCGATGGGGGACGGGTGGATCTCGGTTGGCAGATCCTGACCGCGGGAGAAGGGCCGGTCAGATCCTCCAGCGGGTTGCTGGTGGTGCCGGACAAGAGGCAGCCGGGAGTAATCGATTTGCTGGTCGTCGTGGCGGGCTATGGCCATCGCGCCCATGCGCAGGGTCCCGTGCGGCGGCAGGTGGCGGATTTGGCGCGCTACAGCCTGCAGATTGTGGGCGCGGATGCCGGGCCGTGGATCTTGGCCGCCGCCGGGCTGCTCGACAACCGCGAGGCGACGCTGCACTGGTCACTGCTGCCTGAATTCGCCGAGGCGTTCCCCCGGGTCCGGGTGCTGTCGGTGGGTCATGTGGCCACCGACCGGGTCTGGACCTGCGGCGGTGCCTCGGATGCGCTGTCGCTGATGCTGTCGCTGATCGAGGCGCGCTTTGGCAAGGCTGATGCCTTCCTCGCCTCGGCGATGTTCCTGCGCGACGATCTGCGTCCGCAGGGCGACGTCCCCGACCGGCTGGCGGGTCTGGTGCGGGCCGGCCCCGCTCGCCTGCGCCGCATCCTTGACCATATGATCGAGACGATCGGCGACCCCGCCCCCCTGTCCCGCCTCTCGGATCTGGGCGGCATGTCGCCAAGCAAGATGGACCGGCTGTTCAGGGCGGATCTGGGCATGTCGCCGGGTCAGTTCTACCGGATGCTCAGGCTGGCGCGGGCGCAGGATCTGGCGCGCACCACTCGGCTGAGCCTGCACGACATCGCCCTCCGCTGCGGATATTGTGACGCCCCCGCTTTGAGTAAGGCCTTTCGAAACGCTTTTGGCCATTCAATCGGACATTTGCGCCAGCGTTCCGGCAAGAATGCGGAGCAGGTGATTGTAACTGGATCGAAAAGCGAATTCTCCAGTTCCAAACCGGCTTTATGATTTCTTGCGGAGAAACAATATGTTTGAGAGTAACTTTTATAAATGCGGGCTTCAGCCTTCGAGGCCTTAACAAGCAGATAATCAGCGGTCCGACGGGCAAGGAATGCCTATTGATAGGTCGGGAAAGAGGTTGTCGAGCAGCTGCGATCGTGGGCGAAACGTGCCACGAAATTGAGCTGCTGAACCGGTAGTGGCGCTCGCTTCATCTCGTGGAAATAGCTCTCCCTCGGAATATGCTGCAGGTAGTTTCGGCGAGTGCTCTAAGGGGCGGCATTTCAGCATCGACGGGGACTGAAAGGCAGGTATGAACCGTCGTTGCCGCTGTCAGCGATGCGCCAAATATTCCGCCGAAACGTAACCCGATATACTTGGCCTGTCGGTGAGCAAGACTCGGCACCAGACCTTGCCGTTATTCGACAGACAGGTTTGGCGGGTAAGGCGCGTTCCGTCGGGCAAACCGATAATGATGGCGTGATCAAGGCCGGGGCCCTTGCGAAGCTTCAAAAGATCGTCAGGGCCGGCGCCCTTGACCACTGCACCAGAACCGACCGTGCATGCGGCGGCGATCATGAGAGCGAGAAGAGAAGTGCAACGAGTCCGCATGATCTGCCCTGCATCGTTTTGATGTTACTACGACAGCACCACGCCTAATGACAGCAGGTAGATGCGGGCACCCACAAGGGTTGGCCCGAGTAGCCATCGAAGGCCCGCGCAGTCCCCTAACGCGGCAGTGCTGCCCAGGACTGCGCTGCAGCACCAGCTGGACGGGCGCGTTGGAGACACTGGGGCCCGGCAGCATGGGGGCGTCCGGCGGGCACTTGGGGGCCGCACGTTCACCTTGACTGGCTTTCATTTTGGATCGTCATGAACCGATGATGTGTCAGAGCCACAGATGATGGAGTGTCATGGGGGTTGCCGATCCCCTTCAGGTGCGCGATCTGTTCTGCACCCCTTCCGCTTCGCCATCACGAGGTTCCTGCCCCTGATGTTTCGCCTCCTGCACTCCTCCGATCTCCATCTGGGCAAAGCGTTCGGCGGCTATCCCGAAGGCATCCGCAACCGGCTGCGCGAGGCGCGCCATGGGGCGATCGGGCGCCTGGCGCAGGCGGCACGGAACGGAGGCGCAGGCGTCGTCCTGCTGGCCGGAGACACGTTCGACGCTGAGACCCCTGCCCCGGACACGCTGCGCCACGCCCTGCGCGCCATGGCCGCCGAGGGGGACCTGACCTGGGTCCTGCTGCCCGGCAACCACGACAGCCTGGCCGCGACGGAATTGTGGCGGCGCATCCTCCGCGACGCGCCCCCGAACCTGCGTGCCGTCACAACGGCCGATCCCTTTGAACTCTCTCCCGGTGCGATGATCCTGCCAGCCCCCTGCACGCAGCGCCGGCCGGGCCGCGACCTGACGGAGGCGATGGGTGCCGCGACGCCCGAAGGCCACCTGCGCATCGGCCTGGGCCATGGCGCGATCACCGACTTCTCGGGCGAGGAAGGGGTGCAGGGCATCATTCCGCCGGACCGCGCCCGTCTGTCGGGTCTGGATTACCTGGCGCTTGGGGACTGGCACGGTCAGATGCAGGTGAACGCCGCCACCTGGTATTCCGGCAGCCCCGAGGCCGACGGCTTCAAACATGCCGCGGACAGCGGCGCGCTGCTGGTCACGCTGGACAATGCGCCTCAGGTCCAGCCGGTCCGAACCGGCACCCTGCATTGGCGGACACAAACGTTGGACCTGCTGCCCGGCGACGATCCCGTGGCGCGGCTGGATCAGGCCCTGCCGCCGGCCCTCCAGCGCCGGAACATGCTGCTTCGGCTGGTGGTGACGGGCAGGCTGCCCTTGGCTGATCGCGCCACGCTGGAAGCCGAAGCGCAAGCGGTCGGACCGGATTTCGGCTGGTTCCAGTTCGACCCGAACGACCTTGAGACCGAGACGCGGCCCGACGATCTCGACGGGATCGACCATGCCGGCGCCCTGCGCCAGGCGGCCGAAATGCTTCTGGTCGAGACGCAGGATCCGGCACGCACGCTGGCCGAACGCGAGGTCGCGGCGTCCGCGCTGGCGCGGCTTTACGCCCTGGCCCAGGAGGTGCAGGCATGAGGATCCGCGCGATCGAGCTGACCAACATCCGCCGCTTTGCCGGACAGACTGCCCGGATGAACAACATCGGCGACGGCATCACCGTCCTTTGCGAACCCAACGAGTTCGGCAAGTCCACCTTTTTCGACGCCCTGCATGCGCTGTTCTTCGAACGTCACCGGGGCACGAGGGCCACGGTCAAGGCGCTGCAGCCCCATGCCGGCGGCGCCCCTGAGGTCGCGCTGGACATCGACCTGCCGCAGGGCCGGTTCCGCCTGGAGAAGCGATGGCTGTCCCGCCCCACCGCCCGCATCCGCGAGAACGGCCGGATCATCGCCCAGGATGACGAGGCCGAAGCCTGGATCGACGCCATCATCGGCCGTGGCCTGGCCGGTCCCTCGGGCCTCCTTTGGGTGCGACAGGGGCTACTGGGAATGGAACCCGAGGGCAGTTCCGCCAGCGACAAGTCCGAGCGCGAGCGGGCCCTCGGCGCCCGGCGAGATCTCGTCTCCTCCGTCGCGGGCGAGATCGACATGATGACCGGCGGGCGCCGGCTGGATGCGGTCGTGGGGCGGGTGGAGGATGCGCTGGGGCGGCTGGCAACCACTACCGGACGGGCCAAGGCAGGCGGGGAATGGGCCCGTGCCGAGGCCGAGGCGGACGCCCTTCGGGCCCAGGAGGCCGATTTGGCCGCCAAAGCGTCCCACCTGTCGGGCGAGCTGTCGCGACGGGCCGAGGTGCAGCGGCAATTGCGGGATCTTGACGACCCCGAGCAGGAACGCCAGCGCAAGAACGCCTTGGCGGCCGCCAAAAAGGCTCATGCCGAAGCCGAGGTCCATGGCGAAGCGGTGAGGGAGGCGCAACGGGATCTGGCGCTCGCGACAGTCACCGAGGAAAACACCCGGGCCACGATTGAGCGGCTGGAGACCCTGTCGGAGCGCCTGAGACAGGCCGAACAGGCGCTGGCGGCCGCACGGGACGAGGCCGCTGGCCACGAGACGCGCGCCGATGCCATGGCGGCCGCTGATCGCGAGGCCGCCGCCGCACTGGCCTTGGCCCAGGACGGCACGCGCATGGTGCGCGACCGGCTGGCGGCAGCGCAGCAGGCGCGCCTTGCCCAAGCCGCACGGGGTCGTCTCGAGCAACTGGCGCGCACCCTTGCCCGAGCCGAGGAGCTCCGCGCGAAGCAGGAAGGGGACCAGGCGCAGCGTGCGCTGCTGGCGGTCACGCCGAAGCTGCTGGCCGCCGCCGAACAGGCCCGCGACGCGCATGACCGCGTGGCCGCCGAGCAGGCCGCGCGCTCTGTCACCCTGCACCTGCGATACACGGGCGCCGCACATCTGCAGGAGGCCGGAAAGCCGCTGCCCGAAGGGGCGCATGCTGTGGACGGTCCGCGCAGCTTCGAGATGCCGGGCATTGGCACCCTTCAGGTCGATCCCGGCATCAGGGCTGAACGCGACGAAGGTGCCCTGGAACGCGCGGCCGCGACATTGCAGGTGCGTCTGGCCAGTTGCGGCGCGCAGACACTGGCCGAGGCGCGCGCCAAGCTGTCGGAGGCGCATCGTCTGGATGAGGCGCTGCGCGGGACCGAGGCGCTGCTGGCCCAGCTGGCCCCCGATGGCCTGGAGGCGCTGCGCCGGGATCATTCCCAAGCATCGGCCGAGGCAGGCGCTGTCACGGAGGCCGGAGAAGATCCCGCAACAATCGAAGCAGAGCTTGCCGCCGCGCTGCAGACGGAAAGCGGCCGCCGTGATGCGGCGCAGGACGCACACGCGGCCTTTGCCGCAGCCTCCGAGATGCGGGCAGGCAGGCGCGCGACCTTGGCTTCGGCCGGACGGGCCTTCGAGGCCGCCTTGGCCGAGGCCGGAGATCCTGCCGAGCTTGCCGGACGACTGCAGGTTTTGCGGCAGGAACAGGCACATCAGCAGGCTTCTCTCGCGCAACCTCGGGCCAGGTGCCTCCAGCTGGAGCAGAACGCGCCGGACCTGGAAATGACCGCCGCCGCGCTCTCACGCACCGAGTCGGTCCTGACCCAAGCTCAGGTCGCGCGGGACCGGCTGCGAGAGGAACTGGCCACGCTGAACGGCTCGATCGGCACCCTGGCCGAGCAGGGTCTCGAGGAGCATCTGGACGAGGTTCGGGGCCGCCTGGCCGAAGCCGAGGCCCGCGCCGGACGCTACGCTGCCGAGGTGCAGGCCTTGAGCCGGTTGCGGCGGGCGTTGGACGAGGCCCGCCGCAGCGCCCGCGACGCCTATCTGCAGCCCGTTGTCCGCGAGTTGCAGCCGTTGCTGTCGGTCATCCATCCTGGCGCCACGCTCGAGATCGATGACGACACGCTGCTTCCCGCCGCCCTGACCCGGGACGGCCAAGCCGAGACCCTCGACATCCTGTCGGGCGGCACACGCGAGCAGGTGGCGATCCTGACCCGTCTCGCCTTTGCGCGCCTGTTCGCCCGGACCGGCACGACAGTTCCGGTCATCCTCGACGATGCATTGGTCCACAGCGACGACGACCGGATCGAGGCGATGTTCACGGCGATCCACCGCGTGGCCCAGGACCAGCAGATCCTCGTCCTGACCTGCCGGCAGCGGGCCTTCACGGCTTTGGGCGGAGAGAAGGCAAGAGTAGTGGTGACACCCTCCTGAACTCGGATGCCGCAGTCTGCCTCGGGAGATGCCAGCAGCGACGAAAAAGGCGGTGAGCCGTCTGACGGCAGCGTAGCATAGCGGTCTCTGCGTGAGGCAAAGCGGCCGTTCGTCCATCGTGTTCTTGCGCCATCCCTCGAGCGCTAAAGCCCCATAGCCGACGTTCGCGCGCGAAGGCCATGAAGCAGTCACAGCATGCAGCTCGGTCATAACGGTCATTCGATAACCTACTCACGGCCGACTGCAGTGCGCGCCGCCTGCCGCGGCGAACTTGCCTACCAGTGCCTGGATGGGCGCGTCCAGCGTTCCACGGTAGTGCATGTCTAGGTGATCCTGCATCAGCTGGCGCGCAATGCCGGGGGACCTCATCAGCGCCTTCGCGTGGCTCGTCACTCCGTTGGTCGGTTCGCATCTGATCCACCCGTCGGATCTTGGTCAGCGGCGATTTCAACAGATCAACGGCGGTTGCGCTGATCAACGCCTCGACCTTGTTCGTCTCCCTTCGTTGGCGATGAGAAGGCGACGCTACTAGGGCGGGGCGGGAGCCTCGCTCTACGATCGGCTACTCGGCCCCTTTGCTGGGGTCATCCAAGAACTACGTCTCCACACGCAATCCCCTGCTCAATCATGGCAAAAAAGTCCTTGATCGGCATGCCTGTGCCACGGCCCTCTGCCTGTTCAACCAATTCTGTGAGGACTGCGTAGTGAACTTTTGCTGGATCATTCTCCAGTTGCACTCGTTCCAGGTCCGGGAAGATCGAATCTCTCAGCATTCCAGCATCGAGAGCATGGGCTGTGTCGTCGAAGCCTTCTGGGAGGCCATTTGTGTGGCAATGCACCACGGTGCTGGCCAGTATGTCAGCAAGTTGAATTGCAGGATGAGCTCGCGAGTCCGCGAACTTAACTGGCCCCGACATCTCCCACCCGAGGCGTTCGTCCGGATTCGTCATGCGAGCCCGCAGGAGCGCGGCATCCATAGTGTCATTCAACTGACCGGCCCACGCTCTCAGGGGCTTGCTGTCATCGCACAACACATCAAGCGCTTCATTGTATTGCCCCCAGTGGTTCAGGTGGCTCCAGAGGCCTGAAATCGACAGGTCAAGCGTCCAGGTGCCTCGGTCAAATGTGTGGTGCTGAACTTCGAAGATTTCCTTGGCAATGATTTTTCGGTGAGCACGGGCAAATCGACGGATCAAATCGAATGGATGCGGGCGCTGATTAGCAGCTCTGGGCGAGTATGCGAGAAGCGACGGTGCTTTCGCGAGGTCCTTGGTCCGCATCATCTCTTGGAATTCGGCGAGCGTAACCTTGACTTCAGGGCTGTCGCTCATGAACCAGAGATAGCAATACATCGCGATGAACTTGTGGAAGTCCTTCTGGTAGAAAATCTGCGGGTCGTCCTGAAAAACAGGCTCGAAGACATACTCGAAAACCCAGCCGCAGAGGGCTAGAAGCTTATCGTGGGCATTGATCGCAAAGCGGCCAGGAATATTCTGCACCAGATGGGAAATCAGCCTGCGGCCCTGAGCGCTCCCCATGAGCTTCGAGGCTTTGAGCTCGGGCATCTGCACAGGATGTGCTTTACGTGCTTCGGCAATAAGAGCCCACGCTTCTTCATCTGAGATGTTGACCGAGGCAAACGCGAAATACCTTTGGTCCTTTGCCAGCAGGTCTGGCCCAGTGAACCCCGCCTCATCGCAAGAAATCAACAACTAAGCATCCCCCCAAGCCACGCGTGCCGGTATTTTAATCGGGTCGGGCTGAGAGCGCGAGGCCTTACTATCTCCCGGTAGCTGTCCGCTGAAGCGACGAAACTGATCGTTTAATCGGCCACAGCCCCGCAGACGGCACCCAGCTCGGAACGGCAGCATGTCCGTGAGATACCCCAAAGAATGAAGCAAGGTCCGTGCTTCCTCTAAAAAGCGTCGCCTTTTGCTTCTCGCAAACGCTGAAATGCCCATGTCCAATGTCCCGCCGCCATTGTTCAGGCGGTTATTTCCGCGCAGCAAGTCCGGATCGTCGCGGGACGAGCGGTTTCTTTGTCAGTCCTCGAACAGTCGACCGTCGATAGCCTTCGAGAACCGGAGGAACGCAGTCACGCTGTCGAAGATGAAGCGGGCTTCGTCCATACCCACGAGCGTTTCGTTGTCGTGAGCGAACGACTGCTCGTTCCGGATGGGGTTCATCTCCTGAAAAACAGCGATGTGGGTCTTCACGATCCGGTCCGTCACGGGCGAAAGATTGTGTTTCTGTTGCAGGATGTTGACGTATTTCGCCACGCGTGAGTGGAGCGGGTCGTTCTTGCCGCAGTCTGGGCCGCCGTGTTTCCGGATCAGGGCGGCGAAACGCTTCATGCAATACGTGTGCAGCCGGTCGATGGCGGCGTGAGGCTTCTTTGCTTCGAGGTCCTGTCGGATAGATGCGACCAGTTCTTCGAGTGTTTCGTTCGGCTCGAAGGCTTCGATTGCCGTCGTATCAATGTGGTCGGCGCGCCCTTCGATGCGGGCAATGGCCGAGAAATACAGGCTCTGTGTCTTTTCGTTGATGACCGGGATGCCGTATGAGAACCCCGCCTTACGAGCTTCGCGGTGTTCCCAGAACTCACGAAGGATCTTTGCCACGAGATGAGGGGAAGCGTTCTCGATGAAGGACCGTAGCCTCTTCGCCTTCGAGGTCCCGCGGCCGCTGAATAGGTGTGACTGCGCGGAGGCGTCAATGCTTACTGTCTCGAAGAAGAAATCGTCGAAGGTCCGGTCGCTGAAATCCAGGACGTAGCCGCTGTCCATGCCGAGGACCGCCTCGATGGCGTCCCTTTCGAGACGGGGAATGAGCTGCTCGTATGGCTTCTTGAACATCGGAAAGCACCTAAATCGGGGGACTTCACACGTTCTACGCGATGTCAGATCATTGTTCTACACGTGCAGAAATTGCACCTGCGATATTGCCACACAAGACTCTTCCTCTCTCATCAGCGCCAGCTTAGAAACCGGAATAATGATTCAACAGGAATATCTACCGTGGAATATTTGACTGCAATTTCTGGATGGGCGAAGGCTAACCCTACCATCGTCGTCGCGATTATCGCCCTGTGCGGGGTTTTGATTTCCACTTCTGTGGCGTTCCTCACGGGGCGACGGTCCGTCTACATCTCGTCAGTTACCGCCGAGAGATCGAAATGGATCGACAAGCTTCGGTCCAACATCGCAGAACTGCTTCGCGTCTGTGCAGACATAAATAATACGCCGCCAGGTCAGGGCAGTCACAAGTATGATGAGAAGCGAAATAAAGCCGATGGCCTAATCGCCCTGATCACATTGCAACTCAACCCGGCGGATGAGGATGGCATCGACAACAATCTCATCAAGCATCTCCGGAAACTTGTGGACGCTACTGAAGTTGGAAGCGGCTACCGCACGGAAGAGGCGAAGTTCGTTCGCCACGCCCAGTTCATGCTGAAGGAAGAATGGGAGACCGTGAAGTCCGAAGCCCGCGGTTGGCTGGCCTCATTGTGGTATTGGGTTCAAGGAAAAAAGTGCACCCGCAAAGATGCCTACGACCAGTTCGTCCGAGAAAACCTACCGTGGGTGTCAAAGGACAAGTAAGTCCTCTGTGTAGAGATATGTTTTCCCATACGCCGCCGCGCCTCCCGCGTTGATGACGCTCACCGCCATAGCCAGCGCCAAGGCTCCGTCAATCTTGGCGGAGCCTGTTTCTTAGGTGAGCTTCCAGTTCTCCGCAGGTCCTTCACCACCACCGAGTTCGCGACGCACACCCGCTCGCCGTCGCAGCTCGTGGACCTTTCCCTTCTCACCACTGACAGCTTAATCGCATTAGGCGGTTTGGAACGGGTATATTCCTGATGCTGAATGTCGGGAATGCCCCATTCGCAACTTTGCTCGGCAGGTGTGCTGCTGCAAGGTCGAACGTCCGGTTCCGGGAAATTGGCAAGTTGCCAGTAGTCGGAGCGAATGGCGGTTATGGGCCGAGTGCGCGGTTCCGAGGCTGCCGCGCCACCGTTGCGTCGCCAGCACCGGCCGATCGACGTGAACAGCCCGAATTTCCAAATGCCGCGCTTCGAGTGAATGTCCGCTTTCGTGAACAACGCCACATGACCGACTTCTGCGCCGACGTTGACAGATCGGGCGCAAAAATTGGATGTTCTCAGGGTCGTAAAGAGACGAAGCCATGGCTATCGCCTTTACACTGATCGAACCGGTCAAGCTCAACAAAATTGAACCTCAGGGCTGGCTCACATGGGTTCTCGCCTAGATTGCCGACTACAAGATCACCCGACTGGACGAACTGATAAGATTGCGGACATTTACCTTTTATGCCTCTCTCGTAATCAGGAGAGGCTCGGCGTCCTTCAACTCTTTAGTGACGCGGCCGAGCTCCGTCACGGCGCTTCCGTAGGCTCCGCTGATTCCGTGCTTCGAGACCTGAAGCAGCCCCTTGAAGCCGCCCTCGCTCACCATGCCGATCTCTTCGAACAGGCAGATCGGCAGCTGGCGGTTGTCCTTGAAGCGGCGGTCAGGTCCGCCCTTCTTGTTGACGTATTTCCAAGTCTGGCCGACGACTGTTGCGTCCGAAGGGGCGGAATCCATGATCATGCGTTGATCACGGACCGCAGTGCGGATGGTCTCGTAACGGACCGCTCCGAACCGCTTGTTCTCTTCGATTAGGATGCAGTCCGGGAAGAAGTAGCATTTCTTTCCGTCGATCATGATGACGGGAGGCGTTACGTTCGACGCAACCCCGGGCGGAAGCGTGTAGGATACGGACGTTTCCTTGTTGTCCACCAAGGCCGATGCGCCGGCATTCTTCTTCCAAGCATGAAGGTTGGTGATGTCACCCTTCGCCTTCACAAACCAAACTTTGCTTGATCCGGCGATCCGGTCGATCGCCCCGACGAGCGCCTTATACCTTTCCTCAGCTGCTGGCTCAAGGTTGTATGCGAACACGACGTTTCGCCGCGGGATGTCGAGCATGTTGCCGATCGTGTAGGCGGCAACCAGCAACGCCACAAAAACTCCTATGGCGACGGGGTTTTGCGACACGAATGAGAAGACAAGGCCGACCGCAGCGACGCCGCAAAGTATTAGCGTGTAAGACGGACGCTCGCGCGCCTCGTTCAGGCTCCTCAGGGCTTCCGAATGACTTTCCGACACGAGGACGTCCGCCTCCGCCGAAAGGATGCGGCGCATCAGGACCCCGTCATCCGTCATGTATGTCGGCAGCTTGTAGTCAGGGGCGATCCTAGCGATTTCGGACCGGTAGTCCGTCGTGTCGTTGGCCGGGGCCGACTTTGGCTTTCTCCCGAGCCCCCCTAGGGATTTCCGATAGTAGACGCCGTTCATTCCGGCGTGAATGTAATGTCCCTTCGGACCTGTCCCGACGCGAAACCCTTTCACGCCGGCGGAGATCCCGAGGCCTGATTTGGAGAGGTTAATCCGGAACGGACCGAGGCTGACAGAATCTCTGATGTAAAAAGGCATGGCCCACCCACAATGAAGCGAGTGCAGGTTGCACGTGAAATGCGACCCGAGCCAGATAATAAATACGAGATTAGTTCAGGAGCGGAGTGTTGTTCACTCTCAGGGCGGCACGAAGCGCGGACTGGCCAACTTTCACACGTGCGGCGGCCTCACGGATTGTGAGGCCGGTTGCAATAAGCTAGCGGGCACGCGCCACCCTTTCTGGCGTGGCAGCCATCGGCCGGCCATCCTTCCGACCCCTTGCTGCCGCCGCCGTAAGTCCTGCATTCGTCCGTTCACTTAGAACTTGCGACAAGCGGACTTTCAAATGGAGCCCATGAACGGCAGCTTGGTCCCGCATAGCAGACTTTACCTGTGCGATCTCGCTGCGCCAAGCACGAACGGCCGGTTTGGAGAAGATACGCGATGGCATCAGTCACGCGTCGAACGGCGGCTTTGGGCCGATCATCGCAGAGCGCACCGGCAGACAAATAGCTACCGCTGCATTCCCTCTGACAGGAAGCGACAGCTGATCCGATGCTGATGCTGATCCAGAGCTACCTGATATTCGCCAGCTGACAGGGCGAAGCACTCGCCACCTTGGTCGGGTTGTTACCCGCGCCGCCGTGATTTCGCCGCCTTTGCCCCAGATCGAGATTGCGCCGCGCCTGGTGGCACAATAGCTCATCGAAATGCGGTTCCAGATCACGTCCACCATCGGCCCTGTCCTTTTCCTCGACGATCTCGACGGAGATCAGATGCGGCTGTCGGCGCTGTTCATCACGCCAGCGGGCGAAGCCCTTCCGCCGCCCCTCCTGCTGGAGGCGGGTGAGGCGACACCTGCCTGCTTGGCCCTCTTTGAGCAAGCCACGGTCTGGCGCGCACGCTTCACGCTGCCTGCGGATCGGACGTCGTCTTATGCATGGAGCGGAGAGACCTATCAGGTCTCGGGCGACCTGACGGGCGACCTGCGCCTTGCCTATGTCTCGTGCAACGGCGAGGAGGTCGGCGACATGGCCCGCGAAGGGTCCGAGCGCAACGCCATGTGGGCCCGCCTGCGCGACGAACACCGCCGCAGCCCCTTTGCCTTGATGCTGCATGGCGGCGACCAGATCTATGCCGATGAGGTCACCCAAGGCCATGACCTCAGCAACGACTGGCCCGACACGCTGCCGCCCAACCCATCGCAGGCCGCGCTGGCTGATCTGCGCCGCCATCTGCGCCAAGGGTTCTTCGACCGATACGCCGCGATCTATGCCGCGCCGGAGATGGCCTGGCTGGCCGCGCGTGTGCCGTCGCTGACGCAGTGGGACGACCACGACATCTGCGACGGATGGGGGTCGCTGCGCCGGTCGCGGACCAATTCGCCGGTTGGGCAGACCCTGTTCGTGGCGGCGCGGGAAGCCTGTCTGATCTTTCAGCACGCCGCCACCGACGGCGACCTGCCCGCCCGCTTCGCCGATCCTGACGGGCGGCATCTTGGGTGGGGCATCCACGCGCCGGGCCTGCGCATCCTAGCCCCCGACCTGCGGTCGGAGCGGACCCGGCGGGCGATCATGGGACCGGGGGGCTGGGCGATGATGGAGGCCGAGGCCGCGCACCGCACCCCGGGCCACACGCTGCTGATGTCCAGCGTTCCGTTGCTGGGGCCGCGCCTGTCGGTGCTGGAGACGCTGATGGTCGCCATTCCCAGCATGCAGAAATATGAGGATGACCTGCGCGACCAGTGGCAGAGCCGGGCGCATCGTGAGGAATGGCGGCGCATGCTGCGCCTGGTCCGGGTCATGGTCGACCATGACGGGCATGACCTGACCTCGATCTCGGGCGAGATCCACCTTGCGACCCGCGCGGTGATGGGCCTGGGCCAAGGCCGTCACCTGAACCAGCTCGTGGCCTCGGGCGTAGCGCATCGGGCGCCGCCGAAGGGCTGGGCCCGGTTTCTAGGCGCGTTGGCAAGTCTGGGAGAGAGCCCTCTGCGCGGCCATCCCATCAAGATCAGGCCGCTGCCCGGCCAGTCCGCCCGCTATGTCGCTGAGCGGAACTATCTGGTGCTTGAACGCGGCACTGGCGGTTGGGCGGCACGGTGGGACCTGGAGGCCAGCGGCATGACAGGGCCGTTGCCGCTGTGACCGACGGCGGGCGAAGTGCGGCGTGTGACACCATGGCCTAGTGGTTTCATCAGGCTGCGGTGAGACAGAGTGGGTCTTTGAACAAGACCAATGCGCAGGCGCTTCCAATCCGATCCTGCCAGCAAAGCCGCTTTGCTATCTGCGCATTCGGTCATCAGACTTGCTACGCCTGCGCCCCGGCCGAAGTGCATCTGCACGTCAACTTCGGGTCAGTCAGACCCGAGGTTGACGCAAGCCACAAGGGACCAGACGGCGCATCGGCAGAACGCGGAACCTTCGTTTCGCGTGGCAGACGCCGCTAGGTCGATCTTTCTGCATGGCGCACCAACGTCCGGTTCAGAGAGTTTGCATTGCTGTAGCTAACTGGTGCCAGCCGGCGGCTATGGGCTGCTTCCGTATGCTGCGCTTGCCGATACCGTCTTGCGCTTCAAGGTTTGTTTCCAGATCGATAATACTGTCCACATTCAGCCGTATTTAGGTGCTTCATGAACGTAAGGCGACCAACCCTGGAAGACATCGCCTCCGTTGCGGGAGTGTCCCGGGCGACGGTCTCCCTCGTCGTGCGACAGTCCCCACTGGTAGCCGAGCGCACCCGTCAGAGGGTCGAGCAAGTCATGGCCGACCTCGATTACGTTCGCGACATCGGTGCTGCCCGGCTTCGCAACAGAAGCAGCCGGACGGTAGGACTGGTTGTGCCAAACCTGGTGAACCCGTTTTTCACGGAGTTCCTCACGGGCGTCGAGCAGGTGATGCGTGAGCAGGACCGGGTCGTCTTGCTTGCTAACAGTGAAGACGACCCGCATCGGCAGGACAACATCCTGCAGCGCTTCCGAGGGCATGGGGTGGATGGTGTGATCCTCTGCCCCGCGGCGGGAACGGATGTTGCGCTGCCGGGGCGGATGCGGCAATGGGGGCTGCCCTTGGTGCAAGCCTTGCGCGAGGTCGGCGTTCTAGAGACAGATTATGCGGGCGCCGACTACATTGCAGGAGTCGGACTTGCGCTGCAGCATCTCGTTGACTTGGGGCATCAGCGCATTGCATTCCTGTCGGTGCGGGCGACCACCTCGGCCAAGGTCGAACGACTAAAGGGATTTTCCCAGGGCATCGCTGAAACTGGCGCCCTCGATGCGGGAGTCATTGAGGCTGACCTGACATGGGAAGGCGCTGCCCATGCCGCTGAAGCTGTCCTGTCCCTGCCATCCCGACCCACCGCTGTGCTCTGCTTCAATGATGTGCTGGCAGCCGGACTGATGTTGGGGCTGCGACGTGCGGACCGGCAGCCCGGACGCGATATCGCTGTGGTAGGTCTGGACGACCTGCCACTCGCCGAGCTGACCAACCCGCCGATGACCAGCGTCGCCATGCGCCCTGCCCTGATTGGCGCGGAGGCTGCGGGGATGCTGGCGCGGCGGCTCACCTCGCCCGAACTGCCATTGGAGAGGTTCATTCAGCCTGCTCGGCTGGTCGCACGAGAAAGCTCGGGCCCCAGGAAGGATTGACAGGCCATTCAGTTACGTTTTAGATCGTTCTAAGTCGTGTGAATAGAGACATCCGCAGGGGAGGGCAGATGTATCGCTTCAACTTTCAGCCGGTTTTTGACAATCTGGACATGCTGGCTTACGGAGCCTGGCTGACTATCCAGCTGTCGTTCACGGCCATGGCCATTGGGCTGGTCGTGTCGATCCTGGGGGCAGTCGCCAAGACGTCGGGCATCCGGCCGCTGCGTTGGATCATCGACGTCTATGTCGAGGTCATCAGAAACACACCCTTCCTGATCCAGATCTTTTTTATCTTCTTCGGCTTACCCGCTCTGGGCGTCAGCATGTCCCCTAACACCGCGGCCCTTGTGGCGTTGGTGATCAATGTCGGCGCCTATGGGACCGAGATCATCCGCGCCGGCATTGAGTCCATCCCCCAGGGGCAGATCGAGGCCGGGCGCGCCCTGGCCCTGACGCCGACGCAGATCTTCCGCCATGTCGTGCTGAAGCCGGCACTGCGCAACATCTATCCCTCGTTGACCAGCCAGTTCATCTATCTGATGCTGACGTCCAGCGTAGTGTCGGTCATCTCGGCCAATGACCTCGCGGCCGCCGGTGCGGACCTGAACGCGCGCACCTTTGCCAGCTTCGAGATCTATCTGGTGCTGACGATCATGTATTTCCTGCTGGCCTTGGGGTTCTCGACGCTGTTCGGGACGCTGCGGCGGTTCTTCTTCAACTATCCGGCGGGGCGCTGAGATGATCCGCGAGTTTTCCTCCGTCGACCTGATCTTCATCGCCATGGCGATCCGCTGGACGCTGATCCTGTCGATCATCGCTTTTGTTGGCGGCGCAGCTGGTGGCCTGGTGCTGGCATTGTCGCGCACCTCGCACAGCCGAACACTGCGTTGGGTGTCCATGTCCTTCATCCAGGTCTTTCAGGGCACGCCGTTGCTGATGCAGCTGTTCCTGGTGTATTTCGGCCTGGCTGTTCTAGGCCTGCCCATCGATCCGCTGCTGGCCGCAGCCGTCGCCCTGACACTGCATGCCAGCGCCTTTCTGGGCGAGATCTGGCGCGGTGCCATCCAAGCCGTTCCGCAAGGCCAATCCGAGGCTGCCAACGCGCTGGCCCTGTCCTACCGCGACCGGATGCGGCACGTCGTTCTGCCGCAGGCGATGCGCGTGGCCACGGCCCCCACGGTCGGGTTTCTGGTGCAGCTGATCAAGGGCACCTCGCTGGCCTCGATCATCGGGTTCACCGAGCTGACGCGCGCTGGACAGATCGTCAACAACGCGACGTTCCAGCCCTTCCTGGTCTTCGGGACAGTTGCCGCGCTTTATTTTGTTCTGTGCTGGCCGCTGTCGCTGCTGGCACGCCGGATGGAGGCGCGCATGCGCTTGGCCATCACACGCTGAGTTTCTTTGGAGGAGGATACCATGAAACTGACCCGTCGCCTGTTCGCGGCCCTTGCCGCCACCACACTCATCGCCACCCCAACGCTTGCCGCCGACCTGCAGCAGATCCGCGACGCGGGAACTGTCCGCATCGGCATGCTGGTCGACTTCCCTCCTTTTGGGATCCAGGACACATCAGGCAATCCTGATGGCTATGATGCAGATGTCGCCAAGGCCTTGGCCGAACATCTGGGAGTCGAGGCGGAGATCGTGCCAGTCACAGGCCCTAACCGCATTCCCTATCTGCTGTCGGGTCAGGTCGATGTCCTTGTGGCCTCGCTCGGCATCACCCCGGAGCGTGCCGAGCGGGTAGATTTTTCGACCCCCTATGCGGGCATCGCCATCGGCGTCTATGGAGGCACGGATGTCGAGGTCGCGGGACCCGAGGATCTGGCCGGAAAATCCGTCGCCGTCGCTCGTGCCTCGACCCAGGATACTGGCGTCACAGAGGTCGCCCCGGAAGGCACCGAGATCCGCCGCTTTGACGACGATGCCAGTGCCGTGCAGGCATTAATGTCGGGGCAAGTGCAGACGATCGGCTTGTCGAATGTGGTCTTCTCGCAGATTGCCGATGTGGCGGGAGATCGTTTTGACAAGAAGTTCGACCTGTCCAGCCAGGTTCAGGGCATTGCGGTGGCGCCGGACTCGGACGCGCTGCTGGAAGAGATCAACGCCTTCGTAACCGAGGCCCGCACCGACGGCACCCTGGATGCAATCCACCAGGAATGGCTGGGCGAGCCGCTGCCCGACTTCGTCAAGACTGCCGAGTGACCGGACGCGCCCGGCCACTGCGGCCGGGCGCCCTTGCCAGGGAGACCCCGATGACCGAACACGCCATCACCATGCGCGCCGTCAACAAGTATTACGGCGCCTTTCATGCGCTGGTCGATATCGACCTGACCGTCGAGCGCGGAGAGCGGATCGTGATCTGCGGTCCATCCGGGTCGGGCAAATCCACGCTGATCCGCACGATCAACCAGCTGGAGGCGATCCAGTCCGGCCAGATCGTCGTCGACGGAATCGCACTGACCGGCGGCGACAACGTCGCCAAGGTCCGCCAAGACGTCGGCATGGTCTTCCAGTCCTTCAATCTGTTTCCGCACATGACAGTGCTGGAAAACTGCATGCTGGCGCCGATGAAGACCCGCAAGATCCCCCGCGCCGAGGCCGAGGCGACCGCCCGAGAATACCTGGAGCGCGTGAAGATCCCCGAGCAGGCTGACAAGTATCCTGCCCAACTTTCGGGTGGCCAGCAGCAGCGCGTGGCCATTGCCCGCGCGCTGTGCATGAAGCCCCGCATCATGCTGTTCGACGAACCGACCAGTGCGCTGGACCCCGAGATGGTCAAGGAGGTGCTGGACACGATGATCGATCTGGCCCGCGAGGGGATGACCATGCTCTGCGTCACGCATGAGATGGAGTTCGCGCGCGCTGTAGCCGACCGGGTGATCTTCATGGACAAAGGTGTGATCGTCGAAGAAAACGCCCCGGACGCGTTCTTCGGCAACCCGCAGAACGAACGTCTGCAGAATTTCTTGGGGCAGATCACATGAGCCGTCCAAAGGTTCTTGCGCTTGCCTCGTTAAAGCCCGCGGAGATGCACGAGCGGCTGCAGGCCGAGTATGACGTATTGCGCGACATCGACCACGCGTCGGATGTTCGGATCGTCTTGACCTCGGGGGCTACGGGCCTTTCCGGCGCGCAGCTGTCCCGTCTGCCCAAGCTGGAGCTGATCGCGGTCAACGGTGTTGGTGTTGACGCCGTTGATCTG
Organism: Paracoccus sp. KKT209; assembly: GCF_055635455.1. Next base: position 2,320,617 of record NZ_CM145758.1, read on the forward strand.
GCAGAAGCGCGTCGCCGAGGCATTCGCGTGACAACGACGCCCGACGTTCTGTCGACAGCTGTCGCCGAGATGGGGATCGGACTGGCATTGGCTGTGGGACGCCGCATCGCCGAAGGCGACCGCTTTGTCCGGTCCGGGTCATGGGGCGCGGGCGACAAACCCGCGCTTGGCCGGCCTGTAATCCAGGGGCGCGCCGGCATCCTGGGCTATGGCCGCATCGGCCGCAGGCTGGCAGAGCTGTTGCGAGGGCTGGGAATGGATATTCTCTATACCGCACGTTCCCAAAAACCGAATTCCCCCGATGGATTCCGTGCCGATGCGCAGGCGTTGGCCCGCGACTGCACCCTGCTGTTCGTGACCGCGGCGGGCGGCGCCGAAACCCGTGGCCTCGTCGACGCGAAGGTGCTACATGCGTTGGGGTCCGACGGTATCTTGGTGAACGTCGCCCGCGGACCGGTTGTCGACAGCGACGCACTGGCCAGCGCCTTGCAAGCAGGCACCATCGCTGGTGCCGGGCTGGACGTTTTCGACGACGAACCGAACGTGCCGCAAGCCCTGATTGACGCGCCGAACTGCGTGCTGACCCCACATCTGGGCTCGGCCACGGATACCGCGCGCGCCGCGATGGCCGCGCTGGTTCTGGACAATATCGCGGCGCATGTCGCAGGGCGTCCCCTTCCGACGCCGTATGAGGCCTGAGATGGATTTCCTCTGCATCGGCGAGCCTTTGGTCGAATTCACCAGCAGCCCCAAAACCCCGGGGCGTTTCCACCGGCGTGCAGGCGGGGACATGCTGAACACTGCGGTCTACCTGGCCCGGCTGACCTCCCCCGGCAGCGTCGGCTATTTGTCACGCTTGGGGGACGACATAATGAGCGGCTTTCTGCGGAGCACCTTGGCCGAGGAGGACATCGCCGATCTCTGCGCAACACAGCCGGGGGGCCGTCCCGGTCTCAGCTTCATTACCACCGACCCTCAGGGAGAGCGCAGCTTTATCTATTGGCGGGACCAGTCACCCGCCCGCTGTTTGTTCTCCAGCCCCGATGAACTGGCCGTGCTGGACCGTGCCGAGACCTTGGTTCTGTCGGGCGTGACTTTGGCAATGCTGATGCCCCAAGGGCGTGCAAGCCTGCTGCAGGCGCTTGAGCGGCGCCGGTCTGGCGGCGCGCAAATCGTCCTTGATACGAACTACCGGCCCGCACTGTGGTCCGACGTCATAACGGCACGAACAGTCATCGGCCAAGCCGCCAAGACTGCGACGCTGATCCTGCCGTCACTGGACGACATGGCTGCCTGCTTCGGAACAACTGATCCGTCAGAAGCGATGCACCTGCTGATGAGCCTTACGGAGGCCGAAATCGTTCTGACCACCGGCGGCGATGCGGCTTGGCACCGGACAATGGACGCTATGACTTGCGAAACATGGCCACTGCCTCCCCGCCGTGCCGCCGTCGACACCACCGGCGCCGGCGACAGCTTCAACGCAGGCTGGCTGGCAGGCCGTCGGTCTGGACTGGCACCTGCCGATGCGATCGCTGGCGCCGCCCGCCTTGCTGCCCAGGTCGTGCGGCATCCTGGCGCGATCCTGCCGCGCCATGCCATGCCTGCTACCAAGGAGATGTCCGAATGACCCTGCACTTTGATCCAAAGGCAGCTGCCCGCGTGCTGCTGGACGTTCGTGCCGGTGCCGCGCGCCCCTCAGGCTTGCCCGTATCGCCGCCTGATACCGCCAGCGCCTATGCTGTCCAGTCTGAGGTCTTGCGCCAGCTGGGCGGGCCCACAAGCTGGAAAATGGCTCTGTTGGGCGGACAAGACCGTCATACTGCCTCCATGCCCGCAGACGAGGTCATGGCCAGCGGCGCCACGCTTCCAGCGCTGCCTTATGATGCAGCGATCGAGGTGGAAACGGCTTTCATTCTCGGCGCGGACCTGGCCGCGGGGACCACGCCCGACATGGCACTTGATGCCGTCTCCGAAGTCCGCCTCGCCTTCGAGATCGTCGCGTCGCGCTATCAAGATCGAACAGCCGTTTCCCCGCTTGAGGCCATGGCGGACAGCTTCAGTTCGGCAGCCATCGTGCTGGGTGACCCCATTCCCGACTGGCAGAGCCATCTGGACCGACCCTTGGGCCTAACCCTGACTCTGGATGGGCAGCCGGTCGCGGTCCCCGAGCAAACCCCAACCCTTCCCGAAACAGCAGATTTTCTTGTATGGCTGGCAAGCCATGCCGCTGAGCAAAAACTGCCGCTCTCCGCTGGCACGGTTATCATCACCGGAGCGCGCATCGGGCCGATCCACCTGCGGGGTGCACGTGAAGCACTTGCCCGTCTCGGGTCAATCGAGGTCAGGGTTGCATTCGCAGGCGCTGCCCAAGCTGTCGCCTTCGATTAGTTCGCAGCTGCAGAGGACCAGACCGTCAGCTGGCGTCGACCCTGGATATGAAGACTATGGGCGTGATGACCTGAGGCCCGACTACTGCAACAAAGACAAACCTCCGCTTCAAAGAAGCCGCGCCGCGCCCTTGATCCGTGCTTACCGGCAGCAGAGAGCCGACGAGGTATGGTGTGCAGTCTCAGGCGCCGATCCCGGGCGGAGTGATCTTGGCAACGACGGGGAAGTGATCCGAGATTTTCCAGTAGGCAGTTCCTGCCGCCGTCTCGCGCGGCACCTCTGCTGCAGCGACCCAGCCGGGAGTGCTGCGGGAATAAAGGATGTGGTCGATCATTACCCGATGGTAGGTGTCGTTGAAGATCGGATCAGCAAAACGGGTGGTTGTCACGCCGCTGAAATCCAACCGGGCGCGATCGCGTTTGCTCAATGCGTCGAAGAGCGCGTTGCCGAGGCTGAGATCGGGTTTCCAGACGGAACCCATAAGCGTCTCCACTCCGCTGGCGCTGAGCCGCATTTCAGACGTGTCGAAGCCGGGCCCGTCGTTGATATCGCCCGCGACGATCACCGGCAACGCTGCAGGGTCTGAGAGATAGAGGTCCAGAAACGCCTCGCGGATATGGCGGCATTGCGCGAGCAAGCGCATGCGGTTCGCATCCGCCATCTGCCACCAGCGCGACCACTCATAAGCAGCGAAGATGCCTTTCGATTTCAGGTGCAGGCCCATGATGTTGAAGTCGGAGCCCTGCGCCGGATGAACCGTCACCCACAGAGGGCGGCGTTCGTAGCGGAACCATTCGGGCACCTTGTCGGTGCCGAAGTCGAGAAAGAAGGGCTCGGTCGCGGCGTGTATCAGCCCCGCCGCAGGGTCCTCTACATCGGTGACGGTCATGGGATTGTCAGCGAAGTTGCCGCGATCGATCCTCAACGCGATGCCGACGCATTGCGTGGAGGTAGTCTTTCGCGGGTTGTCTGGGCCGGACGGGAAGCGGGAACGTTGGATGTGGATTGCCCATCTGGCATCCGAGATGGCTGCCATCAGCACTTCCATATCCTCGGTCCGGTCTGGGCCCTCTACGATCAGCAGGATATCGGGATCCAGATCGGCAAGCCCCTCGCGTAGGAGGACAATGCGTTCGGCAACGGTGGGTCCTTGGTTTTCCCACGGAGGCCGGGGACCACGGACATTCTGGTCGTCAGGCTTGAGCATGCCAGCATCGCTGTCAACAAGATCGTTAAGCCATTCCATGTTCCACACGACAAGTTTCATCTGTCCAGCCTCCAATCGACGCGTGGCGATCATAACATGAAGCTGGCATGTTTCTGTGACGGTGTGACAGAGGGTCTACGCGGAGCGAAACGACGCGACCACCTGGTGGGCTTTCGCCTCTGTGCGTCCCGCAGTTGGGTTTTGCAGGTTTCTCAGCAGGTGAGCTTGGCGGAGACGAGCCTTGACCGGCCAGCAGCTTTGCAGACCTATTCTTTTCAGCCACTTTTAGGCAGGGCGCACTTTTGCGGCGGAGGCGCTTTAGGGAGTGAAGTCTTCTCCATTACGAATGGGGGCTTCTGAGGTCTCGCACTAGGAGCACGTCTCCGACACCGCTCGTGAAACCAATTGAGAGAGAACTTCATGCCTCGCTATCATCAGCCTGTCGATGCTGCGCAAGTGCCCCGGTTTGCGGGTCATTCCACCTTCATGCGGCTCCCTTCCGTCACGACCGCGGAGAGCCTAGACATCGCACTCGTCGGCATTCCATGGGACGGCGGCACCACCAATCGGGCCGGCGCGCGGCATGGTCCGCGCGAGGTCCGCAACCTGTCGAGCCTCATGCGAAGTGCGCATCATGTTTCGGGAACCGCGCCCTACGAAATTGCCAACATTGCGGACGTCGGTGATCTCCCGGTGAACCCTGTCGATCTGATCGACGGACTGGACCGGATCGAAGAGGGAATGCGACGGATCGTGGCGCACGGAGCGCTACCGCTGTCCGTCGGAGGCGACCACCTGACGACGCTGCCGGTCTTGCGCGCTGTATCTGACGGGCTGCGGGTGGGTGGCAACCCGCTCGGACTGATCCAGTTCGATGCCCATTCCGACACGAATGACACTTACTTCGGCGGCAATCGCTATACCCATGGCACCCCTTTCCGGCGTGCCATTGAAGAAGGCCTTCTTGACCCGAAGCGCATCGTTCAGATCGGCATCCGTGGCTCCGTCTACGACCCAAGGGAACATGACTGGGCGAAGGCGCAGGGCGTGCGGATCATCTACATGGAGGAATTCGTCCGGCGCGGCCCGGATGACGTCATGGCTGAGGTAACTGAGATCGTCGGAAGCCAGCCGACCTATGTCACCTTTGACGTGGATGCAATCGACCCGTCGATGGCGCCAGGCACTGGAACACCGGAAATTGGTGGCTTCACCACGCGCGAGGTGCAACACATGCTGCGGCTGCTCCACCCCGTGAACATCGTCGGAGCCGACGTGGTCGAGGTTGCGCCGCCCTTCGACGTCGGCGGGATGACAGCTCTGGTCGGCGCGACCGTGATGTTCGAGTTGCTCTGCATCATCGCCCATCAAGTTAGACAAGACCGATCAGCGTGAGCGCCCGAAATCAATGTGTCGGCCGATACCTCTTTAGCCGCCCCGGTGCGGCACCGGGTCATGCTGGGTGGAGGTCAGCACCGACGGTGCCTTCCAGCGGCAGCGACGACCACCGTCCGTGATGATCTCAATCTCAGACATAAGCAATGCGGCGCTGCGCAAGCGCGGCTCGCTGTCGGTCTGGTTCGATCCCGAGACGGTGTGGCACGCCGACAAGACCGGCAAGCGCGGGCGACCCGAGACCTTCTCGGACGCTGCCATCCAGACCTGCTTGACCCTGAAAGTGCTCTTCGGGCTTCCGCTCCGGCAGACGGTCGGGCTGGTTGAAAGCCTGATCCAGATGGCGGGGCTTGATTGGCCGGTTCCGGACTATTCGACGCTGTGCCGCCGGCAGGCGCGGATCGCGGTGCAGGTCCCGTATCGCGCGTCCGGGCAGCCCCTGAACCTGTTGATCGACAGCACCGGTATCAAGTTCCGCGGGGACGGCGAGTGGCAGGCCCGCAAACATGGCCCGTCACGCCGGAGGCAACGGAGAAAGGTCCACCTCGCCATGGACGCGGGCACCGGGGATGTGCGCGCGGTCGAGTTGACCTCGAGCCGCCAAGGCGACAGCCCGCTGCTGCCGGAGCTTCTGGCGCAGATCCCGCCGGAAGAGACGATCGGCACGGTCACCGCAGATGGTGCTTACGATACACGACGATGCCATGGCGCGATCATCGACCGAGGCGCGGATGCCGTCATACCGATCCGGCGCAATGGCCGCGCCTGGAAAGAAGACTGTCCCGCTGCTGCCGCGCGAAATGAGATCCTGCGGGCAACCAGGCGCTTGGGCCGGGCGCTCTGGAAGAAGTGGACCGGCTATCACGCCCGAAGTCGGGTCGAAGCTTTGATGAACTGCCTGAAGCTCTTCGGCGAGAGGATCATGTCACGAGACCCCGCCCGCCAGACCGCCGAAATCCAGATCCGCATCGCCATCATGAACCGCTTCTCGGCCCTTGGCAGGGCCGAGATCGAAGCAGTCCGCTGAAGAATGGCGGGAAAGGGGGCAGTCATGCTCGGGGCTGATTTGCGCAACATCGCCCCGGCATGGCGTCTCGGCAGAGGCGCCGTGCCAAAATACCTGCCAGATCGACTTTATGCTTTCGCAACTGGGCCAGCGGCACTCTTGGGGACGACCACCGCGCCTGCCGCAAGCGGCTTGAAGGCGAACTGCGTTTCGCATTTGTCGTGTGCGCACACCGGCTTACTTAAGCCGAGCGGCCGCTGATATTTAGTGCGCCCGCAGACGCATTCGAACTGCCCGCGGAACACCTTGAACTCGTCCCATCTGGTCTGCTCGTCCCCGATTGAGCCGTCGCCATAAGGCGCATCCTGAAAATGGCTTCCGAAATTCTCGATATCGCCCTTGATGAGGCTGGTGATGAAGCGATTGTTGACACCCGGCACATCGGCGGGGGTTAGCTTGAGGTTTCCGAGGAACCCCCCAATCGCCGCAGCCAGCTCGGAGCGCTCATAGGAATAGGCCTTTTCGAGCTGCCGGATGCGGATACTGACTCCGAACCCGCGCGCAATGCCCAGCAGCCATTCTTCCTCGGCCTGGCGCATCTCGTTGGCGGCGGATTCTCCCTTGGCCCAGCGGTCGGCGATCATCTCATCGGTGACCTTGTGGTCGGCGAAGCGCGGCCCAAATGCAGGGTCTAGTCCGATGATGCGGGTGAACTGCCATTCCTTTGCGGCTAGTTGGTCCTTCAGATGATTGAAGAAACGCTCGTCGTGGGTGACGAGGATGATCTGGCAGTCGGTGAACATCTTCGCGATCAACGCACCGATCGCGCGGCGGTGATCAGCGTCATAGGATGTGACGACATCGTCTAGCGCGATCACCGGTGCGGCACCGTTGAACTTCTTGATTGCCGCGAGGCGCAGCGCGAGCGCGACCGAATGGATCTGGGAGTCGCTGAGATAGCCGCCCGGCGCGACGCTTGGACGGTTCTCCGCAAAATCGATTACCAGCTGCATGCGCTGCTGGTTGGTGTCGTCCTCGCCGGGCAGTTCCAGCCGGATCGGCTTGGCGTTGGCGCCCTGGATCTCCTTGTAAATGTCGTTCATCGGCGCCTGAAGCGTGTCGAGCAGCGACTGGACCTTTTCCCGAATCCTGCCCGAGACGAGCGCGGCCTGCGCGACGAGCGCTTCGTGCAGCACGGTAAGCTCCTCGGCGGTGCGCGTTGCCAGCGCCACATCCTTCTGAAGCTTCAGCAGCCGGTCGATGCTGGCCTTAGCCTTGGCCCAAGTATGCTCGCCCTGCTTCGCTTCGATGTCCGCAATGTCGTGGTCGAGATCTGCCAGACGGGCCTCCAGCTCGGCGACAATGGCGGCGGACTCAGGCGCATCGGCGGCCGGCCATCCGGAAACGCCGTTCTGATAGGCGATGAGCGCGATCTTGAACCAGTCGCCATCATCGGCGGGCAGATGCTCGATCATGGCGGGAAGACGCGCCACGAGCTGGTTATGCGCTAGGGCAGCGGCAGTCTCGGCGTCGTCCAGCGCGGTCTTCGCATCGTTGTAGCTTTGAAGTTCCTCGAGATGGGTCTGCAGCAGATCGCGGATCGCGGGCACGCTCCCGACAGCGGTGTCGCCGATCGCCGTGGCGCATACTGGGCAGGCGTCGGGCGCGGTCGCGACGTCGGCAAACAGCTTCTCGGCTTCCTTCCACACCGATCGGAAAACGGTGCCGGCCGCTTTGTCTCGCTCATCGGCCTCAGTGGCCTTGGCATCAGCCTGAACGGCCAGCGCCTTACCGAACGCCGCGATGGCGCCGGACAATTTAGCGTCCCCACCGTTTTCGGGAACAGTCTTCTGCCACAGGGCCACGACCGAATTGCGGATCTGTTTGAGGCCGGCGAGCCCGACCCGCTTTTCCTCCGTCTCGACACGCTTACAGACCTCGACATAGCCCTCGTCTCCAGCGGCGAGCGTTGTGAGCGTCAACGCCGGATCGAGCGGCGCGATGACGCTTGCGTTGATGAAGCCGAGCACAGCCGCGTCGTCCCACGCCTGAACTGCCTGGGCGGTTTCGGTCCGCAACAGGCCGGCAACGCGATCCTGTTCGGTGGTGCTCTCGGCAGCGGCCTTCACATCGCGGCGCAGGAGGCGGAGGTTCTTTTGCACTTCCACCAGCGGTGAAAGCTGGAGCCAGTCCGCCACGTCGCTGTAGCGATTCTCAGGGCTATGCGATTCAACGAAGGTGCGCAGCGTATAGCCGCGGATGATCGGTGGGACGACGAAACCCGCCTTCATTGCGGTCGCGGCTGCGGGGATCGGGCGCGGGTTGCCTACGGCGGCGCGGCTGCCCTCGGCCGTCGTCTTGCAGGTGATCGTCGTGAATTTGACCAGCGGCGCGATCCCCGCTGTCTGCGCGCCATTGTGCACGAGCGCGGGCGGTCCGGCCTGGTTGTTCAGGGTGCGCTGCCCGAGCCGTTCGAGCGTGCCATGTTCGGAGAAGAGAAATTCGAGCGCGTCGATGACGCTCGACTTGCCCAGACCGTTCGGCGCGAAAATTGCCAAGCAGCGCTTGTTGCTGAAATCGAAGGTCTTGGGCTGAAGATAGGCGCGGAAGCCTTCCAGCGTCAGCGAGTGGAAAAGCGTCGGATCAGCCATTGGCCTGCTCCTCAGCTGGTGCCGCGCGCTTTAACGCCAAAGCGACGATTGCGGCCTTCGCATTGGCTACGGCATTGGCATGCGGCGTAACGGTCAGTAGGTGATCGGAAAGAATGCTGGCAAGATCGGCGTCCACATCGACCGACACCTTGAGGGTCTTGGACACGACTGCTAGGAACGCGTCAGGCGTCTCCGCTGGTTCGACCTCTGGCAGAGCGGGTGCCGAGAGCATACCCAGCGCCACCGCATCGTCCGGTGCTTCCGACTTGTCCTTTTCCACCAGTCCCTCCATCAGCGACCTCTTCGCGCGGAGCGGCGCAGCAACTCACCGATTACCCGCGGGCATGTCGGGTCAGACTAGCGAGATTGATCCCGGTCGAAAACGGTCGATCGAGCCATCACGCCGGATCGGTTGCAGTATCGCCAGGCGGACGAGCTACCGCATTTCCCCGACCGCCGAGCGCGATGCCTAGACAGCGGAGATGCCGGTATGACGAAGGACATTGTTCAGGTCAACAAGGCAGCGCTGGCGTAGTTCGTCTAGATAGCGCGCCAGGGCCGGCTGCCGGATATCGAGGCAGGTGCCGACCGTCACGATCGTGCCGTCTTTGAGGCCTTGTTCGAGCTGCGTGCGTAGAAGCTTCAGATGCTTGTCGACGTCGCCAAGGCCGGTGCGGGCCAGATCATCGTCCAGTTCGCGATAGCCACCGATCGCTTTGCGGATGACCTGCCGGCTTTCGCGATCGACCAACTCTCCAGTGCGCAGCGCCTTCTGCGTGTCTTTCAGAGCATGGAAGAATTCGCTGGGGGTTTCGCAGTGAAGCGGCACCTCGAAGGCCGGCCGGGCAAACGCCATGGCGATGGTGCGCAGGATGATCTCGTCGAGATCCTTGGGCGAGCCCACTTGGATCACATCGCGATAATATCGGCGCTGGAGTTCGGGATAGCTGTTGAGATGCGAGATGCACTCGTCCCAAGTCCAAACGATCGCAATCCGTTTGCGGCACATCTGCTCCCACTCGTCGTTAAGTTCCTCGACCCATCCCTGTATCTTGGTATCGCGGCGGGCGGTGGTTGCGAGGATCCATAGCGTAAGATTCGGTCGGAAGCTAAGAGCGTCGTCGGCCGCGTCACGCAGCAACGCGCGGGTGATCGGACCACCCGGATAGGGATTGTTGTTCTCGTCGAGGTCGGAGAGGCGCTTGCACTGGATCCCTATCCGACCGTGGCGGGCCGATGTGCCGAAGACGTCGACGCCGTTCTGTGCCTGGCCAGGGCGGCCAACTTGCTGCGCATTGGGGACGCCATAGACCTCGGTCAGAAGGCCAGCGCAAAGCTCTTCGAATTGCTGCCAGTAGAGCGGTGGCTGGAAGAACTGCCAGACATTTCCCAAGGATCGTCCCCCAAATCATCGCGCGATCGTCGCGAAGCCTCACGCGACCAGTCGCCGGTTGTCGCTGGCCGCTTGTGCTATTTCCGGATCAAATAGTGAAGGCATTTACTGTCGGTCCGCCGGTGATAGACGACGCCCCCGTCGATCGCCGCGTTGATCGCCTTCGCGCCCCCAAACGACTGCAATGCCTCCGCAAATGCGGACTTTTAGTAGGGGACTGTCGAACGGCAACAATGGGCCGAGATGAAACGAGGGGATGTCTCAAGGCTAAAGCTGCGTCATAACGCGCCATCAGTCGTCAGGTAGCTGTTTCGCACCTTCCCACACAAGCTTTAAGTTCATCCAGTGACAGGCACACATCGCGCTGACGATGCATCATGCGATGGCAGTTGGCACACAACACGATCAGGTCTGTTTCTGGATTAGTAACCGATTTACCTGCCTCCGCAAGCGGAACGACGTGATGGACTTCAATGAAGCCTGCTCCGAAAGCTCCATACACCCTCTCAAAATTGAACCCGCAAGCCATGCAATCGAGCCCGTGGAGCGCAAGCGCCTCGTCTCTCAGCTTTGGATTGCGCTCGCGCCGCAGGGAAAGGTAGACCTTCACGCCGCCCTCAGTCCTTGCTTCAGTGCCGTAGGCTGTTCCTTCTTCTACCGCCGGCATACTGGCCTGAAGTCCGAGCACAAGCTTCTCGAGCTCATCGTCGGATCGTTCCCTCCACTCTTCATGAATGCGCCTAAAACTGGAGCTCAGTGCAGGCTGTTGGCCGTCGCGATCAACCCAGCCGATCCGGCCATTGTCAAAGAGTATATCGAAGGTATCCCGCGCATTTTTAATGCTGTTCCTGAATTGGGACAGCGATCGACCCCCACCCATCGCGTCAAAAAAACTGTTGTAGGCTTCTCTCCATGTGCCGAGGCCGAGAGCCGCGGGCGGCGATGCTGCTTTTTCACCCTGACGGACGCCACAGCGCGACAGCCAGTAGCTAGCAATCATCATGGAGTAAGATCGTTCGATTAGGAGCTCTGGTCGCTTCATACCCCTGACTATGTGCCCTTCTTCGGCATGCCGACAACAAATGAATGCGGTGAGTGCGGTTTTGTGCCGCAAAAGCAGACCTCGGAATACTGCGGATCCGGTGTCCGAACTCTCGTCCGTTTTGCGGAAGCTGCACTGCAGCGCGCACGGTCTTAAACGTCCGGAGAGAGCCAAGCTCTACTCGTCAACCAGCTGCCAGAACCCATACTTGCGCCCGTGCTTCTGCTTGAGGGCCTGGACGAACTGCTCGTGCGTGGCAAAGCTGCCGTAGTCCTCAATGGCCGCATCGCAGGACTGGCACTCCGCAAGGTGCCGAGCGGCGTATCGATATCTTTTGGACTTCCCGGCATCCAGAGTGTCATGAACCATGGCACGTCGCATCAGTGTTGCGGCCAATGGATAGCGGGCTTCGAGAGCGGCCGCCGCAGTCGTCAGGGTGTGATAGGAGTTTCCGTCCAGATCCTCCGCCCGCGCCAGCACAACCCGTGCCGCACGTTCATGAGCGGGCCAGTCGACGAGGAAGCTGATGGCAGCGTCGGTCTCAGGGAAGGCTTCGGCGATGCCCAAGGCCTTTTCCTCCGCCTCGATGTCCTCGAAGTCGGGGTGCAGCTTCAGGTATTTCCTAAGGCTGCGTCCGCTCAGGTTCTGCTGAAACGTGCTCCACAGATGGTCCTTCAGCTCGTCCATCCTGCCCAGCTTCTCGAGGCATTCCTCGTAGACCTCATCGAGGTCGTCGTGAAGCATGCTGAATGCCTTCACACCTTCGGCCGCTCTGGCGCGCTCGACGATGCTGAAGGCTTCCTCCACGCGACCGGCGTCCAGCAACCGCCGAGCAACGTCAGGCGCTATGGTTCCGTAAGTCAGCTGCTCCTCCGAATAGCGGGCGATGTAGGCGTCGACATCGCCCTGTGCGTCGGCAATATCGGCCAAAACGATCGACCGGGTGGCCTGCTTGTTACGCTGAACAATCTGTTCCGGCGAGGTGGAGAACCGGTAGCCCGCGAATCTGGCCAGTTCCTGTGCCGTCGGCGGCTGTGCGGCCCAGGCCTCGGTGATCTGCTTCAGGTGTTCGAGCCCCTCTATTCCCAGTGCTTCGGCAGTCGCGGGAATGATGCCATCGAACTCGCCATAGCCCGCGTCGGCAACGGCTTCGAGGATCCGCTCGGCCAAGGTCTCTCGATCCGGCGAAATCCGGGGTGCGACCTTGGCGATCAGCTCTACCGCGTCGTCCATCACACTCCCGATCGCGCCGTTGCTGTCATCGGTGCGTTCGTGGATCGACGGAGCGAGTTTCAGGAGCGACCAAAGCAGCTCGAAGGCTTCAACGGCATCATCCGGAGCAACCTTGTGTTCGATCGCGCTCAGCAGTCCTTCGAGATCCTTGACCACCGCCCTTTGCTGTCGCCAGTCCAGGTAGCTGGTCGCGCGCCGCAGCGACGCGAACCGCTTGCGTATGTCGGCGGCGACGTCTTTGGGTCCTTGTGCGGCGCTGAGCTCCATCCGCGCGCGCCTCTGCAGAGCGGCGCTTCCTTGCACCAGATCCATCACCAGTTCGGCAAGCTTTTCAGCCCCCAGCTTCTCGAGATTTGCTTTGTTCAGGGTCTTCTTGGACATGCTGCTGACGTCAGGTGCTGCTGTTGTGTTCCACCGGCACTCTACAGGACAGGTTTCTCAAGACAATGTCGTGCCGGAACAGCCGTTGGTGCACGCACAGGAGCTGAAGATTTTATAGAGCTTATGGCGAGGCGCATGGGCAGCGAACATGGAAGGTATGGCTGCTCTACACCGCGAGGCTGTTGGGAAGACCGGCGTCGGAACGGTTGCGCCCCCTCCTTCGCACTAGAGGTCGCATTGCTCGGCCGAAGGCTCGTAACTTTTGCGAATGCCTTGTGTCGGAGCCGTCAGAGCTGGGCATGTCCAGCACCCTGACAAATACCGTTGCGATGAAGCTCCCCGCACCTAAGGGTTTGGTGTGTTCTGGGGGAATTTGTTTGATGCGAGAGTAGCCGCCGCGCTAGTCTCAGGCAATTGCTTTAATTAGGTCCAATTCATGTCCTCACCCCAGATTCAAGCCTTTGCAACTCAGTTACGTCAACGCCAAGTCAATTACGAGAGCGTAGAAGAGACCGCAGCAGCGATACGCACTGACGCCGCGGCCATAGGCTTTGACTTTGGTTCGGCTCAGCTCGACGCGCTTGCTGCCGCTGTCGGCTTGGTAAAAGCGGAATTCCAAGAGGTAGAGATCCTCCGCCGCTTTTCCGTTATAGACAAACGAGAGGAGTGGTATTCCGGCCCTCGCCCCGACGGCAGGCACTGGTCAGCCTTGCACGAGTATTTGAAGACGAAAAGCTGGAACAGCGACACAGTAAAATCACTCGATAGTGCGTCAACCGAAGTCGTATCGCTCTTGGGGAACCCGACCTCCGAGAAGTTCGACTGCCGGGGACTTGTCGTGGGTTACGTGCAGTCCGGCAAGACGGCGAATATGACAGCCGTCATGGCAAAGGCGGTGGACGCAGGCTACAACATGATCATCGTGCTGGGCGGCGTAACGAACAAGCTGCGAAAGCAGACCCAAGATCGATTCGAACAGGACGTGCTTCGGCATCGGGGGCTTTGGCAGCTCTATACGACCAGCGCTGCCGACGGAGACTTCGTTCAGCCTCCTAATGGTGGATTTGTGATGCCGTCTCCAGGCCATGCCCAGCTTGTGGTCATGAAAAAGGAGGGCAGTCGCCTCCGGCAACTCGGCAAGACGTTCAAGCGCACGCAGGCTGCGGTGAAACGGAAGCTCCGCGTCCTCATGATCGACGACGAATGCGACCAAGCCTCCGTCAACTCGGCAAAGGGCGAGTTCGACATGACAAAGATCAATGAGGAGATCCGGCGAATCTTGGCAGAAATTCCGGCCGTCTCCTACGTCGGCTACACGGCCACCCCCTTCGCGAACGTTTTCATCAATCCCTATCCTTATGGCGAGGAGGAAGCCCTAGACGATTTATATCCGCGGGACTTCATTACTGCCTTGGAGCGACCGGAGGGATACTTCGGAGCTAGGGAGGTATTCGGAGGCGATAGTGCCGACGAAGGAGCCGAAGAGCGGGACATGATCCGCCATCTCGGGAAGGAGGAACCTGCTCTACTGCAGCCGGCGTCCATGAAGGACAAGGAAAGCTTCCGTCCCCAGATGACGCGATCTTTGGAAAACGCGATTCTGTGGTTTCTCTGCACCTGCGCGCTACGGAGGGCGCGGGGGCAGGCGGACAAGCACATGTCGATGCTGGTTCACTCGTCTCCCTTTGTCCGTCAGCATGAATACATGTCGGACCTCATACGGAACTGGATCGAGGACCGTAAGGATGATCTGATCGCCGGGGCCGGTTTGGTGGCGGAGCGTCTGCGGGAGGTGTTCGAGGACGAGCGCCTGCGCACCGCAGCGGCCGGGGGCGCGCACCTTCTCGAAAAGTTCGAGGCTGTTACGGAGTTTCTTCCCGAGGTGCTCGCAGTGATGACGTATCCTGTGGAGAACGGCGAAACGGAGGAGGATTTTCGGCTGGACTATACGGGGGACCCCGTAACCTGCATCGTTGTGGGAGGCACCGTGTTGGCACGTGGCCTTACCCTCGAGGGGCTATGTGTCTCGTTCTTCCTGAGGACCTCCAAGCAATATGATACACTTCTGCAGATGGGGCGTTGGTTCGGCTATCGGCATGGCTACGACGATCTCCCACGCCTCTGGACGACCGAGGGCCTCGCATCGAAATTCCGCTCTCTTGCGGTGATCGAAGAAGAGATCCGTAGCGACATCGCCATGTATCGTGAGAACGATCTTACGCCGCGGGAGTTTGCGGTCCGTGTGCGGGCGATACCGGGAATGGCGATCACTGCCGCCACGAAGATGAAGCACGCCCATCGGACGAACATGAGCTTTGCCGGCAAGCATGTGCAGACCATCCGCTTCAACCACACTGATCCCCAAGTAGTGGCTGGCAACTGGAAGGCTGCTGCCAAGCTGGTCGATGTTGCAGGAACCGCACAACCCCCGAAGTCAGGCAAGGGTGACGTCCTCTTTGAAAAAGTTCCACTTTCAGCAGTCCGTAAGTTTATCGCTGCCACCGACATCTCAGAAGAGCACATGGACCTCAAGCAGGCATATCTTCTGGAATATATCGACAGCGCGGCGGCATCCCTGTCGGAATGGAACGTCGGCCTTGTTCAGCCTGCCTCAGGCACCCGTTCGAAAAAACCGCTCGGCAAGTTGGGCGCGGTTGTTACTCTACGGCGCTCGAAGCTGAAGTCCGAGAATCGGCGTTACGCTGACATCAAGGCACTCATGTCCAAGGCAGACATCCTCATCGATGCGGACTGCAAGCCTGAAAAGGATGATTGGTCCGGGTTCAAGGAGTGCAGGCCGGACAAGCCCCTTCTCCTCCTCTATCCGATCGACGCGTTATCTGAGCCTGAAGAACGCAGAGCAAAATCAGGAAAGCCTTCCTCACGTGAAAGCCTGAACGCTGCCGGCGATCTGATGGGGTTCGGTATCGTCTTCCCGGGGCAGAAGGATCGAAGCGGAAGTTACTTCTCGGTCGACATCGATGCCCAAGCTGTCGAAGATACCGAAGAGGGTCCCGACGAGTTGGCCGAGATCGAGGGGCTCGTCTGACATGATTGCCCTTGCAGCCGAATGGGACCGCATCCGTAGGAGCGGCCAAGGTGACGGTCGCTTGGAAGTGCCGAGCCGTGCAACTGGAGTTTCCACCGGCTACGGAGAGGTGCGCTTGGCAACAGGGCCACAGGGAGAGGCCCGCCTGCTTGTTCCCGTCGCACGTCCGGGCCGTGGCAGGATGCCTGCGGGAAACCGGAGCCTGCTCGTATCCTACGCCAGCTATCGTAATGGTCCGCAAGTCGAGCATTACATCGACCTCATGCTCCGCGATGCCAGACTTGCCGGGGTTTTCGCCGATCTAGCAGAGGAGATTCTGTCCCGCATTGACGTGGGGACTCCTCCCGACACCGCGGTTAAGGGAACGATTGACGACTTTCGGAAGCTCCTTGCCGCAGGACCCATCGGAGAGGTGCCTGCCAACGAGATTGCGGGGCTGATTGGTGAACTACACGTGCTGGATCAATTGTGCGCTCATGACCCTGCAATGGTGGATGCATGGGTCGGTCCCACCGGCCAGCGACATGATTTCCGTCGTGGGGCAATGGCAATCGAGACAAAGACTTCAATGCGCTCCGACGCAACCAAAATCGCGGTCCATGGGGGCGAGCAGCTTCAGGCCCCGCTTGGCTCAGCCCTCTTCCTCGCTCACATCAGAGCGGAACGCGCTGACAACGGGGATCTAACCGTCGCAAGCATCTTCTCGCGGATCGTCGGACGAGGAGCTGACGAAGTCCTTCTCGAAGATCGACTGCACGCCGTTGGATGTCGTGCGCCGGATGCGGAGGAATGGAACGAAATAGCGTTCTCTCTCGAAGGCTTCGATATCTACGCGGTCAACAAGAACTTTCCGCGTATTATTCCTGAGATCTTTCCAGCAGGTATCCTGCCGCCAGGTGTTTCCAATTTGGATTACATGGTGGACCTCTTCCATGCACGAGACTGCAAGCTTCCGGAGGTCGAGACAACGGAGCTGCTCCGGGAGTTTTGCCTGTGACACCGCTTGATCTTCACAGTGAGCGTTTCGCACGCACCGGCAATATGGCCGCAGAGGGTTTCCGCCGCCTGCTGGGGCGGCCGGCTCTCAGCCTGTTGCAGGCGGTCATCCGCGAGGCACTCCAGAATTCCATTGACGCATCTCCCGGATCGCGGCCAATCGAGATCCTGCTGCGACGTCGCGTCCTGTTAGGTCACGAGCTGGAGTCATTTCGCCGATTGGCCTTCGCCGCCCTTCCGTCTCGCACCAGTGAGCTTGGAACCGAAGACGAGGGCCGTATGCACCTCCACGACGTGCTGGCAGTAGATAGGCTGGCCATCTTCGAGATTGCAGATTTTGGCACGAGCGGCCTGAGCGGCCCGTCGAGAGCTGACATTGCTTCGAAAACGGAGCCCCTCAACTTCGTCAACTTCCTTCGCAACGTCGGAGCGCCCCGGGACACTCAACAAGGTGGGGGAACCTACGGATACGGCAAGACCTCCCTCTATGCCCTCAGCAGTTGCTCCACGATCATCGTGGACAGCCAGACGATGTCGGGTGGACAGCCTGTGCGGCGCATCATGGGGTGTCATTTGGGAAACGCGTTCGACGAAGATGTTGATGGCAGGCGCTGCCGCTTCACCGGTCGCCACTGGTGGGGCAGGACGGACGGCGAAGGCGGGGTTGACCCACTCGAAGGCGGCGATGCAGAGCGTCTCGCCCGTGTCCTCGGATTTCCTGAACGGGACGAAACCCGGAGCGGAACGACAATTGCGATCATCTCGCCACTTCTTGAGAATGAAAGCAGCCTCGAGCCAGACCTGCTGGAAACCGTTCTCTGGAACTTCTGGCCACGTATGTGTGTGGCCACAGATCCCGGGCGCAAGTTGAAGGTGAGCATCGATATCGGCGGAAGGCACATCAATGTTCCGCCGCCCGAGGAGTTTCCTCCGCTCGACCTCTATTCTCAGGCGCTGACAATCGCTCGAGAGGGTAAGGGAGAAATCATCCGAAGCCAGCGGCCAAAGGCCGTGTTGGGAAGCTTGGGAATGGCTCGTGGCATGCGGGCGCAGCGTGATCCGCGGATCGAGCGACGGTCCTCGCCCTTGTCCCAGCAAGCCTCACACATTGCCCTGATGCGGCCGGTCGAACTTGTGGTCCGGTATCTCGAAGGAAATGCCTTTCCTGACAGCCGCTACGAATGGGCCGGGGTATTCATCTGTTCGGAGGATCCGGAGATTGAGGCCGCTTTCGCCGAGGCCGAACCTCCCGCACACGACGATTGGGTCCCGAACAACTTGCCGAAGGGCAACAGGAAGACGTTCGTCAACGTAGGACTGCGAGAGCTTGCCAGACATGCCTCGTCGTATGTTCAGCCCAAGGAAGGGATAGTGGGCACCGCCACGAAAGCCCCGTCGATTGCCGAGACAGCCACGCTACTCGGCAAGCATCTTGACATGACTCTGAGTAAAGGTCCCGGTCGTGCCACTTCGGCGCCCGGTAGCAGGGGAGGCAGGAAGAAAGGGATTGCTATCTCGGCACCACGGTTCACCGGGCTGGACTTTTCGGAAGGGAGGAGGATCGCCCATTTCGAAGCGGATCTCAGGAACGACGGCAGTTCTCCCGACATGTGCCTAGATGTTACAGCGCACCTGATCCTTGACGGGGCCATGACAGATACGTCCGACCTGCCTGCCGGATATGAAGCACGGGTCATCGACGTGGAACTGAATGACCGCAAGGAGAAAGGTAGCATCATCAGCATCGGAAACAGGAGCGGCGTCATCATGTGCCGTGTCAGCATACCCGCTGACGCGGCTGTTGGGCTGCGTCTGGACGTCGTGGAGGAGCGCCCGTGACGTCTTCCATTGCGCCACCCTTCCTTGTTCTGGGAGATGCTGATGTAGGATTCGACGGCTGGTTTGTCGGAGATCCGGGCCAACCTCTCATTCAAATGGGTAGGATGATCGAGAACTGGGATTATGCTCGAGATCTCCAGTTGAGGACATCGCTGACCTTCGACCTCCGGGCAGCCGCCCGATCCTTGCAGATTGATGTCGGCGAACTGAAGCTCGCGATCATCGTGAAGATCGGTTCGGGTCTCGGCCGCTTTCCTCGTCGTATGGATCGCGTGCTTCGGATCGACGTCGACAACCGGCGCCCGGCTCCGAGGGAACTCGAGGTCATCCTTCAGGGTCAATCGTTGGGGGGACGACTTCATGTGAGGACGGAAGTTGTTCTTGCAGAACGTCCTTCAGCGCATTCACCGCTTTCTCCCGACCGGCCGGGCGCGCGTCTCTGGATGAACATTGCCGAAGCCGCCTTGGAAGATGGAGGAGATACCCGATTTCCCATGGAAATCTTATCTTTCTCAAAGGCATTTAACAGCTGGCCACACGAACACGCACCTTGGTATCTTTCGTTCCGCGGCACGAGTTTTCACGGCGATTTCTCCGGAACGGTGCGTCTTTACGTAAACGCCGATCATGCGGCATTCGCACAACGCGTTATCGAAGGGGATCCTCATGTATTGCAGGCGATGCTAGGAGACGTGATGGTCCAGCTGGCAAACATGGCATTGGACCAAGAAGACTTCTCAGAAACGGTTGCCACCTGCGAGGATGGCTCGGTTGGACGACAGATCTTCGGGTGGCTAGACACCGCCTTCCCCAGCCAAGCGCTCAATGCCATCCGTTCGATCCGGAACACGCGGCCAGGCAGCTTCCATGCTGCCCTGCATGCCGCAGCAGAGATCGGAGATCCGGAATGACCATCCTTCTTCCCCGGCTTACCCCTTTGGGTGTCGACAAGTGCATTGAGGACCTGCGCAATGCTGCGCCCTTCCGGTTCGACCTGTCGATCAATGTTGAGGATCGTCTGCGTTCGCATGAGGCATACATCTGGTATGGCGCGAGCGGCGGGTCAGTGAACACGAATCTTCTTGAGGCTATAACGATTGAGATCGGCCGTATCGCTCGTGGACAGGCTTTTCCCTCACCGGGTTCGGAACGCCAGAAAACCGCCTTCGATCAAGAGGTCGCAAAGTTCCTAGGGGCGCATCCGGATCTCGGCGGGGGCGAAGCCTTGCGAGATGATGTTTGGGCCTGCATGACCTGCGTCATTCTGCGCGAGTTCGCCCAGTGGCGGTTTTCTTCGGACCATAAGGCGCGCTTCGCCGGAGGGGTGAGGAACACGTTCCAGAGGGCATGGATGCGGGGACGCACGCTTGATCTGGGAAAAAAAGAGCCGGAGCGATGGCAGCTCATATCGAGCCTCAGCGAGGACGCGATGGTTCAGATTTTCGAACGGGCCTCTATCGCGTCCGATGCCCGCCTCGCTCGGGCACTCGGGATTGCATGGGTCGAGACGTCGAAAAACCTGGGCCGCGGACGAATGGAGGATGTAATGCGTCGTGCAACAAAACTATTGCGGCTACGTAATCAGGTTGTCGACTTTGCCTTTCTGTCTGATGCTGAACTTTCACGGGAAATGTCGACCATCTTTGAGCAGGTTTCCGGAGCAGCACCGTCTGGCGAGTCAGGAAGCGCTGATCTCGATCAGCCGATGATATCTCGGATCACGCGAGCGATCTTCAGGGCGAGGAAAGGCGGAACGGCGTTACCGACCTGATGATACTGCTGGGTTCGGTTCCCGCAGAAGAAGTAGTTGTCCGGGAAGGTCTGCAGCCTGGCGGCCTCCCGGACGGTCAGCGATCTTGCTTGGGCAGGGTCGGGATGGATGAAGTAGTGTCCGTCCTTCGAGATATGGCTGGTGACCGTGCTGGAAGGCCGGTCGCCTCTCTGGACCCGGAACCGGTCCGCAAACTTCCCGCTCAAGCGGTTCTTGTGCTCAGGGAGAAGAAACTCCGGAAAATCTTGAAGCTTCGGTGACCGACGCCGCTCCTGTGCGAAAACGGACGCAAACAGATAGCGCCCCAAGTCTTCGGATATATGGGCGCGTGTTTCATGCCCAAGGATGCGAACCAGAGCGGGATCGTGCAGCCAGCGGCCGAGTTCGGTTTCAGGTATCGGCCTCGACTCGGCCTGTTCGAATTTCCGCAGCCGGACAGTGCCTAGGCTGCCAGACTTCAGGAACTGCATGGCGCGTCGAATGTCTTCGCCCACGTCGTTGCTGGCGATGATCCGGTTCGCATGATCACCAATAACTGTTGACCAAAGCTGAGCACTGTCAACGCCTCGGCTCAGGCCACTACGAAGGGCCGGAAAGTCTGACAGCACCGACCAGACATCCGCCGGCTCGGATGAGGTGATTGCAGGAAGAAGAGGCGCAGCGTCACCGGGTGGTGTGATGTCAGATCTGATCCCGACTACGAACACGCGGTGTCGCGCTTGGGGAACACCATGATCCTCCGCCTTGACGATGAAGTCCCGCGCGTCCGGAACTGCCTTGTTACGGGTAGCCGAAAGCGGCAAAAGCGTGTAGCCGTCACCTGCGGTGCGAAGATCATCCAAGACGCGCTCGAAGATCTCGCCACCGTCCACTTGGCTAGAGATCATGCCTTTGACGTTTTCCATCACGAAAGCGGCCGGGCGCAGCCGGTCCAAAATCGATACGTATTCGCGGTAGAGAAAATGCCGAAGATCGTCTTCGGCGACATAGTTGGCCTTCCCCCTGTTGCGGGATCGTCCGACCAAAGAGTATGCCTGACAAGGAGGCCCGCCGATCAGGATGGTATCGCCGTGGAAAGACTCGCGAGCCTCGTCAAGAACTGCAGCAATCTCTTCGAACACGCCGGGTTGTCCAAGCTCCATCTGGCGGGCTTCGTCCTGCGCGCGCGTCCACTGCCGCGGATGAGATGTCTCCCAGTCCGGAAGCGCACGTCCCCTATTGAGTGCTTCGTAATATTCTGAGGGCAGCGCCTCACCGAAGCTCCTGAGGAACGAACGTAGCCTGAGCGTTCGAACTTCGACCGCTTCCTTCTCGATCGAGAGTCGGATATTCATCTTGATCGAAGTCTCGCGTCCGGCCGCCGAGAAGCCTTCGCCGAGTCCCCCCGGCCCAGCGAACAGGTCGATGATCGCGAAGTGCTTGGTCATTTCTTCTCTCGTCAGTGCAGCATCTTGTAGGCACATCACGAGGTCAGCGCCAGGTGAAAAGGGAAAGGAACAGAGATTGGCAGATATCGTCACGCCGGAAGTGCGTTCGAGAATGATGGCTGCCATTGGGCGAAGAGACACGAAACCGGAAATTGCTGTTCGCAAGGCGTTGCATGCGGCCGGATTTCGTTTCCGTGTCGATGTGCGGAAACTTCCCGGTGCTCCCGATCTGGCTCTAAGCAAATGGCGCACGGCTATCTTCGTGCATGGATGCTTCTGGCACCGTCATGGAGGTTGTCCGAAGGCCAGCGTGCCCGCAACAAGACCGAATTTTTGGTTGGGAAAGTTTGCCTCTAACGTGGCGCGTGATCAGCGCGCGCAAGGAGCCCTTATCGAAGCAGGGTGGAAGGTCGTCGTGATTTGGGAGTGCAGCATTTCGACTTCGAACGTGGAGGCATCTTTGCTGTCGCTGATGAACTTCATTCGAGAAGGCGAGCCAAGCACGATGATCGAAATTCCGCAAGCAGCTACGTCGAATACTGTGCAGGCGACCTAGCTATCTGTGCCTGACACTGGCGCCCCGCCTTTTTAGATGCGCTGCCAGTAACGGGTGGACCACACTATCACTTGTGCCTTAGCCCCGCTCGATGTTCTAAGCGACCGCGTCTGGCTGAATTTGCTTAAGTTGGCTGTGCCTGTCATGGCATTCTTGCCTCAGAACCAGAGAGGAAGGCGTCCAAAAGGCGTGGGTCTGGTTCATTTATTTACCGCAGCAGTGCCGGGTTACGTCCGTCAAGCTGGTGTAATTTCTCAGATGGCCTGAGGTCATGATCAGGCGGCTTTTGTAGTAATGCTTAGAATGGGGTCGATCTCCTCCTTGTCGATCTGAGCGAAGGCCTCGACCTGCATGTAACGGCTCGAGGTCTGCCATTCGTCATTCTGCTCGAACAGCACCGCGCCGATCAGCCGCATGATCGAGGCTTCGTTGGGGAAGATGCCGACGACATCGGCGCGGCGCTTCACCTCCTTGTTCAGACGTTCAATCGGATTGGTGCTGTGCAACTTGGTGCGGTGCTGGCGGGGGAAGGCCATGTAGGCCAGCACGTCATGCTCGCTGTCGTCCATCAGGTCTGCCAGCTTGGGCCAGCGGGTGCGGACCTGCTCCGCGACATGGCGCCAAGTATCGCCAGCGTGCTTGCGATCGGGCTGTTCGAATGCTTGCCGTATCGCTGCCGCGACAACCGTATGCTGACCTTTGGAGACGTGGGCGAGGCATTGCGCATCCAGTGAACACGGCACCTGTGCCAGGTAGCTTCAAAGACGCGTGCAATGGCGGCCTTTAGGCCGGCATGGGCATCGCTGATCACCAGCCGGACGCCGTCGAGCCCGCGGGCCTTCAGCGAGCGCAGGAAGTCAGTCCAGAAGGTCTCTGCCTCTGACGGGCCAATGCCAAGACCGATGACTTCCCGGCGGCCTTCGGTGTTGGCGGCCACGGCGATAATGGCCGCAACCGAGACAATCCGCCCGCCCTGGCGCTGCTTGAGATAGGTGGCATCGAGCCAGACATAGGGCCACTCCCCCGTGAGCGGCCGGTTCAAGAACTCGCCGACCCGTTCATCGATGTCCTTGCACAGCTTGGACACCGTGCTCTTGGAGATGCCGCTCAGTCCCATGGCCTGCACGAGATCGTCAACGCGGCGAGTCGAGACGCCGCCGATCCAAGCCTCCTGGATCACGGCAACCAGTGCCTGTTCCGAGGTATTGCGAGCTTCGAGGAAGCCGGGGAAGTAGCTGCCCTGCCGCAGCTTCGGCACCCGCAGGTTCAAAGTGCCCAAGCGGGTATCAAGCGCACGTTCGCGATACCCGTTGCGCCAGGTCGTGCGGTCGCCGCTGCGCTCGTTGCGCCCGGCGCCGATCAGGCCATCGACATCAGCCTCCATGATCAGCTGAAGGACGGCCTCCGCGATGCTGCGCAGCAAATCACCCTGATCGTGCTTGGCCAAAAACTCGGACAGGTCCATGTTGGTCTTGGTCATCGGGGGCTCCGTATGGTTCGTGGTTGAAGCGTCGAAACTCCACCTCAATGGCCACCCGAGATTACACCGAACGTGCCGGTGAAATTACACCACTTAGCGTAATCGCCACGCCCCCACTCGCGGCTGTCTCTGTTGCAAGATGGGATCTGTTGCTTCGGCCCTCTGCCGGGGCGTGAACAGGGAGGATGCGATGGGAATGTTTGCAGCTTTGGACGTGTCGCAAGAAGAGACGGCGATTTGTGTGGTGCGTGAGGATGGGACGCAGGTGGCTGAGGCGAAGGTGCCGACCTGCCCGCACGCAATTGCAGCCTGGTTGGCTGAACGAGCCGAAGGCTTCGAGCGGGTCGGCATGGAGACCGGCCCGCTGGCAGTCTGGCTCTGGAATGCCTTGACGGAGCGGCAGGTGCCGATCATCTGCATCGATGCCCGCTACGCGAACGGCGTTCTGAAGATGATGCCGAACAAGACCGATCGGCATGATGCCCGCGGCTTGGCGCAGATCGTGCGCACCGGTTGGTTCAAGGCCGCGCAGATCAAGAGCCACGATGCCTATGTCAACCGGGCGATGCTGACGGCGCGGGAGGCTCTCGTCGGCATGCGCGTCAAGCTGGAGAACGAGATCAGGGGGCTGCTGAAGACTTTCGGCATCATGTTCGGCAAACGGGTCGGCGGGTTCAAGCGCCGGGCGGAGGAGATCATCGGAGGCGAGCTGATGGTCGCCCTGGACCTCGTGCCGATCTTCGAGACCCTGATGCAGGCCAGGCGCGACATCCTCGCCCGCATCGCCGCGCTCGACAGTCGCATCCGGTCAGTTGCCAAGCAGCATGCGACCGTTCGTTTGCTGATGACCGCGCCTGGAGTCGGGCCGATCACCGCGATGGCGGTTGTCGCGGCCTTCGATGATGCATCTCGCTTCCGCCGTTCCTCAAGCGTGGGGGCATATCTTGGACTGACGCCAAGGCGCTACGAGTCCGAGGAGATCAGCCGGAACGGGCGAGTGTCCAAGCGTGGCGACGGCTTCACCAGGAAGTGCCTGTTCGAAGCGGCGAACGCCATCTTCTGCCGAAACCTGGGCGGTCCAAGGCTGCCGGGCTGGGCCAAGGCGATCGCGGAGAGAACCGGTCCGCGCAAGGCCAAGGTCGCGCTGGCCCGGAAGCTGGCGGTGACCCTGCACGCCATGTGGCGCACCAACTCGCCCTTCCGGGAGGTCGCAATGACGTAGAACCCGAACTGATCTGACGCTGATCTTCAGCGCGACCGAATGCGTCCAGCCGGGACGCTTGGCGAGGGTAAGATCGTTCCCTGGACTGCGGCGACGACCGCGCACACCACTTCGATCAACCCGACCCTGAACGCAAACATGCGGCCCCAAGCGGCGACCGCGGAGAGAACCTCAGAGCCCGGCACGCAGGATGAACCGCAGAAGATACGCTCTTGACGAAGACGATTAGAGAACGTGCGCGGACACTACCGCAGTGCCGCCAACCGGCTAGTTGACGGGCTTGTCAAGCGCTGCCCTTCTTTTCGCATCCCTCTGACGCTGCTTCTTTTCACGCTCTATCCGCCGATCGTGCTCCAGTCGCTCAGCATCTGACATGGCCGCGCGATCAGCATTTGGAACTACGCGGGTCTTCCGGCGCCCCGCGTTGTAGGCTGCTCTTCCCTCCGGCGTCTGGCGATAGAGGTCAATAGCATCTTGGCGTCTTGTTCCCTCTTGCTCCCCACGCGCCTTTTCTTTCTCAGAACGCCTAGCGCATACCGCGGCCCGGTCCGCCGCCTCTATGGTTCGAGGGTCGGCGGGGCCGAATTCCCTGAGCGCTTCCTTGAACGCTTGTCGAGCATTCTTGTCCGCAACAAATGCTCGATCATATCGTGTTTTAGGCGCTGGGGCAGGAGTTGCAACCGAACGCACCCCGGCAGCCGGCGCCGGGTGCCTAGCCTGCTCCCAGATACGCCCGTGTTCATCCTCCCACTCACCAGGTCGCAGGGGCAATGTGAACTCATCATCGGTGGACGCTACAACTTGCTTCACGCGGACGGCCGCAGGATTGGCAGGAATGACGACAGGGCTGTCCGTTCCGATGGCGGCACACGCCTGCAGTAGAACAGCAACGTGGGCTTCGCGCGCAGCGGCGCAAGCCGCTCTTATCTCGTTGAGCTTCGCCTGCAATCCCCGCTCATCCGCGTCAAGTTCCCACGGGTCAACTGAAATGGGGCCGAAAACTGGATGATGATAATGGGCCATGGCAGTCTCTCAGAGCGTTGGCTGTAAAGGCAGTTCCCGAACAGGGATCAACTTGCATAGCCTCACCTAGATCAAGCGCAGCCCAGTGTCAATGTGAATTACTGCTAAGAGCCTCTGTGCTGACCGCTGAGCGGGGTAAACGAGACCGAGCGTCACCAGGGTAGCCGAAAACCAGAACCACCTCCATGCGGCCCGCTGCGGCGCTGTGCGCTTATCCGAGGCAATAGTTGCCATTGCTGGGGCTGATCATTCAGCGCAGACTTAAGCGGGCGCAGCCCCCCCCTGTGTCAGCGTAGTTGTCCGCCCTTCTTCTTTACCTCTATTTTTCAGTTGGGCGGGATAGGACGATGACTTGGGATATTCATAGGAACGTAAAGCGGCTTTGTTGAAACGTATGCTGCCGCCGCACAACATGGCCATTCGGCAGCTATCGCGGGAGGAAGGGATTTCTGAGGCGACGTTGCACAAGTGGCGGTCCGAGGCACGGGGCAAGGGTCAGCTTTTGCCTGACGCCGATGCTGGTCCCGAAGGCTCGTCTTCGCGCGACAAGTTTGCAGCGGTGCTGGGCATCTGCAATTCTGAGAGGTTCGCCAGCCTTCCGTCCAGCCAGATCGTGCCGAAACTGGCCGATCAGGGACGGTATCTGGCATCGGAGGCCAGTTTCTACCGCATCCTGCGCAGCAGCGGGCAGCAGCATCATCGGGGCCGGGCAAGACCGCCGGTCCGGCGCAAACCACCTGCCAGCTACAAGGCCAGCGCACCCTGCGAGGTCTGGACTTGGGACATCACTTGGATGCCCGGGCCGGTCGCTGGCATGTTCTTCTATCTCTACCTGATTGTGGACATCTTCAGCCGGAAGATCGTTGCTTGGGAAGTTCATGAGCACGAGAGCGCGGAGCTGGAGGCCACCCTGATCCGGCAGGCGGTTCTGGCGGAAGGCTGCATCACGCGCCCGCTGGTTCTGCACGCCGACAATGGCAGCCCGATGAAGGGCGCGACGATGAAGGTGACCATGGAGAAACTGGGCATCACGGCCTCCTACAGCCGTCCGCGCGTCAGCAATGACAATCCGTTCTCCAAGGCGCTGTTCCGCACCTGCAAATACCGCCCGGACTGGCCGACCAAGGGGTTTGCCACAAAAGAAGATGCACAGGCGTGGGTGAAATCTTTCACCGGCTGGTATAACAGCGTGCACCTTCACAGCGCGATCCGCTTCGTCACGCCAGATGCGCGCCACGCAGGCCATGACCGTGTAACGCTGGCCAACCGCGCCATGCCCTATACAAAAGCTCGTGCGCAAAAACCGGAACGCTGGTCAGGCCAAACCCGCAACTGGCAACCCGCCGGACCCGTCTGGCTGAATCCTGAACGCGAAACCAGCGTCCCTGAAATCAGAGACGCCGCATGAAATCGACGGACAACTTCTTTGACAAACACCGAGCCCGCGATGAGCCGGAGCAGCTCGATCAAACCGAGTTATTCTAGTAGTTGCCGATGCGGGACTTTTCAGGCCGGAGCGCATTCCTCATGTCCCGATTTTGCACGTCTATAATCTCTTCTTTCTCTTCTTTCTTCTTTTAAAGATAATCTAAAACGAACAAAATCGGGACGCCCGGAACGTTTAGAACGGGGACGTAGAACTTGGCTCGGGGCGTCCTCACGGTGCAAAAACGGGACAGCCGACGTTTGTCTGTCTGCCGCATCCCATGCAAAAACGGGACGAACAACTTCCGAGCGGTGATGATGCACGCACTGCATACGGAAGCGCTGGCCCACGTCCGGGTCCAGCAGCGCATGGCGGTCGCTGCAATGCTGAGGACGACCGTCGGTCAGAAAGCCAAGACTTAGGCCGAAGCTCGGCGGACTGTGGCCTCCTACGTGCTCAGGGGGAAGCAGTCAAACTCGCGCCATGATGAACGGACGCCGCGGCGCCATTCTCGCTTAGACAGACCACGTGTGCAGGCACTGGACGCAGATCCACCGGCAAATCCGTTCAAACAGGTGAAGGGCGAGGTCAAACGCCGAAGTCATCGGGATATCTCTCGTTGGCACTGCCATCATCCGCCTCGTCAGGCGGCCGGCACCGAATCAGGTTCTGCTCTGTCCGAGATCAGCTCCCTTACACAATCCGCGAGAGCATCGCCAAGGTCCTCCTCCTGCGCGCGAGATCATCCTCGAAAAAATCTGGGTATCTATGAGACGATTGGCGGCTTGGGCGGTATAATACCGGTAAGGCCACCACGGAAGGGAGAGTAACTACTCCTTCTGAACTGAACCTGAACCTGAACCTGAACCTGAACCTGAACCTGAACCTGAACCTGAACCTGAATGATGGACTTTAACATGGCAATCGCACCCGCACTGAAGCTACTCATGATCGAGAAAAAACTGGAAGCCGCATATGCTGAAAGCACCCGCAGGCAATTGGAAGCGGAGAGGCTGCAGCAGCAACTTACTCTCGCCAAAGCGGAACTGAGGGTGGCACGGCTGTCTGCACGGGCGCGTCGGGCCGAAGAACAGCAAAAGGCTGCAGACGAACAGGTGTTCAGGTTGGAACTCCAGCAGGAGGATGCGGCATAGGGGGCAATCGCTCATAGTAGCTGCCGCTGATGGCTGCCTCTCAAGCCCCGCCAGGAGAGCGCAGGCTACGATGTTGAGCCTGCGTTACCCATATCAGCCACCTGTCAGCATGAACTAATGGCTAACGGACATCCACTGGCTGTTAGCTCCGGCTGAAGACTACCCCTTTGAGTGCCAACATGCGCTTTGAACCGCTCCGGGTTTGCCGGAGGCTCCAACTCCTGAGTAGCAACTGTGTTTCAGGAGATGGCGCCTTGGTAGGTTGTTCCGGTTCGCATCATTGCGTTCAGCACGGTCAGGAGTTTGCGCGCGCAAGCGACGATGACGAGCTTCTTGGCCTTTCCGGCTGCAAGCAGGTGCTCTTTGAACGCCCTGAACCGCGGGTCGAACCTGCTGGCAGTGAGTGCTGCCAGATAGAGCGTTCTCCTGATCGTGCCGCGTCCACCCCATATGCTGCGTTTGCCGCGTCGATGTCCGGAATCATTGGCATGTGGTGCAAGTCCTGCGAGCGCCGCGATACGTCGTCGGTCCAGATCGCCAAGTTCAGGGAGTTGCGCGATCAAAGTTGCTGAGACGACGGGCCCGACCCCCTTGATCTGACGCAGACGAACGGCCTGATCGCGCAAGTCGGCCTGTTCCTGGATGACAGCCTCCATCTCTGCTTCGACTTTCGCCAAGGTGGCTTGCAGGGTCTTGATGTGTTGCGAGATGCTACGCCGGATCCATTGGTCCTGCGTTGTCCTCAAGCGGTTCTTCTCGGCAACGATCATGGCGGAGATGTCGGTGCGGTGCGCCGTAAGGTCAGCCAAACGCTGGCGTTCGGCAGAACGTGGGCGCCCCGGAACCAGCTGTAGAGCGCGTCCCATCTCGGCCAGGACCCGCGCATCGACACGGTCACTCTTGGCCAGACGCCCGGTAGCGCGAGCAAATTCGCGGGCCTGCCGAGGATTGACGCACGTCGCCTGCCGTCCGGCTTCGGACAGGGCGGACATGACAGGTCGCTCATAGCCGCCGGAAGCTTCGAGAATGACGATGGATGAGCCGACCGACGCCGCAAACCTGCGGAGTGATCGGCGGTCGGTCGGAATTCTCTCATGCCGCGAGGCGGCAGGGTCACACACGTCGATCCAGTCTTTCGCAACATCGACGCCGATGTAGGTTTGGGGCAAAGTCACTGTCCTGTCCTTGATATTCGGGGTCGGCACGGCGGTCGCCCCTTGCAACTATTCAGGTTCATGTGGTGGCGGCGCAGATGAGCCCCTTGCTACTCAGCGGGATCAGCTCCCCGGGATGGAACGGGGTCCCACCTGCGTTCCCAGTATGCCCGACCTTGAACACACAAGGATGGAGCATCATGAGCAAGACGACGAACAAGTTTTCCCCCGAAGTGCGCGAGCGTGCAGTGCGCCTGGGTCTCGACAATGAGGGTCAGCATGGATCGCGCTGGCAGGCAGTCATGTCGATTTCCGCGAAGATCGGCTGTGCGCCGCAGACCCTGAACGAGTGGGTCAAGAAGGCCGAGGTCGACAGCGGCAAGCGCTCTGGCATCTCGACCGACATGGCAGAGAAGATGAAGGCGCTGGAGCGGGAGAACCGGGAACTGCGCCAGGCCAACGAGATCCTGCGCAAGGCGAGCGCATATTTTGCGATGGCGGAGCTCGACCGCCGGTCGAAGTAATGGTCGGGTTCATCGACGATCAGCGAGGGAAGCACGGGGTCGAGCCGATCTGCAAGGTTATGCCGATCGCCCCATCAACCTACTACGATCATCTGGTAAAGCGGGCGGATCCAGCCCGGTTGTCAGACCGTGCCCGGCGCGACGCAACCCTGCGGCCCGAGATCGAGCGTGTCTTCGAAGAGAACTGGCGCGTCTACGGCGTGCGCAAGGTCTGGCATCAGCTGGATCGGAAAGGCTTCGATGTCGCCCGTTGCACAGTCGCCAGACTGATGAAGGACATGGGTATTCGAGGCATCATCCGGGGCAAGCCACACAAGACGACCATCTCCGACAAGAAGGCCCCCTGCCCGCTGGACAAGGTGAACAGGCAGTTCCGCGTGCCCGCGCCGAATATGCTCCGGGTCAGCGATTTCACCTACGTCGCTACCTGGAGGGGCTTCGTGTATGTCGCCTTCGTCATCGATGCCTATGCCCGCAAGATCGTCGGCTGGCGGGCGAGCCAAACAGCCCACGCAGGCTTCGTTCTCGATGCCCTCGAACAGGCTGTCCACGATCGCCGCCCAGCCAAGGGCGCGGGGCTCGTCCACCACTCCGACCGCGGGTCGCAATACCTGTCGATCAAATACACCAAGAGGCTGGGCGAGGCCGGCATCGAACCTTCCGTCGGCAGTGTCGGCGATAGCTACGACAATGCCTTGGCGGAGACGATCAATGGCCTGTTCAAGGCCGAGGTCATCCACCGTCGTGGGCCGTGGCGCAACTTCGAGGCTGTCGAATATGCCACCCTCGAATGGGTAGACTGGTTCAACAACCGCCGCCTGCTCGAGCCGATCGGGAACATCCCGCCGGCCGAAGCAGAGGCAAACTTCTACGCCGCTCTGGAAGCTGAAGACATGGCCGCGTAACTAATCGTAATCAGCCTCCGGCAGACCCGGCGCGGTTCACTGCACCGTGGCGGGCTGCGGGTCTGATCGTCTAATCGCGATCGGTTGACGTTGAGCAATGACATGCACATGAGGGCACAATCAGGAATGGAGGGACCACCTCGTCGGTCTTTGCACTGTGCGGCAACGACCGTTGCCCGGTTAGGAGGAGCGGGCGCTAGAATAGCAGCTTCTTAAAGCGATTTGCCGCTCAACCTCCTCCACTTCGGACGCTTGCCCGCGTGCAGCTCCGGTGCACCAACCTACCCTTCTTCAACGGCGGCGCATCTTCTGGCTCCCCAACCCACCCTGAACGAAAGTAGCTCCCGCGCAACGATGGAAACAGGATCCCTGTGACAAGGTGACGTTAGATGCTTCGATGCTGCGCAGCCCTCTTTCGATGAGGTGCTCTGCCCTTCATCCCGTCAACAGCAGCCGGGAGATTGAAGAACCTGTCCGCGAGTGCCAATTTCGCGCCCGCTGGCCGACGCAACCTCAGCATTTACTGGAGACAAATGCACATAGTAAATCCGGCCATGCACCATCTGAAGCCAATCTGGCCCTTCAAATGCTGGATCGCCTGCCGAAGATGTTACATTCGTGAACTCGGATGTAACATCAATGGGCGGAAATGAGACAAAGTGGGAGCTTCATGTCTTACTTGGTGGCAGTGGAGGGTCCTTTTGGAAGCCGCGTGGAGGCCCCGAAGCACCAGCATCGCTCCGGCCATAGCTTTTTAGGATTTCACGGGTTGAACGTCAGGACGAGGGCGGCGGTCACAAGAACCAGCACGACACCGGAAAGGCCGCCCATGACCATGGGGATATAAGCCCGCCACGGTTGCTGCTCGTCTCGCAGGTTCCGCTTGGCCCGTAGAAGGGATGCTTCCGCTTCCAGCCTGCGGGTTTCGCTCTGCATCTCCTCGACGCTCTTGGGTTCTTGCATGGAATTACCTCTTCGGATCAGCCACCAGCCATAGACCGCAGCCCCGATGGCGAGGCCTGTGTAAAGGATCGTGACGTAGGTTCCCAGTCCATCTCGCCCATTGTTCTACCTGCTGCTCAGCCAGATCGCATAAAGGACCATCGCAACGATCATCGCGCCGAGCAGTGCAATGGCGGTGAGGTCTGGCTCGCCCACACGCGCCTCGCCGTCCATCGCGCCGGAGGCAATCAAGACAGCAGCTATTGTTCCTTGGCTCACTATCTCGTCCCGAATGTCAGAGTGTCGTTGACCCATTCAACCATACGGCGGCAACGTTCCGCAGCCTTGCTCGGACTTGTCACCACCCACATTCCGAAGAGGACTGCATAACCGAACCCGATAAAGAAAAGGGCGAAAAAGAACTCGTGGTCGGACATCATAGCGGGGTCTGCCATTTCTTCCTCTCCTCGTCTCGATCCGCCTCGCGCTTCATCTCGCGCCTCCACAGCCAGTCGCCGATCCAATGCACGATTCCTGCTACCACCGCGAAGGATACACCCACGACAACAGGCGCGTATTCAGCGGGAATGCTCATACCTTGCTCCTTTCACGAAAGAGCCCGCTACTCAGCGGGCTCTTTAGTCTTATTCGCTGCGGTCGATCTTGCCGTGCTTTCGCTCAAACTGGCGCCAGCTCCACCAGTCCAGGCCCAAGGCAAAGACTATGCCCTCCCAATACCGACAATGAATGGGCCGTATTCAGCGGGAATGTTCATTTGCCATTCCAGATCCAATCAACCGGCTTGGAGACCAAGACGGCTCCAATGCCGACACATATCGCGGCCACAGGAATCCAGAATTCAACTGCGGTCATTCATTCCTCCTTCGAGGCGCTGATGAAAATATAATGGTCAACGGTGGGGCGCGCTAGTCTAACCAAGGACCACCACAGTGAAGGCCACATCAGCAATGGTTGGCAACACCTCCGCGGGTCATCCTGCCGGGAGTGGAGGGTCGGACCAGGGACAGCTTCGAAGTCCCTGAGCACCCCCTTCGCTTCAACGCGCTTTTCCTAGGACTTCGCACTTCCCTTGAACCCACCTGCAGCCCCCAAGAGCAGGCGCCGGCATGGCGGCCTAGACTCATCTTACCTCATAACAGATGAAAGTGACGACCATGCCAAACCCCTATGAAGACACGCCCGCCGCCATCTTTGTGCGCCGCCAGACGGAGTTGCTCAGCCACCGCAAGACCCAGAAGGTGATCGCGCATGAGGCAGGTTTTATTAACCCGAACCTGATCAGCATGATCAAGAACGGCGCCACCAAGATCCCGCTCGATCGGGTGCCCGCATTGGCGCGGGCTCTCGAGGCGGATCCGGCTTATCTCATGCGCCTCAGCCTTGAGCAGGCCATCGGCCGAACGGCATCGGTTGCCGTTCTGGAAGTTTTCGGCACGGCGACAACGCTGAACGAACGGGGCTGGCTGGAGGAAATCCGTGATGCCTCAGGGCAAACTGACCCGAAGCTGACGGCACGCTCGCGCACGGCGTTGCGCGCGATTTTCGGCAGGTAAGGTCCGCCAGCACAGGTTGGCAGAGGCTGTGCAGAAGCAGTCTCTGTCTCTGGCAAAAGGAAAGACTTTCGGTGGACCCCTGCCCGTTCCTAATCCCCTAGCTCGAAGCGCTGTGGAGGGGGTCGTGTCAGCAGAAGAGGCCTGAGCAGAAATCTTCGCGTTCTATGCGACTGTCTGTGGATTGACGGCTATAAATAGAACTAGGAAACCCTCCGCCCGAGCCCCGCCCATGCCTCTGCCCGTCTGCATAGAAGACCTTCAGAAGATGCACCTCATGGTGGCTGCGCTCGTGAGCGAGGACCCTGTTTACCTGCCGATCTTCCTTCGTATCGAGCAGGAAATTCTTCTTCTTGACACTCGGACGAGCGCCATCGAACGGGCTCGCATTGTCGCCGAACGTCACAAGGCAGCGGCCTGAAGCAGCTCCTGCTTCTGCTCTAGACTGGCTCCGTCTCCATATCGTTCACGCGTCAGACGGTGTCCGAACAGATCCCGCCGGATACGGTCGTCGATGCCCGCCGCCAGCATTCTGTCCTCAAACGCGTGGCGCAGGGAATAGAGCACATGACCCGGGCTTTCCATCAATCCATTCTCCCGCAGGAACTTGTTGATCGTGGCCGACAGGCTGGCGCTGCTGTCCCGATACCTCGGGAAGCCATCCGGGAAGACGCGCATGGCCTCCAGTGACACCCCCAGGAGCGGCACCTTGCGTTGGGCATAGCTGGTCTTGACCTGGCGCAGCTCCGCCTCGATCGAGATGTGGGGCACGTTGTGGTCGAGGTGGATGGTATTTGCCGTCAGCGCCGCCAGTTCCGAGGGCCGGCAGCCAGTGTTGATCATCGTGAGCAGGATGGCCCGTGCCTCAGCGTTCAGCCCAGCCAGCGCGCCGGGAGACAGGAGCTTCTCCTGGATCCATTTGCGTGAGAACGGAGGACGCCGCCTTGCTTCGGTTTCCTTCAGCTTGAGATCCGTGAGCGGCAACACCAATCCCAAACGCTTCAACTTGTTCACGGTCTTCAGGACGTCACCGAGATGGATCAGGTCCTTGTTTGCGCTTCCAGCGGTTAGATCCTCTTCTTCGATCCGTTCCAGCCACCAGTTGCGGAAGTCGAGCATGTCGTCGCCGGTGATCTCCTGGATGGGCTTGTTTCCGATCACATGGATCAGGTTCCCGATGGCCTTCTTGCGCGGGTTTTCCCACTTGCGGATCTGGTCCGGCGACTTTCCCAGCGTCTTGTCCCGGGCAAGGGTCCAGTAAAGCTCAAGGCAGCGACTGATCGTCAGGGGTGGTTCAGCGACCCCACCCAGTAAAGCCGCCGCCTCGAGCTGGTCCGGCTTCTCAGGATGGTCCCTGAACCCGGGAACGGCAGCAAACCTGTCGCGCAGTTGCTCCAGCGGCAGTTGCGCGACCTTGTCCGCGCGCAGATAACGGAAGCCCCGCGCCTCGGCGAGATCATGGGCAGCCGCGAACCACGCCTCGGCATCACTGGTGTCGCCAGCAAGCTTTGCTTCCAATCCGGCGATGAACTGCTCCCACACTGCAGCAGCCTTCAGCTCGGCAGCGGAGAGAGAATCAGTGTGTAGACTGATCCACACCATCTTTCGTGGTTCCACCGCGGCATAGCGTTTGGGCACCCGCCGATAAAGGTGAAGCATGCCCTTCTTCGAATTCTTGCGGGTGACGATCGCCATACTGTATCCCTGTCGCTCCAGGCCTTGTGTAGCACAAGATGTATAGCAGTTTGTATAGCATTTCCCATATCAGGTAGCTGCGCCCGCGGCTCCTGCGCGAGAAATCAACAGCTTAGGCTCCCGTAAGATCGCTGATGTGGCGGAGCGAGAGGGATTCGAACCCTCGAGACGGTTCCCCGCCTACACACTTTCCAGGCGTGCGCCTTCGACCACTCGGCCACCGCTCCGTTGGGGCGGGTCTAGCCTGCGGCGGGCGGCTGTGCAAGCCGGTTGTCAGAGTTTGGAGATGCGCTTTTGCAACTCGGCCAGCTGACGACGGATCTCGACCATGTCATGGTTGTCGTTGCCTGACGGGGCGGCATCCGTCGCCTTTGGCGCCTCCAGGTCCTCGGGCTCCGGACCGGACGCACCGCCGCGCCAGCCGCCCATCATCGCCTTCAGGAACATCTGCTGCTGTCGCTGCAGCGCGTCGAAGCCGGGCATGTTGGCCATGGGGTTGGGGATGATGGACATGTTCTCCATCAATTTGGACTGGCCTTCGCGCAGCATCTCGAAACTGGCGGCCAGGAACTGCGGCACGACCGATCGTGCATTGCCGGCATAGCTGCGAACCAGATCGGTCAGCACGTCCAGAGGCAGCACGTTTTCGCCGCGGCTTTCATGCTCGGCGATGATCTGCAGCAGATACTGCCGCGTCAGGTCGTCGCCCGACTTGAGGTCGACGATCTTCACCTCGCGGCCATCGCGGATGAAGGCGGCGATATCCTCGAGGGTCACGTAATCGCTGGTCTCGGTGTTGTAGAGGCGGCGGCTGGCATAACGCTTGATCAGCAGCGGCGCAGTCGTTGCGGCCATCCTGGGGTCCTTGCAGTCGGTTTTGCCCATGATGAAAGCTGCAAAGTCAAAAGGCAAAGGAAAAAGCCCCTGCCGGACATGCAGAAGGGGCGGCCGAGCCGCCCCTTCGCAAACAGTCCTGTCAGTCGATCACTTCGCCGCGGCAGCGGTCGCGGTGGCCTTCTTGACGGCGGTCTGGGTGTCGCGGTTGGCCTTTTCGGCCACCTTCTGTGCGTCCGAGGCAATGTCCTTGCCAGCGGTCAGCATCAGGTCGACGGTGTCCATCTGGACCTTCTTGGCCACTTCGGCATAGGCCGCCATGTGCTCGGCAGCCAGTTCGGCCGAGGCCGACGCAAAGTCGCTCATCGCCTTGGCGTATTCCGACGGCTCTTCCTTGACGGCGGCCAGCTCACCCATGCGGGTGATCGAGTCCTTGGCCCAGCGGGCAGAGATCTCGGTCGAACGCTCGGCGGCGGACAGCGCCACGCGGGCCAGCTTCTCGCCCAGCAGGTTCTGAGACTTCATCGCTTCCTGGAACGAGCTGGTGTCGATCGGGAAGTTCGCCATCATGTCCTGCATCGTCTTGGCGAAATCGGGGGTCTTTGCCATGTCAATCACTCCTCGTGCTGCAGCGATAAAGAGACTTGGGGAACCATCGCCGCTTCAATTCCATGCAGCCAATATGAATGCTGCACCGCAGCATTTCAAGTTTTTTCTTCTGCATTGCAGCATAAATCCTGAATCCGGCCCACCGCTTGTGCAAGTCCATGGAATGCCTGCTCAACCTGCCGCAGCGTCACCCTGCCCGCTCGTGAACATAAAGGCCGGGCGCCGGCTCCAGTCCCTCTCCCGGGTCGCGTGCGGCGACCATTGCCCCCGCGCGCTTTGCCAGCCACTCGCCCCAATGGGGCCACCAGCTGCCCTCGGTGAAGGTCGCCGAATCGCGCCATCTCTGGTGGCCGCCGCCAAAGTCGCTGTCCCCGATGTAATGGCCGTATTTCACGCGGTTTGGCGGGTTCACGATGCCTGCGACATGGCCCGACTGCGACAGGATGAAGGTCTTGTCCTCCGATCCCATCTGCGCGACGCCGCGCCAGCAGTCCTTCCACGGCGCGATATGGTCCCCTTCGCAGGCGATCGCGCAGAGGGGCACTGTCACGTCCGCCAGGCGCAGTTTGTGATCCATCAGTTCGAACCCCTCACCCGCGAACGCGTTTTCCTGGCATAGGCCGCGCAGATACTGCATCGCCATGCGCCCGGGCAGGTTCGTGCTGTCGCCGTTCCAGAACAGCAGGTCGAAGGCAGGCGGCGTCTCGCCCAGCATATAGCTGCGGATGGCGGGCCCCCAGACCAGGTCGTTGGCGCGCAGAAAGCTCATGGTACGCGACATCAGCTGCGCGCGCATCAGCCCGTGGCGCTGGACCTCCTCGGCGATGCCCGACACGAAGTCGTCCTGCAGGAAGCTGGTGAACTCGCCCTGGTCCGAAAAGTCGGTCAGCGTCGTCAGCAGCGTGGCCGAATTGATCCGCGTGTCGCCGCCCTGCTTCAGCAGGGCCAGCGTCAAGGACAGCGTGGTTCCGGCGATGCAATAACCGACGGCATTGACCTTGGACTGGCCGGTCAGTTCCAGCACCTTGTCGATCGCCTCCTGGTAGGCGGTCACATAATCCTCCAGCCCCACCTCCGAAAAGCTGGCATCGGGGTTCTTCCAGCTGACGATGAACAAGGTCTGGCCCTGGTCCACCAGCCATCGGATCAGGCTGTTCTGCGGCTTGAGGTCCAGGATGTAGAACTTGTTGATCCAGGGCGGAAAGATCATCAGCGGCAGGGCATGCACCTTGTCGGTGCTGGGGGCATACTGGATCAGCTCGAACAGCCGGGTGCGATAGACGACGCTGCCGGGGGCGGTGCCGATGTTCTCGCCCACGGCGAAGGCCTTGCGGTCGGCCAGCGACACGATCATCTCGCCGCCGTTCTGCTCCACGTCGCGGACCAGGTTCTCCAGCCCCCGGACCAGGCTCTCGCCCTCGGTCTCGATGGCCTTTTCCAATGCGTCGGGATTGGTCGCCAGAAAGTTGGTGGGCGCCATCATGTCGACGATCTGGTTCGTCAGCCATTTCAGCCGCCGCCGCGCGACCTCGTCGGACAGCTGCAGCCCGTCGGCCGCCTCCTTCAGGGCCTTCGCATTAGTCAGGTACTGCTTCTTGATCAGGTTGAAATAGGGATGTGTCGTCCACAGCGGGTTGGCAAAGCGCTTGTCCGCCGGCGTGTCGTCCTCGGGCGCCGTCAGCTGGCCGCTGGCCAGGGCTTTCTGCGCGCGGGCATAATTCGACAGCGTCTCGCCCCAATAGGACACCTGGGTCTCGATCATCTTGCCCGGCTGCTCGGTCAGCGTCTTCAGAAAGGCGTTCGTCGCCGTCATGTAGAAATCCGGGCCGGGTCCCGCGACGCCGGGATTGGGCAGGTTGCGTTCCGCGAAGGCCGCCATCAGCCGGTGGCCCAAGGTCTCGATCCGCTCGATGTTCTCGGCAAGGCGCTGCGCGTTCGGGGCATGGCCGCTGCCGGCCAGCTTGGCCAGCATCTCGGCCGCGCTGCTTGGGGCGGCGGCCTGTTCGACAGGCGCCTCGGGCCGGGGCTGCACCTCGGGGGCCGGCTCTGTCGCAGGCGCCGTGTTATGCTGGTCGCCCACCTGTGCCTCCGACGCGGGCGCCGCCGGCTTTTTGGCGCGCGGCTTGCGGGCCTTTCCGGAAGTTGCGGGCTTTGCGCCCGATTCAGCAACGTTTTTACCTGTCGCGCGTGACTGCCTTGCCATGACCCGGTTTCCCCCCTAGGTATAACCCGATGATATGCGCAGGGCAGGCAGGGCGTAAACCGCATTTGTCCAGATCGCCGGCCTCGCCTACCGCGCATGACAGATGCCGCAGCGCAGCAAATGGTAGGTCACATGCCGGTCAAAGGTCTCAAGGGTATCCTGTCTTACGACGCGATGGAGACGATCAGGAACACCAATGAATGGATGGGTGCCACCGCGCGTGCCATGGGGTCCTATCCGGCCTTCGCGCTGATCCCGCATCCCGCCTTCAAGATGCTGAGCGCCTGGGGCCGCGTGACCGAACGCAGCTTTGCCCGCATGGTGATCAAGCCCGACTGGGAAATCCCGCCCATCGCGGGTGACGACGGACAGGACCATATCGTCTATGTCGAACCGGTCGTGCGCCGTGCCTTTGGCGACCTGATCCATTTCCGCGTCGCCCGGCGCGAGCCTTCGCCGCGCAAGGTGCTGCTGGTGGCGCCGATGTCCGGTCACTACGCGACCCTCATGCGCTCGACGGTCACCTCGCTTCTGTCCGATTGCGAGGTCTATGTCACCGACTGGCACAACGCCCGCGACATCCCGGTCAGCGAGGGCAAGTTCGACGTCGAGGATTACACCGCCTACCTTGCCGACTTCATCCGCCACCTGGGGCCCGACACCAACGTGATCGCCGTCTGCCAGCCCGCACCGCTGGCCCTGGCCGCGACCGCCATGCTGGCCGAGGACGACCCTTCCGCGCAGCCGCGCACCCTGACGCTGATCGGCGGCCCCGTGGACCCCGATGCCGCCGCGACCGAGGTGACCGATTTCGGCAACCGTGTGACGATGGGCGAACTGGAACATCTTCTGATCCAGTCGGTAGGGTTCAAGTATCGTGGCGCGGGGCGGATGGTCTATCCGGGGCTTGCGCAGCTGGGCAGCTTCATCTCGATGAACGCCGAAACCCATTCGCGCGCCTTCCTGAACCAGATCTTCTCCGAGGCGCGCGGCACGGCGTCCGAAGGCGACAAGCACAACAAGTTCTATGACGAATACCTGGCGGTCATGGACATGACGGCGGAATTCTACCTGTCGACAGTCGAGCGCATCTTCAAGAACCTCGAGATCGCGCAGAACCGCTTCACCGTGAACGGCCGCCAGCTGGACATCGGCAAGATCAGCGATGTCGCGATCATGACCGTCGAAGGCGCAAATGACGACATCTCGGCCCCTGGCCAATGCGTCGCGGCACTGGGCCTGTGCACGGGCGTCCCCGACGACAAGAAGGTGCAGCATCTGGAACCGGGTGCGGGCCATTACGGCATCTTCGCGGGCAAGTCCTGGCGCCTGAACATCCGGCCCCTGGTCCTGGATTTCATCGATGAGAACGCCGCCCTGCCCGACAGCGTCAAGCCAAAGCGTCGGCGCACGCGCGGCGGCCCGGCGGCGGATTGCGGCGTGAACGACCCCGTGGAATCCGGCAACGTCGCCGTCTGACGGGCAGGAACCGCGGCTTTGAGTATGTCGTTGTGACCCCGAATGCCGCCTGACGCGGCGCGAAGGGATTATCATGACTGATCTTGTGGACACGTTCTGGAAACGCCTCGACGACATCAACTCGGGCATGCTTGGCCTGACCGAGGACCCGCGTCTGGTGCCGATGTCCCATTACGCCGATCGTGACCTGAACACCCTCTGGTTCATCACCGCCAAGGGCACCGATTTGTCGCAGAGCCTGCGCGACGGGGCCAAGGACGCGCTCCATGTCGTCTCCTCCGCGAACGAGGGTCTTTATACCCGCATCCACGGCCGCCTGTCCCTGTCGAATGACAGCAAGAAGCTGGATGAGCTGTGGAATGCCGTCGCCTCCAGCTGGTTCGAGGAAGGCCGGCAGGATCCCGATGTCCAGCTGCTGCGCCTTGATTTGGCCGAGGCCGAGGTGTGGGCCACCGGCGGCCGCGCGGCCTTCCTCTACGAGATCGCCAAGTCAAAGCTGACCGGCTCCAAGCCGGACATGGGCGACCACTACAGCCTGACGTTCTGATCCGTCAGCGCCAGCGTCTCGATGGCCTGGGTCAGCAGATCTAGGCACTCGGGCGTTGAAAAGCTGTGGTTCGCGCCTTTGACCAGCGTCAGGCGCATGTCATGGCCTTGCGCATGGTCCAGCAGATCCAGCGCCCACTGCATCGGCACATCCGCATCCGCCGTGCCCTGCAGCATCCGGACCGGAAAGGGCAATGGCAAAGGCTGGTCCATGACCTGGTGCCGGCGCCCGTCCTCGATCAGGCGGCGGGTGATCACATAGGGGCGCGGGTCATAGTCGCTCGGGATCTCGATCCGGCCGTCCCGCATCACCACCTGTCGCTGCGCCTCGGAAAACCCGGCCCAAAAGCCGCGCTCGGTGAAATCGGGTGCCGCCGCCACGGTCACCAGCCCCGCAACGCGCTGCGGCATCGACCGCGCGACCAGCAGGCTGATCCATCCCCCCATCGACGATCCGACCAGAACCTGCGGCCCTTCGGTCAGCGCCTCGATTGCGGCACGTGCGTCGTCGAACCAGTCCCAGATCGAACCCTCTTCGAACAGCCCGCTGCTGTCGCCGTGCCCGGAATAGTCAAAGCGCAGAAAGGCCCTGCCCCGCCGGCTGGCCCAGTCCTGCAGATGCAGCGCCTTGGTTCCGGTCATGTCCGATTTGAACCCGCCCAGGAACACCACGCCGGGCCCCTGCCCCGATGTCAGGTGATAGGCGATGCGCCGTCCCGCGGCCGTGTCCAGATAGCTGCTCATCTGCGTCCCCCGTCATTCGCTGCACCCACAGCTAGCCCGCCGCCAGCTTGACAGTCCAGCCCGCGGCGTTCATGCCTGCGCGCACCATAACCCGCAACCGGGCGTTCCGTGGGCGCCAAACCGACGAGGAGGACGACATGTCCCAGATCTCCCTTTCCTTTCCCGATGGCAATGCGCGCGACTATCCCGCCGGCGTGACGGCGGCCGAGGTCGCGGAAAGCATTGCCCCCAGCCTGGCCAAGCGCGCGATTTCCGCCAGCCTGGACGGCCAGCACATCGATCTGGCCTGGCCGATCCATGCCAGCGGCGCCATCGCCATCCACACCCTCAAGGACGAGGCGCAGGCGCTGGAACTGATCCGCCACGACTTTGCCCATGTCATGGCCCGCGCCGTGCAGTCGATCTGGCCGGATGTGAAGGTCACCATCGGCCCGGTGCGCGACTATGGCTGGTTCTACGACTTCGACCGCGTGGATCCCTTTACACCCGAGGATCTGGGCCGCATCGAGGCCGCGATGAAGGAGATCATCAACGCCCGCGACCCCGTCCGCACCGAGGTCTGGGACCGCGAGCGCGCCATCGCCCATTACGAGGAGCGCGGCGAGCCCTTCAAGGTCGAGCTGATCAACCGCATCC
Organism: Paracoccus sp. KKT209; assembly: GCF_055635455.1. Next base: position 2,363,101 of record NZ_CM145758.1, read on the forward strand.
CCGAGGGCGAGGACCTGCGGATGTACTGGCACGGCGACTGGCAGGACCTGTGCCGCGGGCCGCATCTGCAGAACACGGGCCAGCTGCCCGCGGACGCGTTCAAGCTGACGCATATCGCCGGCGCCTACTGGCTGGGCGATGCCTCGCGCCCGATGCTGCAGCGCATCTATGGCGTGGCCTTCCGCAACCGCGACGAGCTCAAGGCGCACATGACCATGCTGGAGGAGGCTGCCAAGCGCGACCACCGCAAGCTGGGCCGCGAGATGGACCTGTTCCACATGCAGGAGGAGGCGCCCGGCCAGATCTTCTGGCACCCCAACGGCTGGAACATCTATACCACGCTGCAGGACTACATGCGCCGCAAGCAGCGCGCCGACGGCTATGTCGAGGTGAACACGCCCCAGGTCGTCAGCCGCAAGCTGTGGGAGGCTTCGGGCCACTGGGAGAACTATCAGGAAAACATGTTCATCGTCGAGGTCGATGAGGAGCATGCCAAGACCAAGACGATCAATGCGCTCAAGCCGATGAACTGTCCCTGCCACGTGCAGGTGTTCAACCACGGCCTGAAATCCTATCGCGATCTGCCGCTGCGCATGGCCGAGTTCGGGTCCTGCAACCGCTATGAACCCTCGGGCGCGCTGCATGGTATCATGCGGGTGCGCGGCTTTACCCAGGATGACGCGCATATCTTCTGCACCGAGGACCAGATCGAGACGGAAACCAAGAAGTTCATCGACTTCCTGGCCGGGATCTATGCCGACCTGGGCTTTGACGGCTGGCGCATCAAGCTGTCCACGCGTCCCGAAAAGCGCATCGGCTCCGACGAAAGCTGGGACCGGGTCGAGGCTGCGCTTGGCAATGCCTGCCAGGCGGCGGGCCATGACTACACGATCTTCCCGGGCGAAGGTGCCTTCTATGGCCCCAAGCTGGAATTCGTGCTGACCGATGCCATTGGCCGCGACTGGCAATGCGGCACGCTGCAGGTCGACCCCAACCTGCCCGAGCGTCTGGACGCGGAATATGTCGGCGCCGACGGGCACAAGCACCGGCCCATCATGCTGCACCGCGCCGTCCTGGGCAGCTTTGAACGCTTCATCGGCATCCTGATCGAGAACAGCGCCGGCAAGCTGCCCTTCTGGCTGGCCCCGCGCCAGGTGGTGGTGGCGTCCATCGTGTCGGATGCCGATGATTATGTGGCCGAGGTCGTGGAGGCGCTGCGCAGGCGGGGCATCCGCGCCGAGGCGGACACCCGCAATGAAAAGATCAATTACAAGGTTCGCGAGCATTCGGTGGCGAAAGTTCCCGCTATACTTGCAATCGGCATGAAAGAGGTGGAAGATCGCACTGTCTCGATGCGCCGTCTGGATCAGCAAGGCAGCCGCACCCTGACCCTCGCCGACGCCTTGGAACAGTTGCAGGCCGAGGCGACACCGCCTGACCTGCGCCCGGATGCGCCGTTGTCACAAGTCCGTCAGGTTCAGGCGTCAGCCTGAAGGCGTTTCCCGCTTGCCTTTTTGATCGATTCGGGCATCCTCGCTATTGCGTGAGCGAAGACTTTCTACCGCCTCCCTTTGACGGGCAGCCGGAAGACCGAAAGCGGGCTGCACGGCCTGGCGCAATCCTGCGTCGGGATGACTTGAAGGAGAGAACGGTTATGGCGACCGGAACGGTGAAGTGGTTCAACGCCACCAAAGGCTTTGGTTTTATTGCCCCCGATGACGGCGGCAAGGACGTGTTCGTGCACATCTCGGCGGTCGAGCGTGCCGGCCTGACGGGCCTGCAGGACAACCAGAAGATCGCGTACGAACTGCAGTCCGGCCGCGATGGCCGTGCCTCGGCGGCCGATCTGAAGCTGCTCTGATCCAGGCTTTGCACAATCTCTGACGGCCCGTTTGCGCGGGCCGTTTTTCTTTGGCAGAAAGGCCGCCGAACCACGCGGACCCTTTGCCATGAACCTTGCCCAGCATGTCCTGACCGCCGGCCTGTCCTGCCCCGACAAGCTGGCCCTGTCGGTCATCGGGGCCCCGGGGGCGGATCACTGGTCCTTTCAGCGCCTGACGCAGGCGGTGCGCGGGACGGCGACGGGGCTTCTGCAGGCGGGCCTTTGTCCCGGCGACCGGCTGCTGATGCGGCTCGGCAACCGCCCGTCGTTTCCCATCGCCTATCTGGGCGCCATCGCGGCCGGGATCGTGCCCGTGCCGACCTCGGCCCAGCTGACGCGGTCGGAAATCACCCGACTTGCAGCGCAGATCGACCCCGCGATGATGGTGGCGGGCGCGGGCATTGCCCTGCCGGACCATTCCGCGCCGGTTCTGGCCGAGAAGGTGCTGCAGGGCTTCCATGACCTGCCGCCGGCAGATTTCGCCCAAGGCGACCCGGAGCGGCTGGCCTATATCGTCTTCACCTCGGGCAGTTCGGGCCAGCCGCGCGCCGTGATGCATGCCCATCGGGCGATCCTGGCGCGGCGGATGATGTTCGACGGCTGGTACGGGATGGCGGGTGCGGACCGGTTGCTGCACGCGGGCGCTTTCAACTGGACCTTTACCCTGGGCACCGGGCTGATGGACCCCTGGACCCTGGGTGCCACCGCCCTGATCCCGGCCGAGGGCACCGCGCTGGAACAGATCCCCCTGCTGGCCGGCCGCCACGGCGCCACGATCCTGGCAGGCGCGCCGGGGGTATTCCGCCGCCTGCTGCGGGCGGACTGGCGGCCGATCCCCACGCTGCGCCACGGCCTTGCCGCGGGCGAGCGCCTGGACCCTGCCCTCCGCCACGCATGGACGGCGCGCACGGGAACCGACCTGCACGAGGCGATGGGCGCCTCCGAGATCTCGACCTTCCTGTCGGGCAGCCCTGACCGGCCGGCCCCGCCCGGCACGGCAGGCTTTCCCCAACCTGGCCGGCATGTGGCCGTGCTGGACGACGCGGGACAGCCGTTGCCCGCCGGCCAAGCGGGCGACCTGGCGGTGCGGCGCGACGATCCGGGGCTGTTCCTGGGCTATCTGGACCAGCCGCAGGACACGGCGGCGCGCTTTCGCGGCGACTGGTTCCTGACCGGCGACCGGGCGGTGGCGGATGACCGGGGTGCCGTTTCCCTTCTGGGCCGGGGCGATGACATGATGAACGCGGGCGGCTTTCGCGTCGCCCCGCCCGAGATCGAGGACGTGCTGGCCGCGCATCCGCAGGCGGGCGAGGTGGCGGCGGTCGAACTGCCCGTCGGCCCCGGCACCAGCGTGATTGCCGCCTTCTGGACCGGACCGGCCGAGCCTCAGGCCCTGCGCGCTCTGGCCGAGACGCGGCTGGCCCGCTACAAGCAGCCGCGCGACTACATCCGGCTGGAGGCACTGCCCCGCACCCCCACCGGCAAGATCAACCGCCGCGCCCTGCGCGAGGCGCATCGCAAGGACCATCCATGACCAATGCCACCCGCCTGGACATCTTTGCCGACCCGGTCTGTCCCTGGTGCCTGATCGGCAAGGTCGAACTGGATCGCGCGCTGGAAAGCCGCCCCGACCATCCCTTTGCCATCACCTGGCACCCGTTCCGGCTGAACCCGCATATGCCGCGCCAAGGGATGGACCGGGTGGCCTATCTGCGCGCCAAGCTGGGGGACCAGGCCGAGGATGCGGGACGTGCGCTGGCCGAACGCGCCGCCAGCCTGGGGCTGACGCTGAACCCCTCCTCGCGTGAGCCCGACACCACGGATGCCCATCGCCTGATGCATTGGGCTGGGCTGGAAGGCGCGCAGGACCGCGTCATGGAGGGTCTGCTGCGCGCCCACTGGCAAGAGGCGCGCGACATCGGGGATGCCGACACCCTGGTTTCCGTGGCCGAGGCTGCGGGCATGGACGGCGCGGTGACGGCGCGCCTGCTGGCCAGCGACGCCGACCGGGACGAGGTGCTGCAGCGCGAACAGCACGCGCGTCAGCGGGGCGTCAGTGCCGTGCCTACCTTCGTGGTGGCCGATGCCCATGCGATCAGCGGCGCGCAGCCGGCCAGCCTCTGGCAGCAGGTCATCGACGAGATTTCGGCGGCTTCCCGCTAGCAGGACTTGCAGACTCTGCAACTAAAGCCTATCTCCGGGGCCAGAACCGACAGGTGACCCCCATGACTGACATCGCCTATTCCGGGCCGGCGCAACCCCGCCGCCTGCCGCTGCCCGAATTCATCGCGATGCTGGCGTTCCTTTTCGCCACCATCGCGTTTTCCATCGATGCGATGCTTCCGGCCCTGCCGGACATCGCCGCCGACCTGACCCCGGACAATGTGAACCGCGCCCAGCTGATCCTGACCAGCTTCATGGCAGGCATGGGTCTGGGCACGCTCTTCGCCGGCCCGATCTCTGACGCCTTGGGCCGCAAGCGGACCATCACCTTGGGCTTTGGCCTTTACATCATCGCCACGATCGCGGCGCTTTACGCCGATTCGCTGGAGCTTCTGCTGGCCGCGCGCTTTGTGCAGGGCCTGGGGGCCGCTGGTCCGCGCATCGTCGGCCTGGCCTTGGTCCGCGACCTCTACGAGGGGCGCGAGATGGCCCGGATCACCAGCTTCGTGATGATGATCTTCATCATGATCCCTGCGGTGGCGCCGACCCTCGGCGCGGCAATCATCTCAGTCGCGGGCTGGCATGGCGTCTTTCTGGCCTTCATCGCCTTTGCGGTGACCGGCGCGCTATGGCTGAACATCCGCCAGGCTGAGACCCTGCCCCCCGCCGCCCGCCGCCCCCTGCGCGTCGGCACGCTGATGGCGGCCGCGCGCGAGGTGCTGTCGGACCGGCAGGTGATGCTGGCGACCCTGATCCTGACCCTGGGCTTCGGCCAGATGTTCGGCCTCCTCTCCTCGGCCCAGCAACTGTTCGGCGAAACCTATGGCAAGGGCGAGAACTTCCACCTGTGGTTCGCGCTGATGGCGCTGCTGTCGGGCTCGGGGACGGTGCTGAACGCAACCTTCGTGATGCGCTTTGGCATGCGGCGGATCGCGAAATGGGCCTATGTGATGCAGACGATCGTCTCGGCCGTCGTGCTGGCCCTGCTGCTGACCGACGTGCTGCCGCAGGCGCTGCGTTTCCCGGCCTTCTTCTTCTGGGCGACCAGCGTGTTCTTCATGGCCGGGGTGACCTTCGGCAACCTCAACGCGCTGGCGCTGCAGCGGATGGGGCATATCGCGGGAATGGCCGCCTCGATCATCGCCGCGATCTCGACCCTGGCGGCTGTGGCGATCGCGGCGCCGGTCGGGCTGCTCTACAATGGAACGGCGATCCCTGCAGTGACGACGACGCTGATCTGTTCGGGCTTTGCCTGGCTGCTGATGCGGGGCCTGCAGGACTGACGCCAGCTATCGGTCGGAATGGGAACGGGGGGCCGCAGGGCCCCCCGTTTTTCGTCAGGAACGCGGCTCAGGCCGCCACACCTTCGGGCAGTCGCGCCCCTGTCATATAGGCCACCGCATCCGACATCGAATGCTCCTTGGGGTCGATCACGCAGAGGCGCCGCCCCAGGCGGTGGATATGGATGCGGTCCGCCACCTCGAAGACATGCGGCATGTTGTGGCTGATCAGCACGATCGGAATACCCCGCGCCCGTACGTCCTGGATCAGGTCCAGCACGCGGCGGCTTTCCTTCACCCCCAGGGCGGCGGTCGGTTCGTCCAGGATGATCACGCGGCTGCCGAAGGCTGCGGCGCGGGCCACGGCGACGCCCTGTCTCTGGCCACCGGACAGCGTCTCCACCGGCTGGTTGATGTTCTGGATCGTCAGCAGGCCCAGTTCTGACAGCTTCTGGCGCGAAAACTCGTCCATTGCCGGCTTGTCCAGCATGCCCAGCCACTTGCCCATGAAGCCCGGCTTGCGCATCTCGCGGCCCATGAACATGTTGTCCGAGATCGACAGCGCGGGCGACAGGGCCAGCGTCTGGTAGACGGTCTCGATCCCCGACTTCCGGGCGTCCAGGGGGCTGGCAAAGCTGATCGGCTTGCCATCCAGCCGGATCTCGCCCTCGTCGGGCTTCACGGCGCCGGACAGCGCCTTGATCAGGCTGGACTTGCCGGCCCCGTTGTCACCGATCACGGCCAGGATCTCGCCGGGATAAAGGTCGAAGTCGGCCTCGTCGAGCGCGGTCACGCGGCCATAGCGCTTGACCAGGTTGCGGGCGGAAAGAAGCGGCTCGGTCATGACGACACCTTTCTGATCCATTGGTCGATGGCGACGGCGAAGATGATCAGCCAGCCGGTCGCGAACAGCTGCCACAGCACGTCCACCCCCGCCAGGCGCAGGCCCGAGTTGAAGACGCCCACGATCAGCGCCCCGATCAGCGGCCCCAGGATCGACCCGCGCCCGCCGAACAGCGAGATGCCCCCGATGACGACCGCCGTGATGGATTCCAGGTTCGCCTCGAAGAACGAGGTCGGGCTGATTGACCCCACCCGCCCGATGGAAGACCAGGCCGCCAGCGCGCAGATCATGCCCGCCACCACATAGACCGACAGCAGCACGCGGTTGGTCTGGATGCCGGCCAGCGCCGCGGCCTCGGGATCGTCGCCCACGGCATAGACGCGCCGTCCCCAGGCCGTCTTGTAAAGCGCATAGTAAAGCGCCGCGAAGACCACGATCATCAGGATGACGCCATAGGTCAGAACGGCCCCGCCCACGGTAAAGCGTTCGCCGAAGAATTTCAGCAGCGGCGCCTCGGCGTCCAAGGTCTGGCTGCGGATCGTCTCGCGGCCCGAGAGGTAATAATTCAACGCAAGGAAGATATTCCAAGTGCCAAGCGTGGTGATGAAGGGCGGCAGCTTCAGCCGCGTCACCAGGACCCCGTTCAGCGTGCCGGTGGCGGCACCGCAGGCCAAGCCCACCAGGATGGCGATCGGCACCGGAACACCGAAATTCACCGCCAACTGACCCATGACGACCGAGATCAGCACCATCACCGCCCCCACCGACAGGTCGATGCCCGCCGTCAGGACGACCAGCGACTGCGCCGCGGCCAGGGTCCCCACGACCGCGACCTGCTGCAGGATCAGCGACAGGTTGAAGGCCGAGAAGAAATTGGGCGAGATCAACCCGAAGGCGATCAGCGACAGCACCAGCACGATGACCGGGACCATTGTGGGAAACTGGTGCAGGAAATGCTGCACCCGGTCCAGCGTGCTGCGCTGGCGGTGGTCGAAGCTGGCGACCTTTTCGCTTGCGCTACGCTCGACCACGGGATCGGGGGTGTCGGACATCGGGGCCTCCGTGGATCAGGCAGGATGGCCGCGGCGGATCAACCGCCGCAGCCCGAAGATCGTGTCAGGTGGGGCTCAGCCCCAGCAGCGCTCCAGGCCCTCGTCGACGCCGATGGACTCGACGCCCTCGACCGGCTCGCCCGTCACCAGGTTCACGCCGGTATTGGTGAAGTCGAGGCCCTCGGTGGTTTCGGGCTTGGTGCCGTCTGCGGCAAAGGCGGCGATCGCCTCGATGCCCATCGACGCCATCAACAGCGGGTATTGCTGCGAGGTCGCGCCGATCACGCCCTCCTTGACGTTCTGAACGCCGGGGCAGCCGCCGTCGACCGACACGATCAGCACGTCGTTTTCCTTGCCAAAGGACTTCAGCGCCTCATAGGCACCGGCCGCGGCAGGTTCGTTGATCGTGTAGACCAGGTTGATGCCCGGATCCTGCTGCAGCAGCGCCTCCATAGCCTGGCGGCCGCCCTCTTCGTTGCCCGAGGTGACATCGTGGCCGACGATGCGGGCATCGTCCTCGTCGCCGATGACGTTCTCGTCCTTCACGTCGATGCCGAAGCCCGCCAGGAAGCCCTGGTCGCGCAGCACGTCGACCGAAGGCGCGCTGGCCGACAGGTCCAGCATGGCGATCTTGGCGTCGGCTGCGGCATCGCCCATCTTGCCGGCGGCCCAGGCCCCGATCAGGCGGCCGGCCTCGCGGTTGTCGGTGGCGAAGGTCGCGTCAGCCGCGTCGATCGGGTCCAGCGGCGTGTCCAGCGCGATCACCAGGATGCCGGCCTCGCGCGCCTGCGCCAGCGATTCGGTGATGGCCTTGGTGTCGGATGCCGCGATCAGGATGCCCTTCACGCCCGCCGCGATGCAGCTTTCCACGGCCTGCTGCTGGGTCTCGTGGTCGCCGTCCACCTTGCCGGCAAAGGTCATCAGCTCGACGCCCATCTCGGCCGCCTTGGCAGTGGCGCCTTCCTTCATCTTGACGAAGAACGGGTTGATGTCGGTCTTGGTGATCAGGCAGGCCTTCGCGGGCTCCTGCGCTTGGGCCAGGCCGGCCGACAGGGCCAGCACGGATGCTGCGACGGATGCGCGGAACATGGTCTTCGTGGTCACTTTACTAATCTCCTCCAAGATGGCGGTTCCTCGGCCGCCCTGAAACTACAAAGCACCACCAATCGCCTCTTGTCAATAAATCAATCATGTTGATTAATGCGCTTCAGGAGGACGCGCAGATGCCCTTAGACCGCGAGGCCGCCGGCCCTCTCAGCCGGAACGAACGGATGATCCTGTCGCTGATCCGGCGCCACGGACCGCTGGCCCGGGCCGCGCTGACCCATTTGACGGGCCTGTCGGCGCAGTCGATCACCAACCTCACGCGCAAGCTGATCCACAGCGGCTACCTGGACGCCGAAGAGGTCGTGCGCGGCAAGGTGGGCCAGCCCTCGACGCCCCTGGCCCTGGCTCCCGGAGGGGCATTCTTCCTGGGCCTCAAGATCGGCCGCAGGCTTGCCGAACTGGCGCTGGTCGATTTCTCGGGCCAGGTCCGCATGCACCGGCAGGAGGTCCATGCCTTTCCGCAACCCGACCGCCTGCTGACCTTCGCCCGCCAGGGGCTGGCGACGCTGACCAATTCCCTGCGCCCGGCGGAAAGGGCACGGATCATGGGCCTGGGCGTGGCCACGCCCTATCGCCTCTGGGACTGGGGGCAGGAGATGGCCGACTGGCTGGACGTGGACCTTCAGGCCGCACTTGCGGCCGACCTGCCCTATCCCGTCTTCGTGGACAACGATGCCTCCACCGCCTGCGGGGCCGAGCTGATCTTTGCGCCCCGCGACCTGCCCCGCGACTTCATCCACATCTACGTCGCCCATTTCGCGGGCGGCGGCATCGTCCTGGATGGCGCCCTTCGCCACGGGCCGCAGAGGAATGCCGGCGCATTGGGCTCGATGCCGGTGCCGGGGGGCGGGCAGTTGCTGGACCGGGCCTCGGTCTCGGCGCTGGAGCGTCGCATTGGGCGGTCGCTGCCCCCTGACGATTCGGGCTGGGACGTGCCCGAGGCGGTCGAGAGGGAATGGGCCGAGGACGCCGGCCGCGCCCTGGCCTTCGTGGCCCTGTCGGCGGTGGCGCTGGTCGACCTGCCGCTGGTGGTGATCGACGGCGCCGTTCCCGCAGCCACCCGCGCCCGGCTGGCCGAGGAGACCCGCCGCGCCATGGCCGCCATGCCCGCGGCCGGCATCGACCGCCCGCAGGTCATCGAGGGCAGCCTGGGCCGCAGCGCCCGCATCCTGGGCGCGGCCGGCCTGCCGCTGTCGCATTTCTTCCAGCCCGACGGGGCACTCGACTGATCCGATTGCGCTTGACGCACGACCTGTGGGGGCTATAAGCGCGCACTTCGTTGGTGTTGGTGGACCCCGCAAGGGGAACCCTGTCAGGCCCCGGCCAGAGGACAACGCCCTTCGCAACCGCATGAAGGAGATCAGCCGTGACCAAACGCACGTCTGCCAAGTACAAGCTCGACCGCCGCATGGGCGAGAACATCTGGGGCCGCGCCAAGTCGCCGGTCAACCGCCGCGAATACGGCCCCGGCCAGCACGGCCAGCGCCGCAAGAACAAGCTGTCCGACTTCGGCACCCAGCTGCGCGCCAAGCAGAAGCTCAAGGGCTACTATGGCGACCTGACCGAAAAGCAGTTCCGCCGCATCTATGCCGAAGCCGAGCGCATCAAGGGCGACACCGGCGAGAACCTGGTCGGCCTGCTGGAGCGCCGCCTGGACGCGGTCGTCTACCGCGCCAAGTTCGTGGCGACCATCTGGGCCGCCCGCCAGTTCGTCAACCACGGCCACATCCAGGTCAACGGTCAGCGCGTGAACATCGCGTCCTACCGCGTCAAGGAAGGCGATGTCATCTCGATCCGCGAGCGGTCGCGCCAGCTGGCCATCGTGCTGGAAGCCGTCGCCCTGACCGAGCGTGACGTCCCCGACTACCTGGAAGTCGACCACAACAAGATGACCGCGACCTTCGTGCGCACCCCGGCCCTGGGCGACATCCCCTATGCCGTGCAGATGGAACCGAACCTGGTCGTCGAATTCTACGCGAAGAACTGATCTTCGCCTGAACCTTTTGCTCTGGGGGCCGCATCTGCCGATGCGGCCCTTTTGCTTGGCCGGGGGGATATTTCGATCCGGCCGGGGGCTGCGGCCGCTTGGGCCTTTTCTTGCCGCCGGCCCGCGACTAAACGGGGCCGGACAAAGGATGGACCCATGACCCAGATCACCGTGCAGCCCGGCATCATGGATATCGCGCTCTATGTCAGCGGCGAAAGCCGGCTGGAGGGACGCGAGGATGTGCTGAAACTGTCCTCGAACGAGAATCCGCTCGGCTGCAGCCCGACGGCGCAGGCGGCCTTCGTGGCCGCAGCGGGCGATCTGCACCGTTACCCGGCGACCGACCATGCGGGCCTGCGCGCGGCCATCGGCAAGGTTCACGGCCTGGACCCGGACCGCATCATCTGCGGCGTGGGCTCGGACGAGGTGCTGCAATTCGTGGTCCACGCCTTTGCCGGCGAGGGGGATGAGGTCATCACGACCCAGCACGGGTTCTCCATGTACCCGATCCTGGCGCGGATGGTCGGCGCGACCCCCGTGACCGTGCCCGAGGCCGAGCGGCGGGTCGATGTCGGCGCGATCCTGGCCGCCGTCACCGACCGCACGCGGGTCGTCTTCATCGCCAATCCGGCGAACCCGACCGGCACGATGCTGGGGGCGGACGAACTGCAGCGCCTGGTCGACGGGCTGCCCCCGCAGGTGATCTTCGTCCATGACGGCGCCTATACCGAGTTTGCGGACGGCTTCGACGGCGGCGCCTCGCTGGTGGACTGGCATCCGAACGTGATCATGACGCGGACCTTTTCCAAGATCCACGGCCTGGGCGGGCTGCGGATCGGCTGGGGCTATGCCAGCCGCCGGATCATCGACGTGCTGAACCGCATACGCCAGCCGTTCAACCTGTCGGCGGCCCAGATGGCCGCGGCCGAGGCCGCCATCCGCGACACGGGCTTCACCGCCCGCTGCGCCGACCTGAACGCCCGGATGCGCGACCGGATGCGGCAGTCGCTGATTCAGATGGGCATCGGCTGCGACGAAAGCTTTGCCAATTTCGTGCTGGCCCGCTTTGACAGCCCCGACACGGCGCAGGCCGCCGATGCGGCACTGCGGGCGGACGGCATCCTGGTGCGGCGGGTCGGCGGCTATGGCCTGCCCGCGGCGCTGCGGATCACCGTCGGCGACGAGGCGGGGTGCAGCCGCGTCCTGGAAACCCTCGGCCGCTTCATGGCCGACCGGAGGGGCGCATGAGCGTTATCTATGACCGCGTGGCCCTGATCGGGCTGGGCCTGATCGCGGGCTCGATGGCCCATGCGATGCGCGAACAGGGTCTGGCGGGCCAGATCACCGGCTATGCCCGCAGCGCCGCCACGCGCGACACCGCGCGTGAGGTCGGCTTCTGCACCGTCTTCGACAGCGCCGCCGAGGCCGTGGCCGGCGCCGACCTGGTCGTCCTGGCCGTTCCCGTCGGCGCGATGGGCGAGGTCATGGCAGAGATCGCCCCGCATCTGGCGCCCGGCGCCACGGTCACGGATGTCGGATCGGTCAAGCAGTCGGTCATCGACGCGGTCGGCCCGCATGTTCCCGCCGGCGTCCATTTCATCCCCGGCCACCCGCTGGCCGGGACCGAGCATTCCGGCCCGCGTTCGGGCTTTGCCAGCCTGTTCCGCAACCGCTGGTGGCTGCTGACCCCCCTGCCAGATACCGATGCCGATGCGCTTGCCCGTCTGGACAGCCTGATCACCGCGATGGGCGCCAAGACCGACCGGATGGAGGCCGGGCATCACGACCTGGTTCTGGCCGTGACCAGCCATGCCCCGCACCTGATCGCCTATACCATGGTTGGCGTGGCCGATCACCTGCGCCGCGTCACGGACGAGGAGGTGATCCAGTATTCCGCTGCCGGCTTCCGCGACTTCACCCGGATCGCCGCCAGCGACCCCACCATGTGGCGCGACGTCTTCCTGCACAACAAGGAGGCGACGCTGGACATCCTCGGCCGCTTCACCGAGGAGCTGTTCGTCCTGCAGCGCGCCATCCGCATGGGCGACGGCCAGCAGCTGCACGACTATTTCACCCGCACCCGTGCGATCCGTCGCGGGATCATCGAGGCCGGCCAGGACACCGGCGCCCCCGACTTCGGCCGCACGCCCGAGGCCAAGCCGGTCACCTGACGGCCTGCCCCGCAAAGGCCGGGGCGGGACCCACCGGCACCCCGGCCAGGATCAGCTGGCCGTCGCGCATCAGGATCGGCAGGCGCAGCTCTCCCTCCTGCGGCTCGGGATAGGCAGGGCCGGGCAGATCCGCCTCGGGCGCGACCTGCGCCAGCTGCGCCAGCCCCGCCCGCAGCAGCAGCCGCACCTGGCCGGGGATCAGGCCCAGCTCTGACGCCAGGTCGAGCATCCGGTCCGCGTCGCCCGAATAAAGGACCACCTGCCCTTCGGCCAGCCCATCGGCATCCCGCGTCACCCGCCCGACCACCCGCACCTGGATCGGCCCGGCCTCCAGCACCAGGCCCGGGGTCTGCCAGCCGACGATCGCAGGCGGTGCCTCTCCGGCCCCCGGCGTCCGGTCCAGCCACAGCCGCAGCTGGCCCTCGATCGCCACCGGGTCGGGCAGCGGCCCGGCATCAAAACCCGCACGCGCCAGCACCTGCAACTGCACTCCCGCAGCGCTCAGGTCGATGTCATAGGCGGCGCGCGCCTCCATCGGCGCGCTGCCGGCCAGCCGTGCCAGCCTTGCCTCGACCGACAAGCTGTCGGCCAGCGGTTGCCCGTCCAGCGCCAGCCCCTGCGCCACCAGGGTCAGCCGGTCCGGCGCCATGCGGTTCAGGGGCGCCAGCCGCAACGTGGCGTCGGAAGATGACAGCGTCAGGTCATGGGCCTGCCCCGCCAGCACCAGCTGTCCCTGCTGCGGCAGGTCCAGGCGTGCCGTGGTGGGCGTCAGCGGCGACACCCAGGCCTCGGCCGAGGGCAGGCTCAGCTGCATCGCAGGATCACTCAACTGCGGCTTGGACAGGCGCAGCCCGAAGCGGCCCGCATCGCGCAGGGGCTGCACCGCCTCCGCCGCCAGCGCGGGATCCCCGGCGATCCAGGATCGCGCGCCCTCTGCCAGCCGGCTTTCGCCCCAGATCCAGCCCCCTGCCCCCATTGCGACAAGAACCACGGCACCAATCACGGCGTTGCGCATCCAGGAACCCTTTTTTCCGTCCGCTGCGTGGCATAACCTTCCCTGACAAAGGACGGAAGAAAAATGCATGATGTCGAATGGGTCTTCGGCTATGGCTCCCTGATCTGGAACCCCGGCTTCACCCCGGCTGAGACGGTTCCCGCACATCTGGGCGGCTATGCCCGCAGCTTCTGCCTGCGCTCGATCCAGCATCGCGGGACCGAGGCGCTGCCGGGCCTGGTCCTGGGGCTGGACCCCAAGGACGGGGCCTCGTGCCAAGGGCTTGCGCTGCGCATCGCCCCGCAGGACCATGATGCCGTCCTGGCCGATCTGCGCGCCCGCGAACTGGTGACCGATGCCTATCGCGAGGCGATCCTGCCGCTGGAGCTGGAGGACGGGCGGCAGGTGCAGGCGCTGGCCTATGTGATGCGGCGTGACCACTGGCAATATGCGGGCGACCTGCCGCATGACGAACAGGCCCGCATCATCGCCAGCGCCCATGGCGGCCGGGGGCCCAATGCCGAATACCTGTTCAACACCGCAGCCCACCTGACCCGCCTCGGCCTGCCCGACCAGGGGCTGGAGGCGCTGTCGCGGGCGGTCCGGACGCTGCTGGACGATCAGGACTAGGACCCGCGCCCTGCCATTCGGAACGCTTGGCAAAACAGGCCGCCCCGTCCTAAGGTTGTCTCTAAAGCTTCGAAGGGACGGGAAATTACGTGAGCGATCCGACCAATGGCCCCCGGCAGGCGCCGTCACGACTGACCCTGACGAACCGGCGCATCTCGGCCACGCGGGACCAGGCGCTGATCGGCGCCGGCGCCCCGCGCTTTTCCCAGCCCGTGCGGCAGATCGTTCTGATGCTGATCGTGCTGGGCCTGGTCCTGGCGGGCGGATGGTTCGCCTATGGCCGCATCCTGCCGATCTTCATGGCCAACCGCTGGCTGAACGGCCTGATCCTGGCGGTCTTCGCCATCGGGGTGCTGGCCTGTTTCTGGCAGGTGGCGCAACTGGTCCGATCGGTCAGCTGGATCGAGCGTTTCGCCGCCCGCCGCCGCAATGCGGAACGGACCAGCACGCCCCAGGATGACCAGGCGCCACGGCTGCTGGCGCCTTTGGCCAGCCTCTTGGGCGCGCGCGGGCCGTCGGGGGGCGTGATCTCGGCGGGATCGGCACGTTCGATCCTCGATTCGGTTGCGACCCGCATCGACGAACTGCGCGACATCACAAGATACCTGGCCAACCTGCTGATCTTCCTGGGCCTCTTGGGCACCTTCTACGGGCTTGCCACGACCGTTCCGGCGGTGGTCGAAACCATCCGCGCCCTGGCCCCGCAGGACGGCGAGACCGGCCTCGACGTCTTCGAAAAGCTGATGACCGGGCTGGAGGCGCAACTGGGCGGCATGGCGACGGCCTTTTCCTCGTCGCTGCTGGGTCTGGCGGGATCGCTGGTCGTGGGCCTGCTGGAGCTGTTCGTGACCCACGGCCAGAACCGCTTCTATCGCGAACTGGAAGAATGGATGTCGGGCTTCACCCGCATCAGCATCGCCGCGGGCGAGGGCGACGGCGTGGACCAGGCCGCATTGGCGGGCTTCCTGGAACAGATGGCCGGCCAGATGGACCGGCTGCAAAGCTATCATGCCGAACGTGATGGAATGCGCGAGGAAGCGGCCCTGATGGCCGATGAACGCGTCGTGGTCATGGCGCAGGCGATCGAGGCGCTGGTCCAGCAGGCCGAAACCGACCAAGCGGCGACCGACGGCCGCGCCATGCAGCTGACCCAAGCCCTGGGACGCCTGGCCGACGGTCAGGACCAGCTTCTGGCCGAGACGCGCCGCCTGCGCGAGGCGGCCCCCGCCCCTGCCCATGCCCCGGACCTGTCGCGGATCGAAACCGCCCTGAAGCAGCTGGGCAGCGACCTGAACGAGGGCCGGGACGAGATGCTGTGCGAGCTGCGTTCGGACATCCTGGTGCTGACCCGCGCGGTGCGGGCGGCGCGGTTCGGCGATCCCTTTCCGGATGACAGGCTGCCGCCCGACCCCATGATCCATCGCGGAGAGGGCTAGGGCGATGCGGCTGGCGCGCGGGTCATCGGCACAGCGTTTTTCCTCGACCATCTGGCCGGGCTTCGTCGATGCGATGACGGCCCTGCTGATGGTGCTGATGTTCGTGCTGACCATCTTCATGGTGGTTCAGTCGGTGCTGCGCGAACAGATCACCACCCAGGACGACACGATCAGCGACCAGACGCGCCAGATCTCTCGCCAGCAGCAGCAGCTGGACAGGCTGGGCCAGCAGGTCGCCTCGCTCGGTCAGGCGCTGACTGCCTCGGAAGAGCGCGAGGCGGACCTGTCCCGCAACCTGGCCACCGAGGCGGAACGCGCCGCCGAAGCCGAGGCCCAGGCACGCGACCGGGCCGCCCAGATCACCCGGCTGAGCACCCAGCTGGAACAGGGGCGCGCGGATCTGGCAAATGCCCGCACCCGGCTGACCGATTTCGAGGCCGAGGTGGCGACGCTGCTGGCCGCGCAGGCCCTTGACCGCAGGCGGGTCGACGAGTTGCAGACCGAACTGGCCCAGACCGAGGAGCGTGCCTCGGCCGCCGAACTGGCCGTGGCGGCCGCGCGCAGCGAAACCGACGCCCAGGCCGAGGCCGCCCGGCTGGCCGCCGCCCGCCGCGACGCCCTGGAGGCGCTGACGGCCGAACTGCGGGCGCGCGTCTCTGCGACCGAGGGTGAACTGGCCCAAGCCGAGAGCCGGCTTGGCGACGCCGAGGAGGCCCGTCTGGCCGAGGCCGAAGCCGCGCGCCTGCTGCGGGAACGGCTGGAAACCGCGGATACCGAGCTGACGGCCATGACCCTGGCACTGGAAGAACAGCGGCGCGAGGCCGAGGAGACCCTGACGCTGCTGGCCGCGGCCAATGCGGCCCGCGACGAGGCGCAGCAGCAGGCCGAACGTCAGCTGACCGAGGCCCAGCGGCAGGCCGCGCTGCTGTCGGTCGCACAGGAACAGCTGGCCCAGCAGGAGGGGCTGGCCGAGGACGGCCAGCGCCGCGTGGCCCTGTTGAACGAACAGGTGGCGCAGCTGACCGCGCAGCTGGGGTCGCTGCAGGCGCTGCTGGATGTGGCGGGCGACGAGCAGGCCGAGGCCGAGTTGCGGGTGGCCGATCTGGGCCAGCAGCTGAACGCCGCCCTTGTCCGCGCCGCCGAGGAAACCCGCGCCCGCCTGGCGCTGGAGGAGGACGCCCGGTCCCGCGCCGAGGCGGAGGCGCAGGATCTGGCCCGCTATCGGTCCGAATTCTTCGGGCGCCTGTCCCAGATCCTGTCGGGCCGCGAGGGCGTGCAGGTCGTGGGCGACCGCTTTGTCCTGCAGTCCGAGGTCCTTTTCGATCCCGGCGAGGCGACCCTGTCCGCAGCCGGCCGCGAGCAGATCGGCCGCGTCGCCCAGTTGCTGATGGACATCTCGGACGAGATCCCGCCCGAGATCGACTGGATCATCCGCGTCGACGGCCATACCGATAACCTGCCGCTGTCGGGTGCAGGGCGCTATCGCGACAACTGGGAACTGAGCCAAGGGCGCGCCTTGGCGGTGGTGCGGCTCTTGACGGACCAGCTGGGCTTTCCGGCCAACCGGCTGGCCGCCACCGGCTTTGCCGACACGCGCCCGGTGGCAGGTCAGGACACCCCCGAGGGCCGGGCCCAGAACCGGCGGATCGAACTGAAGCTGACCGAGCGCTAGTGCCCGACCGTCTTGGAAAAGACGTTGATCAGTACGACGCCCGCCACGATCAGCACCAGCCCGCCCACGGCCGGCAGGTCCAGCCGCTGGCCGAATACGACAAGCCCGACCATCGCCACCAGCGCCACGCCGCAGGCGCTCCAGATCGCATAGGCCACGCCCAGGGGCAGCACCTTCAGGCTGACCGACAGCAGGTAGAAGCTGAGCAGATAGCAGAAGGCCATCAGCAGCGTCGGACCCATCCGGGTGAACTGCTGCGAGCGCTGCAGCATCGTGGTGCCAAGAACCTCCAAGGCGATCGCGGCCAGCAGGGGAACATAAGGAGAGACGATCATGCGGGTTTCCTGCAGCGCGGATCAGGTCTTGGGAACAGCAAGGCCGGCCATCCGCTTCATGTGACGCTCCAGCTCGGAATTGATCTCGGCTCCGACCAGGACGATCATCGCATTCAACCAGAGCCAGGTCATGAGCGCAATCACTGCCCCCAGCGAACCGTAGGTCTCGTTGTAATTGCCGAAGCTGGCCGCGTACCAAGAAAACAGCATCGAGGTGATGACCAGCACCACGGCCGCAAAAACCGCCCCGGGGGATATCCAGCGCCAGCGCGAATAGGGCGCGGCGGGCCCCCAGCGATAGACGGCCGCCAGCGCCAGCACCAGGACCGCGAACATGATGGGCCAGCGGATCAGGGTGACCAGCAGCTCGCTGCCCCAATCCACCGGCAGCATCTGCAGCATGAGGGGCACGACGGCGATCACCCCCAGCATCAGCGCGATGATGACCAGCCCGCTGAGCGTGAAGATCATCGCCACCAGGTTCAGCCGGACAAAGCTGCGGGTTTCGCGCTGGAAGAAGGCGACGTTCAGCGCCGAAAGCAGCGCCTTCATCCCGCCATTGGCCGACCAAAACGCCACCAGCAGCGCCACCACGCCGGCCACCGACAGCGCCCCGGTGGAGGCCGAGGCGATGGAGACGACCTGATCGCGGATGATCTGCAGCGACCCTTCCGGCAGCAGGTCGTCCAGCAGCGCCAGATGCGCCTCGATGGTCGCCGGATCGGCATAAAGCCCATAAAGCGACACAAAGGCCGTGATCGCCGGGAACAGCGACAGGAGACCAAAGAAGGTCACGCCCCCTGCGACCGAGGTGACGCGGTCCACGCCGATCTGCCCGATCGTCGATTTGGCCACGGCCAGCCAGTCCCGGCGGGTCAGGTCCCTCAGGCGGCCCGGTGCGGGAACCTCCCCCGGCGGCACCTTGGGCGTCGCGGTCGGATCTTCCGGCGTCAGGCCGAACCTGAGACGCTTCTGGTCGTCAAGGGGATCGAACAGCGCCTCGAGAACGCCGGGGTGCTTCTTCATGCGCCTGCCTTTCGCTGTCACAGACGATGGGTGCGGATCCTGTCCTGCGGCGTCTCGGGATTGCCCGGGGCGGGCTTGGCGGGGGGCGTTGCGGGACCCTCCGCTCCGCCGCCGATCACCGCGCGCAACTGGTCGGCGGCGGTGGCGAAGTCGCCCACGATGGCATTGGCCTGCTGCGAGACGCCGCGGAAGGCGTTGAAGGCCGTGGTCAGCGATTGCGCCACGCCGTTCAGCCCCTCGGACAGCTCGTTGGCGGTCTTGGTCAGATCCTGGGCAAAGTTGCCCCGGCGCGGACGGCTGCGGCTGGCCTCGACGCGCAACAGCGCCTTGGTCTGGCTGTCCTCGCGGGCCTGCTCGCGGACGCGGCGGCGCATGGCCTCGCGCTCGTTCTCGTCCAGTTCGGCAAAGCGGGGCGCGACGGGTGCGGGACCTCGCCGGCGGGGCGCGCGTTCGGGTTCATCGGCCCCCACCAGCTTGCGTGCCGCAATGGCGGTCGCGGCCGTCAGGCCCGCGATGCCAAGCGCCACGCCACTCCAGACGATGGCCTTGCTGGTCAGCGTGGGCCTGGGCCAGGCACGGCGGCCGTCGGGGGACACATGGCCGGAGGGAGGGATCCGGCTGGACACCATCTTGCGGTGCGCCGACTGGCTGGCGGGATGGTGCCCCTCGGGGACCGGGCGGGGGCCAAAGCGCGTCTGGCTGGTGCGGTCGGCGTCGGTCTGGTCGGGATGGGGGTCTTGGGGGCGCATGGCAAACTCCGGCTCGGCTGGCTTCCTGTTGCAGGATCAACCCCCTGCCAGAGACGAATGTTCCGTCCCTCCCCACCGGATCGTGATGAAAACTTGCCCCGGGGGCAGGTCCCGGCTATGCCCGCGCCAACCGAAAGGAGCCCTCCATGATCCCGCGTTACGCCCGCCCCGAAATGGTCGCCATCTGGTCGCCCGAGACCAAGTTCAAGATCTGGTACGAGATCGAGGCCCATGCCTGCGATGCGCAGGCCGACCTGGGCGTGATCCCGCGCGAGAATGCCGAGGCCGTCTGGAAGGCCCGCGACGTGGAATTCGACGTGGCCCGCATCGACGAGATCGAGGCCGTCACCAAGCATGACGTGATCGCCTTCCTGACCCACCTGGCCGAGCATGTCGGCAGCGACCAAGCCCGCTTCGTCCACCAAGGCATGACCTCCAGCGACGTTCTGGACACGACGCTGAACATCCAGCTGGTGCGCGCCGCCGACATCCTGCTGGCCGACATGGACCGGGTCCTGGCCGCGCTGAAGACCCGCGCCTTTGAGCACAAGGACACGGTCCGCATCGGCCGCAGCCACGGCATCCATGCCGAACCGACCACAATGGGCCTGACCTTCGCGCGCTTCTATGCGGAAATGGCCCGCGGCCGCGCCCGCTTGCAGGCCGCCCGGCACGAGGTCGCCACCGGGGCGATCAGCGGTGCGGTGGGCACATTCGCCAATATCGATCCGGCGGTCGAGGAGCATGTCTGCGCCAAGCTGGGCCTGCGCCCCGAGCCGATCAGCACGCAGGTCATCCCGCGCGACCGCCATGCCATGTTCTTCGCCGTTCTGGGCGTCATCGCCTCCAGCATCGAGAACATCGCCATCGAGATCCGCCACATGCAGCGGACCGAGGTTCTGGAGGCCGAGGAGTTCTTCAGCCCCGGCCAGAAGGGGTCGTCGGCCATGCCGCACAAGCGCAACCCGGTTCTGACCGAGAACCTGACCGGCCTTGCGCGCCTGGTGCGCATGGCCGTGGTTCCCGCGATGGAGAACGTGGCGCTGTGGCACGAACGCGACATCAGCCATTCCTCGGTCGAGCGCGGGATCGCGCCCGATGCCACGATCACGCTGGACTTTGCGCTGAACCGCTTGGCGGGGGTGGTCGAAAAGCTGGTGATCTATCCCGACAACATGCTGGCGAACATGAACAAGTTCCGTGGGCTGGTCATGTCGCAGCGGGTGCTTCTGGCGCTGACCCAGGCCGGTGTCAGCCGCGAGGATGCCTATCGCCTGGTCCAGCGCAACGCGATGCGGGTCTGGGAACAGGGCGCCGACTTCAAGACCGAGCTCTTGGCCGATGCCGAGGTGACCGCCGCCCTGAGCCCCGCCGAGATCGAGGAAAAGTTCGACCTGGCCTATCACACCAAGCATGTCGATACGATCTTCCGCCGTGTTTTCGACGCGACGCCGCTGTAAGGGCGCGCGCGTCAACCTTGCGTTAGGGTTGTTGTGCCAGATTGCCCCTGACCGAAGGTGACGGAGGCGGCGGATGACGACCCAGATCGGCTTGAGCCAGCGGCAGAAGGCGGCGGTGATCGTGCGCCTTCTGCTGGACGATGACGATGCGGGCGGGCTTGAACGGCTGAACATCGAAAGCCAGACCCTGCTTGCGCAGGAGATGGCGGGGATGGAGCTGATCGACCGCCAGACCCGCGACGCGGTGATCCATGAATTCTGCGACCGGCTGGAAGCCGTCGGCGTCACCTTTCCGGGCGATCTAGACGGCACGCTGGCGATCCTGGGCGCCCGCATCTCGGACGACAGCAGCGACCAGCTGCGGCAGGCGGCGGCGATCGCCGGCCGATCGGACCCCTGGGCGCGGATCGCCGGGCTGCCGCAGACCAGCCTGTCGGCGCTGGCCAATGCCGAGTCGATCGAACTGGTGGCCCTGATGCTGTCCAAGCTGCCGGTCGAGGCCGCGTCGGAAACCTTCATCGCCATGCCCCGCGACCGCGCCCGGCTGGTGGCGCAGGCCATGTCCATGACCTCGGGCGTGACGCCCGCCGCACTCAAGCGCGTGGGGCTGGTACTGCTGCAGGCGGCCGAGGCCCTGCCCAGGCCCGCCATCGCCACCCCGGCCGCCGACCGCATGGGCGCGATCCTGAACTTTGCGACCGCCGATCTGCGCGACGACGTTCTGGAGGCGCTGGACCAGCGTGACACGGAATTCGCCGAAGGCGTCCGCAAGGCGATCTTCATCTTTGCCCATATCCCTGCGCGGATCGAGCCGCGCGAGGTGCCGCGCCTGGTGCGCGAGGTTGATCAGGCGGTGCTGGTGCGGGCGCTGGCCGCCCCCGACGAGGCGGATGCCGCGGCGGCCGAGTTCATCCTGGCGAACCTCTCTCAGCGCATGGCCGACGGGCTGCGCGAAGAGCGCGAGGCCTTGGGCCGGGTGCGCGCCAAGGATGTCGAGGCGGCGCTGACCGAAGTGGTCGGGGCCATCCGACGGCTGCAGGAAAGCGGCCAGATCACCCTGAAGATGCCGCAGGACGAGGACTAGTCCTGCGCGCATCCCCTTGCCCCTGCCGTGGCCCCGCGCGATAACCCGGCCACCCGGAGGCGCCGATGACCAACCAGATCGCCATAGCCCTGCTGATCCTGATCGCGGCTGCCTTTCTTGTGGACC
The DNA here is from genome assembly GCF_055635455.1 of Paracoccus sp. KKT209. Next base: position 2,385,099 of record NZ_CM145758.1, read on the forward strand.
AGGTCTGGCTCGATGGTGCGCTGCCGCTGATGGCCGCCAGGACCATCGACCAGTTCATCGAATATCTCAGCTTCTGGCGCTGATCGCCCTTTGCCGCAGTTAGCGCATGACAGCAGTTCGGCGTTTGCATCGCCCCTGCGGCCACGCTAGAGGGGGGCAACCGTCACCTGCTCAAGAGGGGTACCCATGGCAGTCAAGGTCGCCATCAACGGCTTCGGCCGGATCGGTCGCAACGTCCTGCGCGCAATCATCGAATCCGGTCGCACCGACATCGAGGTCGTCGCCATCAACGACCTGGGCCCGGTCGAGACCAACGCGCATCTGCTGCGCTATGACAGCGTCCACGGCCGCTTTCCGGCCAAGGTGACCGTGTCTGGCGACTCGATCGACGTGGGCCGCGGCCCGATCAAGGTCACTGCGATCCGCAACCCGGCCGAACTGCCCTGGGGCGATGTCGACGTCATCATGGAATGCACCGGCCTCTTCACCTCCAAGGAAAAGGTCCAGCCGCACCTGTCGACCGGTGCCAAGCGCGTGCTGATTTCGGCCCCCGGCGACGGCGCGGACAAGACCATTGTCTATGGCGTGAACCACGACACGCTGACCAAGGACGACTTGGTCGTGTCGAACGCCAGCTGCACCACCAACTGCCTGTCGCCGGTGGCCAAGGTCCTGAACGACACGATCGGCATCGATCGCGGCTTCATGACCACGATCCACAGCTATACCGGCGACCAGCCGACGCTGGACACGATGCACAAGGACCTGTATCGCGCCCGCGCCGCGGCGCTGTCGATGATTCCGACTTCGACCGGGGCCGCCAAGGCCGTGGGCCTGGTGCTGCCGGAACTGAAGGGCAAGCTGGACGGCGTCGCGATCCGCGTGCCGACGCCCAATGTCTCGGTCGTGGACCTGACCTTCGAAGCCAGCCGCGACACCTCGGTCGAGGAAATCAACCAGGCGATCAAGGCAGCCGCAGATGGCCCGCTGAAGGGCGTGCTGGGCTATACCGAGGAGCAGCTGGTCTCGACCGACTTCAACCACGACCCGCATTCGTCGATCTTCCACATGGACCAGACCAAGGTCATGGAAGGCCGCATGGTCCGCATCCTGACCTGGTACGACAATGAATGGGGCTTCTCGAACCGCATGTCGGACACGGCCGTCGCCATGGGCAAGTTGATCTGAACAACGGACAGATTACACGGAAACGGCGGGGCAATGCCCCGCCGTTTTCCTTCATTCGGCATAGATCATCCGCACGCTCATCCCGCCATCGACAACGAACCGCTGGCCGGTGACAAACCCCGCCTCGTCCGAGGCAAGCCAAGCCACCAAGCCGGCGATATCTTCGGGACGGCCGACACGGCCCACGGGATGCTGGTTGCGGTCCTGGTCCGAGTGCTGGGACTCACGGCGCTCCGACCGCTTCTGCCAAGGGCCGGTCTCGATCCAGCCCGGCAGGATGCTGTTCACGCGGATCTGCGGCCCAAGGCTGACCGCCAAGGCATGGGTCAGCGCGACCAGCGCCCCTTTGGCAGCCGCATAGGCTTCGGTGTCGGGTTCGGATTGCTGGGCGCGGGTCGAGGCCATCGTGACGATGCTGCCCTGTCCTCTCCGCAGCAAGGGCACCGCCGCGCGGATGCAGAGGAACGCCCCCGTCACATGGCTGTCCTGCCAGCGGCGCCAGTCCCGAAGCGACAGATCCTCGATCGGACCGCTGACAGGGTCGGCCAGACCGGCATTTGAAACCAGAAGGTCCAAGGGCGCCCCGTCCAGCCATCCGAAAACCGCCTCGAAAGCCTGCGCGACCTGCTCTTCGCAGCCCACATCCACCTGTTGCGCCAGCAGACCCGGGTCCTCTGCCTGCAATTCGTCCAGCGCCTCGGCATCCAGGTCAAAGACGGCAACGCGCCAGCCATCGGCGCGCAGCCTTTGAACGATGCCCTTGCCGATGCCTTGGGCGCCGCCGGTGATCAAAGCCGTTTTCATCAGGTTCCCCGTATGATCGTGAAGCACCGGCCTCAACGGGATCGACGGGAGCCGCGTTCCGGCCTCAGGTGGGTCGGGCTGCCGAAAGCCGCCGCGAATTGGCACGCGTCCGCTTGCCATAGGGTCGCATGGCGGCCGACATCACGCGTTCGGGGCTGTGGCCGCGCATGCCGGCGCTGGCCATCGCAAAGAACGATTCGGACACGGCGGCCTGCTTTTCGGCCACCATCATGAAGGGTTCGCCCGGAGACTGGGCCATGAACCCCATCATTCCCGCAAGGCGCAGCCCGATCACCATCTGGGATTCGATCGCCATGCGGCTGAACTGGGTGATGAGGCGGACCTGCGCAGCGGGAAGGATCATCGGCAGCATCGGGTTCATTGCAGGTCTTTCTTGAACGTGCCGGCGCGATATCCGCGCGGCCTTGTCATTTTGCGCCTCGCGGCACCTTGGGACAACCGCCACCTTCGGACAGGGTTCCCGGATTCTTGCCGCAGCCGCTTGGCAAGCGGGCGGTGCCATGTATAGAGGCGGGATCATGACACAGACGCTGACCCTCCGCCGCCCGGACGACTGGCACCTTCATCTGCGCGACGGCGCGATGCTGACAGCCGTCGCGCCGCATTCCGCAGGCTTCGGCCGTGCGATCATCATGCCGAACCTTGTGCCGCCGGTCGTGACCGGCGCGCAGGCCGCCGCCTATCGCGACCGCATCCGCGCCGCCCTGCCCGCAGGCGCGGCGCTGGATCCGCAGATGACGCTGTATCTGACCGATGCGACGGAGGCCGCCGATGTGGTGGGCGCCTTCCAGGGCGGCATCATCCGCGCGGTCAAGCTGTATCCGGCCGGGGCCACGACCAACAGCGCCTCGGGCGTGACCGATTTCGACCGCGTCCAGCCGGTGCTGGAAGCGATGGCCAAGGCGGGCGTCACCCTCTGCGTCCACGGAGAGGTCACCGACCCTGCCGTCGACATCTTCGACCGCGAGGCCGTCTTCATCGACACCGTCCTGGACCCGCTGCGCCGCCGCACGCCGGGTCTGCGCGTGGTGATGGAACATATCACCACGTCCCAAGGCGTCGATTACGCCCGTGCCGGCGGCGACGACCTGGCCGCGACGATCACCACGCATCACCTGGTCATCAACCGCAACGCCATCCTGGCGGGGGGCATCCGGCCGCACTACTACTGCCTGCCGGTGGCAAAGCGCGAATCCCACCGCCTGGCGCTGCGCGAGGCTGCGACCAGCGGCGATGCGCGGTTCTTTCTGGGCACCGACAGCGCGCCGCATACGGACGCAGCCAAGCTGCAGCCCTGCGGCTGCGCGGGCTGCTTCACCGCGCCGAACACCATGTCGATCCTGGCCCAGGTCTTCGAGGACGAGGGCGCGCTGGACCGGCTGGAGGCGTTCACCGCGCTGAACGGCGCGGCTTTCTATCGCATGGCCCCGAACGACGACCGCATCACCCTGACCCGCCGCGACACGCCTGCCGCATATCCCGCGCAGATCGCCGCGGGGGATGAGGTCGTCACCGTCTTCGACCCCGGCTTTCCGCTCTACTGGCACCTGGAGGACAAATGAGCCTGACCTTCCCCGGGCGCGAGGAAATCGCCCGCCTGACCGCCCGGATGCTGCTGGAGATCAAGGCCGTCGACTTCAACGCGGCCCAGCCCTTCACCTATGCGTCCGGCCTGAAAGGCCCGACCTATGTCGATTGCCGCCGCATCATCAGCTTTCCGCGTGTCCGCGCCACCCTGATGGACTTCATGGCCGCGACGGTCATGCGCGACGCAGGCTTCGAGGCCTTCGACAATGTCGCGGGCGGTGAGACCGCGGGCATCCCCTTCGGCGCGCTGGTCGCCGAACGCTTGGGCCTGCCGATGACCTATGTGCGCAAAAAGCCCAAGGGTTACGGCCGCAACGCCCGGATCGAGGGCGTGATGACCGAGGGCCAGCGGGTCCTGCTGGTCGAGGATCTGACCACCGACGGCGGCAGCAAGCTGTCCTTCGTCGATGCGATCCGCGAGACGGGCGCCGACTGCGCCCATACGGCGGTGATCTTCTACTACGGCATCTTTCCGGAAACGACGCAGCGGCTGGCCGATCACGGCGTGACGCTGCATCACCTCTGCACCTGGTGGGACGTCCTGGCTGAGGCCCGGGCGCAGGGGTCCTTTGACGAGGCCACCCTGGCCGAGGTCGAGGCCTTCCTGACCGACCCGCGTGCCTGGCAGGCGGCGAACGGCTGATCCGGGGTTATCCCCAACATTCTGCGGCCGGCCCGATGACGCGGCCGGCCGCTTCGGTTTAATCTGGACCGCAACCAACAAGGGGCGAAGCAGACCATGAGCACCCTCACCGTCACCAGCACGCGCTTCATCGTTCCCGGACAGGCCGAGGAGGACGCCAAGCAGGCCGTCCCCTATTCGCTGGAGGCCGAGCAGCAGCTGCTGGGCGCGCTGCTGACCAACAACGACGTCTTCGACCGGGTCAGCCAGATCATCAAGTCGGACCACTTCTATCACCCCGTGCATTCGCGCATCTTCGACATCTGCGCCGAGCGCATCCGCAAGAACGCGCTGGCCAGCCCCGTCACGATCAAGGCCTTCCTGGAGAACGACGAGGGGCTGAAGGAGCTGGGCGGACCGGCCTATCTGGCGCGCATGGCCGCGGCGGCGATCAGCGCCTATGCCGCGCGCGACTATGCCCAGATGATCCGCGAATTCGCCCTGCGGCGCGAGCTGATGCAGCTGGGCCAGGACATCGCCGCCCGCGCCCAGTCGGTCGAGGTCGGCGACGATGCCGAGGAGCAGATCAAGGCCGCGGAACAGACGCTCTACAAGCTGGGCGAGGCCGGGGTGGCCGAACGCGGCTTCCAGTCGTTCCTCAAGGCCGTGACGGGTGCCGTGCAGGCTGCCAACGCCGCCTATCAGCGCGACGGCAAGCTGTCAGGGATCTCGACCGGGCTGATCGACCTGGACGGCAAGATGGGCGGGTTGAACAATTCGGACCTGATCATCCTGGCCGGGCGCCCGTCGATGGGCAAGACCTCGCTGGCCACCAACATCGCCTTCAACATCGCCAAGGCGCACAAGATGGGTGAAAAGCCCGACGGCACCCAAGGCTCGGTCGAAGGCGGGGTGGTGGGCTTCTTCAGCCTGGAGATGTCGGCCGAACAGCTGGCCGCCCGGATCCTGTCCGAGGCCGCCGAGGTGCCAAGCGAACGCATCCGCTCGGGCAACATGGACGAGGCCGAGTTCCGCCGCTTTGTCGAGGCCGCGCATGCGCTGCAGAACTGCCCGCTCTATATCGATGACACCCCTGCCCTGCCCATCAACCAGCTGGCCGCCCGCGCGCGCAAGCTGAAGCGGACGCATGGTCTGGACGTGCTGATGGTGGACTATCTGCAGCTGCTGAAGGCCGCGACCGCCAAGGACAGCCGCGTGAACGAGGTCAGCGAGATCACCCAAGGGCTCAAGGCCGTCGCCAAGGAACTGAATATCCCCGTCATCGCCCTGTCGCAGCTGTCGCGCCAGGTGGAGAACCGCGAGGACAAGCGCCCGCAGCTGTCCGACCTGCGCGAATCCGGCTCGATCGAGCAGGACGCCGACATCGTGATGTTCGTCTTCCGCGAGGAATACTACAAGGAACGCGAAAAGCCCTCGGACAGCGACCTCGATGCCATGGCCAAGTGGCAGCAGGTCATGGAGAACGTCCACGGCAAGGCCGAGGTCATCCTGGGCAAGCAGCGCCACGGCCCGATTGGCACGGTGGAGCTGGCCTTCGAAGGGCAGTTCACCCGCTTTGGCAACCTTGCGCGGGATCGTCAGACGCAATGGGAATAGGCCTGCCGGTCCCGGCGGCCACCGTCGGGCTGCTTCTGGCGTCGAATATCTTCATGACCGTCGCCTGGTACGGTCATCTGAAGTTCAAGACGGCGCCCCTGGTGACGGTGATCTTCGTCAGCTGGGGGATCGCCTTTTTCGAATATGTGCTGCAGGTGCCCGCCAACCGCATCGGCCACGGGCATTTCAGCGCCGCACAGCTGAAGACCATCCAGGAGGTGATCAGCCTGTCGGTCTTTGCGATCTTCTCCTGGGCCTATCTGGGTGAAAGGATCGGCTGGCAGCACGGCATCGGGTTTTCGCTGATCTGCCTGGGCGCCTGGTTCATCTTCCACGATTTTCGGCTGACCCTCACGCCGGATCTGGCCTTGGACGCGCGGCCGGTCTAGAAGCGCATCCGGAACTGCACGACGTGCAACTCCGGCCCTGCCGCAAAGGGAAGCCCATGACCACCCGCACCCCCCCGCATCTGCTGACGCTCGTGGCGCTCTCCGGCGTCTCGGCGCTGTCGATGAACGTCTTTCTGCCGTCGCTGCCCGGCATGGCACGGTATTTCGACGTGGATTATGCCGTGATGCAGCTGTCGGTCTCGGCCTATATCGGGGCCAGCGCGCTGCTGCAGCTGCTGGGCGGGCCGATCAGCGACCGGTTCGGCCGCCGGCCGGTGGTGATCGGGGGGCTCATCGGCTTTCTGCTGGCGACAGTGGGGACGCTGCTGGCCACCACCGCCACGACCTTTCTGATCTTCCGGCTGCTGCAGGCGGTCATCAGCGTCTGCATGCTTGTGCCGCGCGCGGTGATCCGCGACCTTTATGACGGCGACCGCGCGGCGTCGATGCTGGGCTATGTCACGATGGGCATGGCGGTGGTGCCGATGATGGCCCCGGTCTTTGGCGGCGTCCTGGACGAATGGTTCGGCTGGCAGGCCAATTTCGCGGTGATGGGGCTGCTGGGCATCCTCGTCCTGGCCGTGGCCTTCCGCGACATGGGCGAGACCGTGCGCGGCGGCGGGATGTCGCTGCGCGCGCAGATGGTGAACTATCCGATCCTGGCGCGGTCGCACCGCTTCTGGGGCTATTGCCTGGCGGCGACGCTGTCATCGGGGGCGTTCTTCGCCTACCTGGGTGGCGCCCCCTTTGTGGGCGAGCAGGTCTTTGGCCTGACGCCCGCGCAGGTCGGCTACTGGTTCGCGGCCCCCTCCATTGGTTATCTGATCGGCAACTTCCTCTCGGCCCGCTTCTCGCAGCGCATTGGGTTGAACCGGATGATCCTGATGGGCGCCGTCACCTGCCTGATCGCCCTTGGCCTTGCGCTGCTGGCGGATCTGGGCGGCCTGGTGCGGCCGCTGATCTTTTTCGGCGCCATCGCCGTCATGGGCCTGGGCAATGGCATGGTGCTGCCCAATGCAAATGCCGGCATGATGAGTGTGCGGCCCGAACTGGCCGGAACCGCATCGGGACTGGGCGGCGCGCTGGCGGTGGCGGGCGGCGCGGCCCTGTCGGCACTGGCCGGCGCGCTGCTGCAACCGGGCAGCGGGGCCACGCCGCTGCTGGCGATCATGTGCGCCTCGGCCTTCGGGTCGCTGTTGGCCATCCTGTGGGTCTTTCGCCGCGAGGCGCAGCTGTCCCGCCAGGGCTGAGGGGACTTGCCGGACCATCTTTGCAACAGCTAGAACCGGCTTTGCAAAGGGACGGAGCGGATCATGGCCACGCAAAAGATCTATGCCGGCAGCGCGTTGCGCGAGACGCGGGCCCGCGCCGGCCTGACGCAGCGCCGTTTCGCCGAATCCCTAGGCGTCTCGCTGCCCTATCTGTCGCAGATGGAGAACAACCACCGGCCGATCAGCGCCGGCGTCCTGCTGCGGCTGGCGCAGGAATACGGCATCGACCTGACCACCCTGGCGGCAGGTGACGCGCAGCGCATGGTCATCGACATGCAGGAGGCGCTGGCCGATCCCCTGTTCGACAGCACCCCGCCGCTGGCCGACCTGCGCCTGGCCGCGACCAATGCGCCGGTGCTGGCCCGCGCCTTCCTGGACCTCTATCGCGCCCATCGCGAAGGGCAGGAACGACTGGCCGCGCTGGACGAGGCCATCGGAACCACGGGGCAGAACGCCCTGACCACCCCCTGGGAGGAGGTGCGGGACTTTTTCCACTACTGCGACAACTACATCGACGCGGTGGACCGCGCGGCCGAACGCTTTGCCTGTCCCGACGGAGAACGGGGCGACCTGTGGCAACGGGCGGTCGCCGCACTGGCGGCCAGCAACATCCATGTCCAGCTGACCGAGCTGCCGGCCAATTCGGTGTTCCGCCGCCAGGGCAACCAGCTGCTGGTGAATGCCGCCGCCGAGGCGCCCACCCGCCTGTTCCAGCTGCTGCACCTGGTCGCGCTGGAACGTCAGGGCGACCTGCTGGGCGCAACGCTGGACCTGGCGCGGTTCCGCAGCGCCACCGCGCGCGAGATCGCCCGTGTCGGCATGGCCAATTATTTCGCGGGGGCGGCGCTGATGCCCTATCGCCATTTCCTGGCTGCTGCCCGGGCCGAGCGGCACGACCTGGAACGTCTGTCCCACCTGTTCGGTGCCTCGCTGGAGCAGGTGGCGCATCGGCTGTCGACGATGCAACGGCCGGGCGCCAAGGGCGTGCCGTTCTTTTTCGTCCGCGTCGATCAGGCCGGCACGATCACCAAGCGCCATTCGGCCACGCGCCTGCAATTCGCCCGCTTTGGCGGCGCCTGCCCGCTGTGGAACGTGCATCAGGCCTTTGAACAGCCGGGGCGGTTCCTGCGGCAGCTGGCCGAGACGCCGGACGGGGTGCGCTATCTGCTCTTGTCGCGGGACGTGTCGAAACATGCGGGCGCCTTCAACGCCCCGGTTCGCCGCTTTGCCATCGGCCTGGGGGTCGAGGTGACCCAGGCCGAGGGGATGGTCTATGCCGACGGGCTGGACCTGACCAAGCCGCGTGCCTTCGAGCCGATCGGCATCTCGTGCCGGATCTGCCCCCGCCCCGACTGCCACCAGCGGTCGCTCCCACCGATCGACCGCCCCCTGCGCATCCCGTCCGACCGCGACGGGCCCCTGCCCTACCAGATCACCGGATAAGCAACGAAAACCCTCGTGAATTCGGCGAGAACCCGCCGAGCGCAGCAAGGTTTCGCGCATGGGGCGAGTGGCTGCCCTTGGCCCTGTTGCCATGAAGGCACAGGTCATGTTTACCCGCACCTGAACGGAACCAAGCGCCATTCCGATACCCAAGGCGTGCCATTCAGGGGACAGTGCCCGCAATGACGGTCATGGATCGATTGAACGCTTCGCTTGGAAAATGGGTGCCGGAACAGCGCCTGTCCCTGCGGTCCGAAGACACCACCCGTGTTCTGCGCCTTCGCCCCCTGACCCAGATTTTGGGACTCGGCGGCATGACCGTCATGTGCGGCTGGACGCTGGTCGCCAGCTCCTTTCTGGTCATCGACGCGGTCAGTGCGGGCGGGTCACGCGACCAGGTCATGCGCGCCCAGGCCTCGTTCGAGAAGCGGCTGAACCAGCTGCAGGCCGAACGCGACGCCCGCGCGGCCGAGGCGCTGGCGGCCCATAACCGCTTTGCGGTCGCGCTGGACCAGGTGTCGCAGATGCAGACGCAGCTGCTGACCTCCGAGGAACGCCGTCGCGAGATGGAGGCCGGCATGGCCTCTGTCCAGGCCAGCCTGCGCGACGCGGTGGCCGATCGGGACGCCACCCTGGCGAGCACCGATGCCGCCGGGGACGCCGCCGACCGCAGCGGCGAGTTTTCGGTCGCCCTCGACATCCTGTCGGGCGAACTGCGCAGCGCCGCCGACCAGCGCGCCGAAGCCGTCCAGGAGGCCGAGGAGGCCCGCCTGACCGCCCAGGAGCTGCAGGTCGAGCGTGACCAGATCCTGGCCCGCAATGACGAGATCCTGACCCAGCTGGAGGATGCCGTCACCGTGTCGGTCGCGCCGCTGGACGACGTGTTCCGTTCGGTCGGCATGAACCCCGACGAGGTGCTGCGCACGATCCGCAGCGGCTATTCCGGCCAGGGCGGGCCGCTGACGCCCATGTCCTATTCGACCCGCGGCGATGCGGCGCTGAGCCAGGGCGAGACCAAGGCCCGCCAGATCATCGTCACGCTGGACCAGATGAACACCTATCGCATCGCGATCGAGAAGCTGCCGCTGGCCATGCCCGTCCGGCAGAGCTTTCGCTATACCTCGGGCTTCGGGCGCCGGTGGGGCCGCATGCATGAAGGCATCGACATGGCCGGGCCGGTGGGCACGCCGATCCATGCCACGGGCGACGGCGTCGTGACCTTTGCCGGGCGCAAGGGCGCCTATGGCAACCTGATCACGATCGAGCACGAACTGGGCACGGAAACGCGCTATGGCCACCTGAACCGCATCCGCGTGAAAGCGGGCCAAAGGGTGTCGCAAGGCGAGCGCATCGGTGATATGGGGAATACCGGACGCTCGACCGGGCCGCATCTTCACTATGAAGTTCGGATGAACGGTCGGGCCGTGGACCCGATGAGCTTCATCAAGGCAGCAGACAATGTTCAGTAAGACCCGTGTGACCGAGAACCGTCCCCAGCAGGCCCCCGCCCCCCAGGCCACCACGACCGAAGCCGCCCCGATCGCCCTGCCCGAGCGCGGGTCCGAGGCGCCGGCTGCCACCTCCGCGCCGCGCGGCCGCACGACCCCTTCGGTTCTTTCGCCGGATCTGACGGTGGTCGGCAACATCAAGACGCAGGGCGACATCCAGGTCGAGGGCACGGTCGAGGGCGACATCCGCGCGCATCAGCTGACCATCGGCGAAACGGCGACCATCAAGGGCGAGATCGTGGGCGACGACGTGATCGTCCATGGTCGGGTCATCGGCCGGGTCCGCGGCCTCAAGGTGCGCCTGACCGCCACCGCGCGGGTCGAGGGCGACATCATCCACAAGACCATCGCCATCGAATCGGGCGCCCATTTCGAAGGTTCGGTCCAGCGCCAGGAAGATCCGCTGAACAATGGCGGCACCAAGAAGCTGGCCGCCCCGGCCGAGTGATCGCCGCCGCATCTGCCGACCCGGCCCGCTTCGGCGGGCCTTTTTCGTGACCGCATGTCCCATGCTTCCAGAAAATCGTTCCACGGGCTTCAAACTGCCCCCCCCCGGTGCAAGACTGCCGCAGCATTGCCAAGGGAGACTGCGATGAAGCTGCTGAGATACGGACCGGCCGGCCAGGAAAAGCCGGGCCTGCTGGATGCCGATGGACGGGTCCGTGACCTGTCGGCGCAGCTGCCCGACCTTCGCGGCGACAGCCTTCTGCCGGACGCCTTGGCCCGGCTGGCGGCGCTGGATCCCCTGACCCTGCCGCTGGTGGCCGGTCAGCCGCAACAGGACCTGCGCCTTGGTCCCTGCGTCGCGGGCGTGGGCAAGTTCATCGGCATCGGGCTGAACTATGCCGACCATGCCGCCGAATCCGGCATGGATGTTCCGTCAGAACCGGTGCTGTTCACCAAGTGGACCAGCTGCATCGCGGGACCCGATGACGACCTGCATCTGCCCGCAGGCTCCACCTCCACCGATTGGGAGGTGGAACTGGGCATCGTGATCGGCGCCGGCGGCCGCAACATCCCCGAGGCCGAGGCGCTGGATCGCGTCGCAGGCTATTGCGTCGTGAACGACATCAGCGAACGCGAATGGCAAACGCAGCGCGGCGGCACCTGGGACAAGGGCAAGGGCCATGACGGCTTTGGCCCCATCGGCCCCTGGCTGGTCACGCGGGACGAGATCCCTGACCCCCAAAACCTGCGCCTGTGGCTGGAGCTGGACGGCACGATGCGCCAGGACGGCAGCACCCGCACCATGGTCTTTGGCGTGGCGGAACTGGTCAGCTACTGCTCTCGCTTCACGACGCTGGAACCGGGGGACCTGATCACCACCGGCACCCCGCCGGGCGTCGGCATGGGGCAGAAGCCGCCGGTCTATCTGCGCGGCGGGCAGGTCATGCGGCTTGGCATCGACGGGCTGGGGCGCCAGACGCAGCGCGTCATCGGCGCCTGAGCCCGTGGCGGGATCGATCATCATCACCGGCGCAGGTAGCGGCATCGGCCGCGCCTGCGCGCAGCACTTTCTGGCGCAGGGTTGGGATGTGGGCCTGATCGGCCGCAGCGCCGCCGCGCTGGAGGACAGCGCCCAAGGTCATGGGCGGGCGCTGATCCTGCCCTGCGACGTCACCGACGATCATGCGGTCGACGCCGCCTTTGCCCGGGCGTCGACACAATGGGGCCGGCTGGACGTGCTGTTCAACAATGCAGGTCAGGCGGCGCCCATTGCCGATCCGGACCATTTGTCCGCGCAGGTCTTTCGCGACGTGATCGCCGTCAACGTGACGGGGATGTTCCTCTGCGCGCGGGCGGCCTTTGCCGCGATGCGGACGCAGTCGCCGCAGGGCGGGCGGATCATCAACAATGGCTCGGTCGCGGCACATGTGCCACGGCGGGGCTCGGTCGCCTACACGACCTCGAAACATGCGGTGACGGGGCTGACGCGCAGCTTGTCGCTGGACGGGCGGGGGCTGAACATCGCCTGCGGGCAGATCGACATCGGCAATGCCGGGACCGAGCTGCTGCGCCAGGCCAGCGCCGGCAATCCCGAAGCCGAGCCGATGATCGATGTCCAGACGGTCGCCGAGGCGGTCTGGCACATGGCCACCCTGCCCCAGGGCGCCAACATGCAGTTCATGACCCTGATGGCGACCCAGATGCCCTATATCGGGCGCGGCTAGTCCGCGTCCGGCATCACGCGGCGATAGAGGTGCCAGCTGGCATGCCCCAGCACCGGCAGCACGACGAATAGGCCCAGGAAGGCGGGCAGGATCGCCAGGAACAGCAGCCCCGCGATCAGCGCCGCCCAGACCGCCAGCACGCCCAGGTTCTGCAGCAGCGCCTGGATCGAGGCGATGATGGCGGTGATGAAATCGACCTCGCGGTCCAGCAGCAAAGGCAGCCCGACGACGGTGAAGGCGTAAAGCACCGCCGCAAAGGCGCCGCCGACCAGGGTACCGGTGATCAGCATCGCCAGTCCCCGCCCCTCGGTCAGCATCGCGGCCGAGCTGGTGATATGGGTCAGCGAGGCCGTTCCCAGGAACAGCGCAAAGATCGTGTGTGCCACAAAGACCCAGAACATGAACAGCAGCAGGATCACCATGGCCATGGACGGCACCTGCCGGTCCTTTTGCGCGACGACCACGCCGATGACCCGCCGCCAGTCCAGGGGCAGCCCGGCTTCGATCCGGCGGCTGACCTCATAAAGGCCCACGGCGGCAAAGGGCGCGATCAGCGGAAAACCCAGCACAAAGGGGATCAGCCACCAGTCGCGGCCCAGGGCCATCGCCACCGCGGCGATGACCAGCCCACCCGCCACGTAGAAGGCCGAGAACAGCAGCCCGAAGGCCGGGGCGCGGCGGAAATCCTGCCAGCCCAGGCGCAGCGCACCGGTCAGGTCGGACAGGCTCAGGATCGCGGGTTCGGGCAGGATGTCGGCGTCGGGCATGCCAGCTTGGGCCATGGATATCTCCCATGTTGCGCGCGCTCAGGGTCAAGATATGCCATGAGGCGCGGGTCTGGCAACGAAAACCGAAGGCTCAGTCGAAGCGGCGCAGCAGGGCGTCGCAGACCGGGGGGCTGACGAATTTCGACACGTCGCCGCCTAGGCGCGCGATCTCCTTGACCAGCTTCGAGGCAATGGCCTGCCGGCGCGCATCGGCCATCATGAAGACCGTCTCGATGCTGCTGTCCAGCGCGCGGTTCATGCCGACCATCTGGAACTCGTATTCGAAATCCGCGACCGCGCGCAGGCCGCGCACGATGATCGTGGCGCCCACGTCGCGGGCGCAGTCGATCAGCAGGTTCTCGAAGGGATGCACCAGGATCTCGCCGCCGGTGCGGGCGGCGATCGCGTCGCATTCGGCCTGCACCATCGACACGCGCTCCTCCAGGTTGAACAGCGGCCCCTTGTCGCGGTTGATCGCGACGCCGATCACCAGCCGGTCGACCAGCGCCATGGCGCGCTGGATGATGTCGATATGCCCCAGGGTGATGGGGTCGAAGGTGCCGGGATAGAGGCCGATGCGCATGAAGGTGCGTCCTTGATCAGGGTCTCGGCCTCAGGCAAAGCCCATTTGCCCCGGGATTGCAAGATTGCGGGCAGGTGCGACGATGCGTCAGCTTCCCATGATCATCCCGGTCAGCGCCTCCTTTTCGGCCGCCAGCTCCTTCAGGCGGCCGCTGACCGCGTCCCCGATCGAGATGACGCCCAGCATCAGACCCTGATCGTCCACCACGGGCATGTGTCGGAAGCGGCCTTCGGTCATGCGCTCCAGGATGGTCAGCGCATCTTCTCCGGTGGTGCAGGTCTGGACGGCGCGGGTCATCACCTCGCCGATGGGCTGGGACAGGACCTTGATGCCGTTGCGGCCCAGCTGGCGCACGATGTCGCGTTCCGACAGGATGCCTTCGGGCCGCTTGCCGTCCGAGGAGACGACGACCGCACCGATCCGCTGTTCGGCCAGCAGGACGGCGGCCTCGCCCAAGGTGGCGTCCGGACCGATGGTGACGATAGAATTGGCCTCAATCCCCGGCTTGCCGGAACCCGACTTCATCGACAGCAGCTGCTTGACCAGCATGATACGCCCCCCTTCGCGACTTTCTTCCCCTTCATCTTTTGCGGCGAAAGGGGCGCCGTCAAGCCCGACCATCGCCTGCCGGCGGCAGCAGCCCCTCCAGCCGGGCAACCTCGGCCCTGATGCCTCGTGCCAGGGCCTCGGCCAGCAGGGTCAACCGGCGCGAGGCGCGGTCGTCGGCATGCCGGATCATCCAGAAGCTGCGGCGCAGCGCGATACGGTCGGCCAGCACCCGCCTGACGCGCGGGGCAAAGGGAATCGCGAAATCATGGACGATCCCCAGGCCTGCACCCGCCCGCACCGCCTGCATCTGGACCGCCACCGAGTTCGAGCTGATCTGCGCGGTCTCGACCCCGGTCGCCGACAGGTAGTCCAGTTCCCGATCAAAGATCATGTCGGGGATATAGCTGATCATGCGGTGCCCCTGCAGGTCGGCCAGGTCGCGCAGCGGGGGATGGCGCGCCAGGTAATCCTCATGGCCCGCCAGGTGCAGCTGATAATCCGTCAGCCGCTGCACGACCAGCCGGCCTGTGTCGGGGGGTGACACGGCGATGGCCATGTCGGCCTCGCGCCGGGTCAGGTTCACCACCCGCGGCAGGGCGACGATCTGGATCTCCAGCCCCGGATGAGCCTCGCAGAGGTCGCGCGCCACCTGCGGCAGCAGGTAATTGGCGCAACCGTCCGGCGCACCGATCCGCAGCTGGCCGGTGAGGCCCGCATCGGCGCGCACCCCCTCGGCCGCAGCCGCCGCCGCCTGTTCGGCCGCCTCGGCCGGGGCGACCAGCCGCGCCCCCTCGGGCGTCAGCTGGTACCCCTGCGGGGTCTTCAGGAACAGCGCAGCCCCCACGGCGCCCTCCAGCCGCGCCACCCGCCGCCCCACGGTCGAGGCATCCATGGCCAGCCTGCGCCCCGCCGCCGACAGGCTCTCTGCCCGCGCGACCGCTAGAAAGATGCGCAGGTCGTCCCAGTCCATCACCGTCCTTTGCAGAAATGCAAAACCCTTTTGCCACCCTGCCCCTTTATCCCGCAATTCCGCAAGACTAACCTGCGCCCAACCAAGCACAGGAGGATGCCATGAAAGAGATTCATCACTGGATCGACGGCAAGGAAACCAAGGGCACGTCGGGCCGCTTTGCCGATGTGTTCAACCCGGCCACCGGCGAGGTTCAGGCCCGCCTGTCGCTGGCCACCAAGGCCGAGCTGGACCACGCTGTCGAACGCGCGGCCGAAGCCCAGGTGAAATGGGGCGCGACCAACCCGCAGCGCCGCGCCCGCGTGATGATGGAATTCGTGCGCCTCATCAACCGCGACATGGACAAGCTGGCCGAGGCGCTGTCCAGCGAACATGGCAAGACCTTTCCGGATGCCAAGGGTGACATCCAGCGCGGGCTGGAGGTGATCGAGTTCTGCATCGGCGCGCCGCATCTGCTGAAGGGCGAATTCACCGACAGCGCCGGTCCCGGCATCGACATGTATTCCATGCGCCAGCCGCTTGGCGTCGTCGCGGGCATCACGCCCTTCAACTTTCCGGCCATGATCCCGCTGTGGAAGATGGGCCCGGCGCTGGCCTGCGGCAACGCGATGATCCTAAAGCCCTCGGAACGCGACCCGTCCGTGCCGCTGATGCTGGCGCAGCTGCTGCAGGAGGCGGGCCTCCCCGACGGCGTCATGCAGGTGGTGAACGGCGACAAGGACTGCGTGGACGCGATCTTGGACAACCCGGTGATCCAGGCAGTGGGCTTTGTCGGGTCCACCCCGATCGCGCAGTACATCTATGAACGCGCCGCCCAGAACGGCAAGCGCGCGCAGTGCTTTGGCGGCGCCAAGAACCACATGATCATCATGCCCGATGCCGACCTCGACCAGGCCGCCGATGCGCTGGTGGGTGCGGGCTATGGTGCGGCGGGCGAACGCTGCATGGCCATCTCCGTCGCGGTGCCGGTGGGCGAGAAGACCGCCGATGCGCTGATCGAAAAGCTGGTCCCGCGGATCGAAAAACTGAAGGTCGGTCCTTGGACCGCCGGCGACGACATCGACTACGGCCCCGTCGTCACCAAGGCCGCCAAGGAGAACATCCTGCGCCTGGTGCAGTCGGGCGTGGACCAGGGCGCCGAGCTGGTCGTCGACGGCCGCGACTTCAACCTGCAGGGCTATGAGGACGGCTTTTTCGTGGGGCCGCACCTCTTCGACCGCGTGACGCCCGACATGGACATCTACAGGACCGAGATCTTCGGCCCCGTCCTGACCACCGTCCGCGCCGCCAGCTATGAGGAGGCGATCGGCCTGGCGATGGACCACGAATACGGCAACGGCACCGCGATCTATACCCGCGACGGCGACACGGCCCGCGACTTTGCCAGCCGCATCAATATCGGCATGGTGGGCATCAACGTGCCGATCCCGGTGCCGCTGGCCTATCACACCTTCGGCGGGTGGAAGAAATCGGGCTTTGGCGACCTGAACCAGCACGGCCCGGACGCGTTCCGCTTTTATACGCGCACCAAGACCGTGACCGCGCGCTGGCCCTCGGGCATCAAGGAAGGCGGAGAGTTCAACTTCAAGGCGATGGAGTGATCCCTCTCTCCTGAAGGGAGGGCCGGGGGGCTGGCCCCCCGGTCGTCGCGGGACGCAAGCCTTCCCGACCCCGGCGCATCAGGTCACGGCCCGCAGGATGGGACGATGATGACGACCGAACCCGACTTCACCCTGGGCATCGAGGAGGAATATCTTCTTGTCGATGCCGAAACCGGGCAGCTGGCCCAGGCACCCGACGCGCTGATGTCGGCCTGCAAGTCCGACCTGGGAGACCAGGTCAGCCCCGAATTCCTGCGCTGCCAGATCGAGATCGGCACGCCTGTCTCGGCCAATATCCGCGAGGCCCGCGACCACCTGCGCAACCTGCGCGGCACCGTCGCCCGCCATGCCGCCGACCATGGGCTGGCGCCCATTTCTGCCTCCTGCCACCCCTTCGCGGACTGGCGCGACCAGGACCACACCGACAAGGACCGCTACAACCAGCTGTCGCGCGACATGGGCGGCGTGGCGCGGCGCATGCTGATCTGCGGCATGCATGTCCATGTGGGCATCCCCGATCCCGCGGCGCGCATCGACCTGATGAACCAGCTGTCTTATTTCCTGCCGCATCTTCTGGCGCTGTCGGCCTCCAGCCCCTTCTGGATGGCCGAGGACACGGGCCTTGCCTCCTATCGCACGACGGTCTTTGGCGACATGCCCCGCACCGGTCTGCCCCCCTACATGAACAGCTGGTCCGAGTTTGAACGCTCGGTGGGCGCCCTGACCGACCTTGGCATCATCGAGGACAGCAGCAAGATCTGGTGGGACCTGCGTCCCAGCAACAAGTTCCCGACGCTGGAAACCCGCATCTGCGACGCTTGCCCCCGCATCGAGAATGCCGTCACCCTGGCCGCGCTGATCCAGGCGACGCTGCGGATGCTGTGGCGCCTGTCGCGCCGGAACCAGCGCTGGCGGCAGTATGACAGCTTTCTGCTGGGCGAGAACCGCTGGCGCGCCGCCCGCTATGGCACGACCGAGGGCCAGATCGATTTCGGCGCCGGCGCGATCATCCCCTTTGCCCAGATCGCCGAGGACTGGCTGGCGCTGATCGCCGAGGATGCCGATGCCTTGGACAGCCAGCCGGCCGTCGCCCGCCTGCGCGGGATGGTGGCCGAGGGAACCTCGGCCGAGACGCAGCGCATCGTCGCGGCGCAGGCCCGGGCCCAAGGCGCCGATGAAGCCGAGGCCCTGCGCGCCGTGACCCGACACCTGATCGAGGAGTTTCGCCGCGACCTCTGAACCCTTGCAACATTGTCGCAACATCTGCCAATTAAACGCATGTTCAATTCGCGCAGCTCTGGGGAGGGACGCCGCATGGATTTCGCACTGACCGAGGAACAGCAGGCCATCTTCGACATGGCCCGTGATTTCGGCCAAGCCCGCATCGCGCCGCATGCCCGCACCTGGGAGGCAGACGGCACCATCCCCCGCGACTTGTGGCCCGAGGTGGCCGAGCTGGGCCTGGGCGGGATCTATGTGGGCGAGGATCACGGCGGCACCGGCCTCAGCCGGCTGGACGCCACGCTGGTCTTCGAGGCACTGTCGATGGCCTGCCCCTCGGTCGCCTCCTTCCTGTCGATCCACAACATGTGCGGGGGCATGATCGACAAGTTCGGATCGGCCGAGACCAAGGAACGCTGGCTGCCGGGCCTGTGCCGGATGGAGCGGATCTTCAGCTATTGCCTGACCGAGCCCGGCAGCGGCTCGGACGCGGCGGCCCTGCGGACGCGCGCCGACCGCAGCGACCAGGGCTGGCGGCTGAACGGCACCAAGGCCTTCATCTCGGGCGGCGGCTATTCCGAAGCCTATATCGTCATGGTCCGCACCGGCGAGTACGGCCCCAAGGGGATCAGCACCGTCATCGTCGAGGACGGCACGCCGGGCCTGTCCTTTGGCGGGCTGGAGGACAAGATGGGCTGGAGGTCCCAGCCCACGGCCCAGGTCCAGTTCGACGATTGCGTGATCCCCGGCTCGAACCTGCTGGGAGAGGAGGGGCGCGGCTTTTCCTATGCCATGGCCGGTCTGGACGGCGGGCGCCTGAACATCGCGGCGGCGGCCCTGGGCGGTGCGCAGGCGGCGCTGGACGCGACGCTGACCTACATGGGCGAAAGGCGGGCCTTCGGCAAGTCGCTGGACCAGTTCCAGGCCCTGCAGTTCCGCCTGGCCGAGATGGAGACCGCCCTGCAATCCAGCCGGATCTTCCTGCGCCAAGCCGCCTGGAAGCTGGACCAGGGCGCGCCGGATGCCAGCAAGTTCTGCGCCATGGCCAAGCTTTACGTCACCGACCGCGCCTTCGAGGTGGCCAACCAGTGCCTTCAGCTGCATGGTGGCTATGGCTATCTTGCCGATTACGGGATCGAGAAGATCGTGCGCGACCTGCGCGTGCATCAGATCCTGGAAGGCACGAACGAGATCATGCGGCTGATCGTCAGCCGCGCGCTTCTGGCCGAACGGGGGTAAGCTTGGACGACCTGCACATCCGCATCACCGGCCATGCCGGCCGCATCACCTTCGCCAGGCCCAAGGCGCTGAACGCCCTCAGCCACCCGATGGCGCTGGCGATGCACCAGGCGCTGCTGGACTGGAAGGACGATCCGCGGGTCGCGCTGGTCATCATCGATGCCGAGGGCGACCGCGCCTTCTGCGCGGGCGGCGACATCGCGGCGGTCTATCACGCCGGCCGCGCGGGCGATCACCAGCTGGGGCGCACCTTCTTTCGCGACGAATACCGGCTGAACGCGGCGATCGCCGATTACCCGAAACCGATCGTGGCCTTCATGCAGGGCTTCGTCATGGGCGGCGGCGTGGGGGTCGGCGGCCATGCCAGCCACCGCATCGTGGGCGACACGACGCGGATCGCCATGCCCGAAAGCGGCATCGGCCTGATCCCGGACGTCGGCGGCACATGGCTGTTGTCCCGCGCGCCGGGACGGATCGGCGAATATCTGGCGCTGACCGGCGCGCGGATGGAGGCCGGCGACGCGATCCATGCGGGCTTTGCCGACATCTACCTGCCCGAAGCGCACTGGCCCGAGCTGATCGCCCGGCTGGAGGAGACGGGCGACACCGCCCTGATCCGCGGCAGGCGCCCGCCCGAGGCGCCCCTGGCCGGGCGCGACCTGTCGGCCTTTGGCGGCCGCCACCTGAGCGACATCATCGACGCGCTGGAAAAGGCGCGCGAGGACGAGATCCTGGTCACGCTGCGCCGCAACTCGCCCCTGTCCATGGCGGCGGGGCTGGTGATGGTGCGGGCAGCGCGGGACGACACGCGGATGCAGCAGGCGCTGAGCCGCGAATATCGCTTCACCGCCCGCGCCACGGCCGAATCTGATTTCCTGGAAGGCGTGCGGGCGCAGATCATCGACAAGGACCGCCGCCCCGCCTGGCAGGCCGAACCGTCGGCCGAGAGGGTGCAGGCGCTGCTGGCCCCGCTGGAAGAGGACGAATTGCTGTGGGAGGATGCGCAATGAGGATCGGATTCATCGGGCTGGGCAACATGGGCGCGCCCATGGCCGCCAATCTGGCTGCGGCCGGACATCAGGTGACGGGTTTCGACACTGCCGCCCCCGAGCCCGAGGGGGTCATCGCCGCCGCCAGCGCGTCCGAGGCGGCGCGGGACGCAGATGTCGTCATCACCATGCTGCCCAACGGACAGATCCTGCGCAGCGTCGCGGCCCAGGTCATCCCCGCCATGCCAGCGGGGGCGGTCTTCTGCGACTGCTCGACGGTCGATGTGGACAGCGCCCGTGCGGTCGCCGAACAGGCCCGCGCCGCAGGACTGGGCACGCTGGATGCACCAGTTTCGGGTGGCATCGGCGGCGCGCAGGCCGGCACGCTGACCTTCATGGTCGGCGGCGCGGATGCCGATTTCGCCCGCGTCGCCCCGCTTTTCGGGGTGATGGGCCAGAAGGCCGTGCATTGCGGCGACAGCGGCGCCGGCCAAGCTGCCAAGATCTGCAACAACATGATCCTGGGCGTCACGATGATCGCCACCTGCGAGGCTTTTGCCCTAGCCGACAGGCTGGGCCTTGACCGGCAAAAGATGTTCGACGTCGTCTCGACCAGCTCGGGCTACAGCTGGAGCATGAACGCCTATTGTCCGGCGCCGGGGGTGGGTCCGGTCTCGCCCGCCGACAATGGCTACAAGCCCGGCTTCGCCTCCGAACTGATGCTGAAGGACCTGAACCTGTCGCAACAAGCCGCTCGCTCGGCCGGGGCCGAGACCCCGATGGGTGCGCTGGCCCGGCAGCTTTATGAGGACTTCGTGGAGCGCGAGGACGGCAAGGGCCGTGACTTTTCGGCCATGCTGCCCCGCTTTGCCGCGAATATGCGTCAGGTCGGGGAGGCGTAGCCCGAAGGATAGGTAGAGTTCTTAATCTTTTCCGTGGTCTGATCAACCCGACTGCAGCCAAAAGACAGGACGGGCGGATGACCAGGCGGCGCGGAATCCAGACGGGCACGATGGCAGCCTGCCTCTGGCTGGCCCTCGCCACGATGACCTCGGGCCAGATCGAGGCGAATGGCCTGTCACTCGAACCCATGGCGGTACCGGTCGTGGGCGACACGCCGCAGCCTGGCCAGATCCGCCTGATCGAGAACTTTGGGGCCTTCGGCCTGGGCCCCAACCTGCCGGGCAGCCGGTATGCGGTCGTGGCCAAGCACCTGGTGCGCATCGATGCCGCCAGCGGGCAAATCCTGTCGATCCTGCGCCCCCTGCCCGGGCCCGACAGGTAGCAGTGTGGCCTTGTGGCACCGCCACGGGGCAGATGTGCAACTTTTCGGGAACCTGTCTGCCGAACCGAGGTTGAGCCCTACAACTATTTGGGAATTCCGATGACGCTGCTGCACCCCTTTGCCGCCGCGGCGGCGGGCCTGGTGCTTGGAGTCACCGCGCTAACTGCCGCCCATGAACCGGAGGCCATGACTGGCCCGGTCCTAGCCCCACGCTGCGAGGCCGATCGTCTCTGCGGCCCCAGCCTGCCCAACTTTCAGGTGGGCGATATCGCCTTGACCGAACACCTTCACCTGATCTCGCGTCCCGGCCTCTATGGCCTCTCCACCCCTCCCCGCGGAGAGCTTTATGCAGTGATGGATGGGCAGATCGTGCGAATCCATGCGGATACGGCGCAGGTGCGCTCGATCCTGCGCATGGCCCCGCAGATCCTGGACTAGCCGTCCAGCAGGGCGCGCGCGGCCTCGGTCGCGGCATCTGTGACCCGATCCCCCGCCAGCATCCGCGCGATCTCATCGACCCGCTGAGGGTCGGACAGGGCCGTCACGTTGGAGGTCGTCATGCCGTCGTGGACGCTTTTCGCGACCCTGAAATGCGCCGCGCCGAGGGCCGCCACCTGCGGCGAATGGGTGATGACAAGGACCTGTGCCCCCTCCGCCAATGCCTTCAGCCGCCGCCCCACCGCATCGGCCGTCGCACCGCCCACGCCGCGGTCGATCTCGTCAAAGATCATCACCAGCGCATCATTGCCCCGTGCCAGGCACACCTTCAAAGCCAGCAGAAAGCGCGACAGCTCACCCCCCGAGGCGATCTTGTCCAAGGGACCCGAAGGCGCCCCCGGGTTCGTGGCAACCGTGAAGGCCACGGCATCGCGACCCTCGGGCCCCGGCTCGCCGGGTGCCACGACCGTGGTGAAGACCGCCCGCTCCATCTTCAACGGGGCCAGTTCCGCCGTGACGGCACGATCCAGGCGCAACGCGGCCTTCTGCCGGGCCGCCGTCATTTTTTCCGCGGCGGCATCATAGGCGACCTCGGCGTCGCGGGCAGCGGCGCGCAAGGCACCCATCTGTGCCTCTCCGGCATCCAGCCGCTCCAGCCGGCCGCGCAGCGCATCCGCCAATCCGGGCAGATCGTCGGGCAGCACGTCATGTTTCCGCGCCAGCGCCCGCAGGGCAAAGAGCCGCTCTTCGGTCGTCTCCAGGGCATGGGGATCGAAATCCAGCGCCGACAGTGCATCCTCGACGCCCTGCGTCGCCTCGCCCAGTTCGATCAAGGCGCGCGACAGGGCGGCCAGCGGCTTGTCCAGCCGTCCGTCGGCCCGGTCCGATGCCCCCTCCAGCCAGCGGGCGGCATCCACCATCGCGCCCTCGGCCCCCTCACCGCCCAGCATCTGCAAGGCCCGGGCCACGTCGTCGCGGATGCGTTCAGCCCCCTGCATGGCGCGGCGGGCAATGTCCAGACGCTGTTCCTCGCCCGGCTCCGGGGACAGCTTGTCCAATTCGGCCACCGCGTGGCGCAGGAACTCCTCTTCCTTGCGCGCCGCCTCCAAGCCGGCCTCGGCCTCGGACAGCACGCGGGCGGCCTCGCGACGGGCGGCCCAGGCCTGCCGCAGCGGCATCAGGTTCAGGGCGGCAAAGGCATCCAGAAGCGTCCGGTGGCCGCGCGGGTTCAGCAGGCCGCGGTCGTCGTGCTGGCCGTGCAGTTCCACCAGGACCTCGGACAGCTGCCGCAGCACCTCGCCCGAGACGCGGCGGTCGTTGACCCAACCCGTCTTCCGCCCGTCCAGCGCATTCACCCGCCGCAGGATCAGCTCGTCATCGTCGATGCTGATGCCGGCATCCGCCAGCACGGCCCGTGCGGGATGGGTTTCGGGCAGGTCGAAGACGGCCTGCACCTCGCCCTGCGCCGCGCCCTGGCGCACCAGGTCGGCCCGGCTGCGCCAGCCCAGCACGAAGCCCAGGCAGTCCAGCAGGATCGACTTGCCCGCGCCGGTCTCGCCGGTCAGGACGTTCAGGCCCGGTCCGAAGCTCAGCTCCAGCCGGTCGATCAGCAGCATGTCACGGATGTCGAGGCTTCTCAGCATGTGGCCGATGGATGCGCTTGCGCGCACCGCTTCTCCCTTACAGCCAGCGCCCCTGAATGGTCTGGCGATAGATGTTGGTCAGCCAGCTGTTCCCCCGCGCCTCGGCAGCCAGGCCCCGGCCGCGCAGCTGGCGGAAGGCGTCGTCGTAGAAGGGCGAGGACTGGAAGTTGTGCCCCAGGATCGCACCGGCCGTCTGAGCCTCGTCCAGCAGGCCCAAGGCCAGATAGGCCTCGACCAGGCGCAGCAGCGCCTCCGGCGTCTGGGTGGTGGTCTGGAATTCCTCGACCACGACACGGAAGCGGTTCACTGCGGCGGTATAATGCCCCCGCTTGAGGTAGAAGCGTCCGATCTCCATTTCCTTGGCGGCCAAGTGGTCGAAGGCCAGGTCGAACTTCAGGATCGCGCTGCGGGCATATTCGCTGTCGGGATATTGTTCGATCACCGTGCGCAGCCCCTGCAGGGCCTGGAAGGTCAGGCCCTGGTCGCGGCCGACATCGTCGATCTGGTCGTAATAGGACAGGGCCAGCAGATACTGCGCATAGGCCGCATCCTCATCGCCCGGATAGGTGTCCAGGAACCGCTGCGCCGCGCCCCGCGCCTCCTCATAGTTCTGGGCCTTGTGGTTGCCATAGGCCTGCATGATCAGCGCCCGCTTGGCCCATTCCGAATAGGGGTAAAGCCGCTCGATCTCGCTGAAATAGAAGACGGCATCGGCTGGGCGGCGGCTGTTTTCCAGCTCGAATTCGCCGCGCTTGTAGATTTCCTCGGCGGTGAACTGGTCCAGGTTCTGCCGCAAGGCGGCGTCGCGGCTGCCCGAGCAACCCGTCAGGACCAAGCCCGCCAGCACCGCAGCCATCACCGAAGCCGAGATTTTCGAGCGCGCCATCTTTACCCTGCCCCACGATTCTGCCTTGCGGCTGCCCCCGCGGGGGCAGCGCTGCCGGCACCTCCTAGCACAGAACATCAGGGGGCGCAAAATGGCAATCCGTTGAATTCCGCCCCGCTTTCCCCCAAGGAAGCCGCAAGGGCACGCGCGCAAAAACCCGCCAAGGGCGTTATTCGGCCGCGACCGATAGGGCACCGGCAAAGCCCGGGCGCGGGCCATAGTCCGCCACGCCCGCACCGGGCAGGCGGTCTTCCAGCGCCGGGCTGCATAGTTCCCAGGTCCAGGCATCGGGCTGGGCGAACAGGGCGCGCAGCAGGCGGTTGGTCATCGCATGACCGGCGCGGTGGCCCGTATAGCGCGCCAGAAGCGGCGCCCCGGCCAGGGCCAGGTCGCCCGTCGCATCCAGCATCTTGTGGCGCACGGCCTCGTCACTGTGGCGCAGGCCGCCCGGGGTCAGCACGCGGGCGCCGTCGACGACGACCGCGTTCAGATAGGTCCCGCCCAGGGCCAGACCGTTGCGGCGCATGGTTTCCACGTCGGCGGCACGGCAGAAGGTGCGGCTGTCCGCCAGTTCGCGCAGGAAGGCGCCGTTCGCCATGTCGAGGCGCTTTTCCTGATGCCCGATCGCGGCGTCGGTGAAGTCGATCTGGAAGTCGATCTCAAGGTGGTCGGCCGGCGACAGCCGCGCAAAGGCCTCGCCCTCGCGCACCTCGACCGGGCGCAGCACCCGGATCGCGCGCAGCGGGGCGGTCTGACGGGCGATGCCGACCTCCAGGATGCCCTCGACGAAGGGTGCGGCCGAACCGTCCAGGATCGGGATCTCGGGGCCGTCCACGGTCACCAGCGCATTGTGGATGCCGGTCCCGGCCAGCGCAGCCATGACATGTTCGATGGTCGATAGGGTGACGCCAGCACCATTGTCCAGCAGCGTGCACAGCTTGGACGGCGTGACGTGATCCCATAGCGCCGGCAGGTCAACGGCGGGGGTCAGGTCGGTCCGGCGGAAGACGATGCCATGACCTGCGGGCGCGGGATGGATCTCAAGCCGGGTCGCTGCGCCGGAATGCAGCCCCACGCCCGTGAATGTCACCTTGTCTTTCAGCGTCGCCTGCATGATCTGCCTGCCCTCGGGATTCGTGCCGCCGGGATGTCCGGCTTCTTGTCCCAGCAGCTAGTTTCTGATGGCCGGGCGTTCAATTAACGTTTTGTAACGGGGTGAAACATTCAACGCGGCAGGCACCGCAACCCGGGCGGGAACAGCCGCAGATTGTTAGAATGCAATGAAAAAGAGCCGCAAGATGCGGCTCCTTCTCGATCTTCATGTACCGGAGTTGTGATCCGGATCAGTTCGCCTGGCGACGCAGGAATGCCGGGATCTCGACATTGTCCTGGGCGCTGTCGGGACTGGCCAGGTCGTCGAAATCAGTGTCCTGCTGGCGGGCCCGGACAGCCACGCGCTCGTTCACGCGCTCGGCGATCGACGACGCACCGGGCTTGGGCGCCGAGGGCTGATCACCATGGCCGGCCATCCGCTCCAGCATCCGGCCCAGACCGCTCATGCGGCTCTGGACGCGGTTGGCCTCGGGGCGGGCCTGCGGCTGAGGCTGGGCCTGAGGCGCCGCACGGTTGCCCTGGCCGTGATTGTCCACGGCGCGGCGCAGGCGGTCCATCACCTCGGGCGCGGGTTGGCCGGCGCGGGGCGCGGAGGGTGCGCGGGGCGCGACGAAGGCCGAGGCGTCATCCTCGATCCGCACGGCGGTCTGGCGGGCGCTGTCCTTGGGCTGATAGGCCGGCTGCGGCATGTCGTCCTCGTGCCGGGCGGCCGGAGCATGAGCCGGCGCGGCGGGCTGCGCCTCGGCATGCAAGACGCTGCGACGCGGCGGCACGGGGGCCTCTTCCCGTGCGGCGGGCGTGGCAACAGTGGGGCTCTGCGTCAGGGGCGCAGCCATGCTGCGGCGGGGCGAGGGAACCTCGGCCACGGCGACAGCGGCGTCGATGCCGGTTGCCACGACGGAGACGCGGATCGTGCCGTCCATGTCCGGATCCAGGGTCGAGCCGACGATGATGTTGGCATCGCTGTCCACCTTGTCGCGGATGACGTTGGCGGCCTCGTCCAACTCGAACAGGGTCATATCATAGCCGCCGGTGATGTTGATCAGCACGCCGCGGGCGCCGTTCAGGCTGATCTCGTCCAGAAGCGGGTTGGCGATGGCGCGTTCGGCGGCTTCCTGGGCGCGGTTCTCGCCCGAGGCCTCGCCGGTGCCCATCATGGCCTTGCCCATCTCGTCCATGACCGAGCGCACGTCGGCAAAGTCCAGGTTGATCAGGCCCGGCTTGACCATCAGGTCGGTCACGCCCTTGACGCCCTGGTACAGCACATCGTCGGCCAGCGCAAAGGCGTCGGTGAAGGTGGTCTTTTCGTTGGCCAGCCGGAACAGGTTCTGGTTCGGGATGATGATCAGCGTGTCCACGACCTTCTGGAGCGCCTCGACGCCCTCCTCGGCCTGGCGCATCCGCTTGGTGCCCTCGAACTGGAAGGGCTTGGTCACGACGCCGACGGTCAGGATGCCCATCTCGCGCGCGGCCTGGGCGATGATCGGGGCAGCGCCGGTGCCGGTGCCGCCGCCCATGCCGGCGGTGATGAAGCACATATGCGCGCCCATCAGGTGATCGACGATGTCCTCGATGGTCTCCTCGGCGGCCTTGGCGCCGATGGTCGGCTTGGCGCCGGCGCCCAGACCCTCGGTCACCTTGGGCCCGATCTGGATGCGCGTGGCGGCACGCGACTGCTGCAGCGCCTGCGCGTCGGTGTTGGCCACCACGAATTCGACACCGTCGAGCTGCTTCTGGATCATGTTGTTGACCGCATTGCCGCCCGCGCCGCCGACACCGAAGACCGTGATGCGCGGCTTCAGCTCTTCTTCGTCGTTCATCATCAGATTGAGGTTCATGGTTTCCGCCTGTTATCGCTGCTCTGCTTATCGGGCGCGGGCTGTCCGCTCGAATCCCCCGGATTTACTGGTGATCGTAACCATTCTGCCACGGTGCGTCACTCGAAAAAGGCAGCAAACGCGCAGAATATGGGAGGTATAGCCCCGCCTTTCGGCGGTATCTTGCCACAGACGCAGAATGTGGTGGGGACAACCCTACCACGGTCTATCGACGCTGCAGATTCAATCACCAGTTGTTCTTGAACCAGCGATAGGCGCGGCGCAGGCTGCGCCCGGGGTAGCTGTCCGCCGGCGTCTCGAAATCCCACCATTCGTCCTGCGGATGCGCCGCGAACAGTGCCAAACCCACCGCACTGGAAAAGCTGGGATCGGTCAGCTGATGCGCCAGACCATCGATGCGCAGCGGTCGCCCGCAGCGGATGTTCGGCCCCAGGATGCGCGCGGCCAGACCGTCGAGGCCCGGGATCTGGCTGCCGCCGCCGGTCAAGACGATCTGCTGGCTGGGCATCGAATCAAAGCCTGCCGCATCCAGCACGCCGCGGACGTTCTCCAGGATCTCCTCGACGCGCGGACGCATGACCCCGATCACGTCGGCGCGGCTGACCTGCCGGCGGTCGGCATCCCAGTCGCCGGTCTCGGCGCCCACGTCGATCATGTCGCGATCGTCGCGGCCTGTGGCCTCGACCCCGCCGTTCAGGGTTTTCAGCCGCTCGGCCACAGGCAGGCCCACGCGCAGGCCCTGCCCAATGTCCTGGGTGATCAGGTTGCCGCCGATGGGCACATGGTCGGAAAAGATCATGTGCTTCTTGATGAAGACCGACACGCCGGTGCCGCCGCCGCCGAAATCGATGCAGGCGGCGCCCAGCTCCTGCTCATCCTCGACCAGGGCCGCGCGGGCCGAGGCATAGGGGGCCGAGGCGATGCCCGCCAGTTCCAGGTCGCAGCGGCGGATGCACTGGACCAGGTTGCCGATGACGTCGCCGTCCACGGTCAGCACATGCATGTCGCAGAACAGCTTGTTGCCCAGGTGGTCGCGCGGATCGGCCAGTGCAGATCGGTTGTCGACGGCAAAGTTCACCGGCTGCGCGTGCAGCACCTCGCGGCCCCGGCCGAAATCGGGCTGCTCGCAGGCGGCGAGGACCGAGGCCACGTCATGGTCCCCCACCTTGCCCGAGGCCAGGGTGATCTCTCCGGCCAGGCCGTAGGAGGCAGGGCGCCCGCCGGACAGGCAGGCGATGACGTGATCGACGCGCACGCCCGCGACCTTCTGGGCGGCCGCGACGACGGTGCGGATGGCGCGTTCGGTTTCGGCCATCGTCTCGATCTCGCCGCGCCGCATGCCGCGGGACCGGGTCGAGGCCGCGCCGATCACGCGGAAATTGACCTGCCCCGCCATCGGCCCGACACCGTCTGTTTCGCGGAAGGTGCCCGTGCCGTCAAAGCGCAGGACCAGGCAGGCGATCTTGGAGGTGCCGATGTCCAGGATGCCGATGACGCCCCGTTGCAGGGCCGCCCGGCGCATGTTCCGCATTGCCCGCTGCGTCTGATACAGTTCCGCCATTCGCCCGTCCCGTCCCTCAGCCCTTGGTTTCTTGCGGCAGCACGCGCCCGTCCGGCCCCAGCAGGGGCAGGCTGCGCGCCTGGCGGATGGTGTTGCGCGCGTCGATGCCCAGCCTCAGCACCGGGCGCTGCGGGTCGCGCAGGTCGACGACGCTGATGTCGCGGCCCAGCATGTCCTCGGCCCGATCCAGCGCGATCGCGGCCTCCAGCGCGATGGTGGCGCCGGTTTCGGGCAAAAGGATGCGCTGGCCATGGTCCAGAACCAGGTCCCACCGCCGCTCTCCGCGCCGCACCAGTCCGCGCACGCGTGGCAGGATCGGGCCCGCCGCATCGAACAGCGCCAGCGCCTCTTCACTGGCCAAGTCCGCACCTTCGCCCGAGATCAGCGGCAGTTCGGGACGCACCTCGCGCGAGGTGACGCTGGCGACGCGGTGGCCGCCCTGGTCCAGCATGTCGATGCCGCGGGCGTGGCGCCACAGGATTGCCGGCGCGCGCTCGGTGACGACGGCCGACAGGATGCCGCCCGGCTTGATGCGCAGGTCGATCGCCTCGACCGCGTCCAGCTGCATCACCTGCAGCCGCAGCGCCGGCAGGTCGATGTCGAAGCTGGAGGCCGGCAGGTCCACGGGCAGCATGGCCCGCAGCGCGCGGTCCACGACAGGGGATGCACCTTCGATCGTCATCAGCCGGACCTGGAATTCGTCGCGGCTTTGAACCTTGGTCACGACCTGCGCCACGTTGTCCTTGAGCGCGGCGCGCCGATCCTCGTCCGAGAGCCAGAGGCCCGCGATCAGGGCGATGACAAAGGCTGGCACGCCGATGCGCAGGATGCGGCGATAGAGCGGCGTCAGCCACATCCGCTCCAGGCGGTATTTCAGGCGCGAGGGCGCGGGATCGCGGCGCTGCCGCGCGGCGGGCGGGGTGATCTGCTTTCCGGGACGGTGATCGATCACGACCGGCACAGCGCGTCCTCCACCATCCAGGTCATCAGGGCCGGGAAGTCGATGCCGACATGGGCCGCCTGTTCGGGTGCCAGCGAGGTCGGCGTCATGCCGGGCTGGGTGTTCACCTCCAGGATGATCAGCCCGGCCGGGCCGCGCGCCTCGTCCCACCGGAAGTCGGTGCGGCTGAGGCCGGTGCAGCCAAGGGCGTCATGCGCGCGCACCGCCATGTCCAGGCAGGCAGCGCGGATCTCGGCCGGGATCTGCGCGGGGACCACGTGCCGCGAGCCGCCGGCCGTGTATTTGGCGGCATAGTCGTACCAGCCCTCGGTCAGGATCTCGGTCACCTCCAGCGCGCGGTCGCCCATGACCGTGGTGGTCAGTTCGCGCCCCGGCGCATAGGTTTCGACCATCACGCGGGCCGGCATCTCGGGCGACAGGGCGGGCGGCTGGTTGGCGCCGTCATGGACGATGTAGACGCCGACGGAGGAGCCTTCGTCATTGGGCTTGACCACGTAGGGGGGCGGGATCACGTGGCGGTGGCGCACCTCGTCCGCATCCGCGATGACGCTTTCGACGACCGGCAGGCCGGCCGCGCGAAAGGCCTGCTTGGCCCGCGTCTTGTCCATCGCCAGGGCCGAGGCCAGTACCCCGGAATGGGTATAGGGCAGACCCATCCACTCCAGCAGGCCCTGGACGCAGCCATCCTCGCCCCACCGGCCGTGAAGGGCGTTGAAGACGACATCGGGGGCGGCATCGCCAAGCAGGCGCAGGATTTCATCCCCGCGTCCCGTGCCGAGCGCGATCTCGGTTACCTGATATCCCGCCACTCGCAGCGCCTGCGCGCATTCGCGTCCCGATGACAAGGAAACCTCGCGTTCGGCCGAGGGTCCGCCCATCAGAACGGCGACAGAGTGGGCTGCCCTGCTCGACCTGCCCGCCACGTTTTCGCCTTTCGCGCCCGGTTGCTCCGGGCTTGATCCATTCGCGCCGCCTTGGACGGCGGCGTCGTATGGACGGACGATACAAGCAAAGCGTGAACCGAAAAAGAAGAAATTCGGCTGTGTGCGCCGAATGTTGCGCCGGCTGCCGCTTTGGCGATCAGTCGCTGTCCGGGGCGGGATCGCCGATCCGCACGACCTCCCATTGCAGGTCGTGGCCGCTGTCTTCCAGCACGCGGCGGCGGACCAGCTCGCCCAGGGCCTCCAGTTCGGCGGCGGTGGCGCCGCCGGTGTTCAGCAGGAAATTGGGATGCTTTTCAGACATCTGCGCCCCACCCCAGCTGTGCCCGCGCAGGCCCGCGCGGTCGATCAGGGACCAGGCCTTCAGGTCATGCCTGTCATCGGCCTGCCCGGTCGAGCTGAAGCCGGCCGGGTTGCGGAAGGTCGAGCCGGCGCTGCGTTCGCGGGTGGGCTGGCTGGCGTCGCGCCGGGCCAGCTGGTCGGCCATCTTGGCATGCAGCGCATCGGGATCGGCGCGTTCCGCATGGAATCGCGCCTCGGTCACCACCCAGCCCTCGGGGATCTCGGCCTGGCGATAGGCAAAGCGCAGGTCGGCGGCGGTGAGCGTCAGGATGCGGCCGTCGCGGCTGACCAGGCGGGCGTCGATCAGGTGGTCGGCGACATAGCTGCCATAGCAGCCCGCGTTCATCCGCACCGCGCCGCCGATGCTGCCGGGAATGGTGCGCAGGAAGGTCAGGTCCAGCCCCGCATCGGCCGCCCGACGCGCCACCTGCGCGTCCAGGGCCGCCGCGCCGGCCGTGACGATGTCGCCTTCGGCCTCAACGGCGTTGAAGGCGCGCCCCAGGCGGATGACCACGCCCCGGATGCCGCCGTCGCGCACGATCAGGTTGCTGCCGACGCCCATCGGGAAGACCGGAACGGAGGGGTCCAGCGCGGCGAGGAAATCGGCCAGGTCGGCCTCGTCCGCGGGCTGGAAGAGCCAGTCGGCGGGACCTCCGACGCGGAGCCAGGTGAGGCTGTCCAGGGGACGATCGGGGATCAGGCTGCCGCGCGGGGTGGGTAGGTCGGAACACATGGCAGAGGTGGTAGCCAGCGCCGCGCCCATCGTCAACCGAGCGCGCAACACGAGCGCGCGTTGCGAGTGGTGACGGGGCGCGCGGGAAGGGCAAGGAAAGGGCAGCATTTGCTGGAAAACCGGCGGCACCAGGCATGCACCGTCGGGACACCGCGCGTGCACAGGGTGTACACCGCTTGCGGGCGCTTGGTTAAGCTTCGCTTCAGGAAGGGGCAGGTCAGATCAGGAAGGTCGCGGCCGCCGCGCCGGCGGCAGTCAGCAGGCCCAGGGCGGTCAGGAGCCCCGTCGCGCGGCGCCAGGCCGCGCGATGTCCGCCGAACCGCGCCAGGGCCAGGCCGATGCCCAGACCCAGCAGCGCGGGCAGCACGATGAAGCTCTGCGCCACCACCGCCGCAAGGTCGTGGAAGCCGTCCCGCCCGCGCGCCGCGAGGTAGAGTTGCAGGGCGATCGTCGCCAGCAGCCAGGCCAGCGCCGGCAGCGGCCAGCGGAGCCCCAGCCGGATGCTGCCCCAGGCGATGAACCCGGCCCCGGCGAGGCAGGCGGCGGCGATGATCCAGGGGGTCACGTCTGCGGCCTGCGGCCGGCGCGCGAGGGCGGCGGCCGGCGGCCCAGCGCCAGGAGGCCCAGCGCGAAGCCCAGGACGCCGATGCCCGGCCCCCAGACCAGCGTCAGCCAGCCCAGGATCGGCACGCCGAAGGTGACGAGGCACCAGTTGGCCCGCGGCCGCCACCGGGGCGCCAGCATCGGGACAAGGCAGGCAAGGCACAGCCAGACGCCGGTGACCGCCGCGGCGGTCAGGGGCAGCGTCGATAGCTGGATCGCCGTCACGCGGCCTGGCCCTGCAGGCGCGCGGGCAGCGCGTTGGCCCAGGCCGAGATCGTCCCCGCCCCGAGGCAGACGACCATGTCGCCCGGACGGGCCTGTTCGCGGACCAGCCGCTCCAGGTCGTCCTCGGACAGGATGGCGCGGGCATGGCGGTGGCCGTGCGCGATCAGCCCGGCCACCAGGTCGTCGCGCGAGGCGCCGGGGATCGGGTCCTCTCCGGCGGCATAGACTTCGGCGATGGCGACCACGTCGGCCTCGTTGAAGCAGGTGCAGAAATCCTCGAAGAGCGAGGAAAGGCGCGAATAGCGGTGCGGCTGGTGGACCGCGATGACGCGGCCGCTGCCGGCCTGGCGGGCGGCCTTGAGGACGGCGGCGATCTCGACCGGGTGATGGCCGTAGTCGTCGATGACGGTCACGCCGTCCACGGTGCCGACATGGGTGAAGCGCCGCCCCACCCCGCCGAACTTGGCCAGGGCGTCGCGGATCTCGGACCGCTTGATCCCGAGGTGGCGGGCCACGGCCACGGCCGAGAGGCAGTTCGAGACGTTGTGATCGCCCGGCATAGGCAGGGTGCAGCCCTCGATCATCGGGATCTTGCCGTCGGCGGCCTCTCCCTGAAGGGCGATGTCGAAATGGGCGATGCCCTTGTCATAGCGCAGGTTCATCGCGCGCACATCGGCCTGGGCGTTGAAGCCGAAGGTCACCACGCGCCGGTCGGTCAGCCGGCCCACCAGGGCCTGCACCTCGGGGTGGTCGGTGCAGCAGACAGCAAGGCCATAGAAGGGAATGCCCGAAGCGAAGTTGTAGAAGCCCTGGCGCAGCGCGTCGAAGCTGCCCCAATGTTCCATATGCTCGGGGTCGATATTGGTCACGATGGCGATGTCGGCGGGCAGGCGGTTGAAGCTGCCGTCGGATTCGTCCGCCTCGACCACCATCCATTCGCCCGCACCCGCCCGCGCGTTCGAGCCATAGGCGTGGATCACGCCGCCGTTGATCACGGTCGGGTCCAGGCCGCCCGCGTCCAGCAGGGTGGCCACCATCGTGGTGGTCGTGGTCTTGCCATGGGTTCCGGCGATGGCGATGTTCGATTTCATGCGCATCAGCTCGGCCAGCATCTCGGCCCGGCGGACGATGGGCAGGCCGCGCAGGCGCGCCTCCTCCAGTTCCGGGTTGCCCTTCTTGATGGCGGTCGAGATGACGATGACGCCCGCGCCCTCGACGTTTTCCGCGCGCTGGCCCTCGAAGACGGTGGCGCCCAGGGTCTCCAGCCGGTCGGTGATCTTGGAGCGCTTGAGGTCGCTGCCCTGCACGCGGTAGCCCAGGGTCAGCAGCACCTCGGCGATGCCCGACATGCCGATGCCGCCGATGCCCACGAAATGGATGGGGCCCAGCTCTCCGGGCAGTTTGGTCGCTGCGTTCATCGCGCAATCTCCTTGACGAGGTCGTAAAGGCGCCGCGCCGCGTCGGGGCGGGCAAGGGACAGCGCAGCCTGGGCCATGGCCGTGGCCTGCGCGGGGTCGGTCAGGATCGCGCGGATGTCGCGCGTGAGGCTGTCCGCGTCAAGCACGGATTCGGGATGGACATGGGCTGCGCCCGCCTCGGCCAGGGCCTGGGCATTGGCGGTCTGGTGATCGCCGGTGGCCGCGGCGAAGGGGATCAGGATCGCGGGCCGCCCGATCACCGTGATGTCGGCCAGCGACGAGGCGCCCGAGCGGCTGATGACCAGCTGCGCCTGCGCCAGGCGGTCGGGGACGTCGGTGAAGAAGGGCTGAACCTCGGCCGCGATGCCGGCCTGGGCATAGGCTTGGGTGACCCGCCCGCCATCCTCGGCCCGGGCCTGGTGGCTGACGCGCAGGCGGGCGCGCAGGTCACCCGGCAGGGCCGCGACGGCGGCGGGCACCATGTCCGACAGGACGCGGGCGCCCTGGCTGCCGCCGATGACCAGCAGGTGCAGGGGGCCATCGCCCAGGGGAGCGGCATAGGGGGTGGCGGCCTGGTCCAGCACGCTGGCGCGGACCGGGTTGCCGGTATGGATGCCCGAGAGCCCGTCCGGCAGGTCGGTGGGCCAGGTGCCGCAGGCGATGCGGTGGACGCGGGACGCGAAGAGGCGGTTCACGCGGCCCATGACGCCGTTCTGTTCGTGGATCATGCGCGGCAGGCCCATGCTGTACGCCGCCGAGAGGGCCGGGATGGTGGGATAGCCGCCAAAGCCGATCACCACCGCCGGGCGGTCGCGGCGGAAGGCGGCGCGGGCGGAGAGGACGCCCGCCGCGATCTTGAAGGGTGCTGCCGCCTTGCCGGCCGCGCCGCCGCGGGCGGTGGTGGCCGAGGTCACGATCTGGCGTTCGACCGCCTCGGGGAAGCCCCCGGCATAGCGGGCGCCGCGGTCGTCGGTCGAGAGACGGACGCGCCAGCCCTGGGCCAGCAGCATCTCGGCCAGGGCCTGGGCGGGAAACATGTGCCCGCCGGTTCCCCCGGCGGCGATCAGCGCAAGCGGGGCGGACATCAGCGGCCCCGGCGCAGGATTTCGGCGAACTCGCCCTGGGGGCGGGTGCGGGTTAGGGCCAGGAGCATGCCGGCGGCGATCCCCGACGCGATCACGGAGGAGCCGCCATAGCTGACGAAGGGCAGCGTCATCCCCTTGGCGGGCAGCAGGCGCACGGCCACGCCCATGTTGATCAGCGCCTGCACCCCGAAGGCGCAGGCGAGGCCGGTGCCCGCGATGCGCGCGAAGGGGTCGCGTTCCTTCAGCAGGCGCAGCAGCGAGCGGATGACGATGGTGCAGTAGAGCGCGATGATCGCCAGGACCATGACCAGGCCGTATTCCTCGGCCGCGACGGCGATGATGAAGTCGGTATGGGCATCCGGCAGCGACCATTTGACCGAGCCTTCGCCGACGCCGACGCCGAAGAAGCCGCCCTCCTGGATGGCGTTGGTGGCGTAGCCGATCTGGGTGCGGGGGTCGATCTCGGGCGAGAGGAAGCCGTTGATGCGGCGCGCGAAGTGTTCGGAGGCGCCATAGGCGAAAACGCCGCCCATCAGCGCCATCCCGGCCACGCCGAGGAGCAGCACCATGGGCGCGCCGGCCACGAAATACATCACCAGCCAGGAGAACAGCACCAGCGAGGCCTGGCCGAAGTCCGGCTGGAGCGCCAGGAGCAGCACGACGACCACCGCGGCGAGGAAGGAATAGGCCTTGCCCGGCGGGCCGCCGATCTCCTGGCTGGCGGCCATGAACCAGGCGCAGAGCGCCACGAAGCCGGGCTTGAGGAATTCGGAGGGCTGGATGGAGACGAAGCCCAGGGAGAGCCAACGCGTCGCGCCCTTGCCGAAATCGGTGCCGATGAAGGGCAGCGCCACGATCATCAGGAACGAGAGCGCAAATCCCAGGACGCCGATGCGCCGGATCTGGCGCGGCGACAGCATCGAGATGACCAGCATCACCACCAGTGCCAGCCCGCCGAAGACCGCCTGCCGCTGCACATAGTAGAAGCGCGGAAGGTTGTTCTTTTCGGCCAGCGGCACCGAGGCGGCCAGCCCCAGAAGCAGGCCGATCGCGAAGAGGCCGAGGACACAGGCCAGCGCCCATTTGTCCAGGGTCCGCCACCAGCGTGGAAGAATCGGGTCGCCCGTCCGCACGGGCGTCGCGCCGAAGACCATCTCGGTCATGGGAATACCGCCGTCACTGCCTCTGTCCTGTCCGGTTTTCCCGGATCTGCGGGGAAGGATAGCGCGAATGTGCCCGTGGCGCTACTACAGATTGTGCAGGTTCCGGCAGCCCTGGCCGGGGCCGGTCAGCCCCCTGCCCCGCCGTCCTGGCCGTGGCTGCGGTCATAGCCGTTCGGGCGCGAGGGCTGCCAGCCTGCGGGCGGGGCCAGCGGCCTGAAGACCTCGACCAGAAGCGGGTGGCAGGGGGCCGCGTCCGAGGAATGTTCACCCCCGCAATCGCCGCCCGGACAGGCCGAGAGGGCGCCCAGAAGGGCCGTGTCGGCCAGGAATTCCAGGTAGTCGCCGGGGCGGACGGGGCTGGCCTTCATGAAATACTGGCCGGTGTCGCGGGTGAAGCCCGTGCACATGAAGACGTTCAGAACGTCGTGGACATGCGCCTCTGCCTGGTCCAGCGGCAGGTCGCGCGCCAGCGCCAGGGCGCGGGTCAGGTTCGAATGGCAGCAATGGTGATACTGCCCGCCCTCCGACAGCAGGTTGTGGGTGTAGGGGTCGCAGCGCGTGCCGATCACGTCATGCACGCTGGCGCCGAAATCGTCGAAACCGTACCAGTCCAGCGAGTCGTCGGTGATCGTGGCCAGGGGCCGCAGCGTCGGAAAGTTCGACCAGAGCCGGTCGCCCGAGGAGAGATGCGTGCCGTGCAGGGCGCGGGTCTTGCCGGAATAGAAACGCTCGGACAGGTCGGCGCTCCACAGGTTCAGGTCACCCACCTGCGGGCCTTCAATGCTGGTGATGCGGAAGAAATGCCCGGCCGGCACGGAAAAGCAGCGCGCCTCTCGGGGCGGGACCCGCACGCTGTCGGTCAGGGTCCAGCCCGGACGCGCGGCGCGCAGGGCGGTCAGGTCGGGGCGCGGCAGGCCGTCGACCGGGTAGCAGATGACGGGGGCCAAGGCGCGCCGGGCGGCGGCATCGGCGGGGGCCGGGTGCAGGGGGTGGTCGGGCTTCATGGCAACCTTTGTGCGCTGTCGCGGTGGCCCATGCTGGCCCGGAACGCGGCGCGGCGCCAGAGGCCTCAGCCGAGCGCGGCCAGGGCCGGGAAGGTTTCCAGCAGCCAGAAGCTGAAGGTCGAGAAGGCGCCGGTCAGCAGCATCACCCCGACCCCGACCAGCAGCAGGCCCATCACCCGCTCGATCGTCCTGAGCCAGGGCTTGATGCGGTTCATCACGCCGATGGCGCGATTGATGAAGATCGCGGCCAGCAGGAAGGGGATGCCCAGGCCCAGCGCATAGACCGCCAGCAGCGCGGTGCCGCGCGACAGTTCGCCCCCGGTGGCGGCCAGCGACAGGATCATGCCCAGCTGCGGGCCGATGCAGGGCGTCCAGCCGAAGGCGAAGGCCAGGCCCAGCACATAGGCCCCGAAGGCGCCGCCGTCCTGGCGGCCGGCCTGCATCCGCGCCTCGTGGTCCAGAAAGGGGATGCGGATGACGTGCAGGAAATGCAGGCCCATGATGACGACCATCACCCCGGCGATCCGCGCCAGCACGTCCTGGTATTGCAGAAAGGCGCGCCCGAAGGCCGAGGCCGCGACCCCCATGACCAGGAACACCGTCGAGAGGCCCATCACGAAGAACAGCGCCGGCAGGACGGCGCTGCGTTCGCGCGCGCGCAGCCCGTTCACCCCCACCCCGGTCATGTAGGCCAGGTACGGTGGCACGATCGGCAGGACACAGGGCGACAGGAAGGACAGGAAGCCTGCCAGCAGCGCCACGAAGGCGGCGGGCAGAAAGGCGGCGGTGGCGAGTTCGATTCCCAGCATGGGCGCCACCATAGCCGCAGCGGGGCCGAAAGACAGCGGCCAAAGCGTCACGGCTGCGTGGGCGCAATGCGAAAGGGGCGCGCCAAGTGGCACGCCCCCTTCTGTCGGTTCGTCAGCCTGCGATCAGCGGCCGGACCACCAGCCGCGGCGCTTGGGCTGGGCGCTGGCATCGGCCAGTTCCGCCTGCGGTGCGGGTCCGGGTTCGTTGGCGGCCTGCGGCGCGGGGGCCGGGGCGCTATCCTCCGCCTCGACCAGCGGGGCCTGGGCGGGCTGCGGCGCGGGCTGGGCCTGGGGTTCGGCTGCGGTTTCGGGTTCCGCCTGGGGGGCCAGCGGGGCGACGGGTTCTGCGGCGGTCTCGACCAGTGCCTCGGCCACGGCCTCCGCGCTGACGGTGTCCACCTCGGGGGTCGCGTTCAGGCCGGGCAGCGCCTCGGCCCGATGGTCGTCGGGCTGGCCGGCCACGTCCATGACCTCGGGCAGCGCCTCGGCCTCGACCGGCTTGCGGGACCGCGACCGCGAGCGCGAGCGGGACCGCGACCGGCCGGCGGGCTCGGCTTCGGCGGCCTCGACGGCCTCGGCCATGGCGGGGGCGCCATCCTCGTCGGCGGGGACGATGTCGGCCTCGGCCTGCGCATCCTCGGTCGCGTCGGTGTCGTCATCACCCTCGTCGCCGGTCTCGGCCGATTCGCCCTCGGGACGGTCGCCGGACTTCCGCCGACGGCGCCGACGGCGACGGCGCGACCGGCCGCCTTCACCTTCGCTGTCGTCAGCGGCGGGAGCGGGTGCGGCCTCGGATGCCTCGGCGGGCTCGCGGGTCTCGACCTCGGCTTCGGCTTCGGCTTCGGGGGCCTCGTCCAGCTCCTCGGCCTCGACGATGTCCAGATCGTCCTCCTCATCGTCGATGCTGGCCATCAGGTCGGCATTGACCCCAAGCGGCACCTGCGAGGGTTCGGGCACGACGCGGGTTGCGGTCTTGAACTTCTCGATGGCGAAATCGGGCGAAACCAGCGCCGGGTCCGCCTCGACGCGCACGGACATGCCATAGCGGGCCTCGATCCCCGCCACGTGCTCGCGCTTGGCGTTCATCAGGAAGTTGGCCACCGCGACGGGCGCCTTGACCAGCACCTCGCGCGACCGCTTGCGCGTGCCCTCTTCCTCGATGGCGCGCAGGATGGTCAGCGCCA
Organism: Paracoccus sp. KKT209; assembly: GCF_055635455.1. The sequence continues at coordinate 2,424,871 of NZ_CM145758.1, forward strand.
GGCTGTCATCGCTGCGGATCAGGCCGGTGCCGTGGCAATGGGCGCAGGGCTGCGTGGTCGATTCCAGCATGCCGGGACGCAGGCGCTGGCGCGACATCTCCATCAGGCCAAAGCCCGAGATGCGGCCGATCTGGATGCGGGCGCGGTCGGATTTCAGCTTGTCCTTGATGCGCTTTTCCACGGCGGCGTTGTTGCGACGCTCGTCCATGTCGATGAAGTCGATGACGATCAGGCCGGCCAGGTCGCGCAGGCGCAGCTGGCGGGCGACCTCGTCGGCGGCCTCCAGGTTGGTCTTGAGCGCGGTCTCCTCGATCGAGCCCTCCTTGGTGGCCCGGCCCGAGTTCACGTCGATGGCGACCAGCGCCTCGGTCACGCCGATGACGATGTAGCCGCCCGATTTCAACTGCACGACCGGGTTGAACATGCCCGCCAGATAGCTTTCGACCTGGAAGCGCGCAAACAGCGGCATCTGGTCGGCGTAATGCTTCACGTTCTTGGCGTGGGACGGCATGATCATCTTCATGAAGTCCTTGGCCACGCGATAGCCGCGCTCGCCCTCGACCAGGACTTCGTCGATGTCCTTGGAGTAAAGATCGCGGATGTTGCGCTTGATCAGGTCGCCTTCCTCGTAGATCGGCGCGGGCGCGATCGACTTGAAGGTCAGGTCGCGGATCTGTTCCCACAGGCGCAGCAGGTATTCGTAGTCGCGGCGGATCTCGGTCCGGGTGCGCTGGCTGCCGGCGGTGCGGATGATCAGGCCGGCGCCACGGGGCACGTCCAGCTCTCCGGCGATTTCCTTCAGCTTCTTGCGGTCCACGGCATTGGTGATCTTGCGGCTGATGCCGCCGCCGCGCGCGGTGTTGGGCATCAGGACGCAATAGCGGCCGGGCAGCGACAGGTAGGTGGTCAGCGCGGCACCCTTGTTGCCGCGCTCCTCCTTGACGACCTGGACCAGCATGATCTGCCGGACCTTGATCACCTCCTGGATCTTGTAGCGGCGCGCGCGGGGCTTTCTGGGGGCGCGGACCTCTTCGGCCACGTCCTCCTCGGCCACCGATTCGATCTCGTCGTCCTTGTCCGAGGCGTCCTGGCCTTCGGCCTCGTCATCGGACAGCGTCTCGTCGTCCTGCGCGGATTTTTCGGCGCGCGACGGCTTGCGACGGCGGCTGCCGCGCTCTTCCTCGGCCTCCTGGGCCTCGGCATCGGCGCGTTCCTCGGCCATCAGGGCCTCGCGGTCGGCGGCCGGGATCTGGTAGTAGTCGGGGTGGATTTCCGCGAAGGCCAGGAAGCCGTGGCGGTTCCCGCCGTAATCCACGAAGGCCGCCTGCAGCGAAGGCTCGACCCGCGTCACCTTGGCAAGGTAGATGTTCCCCGCCAGCTGACGCTTGTTGACGGTCTCGAAATCAAATTCCTCGACCTTGGTTCCGTCGACCACGACCACCCGAGTTTCCTCGGCATGGGTGGCGTCGATCAGCATTTTCATTGCCATGTTCTTGTCTTTCGCGCAGGCGCGCCCCGGGCGGGGCCAGCGGCACCCCCCGGTCACGGCTGCGGTTTGTTGATGAGGACACGGGCGCGTCACCGACAGAGACGTTCCGACCGGCGGTGCCTGTGGCCCGCCCGTCCTGAAGTCTGCCGTCCAAAGCGCGCGTCATCGCGTCTGTTCCTTCGAATGACCCCGAGCCTTTCAAGACCGCCGGGCCGCTGTCTGTCGTCACCCCCGTGCGCAATCCCGGATCGGGCGGCGCGGCCGGAGGGTGGGTTTTCCGCGTTGCACATGGCTCTCCCGGATCGGGTTCAGAGGTGCCGCGCTGCGAAACTTTCGGCGCGCGGACATTCCTCAGCGGAAACAGCCGCGCGCATGGTTCCAGCATAGAGGGGCAGCGGGGGAAAATTCAATGCAGAAAAGGTCGTGTATCCTTCTGCGGCGATTTCGGGCCCCGGACGGGAATGCTAGGCTGGCGCCATGTGCTGGTGTGGACGGCTCCTCATCCCACCTGTGTTACGATTTTGCCTTCAACAGCCAGATGAGAGGAGAGCGCGATGAAGATCACACCTGTCCGTATCGGCATGGATACGGCGAAATCCGTTTTTCAGTTGCATGGGGTTGCCGCTGATGAAGAGGTCGTTGTTCGGCGGCAGTTTCGTCGATCAGAGATGATCCGTTACTTTGAGAAGCTTCCGCCTGCACTTGTCGCAATCGAGTCCTGCGGCAGTTCGCACCACTGGGCCCGGTTGCTCACGTCGTTCGGTCACGACGTGAAGCTGATACCTCCCCAGTATGTGAAGCCATATGTGAAGCGCGGGAAAAATGATGCCGCGGATGCCGAGGCTCTGTGCGAGGCGGTGACCCGTCCGAGCATGCGTTTCGTGCCCATGAAATCAAAGGAACAACAAGCAGCCTGTATGTTGATGACAGTTCGGGAGCGTCTGGTCAGCGTCAAGTCGCAGCTTTCCAATGCCTTTCGTAGCTATGCCGCGGAGTTCGGCATTGTGGGCGCTGCCGGGCGGCAGAACGTCAATGCCCTGATCCGCCAAGTGCTCAGCGATGATACGTTGCCTGAGCTGGCGCGCGATCTCTTCCGCTTTCAGGCGAAAGAATACTCAGCGGTAGAGGCGCGCCTGGAAGAGATCGAAGCCAGGCTCATGAAATGGCATCGCCAGAATGAGGTCAGCCGGCGGATCGCAACGATCCCCGGCATCGGACCAATCGGGGCCGCAATGCTCAGCATGAAAACCCCGCCCGCAGAGAGCTTCAGATCCGGACGCGACTTTGCCGCCTGGATCGGGCTGACGCCGAGGGATCACTCGACGGGCGGGCGAATGCGGTATGGCGGCATCACGAAGGCTGGTGATGCGGCGCTTCGCTCTGTTCTGGTCGTGGGAGCCACAGCATTGCTCAGACACATCAGGGCTGGTCGGCACAAACCTACGGCCTGGGTCGCGGCGCTACTTGAACGCAAGCCGCCAAAGCTGGTCGCCGTGGCACTGGCCAACAAGTTCGCGCGTATTGCCTGGCGCCTGATGGTGTCCGGCGGAATTTACAGTCGACCACCCGAAAGAATGGCGGCATAATCGAGATCAGGCTTCGACGGATAATGGCCGGCGAATAGCCTCATCAGACTTGCAGGACGCAGGAGATGGAACAACCAATCGGTCGATACGAACGTGATTCCGAAGGTTACACTGGCATCAGTGATGCCGCCAATGTGCTTGGAGCGGGCGTAGCGTACACCATCTGGGCCAGCGAGTTCATCTCGCGCAAACAGGCCGGACATCTGATAGCAAGCGATTTGGTTAGAAGTCTGCTTTGATCCTACAAGGAGGGGCCGTCCACATCTGCAACCTTTATTCCAACACCACGGCCCCCGAGGCGATGCGCCGGCTGTTCGCGGTCACGGCCGCGGGCGACCACCTGGGCAATGCCGAGCCCCAGCCCGCGATCTTTCCCAAGGGGGACGCCGCCATCGTGCGGATGGACCCTGATGGCGGGCGGCGGCTGGACTACAGCCACTGGGGCTTCGTGATGCCGCAGGTCTCCCGCCGGACGGGGCTGCCGATCCAGCCCAGGGCGGTCAACAATGCCCGCGACGACAAGCTGCGCGTCTCGCCCTTCTGGCGGGACGCGTTCCGGCACCGGCGCTGCCTGATCCCCGCCAGCAGCTTTTCCGAGGCCCGGGGCCGCAACCCGGCCACGCATGTCTGGTTCGGCATCCGGGGCGACGCACCCCGACCGCCCTTTGCCCTGGCGGGGATCTGGCAGGCCTACGACGGCCCCTATGGCGCGGAACGGCGGTCGCTGCTGGTCAGTTCGATGATCACCACCACGCCCAATCCGCTGGTGGCGCAGGTCCATCCCGACCGGATGCCCGCGATCCTGCTCCCGGAGGATTACGCGACCTGGCTGGAGGGCGACCCCGACGAGGCCTTTGCGCTGATCGAGCCCTACCCGGCCGAGGAAATGGTGATCCACCAGCAGGGCGTCGGGCTGAAGGCCGATCCCGTCGGCAGCGGCGGCGATGACGCAGCGCCCGGACCGGGCCAGCTGCCGCTGCTCTGAGCGTTGCGCGCCCTGTGCGCAGGGCGTCACGCAGCTTTAACGCATTCTTCACGGCGCTGTTGCAGCCTTGCCCTAGCTGATGTGGCAACGGAACTGCGGCGGGGGTTCGGGATGGCGGTGATGCGGGTGAATGCCGGTGAGGCCTTGCCGGGCGACCTGTGGCGGCGCGCCGCCGAGCTGCCCCAGGGGGCGCCCGTCATCGTCATGCTGCACGGCTATCGCTATTCCCCGCGCTCGCCCGCCCATGACCCGCATCGCCACATCCTGTCGCCCGAGGCGACGCCCGGGGTCCCGTCCTGGCCCCGCGCGCTTGGCTTTCAGAACCGCCCGGGCGAGGGGCTGGGCATCGCCTTTGGCTGGGAGGCGCGCGGCAGCCTGCAGGGCGCCTATGCGCGCGCGGGACAGGTCGGCGCCGATCTGGGCGGGCTGGTGTCGGAGCTGGCCGCGCAGGCGGGGCGGCCCGTGGGGCTGATCGGGCATTCGCTTGGCGGGCGGGTGGCCCTGCAGGCGCTGGCGGGGGCGGAGGCAGGCAGCGTCGGCCGGGTGATCCTGCTGAACGGGGCCGAGTTCCGGGATGCGGCCGCAGAGGCGATGGAGCGTCCTGCCGGCGCCGGGGCCGAGGTCATCAACGTCACCGCGCGCGAGAACGACCTGTTCGATTTCGGGCTGGAGCAGCTGCTGGCGCGGGGCCGGCGCCGGGCATTGGGCTGCGGGCTGGCGCAGGCGCGGCCGAACTGGGTCGACCTGCAGATCGACCATGCCGCCACGCTGGACGCGCTGGCCGAGCTGGGCTTTCCCACCGCGCGCGGGTCGCGGCTGATGTCGCACTGGACGACCTTCCGGCGCGACGGGCTGTTCGACCTTTACAGGACGGCGTTGTGCCACCCCTGGGCCCTGCCCCTGGGCCTGCTGCGGCTGCACCTGCCCGATGGGCCGCAGCCGCGCTGGTCACGCCTGCTGCCCCGTTCCGCCGCCCGGGACGCGCCGCTGCGGGCGTGAGGACAGGCGCCCCCGCGCCAGCCGCCAGCCCCGGCAGCCCAGCCGCGCCAGTTCCAGCCAGGCGCGATAGGGCAGCACGGTCAAGTATCGCCAGCGGCCCAGCTTGTAGGCGCGCAGGCCCGCCTGGATCTGCGTCGGATGGTCGGAGCGCTGCGAAGCCGGCAGCGGGTCCACGAAGGCCGCGCGCAGCCCGTCCAAATATTCCAGGTCAAAGGCGATGTCGAAGGCCAGGCGCATCGGCAGCAGCTTGTCGGTGAACCATTGTGCCGCGCGGCGATCCACGACATAGGCGCCGGCGCCCTTTTCGCGCGTCAGGGCGACGGCCAGATGCCGCCCCTGCCCCAGGTCGCGCACCCGATACTTTCGCCCGCGGTTTACGGATGTCAGGCGCAGCAGGTTCCACAGCTCGCGATGGGCCGCCGCGCGGTCCAGCGTGTCCAGGAAATCAGGCTGGAAGCTGACATCATCCTCGAGGATCAGCGCCAGGTCGGCGTCGCCGGCCAGAAAGGCCCGCGCGCAGGCGATGTGGCTGAGATAGCAGCCGACCTCGGGCGGGGTGGTGCGGCGGCCGTGCAGCAGGCGATAGGCGGTCTCGTTGAACTCGACGAGGGGAAAGTCCAGCTTACGCCCGTCCACGCCCTCGATCCGGGTGAAGGGCAGGCCCGCGGCGGTCAGCTTGGCGGCCATCGCGGCCAGCCGGTCCCCGGCCCCCGCCATGTTGATCAGATAGATCGCCAGCCGCTGCCGGCTGAGCGGCAGCGTGATGCAGCCGTCGCAGGCCGCCCCCTCAGGCTGCGCGGTCGTCATTGGCCGCGTCCTTGTCCGGCAGCGCATGGGCGCGGTAAAGGCCCGCATTCCCCAGAAGAAACGCGAACAGCAGCACCGGCAGGCCGAAGGTCTTGAAATAGACCCAGGCGGTTTCGGACATGTTGCGCCAGACCAGCTCGTTCATTACCGCCAGCGCCAAAAAGAACAGCGCCATGCGCAGGGTCAGCTTGCGCCAGCCCTCGGCGTCCATCGGCAGCGCCTCGGAGAGGACCGCGCCCAGCCAGTTGCGGCGCAGCGCCAGGCCTGTGCCCAGGATGACGGCAAAGAGGACATAGATGATCGTGGGCTTCAGCTTGAAGAAGCGCGGGTCGTTCAGCCAGACCGACATGCCGCCGAAGACGATCACCAGGACCAGCGTGGCCACCTGCATCGGCGCCAGCTTGCCGGTGATGCGCCACTGGATCAGCGTGCTGAGGACCAGCGCGGGGATGAAGACCAGCGTGGCAAAGATGAAGCCGCCGTAGCTTTGCCCCCAGAGCTGGACGTCCTGGCCGCGAAACAGCATGAAGACCGCGAAGAACAGGATCAGCGGCCCGAATTCCAGCGCCGGCTTGACCCAGGGTTTCGTATTTTCCATGCGCCGGTATGCTCCTGCCAAGGGCCGCGTGCTGCGCGGCGGTCATCGTCACAGGCCTTTTCGCCCAGGATCAGGCAGGCCACAAGGGCCGCGTCAATCCAGCTTGATGGCGGCCAGGATGGGTCCGGGCCGGCTGCGGGCGCCGCGCACCTGCTGGACCAGTACCGCGTGACGGGTGTCGGGCGGAAAGCGGTCGCTGGCGATCTGGTCCGTCCGCACGTTCAGCCGCAGCGGCCCCTTGCCGTCCCAGCGCGCCAGCCGTTCATGCGACAGCACCACATTGCTGTAGGCCACCGACTTGCCGCTGTTCTCGCCGCCGCGCACCTCGACGATGCGCTGGGGGGCATAGCGCACCATGGCGATGTCCACGGGGCTGTCGAGGTCGGACAGGGGCTGCAGCTCGATCGCCTCGCCGTCGCGGGTCTTTTCGCGCTGGATGCTGATCATGGCGGGGGCATAGCGGCGCCCGTCGATCAGTCCCATCAGCTGGGCCGGGTTCGGCGCCACGGCGGTGTCCTGCCCGTCCACGATCATCTGCGGCGTATAGATCGACCGTTCGCCCGCGATATTGGCGTAGCCGGTCTGGCGCTCGGTGAATTCGGGGCGGGCAAAGCTGTCCTCCCAGCCCAGATAGTCCCAGTAGTCGACGTGATAGGACAGTGCCAGCACGTCCCCCTGCCCCTTGAGCATGGTCAGCATCGCATCCGCGGGCGGACAGGACGAGCAGCCCTGCGAGGTGAACAGCTCGACCACCACGGGCAGGGTCGAGGTCGGCAGGCCGGGCGCGTCGGGCGGCGCCTGGTCAAGAAGGGGAAAGCTGTCATAGGGGACAGCCTGGAACAGGTTCCTGGCTGAGGGGTCCACCCGGCCGGGATCCGCCGGCGCGGCGATCACCGGGGCCAGGGCCGGCGCCGTGGGGCGCTGCGGCGCGGCCGCCGGGGGCAGCTCCACCGGGGGCATGGTCGCCGCAAGCGGCGCCGAAGGACGCGGCGCGGGAACCGCAGCCTCGGCCAAGGGCGCGCGTTGGGCCGGGACCGCGGCCGGCGCGGGCGGCGCCAGGGCGGGCAGCACCGGCCGTTGGGCGGGCGGCCGGGCGGAACTGCGCAGCCGCGTCGACTTGCCCTCCACACCGCGCGGCTTTGGTTTGCCCTGCACCACCGGGGCGGGACGGGCAGAAGCGCTGGGTGCCGAGCGGGCGGCAGGGGCCGGTGCCGTGGTTGCACCTGCATTTCCCCGCCCGCTGGTGCCCCTGTTGCCGCCGGCTGCGCCACTGCCTCGGCTCGGGGTGCTCTGCGGCTGTCCGCGCGAGGTGCCAAAGCTGCTGGGGCCGTCATCGGCCCGGCCCGGCGCGCTGCCGGATCGGCCGGGTGCGCTGTTCGACCGGCCGCGCGATGGGCCAAAGCTGCTGGGTGCGTCGTCGGCCCGGCCCGGTGCGCTGCCCGACCGTCCGGGGGCGCTGCCGGATCGGCCGGGACTGTCGTCCGACCGCCCTGCTCCACCGCCGCCCGATCCGCCGCGAGAATCGCCCGAACGACCCGAGGATCCCCCGGAATTGCCGCGGGAGTCCGACTGCCCGCCGCCGCCCTTGCCGGAATTCCCCTGGGCGGGGGCCGTCACCGGCACCAGGATCAGGCTCAACGCGGCCAGCGCGGCCAGGGCTCCGGCACGCAGCCGTCCCAGCCCTGATGCCGGATCAGCCTTTGCGGGCACATGTGCGGGCCTGGCGGCCATCATTTGTTTCCTGTCGCGTTTCACATCATCCCTGATAGCGCCGCGCGCCGGCCGCCGCCAAATCAAGGCTTCGTTAACCAATCTCCCTCGTCCCGGCCGTGCCCCTTGAGCAACAGCCCGAAACATGGTATGCGATTGCATACAATTTGCATGCCCGCCCTTGCAGCGCCCCGGACGATGGGGCAAAGCAGGGGACGCATGCCCGACCCATCCATTCTTGCAGACAGGGAGGCCCTGATGCCCATCCAGACCGGAACCGACACCGCCAAGACCCGCCGCACGCTTACGGCCGGCGGCGCCCAGGTCGACTATTACTCGATCGCCGCCGCCACCGAGGCGGGGCTTGGCGATTTCTCGAAACTGCCGGCCGCGCTGAAGGTCGTGCTGGAGAACATGCTGCGCTTCGAGGACGGCGGCCACACCGTCTCGCTGGACGACATCAAGGCCTTCGCCGAATGGGCGACGCTGGGCGGCAAGAACCCGCGCGAGATCGCCTATCGCCCGGCCCGCGTGCTGATGCAGGACTTTACCGGCGTTCCGGCCGTGGTCGACCTGGCCGCGATGCGCGACGGGATCAAGGCCCTGGGTGGCGACGCGCAGAAGATCAACCCGCTGAACCCGGTCGACCTGGTCATCGACCATTCGGTCATGATCGACGAATTCGGCACCCCCCGCGCCTTCCAGAAGAACGTCGAGCTGGAATACGAGCGCAACATGGAGCGTTACACGTTCCTGAAATGGGGCCAGAAGGCCTTCAACAACTTCCGCGTGGTGCCGCCCGGCACCGGCATCTGCCACCAGGTGAACCTGGAATACCTGGCCCAGACCGTCTGGACCGACACCGACCAGTCGGGCAAGACCGTCGCCTATCCCGACACACTGGTCGGCACCGACAGCCACACCACCATGGTCAACGGGCTGGCCGTCCTGGGCTGGGGCGTGGGCGGGATCGAGGCCGAGGCCGCGATGCTGGGCCAGCCGATCTCGATGCTGATCCCCGAGGTCGTCGGCTTCAAGATCACCGGCGCGCTGGCCGAGGGCGTGACCGCCACCGACCTGGTGCTGAAGGTCGTGCAGATGCTGCGCAAGCACGGCGTCGTGGGCAAGTTCGTCGAATTCTACGGCGAGGGCCTGGACAACATGCCGCTGGCCGACCGCGCGACCATCGCCAACATGGCCCCCGAATACGGCGCCACCTGCGGCTTCTTCCCGATCGATGACGAGACCCTGCGCTATCTGCGCCAGACCGGCCGCGAGGAGGACCGCATCGCCCTGGTCGAGGCCTATGCCAAGGAGAACGGCTTCTGGCGGACGGCGGATTACGCGCCGGTCTATTCCTCGACGCTGGAACTGGACCAGAGCACCGTCGTGCCCGCCATCTCGGGCCCCAAGCGCCCGCAGGACCACGTGCCGCTGACCGAGGCCGCGACCGCCTTTGGCGACTACATCAAGGGCCTGCGTCCCGCCGCCGCGGTTCCGGTCGAGGAAAAGGCCGAGATGACCGAGGAAGGCGGATCGCCCAGCCCCGCCCCCGCGGAAATCCCCGGCGGCAGCCACGGCCACCTGAACAGCGCCCCTGTCGAGGGCGAGGACTATGTCCTGCGCGACGGTTCGGTCGTGATCGCCTCGATCACCTCCTGCACCAACACGTCGAACCCCTATGTGCTGATGGCCGCGGGCCTGGTCGCCCGCAAGGCCCGCGACCTGGGCCTGACCCGCAAGCCCTGGGTCAAGACCTCGCTGGCGCCCGGATCGCAGGTGGTCGAGGAATACCTGAAGGCCGCCGGCCTGCAGGAGGACCTGGACGCCCTCGGCTTTAACCTGGTGGGCTTTGGCTGCACCACCTGCATCGGCAACTCGGGGCCGCTGCAGCCCGAGATCTCGAAGGCGATCAACGACAACGACCTGGTGGCCGTGTCGGTCCTGTCGGGCAACCGCAACTTCGAGGGGCGCATCAGCCCGGACGTGCGCGCGAACTATCTGGCCTCGCCCCCGCTGGTCGTGGCCTATGCGATCGCGGGCGACATGAACATCGACGTGACCCGCGACCCGCTGGCCCACACGCCGGACGGCAAGCCGGTCTTCCTCAAGGACATCTGGCCGACCTCGAAGGAAGTGTCGGACATGGTGGACCGCATCGTCACGCGCGAGATGTTCCAGGCCAAATATGCCGACGTCTTCAAGGGCGACGAGCGCTGGCAGGGCGTCGAGATCACCGACAGCGAGACCTATGACTGGCCGGCAAGCTCGACCTATATCCAGAACCCGCCCTATTTCCAGGGCATGTCGCAGCAGCCGGGCACAATCGACGACGTCAAGGGCGCGCGGATCCTGGCGCTGCTGGGCGACATGATCACGACCGACCACATCAGCCCGGCAGGTTCGTTCAAGCCCGCCACCCCGGCCGGCCAGTACCTGACCGAGCGCCAGGTGGCGCCGCGCGATTTCAACAGCTACGGATCGCGCCGCGGCAACCACGAGATCATGATGCGCGGCACATTCGCCAACATCCGCATCAAGAACGAGATGCTGGACGGGGTCGAGGGCGGCTATTCCAAGGACGCGCAGGGCAACCAGGCGCCGATCTATGACGCGGCCATGTCCTATGCCGAGGAGGGCACGCCCCTGGTCGTCATCGGCGGCATCGAATACGGCGCGGGCTCCAGCCGGGACTGGGCGGCCAAGGGCACGAACCTGCTGGGCGTCAAGGCGGTCATCGCCGAAAGCTTCGAGCGCATCCACCGCTCGAACCTGGTCGGCATGGGCGTCATCCCCTTCGAGTTCACCGAAGGCCAGAACCGCAAGTCGCTGAACCTGACCGGTGACGAGACCATCTCGATCGACGGCCTGTCGGGCGAGTTCAAGCCGCTGTCGCTGGTTCCCTGCACCATCACCTATGCCGACGGCACGGTGAAGGAGATCCAGCTGAAGGCGCGCGTCGATACAGAGGTCGAGATCGACTACCTGAAGAACGGCGGCGTGCTGCACTACGTGCTGCGCAATCTCGCCGCCGCCTGATAGGGCCGGATCGAGAAACGGAAAACCCCCGGCCCGCGGCCGGGGGTTTTTGATTGCGGCGTTGCAAGGGGGGTATCTGGGCAACGAAGAAGCCGCGCGAGGTGCGTTCTTGCCGAGATACCCGGGGAGGTCAGCGCAGCCTCCGCTGGCACCCTTGCGCGTCACCCGCCGATGGCGATGCCCTCGCGGCGCGGATCGGCCCCCCCCTGCAGACCTTCGGGCGTCACGACGATGCCCTGCAGGCCCGAGGTGAGCTCGGTTTCCCTGACCTCGAAGCCCATCTCGGACAGCCCCTGGGTCAGGTTTTCGGGCAGGCCCGCCTCGACATCCATGGGGCCGAAGCGGTTCACCAGATTGGGGCTGGCCACGGCCTGCTGGATGTCCATGCCCCAGTCCAGATGCGCGACGATGGCCTTTGCCACATAGCCGATGATCCGGCTGCCGCCGGGCGAGCCGATGACCATGACCGGGGCGCCGTCGCGCCGCACGATGGTGGGCGCCATCGAGGATCGGGGCCGCTTGCCCGGCGCCACGGCATTGGCGATGGGCCAGCCGGCTGCGTCATGGGTTTCGAAGCTGAAATCGGTCAGCTCGTTGTTCAGAAGAAAGCCGCCCGCCATGACCCGCGAGCCAAAGCCGTTCTCGATCGTCGTGGTCATCGACAGCGCGTTCCCCTGCGCGTCCAGGATCGAGACATGCGAGGTCGAGGGCAGTTCCAACGCGCTGTCCTGGCCCCACATCATCGCGTGGCTCCATCCGGGCTGGCCCGCGCTGACCTCGGGCAGGCTGTCGTCGCCCGACAGAAGCTGGCCGCGTTCGGCCAGATAGGCGGGATCGACCAGCCCCTCGGTCGGCACGGGCACGAAATCGCTGTCGGCCATGTAGCGGCCCCGGTCGGCGAAGGCCAGGCGCGAGGCATCCCCGACCAGGCGCCAGGCCTCGGGGTTCAAGGCACCCAGTGCGGCAAGGTCATAGCCGCCCAGCATGCCCAAGATCTGCCCCACCGTCAGTCCGCCCGACGAGGGCGGCCCCATGCCGCAGATGTCATGGGCGCGGTATTCGACGCAGACGGCGGGCCGCTCGACCACGCGGTAGCGGGCCAGATCCTCCAGCGACAGAAGGCCGGGATTGTCCTCGGCGCCCTGGACGGCGGCAGTGATCTGGGCGGCGATGGGGCCCGTATAGAAGGCATCCGCGCCATCGGCTGCCAAGGCACGCAGGGTTTCGGCATAGGCGGGGTTCTTCAGCGTGGCACCCTCGGCCACCGGCGTTCCACCCGGGAAGAAATAGTCGGTCGTGGCGGGATAGCGGGCCAGGGCATCCCCCTCGCCCGCCACCAGCGTGGCCAGGCGCGGCGAGACGGTGAAGCCCTCCTCGGCCAGGCGGATGCCGTCGTCGAACAGGCCGGCCCAGTTGGCGCGGCCCCATTTGCGATGCGCGACCTCCAAGAGGCGCGGCGTGCCGGGCGTGCCGACCGAGCGGCCGCCCACCACCGCCTCCATGAAGTCCAGCGGCTGGCCCTCCTCGTCCTGGAACAGCGTCGGCGTGACGTCCAGGGGCGCTGTTTCCCGGGCGTCGAGCGTCGTCACCTCGCCCGTTTCGGCATCGTGCCAGACAAGGAAAGCCCCACCGCCCAGGCCCGAACTTTGCGGCTCGACCAGGCCCAGCACGACCTGAACGGCAACCATTGCATCGGCCGCGCTGCCGCCAGCCTCCAGCACGCGCGCCCCGGCCTGGACGGCCAGCGGATGGGCGGCGGTGATCATCCAGGTCTGCGCCGTGACCGGCCGCCCCTCGGCCTTGGCCGCCAGCGCGTCTTGGGCCGCGGGCGTCAGGTCCCCGAAGCCCGAGGTCTGAACCTCGGCCCCCGAGGCGTTTTCGGGGGCCACGGCATCGGCCGCCTGCTGTGCCCCCGCCAGTGTCGCGCTGCCCATCAGCAGCGCCCATGCCAGACCGGTCCGCGTCATCGCCTCTCTCCCCTTGTCGCATGTGTGATGAGGGGCAGTCTGGACCCCTCAACCTCAGGCTGCAAGGTGCAGGATCAATTGTCGGCGGAAAGCGCCTTTTCCAGCTGGGGCAGGAAGCGGTTCTGGTAATCCTCGCGGATCAGCGGGCCGGCGTGGCGATAGAGGATCTGGCCATCGCCGTCGATGATGAAGGTCTCGGGCGGGGCGGTGACGCCCCAGTCGATGGCAGACCGGCCGCGCGGGTCGGTGGCCAGGGCGGCGAAGGGATCGCCGCCTTCCTTCAGGAAGGACAGCGCATTCGCCTCGGGGTCCTTCAGGTCGATGCCATAGACGGGCAGCTGCTGAGACAGCGCCATCAGCGTCGGATGTTCGGCCCGGCAGGGCGGGCACCAGCTGGCCCAGAAGTTCACCAGCTTGACCCCCGGCTGGCGCAGCATGGCATCGGTCAGCTGGGTCTTGCCCGGCAGCGTCGTGGCGGGCACGGCGGGCGCCTCGCGGCCCAGCATGGCCGAGGGCAGCAGGCCCGCATCCTCGCGGTTCATGCCCCAGAGAAAGGTGGCGGCCAAGGCCGCGAAAACCACCGGGGGCAGGATCATCAGGGGGGACAGTTTAGCCATGCCGATCATGTTCTTCCAGGTTGCGGCGGGCGCGGGCATTGGCCGCGACGGTGTGCCAGACAAGGCCCGCCAGCAGGGCCAGGCTGACCCCGTAGGCCAGCAGGACGGTGGTTGCATATTTGCCCAGTTCGATCATGCGCGCATCTCCCGTGCCTGCAATGCGGCCAGGCGTCGCCTGCGGATCTCGGTCCGGGTGCGGATCACCAGAAGCGCCAGGAACAGCAGGAAGAACCCCAGCATCGAGAGATAGAGCGGATACCGATAGACCGCGCTCATCCGCTCGCCCGGCGCGACCGAGAGCGAGGCGCCCTGGTGCAAGCCCTGGTTCCAGAACAGCACCGCATAGCGCGACAGCAGCGCGAAGACCGATCCCACCAGGCACAGCACGCCCGTCAGATCGGCGGCGCTGTCCGGATCCTCGATCGCGGACCAGAGCGTGATGTAGCCCACGTAGAACAGGAACAGGATCAGGAACGAGGTCAGGCGCGGGTCCCATTCCCACCAGGTGCCCCACATCGGCTGGCCCCAGATCGCGCCGGTGGCCAGCGCGATCAGCGTCATGACGGCGCCGATCGGGGCCGCGGCCTTGGCGGCCAGCGCGCTGACATGGTGGCGGCGGATGATCCAGATCAGCGAGGCGATCAGCATCATCACCCAGATGTTGATCGCCATCATCGCGGCGGGAACATGCAGGAAGACGATCTTGACGGTCGATCCCTGGCGGAAATCCTCGGGCGTCAGAAAGCCCCAGACGATGCCCGCCACGCAGCCGATGACGGCGCCGCCCACCAGCCAGGGCAGCAGCCTGTCGGTCGTGCGCATGAACTTGGTCGGATTTGCGTATTCCCAGATCGACATGGTCCCTCGTATCCCCCTTTTGCGCCGCCCCAACAAGAGGGCGGCGCGTCCCTCACCGCAGATTGACCCGCAGCGCGGCGGCGGCCGCGAAGGGGATCAGCGCCATCACCGCCAGCGTGATCCCGGCTAGGAACAGCATTGGCGTAGCGGTCGCCGCGCCTTCCGCGCCCCGGCGGGTGATCTCGGCCCCGAAGATCAGTGTGGGGATGTAGAGCGGCAGCACCAAGAGCGACAAAAGCATCCCCCCGCGGCGCAGCCCCACGGTGATCGCCGCCCCGAAGGCCCCCAGCATCGACAGCGCCGGCGTCCCGATCAGCAGCGAGGCCAGAAGCCAGGGCATCGCCCGGCCGGGCAGTTGCAGCAGCACGCCGAAGATCGGGGCGGCCAGGATCAGCGGCAGGCCGGTGGTGATCCAATGGGCCAGGGCCTTAACCGCGACCGCGCCCTCCAGCGGCAGGGGGGCGGTGGCCAGCAGGTCCAGGCTGCCGTCCTCGTGGTCGAGGGCGAAGATGCGGTCCAGCGACAGAAGGCAGGAGAGCAGCGCGCCGACCCAGAGGATGCCGGGCGCGACCGGGGCCAGCGCCCCGCGGTCGGGGCCGATGCCGAAGGGAGCCAGCGTGCAGAGGATCAGGAAGAAGGCGACGCCCAGTCCAAAGCCGCCGCCCGCGCGCGTGGCCAGCCGCAGGTCGCGACGCAAAAGCGCGATCACGCAAAGGCCTCGTTGAAGCCGGAGGGCCGGCGGGCGGGCGCCGTGCCGGGGCGGGCGCGGAAGGGGGTCAGGTCCAGCACCTGCGCCTCGGGGATCGCAAGGTCGATATGGGTCGCGATCAGGGCGGCGCCTCCCTGCCCCAGATGGGCGCGCACGACATCAGCAAAACGTGCGACCGAGGCCGTGTCCAAGGACACGGTCGGCTCGTCCAGCACCCAGAGCGGCCGGCCGGTCACCAGCAGCCGGGCAAGCCCCAGACGCCGCTTCTGCCCGGCGGAGAGGGCCGAGGCGGGCCGCGCGGCCAGCCCCGTCAGGTCCAGCGCCGCCAGCGCATGCGCGACATTTCCCCCGCCAAAGACTCGCGCCCAGAAGTCGAGGTTCTCGGCCACCGTCAGCGCGGATTTCAACCCGTCCGCATGGGCCGCATAGGCCACCAGGTCGTCGTCCATCACGATCCGGCCCGACACGGGTTCCTGAAGGCCCGCGATGGTGCGCAGCAGGGTCGTCTTGCCGATGCCGTTGGGGCCGCGCAGGATCAGCGCCTGTCCGGCCTTCAGGGTGAAGGAGACGCCCTCGACCGTCCGCAGACCGCCGCGCGATACGGCAAGGTCATGGACGGAAAGAAGGCTCACAGGGGCAGCAGCGCGCAGGCGACCCGGCGACCCTCGGACAGCGTCACGTTGTAGGTGCGGGCCGCCGTGGGCGAGGGCATCGCCTCGACCCGGATGCCCATCCCGTCCAGCAGCGCGACCATCTCGCGCGGGGCATAGCCGATCTGCTCGCCCAGGCCCAGGAACAGCACGTCGATGCGCCCCGCCAGCGCCTCCAGCGGACCCGCGTCCTGCAGGCCCTGCCAAGGCTGGACGCGATCCCCCTCGACCACCACGGCGCCGTGAAAGACCTTGCCCGCGATGCGGAAGAAGCCGGGGCCATAGCTGTCCACGGCATTCTGGCCCTGGAAGTCGGTGGGGGTGAAGGTGGCCATCAGCCCTCCTCGGCGCCCTCGAAGGGCGACAGGTTCTTGCGGGTCTTGGGGTCCTTGGGATCGGCCTTGTCCCAGTCGCGCTTGACGCCCAGCCACAGCACCACGTTCTTGGCCACGTAGATCGAGGAATAGGTCCCGATCAGGATGCCGAAGGTGATGGCGAAGACAAAGCCCCGGATCACGTCGCCGCCCAGCACCAGAAGCGCGATCAGCGCCACCAGCGTCGTGCCCGAGGTCATCACGGTCCGCGACAGGGTCTCGTTCACCGACAGGTTCATGACGTCGCGCAGGGCACGGGTCTTGTACTTCATCAGGTTCTCGCGCAGGCGGTCGAAGACGACAACGGTGTCGTTGATCGAATAGCCGACGATGGTCAGCAGCGCCGCGATCGTGGTCAGGTCGAAGCGGATCTGGAACAGGGCAAAGATGCCCATCGTGATCAGCACGTCATGGATCAGCGACACGATGGCGCCCACCGCGAACTGCCATTCGAAGCGCAGCCAGATATAGATCGAAATCGCGACCAGCGAGGCCAGCACCGCGTAGACCGCGGTCTGGATCAGCTCTCCCGAGACCTTGGGACCGACGGATTCGACCGAGGGGAAAGTGATCGAGGGATCGACCTGCTGCAGCGCGGCCTCGACCGCGGCGACGGTCTGGGGGGTGACCGCCTCGGTGCCGTCCTGGGCACTGATGCGGACCTGCGCCACGTTCTGCTCGGGGCCGAAGGTCGGATCGAAGACCTCGGTGATCGCCACGTCGCCCAGGTTCAGGGGCTGCAGGGCGGCGCGATAGGCCGCGACATCCACCGGCTGCACGGATTCGGTGCGGATCGTCGTGCCGCCCCGGAAGTCGATGCCGAAGTTCAGCCCGTTCAGGAACAGCACCACGACCGAGGCCAGCGCCAGGACCGTCGAGATGCCGAAGGTCAGGAACTGCCAGCGGAAGAAGTCGATCCGGGTGTCGTCGGGGACGAGTTTCAGACGGAATGCCATGTCAGACCTCGATCTGTTTCGGGCGGCTGCGTTCGAACCACATGACCGTCAGCAGGCGGGTCACGAACAGCGCGGTAAAGACCGAGGTCACGATCCCGATCGTCAGCGTCACGGCAAAGCCCTTGACCGGGCCCGAGCCCAGCACGAACAGGATCGCCGCGATGATCAGCGTGGTGATATTGGCGTCCACGATGGCGGACATGGCCTTTTCATAGCCAAGCTCAATGGCGCGGGCGGGGCCGCGGGCGGTCTTCAGCTCCTCGCGGATGCGCTCGAAGACCAGCACGTTGGCATCGACCGCCATGCCGATGGTCAGAACGATCCCGGCGATGCCCGGCAGGGTCAGCGTGGCGCCGATCACCGACAGGATCGCGAACAGCAGCAGCATGTTGAAGCCCAGGGCGACGGTGGCAAAGATGCCGAAGCGGCCGTAGGAGAGGATCATCAGCGCCACCACCGCGACAAAGCCCACGGCGGCGGCGACCTTGCCCGCATCGACGCTGTCCTGGCCCAGTTCGGGGCCGATGGTGCGTTCTTCCAGGAAGGTCATCTCGGCCGGCAGGGCGCCGGCGCGCAGCAGGACCGCCAGGCGGTTGGCCTGGTCGAAATCCATCGAGCCCGAGATCTGCCCCGAGCCGGTGGTGATGGCCGAGCGGATCACCGGGGCCGAGATCACCTCGTTGTCCAGCACGATCGCGAAGGGCTGGCCGATATTGGCCGAGGTATAGGCGCCAAAGGCGCGCGCGCCCGTCGGGTTGAAGCGGAAGTTGACCGAAGGAAGGCCGTTCTCGTCGCTGGCGGGCATGGCGTCGACCAGGTCCTCGCCGGTGACGACGGGGCTGTCCTCCAGGATGTAGAACAGGCCCGGCTGGTCGACCGACGGAGCAATGATCTGGCCCAGGCCCGGCTGCGCCTCGGCGTCGCCGGTGCTGCCCACGACCGGGTTGAAGGTCAGCTGGGCGGTCGTGCCGATCAGCTCCTTCAGTTCGCCCGCCGAGCCGATGCCGGGGACCTGGATCAGGATGCGGTCGGCGCCCTGGCGCATGATGGTGGGTTCGCGGGTCCCGACCTCGTCGACGCGGCGGCGCACGATCTCCAGCGACTGCTGGATGGTGCGGTCGTCGGTCATGGCCTTTTCCGCATCCGACAGCTGGATGGTCAGGGTCGGACCCTGGGTCGCGATGGCCAGCGACTGCTGGCCGGCGCCGGTCAGGGTGGTGACGGGCGTCGAATAGCCGCGCACGATCTCGACCGCGCGGGACATCTGGTCGGGGTTGCCGATCTCGATCGACAGCACGCCCTCGGGGGCCTGCACGCGGCGGATCGCGCCGATGGTCTCGCGCTCAGCCGACAGCGCACGGCGCAGTTCCGGCCACAGCGCGTCCATGCGGGACTTGTAGACCTGGGCGACCTGGACCTCGCCCAGCAGATGGGCACCGCCGCGCAGGTCCAGCCCCAGATTGACCAGGCTGTTGGGCAGCCACGAGGGCCAGCCATCACGCGCCGCCACCAGTTCGGGCGTCTCGACGCCGGTCGCCTCGATCTGCGCCGTGGCATCGTTATGGGCCTCGACCCGGGCATAGAAGGCATTGGGCAGCGCGAAAAGCAGCCCCAGAAGGCAGATCCCAAGGATCAGGATGCGCTTCCAGCGGTCAATCTGCAGCATGGACGTGGCGCCTTTCAGGAGTTGGCGGCGACAGGATCGGTCCTGGACACCACCTGGGCCAGGGTGCTGCGCAGCACGCGGACGCGCACGCCCTGGGCGATCTCGACCTCAAGCTCTTCGTCGCGCACGGCCGAGACCTTGCCCAGGATCCCGCCCTGGGTCACGACCTGGTCGCCCTTCTTGACGGAAGCCACCATCTCGCGGTGGGCCTTCAGGCGCTTCTGCTGCGGGCGGATCATCAGGAAATACATGATCGCGAAGATCAGGATCAGCGGGATGAACTGCGCGAAGGCGGCACCGGCACCGGCGCCGCCGGCGGCCTGGGCATAGGCGGGGGTCACGAACATTCACGGTCCTTTCGGTCATGGAAGGGCGCGGCCGGGCCGCGGGCCTCGTCTGGATTGGCGCGCAACCTATCTGCGCGGCCGGTCATTGGCAAGAAAGCGGCGCCTGCCCTGCGGCATTGGCGACAAACGGCTTCGTGATGCGGGCGGGCGCCTGCCCTACAGGGAGGCGGGCTGCGAACGCTCGACCAGGCGGGCGAAGAAGCTGGCGCCGACGGGGGCCACCGCGTCGTTGAAATCATAGGTCGGGTTGTGGACGCCCGGCCCCTCTCCCTGCCCCAGGAACAGGTAGCAGCCGGGGCGGGAATTCAGCATGTAGCTGAAATCCTCGGCCCCCATTTCGCGGCCGGAATCGGGGACCACGTGCGCCTGGCCCGCGATCTCGGTCGCGACCTCGACGGCAAAGGCGGTCCGGGCATGATCGTTCACGGTGGCGGGATAGCCCTGCTGATAATCCAGCCGGACCTCGACGTCATAGGCCCCGGCCTGTCCGTCGCAGATCTGCGTCATCCGGCGGCAGACCATGTCGCGCACATGCGGCTCGAAGGTGCGTACCGTCCCGCAGATATAGGCGGTGTCGGGCACGATGTTGTCGGCGCTGCCGGTGTGGATCTGCGTCACCGACAGGGCCAGGTCGTCCATCGTGTGGTGGTTGCGGCTGGAAATGGTCTGGATCGCGCTGACGATCGCCACCGCCGCCACGATCGGGTCCGCCGTCAGATGCGGCAGCGCGCCGTGCCCGCCCCGGCCCTTCACATGGATCTCGAACGTGTCGACGGCAGCCATGATCGGTCCCGGCGTCGTCTGGAAGCTGCCAAGCGCCTGGCCGGGGTTGTTGTGCATGGCAAAGACGCTGGAGATGTCGAAGCGCTCCATCATCCCGTCCCGGACCATCGCTTGGCCGCCGCCGCCGTTCTCCTCGGCAGGCTGGAAGATCAGCGCGACACGCCCGGCAAAGTTGCGCGTCTCGGCCAGGTACTTGGCGGCCCCCAGCAGCATCGTAGTATGACCGTCATGGCCGCAGGCATGCATCCGCCCCGGCACGGTGGAGGCCCATTCGAGACCCGTCACCTCATCCATCGGCAGCGCGTCCATGTCCGCGCGCAGCCCGATCGTCGGCCCCTTGCCCCGCCCGTTGATGATGCCGACGATGCCGGTGCGGCCGATCCCCTCGTGAATCTCGTCCACGCCGAATTCGCGCAGCCGCTCGGCCACGAAGGCGGCGGTCTGGTGACAGTCGAAGCCCAGTTCGGGATGCTGGTGCAGGTGGCGGCGCCAAGCGGTCATCTGCTCGGCAAAATCGGCGATACGGTTCAGGACGGGCATGTGGACTTGGGGCTTTCGCTGTGGCAGTCGGGGGCATCTTCCGTGTCCGCAGGGGAATTGCAATGGCCGACCCGACGACGACCCGCCGCGACCCCGCGGCCGAGATCACCCGCCTGATCGACATCATGGCCGCGCTGCGCGACCCGCAGACGGGCTGTCCCTGGGACGTCGAGCAGACCTTTGCCACCATCGCCCCCTACACGATCGAGGAGGCCCACGAGGTCGAGGATGCGATCCAGCGGCAGGCCTGGGACGAGCTGCCGGGAGAGCTGGGCGACCTGCTGCTGCAGGTGGTGTTCCAGGCCCAGATCGCGCGCGAGGACGGCATGTTCGATTTCGCCGACTGCGCCGCGGCGATCAGCGACAAGCTGATCTTCCGCCATCCGCATGTCTTTGGCGATGAATCCCGCGACAAGTCGGCAGAGCAGCAGGTGAAGGACTGGGAGGCGATCAAGGCGGTCGAGCGTGCCGGCAAAGCAGAGCGCGGCACGCTGGATGGGGTCGCCTTGGGCCTGCCCGCGCTGACCCGCGCCGTCAAGCTGCAGAACCGCGCGGCGCGCGTGGGCTTTGACTGGCCCGGCCCGGGCGACGTGCTGGCCAAGATCACCGAGGAGACGGCCGAACTGGTCGAGGCACGCGACGAGCTGGGGCCCGAGGCGCTGGAGGAGGAGTTCGGCGACCTGATGTTCGTGATGGCGAACCTGGCGCGGCACCTGAAGATCGACCCCGAGCTGGCGCTGCGCCGCGCCAATGCCAAGTTCACGCGGCGGTTCCAGGCCATCGAGGCGGCATTGGCCGGCGAGGGACGGCGACCCGAGGACAGCGACCTGGCCGAGATGGACCGGCTGTGGGACGCGGCCAAGGTCGCGGAAAAGGCCGCCGGGTAAGGGGGCGCTGCCCGGGCCCGGGGTATCTGGCCAGCGGAGAAATCAGGCGGGTTCTGTCACCTGCGCCAGGGCGGCGTCATAAACCTCGATCCCGCCCTTTGAGGCGCCTTCCGACAAGGTGCGCTTCCAGCTGCGCGCGCCGGGTTGGCCGTGGAACAGGCCCAGCATGTGGCGGGTGAACTGGTGCAGCCGCCCGCCCTGCGCCAGATGGTCGATGATCAGCGGGCGCATGGCCTGCGCGACCTGCTGCGGGCTGTCGAAGAGCGGCCTGTCACCCCAGAGCGCGTCGGCCGCGCCAAGGATGTTCCAGGGTTCGTGATAGGCCGCGCGTCCCACCATCGCCCCATCCATGACGGCCAGATGTTCGCGGGCCTGGTCCAGGCTGGCGATGCCGCCATTGACGGAGAGGTGCATGTCGGGGAACTGCGCCTTCATCGCATGGACCAGCGGATAGTCCAGCGGCGGGATCTCGCGGTTTTCGCGGGCGCTGAGGCCCTTGAGCCAAGCCTTGCGGGCATGAACGGTGACGCGGCGGATGCCGGCCTGGCCCAGGATGTCGATGAAGGCGGGCAGCACCTCCTCGGCCTGCTGATCGTCCACGCCGATGCGGCATTTCACCGTGACCTCGACCGGGCTGGCTGCCTGCATGGCGGTCACGCAATCGACGACAAGCTGCGGCGATTTCATTAGGATCGCCCCGAAGGCCCCGGACTGGACGCGATCGCTTGGGCAACCGACATTCAGGTTGATCTCGTCATAGCCCCAGTCGGAGGCGATCCGGGTGGCCTGCCGCAGTTCGTCCGGATCGGAGCCGCCCAGCTGCAGCGCAACCGGATGTTCGGCCGCGTCGTAATCCAGCAGCCGCCCGCGTTCGCCGTGGATGATGGCGGGGGCGGTGACCATTTCGGTATAGAGAAGCGCCCGGCGCGACATCAGCCGATGAAAGCGGCGGCAGTTGCGGTCGGTCCAGTCCATCATCGGAGCGACGGACAGGCGCGCGGCGCGGGTGATCGGATCGGGCATCGGGATCGGTCCGGATTGCGGGTCGGAAACGGGCGAAGGCCCGCCTATAATCCAGCCGCGCGCCAAGCGCAAATCCGTGCAGGTGGTGGATGGTGGGTGATAAGGGATTTGAACCCCTGACATCTTCGATGTGAACGAAGCGCTCTACCACTGAGCTAATCACCCGTCGGCTGGCTTCTAGCGTCAGCCGCGCAGGGACGCAAGAGGCGCCAGTGCCTTTTGGCGGGGCTTTTTACTCCAGCAGCCCCGGATCGGTAGGCCTGCGGCGCAGTCGCAGGGTGATCACGTCACCGCCGCGGGCATCTTTTTCAAGATTGATTCGCGCGCGCCCGAGGGGCGGGACGGCCAGGGTCTGGCCCTCGGACAGAACCTGCCCCAGCTGTGCCAAGGTGGCCTCAATGATGGGACGAGCCTCTGTTCGGCGGGCGCCGGTGGCGGCCAGAACGCGGTCGATGAAATCCCGTTTCTGCACGACATGCGCAACGCGCGGGTCTGGGCTGGTACGAAGGCCGATGGCCTCTGCCGATTCATGTGTCATTCCTGGTCCCCCTCCCGGAAAGTCACATCAGCCTAACGCGGTTTGACGTTACGTCAATCATTTGTTTATGCATGGCCCGGGTCGAAGCCCGGGCCATGATGTCATCTGTCAGTGCGCAACGGCACCGGGCGCGTCGGATCCGCGCTGGCTGGACAGCCGGGCGGCCTCGGCGGCCTCCTCGGCCGCCTCGTCCCATTCAACCGGAACCGGCATCCGCACCAAGGCATGGCGCAGCACCTCGCGGACATTGCTGACCGGGATGATGGTCAGGCCCTGCTTGACGTTGTCCGGGATCTCGACAAGATCCTTTTCATTGTCCTGCGGGATCAGCACCGTCTTGATGCCCCCGCGCAATGCTGCCAGCAGCTTTTCCTTAAGCCCGCCGATGGCCAGGACATGGCCGCGCAGGGTCACCTCGCCCGTCATCGCCACGTCCTTGCGGACCGGGATTCCGGTCATGACCGAGACGACCGAGGTCACCATGGCGATGCCCGCCGACGGCCCGTCCTTGGGGGTGGCCCCTTCCGGAACGTGGACGTGGATGTCGCGGCGGTCGAATTCCGGGGGCTTGACCCCGATTTCCGGCGCCACCGACCGGACGAAGCTGGAGGCCGCGTCGATCGATTCTTTCATCACGTCGCCCAGTTTCCCGGTCGTCTTCATGCGGCCCTTGCCCGGCAGGCGCAGCGCCTCGATCTGCAGCAGGTCACCACCGACCGAGGTCCAGGCCAGACCCGTCACGACGCCGACCTGATCCTCCTTCTCGGCCAAGCCATAGCGGTGACGCCGGACGCCCAGGTATTCCTCGGCCTTCTCGGGCGTCACCTCGACGGTCTTGACCTTGCCCTTGAGGATCTCGGTCACGGCCTTGCGGGCCAGCTTGGCGATCTCGCGCTCCAGCGACCGCACCCCCGCTTCGCGGGTGTAATAGCGGATCATATGGGTCAGCGCCTCGTCGGTCACGCTGAACTCGCCCTTGCGAAGCCCGTTCGCGGCGATCTGCTTGGGCAGCAGGTGGCCCTTGGCGATCTCGCGCTTCTCGTCCTCGGTATAGCCTGACAGCGGGATGATCTCCATCCGGTCCAGCAGCGGGCCTGGCATGTTGTAGCTGTTGGCCGTGGTCACGAACATCACGTTGGACAGGTCGTATTCCACCTCCAGATAGTGGTCCACGAAGGTCGAGTTCTGTTCGGGATCCAGCACCTCCAGCATCGCAGAAGCCGGGTCGCCGCGGAAGTCCTGACCCATCTTGTCGATCTCATCGAGCAGGATGAGCGGGTTGGTGGTCTTGGCCTTCTTCAGCGCCTGGATGATCTTGCCGGGCATCGAGCCGATATAGGTCCGACGGTGGCCGCGGATTTCGGATTCGTCGCGCACGCCGCCCAGGCTGATGCGGATGAATTCGCGCCCCGTCGCCTTGGCGATCGAGCGGCCCAGCGAGGTCTTGCCCACGCCCGGAGGTCCGACCAGCGTCAGGATCGGTCCCTTCAGCTTCTGGCTGCGCGCCTGCACGGCCAGGTACTCGACGATCCGCTCCTTGACCTTTTCCAGCCCGAAGTGATCGGCGTCCAGAATCGCCTCGGCGCGCGACAGGTCCTTGCGGGTGCGCGACTTCACGCCCCACGGCAGGGCCAGCAGCCAGTCCAGGTAGTTGCGGCTGACGGTGGCCTCGGCCGACATCGGGGACATCGACTTCAGCTTCTTCAGCTCGCCCTCGGCCTTGTCGCGGGCTTCCTTGCTGAACTTGGTCTGGGCGATCTTCTCTTCCAGTTCGGCCAGC
Source organism: Paracoccus sp. KKT209 (assembly GCF_055635455.1). Next base: position 2,449,779 of record NZ_CM145758.1, read on the forward strand.
TCGTTCTGGCCGTCCTCGCCGTCGCCCAGTTCCTTCTGAATGGCCTTCATCTGCTCATTCAGATAGTACTCGCGCTGCGTCTTCTCCATCTGGGTCTTGACGCGCGACTTGATCTTCTTCTCGACCTGCAGGACCGACATCTCACCCTGCATCAGGCCATAGACCTTCTCCAGACGCTCGGCGATGTTCAGCGTGTCCAGCAGGTCCTGCTTGCGGTCCAGGTCGATCCCCATGTGGCCGGCGGCCAGGTCGGCCAGCTTGCCGGGCTCGGTCGCCTCGGCCACGGCCGCCACGACCTCCTCGGGGATGTTCTTGCGCACCTTGACGTAGCGCTCGAACTCCTCGGCGACGGTCCGCACCAAGGCGGCCACGGTGGCGTCGTCGCCCAGCGTCTCGTCCATGGCGACGGCGGTCGCTTCGAAATGGTCGTCATTCGGCACGAAATCGGTGATCTGCACACGCTCGCGTCCCTCGACCAGCACCTTGACGGTGCCGTCGGGCAGCTTCAGCAGCTGCAGCACATTCGCCAGCACGCCGGTGCGATAGATGCCCTCCTCGGTCGGCTCGTCGACCGAAGCATCCTTCTGCGCCGACAGCAGGATCGGGCTGTCCGATTCCATGACCGCTTCCAGCGCACGCACCGACTTCTCGCGCCCCACGAATAGCGGCACGATCATGTGCGGGAAGACGACGATATCCCGCAAGGGCAGCACCGGGTAGGTCTGAGTGGTGAATTCCGTCATGTCTTGTCCTTTCTGCCCGAAGCCGTGGCCCCGTCATGGCGACGCACGGCCCCTGCATGACGACAATCTAGGGCCAGCGCCCCCCGCGTTCAATACGACCGCAAGAATACCCGCTATTTCCCGCGCCACGTCGAAACTCAGCGGGGAATCACGATTTCGGCGCGCAGGCCGCCCAGCCGCGGACCGCGTCCCAGCCGCAGCTGCCCGCCATGCGCCCGCGCCACGTCGGCGGCGATGGCCAAGCCCAGCCCGGCGCCCTGCGCGCTGCTGCGCCGCCGTGCCGGGTCCAGCCGGGTGAAGGGGCGCATGGCCATTTCCAAGCTGTCCTCGGGGATGCCGGGCCCGTCATCCTCGACCCCGATCCGCAGGCTGCGGGGCCCGAGGGAGGCGTCCAGTTCAGCCCGGCTGCCATAGCGGACGGCATTGCCGATCAGGTTCTCCAGTGCACGCCGCAGCATGTCGGGCCGGAACATCGCCTTCCCGTCCGCGTCCCCTTCAAAGCGCACCAGCTGGACCTCCTGGCCGGCGCGCTGCCCGTCGGCGACGATGGTTTCCAGAAAATCTGCGGCCACCAGGGGCTCGGCCTGGTGTTCCTGCGCCTCCTCGCGCGCATAGTCCAGAAAGCCGTCCACCATGCGGCTCATCTCGGCGATGTCGGCCTCCATTGCGGCGATCTCCTCCGCGTCCGGCGGCATCTCGGGAGAGATCATCGACAGGCTCAGCCGCAGCCGCGTCAGCGGCGTGCGCAGGTCGTGGCTGATGCCCGACATCATCAGCTTGCGCTGTTCGTTCTGCCGCTCCAGCCGGTTGCGCATGTCCAGAAAGGCGGTGCCGGCGCTGCGCACCTCCACCGCACCGGAGGGGCGATAGGGCACCATGCGGCCCTTGCCGTATTCCTCGGCGGCCAGCGCCAGGCGCCGGATGGGGCGCAGCTGGTTGCGCAGGAAGATCGTGGCGATCCCGGTCATCAGCAGCGAGGTAACGACCATCAGCACCAGCAGCTGGTGCGGGTTGGAGGCGCTGACCCTGCGCCGGTCGAAGCTGATCCCGAAGGGGCCCGCCTCACCCTGCAGCGCGACCGAGACCCGCTTGTCGTCCGAGGCCAGGTCGATCGACAGGATCTGCGGCAGCGTCTCGCGCAGCACCTCGATGACGATGCGCCCCGAGAAGTCGTAGAACCGGCGCAGGTCCTCCGGCAGCGGCTCCACCGGCAGCTCCAGCCGCAGGTCCAGGGGCGCGGCCACCGCAAGGCCAGCGCGCCGTGCGTCATCGGGCGTGTCCGCCTCCCGGACCAGGCGGACCACCAAAGCCAGTTCATGGGCCATGCTGGAGGTCATCTGCCGCGTCACGCCGTCGAAATGGCGCTGCAGGAACATGACGCTGACGACCATGGTGACGACCACCACCGGCAGGAACAGGATCAGCGCCGCCCGTGCATAAAGGCCGCGCGGCACAAGCGTGCGGGCAATCGGGCCTTCGGCATGGTTCGACATGGAAACCTCTCCTCTCGCGGGCTAGGCTAGCGCCATGAACGCCCCTGCGAAAGAGCCGCTGCGGATCCTGGCCGCGAACCCCTCGCCCCTGACCGGGCCGGGCACGACCACCTTCCTGATCGGCCAGCGCCATGTCGCGGTCATCGATCCCGGTCCCGATGACGACGCGCATCTGGAGGCGATCCTGCAGGCGGGCCAGGGTCACATCAGCCATATCCTTGTGACCCATGCGCATCTGGACCACAGCGCCGGCGCGGCGCGGCTGTCCCGGATGGCGGGCGCCCCTGTGCTGTCCTTCGGGGATGCGACGGCCGGCCGGTCGCCGATCATGACGCGCCTGGCAACCGGGGGCCTGGTGGGCGGCGGCGAAGGACTGGATGCGGGCTTCGCCCCCGACATGCTTCTGGCGGACGGCGATGTGGTCGAGACGCCCGACTGGACGCTGCGCGCGCTGCACACGCCAGGCCATTTTGGCGGGCATCTGGGCTTTCAGTGGGACAGGACGATCTTCTGCGGGGACCTGGTGATGGCCTGGTCCTCGACGCTGATCTCGCCGCCGGACGGAGACCTGGCCGACTACCTCCGGTCGGTCGAGCGCCTGGCCGGGCTGTCGCCCGACCGGCTGTTGCCGACTCATGGCGCGGCGATCGAGGCCCCCCTGCCCCGGCTTCATGACCTGATCGCGCATCGGCGCACCCGCAGCGCCCAGATTCTGGCCGCCCTGCGCCAGCAGCCGGACACGGCGCATGGGCTGGCCCGCCGCATCTATGACGTCCATCCTCGCCTTCTGTTGGCGGCGGAACGGAACGTGCTGGCCCACCTGATCGCGCTGGCGCAGCTGGGAGTGGTTGATTTCGAAGGGGATTTGTCAGCCGTCACGATTTTTGCACCTGCATGACAAAAAGTCGCCCCAACCCACTGGACGCCCCCCTGCGACGTTGCTATATCCCGCCTCGTGTTCCGGCGTAGCTCAGCGGTAGAGCAGTTGACTGTTAATCAATTGGTCGTAGGTTCGATCCCTACCGCCGGAGCCAAGACATTCAAGGGCCTGATCGCGTGCGATTAGGCCCTTTTCTCTTTCACGGATCACCTCTCGCGGCAGCGCCATTCTTGTGCCTGCAGGCGGCGATGAAGCGCTGCTGTGACAGGTCACCCCTGCCATCCTCCGCCCGCGCGTACTGCCGAATTCCGATTGCCGCAATAGCGGCGCCGGCTATAGTTCGTGCAGTTTTCGACGGGGAGGATCAACAATGACTGCATTCCTGATCGCAGAGGTCAAGGTCACCGACGATACGTGGGTGCCCGAATACGCCACCAAGGTGCATGACATCGCGGCGCGGCATGGCGGGCGCTATCTGTCCCGCTCCGGCAAGATCGAGACGCTGGAAGGCGAAACGACCGACGAGACGCTGATCGCGCTGATCCAGTTTCCCGACCGGGCCTCTGCCCATGCCTTTGCCAACGACCCGGATTATGCCCCCTTCAGCAAGGCCAGGCAGGAGGGCTCGGTCAGCCATTTCCGCGTGATCGACGACAGCGACATCGCCGGCGCCATCCCCTACCTGCCGCGGCCGTGACGACTGGCGCCAAGGCCGAGGGAGCGGACGTTAGCCGGTCAGCTTGGCGGCCAAGCTCTGTACGTCCGGACCCGAGGCCCGGGGCACGATGCGGAAGACGGCGTTGACAAAGCAGAAGATCGCAAAGCCCACCAGCCCCACGCAAACCGCGATCACCAGAAGCCGGCCATAGATCTGGCCGGACAGCCAGGAAAACGCCTCTCCGACGCCGCCGGCGGCCTGCGGGTCGGCCCGCAGCGCCGCGAACATGAACAGCAGGCCGATCACCGCGATCACCACACCGTGGGCGATGACGCCGGCCCTCAGAACCGGGTTCCAGCGCGTGGTGAACCGGCTGGCGCGAAGATGCTCTCGATAGCTCGCCTTCCAGCCCTGCCGCAGGTAATAGACGCCGGTTGCCATGATGATCAGCGCGACCAGCCCGATGATCCAGCGCCCGCCCGGCCACTGCATGACCGTCCCCACATATCGCGGAATGCTGGAGCCTTCTTCTGAGCCGCCGCTGCCGAACAGCAGCGAGAATGCGACGATCCCGATGCCCAGGTGGAGGCCCCCCGTGACCAGCATGCCCGCACGGGCGATGATGCCCTTGCCGTCGCTGCCATAGCATTCCAGGTCAAAGGCCGCGTCGAGCGCCCGCCAGACGGCATAGGCCAGCATGCCCAGCAGGATCAGGAACAGCACCACCGCGCCGCCCCATGTGCCCTCGAGCCAGCCGAGCGCCGAGGAGGTGTCCTGCGCCCCGCCACCCTGCCAGATCGAGTAGAGCGAGATCCCCGCCACGGCCAGATAGACCAGCCCCCGGCCGGTATAGCCCACCTGCATCAGCGGTATCGCCCAGCCCATGTCCTTGTCCGTCATCGGTCCCGCACCTGCCTCCAGTAAGGATCAGACCGTGCGCCGCCATTGCGGATCGCGTCAAGGGACCATCGTGCGGATCCGGCCATCGGAGACCACTGTGGACGCTGCCCCAGAGCGGACTGACCCCTGCCCGGCCAGCCGGACAGGCTGGGGATCGCGTTCAAGGAGCGGGGGTGTCGCAGGCCGCCGCCGATTGCAGGCGGATCGGACCGAGGGTTTCGGGCAGGTCGTGGCAGTTGCCCCCGCCGCAGAGGCGCCAGCCGCCCCCGGTCGCTCCGGATGCCGCAAGGAGAACCACCTGCTGCGGCGGCACATGTGGTGCAAAATGCCATGCGCCGTCGCGCCAGACGGCGTCCTGCGGCGGCTCCATCCCGGCGCCGGGGCCGGTCATGCGGGCCTCGACAGGAGCGAGCCCTTCGGGACCGGCAGTCCAGCGTTCCCACCACAGGGTTCGCGTGACCGAATGGCGCCATTCCAGGGTAAAGCCCGGCGCAGCCAGGGCCAGGGCAAAGGCCCCGGCACTGACGCAGATCACGGGGTCACCGCTCGCATCCGCCGGATGCGCGCGCCATGAAGGACCAGGAACAGGACCGCCAGCGCAAAGCCGGCCTGATCCGTCCAGGGCATCGCCAGGATCAGGCTGACCCCCGCCGCGAAGGCCAGCAGACGTTCCGGCACCGTCGTGCGGCCCCAGAGATAGCCCACGACGGCGATGCCCCACATGGCCACCCCCGCCACCGTCTTCAGCAGGACATAGGCGACCTCGACCGGATAGCCCCAGGCTTCGGCGATGGCGCCGCCGTCCTGCAGCATCAGCGAGGGCGTATAGACCGCCATGAACGGGATGATGAACCCCGCCGCCGCCAGCCGGATCGCCTGCATCGAGATCTTGAGCCCCGAGGTCTTGGCGATCGGACCCGCCGCAAAGCAGGCCAGCGCCACGGGCGGCGTCAGGTCGGCCATGATGCCGAAATAGAACACGAACATGTGGCTGACCAACAGCGGCACGCCCAGTTCCAACAGGGCGGGACCGGCCAGGGACGAGGTGATGATGTAGTTCGGGATCGTGGGGATGCCCATGCCCAGCACCAGGCAGGTCAGCATGGTCAGCACCAGCGACAGGAACAGGTTGTCCTGCCCGATGGCAATGATCGCGCCGATGAAGGTGGAGGCGATGCCGGTCAGGGTCAGCGTGCCGATGACGATGCCCACGATGGCGCAGGCCATGCCCACGGGCAGCGCGTTGCGCGCACCCTGCGCCAGCGCGTCGCGGATGATCCCGATGGTGGGCCGCGTGCCCTGAAAGACCGCGCAGGCCAGGATCAGGCCCAGGATCACCAGCGCCAGCAGGTTGATGCCGAATTTCAGGAAGCTGGCGGCCGCCAGACCAAGCGCGACCCAGAACACCATGCGGAACACCACCGGCCCGATCATCGCGGCCAGGGGCGCCCCCAGGATCAGCACGGTGACCAGCGCCAGCCCCATAGTCCCCGCAAAGATCGGCGTGTAGCCCGCGAACAGCAGGTAGACCAATGCGGCCAGCGGCAGGACCAGCGGCCACTGGTCGCGCACTGCGTGCCAGGGGTTCGGCAGGCTGGCTTGCGGCAGGCCCTTGAGGTCGTCGCGTCCCGACTGCAGCCAGACCATCCAGAAGACGACGCCGAAATACAGCACCGCCGGCACGATGGCGGCCTGGACCACGGCGGCATAGGGGACGTTCAGCGTCTCGGCCATGATGAAGGCCACGGCACCCATCACCGGCGGCATGATCTGGCCGCCCATCGAGGCCGTCGCCTCGACGCCCCCCGCGAAGGCGGGCTTGAAGCCCGATTTCTTCATCATCGGGATGGTGAACTGCCCCGAGGCCACGACATTGGCCACGCCCGAGCCCGAGATGGTTCCCATCAGCGCCGAGGACAGCACCGCCACCTGTGCAGGCCCGCCCCTGCGCGCGCCGACCATGCCCAAGGCAAAGTCGTTGAACAGGTTCAGCATGCCCGCCCGTTCCAGGAACGCCGCAAAGACCACGAAGATGAAGATGTAGGCCGAACTGACATAGATCGGGCTGCCATAGATGCCTTCGGTGCCAAAGGCGAAATGCTCGACGATCTGGTCAAAGCCATAGCCGCGATGGATGAAGGGTGGAGGCAGGTGCTGGCCCAGAAAGCAGTAGGCCAGGAAGATTCCGGCGATCACCGCCAGCGGCCAGCCCATCAGCCGGCGCGCTCCTTCGAAGACCAGCACGATCAGGACGGTGCCCATGACCAGGTCGGTCCGGTTCAGGAATCCGGTGCGGCGGATCAGGTCGTTGTACTCCACCCACTGGTAAAGCCCGGTCGAGAAGCCGAGGATGCCGAGCGCCCAGAAGAAGATCTGCCCGCCGCGCGACCTGGCGACCAGGTTGCCAACCAGGCCGAAACCCAGCAGCAGCAGGAAGCCCACATGCATCGCCCGCACGATCTGGCTGGGCAGCGCGCCATAGGCGGCGGCCCAGAGCTGGAACAGCGCAAAGACCACAGCCAGCCAGAAGGCCAGGCGGCCCGGCAGGCCCGCGCCCCATCCGGGAGGCAGGCCCTCCTGGATCTCGGGCTCGATCGCGGCCGAGGGGTCCAGCTGGGACCGGTCAGGGCGGGTCGGCCCGCCGGCTTGGGTGGGGGTGACGGACATGGCGTTCTCCGGGAAATGAGGCCCGCGCAGGGGACGCGCGGGCCGGGCGATCACTCGATCAGGCCGATTTCACGATAGTAACGCTCGGCACCCGGATGCAGGGGGATGGGCAAGCCGTCCAGCGCCGTGTCGGGGCTGATCCCGGCGGCGGCGCCATGCGCGCTCTGCATCCGGTCCAGGTTCTCGAACATCAGCTTGGTCATCTGATAGGCGGTCTCCTCGCTGACGCCTTCGTGCGAGATCAGCATGTTGCCGACCGCCGCGGTGGGGACGTCCACGTCGATGCCCGAATAGGTGCCCGCCGGGATGACGGCCGGGACATAGGGTTGGCCGATGCTGGTCACGACCTCCTCGGGGATGGCCACGATGGTGATGTCATGGGTGGCCGACAGGTCCTGGATGAAGGCCACGCCCAGGCCCGAGGACTGCAGCGTCGCTTCCAGCTGGCGGTTCTTGATCAGCTCGGCCGATTCCGCGAAGGGCAGGAACTCGACCTTGCCCAGGTCGTCATAACTCATGCCTGCCGCCTTGAAGATGGTGCGGGCGTTCAGCTCGGTGCCCGAGGCCGGCGCGCCCACCGACAGGGTCTTGCCGCGCAGGTCCTCCAGCGTGGTGGCGCCCGCCGCGGCATCGGCGACGATCTGGATGTAGTTGGGATAGATCGCGGCAATGGCGCGCAGTTCCTTCAGCGGGCGGGCAAAGCCTGCCTCCTCGTTGCCCTCCCAAGCCAACTGGACGCTGTCGCCAAGCGCGAAAGCGATCTCGCCGCGGCCTTGGGCCAGGAGGTTCAGGTTCTCGACCGAGGCCTTGGTGGCCTGCACCTGCGTGCGGGCGCCGTCGATGCCGCTGGCATAGATTTCCGACAGCGCGACGCCAAGCGGATAATAGACCCCCGAGGTTCCCCCGGTCAGCACATTGATGAACTCCTGCGCGCGGGCCTGCGGCGCGGTGGCCATGATGCCCGTCAGGGCAACCGCCGAAGCGGCGGCAGCGATGCGATGGAACATGCGATCCTCCCATGATGTTCTGCGCGGAAGCGTAGCAATATCCCTTGAGCGGTGGCAGGCGGGATGTCCCAGAAGGTGCCGGATCGCTGATTCTGTCATAAACCCTTGTTCTTGATAGATTTATCAGGCAACAGCATCAACTGTGTCCGGCGAAATATTGCGTCGGTTAAACATCCCCCGGCAAGAAGCTGCCGGGACTGTCGCCGCGCAGGCCAAGTCGGGCCATCTTTTCGGTCAGCGTCCGGCGGGGAATGCCCAAGGCTTCCGCAGCGGCCGCAGTGTGGCCCCCGGCATCTCTCAGCGCCTCCGCGATGATCTGTGCTTCGATGCGGGCCAGCCGTTCCGGCAGGGCCTGTCCCCCACCCGCCGTCGCCGCGGATCCCGGCAGGGCTAGGACCGCCCGCTCTGCCGTGGCGCGCAGTTCAGCCAGGTTGCCGGGCCAGTTGCCGGCGGCCAGCCGATCCAGGTCGGCGGGCAGCAGGTCGGGCCTCGGCAGGCCAAGGCGCAGGGCCGCAGCCTCCGCCATGGCCGTGAACAGCAGCGGGATGTCCTCGGCCCGCCGTCGCAGGGGCGGGCAGTCCAGTGTGACCGCCGACAGGCGATGAAACAGGTCGGCGCGCAGCCCTCCATGCGCAGGATGAGAGGCGATGTCAGGCCGGGCCGTTGCGATCAGGCGCAGGTCGATGGAGCGCGGCGTGCTGCCGCCCATCCGTTCCACCACGCCGGTCAGCAGCGCGCGCATCAGGCGCGACTGAACGCCCATCGGCAGATCCTGAATGTCGGTCAGCACCAGCGTGCCGGTCTGTGCCTGTTCCAGCCGGCCGGGGCGCGCGGGCCCCGCGCCGCGTTCCTGGCCGAACAGTTCCTGCTCCAGCGCCTCGGCCGACAGGCCGGCGCAGGGCACGATCACGAAGGGCCGCCGCGACCGGCGCCCGAAGTCGTGCAGGCAGCGGGCCAGTTCCAGCCGCCCGCTGCCCGGCTCTCCGGTGATCAGGACGTCCTGCGGCAGATCGCACAGGTGTCCGACCATGCGACGAAGGTGGCGGATAACTTGGCTGTCACCGGCCAGGCGGGTCTCCAGTCGGGCAAGGGCGGGGCCGGTCTTGCGCGCCTGCCGGGCAGAGGTCCGCATCCGGCGCAGGGCCACGGCACGGTCCAGCACCTCGACCAGATGTTCGGCGCGGTAGGGCTTTTCCAGAAAATCATGCGCGCCGGTCCGCATCGCAGCCACCGCGACCGGGACATCCGCATGTCCCGACAGCAGGATCACCGGCAGGTCTGGGTCCTGCGCGCGCAGCCCGTCCAGAACCTCCTGCCCCCCCAACCCGGGCATCCGCAGGTCCGTCACCACGGCGTCGCAGTCGGTGGCCCGGATCCGCGACAGCGCCTCGGCGGGGTCGGTGAAGGTCTGGACCTCGAAGCCCGACGCCTCCAGCCAGTCCGCCGCAGCCGCGCAAAGGGGTGCCTCGTCATCGATGAAGACAATCCGGCCCCGCATCCTAGCTCGCCTTCCGGGTCGGGACGGCCTGGTTCTGCCACAGGGGCAGGTCGACGATGGTCAGCGTGCCGCCGCCCGGACGCGGCGCAAAGTCCATCTGGCCGCCCATCTGGTCCAGGATCCCGCGGGTGATGGCCAGGCCCAGCCCCAGGCCTTCGCCGGTGATCCGGGTCGTGAAGAACGGCTCCTCGATGCGGGTCCGCAGCGCGGGGTCGATGCCGCGCCCCCGATCGGCGATTGTCAGGCGCAGCATCGGGCCCTGGACGGTCAGGCTGACGGAGATCGGCTCGGAGGCGGCGGCCGCCGCTGCGGCTTCGGCGGCGTTCAGGATCAGGTTCGTGGCGACCTGCTCCAGCCGGATCGGATGGCCCTGTGCGGCGGGCAGGCCTGCGGGCGCGGCCAGATGCAGGCTCTGGCCCAGTTCGGCTAGGCGCGGCGCCAGCACCTCGGCGGCCGCGGCCAGCACCTGCCCCATGTCCACAGGCTCTGGCGGATCGATCCGCTGCCGCGAGCCAAAGGATTTCAGGTTCCGCACCATCTTCTGCATCCGCATCAGCAGCGCCCGGGCGGCGCCCAGGCTGGCCTCGGCCCGCGCCTCCCGGCCCGCGCGCAGGTGCAGCTCGGCCGCGGCCAGCGTGCTGTCCAGCGCCGACAGGGGCTGACTGACCTCGTGCACGATGGTCGAAGACATGCGCCCCAGAACCGCCAGCTTGGCGGCCTGGACCAGGCTCTCATGCGCCTCGCGCAATTCGGCCTGGGCGCGCCGGCGCTCGGCGATTTCATGGCCAAGGGCCTCGGTCCGCTCGGTCACGCGGCGCTCCAGCTCGGCGTTCTGGTCCAGACGCACGCGGATCAGCTGACGCCGCTGCGCCAGGCTGACGGCCAGCGCGGACAGCAGCAGGCCCGACATGCCCGCCAGCGCCGCCAGCAGGCGGGCCTGCTGTTCGACCGCCCCGACGGGCAGGGCCGCGATCACCCGCCAGCCATCGGCCTGCAGCGGGGCCTCGGCCAGGCGCAGCCCGGCCAGCGCGGGACGCAGCGGGACCGCCGCCGCCAAGTCCTGCCCGTCATAGCGACGCTCGACCGCCAGCTGTGCCACAGTGTCGGGCCGCAACGGGTCCAACGGGCGGAAGAGCCATTCCGGCTCGGCCGACAGAAAGACGACGCCGGCCCCGTCCGCAAGGCCCACGGCCTGCGCGGCCCCCGCCCAAGCCTTTGGCAGGTCGGACATGTCGACCTTGGCCACCGCCACCCCCAAGGGCGCCTCCTGCGGCCCGATCCGCGAGGCGAGGAAATAGCCCGGAATGCCCGTGGTCACGCCGACCGCATAATAGCGTCCCTGCCCCACCTCCAGCGCCTGCCTGAAATAGGGCCGGAACGCATAGTTCTGACCGACAAAGCTGCCGGGCTCGGCGTGATTGCTGGCAGCAACCGCACGTCCCCCCACGTCCAGCACATAGATTTCATCGACGCCGGACAGGTCGCGAATGGCGGTCAGGTAGGCATCGGCCCGACCGGTCGCGGCATCCGGCCCCGCCAGCGCGGCTTGAATGCGCGCATCCTGTGCGACGACCCCCGGCAGGTAGCGATAGCGTTCGACTTGGGTCACCACGGCATGCTGGGCCAGCATCAGGCGGTTGTGCAGTTCTGCATCCAAGCCAGCCAGCCCTGCCCGCCGCGCCGCCATATGAACCGCCCCCGCGAGCGTCAGCAGCAACGCGGTCACGGCGATCGATCGAAGAACATGACGGCGGCGCAGCAAGGGCATCGGGCCATACTGCCAGCAGCAAGGCGTCGGGCCAAGACGTCCCGGTTCGCCATTGGCGGCAAACCCCGCACGGGTTGTCATGCGTGGACCCTGATGCCCCTCGGGCGATGCCCGGCCACGACTGGATAAGGGAACAGCGGTCTTTCTGTTCCGCATTCCCGATTTTCAGTCAAGCATAGGCGATCCACAGCAACGCCATGCCCAAGACAAGCCGATAGATGACATAGGGCGTGAAGCTGACGGTCTTCAGAAGCCGCATCATCAGCGAGAGGGCCGCGAGGGCCGCGACAAAGGAGAATGCCGCGGCGATGCCAGCCTCCAGCGCCATCTGGCCGTCGGCTTGTGCAACGACATCCGCGCCGATCAGCAGCGCCGAGGCCAGGATCGTCGGAATCGACATCAGCATCGAGACGCGTGCGGCATCCTCCCGCGCATAGCCCAGGGCGCGGGCGCCGGTGATCGTCGCGCCCGAGCGTGACGTGCCCGGGATCAGCGCTGCCGCCTGCCAAAGGCCGAGGATGATCGCGTCGCGGAGGGTCCAGTCGCGAACCTCTTTCACGGCCGCGCCCCGGCGGTCTGCCCAATAGAGGAAGATGCCGAAGATGATCATCGTCCAGCCGATCACCGCAACGGAGCGCAGCATCTCGACCGCGCCCGTCACCTTCAGGACCAGACCGGCCAGGATCACCGGAACCGTCGCGACGATCAGGCAAAGTGCCAGCCGCGCCCCCGGCGTGTCGATCCGCCCGCGCACCAGGCGCCCCATGCCCACCAGCCCTTCGGCCACGTTACGCCAGAAAAAGAGGATCACCGCGACCAGCGTCCCGACATGTACGGCGACGTCAATGACCAGTCCCTGGTCGTCTATCCCGGTGAGGCGCGGCAGCAGGATCAGATGGCCCGACGATGAGACGGGCAGGAATTCGGTGATCCCCTGGATGATGGCGATGATGACAAGGCTGAGAAGAGGCATGGGTGGTTCCGTCTTGATGCGGGCCGCTTGACGCGAGAGACCGCCCTGCCACTTCTGGTGCTGGGCGCTGAGCAAGAGCAGAGCATCGCTTAGCAGCCTGCAGCCCGGGGCACCACAGGTCAGGCCTGACTTTCACCTGCGACGGCTGATTGGTTCCAGAAGCGCTTGTGAATGTGGGATGCAGGGCCGCAGGGATTCGCATCGACAGAACCCAGTGTGGTAGAGTTCCATCAGGGATGTGAGATCTGATCTAGCCGCGCGGAGGGCTGGCGGAAGAGGCCGAAGTCCGCTTCCTGACAGCAGCGCACTAACTTCAGGTATTAGCAGTCTTTTTTGTGAGGAAGTGAATGCCCGCAAGGGCGCGGCGTCTGCTGCCAACGGGCAACTGCAGACGGAGCGAGCCACCGTCACCCGCAAGCTCGAGGGGCTCTATGACGCCACAGCGGACGGTCTGCGGACGGCCGGCCTGAAGATCAGGTTGGAGGCTTTGGAAACCCGGCTCGCGGAGATTGATGAGGTCTTGTTCGCCCCTGCCCCGTCGCGTGTTCGGTGGCACCCCATCCTTTCGGAGCTCTACCGGCGCAAGGTGAGCGAACTGGCTGACACCCTGACCGATCCCGTGATCCGGAGGCCGGCCTTGGAGACCATCCGCGGTCTGATCGAGGCGGTCACCGTTCACGCCATCCCCCCAAGGGGATCACATTGGAGCTTGAAGGCGCGGTTGCGCGCGATGATTGGACCTGCGCAAGGCCAGACAACAAAAAGCCCGCTGGGAAGCGGGCTGTATGCGGGTTCGGTATTTTTGGTTGCGGGGGCAGGATTTGAACCTGCGGCCTTCAGGTTATGAGCCTGACGAGCTACCGGGCTGCTCTACCCCGCGCCAGTTTTGTCCTGCGGGTTTTCATCGTTATCAGAGAGATATTTGCGTGTCTTACCAGGTCTGGCGGTGACCTACTCTCCCACGTCTTGAGACGCAGTACCATTGGCGCAGCGGCACTTAACGGCCGAGTTCGGGATGGGATCGGGTGTTTTGCTCGCGCTAGGGCCACCAGACCGGGAAAGACACGCTCAGCGTCGCCCCTTTCGGGGTTTTTGTTGTCCAAGGATGCATGGGAGGAAGACAGTCTGTCTTCTTCCGGATCAAATCAAGCCTATCGAGCCATTAGTACCGGTCAACTGAATGCATTGCTGCACTTACATCTCCGGCCTATCGACGTGGTGGTCTTCCACGGCTCTCAAGGGAGACCTTGTTTTGAGGGGGGCTTCACGCTTAGATGCCTTCAGCGTTTATCCTGTCCGTTCATAGCTACCCAGCACTGCCGTTGGCACGACAACTGGTCCACCAGTGGAACGTCCACCCCGGTCCTCTCGTACTAGGGGCAGCTCCTCTCAAGTCTCCAACACCCACGGCAGATAGGGACCGAACTGTCTCACGACGTTCTAAACCCAGCTCACGTACCTCTTTAAATGGCGAACAGCCATACCCTTGGGACCTGCTCCAGCCCCAGGATGAGATGAGCCGACATCGAGGTGCCAAACGATGCCGTCGATATGGACTCTTGGGCATCATCAGCCTGTTATCCCCAGCGTACCTTTTATCCGTTGAGCGATGGCCCTTCCACTCGGGACCACCGGATCACTATGGCCGACTTTCGTCTCTGCTCGACTTGTCAGTCTTGCAGTCAGGCTGGCTTCTGCCATTGCACTCAACGACCGATTTCCGACCGGTCTGAGCCAACCTTCGCGCGCCTCCGTTACTGTTTGGGAGGCGACCGCCCCAGTCAAACTACCCACCACGCAGGGTCCCGGACCCGGATAACGGGCCGCGGTTAGACATCAAGAGTGCGAAGGGCGGTATCTCAAGGATGGCTCCACGAGGACTAGCGTCCCCGCTTCAAAGCCTACCGCCTATCCTGCACATCGCAATCCTGATGCCAGTGCGAAGTTGTAGTAAAGGTGCATGGGGTCTTTCCGTCTAACCGCGGGAAGTCTGCATCTTCACAGACAATTCAATTTCGCTGAGTCCACATTTGAGACAGCGGGGAAGTCGTTACGCCATTCGTGCAGGTCGGAACTTACCCGACAAGGAATTTCGCTACCTTAGGACCGTTATAGTTACGGCCGCCGTTTACCGGGGCTTCAATTCAATGCTTGCACATCTCCTTTTAACCTTCCGGCACCGGGCAGGCGTCAGACCCTATACGTCGCCTTACGGCTTCGCAGAGCCCTGTGTTTTTAGTAAACAGTCGCCACCCCCTGGTTTGTGCCCCCGGCCTCTGCTTGCGCAAAAACCGGGCCTCCTTCTCGCGAACTTACGGAGGTATTTTGCCGAGTTCCTTAAATGTGGTTCTCTCAAGCGCCTTGGTATTCTCTACCAGTCCACCTGTGTCGGTTTCGGGTACGGTCTTGTGGAGGGCTATTTCCAGGGACCCCTAAGCAGCCCGATCAATCCGTTAAGATCGAACTACCCTCGGGATCCGTCACCATCTCCTGGCCCAGGAATATTAACCTGGTTCCCATCGACTACGCCTTTCGGCCTCGCCTTAGGGGCCGGCTTACCCTGCTCAGATTAGCTTTAAGCAGGAACCCTTGGACTTTCGGCGACAGGGTCTCTCACCCTGTTTGTCGCTACTCA